>NZ_BAAAQQ010000003.1:0-105926 GCF_039531755.1 Nocardioides bigeumensis
CTGGCACCACCACAAGATCCACGACCCCCGATACCAGACCACCTACCACCCCAACGGCACCATCACCATGCACCGACGCACGTGAGCGACGAGGGCCCGCTGAAGTACGACGATGCCCCTTGACGGGTCACTTCACCCACACCAAGCCAGGCGGTCAGGATGCGTTCCTCGTCCTGCGTTGGTTCGTGCCCGGCTGCCCTCGAGCGCTCCACAACACTCCGATGGACAGCCTCGGCAAATTGCGCGGCGGTCGGTGACGCCCCGGAGTTCAGCGGCCTGCCGTCATGATCGATCGTGCAGGCGGCTATGCGTGGCAGCTTGGCCACCTGGAGCAGCGGCGCAAAGCCCGCGTCGCTCGACATGAGCACGAGTTCGTCATGGCGCGTCGATGCCGACAGAGCGCTCATGACGTCGACAGCGGTCCGGATGTCCGCCCCGTTCTCGGCCCCCCGCGTCGGGCCCGGGCAGTCGACGACCGCGACGCCGGCCCGGGCGAAGTACGGTCGAAACCGGGGTCGGCAAGTGAGCGCGATCAGCCGAGCAGGAACTCCCGGGTGGCCTGCCAGCCCAGCTGGGAGTCATGCACGTAGAGGGCGAAACGGTCGACGTCGAACGCACAGTCGAATCCCGCGAGCTCCTCGAACGCCGAGTCCATGACCTCGTCGTCGAGGTGGTGGGCGACGGTGACGTGCGGGTGGTAGGGAAAGACCAGCTCGACCGCGAGCGGGCCGCGGCGAACGGCGTCGGACAGGGCCTCGCAGTGCGAGATCCCCTCGGCGAGGGTCACGAAGACCACGGGCGAGACCGGACGGAAGGTGCCGGTGCCGCGCAGCCTGATCCTGAAGGCTTCGACCTCGGACGCGGCGACCTCGAGGTGCTCCTCGACGGCTAGCAGCGCGTCGTCCTCGATCGCCATCGGCGGCACCAGGGTGACGTGGGTCGGGATCTGCGTGGCCGTCTCGTCGCCGATGGATGCGCGGTAGTCCTGCAGCTGCTGCCCCCACGGCTCGGGGATCGACAGCGCCACGCCGATGGTCGGCATCAGCGGCCTGCGCCCTGCGCGGGCTGGGTGGACGCGGGCAGGAACCCGACCCGGTCGAGCACGTCGCGCAAGGTCGCCTCCGCCACCGCACGCGCCCGGTCCGTCCCGGCGGCGATGATCCCGTCGAGGTGCTCGCGGTCGTCGAGCAGCTCGAGGGTGCGGTCGCGGAACGGTGTCACGAACTGCACGACCGCCTCGGCGAGATCGCCCTTGAACGCGCCGTACCCCTTGCCGACGTAGTCCCCCTCGATCTCGCCGATCGAGCGTCCGGTCATGGCCGAGAAGATCGTGAGGAGGTTGCTCACACCAGGCTTCTCGTCGAGGTCGAAGCGCACCTCGGTTCCGGAGTCGGTCACGGCAGAGCGGATCTTCTTCGCGCTGGCCTTGGGCTCGTCGAGGAGCTCGATGATGCCGGCCGGCGACGAGGCCGACTTGGACATCTTCGCCGTCGGGTCCTGCAGGTCGGTGATCTTGGCGGTGGCCTTGAGGATGTAGGGCTCGGGCAGCCGGAACGTCTTCTTGTAGCGGTGGTTGAAGCGCTGGGCGAGGTCACGGGTGAGCTCGAGGTGTTGGCGCTGGTCCTCGCCCACCGGGACGTAGTGCGGGCGGTAGAGCAGGATGTCGGCCGCCTGGAGGATCGGGTAGGTGAACAGGCCGACCGAGGCGGCGCCCTCGCCGCCCTTGGCCGACTTGTCCTTGAACTGCGTCATCCGGCGCGCCTCACCGAAGCCGGTCAGGCACTGGAGCACCCAGGACAGCTGCGCGTGCGCGGGTATCTGGCTCTGTACGAAGATCGCCGACCGCGCCGGGTCGATGCCCATGGCGACCAGCTGGGCGACGGCGCGACGCGTCCGGTCGCGCAGCACCTTGGGGTCCTGCTCAACGGTGATCGCGTGCAGGTCGGCGATGAAGAAGAACGGCTCGTAGTCGGCCTGGAGGTCCACCCACTGCCGCAGCGCGCCGAGGTAGTTGCCGAAGTGGAACGAGTCGGCCGTCGGCTGGATGCCCGAGAGCACCCGGGGGCGGGCCGAGCTGGTCGCGGCGCCGGAGGCCTGGGTCTGGGTCTCGATCCCGAGTGTCGGCGGCGGCATGCGGAGGATTCTGTCAAAGCAGTCAGGGTGCGCGTGCAACCGCCCATGCCCGCGGTGGAGTCGTCACACTGGAGGCAACCACGCAGGAGGAGGAACGACGTGCGGGACGCCCGGGATGTCGACCCACCCGAGGTCGATCTGGGGCTGCTGACGCACGACACCGCGGCGTACGACGTCCCCGAGACGGGACCCGGCAAGGTGAGTCGCCCGCGGAACCGCCTGGTCGTGGGCGGGTTGCTCGCCGCCGCGGCGGCCGTGGCGGCGGTGCTCGCGCTGGCCCCCGGGCTCGGCACGCTGCCGGAACCCCCGACTCCCGTGACGCCCTCACCCTCCCCGGCCCTCGCCGTCGGGACGGTGCCTCAGGAGGTCCGGAACCTCATCGCCGACGACCGCACCCACCGCATCGAGGTGGCCGGTGGCCTGGACGGCTCGGTCGCCGTCATCTGGCGTGAGCTCGACGGCAACCCGCGCTACGCGCTCGTGACCCGCACCGCCGACGGCACCACTACCGGGCAGATCATCGAGGCCCCCTTCGGTCTGACCGCCGTGCCAGGCGGCTGGGTCGCGATGCGGTCCTACCGCGCGTACCTCCTCACCCCTGAAGGGAGGCTCACCGACCTCCCGATCCAGGCGGTCATCGAGCCGCGCGCCGGTGACATCCAGGTCGAGACCGGCGAGCGGCCCTTCCTCTACCGCCCCAGCGTCGGGCTGCTGGCGCCCGTGGCCATGGAGGAGGAGGCCGACGCGACGTACCTCAACGCCGAGGGCGACCTGGTCACCTACAACGAGGACAAGCACCGGATCAGCTCAGCGGCAGGTGGCGGGACCTCGGTGCCCGAGGACGCGAGCTACGTCTTCTTCGCCGGCAACGCGGACGTAGTCGTCGCGCTCGTGCAAGGGGATCAGTCGGACGGCTTGATCTTCTTGATGGACATCGCCATCTCCCGCGACGGCGGCCGATCGTGGGAGCACACCCTGCCGCAGACCCCGAAGCCGGTCCAGGCGACCTCCGCGGCTGTCGATGCCGAGGGCACCGTCCTGGTGGCCACCAGCGAGGACGGCGTCTTCAGGATCCCTGCCAGCGGCGCGGGGGTCTCGAGCGCAGGCATCGTCCTCAACCACGTGGCTCAAGCGGGGACGACGCTGACCTACGGTTGGGACGACCAGAAGGACCGCGCCTACCTCCACCGCGGTACGGCGCCGACCGCGTGGACGGTCCTGTCGGGCAGCTTCCTCTGACAGCCGGTGTCGGCGAGCTCGCGCCGATGCTGCGATTCGGGCGCACAGGAGGACAGTGGGGAGAGACCCATCCAGAACTCGATCCCAGGTGATCCCATGGCACGCGACCTGTACGCCGACGACCTCGCTCCCGAGGGGGTGCCGGGCGCCCGCGCCGCCCGTTGGTCGATCGTCCTCGGTGCCGTCCTGTTCGCCGTCTTCGCTGTCCTCACGGTCGCGTCGCTGGCCGGCAGCGCCATCGCCGACGACGGGTCGTGGATGCACCTGATCCTGGGGCTGGCGCTCCTCATCGCCGTCTGCATCGCCATGGCGGCCTTCGTGATGGCCGTCTCCGCGCGCGTCCAGAAGCAGACCAGCATGCTGCTGTGGCTGCCCCTCCTGGCCCTGCCCGGGCTCGTCGCCTACATCACGTTCAGCAACAGGTTCTGAGCCGGCTCAGGCACCTGGCTCAGGAGACTGGCTCAACGGACTGGCTCAGGAGACCGGCTCGACAGACTGGCTCAACGGACCGGCTCAACAGACTGGCCCACAGACTGGCTCACGGACTGGGCGGCCCGGCGCAGCGCCAGCCAGCCGGAGATCAGCAGCACCACGAAGCCTGCGAGCGAGAGGCCGACGCCGACCAGCGCCGGTGCGCGGTAGCCGTAGCCCGCTGCGATGACCAGTCCGCCGAGCCAGGCACCCAAGGCGTTGGCGACGTTGAGCGACGCGTGGTTCATCGCCGCCCCGAGGGTCTGGGCCTCGCCGGCCACGTCCATGAGCCGCAGCTGCAGGTTGACCACCAGCACCGAGCCGAGCGAGGTGACGAGGAACGCCATCGGGAGGGCCGCCCAGCCGAAGGGCGCGAGGGCGGCGTACCCGAGCAGCGCCGCGGCCATGCCGAGCGAGCCGACCACGAGGGACTTCAGGATCGACCAGCGGGCCAGCTCTCCGGCGACCCACGTGCCGAAGACCATCCCGAGACCGAAGGCGAGCAGGAAGACCGGCACCGCCGACTCGTGCAGGCCACCCGTCTCGGTCACCGTCTTGGCGATGTAGCTCATCAGCGCGAACATCCCGCCGAAGCCGATCGCGCCGATCGCCAGCGTGAGCCAGACCTGTGACTTGGTGAAGGCAGCGAGCTCCCGACGCCCCTTGGCGTCGGGGTCGCCGGGCACCGACGGGACGAAGAGCACCGTCATCACGACCGTGACCACGGCCATCACGGCGACGAGGAGGAACACCGCACGCCAGCCGACCTGCTGACCCAGCCAGGTGGCGGCGGGGACCCCGACGACGTTGGCGACGGACAGCCCGAGCATCACCGAGGCGACCGCCCTGCCCTTCCGCTCGGGCGACGCCATGCTCGCGGCGACCAGGGACGCGACGCCGAAGTAGATGCCGTGCGGCAGCCCGTCCAGGAACCGGAAGACGAAGAGCATCTCGAAGCTCGTCGAGACGGCGCTCAGCGCGTTGAAGAGGGCGTACGCCGCCATCAGCCCGATCAGCAGCCCCCGGCGCGGCAGCCGGGCGCCGAAGTAGGCCAGCACGGGGGCGCCGATCACGACGCCGAGCGCGTAGGAGGAGATCAGGTGCCCGGCCGACGGGATGGACACCTCGACGCCGTCGGCGATCTGGGGAAGCACCCCCATCGTCACGAACTCGGTCGTGCCGATGGCGAAGCCGCCGGTCGCGAGCGCGAGCACGGCGAGGCCGAAGTGCGAGGGCGTGACGGCAGGCTGAGTCGGGGCGGGGGCTGTCGCAGTCATCTGCACCCATCGTCCAACCGCGCAGCGGGATGTGCCTATTCCTCGGGGCGGTCTGGTCTATCCGCTCGCTGCGCTGGCTGCTCGACCACCGGTGGTGCTCGCCCCGCGCGCGTAGATCCACCGCTCGGTGAGGTGCAGCCCGAGGTCGACGAGCATCTTCAGCCCGCAGAGGATCGCGACGCCCGCCACCTCCGGGTCGTAGGTGCCGTTGCCGAAGGCGGCCGTGCCGTCGAGGGCGAACATGAAGCCGAGGATCACGCCGATGTGCAGCACGATCATCCGCGGGTAGGGCACGAACATCACGACCCCGGCCCGGGTGTGCAGCCGCTCGTCGTTGCCGAACCAGTTGACGGCGAGCGACACCAGGTGGCTCGCCGTGATCGCGGCCATCGTCAGGGCCAGCGCCCACCACGAGCCGGAGACGCCGGTCATCACCACGATGATGATCGTGAAGACGCCGTGCACGGCGGTGAAGATCCCGTAGTGCAGCGCGAAGAACGTGGCGTCGAACTTGGGCGGCATGAGCGCGCCGTTCATCGTCGCCATCGAGTGGGTGCGCCCGTCCTCGACGGTGCGCAGCTTGACCACGGTGCACGCCCAGATGACGAGGTTCTCGTACCAGTAGATGAGGAAGACGTCGCCCAGCGACAACGTGCCCTCGACCACGGCCCACACGGGCAGCAGGTTGGCGACGACCAGGGACGCCGCGCTGACCGCGCGGCCCACCGACCCCGGCCAGCGGGCGGCGGCGCTCGCGAGCACCAGCACGCCGAGCCACCGCAGCAGCACGCGCACGACGTCCCCGTTCGGTCGGGCTAGAGAGCCGCGAGCGCGTCGTTGAAGGTCACCGACGGCCGCATCACGGCCGAGGCCTTCTCGGGGTCGGGTCGGTAGTAGCCGCCCACGTCGACCGGTGAGCCCTGCACGCCGATCAGCTCGGCGGCGATCGTCTGCTCCTGCGCACGCAGGGTCTCGGCCAAGCCCGAGAAGGCCGTGGCCAGGTCGGGGTCGTCGGTCTGCTTCGCCAGCTCCTCTGCCCAGTAGAGGGCGAGGTAGAAGTGCGAGCCCCGGTTGTCGAGCTGGCCCACCTTGCGCGCGGGCGACCTGTCCTCGTTGAGGAACGTCTCGGTGGCCCGGTCGAGCGCGTCGCCGAGCACCTTCGCGCCCGAGTTGCCGGTCGCGTCCGCGTAGTGCTCGAGGCTGGCCGCCAATGCCAGGAACTCACCAAGGCTGTCCCAGCGCAGGTAGTTCTCCTTGAGCAGCTGCTGCACGTGCTTGGGCGCGGAGCCGCCGGCGCCGGTCTCGAAGAGCCCGCCGCCGTTGAGCAGCGGGACGACGGAGAGCATCTTGGCCGACGTACCGAGCTCGAGGATCGGGAAGAGGTCGGTGAGGTAGTCGCGCAGCACGTTGCCCGTCACCGAGATGGTGTCCTCGCCCTTGCGGATCCGCTCGAGGGTGACGGCGATCGCCTCCTCGGGCGACAGGATCTGCAGGTCGAGACCCTCGGTGTCGTGGTCGGAGAGGTAGGTGCGCACCTTCTCGACGAGCTGGGCGTCGTGCGCGCGGTCGCCGTCGAGCCAGAAGATCGCCGGCATGCCGGTGGCGCGGGCGCGCGTGACGGCGAGCTTGACCCAGTCGCGGATCGGCTCGTCCTTGGTCTGGCACATCCGCCAGATGTCTCCGGCCGACACCGTGTGCTCGAGCACGACGTTCCCGTCGCCGTCGACCACGCGGACCGAACCGGTCACGGGGATCTCGAAGGTCTTGTCGTGCGAGCCGTACTCCTCCGCCGCTCGCGCCATCAGGCCGACGTTGGGCACCGTGCCCATGGTGGTCGGGTCGTACGCGCCGTGGGCACGGCAGTCGTCGATGACGACCTGATAGATGCCGGCGTACGACGAGTCGGGGATCACCGCGAGCGTGTCGGCCTCCTGGCCGTCTGGCCCCCACATGTGGCCCGAGGTCCGGATCATCGCCGGCATCGACGCGTCGACGATCGTGTCGGACGGCACGTGCAGGTTGGTGATCCCGCGGTCGGAGTCGACCATGGCCAGTCGTGGGCCGTCGGCGATGCCGCGCTCGAACGCCGCCTTGATCTCGGCCTTGGTCTCCTCACCACCGGGCAGCGAGTCGATCCCCGCGAGGATGCCGCCGAGACCGTTGTTGGGCGACAGCCCGGCCTTCGCCAGCGTCTCGCCGTGCTCGGCGAAAACGTCGGGGAAGAAGGCCCGCACGGCGTGGCCGAAGATGATCGGGTCGGCCACCTTCATCATGGTGGCCTTCAGGTGCACGGAGAACAGCACGTCGTCGGCCTTGGCCCGCGCCACCTGGGCGGTCAGGAATTCGCGCAGCGCCGCCACGCGCATGACCGTCGCGTCGACGACCTCGCCGTCCTGGACCGTCACCTTGTCCTTGAGCACGTGGGTCGAGCCGTCGTCGCCGACCAGCTCGATGCGCAGGTCGCCGCCGGTCTCGACGACGGCCGACTTCTCGTTGTTGCGGAAGTCGTCCGCGTCCATGTGCGCCACGTTGGTCTTGGAGTCCGCCGACCACGCACCCATCGAGTGCGGGTGGGACCGGGCGTAGTTCTTCACGGACGCAGGCGCGCGGCGGTCGGAGTTGCCCACGCGGAGCACCGGGTTGACCGCAGAGCCCTTCACGGCGTCGTACCTGGCCCGCGTCTCCTTCTCCTCGTCCGACGACGGCGACTCGGGGTAGTCGGGCAGGTCGTAACCCTGCTCCTGCAGCTCCTTGATCGCCGCCGTCAGCTGCGGCAGCGAGGCGCTGATGTTGGGCAGCTTCACGATGTTGGCCTCGCTCCGCTCGACCAGCTGTCCCAGCTCGTCCAGATCGTCGGAGACGCGCTGGTCGTCGGTCAGCCGGTCCGGGAACTTGGCGATGATCCGGCCGGCCAGCGAGATGTCGCGGGTCTCGACGGGCACGCCGGCCTTGGCGGCGTACGCCCGGACGATCGGGAGGAAGGAGTACGTCGCCAGCAGCGGCGCCTCGTCGGTCTGGGTGTAGACGATCGTCGAGTCACTCACACCGCCGACGCTACTAGAGTGCAGGGGCCCCCTCGGCGGGGGCGTACGCCACGTGAGGGGAGCTCGGTCGATGACGGAAGCAGTTGGCGGCACAGTCACCGAGGCCATCAATCCGCCCACGAACGCCCACAAGCTCGGCGCCGAGGTGCTCGGCACCTTCGTGCTGGTGTTCTTCGGCTGTGGGGCGGCGCTGGTCAGCGGTGGCGACTACGTCGCGACGGGTCTGACGTTCGGCCTCACCGTCGTGGTGATGGTGTACGCCGTCGGGCGCATCTCGGGCGGTCACTTCAACCCCGCCGTCACCCTCGGCGCGGCGATGGGCGGGCGGCTCCCCTGGCGCGAGGTCGGGCTCTACGTCGGAGCCCAGCTCGCGGGCGCGGTCGGTGCGGGCCTGGCGCTGTGGGTGCTCATGCACGGCTTCGAGGGCTTCAGCTCCACCGACGGCTTCGCGCAGAACTCCTTCGGCGACGACGGCACCGGCTACGCCTGGTGGGCGGCCTTTCTGCTCGAGACGCTGCTCACCCTGGTCTTCCTGATGATCATCCTGGCCGTCACCGACAGCCGCAACGAGCACCCGGTGATGGCGCCGCTCGCCATCGGCCTCGCGCTCGCGATGATCCACTTCGCGTCGATGGGCGCCACGGGCACGTCGGTCAACCCCGCCCGCTCGATCGGAGTCGGCCTCTTCGCGGGAGGCGACGCCGTCATCCAGCTGTGGCTCTTCATCCTCGCGCCGTTGCTGGGCGGCGCCGTTGCGGGCCTGCTCTACCCCGCACTCTTCGGTGGCGACGAGCCGGTGCCGGGGTCGGGGCTTCGCTTCGGCCGTCCGGGCGCGGTGGGCTTCGCCGGAGGCGTTCCGGGCTATGGCGCGCCCGACCAGTACCAGCAGCAGTGGAACCAGCCGGACGCCGGCGGCGCACCGTTCGGGCAGCACCCGCAGGCCTATCAGGGCCACCAGCCACAGCCCCAGCAGTACGACCAGCAGCAGTACGGGCAGCAGTACGGGCAGCAGTACGACCAGCAGTACGGGGGCCAGTACGACCAGCAGCAATACGACCAGCAGCAGTACGGGCAGCAGTACGGGCAGCAGGCGCAGCCCTACGGTCAGCAGGGCTACTCCCAGCAGCAGTACGGGCAGCAGTACGGCCAGCAGCACGGCCAGCAGCACGGGCAGCAGGCGCAGCCCTACGGTCAGCAGGGCTACCCCCAGCAGCAGTACGGCCAGCAGTACGGGCAGCAGTACGGGCAGCAGCCGCAGCAGGGACACCCAGCCCATCCTGCGTCCTACGAGCCGTACCAGTCCCACCAGCCGGAGCCGGACCCGACGCAGCAGTACCCCGCAGCGACCGAGGCCGCTCCGGAGGCCCCTCCGCAGCAGTACGGCACCCCCGCTCCGGAGGCCGACGACCCGGACGGCGAGGACGGCCGCACCCAGGTGCGACCCCCGGAGCACTGACCGCGGGCTAGCTCGCGGGAGCGGCTGGTGTGTAGGTGACCAGCCGCACCTGCTCCTTCTCGCCGCGCACCGTCTCCTCCGCGACGAGCCCGATGCCCGGTGCGTAGTACTTCCGCTCCTCGAGGTCGGGCTCGAGCGGAGTGGTGTCGGAGGTGACCACGACGTCGTCGTAGGACTCGGTGTCGAGGTCGAGGGTGACCGAGACGCGGAGCACCTCGGCACGGTCCTCGGCGACGCCCTCGAGGAACTCCTGCCGGTAGCCGTCGCCGATGCGCGGGGCCGCGAGCATGGCCACGCCGGCCATCGCTCCGTCGACGCCGGCCTCCCAGGACCCCTCGGTCGAGACCGTGCTGTCCTCGGGGTCGTCGGGGTCCTCGTCGTACGCCGTGGTGTCCTCGCCGAAGTACCAGACGTTGCCTGCGCGGTCCTGGGCGAACCAGTCGTAGGTGTCCTCCACCAGCTTGCCGCGGGCGTCGCGCACCTCGTCGTGCACGACGGTGGTCTCGACGCCGGCGACCGTCCTGGTCTCGTCGGTGACCGTCACCGTGATGGTCTCGGTGCCGGTGCTGCTCTTCGACTCGTAGGTCCACGTGGAGCCGGGGACGAGCGGCAGGTAGGGGTTGTCGATGCGAGGGACGAAGTCGTCGGGGTCCGGCGACGGGGTCGGCACGACCAGCCCGTCGACGCCGGTGGGCGCGGTCGTGCCCGGAGCGCCGGCGCTGCCGCACCCGCCCGAGAGGGCGAGCCCCAGCAGGCCCAGAGCGACGGCGAACGCCCGACCAGGCTGCATGCGCACAGCATGGCCCACAGGTCCCGTTCGGGCCGCGCAGGCCCGCTGCTAGCGTCGGTCCCATGAGCTCTTCTCCGTTGAAGGTCGCCGTCACCGGCGCCGCCGGCCAGATCGGCTACAGCCTCCTCTTCCGCCTGGCCAGCGGCTCCCTGCTCGGGCCGGACCGGCCGATCGAGCTGCGGCTGCTCGAGATCGAGCCCGCGCTGAAGGCCCTCGAGGGCGTCGTCATGGAGCTCGACGACTGCGCCTTCCCGGGCCTCGCCGGGGTCGAGATCGGCAGCGACCCGGAGAAGATCTTCGACGGGGTGAACCTGGCGCTCCTCGTCGGCGCCCGTCCGCGCGGACCGGGCATGGAGCGCGGCGACCTGCTGGAGGCCAACGGCGCGATCTTCACCGCCCAGGGCAAGGCCCTCAACTCCGTGGCCGCCGACGACATCCGCATCGGCGTCACCGGCAACCCTGCCAACACCAACGCGCTGATCGCGATGAGCAACGCACCCGACATCCCGCAGGAGCGGTTCTCGGCGCTGACCCGCCTCGACCACAACCGGGCGATCTCGCAGCTGGCCCGCAAGACCGGCGCGCCCGTCACCGACGTCAAGCACATGACGATCTGGGGCAACCACTCCGCGACGCAGTACCCCGACGTCTTCCACGCCGAGGTCGGTGGCCGCAACGCTGCCGAGGTCGTCGACGACCAGTCCTGGATCGAGAACGACTTCATCCCGACGGTGGCCAAGCGCGGCGCTGCGATCATCGAGGCCCGTGGCTCGTCGTCGGCCGCGTCGGCGGCATCCGCGACGATCGACGCCGCGCGCGACTGGCTGCTCGGCTCGGCCACCGACGACTGGGTGTCGATGGCGGTCGTCTCCGACGGCTCCTACGACGTCCCGGAGGGGCTGATCTCGTCGTTCCCCGTCACCACGAGCGCCGGCGACTGGACCATCGTCCAGGGGCTCGACATCGACGACTTCTCGCGGGTGCGCATCGACGCGTCGACCGCCGAGCTCGCCGAGGAGCGCGACGCGGTGAGAGAGCTCGGCCTGATCTGAGAGCTCGGCCTGATCTGAGGGCTCGGCCGCCTAGCCGGGCTGGTCGGGGATCGATCCGGCGAGCACGAACATCGCCACGCCCACCCCGATGAGCAGCACGGCGTCGAGCGCCTTGGAGCGCACGGAGAGCATGCCGGCGTCCCGGCTGGGGAGCACCAGTCGGACGACCGCGCCGAAGACCAGCGAGGCGCCCATGAGACGTACGCCGGTGCGCCAGTCGTCGAGCACCACGAGGATCAGCCCGAGACCGGCGACCCCGAGCATCACGAGGTAGAACGCGCCCCCGATCGTGGACGGATAGCGTCGCGGAGCCTCGTCGTCCTCCGGGGCCTCGTCGGCCGCCTCGCCCGACGGCTCCGGGAGCCGCCCGTCCACCAGCCGCTCGGCGGAGACGGCGGGCACGTCCTCGGGAGGCTCCAGCTGGGCGGGGTCGTCGGGCATCGTGCGGCAGGCTACCCCGCCTGCTTCTCGGCGATGTCGACGATGTTGGACAGCAGCATGGCCCGCGTCATCGGACCGACGCCCTTGGGATTGGGTGAGACCCAGCCCGCCACGTCCCACACGCTCGCGTCGACGTCGCCCGCGATCTGACCGTCGACCCGGGACACCCCGACGTCGAGCACGGCCGCGCCCGGCTTGACCATGTCGCCGGTGATGATGCCCGGCACGCCGGCCGCCGCGACGATGATGTCGGCGTCACGCACGTGCTTGGCCAGGTCGCGGGTGCCGGTGTGGCAGAGGGTGACCGTCGCGTTCTCGCTGCGCCGGGTCAGGATCAGGCCGAGCGGGCGGCCCACGGTGAGCCCGCGGCCGATGACGACGACCTCGGCGCCGTTGATGGGGACGTCGTGGCGACGCAGCAGCTCGATGGAGCCCACCGGGGTGCAGGGCAGCAGGCCGTCCTCCCCGAGCACCAGCTTGCCGAGGTTGACCGGGTGCAGGCCGTCGACGTCCTTGTCGGGGTCGACCCGCGACAGGAGCGCGAACTCGTCGAGCCCGGTCGGCTGCTGGACGATGAACCCGGTGCAGGCGGGGTCGGCGTTCAGCTCGTCGATCACCGCCTCGACCTCGGCCTGCGAGGAGCCGGCGGGCAGGTCGCGGCGGATCGACTCGATGCCGATCGCGGCGCAGTCTCGGTGCTTCGCGCCGACGTACCAGTGCGACCCGGGGTCGTCGCCGACCAGGACGGTGCCGAGTCCGGGGGTGATCCCCTTCTCCTTGAGGGCGGCCACGCGGGCCGCCAGCTCGGTCTTGATCTCGTTGAGGGTTGCCTGGCCGTCCAGGGTCTGCGCGGTCACGCGCGGATACTGGCATGCCGCGCCGGACGAAGCGAGCAGGTGTCCACGTCTGCGGGGGCGCGTCGGTGTCGATCCGGACGGGGCCTCAGTGGGCGAAGTGCCGGGTCCCGGTGAGGTACATGGTCACGCCGGCGGCCTGGGCGGCCGCGACGACCTCCTCGTCACGGACCGATCCACCCGGCTGGACGACGGCGCGCACGCCCGCGTCGAGCAGGATCTCCAGTCCGTCGGCGAAGGGGAAGAACGCGTCGGACGCGGCGACCGAGCCGGCCGCCCGCTCCCCCGCCCTCGTCACGGCGAGGCGGGCCGAGTCGACCCGGTTGACCTGGCCCATGCCGACGCCGACCGAGGCACCGTCGGCGGCGAGCAGGATCGCGTTGGACTTCACCGCCCGGCAGGCCCGCCAGGCGAAGGCCAGGTCGGCGAGGACGTCGTCGCTCGCCGGCTCTCCGCTGACCAGCCGCCACGAAGCCGGGTCGTCGCCCTCGGCCTGGAACCGGTCGGCGTGCTGGGCCAGCGTGCCGCCCGGGATCGGGCGCAGCTCGATCGGGTCCCCCGCCGGGGGGGCGCAGACCAGCAGCCGCACGTTCTTCTTGCGGGTCAGCACCTCGAGCGCCGCGTCGTCGTACGCCGGCGCCACCACCACCTCGGTGAACACCTCGGCGACCTGCTCGGCCATCGCCACGGACACCGCCACGTTGGTCGCGATGACCCCGCCGAACGCCGAGACGGGATCGCACGCGTGCGCCTTGCGGTGTGCCTCGGCGACGTCGGCCCCGACCGCGACGCCGCACGGGTTGGTGTGCTTGATGATCGCCACGGCGGGGCGCTCGTGGTCGTACGCCGCGCGGTGGGCCGCCGCCGCGTCGACGTAGTTGTTGAAGGACATCTCCTTGCCGTGCAGCTGTTCGGCCTGAGCGAGGCTCGGCGCCGCACCGTCCTGGAGGTACAGGGCGGCCGGCTGGTGGGCGTTCTCGCCGTAGCGGAGCACCGCGCCGAGCGCGTAGGTCTGCCCTCCGAAGGCCGGCCACTCCTCCCCGGCGCCGGCGAGCTTGCGCGACATCCACGACGCCACCGCCACGTCGTACGCCGCGGTGTGGGCGAACGCCTCGGCGGCCAACCGCTGGCGCTGCTCGAGCGAGAAGCCGCCGGCGCCGACTGCCTCGAGCACGTCGGAGTAGCGGGCGGGCGAGGTCACGATCGCCACCGACGGGTGGTTCTTGGCCGCGGCTCGCACCATCGACGGTCCGCCGATGTCGATCTGCTCGACGCACTCGTCGGCGCTCGCCCCGGACGCGACGGTCTCGCTGAAGGGGTAGAGGTTGCTCACCACCAGGTCGAACGGGTCGACCCCGAGCTCGTCGAGCTGGGCGCGGTGGGACTCGAGCCGCCGGTCGGCGAGGATCCCGGCGTGCACCATCGGGTGCAGCGTCTTGACCCGCCCGTCCAGGCACTCGGGGAAGCCGGTCAGCTCCTCGACGCGCGTCACCGGCACCCCCAGCGAGTCGATGCGGGCGGCGGAGCCGCCGGTCGAGACCAGCGCCACCCCGGCGTCGTGCAGGCCGCGCACCAGGTCGTCGAGTCCGGACTTGTCGTAGACGGACACCAGCGCTCGCCGGATCGGGATGCGCTGCTCGGTGGGGTCGCTCACGGCGGGTCAGACTATCCGGGCCCGGTTCCGAGCAGCACCCGGCGGCCCTCGACCCGCCAGCCGCCGCGCGCCATCCGGCCGACCGCGTCCACGAGCATCCCCCGCTCTGCGGTCTTGATCCGCTCGTGCAGGGTCTCGACGGTGTCGTCGTCGGCGACGGGCACCGTCCGCTGGTCGACGATGGGACCGGTGTCGACGCCGCCGTCCACGAAGAAGAGCGTGCAGCCGGTCACCTTGACGCCGTAGGTCAGCGCGTCGGCCGGGCCGTGCATCCCGGGGAAGGACGGCGACAGGGCCGGGTGCGTGTTCACGGTGCGCCCCCCGTAGCGACGGAGGTACTCCTCGCCCACCAGCTTCATGAAGCCCGCGAGCACGACCAGGTCGGGCTCGTGGGCCGCCACCTGGTCGGCGAGGGCCCGGTCCCACTCCTGGCGCGAGTCGAAGTCGGGCACCCGCACCACGAAGACCGGAACACCGGCCGCCTCGGCGCGCTGCTGCCCGAGCGTGCCGTCACGGTCCGATCCGACGGCCACCACGGTGGCGCCGTACGCCGGGTCCGCCGCCGCGTCGAGCAGGGCCTGGAGGTTGGTGCCCGTCCCGGACACGAGGACGACGATCCGGAACACGGGGGCGAGCCTACGGCTCGGTCGGATCCGCCGGCTCGAGCGACCGTCGCTGCCACCACGTCATGGCCAGTGCCCCGACCAGGCCGCCGAGCCCGAGCGCCGGGAGCGCGTGCACGAGGACGTCCCGCGCGAACGGTGCGACCACCTGCATGCGGCCGGGGCCCACCGACCCGCCGGCGAGCGCCGTCACCAGGCCCACGACCAGCCCGGCCAGCAGCCCGGCGGCGCAGCCGCGGATCGCGGCCTCGTCCCAGCGCAGCACCGGCCGGCGTCGCTGCGCCCGGGCGACAGCGACGGCGGCGAGCAGCGGCGGGACGGCGATGAGGAACGGCGCCCAGACCGGGACCGGCCCGGTGCCAGGGAGCGCAGCGAGCAGCGGGTGCAGCGGCAGCGGCCCGAGGGTGACGGCGGTCGGGGTCACCAACGTCCCGGCCCCGACCGCGAACCCCGGCCCGAGCAGGTAGGCGCCGGCGAAGAGCGTGGCGTTGGGCAGCACGAGCAGCGCCGAGGCGGCGTACAGCCCCGACCCCTTGGCGTCCAGGCCGAGCTGGGAGAGCACGTTCAAGCCGGTGCCGAGGTCGAGAGCGAGAGCGGCCAGCAGCGTGCCGAGGCAGACCGACGCGTAGGTGCGCAGCACCGACCACGCCGCCGCCAGCACAGGAGGTACGCCGGCAGGCAGTCGGTTCGCCCAGATGGCGGCCCGGCCCGAGCCGACCGCGAGAGCAGGCACGCCGAAGAGCAGGACCAGGCCGAGTGACCACACCACTGCCGCAGCGGTCGAAGGGCGCGGGCCCGGAGTCGAGGCCAGGGACGCGGCAAGCACGGTCACCACGACGTAGCCGGCGGTGAAAAGGGCGGCAGCGGTCGGCACCGTCCAGTCCCGCTCCCCGTCGAGGATGCGGTCGGCGTCGGGCCCATGACCGGAGACCGAGTCGCCGACCTTGTGGGCCACCCGCCAGGTGGTCAACGCGCAGACCAGGGTGATCCCGAGCGGCACCGCCGAGATCAGCACCCCCTGGACCTGGAGCCCGGAACCGTGCGCGGCCAGCCAGCCGAGAGCGCCCGCGCGCAGCCCGTCGCGCGGTTGACCATGCGTGCCCGCATCGGTCAGGAACCAGCCGACCATCCCGACCGCCATGCAGACGACCAGCGTCGACCCGGCGGCGACGATGCCGCCCAGAGTGGCGAGCAGCACCAGTGGCCGCCGGTGACGGGGGTCGTGCGCAGGGTCGCGGGGGGCGGACCGCCACGCCCCCCGGGTGGTCTGGGAAGGAAGGAGGGCCGTCATGACCGCCTCATCATCGCCCGCAGCCGCGCGGCCGCAGCGGTCCCACGCCGATGTGCGACACCCGCCTGCCCTCACGTAACTTTGGACGGATGCGGGCGCCGGAGGACTTCGACGCGTTCTACAAGGACGCGCGTGAGCGACTGCTGCTGCAGGCCTACGCACTGACCGGCGACCTGCCGGCTGCGCGCGCCGCTGTCCGCGACGCCTTCATCGTGGCCTGGCACCACTGGCGCAAGGTCTCGCGCATCGAGGACCCCGAGACGTCGGTGCGACCGCATGCGTGGGCCCACGCCCAGCGTCGCCACACCGCGCGCGTCTGGCACCGCGACAAGAGCCTCGACCCCGAGGTCGGCGCCACGCTCGACGCCCTCGGCAAGCTCGGCGTGGCCCAGCGCAAGATGCTGCTGCTGACGACGCTCACCACGGGCTCGCTGGCCGAGATCGCCCGCGAGGCAGGTCTGCCGCGCGACGAGGCCGAGCGTGAGCTCCAGACAGCCACGGCCCGCTACGCGCTGCTCCGCGACGTCGAGTCGACGCAGGTGCGCGAGACCTTCGAGCCCTTGCGGACCCAGGTGGCCGGGGCGCGCTGGCCGCGCGCCACGATCATCCGCCGGGCCGGTGCCGCCCGGCGGCGTACCCACACCTCACTGGGGGTGCTCGGCACCGTCGCGGCGCTCGCCATCAGCGGGTTCGTGGTCACCCAGGGCGGCACGGTGCGGCCGACCCTGACCGACCCGGCGCAGCAGCAGACCCTCGCGTCGCCGAGTCCGGTCTCGGCCCCCTCGGCGGAGCTGACCAGCGACGACCTGCTCGGCGCCGACCAGGTGACCCGGCTGGCTCCGGACCGGACCTGGTTCGAGGAGCGCACCAGCGAGCTCACCGCCGGCGCGGAGGGCACGCTCGCCCCTTGCCGGCAGGGGCGCTTCGCGGACCCGGAGGGCGGTCAGGCCTTCGTCCGCCGTTTCGGGACCGAGCCGGAGAAGAAGAAGCCCGACCTGACCGCCCTCCAGATCTCCGAGCTCTCGGTCAGCGAGACGGCCGCCAAGCGGGCCTTCCGCACCTCAGCGGCCTGGTACGCCGGCTGCATGGACCAGCGGATGCAGCTGCTCAGCACCGCCGCGCTGGACCACGTGGGCGACCAGGCAGACCTCTTCGTGCTGCGCTCGTGGAAGGCCCCCGTCAGCACCCTCGTCGTGGGTGTGGCGCGCACCGGCCACGTCGTCACCACGACGCTCAGCCGGAGCAAGGGCCTCGACTCCATCGACCGCGAGGCACCCGCCCAGCTGCTGGCCGCGGCGGTCAACGCGCTCTGCGGCAGCCCCGGCACGGGCACCTGCGCCGGCCCGCCCAAGATCAGCGACATCGCCCCCCTCGCGATCGGCGACGCCCCCGGCATGATCAGCGAGGTGGACCTGCCGCCGGTCACGGTGGTGAGCAAGCCCTGGGTCGGCACCCAGGTGCGCAAGGCGGTCGCCAACTACGCCGCCAGCGGTTGCGCACGGGCCCGTTTCGCCGTCGACGACATGAGCAACGCGCTCACCCGCTCGTTCGTGATCCCGAACGCGACGCTGCCGGCCGAGTTCGGCATCACGCAGACCGTCGGCACGCTGCCGCGCAAGCGCGCGCAGGAGTGGATCGACGCCGTGCGCGACCGGATCGCGGTGTGCGTCGAGAAGCGGCTCGGCACCAGCGTCACCCGCGTCGAGAACCGCTCGTCCGATACCGAGGACATCACCGTGTGGCACCTCACCACCGAGATCACCGACCAGAGGTCGGTGCACTACCTGATGGCCGTGCTGCGCAACGGCACGGCCGTCTCCCAGCTCGGGTTCATCCCGACCCAGAAGGTCCGGATGCGTCCCGGTGCGTTCCTCGCGCTCTCGGAGCGTGCGCTCGACCGGCTCCGCCGGATGCCGGAGCCGGGATCCGGCGGCATCTGACTCGCGCCGGTTGCGCCGCGCGTGCAACCTCTCCGGACGCTCAGGCGTAATCCTGGTGACCGACGAGAGAGGTGAGCGTGGACGAGCAGGAGTTCGACGAGCTCTACGACGCGTCGTTCCGCCGCCTGACCGCGCAGGTCTACGCCCTCACCGGCGATCTCGAGGAGGCACGCGACTGCGTCCAGGAGGCGTTCGTGAGGGCCTGGTCGCACCGGCGCCGGCTCTCGACGATCGAGCACCCGGAAGCGTGGGTCCGCACCACCGCCTACCGCGTCGCCGTCTCCCGCTGGCGTCGGATCGTCCGCGGCCGGCGCGATCCCGACCGGGCCCTCGCGCCGCGGCTGGAGACCGCGGCCCTGGGCCCTGACCACGTCGCCGTGGTCGCCGCGCTCCGCCAGCTCCCCGAGGAGCAGCGCCGCGCGCTGGTCCTCCACCACCTCGCCGACCTGCCGGTCGCCGACATCGCCCGCCACGAGGGCACCCCCGTCGGCACCGTCAAGGCCCGGCTCTCCCGCGGCCGCGCGGCCCTCGCGCTGCTGCTCGAGGAAGGGACCAGTCATGCCTGAGACCCACGACCCGTTCGACGACCTGCGCGACGTTGCGGTCCGGCCCCTCCCGGCGGCGGAGATCCGCGCCCGTGGGGACCGGCTGCGCCGGCGGCGTGCGACGCTCGCCGTGCTCGGCGCCGCCGCTTCCGTGGCCCTCGTGGCGGGCGTGATCGGGGCGATCGGCTCCCCCGGTGACCAGGTACTGCCGGCGCCTGCGCCCGCCACGACGTCACCGTCGGCCACACCCGGGTCCGAGGAGGGCGGACTGATCCCGGCCGACTTCCCTCTCGGTGCCGGCCTGCCCGGCGAGCCGCAGATCGACCGCTCGCCCGAGGCCATGACCTCGATCGGTCTCTGCGACGCGTTGGTGCCGGCGGAAGACGGCCTCGACGGCATCTCCTTGGTGACGGAGGTCCCTGCTGGAGTCCTCCGCACGCTGCAGGTCTACGCATCGTCCGCGGAGGCACGGGCGGTGGTCGCCGACGCGCGGGCGGCGGTGGTCGGGTGCCCCCGCGACAGCTGGTCCGACGGAACCCGGCTGCGCAACGACCCGGTGCCGTTCGACACGGGTGAGGCGTCCTTCGCGTTCAGCGAGCGAAGGTTGCCGACGGAGTCGCTGCAGGACCACACCTTCTACCACCTCGTCGCGGTCGGGAGCGCGGTCGTCCTCCAGATGACCCACGTCACCGACCCGGGCCTGTCGCAACCTCTGGAGGTCGAGCAGACCCTCGTCCCCGTGGTGGAGGCGATGACGATCTTCTCCGACGTGGAGGCGCTCCCGCCGACCGGCAGTGCCAACCCCGGGGCCAACCCCGAGGCCAACCCCGGGGCCAACCCCGGGGCAATCCCCGCGGACTTCCCGCTCGACGTCGACCAGGTCGCCATGGAGGGCGACGGCGGCGAGAAGCGCGGCCCCTCTCCCGACGAGACGGGGCTCGACGAGCTGACCCTGTGCGGCGCACCGATCTTCGCCGACGACCCTGCCGAGCGGCTGGCCTCGACGGCGACGGGGCCGGAGTACGCCGACATCCGCGAGCTCCGCGTCTACCCCACCGCCGACGAGGCGGCCGAGCAGATCACGATGCTGCGGGCCCGCATCTCCACAGACTGCTCGCAGCCGGTGGACGGCGGGGGGCGACTGGTGAACGTCCCGATCCAGGCCGACACCGGCTACGACACCGTCACCTGGGCCGACTACTACACCCGGGGGCTGGGCGGCGGTCCCGTGCAGTTCACCCGCGTCGGCAGGGCGGTGCTCGCGGTGGCGCTCAGGGGTGAGTTCTCCGAAGCGTCGCTCGACGGCGCAGGCGACACGGTGACCGAGGTGACGCTCAAGATCACCCCGGCGATGTGCGTCTTCACCGAGGACGGCTGCGGCGGTGGCCCCTCGGAGCCGGAGTACCTGGCGATGTCGCACGGGCAGGCCGGCCCGTTCGTCATGGGGATGCAGCTCCGCGCGGTCCGCAAGCAGGCCACCACCCTGGACGACTCCGGCCGGTGCGTGAGCTTCACCTGGGAGCCGGAATCCCTGCCGCACCTGACCGGTGTCGTGGACCCCGACCGGGGCGTCGTCAGCCTCGCGTCGTCGGACCAACGGTTCATCACCGCCGAGGGCGTGGAGGTGGGCGCGACGTACGCCGAGGTGCGCGACGCCTACCCCGACGCCACCGGCGACCGCGTGTCCCTCGTCGCAGATCTCGGCGAGGGTGCCTACTACCGGTTCGACCTCAAGGGTGGTCGGGTCGCCACGCTGGAGCTGGCCCTCTGGGACCAGTCCTGCGTCGGCTGACGCTCGAGCCGGCTCAGCGAGCCTGGACGCCCCGCTCTTCCAGAATCTCCCGCATGAGCTGCGCGGTCTCGGACGGCGTCTTGCCGACCTTCACGCCGACCGCCTCGAGGGCCTCCTTCTTGGCCTGGGCGGTGCCCGAGGAGCCGGACACGATGGCGCCGGCGTGGCCCATGGTCTTGCCCTCGGGAGCGGTGAAGCCGGCGACGTAGCCGACCACGGGCTTGGTGACGTGGTCCCTGATGTACGTCGCCGCGCGCTCCTCGGCGTCGCCGCCGATCTCGCCGATCATCACGATCGCCTCGGTCTCGGGGTCGTTCTCGAACGCCTCGAGCGCGTCGATGTGGGTGGTGCCGACGATCGGGTCGCCACCGATGCCGATGGCGGTCGAGAAGCCGAAGTCCCGCAGCTCGAACATCATCTGGTAGGTCAGCGTGCCCGACTTGGACACCAGCCCGACCGGGCCTTTGCCTGCGATGGTGTGCGGGGTGATGCCGGCCAGCGACTCCTCCGGCGTGATGATGCCGGGGCAGTTGGGCCCGATCATGCGCGTGGACCTGCCGTCGAGGTAGGACCACACCTCGGCCGTGTCCTGCACGGGCACGCCCTCGGTGATGACCACGAGCAGGCCGATGCCGGCGTCGATGGCCTCGATGCAGGCGTCCTTGGTGAAGGCCGGCGGCACGAACACGACCGACACGTCGGCGCCGGTCTCGGCCATCGCCTCCTTCACGTTGCCGAAGACGGGCAGCTCCTGGCCGCCGAGCTCGACGGTGGTGCCCGCCTTGCGGGCGTTGACGCCGCCCACGATGGCAGAGCCCGCGTCGAGCATCAGGGTGGTGTGCTTGGAGCCCATCCCGCCCGTCATGCCCTGGACGATGATCTTGGAGTCCTTGTTGAGGTAGATCGACATCTCTCTGCTTCCCGTGCTCAGGCACTCTGCTGGTTGAGATTGGCCAGCTCGGCAGCCTTGTCGGCCGCACCGTCCATGGTGTCCACCTGGGTGACCAGGGGGTGGTTCAGCTCGTCGAGGATCCGGCGGCCCTCGGCGACGTTGTTGCCGTCGAGGCGAACGACGAGGGGCTTGGTGGCCTCGTCGCCGAGGATCTCCAGCGCGCCCTTGATGCCGTTGGCGACCTCGTCGCAGGCGGTGATGCCGCCGAAGACGTTGACGAAGACGCTCTTGACCTGCGGGTCGTGGAGGATGACGTCGAGACCGTCGGCCATCACCTGGGCGTTCGCACCGCCGCCGATGTCGAGGAAGTTGGCGGGCTTCACGCCGCCGTGCGCCTCGCCGGCGTACGCCACCACGTCGAGCGTCGACATGACCAGCCCCGCACCGTTGCCGATGATGCCGACCTGGCCGTCGAGCTTGACGTAGTTGAGGCCCTTGTCCTTGGCCTTCGCCTCGAGCGGGTCCTCCTCGTCGCGGATGACGAACGCCTCGTGGTCGGGATGCCGGAACTCCGAGGCGTTGTCGTCGAGCGAGACCTTGCCGTCGAGCGCCTCCAGCACGTCGCCGGACAGCCGCGCGAGCGGGTTGACCTCGACGAGCGTGGCGTCCTCCTCGACGTACACCTTGTAGAGCGCCTGGATCATCGTCACGGCCTGCTCGAAGACCGGCTCGGGGAACTTCGCCTCGGTGGCGATCTCGCGGGCCTTGGCCTCGTCGACGCCGGCGCCGGGGTCGATCGCGATCTGCTTGACGGCGTCGGGGTTGGTCTTGGCGACCTCCTCGATCTCCACGCCGCCCTCGACGCTGGCGATGCAGAGGTACTGCCGGTTGGAGCGGTCGAGCAGGAAGGAGAAGTAGTACTCCTCCTCGATGCTGGCGGCGGGAGCGATGAGCACGCGGTTCACCGTCAGGCCCTTGATCTGCATGCCCAGGATCGCCTCGGCGTGCTGCTCGGCCTCGTCGGGGGTCTTCGCGAGCTTGACGCCGCCTGCCTTGCCGCGGCCGCCCGCCTTCACCTGCGCCTTGACGACGACGACGCCGAGCTCCTCGGCGGCCGCCCTGGCCTCGGCGGGAGTGGTGGCCACGATCCCGAGAGTCACGTGGACGCCGTGCTTGGCGAAGAGCTCCTTCGCCTGGTACTCCATCAAGTCCATCTGGTCGACCAGTCCTTCGTCGCTCGAATGTCCGGGGGCTGTCCTCTCGGCACCTTAGTAGCGGGCAGGCTCCGCGCGGAGAGCGGGTCGCGGGTGCGGACGGTGTCGGGTTCGTTCAAGCCGGCTGTCGGCGGCGGCGGGCACGCTGGGGCGCATGACCGCACCCACCCTCAAGATGATCACCCTCGACTGCCCCGACCCCCGCGTCAGCGGCGCCTTCTGGTCCGAGCTGCTCGGCTGGGACGTGGCGGCGATGGAGGACGACTACGCCATGCTGGCCGGCCCCGGCGGCATCGCGCTGGGCCTGGGCAAGGTCGCCGACCACGAGCCGCCGGGCTGGCCCAACGAGCGCGGCAGCAAGCAGTTCCACTTCGACCTGGCCTGCGAGGACGTCGAGGCGGCCGCCGCCCGCGTGACCGAGCTGGGCGGCAGCGTCCCCGACGACCAGCCCGGCGAGACCTGGACAGTGGCGCTCGACCCGGCTGGGCACCCGTTCTGCCTCACCGCAGCAGCCAACTGGTGAGGGCGCCGTCAGACGACGGCGAAGTGCTCGCTGACCCAGCCGGTGATGTCGGTGGTGGTGGCGCCGGGGGTGAAGACCTTGGCGACCCCCATCTCCTCCAGGACCGGGATGTCTTCGTCGGGGATGATCCCGCCACCAAAGACGACGATGTCGGAGGCGTCGCGCTGGGCGAGCAGGTCGACCAGCGTGCGGAAGAGCGTCATGTGGGCCCCCGAGAGGACCGAGAGACCGATCAGGTCGGCGTCCTCCTGGATGGCGGTCTCGACGATCTGCTCGGGCGTCTGGTGCAGCCCGGTGTAGATCACCTCGTGCCCGGCGTCGCGCAGCGCGCGGGCGACGATCTTGGCGCCGCGGTCGTGTCCATCGAGTCCGGGCTTGCCGACGACGATGCGAATGCGGGAGGCTGCCATAGGGGCAGGGTAGTCGCACGTGTCCGGGGACCCGGTCGTGAACCCACACGAGGTGTGGAGAAGCGCAGCGGGCCTATCGATCCGTGAGCGATCCTGGCGGGGGCCACTGATCCACGCACCGATGGCGCACCGATTGCGCGCACCGATTGCATGGGGCAGTGACCATTCCGTTACAGTGTGGGCTCGCCCCGGCGGCTGGTGCTCCGTGCAGTGTGCCCCGCCAGGACAGCTCTCAAACCAGCAGTGAGGGATTTTTCTTTCGATGGGTGACCACCGGGCAGATCGGCGCAGCCCGCGCCGCAGCACCTCGGAGACCCCACCCTCGGCTGCCCCGACGACCTACCCAGGCGCCGGCAAGCGCGCCGCGGGTCGCGCGGCCGCCGAGGCTCCGGCCCCCGCACGCCGCGAGGTCGCCGACCGGATCCGCACCTCGGCGCCCGACCTGGCGTCGCCCCGAGCCCGCGCGACCTCCCCTCGCCGTGCCGCAGCCGCCGTGCCGGCGGCCGGTGGCCGCCGCAAGGCGACCGCCAAGAAGCCCCTCGTCTCGGGACTGCCCTCGGTGCCGGTCCTCGCCGGCGTGGCCACCGTCGCCATCGCCGCCATCGGCGCCCTGTCCGCCGTCCAGGCGCCGGTCACCGCGAGCGCGGGCGACCAGATCGCGTTCAGCCCGGCCAGCGCCCTCTCCGGCAGCAGCGCCAGCGGCAGCAGCAACCTCTTGACCGGCCGCAGCCAGACCGTCTCTCGCGACTCCTCGCGCGATGCCCTCGGTGAGACCGTCGACGCCGAGCTCGTGGCCGAGGCAGAGAACGTCGCCGAGCAGCGCGACGCGACGCTGGCCCAGTTCGCCCAGCAGGCGGAGAAGCAGGCGGCCAAGATCGCGCTCAACGCATGGGTCGTGCCGCTCGACTCCTACGGCATGAGCGCCGGCTTCGGTGCCTCCAGCTATCTCTGGTCCCACCTGCACACCGGGCAGGACCTGTCGGCCCCGATCGGCACGCCGATCAAGAACGTCGCCAACGGCGTGGTGACCGAGGTCGGCTACGACGGCTCCTACGGCAACAAGACCGTGGTCACCCTCGATGACGGCACCGAGATCTGGTACTGCCACCAGACCAGCTTCCTGGTCAGCGTCGGTGACGCGGTCACCGGCGGCGAGGTGATCGGCACCGTCGGGTCCACCGGCAACAGCACCGGCCCGCACCTGCACATCGAGGTCCGCCCCGGCGGCGGCGACCCGGTCGACCCCTACGAGGCCTTCCTCGTGCACGGGATCGCGCTGTAGGCGCTGCGCTCGCTCCTCAGGGGCCGCACAGCCCGACCAGACGGATAGCCGCTAGAGCTTCTCCACGGGGGCATACCTCAGCAGCAGCCGCTTGACGCCCTCGGAGCCGAAGTCGATCGAGGCGACGGACTTGTCGGCCACGCCCTCCACGGCGACGACCGTGCCCATGCCGAACGAGTCGTGCAGCACGCGGTCGCCCGGGTCGAGGCTCGGCACCTCGCGGGCCGGCTTGGCCTTGGCCGCCGCATCCGCGCGGGCCGCCGCTGCGGAGAAGTTGCGCCGACCGACGTCGGTGGGCGAACCCAGGCCGGAGGACGCCGCTGAGGCGCTCGACCAGTCCTGCCTGCCCCAAGAGGTCTGCGCGGCCGCCGTGCGCCGCCAGTCGACGAGCTCGTCGGGCAGCTCGGACAGGAACCGCGACGCCGGGTTGTGCGCGGGCGCTCCCCAGGCCGACCGCACCAGAGCGCGGGTGACGTAGAGCCGCTGCTGGGCCCGGGTGACGCCGACGTAGGCCAGCCGGCGCTCCTCCTCGAGCTCGGGCTGGTCGCCCAACGAGCGCGAGTGCGGGAAGACCCCGTCCTCGAGGCCGGTCAGGAAGACGACGGGGAACTCCAGTCCCTTGGCGGTGTGCAGCGTCATCAGCGTGACGACGCCGGTGTCGTCGCCCTCGGGGGCGTCGGGGATCTGGTCCGCATCGGCGACCAGCGCCACCCGCTCGAGGAAGTCGCCGAGCCCGGGGGCGACCACGCCGGCGTCGACGTCGGCAGGGTCGGCGGACGGCCCGGCCACCGGGTCGTCGGAGAACTCGCGCGCCACGGCGACGAGCTCCCCGAGGTTCTCCACGCGGGTGCCGTCCTGCGGGTCGTCGGACGCCTCGAGCTCGGCGAGGTAGCCGGTGCGCTCGAGCGTCGACTCCAAGATCACGTCGGCGCGCTCGCCGGCGTCGACCATCGACTGGAGCTCCTGGACCAGGCCGACGAAGCCCTGGATGTTGCGCAGCGACCGGGTGGCGAGACCCGGCGCCTCGTCGGCGCGCTGCAGGGCCTCCCAGAAGGTGATCCGCTCACGCTCGCCGAACTTCTGGACCGCCTCCTCGGCGCGGTCGCCGATGCCCCGGCGCGGCGTGTTGAGGATCCGGCGCAGCGAGATCTCGTCGGCCGGGTTGACCAGCATCCGCAGGTAGGCCAGCGCGTCGCGCACCTCCCGGCGCTCGTAGAAACGCACCCCGCCGACGACCTTGTAGGGCATGCCGACGCGGATGAACACCTCCTCGAACACACGCGACTGCGCGTTGGTGCGGTAGAACACCGCCACGTCGGCGGGCTTGGCCGCGCCGTCGTCGGTGAGCTTGTCGATCTCCTCGGAGACGAACCTCGCCTCGTCGCGCTCGTCGTCGGCGACGTAGCCGACGATCGCGGCGCCATCGCCCGCGTCGGACCACAGCCGCTTGGGCTTGCGGCCCTTGTTGTGCCCGATGACGGCGTTGGCGGCGTTGAGGATGGTCTGGGTGGAGCGGTAGTTCTGCTCCAGCAGGATCGAGGTGGCGTTCGGGAAGTCCTGCTCGAAGTCGAGGATGTTGCGGATGTTGGCGCCGCGGAAGGCGTAGATCGACTGGTCGGCGTCGCCCACGACCATCAGCTCGGCCGGCGCGACCCGGTCCTCGGGCTCCTCCCCTGCCGCGGGCGAGACCGACGAGACCTCTTCCATGGAGTCGGCACACAGCTGGTGGATCAACGCGTACTGCGCGTGGTTGGTGTCCTGGTACTCGTCGACGAGGACGTGTCGGAAGCGCCGACGGTAGGTCTCGCGCACCTCGGGGAACTGCTGGAAGAGATGCACCGTGGTCATGATCAGGTCGTCGAAGTCGAGGGCGTTGGCCTCGCGCAGCCGCCGTTGGTAGCTGGCGTACGCCGCGGCGTACGCCTCCTCGAACTTGTTGTGCGTGTCCTCGGCCGCCGCCTCGAAGTCGACGAGGTCGTTCTTGCGGTCGGAGACCCAGTTGAGCACCGCGCCGGGCTGGTAGCGCCGCGGGTCGAGGTCGAGGTCCTTGAGCACGAGCGTCATGAGGCGCTTGGAGTCGGCGGCGTCGTAGATGGAGAAGTTGGACTTGTAGCCGAAGTTGGCGATCTCCTTGCGGAGGATGCGCACGCAGGCGGAGTGGAAGGTGCTGACCCACATGATGCGGGCGCGCTTGCCGACCAGCGCCTCCACGCGCTGCTTCATCTCGTTGGCGGCCTTGTTGGTGAAAGTGATCGCCAGGATCGAGCCGGGGTGGGCCTTGCGCTCGGAGATCAACCAGGCGATCCGCCGGGTGAGCACCCGGGTCTTGCCGGAGCCGGCGCCGGCGACGACGAGCAGCGGGGCGCCCGCGTGCATGACGGCGGCCTGCTGCGGCGGGTTGAGACCTCCGAGGAGCTCGTCGCGGGTCGGGCCACCCCGCTCGGTGCGCTCCTGCTCGGCGAACTCGAGTCCAGGCAGCGTGCTGGCGGTGTCACTCGTCATGTCGGTCTCAACCCTACGCGCGACCACCCCCGGTGCGTCGCGCTGCTCACAGCCCCTGACCGACGGCGGGGGCGGCGCGGACCGCCTAGCGCGTGCGGCGCGCCCTTCCTCGTACGACGAGCACGGGGCAGGGCGCGTAGTGCTGGACGCGCTGGGCGGTGCTGCCGACGAGGACGGTCTCGGTGAGGCCCCGGTTGCCGGCGGAGACGACGACGAGCCCGGCGTCGGTCTGCGCGGCCTCCTTGATGATCTCGCTGGCCGGGGATCCGCTGCGGACCTTGGTCCGCACCTTCGGTCCCCATCCCTTGAGCGCGTCGGCGATGACGTCGACCGCCGACTTGGCGGCGTCGCGGAAGCTGCCGGTCTCCGCGTTCGCCGCCCGCCTGTCGGCCGGGCTCAGCTCGTCGGCGAACGCGACGGCGGCGAGCGGCCGGATGACGGCGACGACGGTGACGCCGGTGACCTTGGCCGGGTCGGCGAAGGACTGGAAGTGCCGCGCCGCGGCCAGGGACTGACGGGACCCGTCGGTGGCGATGACGACGTGCATGGTCAGTGCTCCTTCGCAGACGTGCCGGCCACGGGGTCTCCGCGCTCGGCGCCAGGCGGTCGGTCGCGCCGACCGAAGACCGACTCGACCAGGTAGAGGACGACGCCGATGGCCAGGAGCCCACCGACCCACCACAGCGAGGCGGGGTCGTCGTACACGACGTAACCGAGGAGGACGACGTTGCCCACCAGGCCCACGCACAGCAGCGGGGTGCTGGCACGGTAGGTCTCGTCGTCCTCGTCCTGCCCGCGCAGCTTCAGCGCCGAGATGATCACCAGCGCGTAGATGAAGAGCAGGAAGACGACCGTCACCGTGGCGAGCCGTTCGACGACGTCGATGCCGGCGCCCGTCTCGTTCAGCAACGTGCCGACGAGAAGCAGCCCGGCGACCACGATGAAGCTGAAGCCGAGCCCGACGACCGGGCTGCGCCGGGTCGGGTGGATCTTGGCGAACGCCGCGGGCACGACGTCCTCGCGGGCCATCCCGTAGAGGATCCGCGACTGGGTGACGACCGACACCAGCGTCGTGTTGGTGATCGCGATCATCGCGATGATGGCGAAGAGGATCGTCATGACGCCGACCTCCACAGGGATGATCCCGGCCTGGACGACCTCGAGCAGCGCGGCATCGGAGTCGGCGAGCTGGTCGACCGGGACGGTCAGCGCAGCGGCGATCGCCACCAGGACGTAGATGACGCCGGCGGTGACCATGCCGCCGACCAGGGCGCGCGGAAAGGTCTTCTTCGGGTTGATCGTCTCCTCGGCGACGTTGGCGGCGTTCTCGAAGCCGGTCATGGCGAAGAACGCGAGCGCCACACCAGAGATCACCGCGAGGATCGGGCTGCCTTCTCCGGAGAACTCCGTCAGCACGCCGAAGTCGGCGTCGCCCTCGGCCACGAACCACACGCCGATGCCCATCACCACGATGAGTCCCGCCACCTCGACGAAGGTCATCAACATGTTGACGACCACCGACTCGGTGATGCCGATGAAGTTGAGGATGGTCAGCAGCAGCAGGAAGACCAGCGTGATCAGCAACGCCGGCGGCAGCTCCCAGACCTCCGCGAAGTACGCCGCGAAGCCGGACGCGAGCGAGCCCGAGGCCGCAAAGCTCGACGACAGGAACGAGATGGTGATGAGGAAGGTCAGCGCCTTGTTGCGGAAGGCCTTGTTGACGTAGAGCGCCGCCCCCGCGGCCTGGGGGTACTTCGTCACCAGCTCCGCGTACGCCAGACCGGTCAGCGTCGCGACGGTGACACCCGCGGCGAACGCCACGAAGAAGGCACCGCCGACCGCGCCGGCCACCGCGCCGATGAGGACGTAGATCCCGGAGCCGAGGACGTCGCCGAGGACGTAGAAGTAGAGGAGCTTGCCGGTGATGGACCGGGTGAGCTGGTCCTCCCGCTCGGGCTGGTCGGTCGTGACGGTCATGGGCCGGCTCGCTTTCCGAGACGAGGGGAGCAGTCGCTCCACCCAACCCGCCACCGGCGGCGTCGTCCACCGCCCTAGGGGTGTGACCCCGTCGCGACTCAGAGCAGGCGGCGGTCCGAGGCCCAGCGGGTGAGCTCGTGACGTGAGGAGAGCTGGAGCTTGCGCAGCACGTTGGACATGTGGGTCTCGACGGTCTTGATGGAGATGAAGAGCTCCTTCGCGACCTCCTTGTAGGCGTAGCCGCGCGCGATCAGCCGCATCACCTCGCGCTCGCGCTCGGTGAGCCGGTCGAGGTCCTCGTCGACGGCCGCGACGTCGATCGAGCCGGCGAAGGCGTCGAGCACGAAGCCTGCGAGGCGCGGTGAGAACACCGCGTCCCCGCCCGCGACGCGCTGGATGGCGGAGACCAGCTCGGGTCCGGTGATGGTCTTGGTGACGTAGCCGCGCGCGCCGCCCCGGATGGTGCCGATGACGTCCTCGGCCGCGTCGGAGACCGAGAGCGCGAGATAGCGCGTGTCGTGGAAGGGCTGCCGCCGCATGACCTCGGCGCCGCCGCCCCCGGGAAGGTGCACGTCGAGGAGCACGACCTGAGGGCGCTGCTCGGCGATCGCGGCCACCGCGGTGTCGACGTCGGCGGCCTCGGCCAGCACACGGATGGCGTCGGCCCCGGCGGCGGCCAGCTCCGCGCGTACGCCGGCTCGGAACATCGCGTGGTCGTCGACGATCACGACGCTCACCCGCCCGTCGGCGGGTGCGGGGGTCGGGGTCTCGGTCATCGTTCGCTCTCTTCGATCGATCGGGGCAGGTGCAGGCGCACCTCGGTGCCGTCGCCGGGCTCGGAACGGATCTCGGCGCTGCCGCCGTGCCGCTCCATCCGGTCGAGGATGCTGTGCCGGACGCCGTAGCGGTCCTCGGCGATGCTCGCCATGTCGAAGCCGTCGCCGCGGTCGCGGACGAAGATGTCGACCGCGTCGGCGCCGACCTCGGCGTACACGTCCACCTTGCCGGTGCCGGCGTGCTTGGCGGCGTTGGTGACCGCTTCGCGCGCCGCGTTGACGATCGGTCGCAACGCCTCGACGAAGTCGCAGTCTCCGACGGTGACGACGTCCACCGAGACGCCGTGGGTGTCCTCGACGGCCGCGCCGACCCCACGCAGCGCCGACGCGAGCGTGCTCTCGTCGGCGGCCTCGCCGGCGTAGAGCCAGGCACGCAGGTCGCGCTCCTGCGAGCGGGCGAGCCGCGCGACAGTGGCGCCGTCGTGGGAGTTCTTCTGGATCAGCGCCAGCGTCTGCAGCACCGAGTCGTGCAGGTGCGCGGCCAGGTCGGCGCGCTCCTGGGTGCGGACACGCTCGGCCCGTTCGGCCGTGAGGTCCGACGCGAGCCGATAGACCCACGGGCCGACCACGACGGCCAGTCCCCCGATGCCGAGGACACCGGCGATCGCGACGTCACGGGCGTCGCCGATCGAGTTGTTGCGCAGCGAGAAGACGACGAGCGCACCGATGATCAGCCCGAAACCGGCCGCCACCCGTGCGTACGACGCCCACCCGCCGCGCCCGAAGACGGCCTTCACCGGGTCGATGCGGCCGCTGGAGTCGATCCACCTCTCGCGCTGCGCCTCGTCGGCCTGGCGCCAGAGCAGCGCGATGCCGACTGCGGCGATGACCAGCGGCCAGAACACGGCGCCGGCGCCGAGCACGGACTGGACGGCGATGACCAGGCCGAAGCCCAGGCAGCCCAGCGCGATCGCGGGTCCGACGTCGGTGAGGCGGCGCACCCGGCCGGGGCGCTTGCCCGTGCGGGTCGCGCTCTCCAGCCCCGGCGTGGACTGGTCGAAGTGGGCGTCGGCTGCGGGCAGCACCATCCAGAGCCCGGCGTACAGCGCGATGCCGAAGCCCCCGAAGGCCGTCAGGAGGACGAACGCCGCGCGGACCCACAGGACGGGGATCCCCAGGTGGATCGCCAGCCCGCCCGCGACCCCGCCGATGATCGACTCCTGCGTGTCCCGGTGGGCGCGACGGACGTCCGGCGCAGCGGCGGGGTCGACCGTGGGGTTGATCCCGTGGTCCCACGCGGTCGGGGAGGGTGTGGCAGCGCTCATCGTGGCTCAATCGTCACACAGCGCGAGTGGCCGGGCCATGAGGCGGAACCCCGACCCGACCCCGAGCCGCGCGACCCGGTCCCAGGCGGTGTTCAGGGTCGTCCCCGATACCGCTGCCGGTCCCCAGGCCGCACGCTGGTGCCATGACCACCACACCGCCCGAAGCACCTTCGCCGCCGCCCGGGCAGCCCGGCCCCACCGGCCAGCCTGACCCGGCGTATGGCCCGGCGTACGGCCCCGCGTACGGGCCGGCGTACGGCCCCGCGTACGGGCCACCCCACGGGCAGCCCCATGGAGGTCCGCGCGTGACCCGCGACGACGTCCGCAACCTCGACCGGCTCCGCCGCACCACCGGGCCGAACAAGTACGTCGCCGGCGTCGCGGGCGGCGTCGCCCGGCACCTCGACATCGACCCGGCCATCGTCCGGGTGCTCTTCGTGGTGCTCACCTTCTTCGGCGGCACCGGTCTGATGCTCTACGGCGCGCTGTGGCTGCTGCTGCCCGAGGACGACGGTGACCAGGCGATCATCAACCTCGACAACCGCAACCTGATGTTCGCCCTGATGGCGGTGCTGGTCTTCGGCACCGTGCTGCTGGTCGGCGACTCGTGGGGCGGCTTCGGCTTCCCGTGGCCCCTCACGGTCATCGGCTTGGTGATCGCGGTCGTCCTGCTCAGCCGGGACCGGAAGAACCAAGGCGTCCCGCCCGCCGCCCCGCCGCAGGTCCCGCAACAAGCCACGCCGTACGGCGCGATGGTGCCGCCGACCGGCGACGCCGGAGCGACCGCCGCCACCGCCCCGCCCACCGCCCCGCCCTCCGCCGCCCCCACCTCCGGGGCTCCGGCGGACGTCTACTCCACGGCGCACTACCCGGTGCTGCCGCCGGGCTACGAGCAGCCTTCCCACCCGGAGCCGCAGACGCAGTACCGGTACCAGCACCAGGACCAGCCGCCGGGAGGCGCCTGGCAGCCCACTGTGCCGGGACGGCCGGGCAACCCGCGCAAGCGCGGCCCGATCCTCTTCTGGTTCACCATGGCGCTGGCCGCACTGGGCGTCGGCATCCTCGGGATCGTCGACGTGAGCGGTTCGTCCGTGCCGGCGTCGGCGTACCCCGCCCTCGTCCTGACGGTCATCGGCGCGATGCTGCTGATCGGCGCCTTCTTCGGCCGTGCCGGCGGCCTCATCTTCGTCGGCCTGATCGCCGCCGCCGCTACCGCGGGCAGTGCAGTGGCCGACCGCTACGAAGGCGAGGTCACCACCATCGCCCCGGCCACTGTGTCGGAGGCACCCGCGACCTACGACTTCGACGCCGGGGAGATCATCTTCGACCTGAGCGCCGTCAGCGACCCCGAGGAGCTCGAGGGGCGTGACTTCCAGCTCCATGGCGACCTCGGTCGCATCGAGGTGATCATCCCGGACCGCGTCGACGTGGACGTGGACGCCTACGTCGACGGGCTCGGCGACGTGTCCCTCTTCGGGCAGCACGCCGATGGCATCGGACCTCGGCTGACCAAGTTCCACGACGAACCCGACGAGCTGGCCACGTTCACCCTCGACGTCGACCTGAGTGTCGGCGAGATCGTCATCCAGACCCAGCAGGAGGCCAGCCGATGAGCACCTACTCCCACCAGTCGGGCGACCAGCGCACCGGTGGCTGGCACACGGTCAACGTGGGTCACCTGGTGATGGGCCTGGCCTTCCTGGGTCTCGCCGCGGTCTGGGCGGCCGTCCAGCTCGACGTCGTCCCCGACGACGACGTGCGTTGGCTTCTGCCGCTCCCCTGGGTGTTCGCCGGCGCCGCCGGACTGATCGCGTCGGTGGTGGCCAGCGGTCAGCGCTGGCGGCGCTCGAAGCAGCCCACAACGTCGTACGCCGGCGCGTCGGGCGGGGGGTTCGCTGAGACGACCGCCAGTGAGGCACCGGACTACACCAGCGACCTGGACGAGAAGCTCGCCCAGCACGACCCCCAGCACGACCCCCAGCACGAGCCGCAGACCGACACCCGGACCGACACCCAGACCGGTCCCCAGACCGGGAGCGCACCCACCGAGACGACCGAGCAGATCGAGACCGAGGACGACCAGCGATGAGCCAGCCCGACTATTCCTCCACCGCCCCCAGGCGGCTGGTCCGCCGCCGTGACCACCGCATGCTCGGCGGCGTCTGCGCCGGTGTCGCCGACTACTTCGCAGTCGACGTCACCCTGGTGCGGGTGCTCACCGTGGTCGGTGCCTGCCTCGGCCTCGGGAGCCTGGTCGTGGCGTACGTCGTGGCGTGGGTGCTGCTCCCCCAGGAGTGATCCCTCCACGGATCGCCACAGATCGAACCAGATCCCTTGCGGTGCCGAGGGTTTCGTGATCGGCGACAGCGGGCATAGGAGCGCTGTCCCTCACGAAGTCTTCTGTCGAAAGGATCCGACATGTCCTCGGGTCGTGAACTGGGCGTCGATCTCTCCGAGCTGTGGCACGCGGGCAAGCACCTGCTGCCGCAGGTGGCCGGGGAGTTCAACAAGGCCCAGCAGACGAGCAATCCCTATTGCTCCGGAGCCTTCTACCGCGGCGGGGGGCTGGGCGCCGGCGATGGCGCGTTCGGCGCGTACTTCGTGTGGCGCGACCTCGCTGACAAGCTCGACGAGATCCTCACGACGACCCAGCGCAACCTGATCGACACCGGCAGCGCCCTGGTGATCGCGGCGAACAACTACGCGCACACCGACGCTGAGGCTCGCGCGGAGTTCGAGGCCCGCAAGAGCGAGCTGTCGGAGGTCACTCGATGAGCTACGAGGAGCTCTCGGGCCACGTCTCGGACATCTGGGACAAGGCGGTCGAGGACTACATGATGGAGCGCGGCGCCTACAAGACCGACGACAACCGCTACATCGGCAGCATGGGCGTCGACGACGAGATCCTGCAGCTGTGGATCGACGAGGCGGAGTCGAAGTTCGCGAAGGTCTACACGATGTTCGGCGACTTCTACAGCCTCCCCGACCCGGCCGACTTCGACGGCCCGATCGCCGACCTGAAGACGACGATGTCGGCACTGTGCGCGTCGACGGGCAACGACGACCCGATCAAGGGCGAGTTCTACCCAGCCAACACCGAGCTCACCGCGATGACCGACGCGGCCGGCTACCTCGACGAGTGGGACGGCGTCGCGGTCACCCGCTTCCGGGAGAACTTCGTCACGCCGTTCCCTCAGCGCACGAGCAACCAGTTCGTCATCGCCTCGATCCTCATGAACGCCCTCGAGGCCGAGCAGGAGCTGTGGAAGCGGGTCCGCGAGAACATCGACAAGATCGCGGAGGACTGCATCAAGGCGCTCGACCACATGCACGACTGCGGCAAGAACGAGTGGTCCATGGCCTTCTCCGTCGCGGGCGCCGTCGTCGCGATCGCCGCCCTGCCGCTCACCGCGGGGACCTCGGGCGCCCTCGCGCTGGCGGCGGTGGGCTCCGGCATCGGCGTGGCGAGCACGTACGCCGGACAGATCGACGACCCTCCCGAGCCGCGCTTCTCCGGTGAGAGCGCCGAGGCCGTGGTGAACGCGACCGAGGACGGCATCGACAAGCTCAAGGAGGAGATCGAGAAGCAGGAGCAGAAGGTGGTCGACGCGATGACCAACGCGCTCGGCACCGTCAATGCCCACGTCGAGGACATCGTCGCGCCCCGCCCGAGCATCGCCGACGACCCGACGCCCGACCCCGGCTACCCGGACGCCGACTGATGCTCCCTCCCCCTCGGTCGCAGACCTCGATCGACCGTCTCTACGCGTCGGCCACCACCCCCGACGGCGCGGTCTCCGCGAGCATCACCGACCGCGTGCACGTCCAGGTGCGGATGATGCCGGACTACTACGAGCAGGCCAGCGCGACCGATCTCGAGCGCCAGCTCTCCCGCCTGGGCCGGCTGCTCTTCGCCGCGCGGATGAAGGAGTACTACAAGGTCCGCAGCGAGGACTTCGGTGAGCTCGTCACCCGTGAGCCCAGTCCCCTGGGGCGTCAGGACGAGGAGTACGTCGAGCGCCGTTCGCGCCTGGTCGCGACCGGAGAGGCCGCCGACGGCCGGGTGCGGATCAGCGTGGTCGGCATGGAGCAGTGGGGCGTGCAGATCGCCCAGGACGCCCCGCGGACGATGAGCGAGGAGTCGTTCTGCAAGGCTGTCTCCGACGCCGCCACGCTGCTGGTGACCGAGCAGTTCGCCGAGGTGCGGATGCTCAAGCGAGAGGTGTACGGCGGCATGGAGAGCCCCACCGCATGACCCGCCCGACGACGCGCCCGACGACGCGCCCGATGGTCGGGCCGACCTTGGCTGCCGCACTCCTCGCCGTCGGCGCGCTCGCCGGCTGCTCCGACGACTCCGGCGCCGGAAGCGCCGCCGCCGAGCCCGTGCCGGGCCGCCTGTCGAGCGAGGTGACCGGCGAGGAGGTGTTCGTGCTCGTGCCCGCGGGGCGCCTCGACCTCACGATCGGCGCGCCGATCGAGGGGGCGATCGACGGCGACCTGGCGGCCGACGACGAGACGCACGAAGCGCCCGGCGGTGGCTCCTTCGTGCCGGTCGCCTGGTCGCACGACCCCTTCGCGCTCGACGACAGAGCTGCCCTGATGAGCACCCCGCCCAAGCCCAGCGAGGTCACCCTGGTCGTCGACGGCGAGCGCCACGCTCTCGGGTCGCCCTACGAGGTCGTGAGCGACCAGGCCGTCGCCGACAACCCCGTGGGCGTCTTCTACGTCCCGGTCGACACCGTGCCCGAGCCCTCGGAGATCACCGTCGAGGTCGCCTATGACGGGCAGACCCAGACCGTGGCGGCGGACGGCGAGCGCGACGCCGGCGTGGCCGCGCCGCTCTACGACGAGACGACGGGTGTGCTCGACCAGATGTGCGGTGGCGTTGCCGGCGACGACCCGGTCGGCTTCTCGTTCCGCCTGCGCTGCGAAGTAGGCCCGGGGCAGGCGGTGCCCTACCTGCCGGCCCGCGGCTGGGTCGAGGACGGCCGTACCTTCGTCGTCGTCGGCTACGAGCTCCGTCTCGATGATGTGACCTACTCCGACGGCCGCGGTGAGGCGGACTACGACGTGGTGCGCACGACCGCAGCGCTCACGCTCGACGGCGAGAAGCCGCTCGGGTCGATGCCCGAGCTCGGCGCGCCTGAGCACGAGGAGGGCGACGTCAGCGACTTCGTCGTCTTCGACAGCGCGCTCGACGCCGAGCGTCGTCTCAGGATCGACCTGACCTACGACCTGTCCGTCGACGACGTCGACGGAGTCGCGGACGCGCCCACCACGCTCGAGCTGTCGCGGGTCGTACCCCTGGGCTGAGGATCGAGCGACTCCGCAGGCAGCTCGAACCACCGCAGCGCGTCGAAGTCGGCGGTCAGGTGGGCCGGCTCGGCCGACGCGCACGGCGTGGCCTCGGACATGATCCGCCGCGCCTCGGCCATGTAGTCGGCCAGCACGCTGACCGGGGCGGTGGTGTCGTGGCGTTCGTAGGTCATGGTGCCGTCGGCGGCGTACGACACATCGCGCAGCCGCATGGGCGGCTCGACCGGACCGGCGCGGTGCCGCCACAGGCCGGTGTCGGGGTCGAAGCGGTAGTCGCCGAGCAGCCGCCAGCCGTCGGAGGCGACCATCCGGACTGCCTCGACGATGTAGTCGAAGACTTCGTCGTCGACGAAGTAGTTGAAGTTGACCCGCACCCAGCCCGGCTTGATGCCCTCGCATCCGGTGGCGATCTGGCGCTCGAACTCGTGGCTCCGATCGAGGTCGATGCCGAGCAGCCGGTGCCCGTAGGGGCCGGCGCACGAGCAGCCGCCCCTGGTCTGGATGCCGAAGAGGTCGTTGAGCAGGGCGACGACGTAGTTGTGGTGGAGGTAGTCACCGCTGGGCGCGCGGATCACGAACGACACGATCGAGAGCCGCCGGGCGTCGAGGTTGCCGAGGATCTCGATGGCCGGCTCGCGCTTCCAGGCCTCGACCGCCCGCCGCAGCAGGTCGCTCTCGTGCGCCTCGATCGTCTCGGTGCCGACGGCCCCCTTGAGCTGGAAGACCAGGCCGGCCCGGATCGCCTCGACGATCGCGGGCGTGCCGCCCTCCTCCCGCGCCTCGGGATCGTCGACGTAGCGGTGCTCCTCGGGGTTGACGTAGCTGACCGTGCCGCCGCCGGGCACGTCCGGAACCCGGTTGGTGAGCAGTGCCTTGCGCACCACCAGGACCCCCGGCGTGCCAGGCCCACCGATGAACTTGTGCGGCGACAGGAAGATCGCGTCCTTGTGCGCCGACGGGTCACGGCCCGGCGGAGGGTCCATGTGCATGTCGACGTACGGCGCGCACGCGGCGAAGTCCCAGAAGGACAGGGCTCCGTGCCGGTGCAGGAGCGAGGCGATGCCCCACGTGTCGGAGACGATCCCGGTGACGTTGCTGGCGGCCGAGAACGAGCCGATCTTGAGCGGCCGGTCGGCGTACCGCTCGAGCTCGGCCTCCAGCTGGGCCTGGTCGATGTGGCCGTCCGCGTCCTCGCGGATCGTCACCACGTCGGCGATCGACTCGCGCCAGGGCAGCTCGTTGCTGTGGTGCTCGAAGGGACCGATGAAGACGACCGGCCGTTCGTCGGCGGGGATCTGGTCGGTCAGGTGGTAGCGGTCGTCGAGCCCGGCCGGGATCCGCAGCCCGAGGACGCCGATGAGCTTGTCGATCGCCGCCGTGCTGCCCGCGCCCGTGAAGATGACCGCGCAGTCGTCGGTGGCGTCCACGTGGGCACGGATGATCCGGCGCGCGTCCTCGCGCAGCCGGGTGGTCTGCAGTCCGGTGCCGCTCGCCTCGGTGTGGGTGTTGGCGTAGCGCGGCAGCACCTCGTGGCGGATGAAGTCCTCGATGAAGTCGAGGCTGCGACCCGACGCGGTGTAGTCGGCGTACGTCACCCGGCGTGGGCCGTACGGCCCCGGCATGACCTGGTCGTCCCCGATGACGGCCGCCCTGATCCGCTCGAGGATCGGCGGGGTGAGCGGGACGTCCATCCACCCATGCTAAGACTCCCCGCTGCCGGGCAGCTCCTCGGTCGAGAAGGTCTCCACGCTCGTCGCAGGCGGGTAGCCGGACCGCTCCAGCACCTGCGCGACCGCCATGCGCAGATCGGGGTCCAACCGGACGCCCACGTCCGAGGCGCGCGGCAGGAGGAGCAGGTCCGCGCGACCCGGCACGACCACGACCTCGTCGCCGTCGAAGGTGTCGGCGGGCGAGAACCCCGCCTGCACCTCCTCCTTCGTCAGCCCGACGTCCGTGAGGTCCCAGAACCAGTAGTCCGTGACCCGTTGCCGCCACTCCCTCGTGAGCGCCTCCAGCGCCGAGGGCGGGTAGACGCGCACGTAGTCACCGATGGCGCAGAAGCCGAAGCGGGTGACGATCGCGGCGTACCCCGCGGGCATCGGCCCGAGCGACTCCGCGATGTCGGCCAGCTCTGCCCTGGTGGCAGGCTCGCTGGCCTGTCCGGTGACGTCGAGAGCGTCGAGGTTCACCCGTTCGACGTTGCCGGTCGGCCTCGGAGTGACTGCCCCCGGCCGGCTCGGAGGTCTCCGTCCGAGGTCCGAGCAGCCCGAGACAGCGGCTGTCGCTCCCGCAGCCATGAGAAGGCGCCTGCTCAGTCGGGCGTGAACGACGAACCCCTCTCGGCGAGTGCCTCGCGGAGCCGGGCGATCGCGAAGGGGCCGACACCGTGCAGGGCCGAGACCTCGGCCTCGGTCACCTGCTCGAGCTTCTCGAGAGTGGTGAGCCCTGCGGCGCGCAACGCCCGGGTCGCGGGTGCACCGACGTGCGGGATCGGCGTCCCTGCCTCCCGAGGTGGCCGCTTGCGGGGACGGCGGAGGCCTGCGTCGACGACGGCCTCTCCGCGCGGCGAGAGCCGGTAGCCGATCGCGAGCGACTCGGTCAGCCCGAGCTCCTTGAGCTTGCGCACGTCGGTCTTGAACTCCGCGGTCTCCCGGCCGACCTTCTTGGCCAGGTCGGGTGCCCGGACCTCGGGGTGCCGGTCGACCAGGTCGAGGGTGGCGCGGGTCCACGGCCCTGACTTGGCGGCTCTGTCCAGACGGTCGAGCCGCGCCTGGATCGTCGCGAGCTCGTCGCGGTCGGGCACGACCGAGCGCAGCGCGACGCGCGGGTCCTCGCCGGCGTACCTCAGCCCGACCCGGTACGCCGGCTTGTCGGCCTTCTGCTCGAGCGCAGACAGGAGCGAGGCGAGGGTGAGGTAGCCAGCCCGGAGCGCATCATGCTCGGTCAGGTCCGCGACGTCGACCTGCTCGACCGACGTCACCTCGATCAGCCCCACCATGGTCCGCATCTGCGTCCCGACGACCACCCGTGGCCGGTCCCACCGCCGGAACGCCAGGTCGATCGTCCCCGCCTTGATCGCACTCAGCTCGACAGGTCTGATCATCACGCCGACACGATAAAGGAGCCGCTGGTCGAGCAAGGTCGAGTCCACTCACACCACCGGTGGTCGAGCAAAGTCGAGACTTGTTGGGGTGGTCTCGACTATCCGCTCGCAAGCTCGCTGCTCGACCACCGACCGGTGGTCGAGCGCAGTCGAGACCACACCCATCCACGACCGGTGCTCGAACGGAGCCGAGACCTTGGAGCGGTGGTCTCGACTATCCGCTCGCAAGCTCGCTGCTCGACCACCGACCGGTGCTCGAGCGCAGTCGAGACCACACCCATCCACGACCGGTGCTCGAACGGAGTCGAGACCTTGTTGCGGTGGTCTCGACTATCCGCTCGCAAGCTCGCTGCTCGACCACCGACCGGTGGTCGAGCGCAGTCGAGACCTTGGAGCCGTGGTCGAGCGAAGTCGAGACTTGTTGCGGTGGTCTCGACTATCCGCTCGCAAGCTCGCTGCTCGACCACCGACCGGCGGTCGAGCGAAGTCGAGACCACACCCACGATCGGTGGTCGAGCGAAGTCGAGACTTGTTGCGGTGGTCTCGACTATCCGCTCGCAAGCTCGCTGCTCGACCACCGACCGGTGGTCGAGCGCAGTCGAGACCCTGGAGCCGTGGTCGAGCGAAGTCGAGACTTGTTGCCGTGGTCTCGACTATCCGCTCGCAAGCTCGCTGCTCGACCACCGACCGGCGGTCGAGCGAAGTCGAGACCACACCCACGACCGGTGGTCGAGCGAAGTCGAGACCACAGCGCGGGCGGTCATCCACAGGCCTGACGCCGACCAGTTGCCGGCGAGTCAATGACACGGAACCCTCGCTGCGTGGCCTGGGTCTACATCTTGCGGTGCTCCGACGACTCCTACTACGTCGGCAGCACGACCAACATCGAAGCGAGGCTCTATCAACACCAGGTGGGAGAGGGTGCGGCCTATACGCGAAGGCGTCGGCCGGTCGAGCTGGTCTGGTCCTGCCAGTTCGAGCGTGTCGACGAGGCATTCGCCTTCGAGAAGCGAGTCCAGAACTGGTCGCGGGCGAAGCGAGAGGCGCTGATCGAGGGGCGCTGGGACGACCTCCCGCTGCTCGCCCGAGGCAGGACCGGGTGGATCAAGCGAGGGCATCCGGACTCGACCTTGTAGTGGTGGTCTCGACTATCCGCTCGCAAGCTCGCTGCTCGACCACCGACCGGCGGTCGAGCAAAGTCGAGACCTTGTAGCTGTGGTCGAGCGCAGTCGACCTTGGAGCCGTGGTCTCGACTATCCGCTCGCAAGCTCGCTGCACGACCACCGACCGGTGGTCGAGCGAAGTCGAGACGTTGGAGCCGTGGTCTCGACTATCCGCTCGCAAGCTCGCTGCTCGACCACCGACCGGCGGTCGAGCGAAGTCGAGACCACACCCATCCACGACCGGTGGTCGAGCGAAACCGAGACCTTGGTGCCTACGCCGCGCTGTGGCGTTCGTGGAACGGCGAGCACGACTGAGCCGCCGCCCGGGACGTCGGACGGATGGAGCCTTCTATGGCTCGAACCGCATGCCGTCATGGCGTCGCGTCGCGCGACCGTGCTCGCCTCCTTGCGATCGTGACAGCAGCGCTGTCACAGTGAGACGCATGCAGCTCTCGATGCCGCTGATGTACTCCGGCAACCCCCGCGAGGCGGCGGACCAGGTCTCCGCGCTCGAAGCCGCCGGCCTCGACATGGTCTGGGTCGCCGAGGTGTACGGCTTCGACTCCCCCACGCTGATGGGCTACCTGGCCGCCAAGACCGAGCGGGTGCTGATCGGCTCCGGCATCCTCAACATCTACTCGCGCACGCCGAGCGCGATCCTGCAGACCGCGGCCGGCCTCGACAACGTGTCGGGCGGCCGGGCTGTCCTGGGCCTGGGCGCATCGGGACCGCAGGTGATCGAGGGCTTCCACGGGGTCCCCTACGACAAGCCGCTGGGCCGCACCCGCGAGATCGTCGACCTGGTCCGCCGCGGGCTGCGCCGCGAGACCCTCGTGCATGACGGCATCTTCACCCTCCCTCTGCCCGCGGGGCAGGGCACCGGCCTCGGCAAGCCGCTCAAGCTCCTCAGCAAGCCCGAGCGGCCGAGCATCCCGATCTGGATCGCCGCGCTCGGCCAGAAGAACGTCGAAGCCACGGCCGAGTACGCCGACGGCTGGCTGCCGATCTTCTACTGGCCCGAGAAGGCCTCGAGCGTCTGGGGCGACGCGCTCGCCCGCGGCGGGGCCAAGAGGGCGAAGAGGCCTGACGGCCTGAGCCCGCTGGAGATCTCCGCCGGCGGCATGCTCGCGATCGGCGAGGGCCCGGAGACCAAGGCGCTGCTCGACTTCGCGCGGCCGCACGCCGCCCTCTACGTCGGCGGGATGGGCGCACGCGGCAAGAACTTCTACAACGACCTCTTCTGCCAGTACGGCTACGAGAAGGAGGCCAAGGAGATCCAGGACCTCTACCTCGGCGGCAACAAGCGCGACGCCGCCGCCAAGGTGCCGCAGGAGTGGCTCGAGGCCTGCAACCTGGTCGGCCCGGCGTCGTACGTCCAGGAGCGCATCGAGGCCTTCCGCGAGTCCGGCGTGACCAACCTCCAGGTCGCCCCGGTCGCCGACGACCCCGCCGCGCTGGTCGCCCAGGTGAAGGAGATGGTTGCGTGAGCAGGCGAGAGCTCTTCGACGACGAGCACGAGGCGTTCCGCGAGGCGGTCGGCACCTTCCTGGACAAGGAGGTCGTGCCCCACCACGAGCAGTGGGAGGCCGACGGGATCGTCAGCCGCGAGGCCTGGACGAAGGCCGGCGCGCAGGGGCTGCTCGGCCTCCAGCTCGACGAGGCGTACGGCGGCGGCGGGACCGACGACTTCCGCTACAACGCCGTGGTGGGCGAGGAGATGACCAAGCGCGGCACGTACGGCGCGGCGTACACGCTCTTCAACGACATGATCGCGCCCTACCTCGCGGCGTCAGCCACCGAGGAGCAGAAGCAGCGGTGGTTCCCGGGGCTCTGCTCGGGCGAGACCATCGCCGCGATCGCGATGAGCGAGCCGGGCGCAGGGTCGGACCTCCAAGGCATCCAGACCAGCGCCCGCCTCGACGGCGACCACTACGTCCTCAACGGGCAGAAGACCTTCATCTCCAACGGCATCCTCGCCGACCTCGTGCTGGTCGTCGCCCGCACCGATCCCGACGCCGGCCACCAGGGCATCTCGCTGCTCGTCGTCGAGCGGGGCATGGAGGGCTTCGAGCGCGGCCGCAACCTCGACAAGATCGGCCAGCACGCCCAGGACACCGCCGAGCTCTTCTTCGACGACGTGCGCGTGCCGCGCGAGAACCTCCTCGGCGAGGAGGGCTCCGGCTTCCTCCAGCTGATGACCAACCTGTCCCAGGAGCGGCTGTCGATGGCCGTCTCCGCCGCGACCGCCTGCGAGCGGGTGCTCGACCTGACGCTGTCGTACGCCAAGGAGCGCACCGCCTTCGGCCGGCCGATCGGCAAGTTCCAGCACAACCGCTTCGTGATCGCCGAGATGGCGACCGAGGCGCGCATCGCCCGGGTCTTCGTCGACGACTGCATCGCCAAGCACGTGCGCGGCGAGCTCGACGCGGCGACGGCCTCGATGGCGAAGTGGTGGACCACCGAGGTCCAGAAGAAGGTCGTCGACCAAGGCGTGCAGATGCACGGTGGCTACGGCTACATGAGCGAGTACCCCATCGCGCGCGCCTATCTCAACTCACGCGTCCAGACGATCTACGGCGGCACCACCGAGATCCAGAAAGAGATCATCGGCCGCAGCCTGGGGCTGTGAACCCCAGGCCGCGACCGATGTCGGTGACTACCTAGCTTGACGCGTCAGCCGGAGATGATCCCCGGCAGAGCGGCGTCGAACATCTCCTCGAACACGGTGGCGTCGAGCACGTAGCTCTTCGGCGACGCGGCCATGGCCAGGTCGGCGCCCCACTCGGCGGCACGCTGGCGCTGGAGCGGCGTGCCGTGGTGGCCGGAGCTGTCGAACGAGCAGTCACCCACGGAGTAGGAGGTGAGCACCGCGTCGACGGCCCGCTTCTTGTTGATGGCCTCGCCCTTCTTGTGCACCATGAAGTACGACGCGTATGCGTCGGCCATCAGCTCGGTGCGACGCGTGGCCTCGGAAGGGTCGGCGGGCTCGTCGTCGAAGGTGCCGATCTCGTACTGGATGTGGTGGCCGAACTCGTGGCCCATCACGGCCCGCGTGCCGACGTCGCCGAGACCGGCCCAGTCGAGGAAGTCCAGGATGCCGTCGCCGAACACGAGCTTGTCGGGCAGGCCCTGGACCAGCGGGTCGGGGTCGCCCTCGGCGGAGAACGCGTAGGCGTTCAGCGTCCAGAGCGGGTTGTCGTAGAAGTCCCCGGCCGACTGCATGTACGACGCCACGGTCTCAGCCTCGGTGGCGATCTCTTCCGGAGTCAGGTCGTAGAAGCCTTCCTGCACCAGGAGCGTGAGCGTCTTGGCGATCCGATCCGCGTCGAGCAGGACGTCGCCGTGCATCGCCATGAGCTGGATGTCGTCGAACTGGACACCGTCGTGCGCAGAGCCCGCCCAGAACTTCTTCAGGTCGCGGAAGGTCTGCCTGAGCTGCTGGGCGTGCAGGGTCAGGTCGTGAGCGCCGTCACCGGCGGTCCCGAAGAAGAGCGGCTCGTAGGTCGGCACGTCGAAGATCGTGTCGATGTGCTCCAGCAGGAAGGCGAAGTCCTCGTCCGAGATCGACGCGACCTGGGCGCCGAAGTACTCGTCCAGCAGGGTCGGACCGCACTCGCTCGGCGTGACGCCGCGCTCGATGAAGTCCTTGCCGGGGTTGTGGATCAGGTCCTGGGCGTGGGTGGCCGCAGGGGCTTGGCTGGGGGCTGCTGTCGCGGTGGCGACCGGTGCGAGCGCACCCAGTGAGAGGACGAGTCCGGACCCGAGCGCCACGGACAGGCGAGAAAGGTTGTTCACATGCACTCCTTATGGGACTGATGGTTGCCGGTGGCAACCGTGACAACCTACGTCTCCCATGGCACTGCCCAAGGTCACATATCGGCAACGATTTCGGCGATTCACCCCGAGGTGCACACCCCGGCGGGTCGTGCGCCGAACCGATCCTCTGTGGGTAGCGTCACAGCAGACACGGGGGCCGCCTCGGGGGTGGCCGATCCAGAGGAGACACAGCGCATGCCCACATCTCGGTTCCCAGCTCCTTCTCGCTCGATCAGGTCGCTTGCGACCGTGGCCACGCTCGCGTTGGCCGGCGGCCTGCTCGCCGCCGCCCAAGCGCCCGCAGGAGCCGCTCCGGGCGACTACGACCCCGCGTTCGTCGGCGCCGGACGTGCGCCGCTCGGGCTCGGCTTCCGCGTCGTCGGGCTCGACGGCCTGACCGACGACCGGTTCGTCACGGTCTCGATCCGACCCGGCAACAGCGACGCGCTCGACGTACGCCGCTTCACGCCGACCGGGGCGCCGGACCTGTCCTTCGCCGGCTCCGGCTTCGTCCAGTTCGGTGGAGCCGCCGAGTGGGGAGCCGCCGAGGTCGCGGCCGACTCTGCCCGCGGCTACACCTACGTCAGCGCCTACTCGCAGAACGGCGAGTTCAGCCGGATCTGGCGGTTCAGTGCCTCCGGCGCGCTCGATCCCGCCTGGGGCGGGACCGGCCGCGTCGACTTCAACGCCTCACGCTTCCTCGACATCGCCCTCCAGCCCGACGGCCGGCTGATCGTCGCCAACGGCGCGTCGATCTACCGGCTGACGGCCACCGGGGTCGTCGACACGACCTTCGGCTCGGGCGGGGGTACGACGCTCGGCACCAGCCAGGTCGACAACCTCGCCGTTCTCGAGGACGGCACCGTGCTCGCGGGCGGCCGGTCGGCGACGAGCATCGACGTCTTCCGGCTCAGCGCGAACGGCGCGATCGACGGCGACTTCGGCGTGAACGGGCGGGCCAGCCACCGACCGACGCCGCCGCTGGGCTGGACCATCGCGTCCATCGAGCCCGTCTCGATCGGGGTGCAGAACGACGGCGGCATCGTGGTGTCCTCGGGCGCCGTCGAGCAGAACGCCTCCAACAACAACACGCGGTCCCCGCTCATCGTGACCAGGTTCCACCAAGGCGGCGGCTACGACGCGAAGTTCTCGACCATGAAGAACTACGCGGTCAGCGTCAGCGGCAAGCTCGCGATCCAGGCCGACGACAAGATCATCGTCCCCATCGTCTCGGCGGGCCGGGCCAGCCTCTACCGCCTCCAGGACGACGGCGACCTCGACCCGACCTTCGGCGTCGGCGGCGGCTGGAGCGACCCCGAGCCCGACAGCCGCCCGACCGCGGCACTCGTCCAGCGACCGGGTCGGATCGTGGTCTCGGGCCTCGCCACCGGGAAGACCGGGCTCCTCTGGGGCTTCGTGGGTGACCCGACGCCGAGGTGCAGCGGTGCGTACGCCACGGCGTACGGCCACGACCGCGCCGACGTGCTCTACGGCACCGCCGGCGACGACGTCATCGTCGGAGGCGGCGGCAAGGACACCGTCAAGGCCTGGGACGGCAACGACCTCGTCTGCGGCGGCGACGGCAAGGACCTGCTCATCGGCGGCAAGGGCAAGGACACCCTCCGCGGTCAGGGCGACGACGACGTGCTGCGGGGCGACGGAGGCAAGGACAAGCTCCAGGGCGGCGGTGGCGCGGACAAGCTCACCGGCGGCAGGGGCAAGGACAAGCTGAGCGGCGGGCCCGGGCGCGACATGCAGCGCCAGTGATCCACGCGGGCTGACGCGGGCCGCACGCTCAGCGGCACACCAAGGAAGGGCGCGACCGGACTCCGGTCGCGCCTTTTCTCGTGTCGTCGTTTCTCGTTTGCCTCCCTGTCGGTGGCCCGTGGCACGATGAGTCTTGGCTTTCTCAGGGGTCTCTCAGGGCACAACCGGATGCCTCCAGGCGTCCCCGGAGTGATGGAGTGCGGTCATGCATCGTCAGATTGCCGGTTCGCTGACCGGTCGGATCACCAAGTGGATCGTCCTCGTCGCGTGGCTGATCGTCGTCGGGGTGTCCTCGACGTTCGCGGCCAAGCTCGCCGACGTGCAGAACAACGAGGCCTCCTCCTGGCTGCCGTCCAGCGCGGAGTCCACCCGTGCGCTGGCGAAGCTCGAGCCCTTCCAGGACCCCAACGCCATCCCCACGATCGTCGTCTACGAGCGTGACAGCGGCCTGACCCAGGACGACCTGGCCGCCGCCCAGGAGGACGCGGTCGAGCTCGCCAAGCTCGACGGCGTCGAGGGCGACGTGCTCGGCCCCTTCCCCTCCGAGGACGGGGTGGTCGCGCAGACGATGGTCACCTTCAACCTCGGCAGCGACGGGTGGAACCTCCTGCCCGACAAGGCCGACGAGATTAGGGAGATCGTCGACATCGACGGGGTCAACACCTACGTCACCGGCGCCGGCGGCCAGGCCGCCGACGCGGCCGAGGCCTTCGGCGGCATCGACAGCACGCTGCTGTTCGCGACCTTGGGCGTGGTCATCCTGATCCTGCTCTTCACCTACCGCAGCCCCGTCCTGTGGATCCTGCCCATCATCTGTGCCGGCGTGGCCCTCACGACCTCGCAGGCGGTCGTCTACTTCCTGGCCAAGTACGCCGACCTCACGGTCAACGGGCAGAGCTATGCGATCCTCACCATCCTCGTCATCGGCGCCGGCACCGACTACGCCCTGCTCCTGGTCGCCCGCTATCGCGAGGAGCTGCGTCGCCACGAGGACCGCCACGAGGCGATGGCCTTCGCGCTCCACCGCGCAGCACCGGCCGTCCTCGCGAGTGCGGCGACCGTCGTCGTCGGCATGCTCTGCCTCGTGCTCGCCGAGATGAACTCGACGGCCGGCCTGGGCCCGGTGGCGGCGATCGGCATCGCCGTGACCTTCTGCGTGCAGGTGACGCTGCTGCCCGCCCTGCTGGTCATCGTCGGCCGGTGGATCTTCTGGCCCAAGCGTCCGGCCTTCGGCTCGCCCGAGCCGACCGAGTCCGGCATCTGGGCCAAGGTCGCGGCGTGGATCAAGCCGAAGCCGCGCCAGGTCTGGGTCGGCACCACCGTGGTCCTGCTCATCGCCTGCCTCGGCCTGTTCCGGCTCGACACGGCCGGGCTCTCGACCGAGGACTCCTACACCAAGGAGTTCCAGTCGATCACCGGCCAGAAGGTGCTCGTCGACCACGACCTGGTCGACCAGTCCAACACCATCCAGGTGGTCGCCAACGAGGCGCAGGCCGCCGAGGTCCGCGACGCGCTCATGGACGTCGAGGGCATGGAGGACCCGTCCGAGCCGATCTCCAAGGGCGGGGTCGCCTTCATGCAGGCGGTGCTCGACACCGACATCTCCTCGCCGGCGTCGTTCGACACCGTCGAGCGCGCCCGCGACGCCGTCCACGCGGTGGACGGCGCCGACGCCCTGGTCGGCGGAGGCTCGGCGTTCTACCTCGACACCAAGGTGGCCTCGTCCCGCGACAACAAGGTGATCATCCCGGTGATCCTGGCGGCGGTGTTCCTGATCCTGATGATGCTGCTGCGGGCCGTCCTCGCGCCGCTGCTGCTCATCGCGACGGTGATCCTGTCGTTCGGCGCGGCGCTGGGCATCTCGGCCCTGCTGTTCGAGTACGTCTTCGGCTTCGCCGGGTCCGACCCGTCGTTCCCGTTGTTCGCCTTCGTGTTCCTCGTCGCCCTCGGCATCGACTACAACATCTTCCTGATGACGAGAGTCCGCGAGGAGACGTTGCACCGAGGGACCAGGGAGGGCTCCATCGTGGCCCTCACCTCCACGGGCGGCGTGATCACCTCGGCGGGCCTGGTGCTGGCGGCGACCTTCCTCGTGCTCGGCACGATCCCGGTCGTCTTCCTCGCCGAGCTCGGAGTCGCGGTGGCGCTCGGCGTCATGCTCGACACGATGGTGGTCCGCTCTGTGCTGGTGACCGCGCTCAACCTCGACCTCGGCGGCAAGATCTGGTGGCCGAGCTCGCTCGACCGCTCGTCGCTGGAGCCGCCACGAAGCGACGAGGACGCCCTCGTCGAGTCCCGCTGACGACGTGCTCGATCCGGGCTACCTGATCCCGAGATCTGCGCAGGCCTCCTCCAGGTCGCCTGCGCAGATCTCCTCGGTCGTGTAGGTCCCGTCGCGCACGACGGTGTCGGTGACCGAGCCCACCGACACCACGACCGGCTCGAAGACGTACGCCGGGACGCCCGACAGCTCCGTGCTGTCGGTCAGGTCCGCGCCCGGGTCTGCAGATGCGAACGACAGCGCCACGTCGGCGGCCCGTTGCGCGGTCTGCGTCACCGGCACGTGCACGGTGAAGGTCTGGTCGCCGGCGACCACGCGGCGTACGGCCTCGAGGTCGCCCCCGATCCCCGCCACCAGTGGCCACGGGCGCGGCAGGCCGGCGGCCTCGAACGCCTCCAGGACGCCCAGCGCCTGCGCGTCGCTGGCCGCCACCACGGCCGCCACCTGCTTGCCGCCAGGCCCCTCGAGCTGCTCGGCGACCCAGTCGCGGGCCTCGTCCGCCGTGGCCGTGGTGGCGTCGAGCTCGGCCAGCACGTCGACCCCGTGCCCGGTCAGCCCGTCGCGCAGTCCGCTCTCGATCACGTCGGTGTCCCGATCGACCGCGGAACCGCCCAGCAGCAGCGCCCCGCCACGGTCTCCGAGCTGCCGCGACATCGCGTCGGCGACCGCCACGCCCGCGGAGGTGCGGTCGAAGCCGACGTACCAGGCCGCATCGTCGATCAGGACGTCGACGGCCACGACGGGGATGCTGCCGGCAGCGTCGACGACCTCGGCGCCGGCGACCGCCGAGGTCGCGCGGGCCACGATCACGTCGGCACCGTCGGCGACCGCGGCCCGCACGTCGGCCCCGGTCGATCCGGCGTAGTCGTCGGCGATGACGCAGTCGGGACAGCGGGAGACCACCCGCTCGGCGAAGGCCGCCGAGCCGGACTGGGCTCCCAGGCCGAGCACGGCGACCACGGTCCGGTCGGACGGCTGCCGGCACGCGCCGAGCCCGGCGATGGCAGCCGAGGCCACGACGAGAGCCGCCGTACCTCGCACCGCGCCCCGGACCGTCAGCACGCCGACATCGTGTCACGCGAGAGCAGCCCAGGTTGGCGGTTGTGTGCCGATATCGTGACCCGATGACCAGCCCCGGCATCACCCTTCGCGGACCCCAGGTGGACCGCGCCGACGAGGTCTTGACTCCTGAGGCGCTGGACTTCGTCGCCGACCTGCACCGCAGGTTCGGTGCCCGGCGCGGCGAGCTGCTCGCCGCACGCGCCGAGCGCCGTGCCGCACTGGCCCGCGGGGCGAGCCTGGACTTCCTGCCTGAGACCGCCCACGTCCGTGAAGGCGACTGGCGCGTCGCGCCGGTGCCGGCCGACCTGCGCGACCGTCGCGTGGAGATCACCGGGCCGACCGAGCGCAAGATGGCGATCAACGCGCTCAACTCGGGCGCGAAGGTCTGGCTGGCCGACCTCGAGGACGCCAACACCCCGCACTGGGTCAACGTGGTGGGCGGTCAGGTCAACCTCCGCGACGCTGTCCGCCGCACCCTCGCCTTCACCTCCGCCGAGGGCAAGGAGTACGCCCTGCGCGACCCCGACCAAGTGCCGGTGATCGTGCCCCGGCCGCGCGGCTGGCACCTCGACGAGGCGCACCTCCTCGTGGACGACCAGCCGGTCGCCGGCGCCCTCGTCGACTTCGGGCTCTACTTCTTCCACAACGCGCGCGAGCTGCTCGCCCGCGGCAGCGGTCCCTACTTCTACCTGCCCAAGCTGGAGTCGCACCGCGAGGCCCAGCTGTGGGACGACGTGTTCACGCACGCGCAGGCCGCCCTGGAGGTCCCGCACGGCACCATCCGCGCGACCGTGTTGATCGAGACGATCACCGCGGCCTTCGAGATGGAGGAGATCCTCCACGCGCTGCGCGACCACATGGCCGGGCTCAACGCCGGGCGGTGGGACTACCTCTTCAGCATCATCAAGAACTTCCGCGACGCCGGACCGGCGTACACCCTCCCCGACCGCAGCGCCGTCACCATGACCGCGCCGATGATGAAGGCCTACAGCGACCTCCTGGTCGCCACCTGTCACCGCCGGGGTGCCTTCGCGATCGGCGGGATGGCGGCGTTCATCCCCTCGCGTCGGGACGCCGAGGTCAACGAGCGCGCGTTCGCGAAGGTGCGCGAGGACAAGACCCGCGAGGTGCAGGCCGGCTTCGACGGCTCCTGGGTGGCCCACCCCGACCTGGTCCCGCTCTGCCTGGAGGTCTTCGACGCGGAGCTGGCCGGCGCGACCAACCAGGCCGACCGGCAGCGCGACGACGTGTCGGTCACCGCCGCCGACCTCCTGGCGGTGTCGGACACCCCGGGCTCCCGCACCGAGCAGGGTCTGCGCGACAACGTGAGCATCGGCATCGCCTACGTGCGTGCCTGGTTGTCGGGCAACGGCGCGGCCGCGATCCGCAACCTCATGGAGGACGCCGCGACCGCCGAGATCTCCCGCTCCCAGGTCTGGCAGTGGGTCTTCAACGCCGCCACCCTCGACACCGGTGAGGTCGTCAACCGTGAGCTCGTCGAGCGGTTCATCGAGGAGGAGTACGCCGCGCTGGTGGCCGAGGTCGCCGACGACGACCGCGCCCTCTGGGAGACCGCCCGCCGGGTCTTCGTCGACTGCGCGCTCGGCGAGGAGTACGTCGACTTCCTCACCCTCCCGGCGTACCGAGAGGTGCTGGCCGCGGGCGGTTGAGCTCGCTGCCGGCCGCGGGAAGATGCCCCGGTCGACCGGGGCATCTCACCCCTTCACGCGCGTACCGCCGACCCAGACACCAGCGACGTCGGAGTCCCCACCGAGCGCGAAGATCTTGGCCAGTGCGTCGTCGGGCGAGGCGGCGTGACGCAGGCAGACGTCTAAGGGGTCGTCGGCGTGCGGGCGGACCAGGACGGCGTCGAACTGCTTGCCGACCGACAGGTCGCCGACCTCGTCGGCGAGTCCCAGGGCGAGCGCTCCTGCCCGGGTTGCGAGGTGGAGCAGGTCGGCGGGGCTGAGCGGGACGCCGTCGGGGCCGAGCAGCCGCTGGTGGAAGTACGCCTGCAACCCCTCCTTGAAGAGCGAGAAGCCGGTGCCGGCTCCCACGTCCGACCCCAGGGCGACGCGCACGCCGAAGTCGTCGTGCCGGCGCTGGGAGAAGAGCCCGCTGCCCAGCGCGGCGTTGCTGGTCGGGCAGTTGGCGATCGAAGCGCCGCGCGAGGCCAGGACGCGCAGCTCGTCGTCGGTCGGATGCACGTTGTGCGCCAGCACGGATCGAGGTCCGACCAGACCATGAGCGTCGTAGGTGTCGACGTAGTGGGCGCGGGCGGGGAACAGCTCGGCGACGTACGCCACCTCGGCGGGGTTCTCGTTGACGTGGGAGGTGAACCACGACCCCGTCACCTCGTGGTGCGCCGTCGCGCACGCGGCCAGGACCTCGTCGCCCGCGGAGAGCGAGAAGCGCGGGGTGACGGCGTACCTCAGCCGTCCTCGCCCGTGCCAGCGTGAAGCCAGCGCGAGCGACTCGGCGAGCGCCCGCTCCGGGGTGGTCAGCAGGTCCGTGGGCAGCTCGCGATCGCTGACGACCAGCCCGCAGGTGACCCGCAACCCGACCCGCTCGGCCTCGGTGAAGAGCGCGTCGACGGCCGAGGCGAAGTGCGAGCCGAAGACGAGCGCCGTCGTGGTGCCCGCCGACACCAGCCCGAAGACGAACTCCTCTGCCACGGCGGTGGCGTACGCCGTGTCGGCCAGCCTGCACTCCTCCGGGAGCGCGCAGCGCTCGAGCCACTCCAGCAGCGGCATGCCGAGGGCGCCGATCGCCCGCACCTGCGGGTAGTGCACGTGCGTGTCCACGAGACCGGGCAGCAGCACCCCCTCGCGCAGGTCGACGGCGTGCACGTCGGGATGGGCGGCCCGCACCTCTGCGTACGCCGCCCTCGCGGTGATCACGCCGTCGACGACGAGCAGCCCGCAGTCGTCGTCGCTGCGCAGCCCTCCACCGGCGCCCGGGTCGTCGGGCGTGTCGAGGACCCTGGCCCGGACCAGGAAGGTCGTCATCGCAGCGCCGCGCGGTCGGCCGCGGCGAGCTGGAGCACCTCGCCCGCGACGGCCAGGGCGATGCTCGCGGGGTCCTTCCCGGTCGGTGCACCCGCCCCGATGGGGCACCGGATCCGGGAGATCTCGGTCTCGGGGTGCCCCTCGACGCGCAGGCCCTTCTCGAAGCGCCGCCACTTGGCAGCGGAACCGATCAGGCCGACGCTCGCGAGGTGGCCGCAGCGCAGCGCGGCGTCGCAGAGGGCGAAGTCCTCGGCGTGGTCGTGGGTCAGCACGAGCACGTGCGACCCGGTCGGCACCTGCCCGAGGACGACCTCGGGCAGCGGCGCGTGGTGGGCGTGGATCGTCGCGGGACCGCCGTGCAGCACGGCGAGCGCGTCGTCGGCGACGTACGCCGCGCGCGAGTCGGCGAGGTGCAGCTCGACGTCGTGACGGCTGAGGATGCGGGCCAGCTCGAGCCCCACGTGGCCCATCCCGAAGATCGCGATGGCCGGCACGACCGGCTGCGGCTCGAGCACGAGCGTGACCTCGCCGCCGCAGCACTGCTGCCCGTGCTCGGTGCGGGCCCTGTCGCTCAACGACATCGTGAAGGTGACGGGCGCGACCGCGCGCGACGCGATCAGGGCGCGCGCACGGGCGAGCGCGGTCTCCTCGAGGTTGCCGCCGCCCACGCTGCCCCACGTCGCGTCCGCCGCGACCACCATCTTGGCGCCGGCGTCGCGAGGGGCGTGACCGCGCACGTCGGTGACCGTGACCAGCACGCCGGCCCGACGCTCCGCACGCAGCAGGGACAACGCCGCCAGCCAGTGCATCAGGACCCCTCGTGACCGGAGCGGCGGACGCGCTCGATGGCCCAGTAGACCGCCTCCGGTGTGGCCGGCGAGTCGAGCTCGACGCTGACGCCCGGCGGCCCGAAGGCGCCGGCGGCCTCGCGCAGCGCCTCACGCACCGCGAAGGCGAGCATCAGCGGCGGCTCACCCACGGCCTTGGAGCCGTAGACCGCGCCGTCCTCGTGCGCCTTGTCGAGGAAGGCGACGCGGAAGTCCTCCGGCATCTCCGACAGGCTCGGCAGCTTGTAGGTGCTGGCCGACTGGGTGGCCAGCCGGCCGCGGTGCGGACCGTCGGAGGCGTCCCAGCGCAGGTCCTCGAGCGTCAGCCAGCCGGTCCCCTGCACGAAACCGCCCTCGACCTGCCCGAGGTCGACCAGCGGCGACAGCGAGTCGCCGACGTCGTGGACGATGTCGACCCGGCGCAGGCGGTAGGCCCCGGTGAAGCCGTCGACCTCCACCTCGGCAGCGCAGGCGCCGTACGCGAAGTACTTGAACGGCGACCCGCGCATCGCCGCGGCGTCCCAGTGCAGGCCTTCGGTGCGGTAGAAGCCGGCCGCCCACAGCTGCACGCGCGCGTAGTAGGCCTCGCGCACCAGGTCGTCCCAGGCGATGTCGCGACCCGCGCGGACCGTCTCGAGCCGGGCCAGGATCTGCTCGCAGGCGTCCTTGACCGCGGCGCCGTTGAGGTCCGCGCCCGCACTGGCCGCCGTCGCCGAGGTGTTGGGCACCTTGTCGGTGCGGGTCGGCGCCAGGCGGACCCGGGCCAGTGGGAGGCCGAGCGCCGTCGCCGCGACCTGGAGCATCTTGGTGTGCAGGCCCTGGCCCATCTCGGTGCCGCCGTGGTTGATCAGCACCGAGCCGTCCTTGTAGACGTGCACCAGCGCCCCGCCCTGGTTGAAGGCGGTGAAGTTGAAGGAGATGCCGAACTTCACCGGCGTCATCGCCAGCGCCCGCTTGCTGTGCGCCGAGCGCGCGTTGAAGGCGTCGATCTCGGCCCGGCGGGCATCGACGTCACCGGTCGCACGGACCTGCTCCCACGCGGCGACCATCCGCTCGGGGTGCCGGACCGGCTGACCGTACGGCGTGTCCTGGCCGTCGACGTAGAAGTTGCGGCGCCGCAGCTCGGCCGGGTCGAGCCCCAGCAGCGGAGCGCACCTGCCGAGCGCGTCCTCGATCACGAGCATCCCCTGCGGGCCACCGAAGCCCCGGAAGGCGGTCTGCGAGGTGATGTGGGTCTTGGCGATCCGGCCGTGCACGCGCACGTGCGGGATCCAGTAGGCGTTGTCGATGTGGCAGAGCGCCCGCGCCAGCACCGGCTCGGACAGGTCGAGGCTCCAGCCGCCACCGGACGTGATCGTGCCGTCGAGAGCGAGCAAGCGGCCGTCCTCGTCGAAGCCCACCCGCCACTCAGCGTGGAAGCCGTGCCGCTTGCCGGTCATGGTGATGTCCTGCTGGCGCGGCAGGCGCAGCCGTACCGGGCGTCCGGTGATGGTCGCGCCGAGGGCCGCGATGGCGGCGTACCCGTGCGGCTGCATCTCCTTGCCGCCGAAGCCGCCGCCCATCCGCAGGCACTGCACGGTCACCTCGTGGCTCTGGCGCCCGAGGACGTGCGCCACGATCTCCTGGGTCTCGGTGGGGTGCTGCGTGCTGCACTGCACGAACACCTGACCACCCTCGTCGACCAGCGCCAGCGACGCGTGGGTCTCGAGGTAGAAGTGCTCCTGCCCGGCCATCTCGGTCACGCCGGAGAAGACGTGGGCGGCGTTCTCGAAGGCCCACTCGACGTCGCCGCGCTCGACCGTCGGCGACCCGCCCTGGAAGCTCTCCGCGGCGATCGCCTCGCGGATCGTCACGAGCGCCGGCAGCGGCTCGTAGTCCACCTCGATCGCCTTCGCGCCGCGACGCGCCGCCTCGAGGGTGTCGCCGAGCACCCAGACGACGGCGTGGCCGTGATACATCACCTCGTCGGGGAACAGCGGCTCGTCGTGCTTGACGCCGGCGTCGTTGAGGCCGGGCACGTCGCCGGCGGTCAGCACGCGGACCACGCCGGGGACGTCGTACGCCGCGTCCGCCCGGACGGCCGTGACCCGCGCGTGCGCGTACGGCGCCTGCACCGGGAAGGCGTGCAGGACGTGGGTCGTGCGGCCGACGAGGTCGTCGGTGTAGAGGGCCCGACCGGTCACGTGCAGCGCCGCGCTCTCGTGCTCCATCTCGGTGCCGACGACAGCGCCGCCCGGTCGCTGGCTGAGGCTGGTCACTGCGCCCCCCTGCCGTCCACATCGCCGGTCTCGGCTGTGGTCTCGACTGACCGCTCGCTGCTCGACCACCGGTGGTCGAGCCCGGTCGAGACCCACAGCTTCCGCAGGCTGTTGCCGAGCATCGCGGAGCGGTACGCCGCCGAGGCGCGCATGTCGTCGATCGGCGTGCCCTCCTCGGCCAGCACCAGCGCGGCCGCCTCGACCGACTCGGCGGTCCAGGGCTGACCGGCCAGCGTCAGCTCGGTGCGCAGCGCCCGGATCGGCGTCGCCGCCACACCGCCCAGGCCGATGCGGACACGGGTGACGACTCCCTCGATCACGTCGATGGCCAAGGCGACCGCGACGCTGGAGATGTCGTCGAAGCGTCGCTTGGCGATCTTGTGGAAGGCCGTGATGCCGGGCTGCTCCGCGGGAAGCCGCACGGACCTGATCAGCTCATCGCGAGCGCGGACGGTCTGGCGATAGCCGGTGAAGTACTCGCTCAACGGCACCTCGCGCTCACCCCCGCTCGACACGAGCAGCAGCCGCGCGTCGAGAGCCAGCAGGGCTGGCGCCAGGTCACCGATCGGCGAGGCGGTGCCGACGTTGCCGCCGATGGTCGCACCGTTGCGGATCAGCCGCGACGCGAACTGCGGCCACACCTCGTCGAGCAGCGGGACCCGCCCGGCCAGCGCCTCCTCGACCTCGCTCAGCGTCAGCGCCGCACCGACGTCGATCCAAGCGCCGGCCCGGCTCGCCGAGACCTCGCGCAGCTCGGGCAGCCGGTCGATCGCGACGACGTACGCCGGCCGCGATCCCCGCAGGTTGACCTCGACGCCGAGGTCCGTCGACCCGGCCATCACGACGGCGTCCTCGTGCTCGTCCAGCACGGCGAGCGCCGCGGCGAGGTCGACCGGCCGGACGAAGACGCCGTCATCGTGGACCACCGTCGTCGCGACCGAGGGCGGTGCCGACTGGTCGCGCCGGGCCGCGAGCGGGTCATCGCCGGCAGGTGGCCCGAGCGCCTCCGCGGCGTCGACGATCGGCCGGTATCCCGTGCAGCGGCAGAGGTTGCCGCTCAGGGCGTGGTGCCACGCTTCGCTTGTCGAGCTTGTCGAGCTTGTCGAGCTTGTCGAGACACGGTCGCGTCGGTAGTACTCCGCGGCCATCGAGCAGACGAACCCCGGCGTGCAGTAGCCGCACTGCGACCCGCCACGCTCGGCGAGCTCGCGCTGCACGGGGTGCAGGGCGGACCCCTCGCCCAGGCCTTCCGCGGTCACGACCTCCTGGCCGTCGAGGGCGGCAGCGGGCAGCAGACAGGCGTTGAGCGCGGTCCACCGCGTCCCGCCGGACGGCTCGGGACGCGAGACCAGCACCGAGCAGGCGCCGCACTCGCCCTCCGCGCAGCCCTCCTTGGCCCCGGTGAGACCGAGCCCGCGCAGGAAGTCGAGCGCGGTCGTGTGCACCGGCGTCCCGCCGAGCGGGCGCAGGTCCCCGTTGACCGTGATCGAGGCCTCGCTCATGAGTTCCGGCGTCACCTCGTCTCCGCAGATCCAGGTCCACGCACATAGTGCAGGTGGACGACCCCGTTGCGGAAGCGCCGCTCCCCCGCCAGCGTGAGGTCCAGCCGTACGCCGTCGGGCAGCGCCCGCAGCCCCCCGCCGACGATCACCGGGTTGACGAACAGGTGGATCTCGTCGACCAGTCCTGCGGCGATCACCTGAGCCGCGAGGGTGGGCCCACCGATGCCGAGGTCCTCGTCAGACCCAGCGAGCCGTCGGCGCACGTCGGCGATGTCGAGCTCCCTCACCACCGAGGTGTTGGGCGCGTCGACCGAGTCCAGGGTGCGCGAGCAGACGACCTTCTCGGTGGCCCGCCACACCTCGGCGAACTCCCTGATCGCCGGCTCGTCGTCGTTCAGCATCGCCGGGTCGTCCCACACCTTGAGGACGTCGTACATCCGCCGGCCGAGCAGCTGGGTGCCGACCCGCTCGGAGACGGCGTTGACCGCCTCGTGGACCTCCGCGTCGGGCATGCTCCAGTCGAAGTCGCCGTCGGCGTCGGCGGTGTAGCCGTCGAGCGAGCAGATCGCGGTGTAGAGCAGTCGGGCCATCAGGGATCCCCCTCACAGGTCCAGGGCGGCATGGCGGTTCACGTCCTTGTAGAGCAGGTAGCGGAACCGGCCAGGACCACCGGCGTAGCAGGCCTGCGGGCAGAAGGCGCGCAGCCACATGAAGTCGCCGGCCTCGACCTCCACCCAGTCGGTGTTGAGGAGATAGACCGCCTTGCCCTCCAGCACGTAGAGGCCGTGCTCCATCACGTGCGTCTCGGGGAAGGGGATCGCCCCGCCGGGCTCGAAGCTCACGATGTTGACCTGCATGTCGTGGCGTACGTCGTTGGGGTCGACGAAGCGCTGCGTGGCCCAGGCGCCATCGGTGTCGGGCATCGGCTGCGGCAGGACGTCGCGCTCGTGGGTGACGAACGGGGCGGGCGGGACGACGCCGTCGACGGCGGCGTACTTCTTGCGGATCCAGTGGAACACCGCGTCCTCGTGGCCGCGGTTGCGCAGCGCCCAGAAGACGCCGGCCGGCAGGTAGACGTAAGAGCCCGGCGAGAGCTGGTGCGTGCCGGAGCCCTCGATCGTCACCGCCGGGGTCCCCTGGACCACGAAGAGCACGGCCTCGGCGCCGTCGTCGTCCTCCGGCAGGTCCGACCCGCCGCCCGGCGCCACCTCGACGACGTACTGGCTGAAGGTCTCGGCGAAGCCGCTCAGCGGCCTCGCCAGCACCCACAGGCGGGTGTCGTCCCAGTGCGGCAGCCGGCTGGCCGTGATGTCGCTGAGCGTGCCGCGCGGGATGACGGCGTACGCCGTCGTGAACCGCGCCCGGCCCGACCGGCCGGTCGTGAGCTCGGATTGGGCGGGCAGCCCGCCGGTCGGCACGTAGTAGCTCACGCGTCTCCTCTCCTCAGCAACCGCCCCTGGGGCGCCCCGTCGCCGTCCGGGTCGACGACACGGCCGCGCAACCAGGTGCGCCGGACCGTGCCGGTGAGCGTACGCCCGGAGTAGGGCGTCACGGGGTTGCGGTGGTGGAGGCGCGCGGGGTCGACGACCCAGGTCTCGTCCGGTGTGAAGGCGCAGAGGTCCGCCGCGGCGCCGGGCGCGATGCGGCCCTTGGTGTGCAGCCCGACGAGGTCGGCCGGCGCCTCGGCCATCCAGTGCACGACGTCCGCGAGCGAGTGCCCGCGCTCGCGTGCCTGCGTCCACACGGCGGGCAGCCCGAGCTCCAGCGACGCGATGCCGCCCCAGGCCTCGGCGAAGTCGCCGGTGTCGCCGCACTTGAGGTCGGCAGTGCAGGGCGAGTGGTCGGTGACGACGAGGTCGATGCCGCCGTCAGCCAGGGCAGCCCACAGGCGGTCGCGGTTGTCCCGCTCGCGAATGGGGGGACAGCACTTGTGGTCGGTCGCCCCGTCGGCGATCTCCTCGGCCGCGAAGGTGAGGTAGTGCGGGCAGGTCTCCGTGCTGATCCGGACGCCGTCGGCACGGGCGGCCTGCAGCATCGGGATCGCGTCGGCGTCGGACAGGTGCACGACGTGCGCCCGACCGCCGGTGTGCCGGGCCGCGGCGACGACCCGCTCGATGGCGGCCTCCTCCGCCCGGCGCGGCCGGGAGGCCAGGAAGTCGGCGTACGCCGGGCCCGGCTGGACCGCATGGATCGCCGCGGCGTCCTCGGCGTGCACCAGCAGCAGCGCGTCGTGCCGGGCCAGCTCGTGCAGAACCAGGTCGAGACCGTCGATGTCGAGCGGCGGGAACTCCTCGACCCCGGAGTCGAGCAGGAAGCACTTGAAGCCGAACACGCCGGCGTCGTGGAGCGGACCGAGGTCGTCGAGGTTGCCCGGCACCGCACCGCCCCAGAAGCCGACGTCGACGAGCACCCGACCCTCGGCCGCCGCCCGCTTGGCGTCGAGCCCGGCGACCGTCGTGGTCGGCGGGATGCTGTTGAGGGGCATGTCGATGATCGTGGTGACGCCGCCGGCCGCCGCCGCCGCCGTCGCCGTCGCGAACCCCTCCCACTCGGTGCGGCCCGGCTCGTTGACGTGCACGTGCGTGTCCACCAGGCCCGGCAGCAGCACCTCGTCGTCGGCGAGCGTGACCACCTCACGGGCCGGCACATCGGCGTCGTACGCCGCGACCTCGGCGACGACGCCGTCGCGGACCACGACCGCGACCGATCGCTCGGCGCCGTCGACGATCGCGCGGCGGGCGCGCAGCAGCAGGTCAGCTGCCACGGTAGGTGGAGTAGCCGTACGGGCTGAGCAGCAGCGGGACGTGGTGGTGCTCGTCTGCCTGGATGCGGAACGTGACGACGACCTCGGGATAGAACGCGGCGACGCCTTGGAACTCGTACCAGCGGCCCGTGTCGAAGCGGAGCCGGTAGTCGCCGGTCGGCAACGGCTCAGGCCCGATGGACGAGACTCGGCCGTCGGCGTCGGTCGCGCCCTCCCCGATCACGGCGCCCGAGTCGGACTCGAGGGTGATGTGGACGCCGACGGCCGGACGGCCGGCCGCGGTGTCGAGGACGTGCGTGGACAGGCTGGCCACTACGACAGCACCTCCCGGATGCGGAGCAGCGCGATCTGGGTGAGCTGCTCGATGGTCTCGGCCCGTTCGGTCGCGTCGTCGTTGGCGAGGCGGCGGCGCAGCTCATGGAGGATCTCGGGCCCGTCGCGCCCGGCCGCACGGATGATGAAGACGCGGCCGAAGCGCTCCTCGTAGGCGAGGTTGCCGGCGCGCAGGTCCTCCGCCAGCGCTGCGTCGGCGGCGTCGACGCCCGACTGCTCGCGCGCGGAGTGCTCGGCGTCGTGCTTCTGCGCGTCCGCCCGCTCACCGATGCGGGGGTGCCGGGCCAGCGCGCGCTCGAGCTCGTCGTCGGTGATGGTCGAGGAGGCGGTACCCATCGCCGACGCGACCTCCCCGAGGTCGGCGTAGGGGCGTCCCGCCGCGATCTCGTCGGCCCAGCGCGGGACGTCCAGGCAGACGAGCAGCAGCTCCCGCGCGGACTCACTGCTGGCGGCGTTGAACGACTCGAGACTCACGCGTCGTCCCGCACGACGGTCGCCTCGATCAGCCCGTAGGGCCGGTCGGCCGCGATGTAGACCTCGCCCTCGTTGTCGAGCCCGAAGGGCGACAGGTCCACGAGGAAGTGGTGCTTGTTGGGCGCCGTCAGCGACACCTCGACGAGGTCGTCGTGAGCCTCCAGCGCGGCCCGGCCCATCTCGAAGAGCGAGTGCTGCATGGCCAGGCTGTGCGTCGACGCGAAGGTCTCGACAAGGACGGCGCGGACGGCGGCGTACGCCGCGTCCCAGTCCCGCTCGCCGGCATCCCGGTGCCGCCAGGTCGCCGTCAGCGAGGTGGCCAGGATCCGGTCGTGCGCGTCCTCGAGCGTGGTGAACTCGTCGCGCTGGAACCCGGCGTACTCCGACCCCGTCGTCTTGAGCAGCACCAGGTCGGTCAGCCCGGACGTCACCGTCGTGGTCGCGCCGACGGTCACCTCGGTCGTGCGCACCTCCGTGCCCCGACGGACGAACGTGTGGTCGTGACCGTCTGGGCCGACCGGCACCCGGTCCCAGGCGAGCTCCTGCACGTGGACGGACGCCTCGACGGCAGCGGTGCAGGCGTCGCGCAGCCGTGTCGCCAGGGCCAGCGCGTAGTCCTCCGGCGACGAGACGCCGTGCAGCTTGGCGTAGGCGAAGGCGGTGTTCTTCTGGGTGTCGGTGGGCAGCCCGTGCGCCTGGTCGCCGGTGACGTGGACGTCCTCGAAGTCGCCGCGCAGGGTGGTGGTGACGTTGAGGTCGCGGATCTCGTGGCGCCCGGGGGTGCCGGTGTCGCGACGGATGCGCACGACGCGGTTCTCCGCCTTGCCGTACTGGTTGGGTCCCAACCTGATGCCCATCAGGCACTCCCTTCCGCGTTGCGCTTCGCCAGTCGCTCCAGCTCGGCGCGGTCGAGACCCACCTCGTCCTCGGTGAGAGCGCCGCAGTCGAGCCCGCGCAGCAGGTAGTCGGCGAGCGCGCGTGCCGTCGCCGGCTCGTCGGCGACGGCGCCGTCACCCTCCGCTGGTCGAGCTTGTCGAGCCCATGACGCCAACCGGTCGACGGCCTCGGGAGCGCCGGCGCGGAAGAACCGGAAGGTCGCGGCGTACCTCGTCGGCAGCTGCGCCGGGTGCAGGTCCCAGCCCTGGTAGAAGCCGCGGTGCAGCGCTCGGGTGACGAGACGGTGGTGCAGCTCCCAGCCCTCTCGGAGCCGGTCGCCGACGGGCAGGCGGTTGGTCGACCCGTCGGAGAGCTGGACGCCCGTGCCGGCGGCGGCGGCCTGCATGACGGCCTTCGCGTGGTCGGCCGCGGGGTGCTCGAGGCTCTGGTCGCCTGCCGCGATGCCGAGGAAGGCGGAGTAGTCGTAGGTGCCGTAGTGCAGGCCCGCGCAGCGGCCGCGGGCGGCGCCGATCATCCGCGCGACGAGGGCGGTCCCGTCCGGACCGAGGATGGTCTGCGGTGTCTCCACCTGGATCTCGAAGCGCTGCCCCGGTCGGTCGAGGTGGTCGAGCACGTCGATGAGCGTCTCGACCTGGGCCACCGAGGTCACCTTCGGCAGCACCACCACGTCGAGGTGGGCCAGCTCGGTCATCAGTGCGAGGGTGCGCAGCCCGCGCCGGCGGGTGGGGGCCTCGAGGCTCTTGAACCGGATCCCCCACCGACCCGGGGCGTCGGGGTGCATACCGGCGGTGGTGAGCGCGGCCGCGCACGCCTCGGCGTCGGCGTCCTCCTCGTCGTCGGCGCGGGCGCCGTACCCGTCCTCGAAGTCGACGCGCAGGTCCTCCACCGGCTGGCGGGCGAGCTTGTCGCGCACCAGGGTGAGCATGGCGTCGTCGGCGCCGGTCACCTCGCGGAGGAGGTCCTCGTGCTCGTCGAGGAGGTCGAGCGCGTGATCGCCGTACGCGCGGTGCGTGCCGGCGTCGAAGCGGTCGGCCGGGACGTACACCGTGTGCACCGGCTGCCAGGCACTGCCCGCGCCGGGGTACTCGCGGGCCAGGGCGGCGTCGGCCTCCGCCAGACGCGCATCGGCGAGCGCGACCAGCTCGTCGAGCCCCACTAGGGCCCCACCCCAGGCTCGACCACCACGACCTCGATCTCGAACCCCTCGGAGTTCTCGACGTAGAGCGCCGTGTGGTCGTCGCCGCCGGCATGCGGGTAGCGGTCCGCGAACATCTCGTGCCACCCGTGCTCGGAGGACTCCGCGCGCAGCCGATCGAGCGCGCCGCGGTCCTCGATGGTCAGCGCCAGGTGGTTGACCCCGGGTCGCATCCGGTCGTACGGCTCGCCGGTGTCCTCGGGGACGCCCTGGAGGAAGAGGTACGTCCCGTCGTCGTGCTGCCACGCGATGCCGGTCGGGTCCTCGAAGTCGACGGTCCAGCCGAGCTCGCCGAGGAGCCACCCCCACTCGCCGCGCGCCACCGCCACGTCCTGCACCCACACGTCGAGGTGATGCACCGCGCGCGACATGCCCGCCACCCTAGACCGGCCCGGGTGGTCGAGCAGTGGGCGTCGCCGCGATACCTGACCACGAAAAGCACGCTTCGAGGGTGCCGAACCGTGCTTTTCGTGGTCAGGTATCTCCGCGGTGGGGGCGAGCCCTAGCGGAACGCGGCCTCGCCCGTGAGCGCCTGACCGAGCACCAGCGTGTGCATCTCGACCGTGCCCTCGTAGGTCAGCACCGACTCGAGGTTGTTGGCGTGCCGGAGCACGGGGTACTCCAGCGAGATCCCGTTGGCGCCCAGGATGGTCCGCGCGGTCCGGCAGATCTCGAGCGCCTCGCGCACGTTGTTGAGCTTGCCGAGGCTGACCTGCTCGGGACGCAGCGTGCCGGCGTCCTTGCGCCGGCCGAGGTGCAGCGCGAGCAGCTGCCCCTTCGCCAGCTCGACGGCCATGTCGGCGAGCTTCTGCTGGGTGAGCTGGTACGCCGCGATCGGCTTGCCGAACTGGGTGCGCTCCCCGGCGTACCGCAGCGCCGTCTCGAAGCTCGACCGCGCGGCGCCCATCGCGCCCCAGACGATGCCGAAGCGGGCTTCGTTGAGGCACGAGAGCGGACCGCGCAGACCAGTCACGTCGGGCAGTACGGCGGAGCCTGGCAGCCGCACCCCGTCGAGCACCAGCTCGCTGGTGACCGAGGCACGCAGCGACATCTTGTGCCGGATCTCGGGGGCGCTGAAGCCGTCGGTGTCGGTGGGGACCACGAAGCCCCGGATGCCGTCATCGGTCTGTGCCCAGACCACGGCGACCTCGGCGACGGACCCGTTGGTGATCCACATCTTGCGACCGTCGAGCACCCAGTCGTCACCGTCACGGCGAGCTCGCGTGGTCATGCCGGCCGGGTCGGAGCCGTGGTCGGGCTCGGTCAGCCCGAAGCAGCCGATCGCGTCGCCGGTGGCCATCCGGGGCAGCCACTCCTGCTTCTGCTCCTCGCTGCCGAAGCGCCAGATCGCGTACATCGCCAGCGATCCCTGCACGGACACCATGCTGCGGACGCCGGAGTCCAGCGCCTCGAGCTCGGTGCAGGCCAGCCCGTAGTCGACCGAGCTCATCCCCGCGCAGCCGTAACCCTCCAGGTGCATCCCGAGCAGGCCCAGCTCCCCGAACCGCTTCGCCAGCCCGCGCGGGTCGTCGAGCCGCCCGTCCTCGAACCACCGCGGCACGTCCGGCGCGATCTCGTCGCACAGCTTGCGCACCGACGCGCGCACGGCCTTCTCGTCGTCGCTCAGCAGGTCGTCGATCCCCACGGGGTCGACCGGCTCGAAGCCCTTGCTCGCCATGGCCCCAGCCTCCCACCTGTTGACCCGCTTGGGGCAGTGGGTCAGGGTGAGCCCGTGCCGAGGTCCCCCGCTCCCGCCATCCTGCTCGTCGCCGCGCTCGGGGCCGCGACGCCGGCCGCCGCGGCCCCCGCCGACACGGTGATCGCCGTCGACGACGCGAAGAACGACGTCCGCACCGTGCGCACCCAGGGCCTGACCGGCAAGCAGCGCGCATCGATCGACCTCCGCACCGTGAAGGTGGCGAGCACCGCCGAGAGCACCACTTTCAAGGTGACGCTCAAGGACGTGCTGCCAGGGGCGACGTTCGACCAGATGGTCTTCATCGACCTGCTCCCGGCCAACGGCTCCGACGAGACCTGGCGGGGCTCGATCGGGTTCTCGGCGCAGCTGCCGAAGCTGGCCTACGCCTATCTCGACGATCCGGTGGCGGAGAAGTCGGCCGCCTGCGATCCGCTGAGGTCCGTGACCCTCGGTGGGCAGGAAGCCATCCGCTTGGCGGTGCCCGCCAAGTGCCTGCCGGAGACGGCCACGCGCATCGTCGTCCGGACGATCAGCGGCCACTTCCGCTCCGACGCCGGAACCTGGACGAAGGACAAGCTCCGGATCCCTGGCGCGCACGTCCTGCGCTGAGCGGACGAGCCGCTACTCCCACTCGATGGTGCCCGGCGGCTTCGAGGTCACGTCGAGGGTGACCCGGTTGACGTCGCGGACCTCGTTGGTGATGCGGGTGGAGATGCGCTCGAGGACGTCGTAGGGCAGGCGCGCCCAGTCGGCGGTCATCGCGTCCTCGGAGGTGACCGGGCGGATCACGACGGGATGGCCGTAGGTGCGGCCGTCGCCCTGGACGCCGACGGAGCGGACGTCGGCGAGGAGCACGACCGGCATCTGCCAGATGTCGCGGTCGAGGCCGGCGCGGGTGAGCTCCTCGCGCGCGATGGCGTCGGCGTCGCGGAGCAGCTCGAGGCGCTCGGCGGTGACCTCGCCGATGATGCGGATGCCGAGGCCGGGCCCGGGGAACGGCTGCCGCCAGACGATCTCCGCGGGAAGACCGAGCTGCTCGCCGACCAGGCGGACCTCGTCCTTGAAGAGGGTGCGCAGCGGCTCGACGAGCTCGAACTCGAGGTCGTCGGGGAGGCCGCCGACGTTGTGGTGGGACTTGATGTTGGAGGTGCCGGCGCCGCCGCCCGACTCGACCACGTCGGGATAGAGCGTGCCCTGCACGAGGAAGGCGACCTTCGCGCCTGCGACGGAGGGGTCGCGCTTCATCGCCTTCTTGAGCACCTCGGCCTCGGCGGCCTCGAAGGTGCGGATGAACTCCCGCCCGATGATCTTGCGCTTCTCCTCGGGATCGGCGACCCCGGCCAGGGCGTCGAGGAACTGCTTCTGTGCGTCCACGACGTGGAGGTCGACGCCGGTCGCGGCGACGAAGTCGCGCTCCACCTGCTCGGCCTCGCCCTTGCGCAGCAGCCCGTGGTCGACGAAGACGCAGGTCAGCCGGTCGCCGATGGCGCGTTGCACGACGGCCGCCGCCACGGCCGAGTCGACGCCGCCCGACAGCCCGCAGATGGCGTGGCCGTGCTCACCGATCTGCTCGCGGATCCGGTCGATCTGCTCGTCGACGATGTTGACCATCGTCCAGGTCTGCCGGCAGCCCGCGATCTTGTGCAGGAAGTGCTCGAGGACGACCTGGCCGTGCTCGGTGTGCAGCACCTCGGGGTGCCACTGGACGCCGGCGAGCCGCCGGTCGAGGTTCTCGAACGCGGCGACCGGCGTGACGAGGGTGGCCGCGAGCACGTCGAAACCCTCGGGGGCGGCGCTCACCGAGTCGCCGTGCGACATCCAGACGGTGTGGTTGTCGGGGATCTCGCCGAGCAGCACGCCCGGGGCGGTGATCTGCACCGACGTACGCCCGTACTCCCGCGCCCCGGTGTGCGCGACGGCGCCGCCGAGCGCCTGCGCCATCAGCTGGAAGCCGTAGCACATGCCGAAGACCGGCACCTTGGCCTCGAAGATGTCGGGGTCGACCGTCGGTGCGCCTTCTTCGTAGACCGACGACGGTCCGCCGCTGAGGATGATCGCCTTAGGCTCGCGCGCCAGCATCTCCGCGACCGGCATCGTGTGCGGCACGATCTCGGAGTAGACGCGGGCCTCGCGGACCCGCCGCGCGATCAGCTGCGCGTACTGCGCACCGAAGTCGACCACCAGGACCAGGTCGTGTTCCGCCACAGGTCGAGTCTATGGCGTCACGTGGTCTCGCCTCCGCTCGGCCACCGGTGGTCGAGCAGCGAGCGGAGCGAGCGATCAGTCGAGACCCCCTCAGCGTCCGGCGCCCCCCAGCAGGGGCGCCGGACGCCAAATCAGGGCCCGGCCGGGGAGGGAGGGTGGCCGAGCCCTGACTGGCCCGAGCCACCAGTGCCCGGGCAGGCCACCGTCGAGGGAGCTGACGGTGGTCTGTCGGCTCAACGACCCCTGTGGGGGCGGGTTACGCCGATGTAGTGAGAAACATTGCGGGGTCTCGTGACGGTCGCTGCGCGACCTCCTCAACCACGGAGGGCCGCGTCAGGAGACGCCGACGATGGGCAGCCGCAGCGCGGCGGGAGCGGCGTCGGGGACCGCAGGGGAGATCGGCGCGACCGGGTCGATGGGCTGGTACGCCGTCCCGAGCGCGGGTCGCGGGTCGGACTCGCCCTTGTTGGGCCAGTACGCCATCGCACGCTCGGCCTGGGCGGTGATCGTGAGGGAGGGGTTCACCCCGAGGTTGGCCGAGATGGCGGAGCCGTCCGCGACGTGCAGGCCGGGGTGGCCGAAGACCCGCTGGTAGGCGTCGACCACGCCGGTCTCGGCGGAGTCGCCGATCGTGCAGCCGCCGATGAAGTGGGCGGTGAGCGGCCGGTTGAACTGCTCGCCGATGTTGCCGCCCGGCGTGCCGCCCATGATCCGCGCCATCCGGCGTACGGCGTCGTTGCCGGCGGGGATCCACGACGGGTTCGGCGCGCCGTGGCCCTGGCGCGACGACATCCGCCACCCCAGCGGCGTCTTCTTCACGAAGGTCGTGATGGAGTTGTCGAGCGACTGCATCACCAGGGCGACGACGGCCCGCTCCGACCAGTGCCGGAGGTCGTAGAGGTCGAGCGCCTTCGCTTTCTGCCGCCACAGCTCGCGCAGCCAGGCGCGCCACCGCGGCCCGGGCCCGTCGCCGTCGGTCAGCACGGTCTGCATCATCACCATCGCGTTGGAGCCCCTGCCGCAGCGCACCGGCTCGATGTGGGTGTGCTCGTCGGGGTGGAACGACGACGTGATGGCCACCCCGGCCGTGTAGTCGGTGGTCGTGTCCGGTGCGATCGCACCGATCAGCGACTCGGAGTTGGTGCGGGTGAGGTAGCCGAGCCGGTCGGACAGCCGGGGCAGGTCGCCCTCGACCTTGAGCCGGTGGAGCAGCTTCTGCGTGCCGAGGGCCGCGGCCGCGAAGACGACCTGCTCGGCGGTGAACGTCTTCGTCGCCGTCCGCCGTGATGCTTTCGCCTTGGTCCACCGGGTGTCGACGCGGTAGCCGCCGCCGTCCAGCGGCCGCACCCGGGTCACCGTGGTCAGCGGGTGCACCTCCGCGCCCCGCTGCTCGGCGAGGTAGAGGTAGTTCTTCACCAGGGTGTTCTTGGCGTTGTGCCGGCAGCCGGTCATGCACTCGCCGCAGTTGCGGCACGGGCTTCGGTCGGGGCCGGCGCCGCCGAAGTAGGGGTCGCTGACAGTGGCCCCCGGCTGCTCCCCCGGGCCGCCGAAGAAGACGCCCACCGGCGTGTGCCGGAAGGTGTGCCCGACACCCATCTCGGTCGCCACCTTCTCCATCACCACGTCGGCGGGCGAGTGGAAGGGGTTCTCGACGACGCCGAGCATCCGCTTGGCCTGGTCGTAGTACGGCGCCAGCTCGGCCTTCCAGTCGGCGATGTGCGACCAGGCCGGGTCGCGGTAGAAGTGCTCGAGCGGCTCGTACAGCGTGTTGGCGTAGACGAGCGAGCCGCCGCCGACGCCTGCGCCGGCCAGGATCATGCAGTCCTTGACCATGTCGATGCGCTGGATGCCGTAGCACCCGACCGCAGGGGCGAACAGCCAGCGTTTCAGGTCCCACGACGTGTCGGCGTAGTCGTCGTCCTCGAACCTGGCGCCCGCCTCGAGCACGCCGACGCGGTAGCCCTTCTCGGTCAGTCGCAGCGCCGTGACCGACCCGCCGAAGCCGGACCCGATGACCAGGACGTCGTAGTCGAAGGTCACGGCCGCCCGAGCTTCTTCAGCAGCCGCAGGTTGGCCGTCATCACCTTGGCGTAGAGCTCGCCGGACATGCCGAGCATCGGGGCGATCCTGATCAGCCGCTGGGTCCCGACCGACTGGGTCTCGGTGAAGCGCAGCACACCCTCGGCTCCCTGCCGCCGGCCCATGCCGGACTGGCGCATGCCGCCCATCGGCGCGGCGATGCTGCCGAAGGTGGCGCTGAACGCCTCGTTGATGTTGACCGTGCCGCACTTGATCCGCCTGGCCAGCGCCCGCGCCCGGTTTCCGTCCTGGCTGTAGATCGCGGCGTTGAGGCCGTACTCGCCGTCGTTGGCCCGTGCGACCGCTTCGCTCTCCTCGTGGAAGCGGTAGAGCGCGATCACGGGTCCGAAGGTCTCGTGGCCGAAGCAGGTCATCTCGGGGGTGACGCCCTCGAGGATCGTCGGCTCGTAGAAGTACGGGCCCAGGTCCGGGCGCGCCCGGCCCCCGGTGCGCACCCGGGCGCCCTTGGCGACCGCGTCGTCGACGTGGGCGGTGACCGCGTCGAGCTGTTGCTGCGAGATCAGCGAGCCCATGTCGACGCCCCAGCCGAGGGACGCGCCGAGCGACATCGCCTCGGTGCGCGCCACGAACCGGTCGACGAACCGGTCGTAGACCTGGTCGGCGACGTACATCCGCTCCATGGAGACGCACAGCTGGCCGGCGTTGGAGAAGCTGCCGCGTACGGCGCCCTCGGCGGCCTTCTCGATGTCGGCGTCGCGCAGCACCAGGATCGGGTTCTTGCCGCCGAGCTCGAGGGAGCATCCGATGAGGCGCTCCGCGCACTGCTGGGCGATGATGCGTCCGGTCGCCGTGGAACCGGTGAAGCAGACGTAGTCGGCGCCGTCGACCAGCGCCGGGCCGAGCTCCGGCCCGGGACCCGCGACGACCTGCCACAGGTCGGCGGGAAGCCCGGCCTCCTCGAGCAGCTGGGCCCCGAACAGCGCCGACAGCATCGTCTGCGCGTCGGGCTTGGCTACCACGGCGTTGCCCGCGAGCAGCGCCGGCAGGCCGTCGCACAACGCCATCGTGAAGGGGTAGTTCCAGGGCGAGATGATCCCGACGACACCCTTGGGGACGTGGTGGGTCTCGACCCGGGTGAGGGCGGGCACGATTCCGGGCACCCGTCGCGTGCCGAGGTGCTGCTCGGCCGTGCGGCCGTAGTAGCGGGCGGTCAGGGCGATGTGCCCCGGCTCGTCGAAGGCGTGCTTGCGGGCCTTGCCCGACTCCCACACGATCAGGTCGAGGATCTCCTCCTGCCGGTCCAGCACCAGGTCGTGGAGGCGCAGCAGCATCGCCGCGCGCTCGGCCAGCGGGGTGCGCGCCCACGACTCCTGGGCGCGGCGGGCCCGGGCGAAGGCCTCCGCCACGTCGGCGGGCGTCGACTGCGGCACGTGCGCGATCGGCTGCCCGTTGAGCGGCGAGAAGACCTCGGCGGTGCGCCCGCTCGACGCGACGATGCGGCGCGTCAGTGCGGCGACGTACTCAGGCTCGAGGGCGTAGGACGCCCGCGGGTCGTGCTCGGGGTCGTGCGGTCCGTCCGTCATCGGGGGGAGAGGCCCGCCTGCCGGGGTCTGCGCGGTCATGTACCCGAGAGTAGCCCCGCGTGGCGTGGGTCCCGAGAAGATGAGGCGCTTGACACAGTGATGTGAGGTGTAAAGGGCATCCTGGTGGCTGCGGAGGTCGCGCTAGCGCCGTCTCGAGACCTCCGGCGCCGCCAGCTCGGGCGCACTCACCCGCGCCTCGTCGGCCTCCTGGTCGGTCAGCTTGAGCTGACTCTGCCGCTCGGCCTCGACCCGGCGCAGGTAGTGGTCGACCTCGTCGGCGGTGCGGGCCTCGTCCCAGCCGAGCTCGGCGGCCATCAGGGCGGCGGCCGGTGCCGCCGACGCGACGCCGCGGTCGAACATCTCGACCGAGATGCGGGTACGCCGGGTGAGCACGTCGTCGAGGTGGCGCGCGCCCTCGTGGGTGACGGCGTACACGACCTCTGCGGCGAGGTAGTCGTCCGCGCCCTCGAGCGGCTGCCCGAGCTCCGGCCGCTGGCCGATCAGCGCGAGCACCTCGTCGACGAGGGAGCCGTAGCGGCCCAACAGGTGGTCGATGCGCGAGATGTGCAGGTCGATCCGCCGGGCGAGCAGGACGCGCTGGTTGGTCCGCGCCTCGAAACCCGGCGCTCCCGCGAGCGGGATCCGGTCGGTGATCGAGGCCCGCAACGCCGAGCCGGCCGACGTCAGCGAGGCGGCCGCGGCGTCGACGGCGTCGCGCGCCATCACGCGGTACGTCGTCAGCTTGCCACCCGCGATCATCACCAGCCCCCGGACCGGCGCCACCACGGTGTGCTCGCGCGAGATCCGCGAGGTGGGCTCCGACTCGCCACGGGCGAGCGGCCGCAGGCCGGCGTACACACCCTCGACGTCGTCGTGGTCGAGCGGCTCGCGGAGCATCGTGTTGACCTGCTGGAGCAGGTAGTCGATGTCGGCCTTGCTGGCCGCGGGATGGGCCTTGTCGAGGTTCCAGGGGGTGTCGGTCGTCCCGATGATCCAGTGCCGCCCCCACGGGATCACGAAGAGCACCGACTTCTCGGTCTTGGTGATGAAGCCGCACTCCGAGCGGATCCGGTCGCGCGGCACCACCAGGTGGATGCCCTTGGAGGCCTGCACGTTCAGCGACCCCCGGCCGCCGACCATCTGCTGGATGTCGTCGGTCCACACACCCGCGGCGTTGACCACCACGCGGGCGCGGATCTCGAGCTCGCGGCCGGACTCCAGGTCGACCGCGCTGACGCCCACCACGCGCTCGCCCTCGCGGAGGAAGCCGACGACCTTGGTGCGCGTGGCGACGTGCGCGCCGTGCTCGGCAGCGGTGCGGGCGATCGTCATGACCAGGCGGGCGTCGTCGACCTGGCAGTCGTAGTAGCGGACGGCGCCGTGCAGCTCGTCGGTGCGCAGGTCGGGGGCGATCCGCGCGACCTGCTTGCGGAACAGGTGCTTGTGCTTGGGCACGCCCATGTCGTACTTGCCGGCCCGGGAGCCGAAGAGGGCCATGGCGTCGTAGAGCAGCAGCCCGGAGCCGACGTAGGGTCGCTCCCAGGCCTTGTGCAGGGGGTAGAGGAACGCCACAGGCCTCACCAGGTGCGGCGCGAGCCGGGTCAGCAGCAGCCCGCGCTCCTCCAGGGCTTCCTTCACCAGCCCGAAGTCGAACATCTCGAGGTAGCGCAGCCCGCCGTGCACCAGCTTGCTGCTGCGGCTGCTCGTGCCGCTCGCGAGGTCGCGCTGCTCGACCAACCCGGTCGACAGGCCACGCGTGACCGCGTCGAGGGCCACACCCGTCCCGACGATGCCGCCGCCGACGACCAGGACGTCCAGCTCGCCGTCGTCACCGCCGGCTTCGAGCGCGCGCAGGGCGGCGTCGCGGGCGTCCGGACTGAGGGCGCTCGACTGTGGCATGCGTCCATTGTGGCGGGCGGGTGGTACGGCACGATGGCCAGATGGTCGGGATGGACGAGGTGGTCGCTCTGTACGACGACTCGGGGCGTCCGGTCGGCGCGGCGCCGCGTTCGCGGATGCGCGCCGAGAACCTCCGGCACGCCGCCACCGGCGTGGTCGTCCGGGACCCCCTGGGCCGCGTCTTCGTGCACCGGCGCACCGACACCAAGGACGTCTATCCGGGTCGTTACGACTTCACCGCCGGTGGGGTGCTGCTCGCCGGCGAGGACCCCGTCGACGCGGCTCGACGTGAGGCCGAGGAGGAGCTGGGCGTCAGCTCCCCCCTGGTGCCGCTGGGTGAGGCCGACTACGCCGACGACCACACGTCGTACCACGCGTTCCTCTTCGAGACGACCTGGGACGGGCCGGTCCGCCTGCAGCCCGAGGAGGTCGCCTCCGGCGAGTGGCTGACCCTGGAGCAGCTCGCCGCCATGCTGGACGACCCCACCGTCCTGATGATGCCGGACGCGAGAGCCCTGCTCGGCCCGTGGCTGCGCGAGCGTCTCGCCGACAGGGTCGAGCCGGAGCAGGGCTGGGACAGCCACACGGTCGTCGTCGAGGGCAGGTGGGTCGACCGGACGCCGCAGCGACCCGACGTCGCACCACGCCTGCGCGCCGAGACGGTGGTGCTGCCACGCCTGGCGCCGCTGCTCCCGGTGGCGGTGCCGGTGCCCGTCGTCGTCGAGACCGAGCCGCTGCGCGTCAGGCACCCGATCGTGCCCGGCGAGCCGTGCGACCCGGAGGCGCTCACCGCCGAGGACGGACGCCTCGTCGGCGAGCTGCTGCAGGCCCTGCACGCGACGCCACCTGAGGTGTACGCCGGGTCCGAGGTGCCCGACGGTCCGGCCGCGTACGCCGACCTGCTCGAGGTGCTCGGCGCCATGCGTGAGCGGGTGCTGCCGATGCTGCCGGCCGACCGGAGGGCCGAGGGCGCCCGGCTCCTCGACGAGGTCGCGGAGCCGCCGACGAGCAGGTGCTTGGTCCACGGAGACCTCGGACCGACGCACGTCCTCGTCCTCGACGGTCGCGTCCACGGGATCATCGACTGGTCCGACATGGTCGTCGGCGACCCCGCCCACGACCTGGCGTGGACTCTCAACGGAACGCCGCCGGAGTTCGCGGACGCCCTCGCCGCGGCGTACGGCGTCACTCCCGAGCTGCGCGCGCGTGGGCTTCTCTGGCAGCGCCTCGGTCCGTGGTTCGAGGTGCTCGGCGGTGTCGACTTCCTCGGGCAGGAGTACGTCGACTCCGGCCTCGAGGGCGTCCTCGCCCGACTCTGAGCAACCGGGAGTCGGGGCTACTCGACGACGACCTCCACCCGCTGGAACTCCTTGAGCTCGGTGTAGCCCGTCGTCGCCAGGGAGCGCTTGAGCGCACCAACGATGTTCATGGTGCCGTCGGCGACGCGGGACGGCCCGAAGAGGATCTGCTCCAGCGTCCCGATCATCTCGAACTCGACCCGCTCGCCGCGCGGCAGGTCGGGGTGGTGCGCCTCGCCGCCCCAGTGGAACCCGCGGCCCGGCGCGTCGGTGGCCCGGGCGAACGGCGAGCCCACCATGACCGCGTCGGCGCCGCACGCGATGGCCTTGGCGATGTCGCCGGAGCGGCCGATCGAGCCGTCCGCGATGACGTGGACGTAGCGGCCGCCCGACTCGTCGAGGTAGTCGCGCCGCGCCGCCGCGACGTCGGCCACCGCGCTCGCCATCGCCACCGCGACGCCCAGCACCTTGTGGGTCGTGTGCGCGGCGCCCCCACCGAAACCGACGAGGACGCCGGCCGCGCCGGTCCGCATCAGGTGCAGCGCCGCCTGGTGGGTGGCGCACCCACCGACGATGACCGGCACGTCGAGCTCGTAGATGAACTCCTTGAGGTTCAGCGGTTCCGCCTGGCTGGACACGTGCTCGGCCGAGACGGTGGTGCCCCGGATGACGAACATGTCGACGCCGGCGTCCACCACGCACTTGGCGAACTCCTTGGTCCGCTGCGGCGACAGCGAGCCGGCGACGGTCACCCCTGCGTCGCGCACCTGCCGCAGCCGGGCGGTGATCAGCTCGGGCTTGATCGGCGCGGCGTAGATCTCCTGCATCCGCCGTGTCGCGTCGGAACCGGTGAGGCCGGCGACCTCCTCGAGCAGGTCGCTCGGGTCGTCGTACCGCGTCCACAGACCCTCGAGGTTGAGCACGCCGAGCCCGCCGAACTGGCCGAGCGCGATCGCGGTCTCGGGTGACATCACCGAGTCCATCGGCGCCGCCAGGATCGGCAGCTCGAAGCGGTAGGCGTCGATCTGCCAGGCGAGGCTGACCTCTTCAGGGTCGCGGGTACGCCGCGACGGCACGATCGCCACGTCGTCGAAGGAGTACGCGCGACGCGCCCGCTTGGCCCGGCCGATCTCGATCTCGGTCACCGGCAAAGGCTAGTGCGTCTTCAGCGACCGCTGTAGTTGGGCGCCTCGACGGTCATCTGGACGTCGTGGGGGTGGCTCTCCTTGAGCGAGGCCGAGGTGATCCGGATGAACCGGCCCTTGTCCTGCAGCTCGGGGATGGTGCGCGCGCCGACGTAGAACATCGACTGGCTCAGGCCGCCGATCAGCTGGTGGGCGACGGCGGCGAGGGGGCCGCGGTAGGCGACCTGGCCCTCGATGCCCTCGGGGACGATCTGGTCGTCGCTGGTGACCTCGGCCTGGAAGTAGCGGTCCTTGGAGTAGGACTTCTTGCCGCGCGAGGACATGGCCGCCATCGAGCCCATGCCGCGGTAGGACTTGAACTGCTTGCCGTTGACGAAGATCAGCTCGCCCGGCGACTCCTCGCAGCCGGCGAGCAGCGAGCCGATCATCACCGTCTCCGCGCCCGCCACGATCGCCTTGGCGATGTCACCCGACTGCTGCAGGCCGCCGTCGGCGATGACCGGCACGCCGGCTGGCTTGCAGGCCAGGGAGGCTTCGTAGACCGCCGTGACCTGGGGTACGCCGCAGCCGGTGACCACGCGCGTCGTGCAGATCGAGCCGGGCCCGAAGCCGACCTTGACCGCGTCGGCGCCCGCGTCGACGAAGGCCTGCGCGCCCGCGCGGGTGGCGACGTTGCCGCCGATCACCTGCACGTGGGCCGTGGCCGGGTCGGACTTCAGCCGGGCGACCATGTCGAGGAGCATCCGCACGTGGCCGTGTGCGGTGTCCGCGACCAGCACGTCGACCCCTGCGTCGATGAGGGTCGTCGCGCGCTGCCAGGCGTCGCCGAAGTAGCCGATCGCCGCGCCGACCATGAGCCGCCCGTGGGCGTCGTTGGAGGCGTGCGGGAACTGCTCGGACTTCACGAAGTCCTTGACGGTGATGAGGCCGCCCAGCCGACCGTCGGGGTCGACCAGCGGCAGCCGCTCGCGCTTGTGCTTGCGCAGCAGCAGCGTCGCCTCCTCGCGGCTGATGCCGACCGGACCGGTGACCAGCGGCATCGGCGTCATCACTTCGTCGACCTTGGTGGTCGCCCACTCCGCGACGGGCGTGAAGCGCAGGTCGCGGTTGGTGATGATGCCCATCAGCCGGTTGTCGGCGTCGACGACGGGGAGACCGGAGACGCGGTACTCCCCGCAGATCCGGTCGAGGTCCTCGAGCGTCGCGTCGGGGCCGATGGTGACGGGGTTGGAGATGATGCCGGTCTGGGTCCGCTTGACCAGGTCGACCTGGTAGGCCTGATCGTCCAGCGACAGGTTGCGGTGCAGCACGCCGAGCCCGCCCTGGCGGGCCATCGCGATCGCCATCCGCGACTCGGTGACGGTGTCCATCGCCGCCGACACCAGCGGCACCTTGAGGCTGATCCCGCGGGTGAGCCGCGTCGTGGTGTCGATCTCCTGGGGCGAGAGGTCCGACTCCCCCGGCAGCAGCAGGACGTCGTCGTACGTCAGACCAAGGGCGGCGAACTTGTCGGGAACCTCCACGCGACGATTCTACGGACTCACGGGGCCGCGGGACGTCGCCAGGAGGTGAGTCGTCCACGACACCAGGCCGGCGACGACCAGCGCGGTCGAGGCCGCGGCCATCACCGTGAGCGACTCGGTGACGATCGGCGCCAGCGCGGAGGCGGCGACGCCGTTGAGGATCAGGGTGAAGAAGGTGAACATCGAGACCGCCGCCCCACGCGTGGCGGGGAACATGTCGAGCAGCAGCAGCTGCAACGTGGGGTACGCCGACGCGGTGCCGACCGCGATGAGGGCCGGCCCGACGACCGCCCAGGGCAGGTCGGCGATGGGCAGGCTGACCAGCACGACGTTGACCACGCCGCCGAACACCGAGAAGAGCAGCGCGCCGGTGACGAGGTGGCGGCCGTCGATCCGGCCGGCCGCCCTGCCGCTGATCTGGGCGCCGACCAGGATGCCGACGATCATCGGCACGAAGAGGATCCAGAAGTCCAGCTCGCCCAGCCCGAGCAGGTCGTTGACGACGATCGGCGCCATCCCGATGTAGAGGAACTGCCCGGCGAAGCTGAGCGCCGCCGCCCACGCCACCCGGTGGAACGCCAGGCTCCTGGTCACCGTCAGCAGGCTCCCGAGCAGGGCGCCGACGCGCAGCGGGATGCGCAGCTCGGGCGGGTGGGTCTCCCCCAGCCAGAACAGGACGACCAGGGCGAGCAGCACGCCGAAGAAGGCCATGAACCAGAACACGACCTGCCACGGCCCGAGCTGGATCAGCAGGCCGCCGAGCACCGGCGCGACCGCGGGGGCGACGCCGAAGATCATCATCACCCGGCTCATCAGCCGCTGGGCCTCCGCGCCCTCGAACTCGTCGCGGATCACGGTGCGGCTGACGATCACCCCGCCACCGGCGCTGAGTCCCTGGAGGACCCGGAAGACCAGGAGCGTCTCCAGGTTGGGCGAGAGCGCGGCCCCGACGGACGCGAGCGCGAAGACCGCGACACCGCCGATCATCACCGGGCGCCGGCCGAGCGCGTCGGACAGCGGTCCGTGGAAGGGACTCATCAGTCCGAAGGCCACGAGGTAGGCGCTGACCACCAGCTGGAGCTGCTCGGTCGTGGCCGGAAGGTCGCGGCCCATCTCCGGGAACGCCGGGAACGGGGTGTCGATGCTGAACGGGCCCAGCATCGACAGGCCGGCCAGGATCACCGGGATCCACAGCGCCGCCCGCCGGGGCGGTCGCGACGGGTCGACACGCAGCAGGCCGGCGCGAGGAGCCTCCCCCCGAGCTGGGGAGGACTCGCTCACGCCGGCCTGTCGGCTGTGCCCTGGGTCAGTGGCCGTGGCCGTGCCCGTGTCCGGCGGCAGCCGCCGGCTGCTCCTCCTCGGGCTTCTCGACGATGAGCGTCTCGGTCGTGAGCAGCATGCCCGCGATCGAGGTGGCGTTGACCAGCGCCGAGCGGGTCACCTTCACCGGGTCGAGGACGCCCTGGGCGACCAGGTCGCCGTACTCGCCGGTCGCGGCGTTGAAGCCGGTGCCGACGCCGCCCTCGCGGACCTTGGCGACGACGACGAAGCCGTTGTCCCCGCCGTTCTCGGCGATCCAGCGCAGCGGTGCGTCGAGCGACTTGCGGACGATGCGCACACCGGTCGCGGAGTCGCCCTCGAGGCCGAGATCACCGTCGAGGACGGCGGCCGCGTGGATGAGCGCGGAGCCGCCACCGGCGACGATGCCCTCCTCGATGGCCGCACGGGTCGCCGAGACGGCGTCCTCGATGCGGTGCTTCTTCTCCTTGAGCTCCACCTCGGTGGCCGCGCCGACCTTGATCACGCACACACCGCCGGCCAGCTTGGCGAGGCGCTCCTGGAGCTTCTCGCGGTCCCAGTCGGAGTCGGTCGACTCGATCTCGGCCTTGATCTGGTTGACCCGGCCCTCGACCTCGGCGGAGTCTCCGCCGCCCTCGACGATGGTGGTGTTGTCCTTGGTCACCACGATGCGGCGGGCGGTGCCGAGCACGTCGAGGCCCACCTGGTCGAGCTTGAGACCGACCTCGGGGGAGACGACCTGGCCGCCGGTGAGTGTCGCGATGTCCTGCATCATCGCCTTGCGGCGGTCACCGAAGGCGGGCGACTTGACCGCGACGGCGTTGAAGGTGCCGCGGATCTTGTTGACCACCAGGGTCGAGAGCGCCTCGCCGTCGACGTCCTCGGCGAGGATGAAGAGCGGCTTGCCGGACTGGATGACCTTCTCGAGGATCGGCAGCAGGTCGCCGACGGCCGAGATCTTGCCCTGGTGGAGCAGGATGTAGGCGTCCTCGAGGACGGCCTCCATGCTCTCGGGGTCGGTCACGAAGTAGGCCGAGATGTAGCCCTTGTCGAACTGCATCCCCTCGGTGAAGTCGAGCTCGGTGCCCATGGTGTTGGACTCCTCGACGGTGATCACGCCGTCCTTGCCGACCTTGTCGAAGGCCTGCGCGAGCAGGTCGCCGATGACCGCGTCGCGGCTCGAGATCGTCGCGACCGAGGCCATGTCCTCACGGGACTCGACCTCGCGAGCGGCCTCACGCAGCGCGTCGGAGACGGCCTCGGCAGCGGCGTCCATGCCGCGCTTGAGACCCATCGGGTTGGCGCCGGCCGCGACGGCGCGCAGGCCCTCGTGGACCATCGCCTGGGCGAGCACGGTGGCCGTGGTGGTGCCGTCACCCGCGACGTCGTTGGTCTTGGTGGCGACCTCCTTGGTGAGCTGCGCACCGAGGTTCTCGAAGGGGTTGTCGAGCTCGATCTCACGCGCGACGGTCACGCCGTCGTTGGTGATCGTGGGGGCGCCCCACTTCTTGTCGAGGACGACGTAGCGGCCCTTGGGGCCGAGCGTCACCTTGACGGCATTGGCGAGGGCGTCGACGCCCCGCTCGAGCGCCCTGCGGGCGGACTCGTCGAACTCCAGGATCTTGGGCACTTGGGTTGCTCCTTAGGAACGCTGAACCGCCCGGACGTCATACGACGCGAGCCGTCTACGGCTCCGTCCGTATGACGTCCGGGCGGATGGGATCAGGAAACTACGGCGAGAACGTCGCGTGCCGAGAGGATGAGGTACTCCTCGCCGGAGTACTTGACCTCGGTGCCGCCGTACTTGCTGTAGATGACCTTGTCGCCCACGGCGACGTCCAGCGGGACGCGGTTGCCGTTGTCGTCGATCCGACCCGGACCGATCGCCAGGACCTCGCCCTCCTGGGGCTTCTCCTTGGCGGTGTCCGGGATGACCAGGCCGGAGGCCGTGGTCTGCTCGGCGTCGAGCGGCTTCACGACGAGGCGGTCCTCGAGGGGCTTGATGTTGACCGACACGAGTCGACCTCCATGTTTCATTGTTCGTTGGACGATGATGGTGAAGGAATCGGAGGCCCCATCAGGGCGGGGCCCCCGGACGTTTGTGCCTGCGGAGTGGCGGACGCCGTCGCGGGGGTCGTACGCCGATCGCAAGCGCTGGCACACTCGGGTCGAGAGTGCCAAGACAGAACTTAGCACTCACCTCCGGGGAGTGCCAGCGCCCCCGGTTGCTCGGGCAGCGTCGAGAACCCTGCGGGAACCACTGCAAGGATGCGCCCGTGGACCTCGAGACATTTCGCTGGCTGCTGACCCCCCAGGGCCAGGGTCTGTTGTCCGAGGCCGGCCGGATCCACGCCGGGCACCCGGGCGACCCGGTCGCGGCCATGGCGGCCCTGCGCAGCGCGGCACCCTCCGCCACGGCTGAGCAGGCCGCGGCGGCGATGACGCAGGAGACGCTGCGTGCGCGGGGCGTGGACAAGTTCGGCGCGGACGCCGTGCGCATGTACTTCACCCCCGACGGCCTCGAGCAGGCGACCCGGCCCCGGGTCGCCGACCACCGCGCCGCTCGCCTGGTCGCCGCCGACGTCGCTTCGGTCGTCGACCTGGGCTGCGGTATCGGCGGCGACCTGGTGGCGCTGGCGCGTGCCGGGCTGACCGCGGTCGGCGTGGACCTCGACCCGGTGCGGGTGGCGATCGCGGAGGCCAACCTCGCCGCGCTCGGCCTGGAAGGAGCGGTGGGCGTCGCCGACGCCACCACGCTCGACCTCTCGCCGTTCGGCGCGGCCTTCGCCGACCCCGCCCGGCGGTCGGGCAGCGGACGCGTCATGGACGCCGAGGGCTGGACCCCGCCATGGCCGTTCGTGGCGCAGCTGCTCGAGCGGCCCGGCGCCCGGGCGGTGGTGAAGGTCGCGCCCGGCATCCCGCACGCGCTGGTCCCCGGGGGCACAGAGGCGGAGTGGGTCAGCGTCGCCGGCGAGGTCAAGGAGGCGGCGCTCTGGAGCCCCGCGCTGGCGACGGTAGGCCGCCGGGCGACCGTCATCGGTCCCGGTGGGCTGGCCACCCTCACCGAGGAGGACGACCCCTACGACGGGCAGCGTCGCCCGGTCCGTGAGCTAGGAGAGTTCCTCTACGAACCCGACGGCGCCGTCATCCGCGCCCGGTTGGTCACGGCGGTGGCCGCCGGGGTGCAGGGCGGCCTCCTCGACGCACACATCGCGTACGTGACGTCGGACATGGGGTTCCGGTCACCCTTCGCGCGTGCGTACCGGGTTGTCGAGGAACTGCCATTCCGGGAGAAGCAGCTGAAGGCCGCCCTGCGGGCGCGCGACATCGGCGTGTTGTCGATCAAGAAGCGCGGAGTCCGGGTAGACCCGGCTTCCCTGCGCAGACGCCTCGCGCTGTCCGGAGCGAGCAGCGCGACCCTGGTCCTGACCCGTCGGGCCGGGTCCGGGATCGCGCTGCTCGTCGAGCCGGTCTAGCTCCCGGTCAGAGGACCGGCGGGCAACCGCAGTCCGGCGGCGTGGCCGGAACCGTGAAGGTGACCTGCTTCTGGCCTGAGGCGTCGCCGTCGCAGTCCTCGAAGTGGTACGTCACCGTCACGTCGAACGACAGGTTCGCCGAGTTGTCGCTCAAGAAGTTCGCCAGGATGGCGAAGTTGGTCGCGTTCGCCGGGACGCTGATCGAGCCCTCGAACGATAGCTCCGGCCCCGTGGTCGTGATGTCGTCGATGAAGACCTCGGTCGCGCACCCCAGGTTGCTGGTGGCCAGGAACTTGAACGCGTAGCCCTTGCGCCAGGTGCCGGGCTCCGGCTCCTTGCAAGAGTTGCCTGGAACCTTGCAGCCACCGCCGTAGACGAGTGTGACGTCGCCCGAGACAGTGCCGGCAAAGGCAGGCGTGGCGGTCGCGACAGCGACCACCGGAACGGACCAGGCCATGCCGCGCGTGACTGTGCGTCGCGAAATGCCCCCGGAATTGCTGGCGCGCACGGGCGCCTCTTGCTTCACCATGTTCTACCCCCCGGTTTCTATGGTTGCGTGGACACCATAAGCCCCAGTAGCACGTCTCTGCCAAACGAGCGGGCAGAATTTAACGAACTGGCCTGGACCAGAGTCGCGGATGTGGCTCGCAACGGTATTCGTAGGAAGCACCCCCGCCAGACCTCGGTATTCGAAGGCGCCCACTTCAGGACTGGTCCAGCCCACCCCGTTCGGCGCCTATCGTCGTGTCGGCCCCGTGCCCAGTGTGGACCACGGTGTCGCCCGGAAGGACCAGAAGGCGGGCCCGGATCGACTCACGGATGAGGTCGGCATCGCTGAACGAGCGGCCCGTCGCGCCCGGTCCGCCCTCGAAGAGGGTGTCGCCGGTGAAGACGCAGCCCAGGTCGGCGGCGTACAGGCAGACCGCGCCGGGCGCGTGGCCAGGCGTGTGCAGGACCTCGAGCGCCGTCCCGGCCACCTCGATGCGCTGCCCGTCCGCCAGGTCGACGTCCCAGAGCAGGTCGGGGTGGGTCAGCTCCCACACAGGCTTGTCTGCCGGGTGCAGCAGGATCGGCGCCCCCGCACGCTCCCTGACCTCGGGGGCGACGCGCACGTGGTCGTCATGCGCGTGCGTGCACACGATCGCCTTCAGCTTGCGCCCGCCGACCAGCGCGAGGATCGCACCCGCGTCGTGGGGGGCGTCGATGACGATGCACTCCTCGTCGTCACCGACCACCCACACGTTGTTGTCGACGTCGAAGGTCTCCCCGTCGAGGCTGAACGTGCCGCTGGTGACGGTGTGATCGACCCGGGCGCTCACGAGCCGCTCTCGAAGAGCACGACCGAGCGGAGCACGTCGCCGTGGTGCATCTTCTCGAAGGCGGCCTCGACGTCGCCGAGGCCGATCTCCTCGCTCACGAAGGCGTCGAGGTCGAGCCGGCCCTGCAGGTAGAGGTCGACCAGCATCGGGAAGTCTCGGCTGGGCAGGCAGTCGCCGTACCAGCTCGACTTGAGGGAGCCGCCGCGACCGAAGACGTCGATGAGTGGGATGTCGGGGACCTTCATGTCGGGCGTGGGGACGCCGACGAGGACGACGGTCCCGGCCAGGTCGCGGGCGTAGAACGCCTGCTTCCAGGTCTCCGGGCGGCCGACCGCCTCGATGACGACGTCTGCGCCGAAGCCGCCGGTGAGCTCCTGGATGGCGGCGACCGGGTCGGTCTCCTTGGAGTTCACGACGGCGCTGGCACCCATGGCCCTCGCCTTCTCGAGCTTCCGGTCGTCGACGTCGACGGCGATGATCCGCGAGGCACCAGCGAGCGCCGAGCCCGCGATGGCGGCCATGCCGACGCCGCCGCAGCCGATGACGGCGACGCTCTTGCCCCGGGTGACGTTGCCGGTGTTGATGGCTGCGCCAAGTCCGGCCATCACGCCGCAGCCGAGCAGACCGACGGCGGCCGCGCGGGCCGACGGGTCGACCTTCGTGCACTGACCGGCGGCGACCAGGGTCTTCTCCGCGAACGCACCGATCCCGAGCGCCGGGCTCAGCTCCGTGCCGTCCTCGAGCGTCATCTTCTGGGTCGCGTTGTGGGTCGAGAAGCAGTACCACGGCTCGCCGCGCAGGCAGGCGCGGCAGCTGCCGCACACGGCGCGCCAGTTGAGCACCACGAAGTCACCGGGCTCGAGCCCCGTCACGTCGGGGCCCACCGACTCCACCACTCCTGCTGCCTCGTGGCCGAGGAGGAACGGGAAGTCGTCGTTGATCCCGCCCTCCCGGTAGTGGAGGTCGGTGTGGCAGACGCCGCAGGCCTGCACCTTCACCACCGCCTCCCCCGGGCCCGGATCCGGGACGTTGATGGTCTCGATCGACACCGGGGCGCCCTTGCTCCGGGCGATGACCGCCTGCACCTGCTGCATCCGAACTCCTCATGTCTTCGAACCACTGTTCAAATGGCTGGGTGCCACCATAGAAGGACGTGACGAAAGGGGGCATCCCCATGTCCGGGCCAGTGCCGCGGAGGGGGTCTGAGAGTGCGCCGAGCCCTGACTTGCGCGCTGACTCGAGCCCCGACTTCTGGGCGTGGTACGACGCCCGGGAGCCGGCTCTGCAGCGCCTCGTCTTCCTGCTGACGCTCGACGCTCGGCGCGGGCGGGCGCTCCTCTCACAGGCGCTCCCGCCGATCGCTGTCGACTGGGCGCGCGTGGGCGTCGAGGAGGCCGACGAACGGCTCCTCGTCGACGTCTTCGCCCTGCTGCGGCCGCAGTGGCGGCAGCCGCCGACCTTCGAGCCCGAGGACCTGCCACCGGTGGGCTCCGCCCTCGCGGACACCGTCTGGGACCGGCTGTGCGACCTGCCCGGCGCTGAGCGCGCGGCGGTCGTGCTCAGCCGCCGTGAGGGACTCGGCCCGGACGACATCGCCCTGCTGGTGGGAGGCCACGCGGGGGCGGCCGAGGACGCCGTCAACGCGTTCATGGGCGAGGTGACGGCGCTGGTCGAGGAGGCGGCGCGACGGCAGCCTCCCCGCCTGCTGCCCTCGCCCGACTCGCTGGTCGACGACGTGCTGGCCGAGCGGGCCGACGCGGCGGCGTACCTGCCCGTCGGCCGCGAAGACGTCGACCGGGCCGCGGCGGGTCTCCGGCGCCGGCGCCGCCTGCTCGTCGGGGCCGCCACCACGGCCCTGCTCGCCGTGATCGGCGGGCTGACGGCTGCGCTCGGATCGGCGGAGCCGGAACCGCTGGCCAAGTCCGCCTTCGCCGGCCGGGCGGCCTCCATCCCGCAGCTGTCGCTGGCGAGGTACGACGCCACGGGCGCACCCAACGTGCCCTATCTCCTCGGCGACGCGCTCTACGACCCCGTGATCGGTCGGACGACGCTTCCGGTCGAGCACCCCGGGGTGGCGGTGCGGAGAGGGCGGCACGTGTTCGTGACCAACCTCCTCTCGGCCGGCGACGAGCATCTGGTGCGCGTCGCGTGGAGCGGCGCGGAGGTCGGTCGGGCGCCGACGGTCGGCGAACCGGTCGTGTCGGCAGACCGGTCCGCGCTCGCGTGGCTGCGCCGGCACGGGGACGGCCGGGTCGACGTACGCCTGGGAGCGCTGAGCCAACAGGTCGACCCCTCCTCCGTGCTGGCGGGGATGGCGCACCGGCACGTGGTCCTCAACGCCGACGACGGGGTCTGGGTCACCGACCTGCGCAGCCCGCCCTGGCGGCTCACCGGCCTCCGCGAGGCCACGGCGGTCTCGCGGACGGGCCTGGTCAGCGCCGTGGCCGACGCCGGCGGCGGCGCGGTCGTCGACCTGGAGGGGCGGGTGCAGTGGACCTCGCCGGACTGGCTCCCCGGTCCGATCAGCCCCGACGGGCGACGCGTCATCGCCGCCGGAGCCACCCGCGCCCGGCTCGTGCACGCCTTCCTGGACGCTCGGACCGGCCGGCTGGTCCGCGAGGTGCATTGGGGCGACTCGGTGCCGCGGGTCATCGACGAGCGCTGGGAGGACGCCCGGCACCTCCTCATGGTCGCCGCCGACCTGGGCCGGACGGCCATCCTGCGCGTCGACCTCGACGGCGAGGTCACCCGCGCGACCGGACCCGCTCGCGTGGACGTCGCCGGCTTCTCGCTCTACCGGTTCGCGGACGGGTGAGTCACGATGACATCGATGGATGAGCAGCCGGAGCCCGAGGTCGTCATCGACCTCGACGCCCCCCTGCCCCCTCCCCCGCCCGTCGACCCGGCACGGCGCCGGCGCGGCCGGCTCCTGGGCGGTCTGGTGGCGCTTGGCATCGCCGCCGTCGCCGTCCGGACCCTCGCCATGACCGGCGGCGGCCTGCCCGCCCCGCCGACACCCCGCGAGCCGCAGCAGACCCCGGCCGTGCAGGCGGACGAGGACCGCGTCCCCTTCCCGCCGCCGTGGGTGCTGCCCCCCGAGGAGCGCGCCCGGGAGGCGGCCGTCGGCTCGGTGTGGATCGAGCTCGAGACCCACTGCGCCAAGACCAGCGACGAGGAGTTCCGCTCCCTCACCGTGGTGCGGGCGACCTGTCGGACCGCGGTGAAGCGGGGGCCTGCTCCGCGCTGAGCCTCGCGCTGGCGTCGGGCGGCAACTCCCGCGCAATTGAACGGAAATGGTCGCTCGTGGGCGCCCCGAGCGACAAGTTCCGCGCAATTGAACGGGAGTGGGCGCCGACCAGCGCTGAGCCGACCAACAAAATTGCAACCCGCCCTCGCACCACCGCGTCTTGGTGGCGAGAGGAGGGAAGAATCCAGTGCACGCCATCGCCACACGAACGGGAGCACCGGTCCTGAGCACAGGAGTCGGGTCCCGCGAGTCCCACGACGCCGACTTCGCGGAGTACCTCGCCGCGCGTCAGCCTGCGCTGCTGCGGACGGCGTACGCGCTGACGGGCAACCGTGCCGACGCCGAGGACCTGCTCCAGACGGCGCTGGCGAAGCTCTACCTCTCCTGGGGGCGGGTGCGCGACCGCGAGGCGATCGACGGCTACGTGCGCCGGATCCTCGTCAACGAGAACAACTCGCTGTGGCGGCGGGCCTTCAAGCGCCGCGAGGTGGCCGTCGAGGCGGTCCCCGACCGGGCAGGTGGGGAGGGGCCGGACAGCGGGCACAACGACGCGCTGTGGTCGTTCGTCCAGTCGCTCCCGCCGAAGCAGAAGGCGGTGGTGGTGCTCCGCTACTACGAGGAGCTCAGCGAGGCGGAGACCGCCGACGTGCTCGGCATCTCCGTCGGCACCGTGAAGTCCCAGGCCAGCCGCGCCCTGGCCGCCCTGCGCGAGCGCGCCCCCCAGTCTCTCAACCCCTACGACAGCACCGACTCCGGAGAGGAGCGACCCCGATGAGCCCGATCCCGAACAACCCGTTCAACGACGACGAGCGTGCCCTCAACCGTGCGCTCCACGGACAGGTCGATCCGCTGCAGGCCAGCCCGCTGGGGCTCGGCGAGGTCCAGGCCAAGGCACGCGTCGTACGCCGCCACCGGCGCATCGCCGCCGCTGCAGCCGTGGCCGCCGCGGTCGCCGTGGTCGTGCCGACCGCCCTGGTGGCCACCCGGGGGCTCGACTCGACGCCCGACCGGCCGCCCGTCGCGACGCAGGCCCCCGACCCGACCCGGACGGAGGCCAGCGACCCCACGACGAGCAGCCCGCCCGAGGAGGCGCAGACGCAGCCGTTCGACCTGAGCGCCCTCGAGAAGGGCGACGACCCCAAGATCGACTGGGCCGACGGCCGCGACGTGCACCGCTTCGACGGCACCGTCGTCCCCGACGCGCTGCCCGCGGGGACGACCGACTTCGCTCCGATGGCCGACGGCTGGGTGGTGATGACCCGTGACGACCAGGGCGGCCAGTATGCGCAGTACGTCCCGGCCGACGGGGTGTCCACGCAGGTCGTGCACGACGCCTCCGGCGGTCTGGCCACCTCCCCGCTGGGTGAAGTCGTGGCGTGGGCTACCCCCGAGGGAACCGTCAACGGCTTCCACAACGGCGGCGAGCTCTTCGAGCTCCCGTCCGTCGGTGCCGGCGAGTACTTCGACGCGGTCGCAGTGACCACCGAGGACTGCCAGGAGGGACGCACGAGCCCCGGCGGCTGCACGGTCTACGTGAACACCAAGGGCCTGGAGAGCACGGCGCGCCTGACCTCCTCCCACGGCATCACCGATCTCGTCGCCGACGACATCGACGAGCTCACCGCCTGGACCTCGGGGCGCCTCGCCGGCATCGTCGAGCGTCGTGACGACATGACCACGTGCTCGGTCGTCAAGAAGAGCGACGACGGGCAGCCGGTCGTCTGGGAGACCTGCGACAACAGGCTCGTGGACTTCTCCCCGACCGGAGCAACCGTCCTGGGCGTGGGCAGCGTCGGTGACGGGGACGGCGGTGAGGGCGTCGTCACCCTCCTCGACTCGACGACCGGCACACCGCTCGTCGACCTGCGCGCCGACGAGAAGCACCAGACCTTCGCCTACCAGTGGGCGTGGGAGGACGACTCGCACGTGCTGCTCGTCGTCAGGTCCGGAGTCGACTGGTCGATCGTGCGGCTCGGCACCGACGGCTCGATGGAGTACGCCGTGGCGCCGGTCGCCGGCGACGCGGACCCGTCCACCTCTCCGCCGCCGCTCCTGCTGCAGCAGATCAGCTAGGCGACGACCTGCGTCACCGGCTGCGACGAGTCGGCGGGCAGGTCGAGCGAGGACGGCGTACGCCCGCGAGCGACCAGCTCAGCGCCCAGGGCGGCGACCATCGCGCCGTTGTCGGTGCACAGTCCCGGGCGGGGCACGCGGACCCGGACGCCGACCCGCTCGGCGCGCTCGACCGCCATGGCGCGCAGCCGGCTGTTGGCGGCGACGCCACCGCCGATCAGCAGGTCGTCGATCCCAGCGGTGGCCGCCGCGTCGAGCGCCTTGCGCACCAGCACGTCGCTGACCGCCTCCTGGAATGCCGCGGCCACGTCGGCCACCGGCACGGGCTCGCCGGCCCGCTCGCGGGCCTCGACCCAGCGGGCGACGGCGGTCTTGAGCCCGGAGAACGAGAAGTCGAAGCGGTGCCGCTCCATGTCACGGCCCGAGGTCAGCCCGCGCGGGAAGGCGACGTACGCCGCGTCGCCGTCGCGGGCCGCTCGGTCGATGTGCGGTCCGCCCGGGAAGGGCAGGCCCAGCAGGCGGGCCACCTTGTCGAAGGCCTCGCCTGCTGCGTCGTCGATGGTGGCGCCCATCGGGTCCACGCCCGTGGTGATGTCCGTGACCTGCAGCAGCGAGGAGTGGCCGCCCGAGACGAGCAGGGCCAGGCACGGCTCGGGCAGCGACCCGTGCTCCAGCTGGTCGACCGCCACGTGGGCGGCGAGGTGGTTGACGCCGTACAGCGGCTTGCCGAGCCCGATCGCCAGCGCCTTGGCCGCAGCGACGCCGACGAGCAGCGCTCCGGCCAGCCCCGGACCGCTCGTCACGGCGATGGCGTCGACCTCGTGCAGGCGTACGCCGGCGGTCTCGGCCGCCCGCTCCAGCGTCGGCACCATCGCCTCGAGGTGCGCCCGCGAGGCCACCTCGGGCACCACGCCGCCGAAGCGGGCGTGCTCCTCGACGCTGCTCGCGACCGCGTCGGCGAGGAGCGTGTGGCCGCGCACGATGCCGACACCGGTCTCGTCGCACGAGGTCTCGATGCCGAGCACCAGCGGGCCGTCCGTCACGCCGCACATCTTCCCTCACTCCCGAATGGGCAGCGAAAAGCAGTGTGAACAAAGTGGCCGATGGGGACGTCGGACGGGGTGAACTACCGTCCATCGCCCCCGCTCGGAAAGGTACGAAGCACGTGCGTTCACCCACCCAGACATTCAGGACGGGGCTCGGCGCCGCCACCGCCCTCGCCGTCGGCGCCACGCTCGTCGGCGCAGCGCCCAGCACCGGCGCGACCGACATCGACTCCGCGGCGATCACGCCGAAGACGTCGTTCACGATGAAGGCCGACGGCTCGTCCGGCACGGCCACCAAGGGCAACCGGATCCCGAACCTCGACATCGTCAAGAAGACGGTCCGCACCTACTACAACGCCACCAACGGCATCGCCGACAAGACGACGTCGCCCTACATCACCGAGATGAAGGCGATCCAGGACGCTCAGGCGGCGTACCTCGACCAGGCCTTCACCACCGTCACCGCAGCGGGCAAGATCCCTGCGATCGTGCTCGACACCGACGACACCACCCTCTGGAACTACGACATGGAGGACGGCGCGATGGGGTTCCACTACGACCCCGCGCTGCAGAACACGTGGGTGCAGGAGCAGCGCTTCCCGGCGACGCCCGGCATGGTCGCGTTCGCGAACGCCGCCGCGGCCAAGGGCTTCGCGGTCTTCGGCATCACCGGCCGCGGTGACAGCCAGCGCACCGCCACCCTCGCCAACCTCACGAAGGTGGGCTACACGGCCTTCGCGCCCGAGCGGTTCTTCACCAAGTGGCCGGGCACCGACAAGCCGGCGTACGTCACCTGCGCGGTCGTCACGGCGTGCACGACGGTCGAGTACAAGGCCGGCACCCGCAAGCACATCGAGACCGACCTGACGGGCACGGGCGGCAAGAGCTACGACATCGTGCTCAACGTCGGCGACCAGTGGTCCGACCTGATGGGCGGGTACGCCGACAAGACGCTCAAGCTGCCGAACCCGACGTACTACCTCCCCAGCCCAAACCTGCCGGGGGTCTCCGAGCCGGCGCTGGCGCCGAAGACGCAGTTCACGATGCTGCCTGATGGGTCCAGCGGGGCCACCGTCGGCGGGGAGAACATCCCCAACATCGACTCGACGATCGCCACCATCCGGGCGTACTACAACGCCAAGGACGGCATCGCGAGGCGCAGCAGGTCGGCGTTCGTCAAGGAGCTGAGGACCGCCACTCGCGCCAAGGCGGCCAAGATCAAGACGCAGTGCAAGAAGGCGGACCGTCCGCGCGGCAGGCACAAGACCCCCGCGGTCGTCTTCGACGTCGACGACACCCTGCTCTGGACCTACGACCTGCAGGACGCGGGCAGCGGCTTCGCCGGTGACGCCGCGCTGCGCAAGACCTGGGTCAAGAAGAAGAAGTTCCAGAGCGTCCCGACGATGGCGAAGATGGTCCGCAAGGCCAAGCGCGGCGGCTGCGCTGTCATCGCGATCACCGAGCGACCCGTCGACGAGCTCGCCCAGACCCGCAAGAACCTCAACAAGCGGTTCAACTGGGTCTTCTCCAAGAACAACGTGATCTCGTCGACCAACAAGGCCGCGACCCGTGCGCAGCTCAAGCAGACCCGTCGGCTGCGCATCCTCTGGAACGTCGGCGACCAGCCGGCCGACCTGCTCGGCGGGCACGCGGAGCACCGCTTCCAGGTGCCCAACCCGACGTACTACCAGCCCTGAGTAACAGCACCGCTTCCCCACCAGGCTGGTAGCTACGCAGGCGCCGCCGTCGAGGTCCGATCAGCTTCCGAGAGATGCTTGATCATGACCTCGGCGGCGGTGCCGTCGGCGTAGTAGCGAGGCCGCCGGTCGAGCACCGCATAGCCGGCCGCGGCGTAGAACGCGCGGGCGCCGTCGTTGTCCTCGCGGACCTCGAGCAGGACGCGGTCGGCACCCAGCTCGACAGCCAGGTCCTCGATCGTGGCGAGCAGCCGGGTCGCCAGGCCGGTACGACGGTGCTCGGCGTCGACGGAGATCCGCTGCAGCTCGGCGATCTCGGCCGCCACGCTCACGACCGCGTGCCCGACCAGCGGGCCGTCCGCATCCGCGACGAACCAGTGCGCCGTCGGCACCTCCCCACCGACCCCTTGGGCGACGAACCCGAACGGCCACGCCTCGCCACCGAGGTTGCGGTGCTCGAGCTCGGACACGCTCAGCGCGTCGTCCAGCCGGGCCGGGCGGATCCTCATCCCCGTGGTCGAGCCGCGGGCTCGTCGGCGTCCGGCCGGCGCAAGTAGAGGGGTTCCGGGTCGAGCAGCTCGGCTCGCTCGTCGGTGATCACCCTGGCCAGCCAGCCGGCGCTCGGGCGGGTCGGCGCGATCAAGTGCGGGAACGCATCGGGGTAGAGCCGCGGCCCCTCCCCCGCGACCGGCAGCTCGGTCGCCGCGTCGGCCGGGCGGACCACGGCGGGCCCGCCCACGCGCCGACCGGCGTCGTCGTACGACGCGAGGTAGACCTCCTTGCGCCGGGCGTCGGTGGCCACCACGAAGTCGCCCGCCACCTGCCCGGTGTCGACGGCCTCGACGGCCAGCACGTCGAGCGAGCACACGCCGTACACGGGGATCTCGAGGACGAACGCCAGGGTGCGCGCCGTCACCAGCCCGACCCGCAAGCCGGTGAAGGGGCCGGGACCGACGCCGACCCCGATCGCCGTGAGGTCCTGGCGCACGACGCCCGCGTCGGCCAGCACGCGCTCGATCAGCGGCGCGAGCTGCTCGCCGTGGCGCATCGGCACGTCGGCACTCGCCTCCGCGACGACGTCCTCGCCGTCGTGCAGCGCCACGGTGACGAGCGGGGTCGCGGTGTCGAGGGTCAGCAGAACCGTCACAAGGCCCGCCAGTGGGTGGTCAGGACGCGGTTCCCGTCGTGCACGTCGAGCAGGTGGATCGCGTACGTCGGCGGCGCGTCCAGCCAGATCCTCGGGAGGTCCTCCCCCTCGAGCGGGATGGTCGAGGACACCCCGCCGCCGACGAGGAGCGGCCGGCCGGCGAACGTGGTGGACACGGCCATGTGCACGTGGCCGACCAGGCTGGCGACGACGTGGCTGTGCGCGGCGAGCACCCGCTCGAGGGCGTCGGGGTCGCGCAGCAGGATCGAGTCCATCCACGGCACCCCGACCGGGCGCGGGGGGTGGTGCCAGCAGACGAAGGTCGGGAGCAGCGACGAGGCAAGCTCGGCGTCGAGCCAGTCGAGGGTCGGCTGCGCCAGCTCGCCGTGGTCGATCCGCTCCCCCGGCGGCGCGGGCACGAGCGAGTCGAGCATGAGGAAGCGCACGCCGGCCACGTCGCCCGCCACGCCGCCCGCCACGTCGCCCGCCACGTCGTACGCCGCGTTGAGCGGCTCGCCCGTGGGCAGCCCGAAGAAGGCCTCGGCGAAGGGTTCGCGGACGTCGTGGTTGCCGGTGCCCCACAGGACCGGCGCGGGCAGGTCGGCGTAGACGTCGAGTGCCTCGGCGTACTCCTCCGCGCGGCCGTGGTCCGCGACGTCGCCGGTCACGACCACGACGTCGGGCGCGATGCGCGCGACCGACTCGGCCACACGTCGGTTGCGGTCGGCGACGCCCGGCCGGTTGCCGAAGTGAGTGTCGGTCAGGTGCGCGATGGTGAGCACGGCCTCAGTCTCCCAGCGGGTCGAGCCAGCGGGGGCCCACGGGTGCGACGAGGACGGTGCGCGGATCCAGCTCGTCCTCGCCGGTCGGGTCGCTGCCCTCGGCCCTGCGGATCCGGATCTCCAGCCGCGAGTCGGCCAACCCCTCGGCCACCCCAGCTCCCCACTCCACGACCGTCACGGCCTCGTCCAGAGAGGCGTCGAGGTCGAGGTCGTCGAGCTCGTGGATGCCGCCGAGCCGGTAGGCATCGACGTGGACGAGCGCGGGGCCATCGACCAGTGAGGGGTGGACGCGCGCGATGACGAAGGTCGGCGACGTGACGCCGCCGCGGACCTGCAATCCCTCGCCGAGGCCCCGGGTGAGCGTGGTCTTGCCTGCCCCGAGACCGCCGGAGAGCACCACCAGGTCGCCCGCGCGCAGGTCGCCCGCCAGCCGCTCCCCCAGCGCGCGCATCGCCTCCGCGTCCGGAGCCTCGTGGCGCGTCGGGGCCGGTCGCTCCAGGCGGACGTACGGAGCCTCGTGCTCGGTCTCGGTGAACCCCTCGTGGCGCCAGAACCGCACGGTGCCGGGCAGCTCCTCCCGCGCGAGCACCGCGACCCTCCGGAAGCCGACCGCCTCGTCGAGGGCGGCCGCCACCAGCGCCGCGGCGACGCCGGTGTGCTGGGCGTAGGGCACCACGCCGACGCGGCGCAGGAACAGCGTGTCTCCCTGCGGGTCCAGGACCAGCGCCCCGGCCGGCTCGGCCTCGTGCAGGGCGAGCAACCCGCCGTGCCGGGCCAGCGCCTCCGCCAGGGACGTCTCGGTCTCGGCAAGCGCGTCGGCGGGCGGGTCGAGGGCGGGCCGGGCGACGAAGGCGGCGCGCACCACCGCATGGACGTCGGCGGCGGCCTCGGCCCCGACCCGCGCCACCTCGATCACTGGACCTGTTCCTGGGCCAGCCGTTCGACCGCGCGCTCGAGCAGGTCGTCGAGCTCGGCGTTGACCTCCCGGTGGCTCTCCAGCACCACCATGTGGCCCGCGTCGCGGCACTGCAGGAGCTCCGAGCCCGCGATCGACTCGTGCAGCTTGCGGCTGTGGTGGACGCCGGTGATCTTGTCCTTGGTCCCGCAGATGATCGAGGTGGGCACCCGCTCGAACGGCTCGAGGTGGGTCCAGTGGTCGAGGCTCGCGAACGCCGGGAAGAAGTCTGCGACCACGCTGAAAGGGGTCTTGTCGAGCATGTCGTAGGTGAAGTCGACGTACGACGCGGGCACGGCGCTGCCGAAGGCGTAGGTGTCGACGACGACCCTGGCCACGTCACGGCCCACCGCACGGACCCGGTCCACCATCCCCGAGCCGCGCGAGAGGGTGCTGACCACACGGGTGACGATGCCGGGACCGATGCCGGCCGGGAGCAGCGGGAAGAGGATCCGCCCGGGGTCCAGGCCCCCCGCGGTGGTGGCGATCAGCGCGGCGCCGACGACCTTGGTGCCGAAGAGGTCCGGCCGTCGCTCGGCCAGCGACATCACCGTCATGCCGCCCATCGAGTGGCCGACCAGGACCACGGGCTCGTCGCCGGTGAGGTCGTCGAGCACCCGCTCGAGGTCGCTGCCGAGCTGCTCGATGGTCGCGTGGTCGTCCGGCGACCTGCCCGACCGTCCGTGGGAGCGCTGGTCGAAGAAGATCGTGCGCACCTGGCCGCGGTAGCCGGCGCGCTGGAAGTGCCAGCAGTCGAGGTCGAGGGCGTAGCCGTGCACGAACACCACGGTCGGGGTCAGCTCGTCGCGACGCCGGTCGCGGGCGGTCGACGTGAGCGACTCGTCGACCTCGTCGACCTCGGCGTACAACGGGACGCCGTCGTCGGCGACGACGGTGATCGGGTCGGCGCGCAGGCTCCCGAACGGCAGGTGGTCGCCGTCGTCGCGGTGCCGGATCTGCCGGCCGCGCCGCACGACCCTGGCCGCGACCCCCGCGGCCGCGATGCCCGCGGCACCGGCCGCGATGCCGAGGATCCTGCCGCGGGCACTCATGGGGCCGCTCCGACGTAGCGGTGCGCGAAGCGTCCGCCGATCCGGGTCACGATCTCGTAGCTGATCGTCTCGCAGGCCTCGGCCCACTCCTGGGCGGTCGGCTCGCCGTCGTCGCCGGAGCCGAAGAGCACCACGTCGGTGCCCGGCGCGGGCAGCTCTCCGTCGAGGTCGACGACGACCTGGTCCATGCAGACCCGACCGCGGAGCGGGCGGCGCCGACCGCTGATCCAGACCTCGGCACGGTTGCTCGCGTGACGCGGCACGCCGTCGCCGTACCCCGCCGGGACCAGCCCGACAGTGGTGTCGTGCTCGGCGACCCACGTGTGGCCGTAGGAGACGCCGGCGCCGGCGTGGATCGGCTTGCTGAGCGCCAGCGTGGCCCGTGCGGACATCGCCGGGCGGAGGCCGAGCGCGCTGGTGTCGGGCTGGCCGGGGGCCGGGTCGAGCCCGTACGCCGCCAGCCCGCACCGGACCAGGCCGAAGCGGCTGCTCGGCCGCAGGATCGCCCCCGCGGAGTTGGCGAGGTGGGTGACCTCGGGGTCGAGCCCGGCCTCCTCGGCGACGGCCAGTGCCTCGCGGAAGACGGCCTCCTGGGCCTCGTTGGCGGGGTGGTCGGGATCGTCGCTGCAGGCGATGTGGGACCAGATGCCGGTCACGGCGATCGTGCCGGCCCCCTCGAGCTCGCGGGCGCGGGCGACGAGCCCCGGCCAGTCGGCGACCGTGGCGCCGCCGCGGGAGAGCCCCGTGTCGACCTTGAGCTGGACCCGCGCGGCTCGATCCGTGACGGCGGCAGCGATCTCGTCGAGCTCGGCGAGGGTGTACGCCGTGACGTCGACGTCCCCGGCCAGCGCGGCGGCGTAGTTCTCTCCGGGGACGGCGAGCCAGCACAGGAGCCGTCCCTCGTCACCGGCAGCACGCAGCGCCAACGCCTCGTCCAGGGTGGCGACCCCGAGCCAGTCGGCGCCTGCCTCGCGGGCCGCGCGGCCGACGGGAACCATCCCGTGCCCGTAGCCGTCCGCCTTCACCACCACCATCAGCCCGGCGGGCTCCACCAGGTCGGACAGCAGGCGCACGTTGTGGCGGACCGCGTCGAGGTCGACGACGATCTCGGCCCGCGCGGTCATGGGTCCGATCCTCTCAGCCCGTGTCGGGCGCGCCGTCAGGGTGTCCGCAGGCCCCGGACGGCCTGCGGCAGCGCGGCGGCGACAGCCGACGCGCGGAGCGGCCCGCCGTGCGAGGCGAGCGTGGCTGCGGCGCCGTGCAGCCAGGCGCCCGCCGAGGCGGCGTCGAAGGGCTCGAGACCGGCGGCGGCCAGCGCCCCGACCAGGCCAGCGAGGACGTCTCCCGCACCGGCAGTGGCCAGCCACGGGACGCCCGTGGTGTTGATCCTGGCCCGGCCGTCCGGGTGCGCGACGACGGTGCGTCGTCCCTTGAGGAGCACCACCGCGTCGTACGCCGCGGCCGCCTCGCGCGCGTGCCGCAGCGGCGCGGCCTCGACGTCCTCGCGGGGGACCTCCAGCATCCGGGCGAGCTCGCCGGCGTGCGGGGTGAGGATCGCGTGCCGTCCGACCGGGCGTGGCGTCGCGGTCAGCGCGTCGGCGTCGACCACGACAGGGACGCCGTCCTCGAGCGACCGGGTGAGGGCGTCGGACGCCTGGTCGCCGCCGCCCGACCCGACCACCCAGGCCTGCACGCGGCCGGCACCGGAGACCGTCTCGGGGTGCGCGGCCAGCACCTGGTCGGTCGCGCCGCCGTCGTAGCGGACCATCCCGGCGAGCCCGCACCCGGCGCCGGCGACGGACAGCACGGCGGCGCCGGGGTAGCGCTCCGAGCCGGTGCGGACGCCGACGACACCCCTGGAGTACTTCTGGCTCTCGCCGCCCGGCTCCGGCAGCAGCGCGGCCACGTCCTCGGACTGGAGCGCCTCGACGGCGGCCTCGGGCAGCTCGAGCCCGATGTCGACGAGCAGCACGGCCCCGGCCGCCGCTGCCGCGGGGTCGGCCAGGAGGGCGACCTTGTGGGTGCCGAAGGTGACGGTGATCGCCGCTTGGACGTGCGGCCCGGCCAGCTCCCCGGTGTCGGCGTCGACGCCGGAGGGCAGGTCGACCGCGACCACCGGGACCTCGCTGAACCGCTCCAGCGCAGCCAACGCGTCCGGCCGGAGCCCGGGGGTGCCGCCGATGCCGACGATCCCGTCCACGACGACGTCGGGCCGCTGGGCGTCCTCGACGTCGACCACCCGCCCGTACGCCGCCTCCAGTGCCGCCAGCCCCTCTGCGTGCGCCCGCTCCGGGGCCAGCAGCACCGCCTCGACACCCACGCCGCGCCGGGCCAGCACCGCGCCGGCGTACAACGCGTCGCCGCCGTTGTTGCCCGCGCCGACCTGCAGCAGCACCTTGGCGCCGTACCCGCCGCCGAGGAAGTCGAGGACGGCGTACGCCAGTCCGTGCGCGGCCCGCTGCATCAGCGCGCCCTCGGGGAGCGTGCGCATCAGTGCGTCCTCGGCGGCCCTGACCTGGGCCACGGTGTGCGCCCGCAGCATGCTCGCCACGCTAACGCGGTTCCGACCGGATCGGTCAGCCCTCGAGCACCACCACAGCGGAAGCGATCCCGGCGTCGTGCGACAGCGAGAGGTGCACGGAGGTCACGCCGAGCGCTTCGGCGCGGGCCAGCACCGTGCCGCGCAGCTCCAGCAGGGGTCGCCCCGACAACTCCGAGACCACCTCGGCGTCGTGCCAGGCCATGCCGACGGGGGCGCCGAGTGCCTTGGCGACCGCCTCCTTGGCCGCGAAGCGAGCGGCGAGCGAGGCGGGCGGCCGACCCGCCTCGGCGGCGGTGAACAGCCGCTCACGCAGGCCGGGCGTGCGCGCCAGCGACGCCTCGAACCGGTCGATCTCCACGACGTCGATGCCGACGCCGATGACGGCCACGCCCGATCCCCGTCGCCGCGGCTACTCGACGGTGACGGACTTGGCGAGGTTGCGGGGCTGGTCGACGTCGTGGCCGAGCAGGGAGGCCAGCTCGCAGGCGAACAGCTGCAGCGGCACCACGGCGACCAGCGGCTGCAGGAGGACGGGCACCCGGGGCAGCGGGATCACCGAGTCGGCGTACGACGCGACGGCGGGGTCGTCCTCCTCGACGAGCAGCAGCGTCCGGGCACCGCGGGCGCGGATCTCCTGGATGGCGCTGATCATCTTGTCGTGGAGCTGGTCGCGCCCGCGCGGGGGCACGACGCAGAAGACGGGCAGCCCCTCCTCGATGAGGGCGATCGGGCCGTGCTTGAGCTCACCGGCCGCGAAGCCCTCGGCGTGGATGTAGGCGAGCTCCTTGAGCTTGAGAGCGCCCTCGAGGGCCACGGGATACCCGGCATGGCGGCCCAGGAACAGCACCGAGCGCGCGTCCTTGAGCTCGGCGGCGAGCGCGTAGATCTCGTCCTTGCGGTCGATCAGGGTCTGCAGGTGGGCCGGCATCTCCTCCAGGTCGTTGACCACCGCCGTGATCTCGTCGCCGAACATCGTGCCCCGCACCTGGGCGAGGTAGAGCCCCAGCAGGTAGCTCGCGACGAGCTGGGTGATGAAGCCCTTGGTCGAGGCGACCCCGATCTCCGGGCCGGCGTGGGTGTAGATCACCGCGTCCGACTCACGCGGGATCGTCGAGCCGTTGGTGTTGCAGATCGCGAGCACCCGCGATCCCTGCACCCGCGCGTGCCGGATCGCCTGCAGGGTGTCGGCGGTCTCGCCGGACTGGCTGATCGCGACGACGAGCGTGTTGGCGGTGAGGATCGGGTCGCGGTAGCGGAACTCGTGGGCGAGCTCGACCTCGACAGGGATGCGGCACCAGTGCTCGATGGCGTACTTGGCCACGAGGCCTGCGTAGAAGGCCGTGCCGCAGGCGATCACGATGATCTTGTCGACGTCGCGGAGCTCCTGCTCGGAGAGCCGCATCTCGTCGAGCTGCAGGGCGCCCGACGGCGTACGTCGGCCAAGGAGCGCGTCCGCGACAGCCTGCGGCTGCTCGTAGATCTCCTTGCGCATGAACCAGTCGTGGCCGTCCTTCTCGGCGGCGGAGAGGTCCCAGTCGACGTGGTAGGGCTTGCCCTCGGCCGGCGAGCCGTCGAAGCCGGTCACGGTGACGCCCTCGCGGGTGATCGTGACGACCTGGTCCTGTCCGAGCTCCAGCGCGTCGCGGGTGTGCTCGATGAAGGCGGCGACGTCGGAGCCGAGGAAGTTCTCGCCCTGCCCGAGACCGACGACCAGCGGCGAGTTGCGGCGGGCCGCCACCACGCGGTCGGGGTCCTGCGCGTCGACGGCGACGAGGGTGAAGGCACCCTCGAGTCGCCGGCAGACGGCCTGCATGGCGGTGGTCAGGTCGCCGCCGGCGTCGAGCTCACGCTCGAGGAGGTGCGCCGCGATCTCGGTGTCCGTCTCGGACCGCATCTCGTGGCCCTCGGCCTCGAGTTCGGCACGCAGCGTGGCGTAGTTCTCGATGATGCCGTTGTGCACGAGCGCCACCCGGTCCCGGCGTCCAAGGTGGGGGTGCGCGTTCTGGTCGTTGGGGGCGCCGTGGGTGGCCCAGCGGGTGTGCCCGATGCCGGTCGTCGACTCCGGGAGCGGCCGCTCGCCGATGGCCTTCTCCAGGTTGGCGAGCTTGCCCGCGCGCTTGTCGGAGTGCACGGTGCCCGCCTCGATCAGGGCGATCCCGGCCGAGTCGTAGCCGCGGTACTCCAGCCGGCGCAGGCCCTCGATGACCACGCCCTGCGCCTGCTTGTCGCCGACGTAACCCACGATGCCGCACATAGGGGGTGAGTCTACGGCGGTGAGCAGCAGGCCAGGGCCGGGGAGGCGCACCGCGGGCTGCAACAATGCCGGGCATGCCGGACCCGACGTCGCGTGACGGCGCCCGCGACGAGGGACAGCGCGAGGCGTCGCCGTACGTCGAGCTCGACCGCAGGGCCTGGGCCGCCCTGGCCGGCACCATGGAGTCGCCGCTCACCGAGGACGAGATCGAGCGGTTGCAGGGACTCGGCACCCAGCTCGACCTCGACGAGGTCCGTCAGGTCTACCTGCCCCTGTCGCGCCTGCTGAGCCTGTACGTCGGCGCGGCCGGCCGGCTGCACCGCGAGCAGGAGGAGTTCCTGGGCGTCGGACACCCGCCGCGCACCCCGTTCGTCATCGGCGTCGCCGGGTCGGTCGCGGTCGGCAAGTCCACGACCGCGCGGGTGCTCCAGCAGATGCTCGCTCACTGGCCCGAGCACCCGAACGTCGCGCTGGTCACCACCGACGGCTTCCTGTTCCCCAACGACGAGCTCGAGCGCCGCGGACTGATGCAGCGCAAGGGTTTTCCCGAGTCCTACGATCGGCGGGCGCTGACCAGGTTCGTGGTCGACATCAAGTCCGGCAAGGACGAGGTCGAGGCCCCCATCTACTCCCACCTCGTCTACGACGTCGTTCCCGACGAGCGGGTCGTGGTCAAGAAGCCCGACATCGTGATCATCGAGGGTCTCAACGTCCTCCAGCCGGCGCGGGTGCGCGGTGACGGACGCCCCGGGCTGGCGATCAGCGACTTCTTCGACTTCAGCGTCTACGTCGACGCGCGCACCGACACGATCCGGCAGTGGTACGTCGACCGGTTCCTGAGCCTGCGCGAGACCGCGTTCCGCGACCCGGCGTCGTACTTCGCGAAGTACGCCGGGCTCAGCACCGACGAGGCGGTCGCTCAGGCCGAGCAGATCTGGGACTCGATCAACGGCCCCAACCTGACCGAGAACATCCTGCCCACCCGCGGTCGCGCCAGCCTCGTGCTGCGCAAGGACGCTGACCACTCGGTGCGCTACGTGCGGCTCAGGAAGGTCTGACGGTCGTCGAGCTCAGTCGAGACGCTTCTGCAGCTCGAGCAGGCGCTCGGTCGGCACGTAGCCCATCCGCTCGTTCACGAGGTTCATGGCGGTGTTGGTGTCGGCGTTGCAGGTCGTCGCGCGGACGCAGTCGGGGAAGTCGGCGAGCACCCGCCGGTGTCCGGCCAGCTTGACGGCGTACCCGAGCCGGTGGCCCCGGTGCTCGGGCGCGACGATCGTCACGCCGACCTCGGCCGTCTCGGGGGCGAGATGACTCACCCTGATGTCGCTGAAGGCGGCGACCTCGCCGTCGTCCGACACCGCGACGGCACTGATGACGGAGCGGCGGATCTCGACCAGCCGGGCCTCGTGGGCGCGCAGGCGCTCGGGGGTCCACTCCGAGTCGCGCAGGTCGGTCTCACCGAGCGGCACCTGGGAGTAGAACGAGCTCAACAGCCGGGCGATCCCGTCGATCAGGTGGTCGGGATAGACGGTGTCGAAGGTCTCGATGCGGTACGCCGCGGCGTGCTCGGCGACCTCGTCGTCGAGCGGGGCCCAGGTCGAGGGCGCGGTGGTGAGGTCGAGGTCCTTCTCCTGCTCCTCGTTGGCCACCTGGTAGCCCTGGGCCAGCGCGAACCTCTCACCCGGGATGACGGTCCCGGGCAGGCCCTTGGCCTCGGCCAGCAGCGTGCTGCGCCCGGCGGCAGCGGCGCGCGCATCGAGGTCGCGCGACAACAGCGTCGCGATCCCCTCGCGGCGCCGCTGCGGCAGCACCCACAGCTCGACGAAGGCCAGGTGGTCGTTGTCCTTGGTCGGCAGCGAGAACATCGAGGCGCCGACCGGGGACCCCCCGTCGTACGCCGTCACGAGCGTCAGCTCGCGCTCCGGGTTGTGCGCCGGAAGCGCCACCCGGCTCTGCGCCCATTTGGGCCAGGGGCTGTGCGGCCGCTCGGCCTCGGCGGCGTGGCCGACCTCCCACCAGTCCCTCAGCACCGCTTCGTCGGAAGGGTCCACGACCCGCAGCTCCACCGTCACGGTGCCCGAACCTACGTCACCGGCTCAGAGAGCGAGGCGCTCCCGGACGACCTTGGCGAGCCGGTCGGCGACACCGCGGGCCTCGTCGGCAGTCGGCGCCTCGACCATCACGCGCACCAGGGGCTCGGTGCCCGACGGGCGCAGCAGGATCCGGCCGCGCCCGGCCAGCTCGGCCTCCTCGACGGCCAGCGCGGCCACCAGCACCTCGTCGTCGTCGGCTCGGGCCTTGTCGACGCCGGGGACGTTGACCAGCACCTGCGGCAGGCGGGTCATCACGCCCGCCAGCGACGCCAGGCTCTGCCCGGTGGTGACCATCCGCTCCAGGACGTGCAGGGCGGTGAGGATGCCGTCGCCCGTCGTGGCGTGGTCGCTCATGATCACGTGCCCTGACTGCTCGCCGCCGAGGGTGTAGCCGGACTCGACCATCTCCTCGAGCACGTAGCGGTCACCGACCTTGGTCTGGAGGACGCGGATGCCGGCCCCCTCCAGCGCCTGCACGAAGCCGAGGTTGCTCATCACCGTCGCCACGACCGTGTCCTCGACCAGCCGGCCACGATCGCGCATGGCGAGCGCCAGCACGGCCAGGAGCTGGTCGCCGTCGACGACCTCCCCGGTGGCGTCGACGGCCAGGCAGCGGTCGGCGTCGCCGTCGAACGCGAACCCGACGTGGGCGTCGTGCTGCAGCACGGCCTGACGGAGCGGCTCGAGGTGGGTCGACCCGCATCCGTCGTTGATGTTGGTCCCGTCGGGTGACGCGTGGATCGCCACCACGTCGGCACCGGCGTCGGCCAGCGCCTGCGGCCCGGCCACCGAGGCCGCGCCCTCGGCGCAGTCGAGGACGACGCGCAGACCCGCGAGCGGGTGGTCGATCGACCGCACGAGGTGGGCGGCGTACTCCGCCACGGCGGTCTGGTGGGTGCGCACGGTGCCGACGGCGCCGCCGGTCGGGCGCTGCCAGGGCTCGTGCAGCCGCTGCTCGATGGCCAGCTCGATGGCGTCGTCGAGCTTGCGGCCGCCGCGGGCGAGGAACTTGATGCCGTTGTCGGGCATCGCGTTGTGGGAGGCCGAGATCATCACCCCGAGGTCGGCGCCCAGGGTGTCGGTGAGGTACGCGACGCCGGGCGTCGGCAGCACGCCGAGCAGGACGACGTCGACACCGGCGGACGCCAGTCCGGCCACGACCGCGGCCTCCAGGAACTGCCCGGAGATCCGCGGGTCGCGGCCGACGACGGCGAACGGCCGGTGGCCGTCGGGACCGTCGCCGAGCGGCGTGCCGAACTCTCCGAGGTCGGCCAGCACGTGTGCGGCCGCCACGGAGAGCTCGAGCGCCAGCTCGGCGGTCAGGTCGTCGTTGGCAAGGCCGCGGACGCCGTCGGTGCCGAAGAGTCGAGCCATGATGTGGTGGGAGACTCGGCGATCAGCGCTTGCTGTACTGGGGAGCCTTCCGGGCCTTCTTCAGACCGGCCTTCTTGCGCTCGATGACGCGCGAGTCGCGCGTCAGCAGCCCGGCCTTCTTGAGCGTCGCGCGGTTGGTCTCGGTGTCGATCTCGTTGAGCGCCCGGGCCACGCCGAGGCGCAACGCGCCGGCCTGGCCGGTGATGCCGCCGCCGTGGATGCGGGCGATGACGTCGAAGCGGCCCTCGAGGTGCAACGCCACGAACGGCTCGTTGACGACCTGCTGGTGCAGCTTGTTCGGGAAGTAGGAGTCGAGCGTGCGGCCGTTGACCCGCCACTGGCCGGTGCCGGGCACGAGGCGGACGCGGGCGACGGCCTCCTTGCGACGGCCGGTCGCGTTGGCCGGGGCGATGGTCGCCGGGCGGGACGGGGAGTCGGCGGTGCCGTCGCTCTCGCTGGTGTAGGCGACGCCGCTCTCGTCCGCGGTGAAGGTCTCGTCGGCCTCGACGGTTTCGGTGGTGTTCTCAGACACGTGAATGAGTCCTTCGTCGCTTACTGGGAGATCTGCGAGATCTCGAACGGGGTGGCCTGCTGGGCAACGTGCGGGTGCGTCGGACCCGAGTAGACCTTGAGCTTCTTGAGGATCTGGCGACCGAGGCGGTTCTTGGGGAGCATGCCCCAGACGGCGTTCTCGATGGCCTTGCGGGCGTCCTTCTCGAGCAGCTCACCGATCGGCGTGGCCGAGAGACCGCCGGGGTAACCCGAGTGGCGGTACACCATCTTGGTGGTCTTCTTGCTGCCCGACAGCGCGACCTTCTCCGCATTGATGACGATGACGAAGTCACCGGTGTCCATGTGCGGGGCGTAGATCGGCTTGTGCTTGCCGCGAAGCAGGTTGGCGGCGGTGACCGCGAGGCGACCGAGCACGATGTCGGACGCGTCGATCACGTGCCACTCCCGGGTGATGTCACCGGGCTTGGGGCTGTACGTGCGCACAGGCGTATGCCTTCTCGTTCGTAGGATCCCGACCGGGGTGCCGGCCGAGTGGTGGAACCGCGGCTTCTGACGAACACTGCCTGGCTTCTCTTCATCCAGGTCTGCACCCTCCACCTGACGAAGCGTGGCGTGGGCGCGGCAGGAGTCGCGACTCGCAAGGGTACGGCGACTCAGGTGTGGAGCGCCAATCCGCGCGGTCCAGACCACGTGGTTTCGCGCGTCTGACGCTGCGAGCCTCGGACGATGGTGTTCCCGCTGGAGCCCGACCGACTGTACGTCACCGACGGCGGGCTGGAGACCTCGCTCATCCACAAGCAGGGGCTCGAGCTGCGGGAGTTCGCGGCCTTCGAGCTGCTGTGCGGACCCGACGGTCACGACGAGCTGGCCCGCTACTTCGCGCCATACGTCGCGCTTGCCCGAGAGCGCTCGCTGGGCATGGTCGTCGACACCGCGACCTGGCGGGCCAATCCCGACTGGGCGTCGACGCTCGGCTACTCCACGTGGGCCCTCGCGGAGCTCAACGGGCGCGCCGTCGACCTGGCCCGCGAGGTCGCCGCCGGGCTCGACGGACTCCCTGCGGTGGTCGACGGAGTCGTCGGCCCCCGCGGTGACGGGTACGTCGTCGACGACGCCATGTCGCCCGAGGAGGCAGCCGACTACCACGCGGCGCAGGTGGCGGTGCTCGCCCGCGACGGCGTGGACCTCGTCAGCGCGATCACGATGAACTACGTCGAGGAGGGGGTGGGCGTGGCGTTGGCAGCCGCGGCCGCGGGCGTGCCGGCGGTCATCTCGTTCACCGTCGAGACAGACGGGCGACTGCCGACCGGGCAGACCCTGCACGAGGCGGTCGAGCAGGTCGACGCGGCGACCGGCTCGTCGCCGGCGTACTTCATGGTCAACTGCGCGCACCCCACCCACTTCGCGCGGGCTCTGGACGCCGAGGGCCCGTGGCGCGAGCGGATCGGCGGGCTGCGCGCGAATGCGTCGCGGATGAGTCACGCCGAGCTCGACGCGTCCGAGGACCTTGACGACGGCGACCCGTCGGAGCTGGGCGCGCTGCACCGAGACCTGCGCACCCGACTCCCCGGGGTCCAGGTGCTCGGCGGCTGCTGCGGCACCGACGAGCGCCACGTCACCGCGATCGCTGACGCCTGGCTGCGCTGAGACGCCGACCGCTCGCGGCGCGACGTCAGCGCGCATCGGCCCTGCACGACGCTCTCAGGCGGCCCTCGGCCTGGCTTTGAGCGACGACCGTCTGGTGCCGTGGTGGTCGCGGAGGTAGGTCAGGCCGTGGGGGTCGGTCCAGCGCCAGCCGATGTCGAGGGGCAGGCGTTCGTAGGTCCAGGCGGTGTGGGTCTTGAGCCGGTGATGTCGCCGGCACAGGGGGGCGAGGTTGTGATCGCACGTCTCGCCGCCCTCGGCGTAGGGCGTGCAGTGGTCCTTGTCGCACTGTCGGGCTGGTCGGGAGCACCAGGGGAACACGCAGGTGGGTTCGCGCAGGGCGACCCGCAGGGCCATCCGGGCGCCGACTTCGTACCGGTCGACGCTCACGGGCTGGTTGAGGTCGATGACCTTGGTGACCCTCACCTCCGTCTCGGGCCGCCCGCACCAGTTGGCGACCTGTTGGGCCAACACCGGGCGGCCCGCGCCACCGGTGGTGGTCTCGACCCGGGCGACCTCACCCCCGAGCGCACCGTGCAGGGACTGCTCGGTGACATGGACGAACAGGTGCACACCCCGCCGTGACCGCCTCGCGGCCCTCCCCGACCCCGCCCCAGGCGTCTCCGCGCCGGGCGACCCCGCCCCGGGCGTCTCCTCGCCGGGCGTCTCCGCGGCGGGTGTCTGGGCGGCGGGTGTCTGGGTGCCGGCGGCGAGCAGCGCGGCGGCGTGGGCGGGGTCGGCGAGCACCCCGA
>NZ_BAAAQQ010000004.1:0-108494 GCF_039531755.1 Nocardioides bigeumensis
CTGGCACCACCACAAGATCCACGACCCCCGATACCAGACCACCTACCACCCCAACGGCACCATCACCCTCCACCGGCGCACGTGAGCCGGCCCTCGCGAGCAAATCGTCAAGGGCCGCCGCGCGATCAGCGCAGGTCGTCCGGAGCGGACGGGGCAGGGATCTGCCGCACCTCCACGAGCGGGATCCCCAGGTCGCGCAACCGGGCAAGCAGACCGTGCAGCGCGGCCTGATCGACGACGGGGCCGCGGATGATCGTCTGTCCCGCCTGCCCGGCATCGATGGCCATGCCCTCGAACCACGCGGCCCAGCGTTCTTCCAGACGACCCCGGATGCTGATCTCGTACCAACCTGCGTCGTCGTCGGAGGGGTCGCTGTTCACCCGGCAGACGCTACGAGCCAACCCCTCAGGGGTCTTCACATCATGTGGTGACTCAGCTGGTGATCTCGCCGCCGTCAGGGCTGACGCGGCCGGACGAGCAGGCCGAGCTGGTGCGCCTTGGTGACGGCGGACCGGCGGTTGTTCACGCCGAGCTTGGTGTAGATGTGCTTGGTGTGGGTCCGCACGGTGTTCAGCGAGACCACCAGCTCACGGGCGATGGCGGGGCCGTCCAGATCGGAGCCGAGCAGGCGGAGCACGTCGAGCTCCCGGTCGCTGAGCGGATCGAGCAGCACGTCGTCGTGAGGGAACGCAGCCGGTTGGGCTGCCACCGGCAGGCCTCCCGGCGCGGCCTGGCGCACCAGCTCCCGCACGAAGTCGGAGTGGGGACGACGTACGACGAGCTCGGCGAGCGCCGCTGCCAGCTCCGGCCCGGCATCGACGAAGAAGCGGACCCAGCGATCAGGTTCCGCCAGGTCGACGGCGTGCTCCAAGGCTGCGAGAGCCGCGTCCGCGTCACCCGACGCGCGATGGGCCAGGCACCGCAGCACCTCGATCTCGAGCACCGATCCGTCCCTGCCGCCGGACTCGGCCGCGGTCAGCAGGCGGTCCAGGAGCTTGAGGAGGTCCGACAGCCGCGCCTCGCCCGGGTGCGTGCGGTGCTCGGCCAGCATCAAGCGGGCCAGGGTCAGGTGCTCGTACTCGCGCAAGTACGACACCTCGTCGTCGGCGGCGAGCCGGTGTTCGCGCGCCCAGGCCCGCGCGGCGCTCAGGTCGCCTGCCGCCGTCAGCACCCGGGCCTTGGTGGCGTGGATCGGGTGGACCTGCGGTGAGTAGTCGCCCACGTAGACGCGTTCGGCCTGGTCGAGAAGGTCGAGGGCGTCGGCCAGGTCGCCCGCACCAGCCCGCAGCCGGGCCAGCGCCACCCGCCATCGATAAGGATGCTGCGCGAGCCCTGCGGACTCCCCGAGGTCCTCGGCACGCCTCAGGTACGTCGCGGCACCGGACAGGTCGTTGCGGTGCCACGCCACGCGGCTCCTGGCGACGAGCATGTCAGCGGTCCCGCGCATGACGTCCCCGCCCGCGGGGCGGTGGAGGTCGGCCAGCGCGAGGGCGTGCTCCAACGTGCGGTCGGCCTGCTCGAGCCGACCCAGGGTCAGCTCCATGTCGGCAAGCGCGAGCGAGCACCCGAGCACGTCCGCGATGTGCCCCACTCGGGTGAGGCCCTCGATCGCGACCCGGTAGCCCGCGGTGGCCGCTTCGAGATCGCCGGTCGCCCACGATGCCAACCCCGCCAGCGCCGCCGCGGACGCGCGGGTGAGGTGGTCGTCGGCCCGGGTCTGGGCCACCGCCTCGGCGGCGTACACGATGCAGCCCGCGGGGTCGCCCGCGTTCAGGGCCAGCGCGGCGCGGTACATCGCCAGGGACGCAGGGATGCGCGCCAGGTCATCGGGGTCCACGACGACCACCTCGTCGACGGGTCGCCGCATCAGCTCCTCGATGTGCTGCAGCCTCTGCTCGACCCCGTCGAACTCGTTGGTGGACATGAAGCCCCCGACCAACCGGATGCCGAGCACCGGGCGATCCCGCAACACCTCGTCGGGGAGCTGGTCGGCCCAGGCACGGATCACCGCCTCCCGGCGGTCGCGGGCGAGGTCCGGGATGGCGACCTCGACCAGGTCGGCGGCGCGGTCGGCGTCACCGGCAGCCAGCGCGTGCCGGACTGCGGCGACGGGCTCCCCGGCCTCGGCGAACCACCCGCTCGCTCGCCGATGCAGCTGGGCGACCTGCTCCGGACGCTCGGCGAGCAGGTGGCTCCGCAAGACGTCGGCGAACAGGTGGTGGTAGCGGTACCAGCGTCGCTGCGCGTCGAGCGGCACGACGAACAGGTTGCGGCGCTCGAGCGACTCGAGCATCTTCGCGCCGCCGGTGCCACCGCTCACCGCGTCGCAGAGCGGGCCTGAGAGGCGCTCGAGGATCGCCGTGTCGAGCAGGAACTCGCGAACCTCCGCCGGCTGTCGGTCGAGCACCTCCTCGACCAGGTAGTCCACGACATACCTGTCGTCGCCAGCGAATCCAGCGATGAACTCGGACGGGTCGTCGCGATCACGCAGCGAGAGTGCCGCCAGCTGCAGTGAGGCGATCCAGCCCTCCGTTCGTGCGCCCAGCGCGGCCACGTCGGCCTCGGGCAGGTCGAGCCCGGTCACGGTGGCGAGGAAGGCCCCGGTCTCGTCGTCGGTGAACCGCAGGTCCGCCGCCCGGAGCTCGGTGAGCTCACCCCGTGCACGCAGCCTGGCCAGCGGCAGCGCGGGATCCGCGCGGGTGCCGATGACCAGCCGCAGCTGCGGTGGCAGCCGCTCGATCAGGAAGGACATGCCGGGCTGGATCCCCGGGTTCTCGGCGAGGTGGTAGTCGTCCAGGACCAGGTCGAGGTCCTCGGCGAGCACGCTGACCTCGTTGAGCACCGCTGTCAGGACGGCCTCGATGGGCTGCCCGGCGCCCAGCAGGGACAGACCCGCACCACCAGTGCCCGGCGACGCGCGCTCCAGCGCGGTCAGCAAGTAGGACCAGAACGACTCCGGGTCACGGTCGGCCTCGTCGAGGGACACCCACGCACACCTCGCCGCGGACTTGCCCCGCGGGTTGGCGAGCCAGGCGGCCAGCAGCGTGGTCTTGCCGAAGCCCGCCGGCGCGGAGACGAGGACGAGACGACTGCGGCGTACCCACGGCAGGGCCTCGAGGCGGGGACGGGCGAGCAGGTCCTCGCGCGCGTGGGGAAGGAAGAACTTGGTCTCCACCAGCGCGATCGACACCGCGGCTCCCTCCCCTGCCGTGTCGGAGCCTAGTGTCCGTCGGGCTCGTCCGGGCCGCGGTCCGCCTGGGCGAGCGCGGCCCGCAGCTGGAGCTGCTCCCCCGGCCGTCCGAAGATGCTCAGCACCTCCGCAGGCCCTCCGCCCGTGCTCCCGAACCAGTGCGGCAGCCGGGTGTCGAACTCCGCCGCCTCCCCCGTTTCGAGCACGAGGTCGCGGTCACCCTGGATCAGCCGCATCCGCCCGGACAGGACGTAGAGCCACTCGTACCCGTCGTGGGTGCGCAGGCGCGGCTCGGACTGGCCCTTAGGGATGAGGATCTTCCACGCCTGGATGCCGCCGGGATGCGTGAGCGGTACGACGGTGCGACCGTTGACCTTCCGCGGCTTGAGCCGGATCCGCGGGTCGCCGACCTCGGGTGCCCCCACCAGGTCGTCGAGCGGGACCCGATAGAGCTGCGCCAAGGGCAGGAGCAGCTCGAGGCTCGGTCTCCGCTGCCCGTTCTCGAGGCGCGACAACGTGCTCTTCGAGATCCCGGTCCGGTCCGCGACGTCTGTCAGCGTGACGCCACGCTGCTCGCGGATCTTGCGGAGCCGGGGTCCCACGAGCTCCAGGGTGTCCGCGATGGGTGGCACGGGCGACGACGTCATCCGCCCATTCCACCGGTCGTTCCCAGATTCGGCAACATTCATTGCCGCCAGCCGCGAGCCGGACGAGCCTCGGGGCATGAACACCTACGACGTAGCCGTCATCGGCGGTGGAGCCGCCGGCCTGTCCGCCGCCCTGGTCCTGACTCGGGCGCGCCGCTCCGTGGCCGTCATCGACGCCGGCAAACCGCGCAACGCACCCGCCGGGCACCTTCAAGGATTCCTGTCCCGTGACGGCATCCCTCCGACGGAGCTGCTGGCGCTCGGCGCCGAGGAGGTGACGGCGTACGGCGGCGAGCTCCTCCACGGCACGGTCTCGTCGATCTCCAGGGTCGACGACGCCACCTTCGAGGTGACGTTCGGAGAGGGACAGGTCCTCTCCGCTCGCCGGATCCTGGTCACCACCGGCCTGCGCGACGAGGTCCCGGACGTCCCCGGTGTCAGCGAACGCTGGGGCCGCGACCTGCTGCACTGCCCCTACTGCCACGGTCACGAGGTCCGCGACCAGCGCCTCGGCGTCCTCGGCGGCACTCCCGGCGCCGTGCAGCATGCCCTGCTGCTCCGCCAGTGGTCCCACGACGTCGTCTACTTCGCCCACACCGGGTCCCTCACCGCCCTCGACCGTCAACAGCTGGTCGCCCGGGCGATCGGTGTCGTCGAGGGGACGGTCACCCGACTGGTCGTCGAGGACGACGCGCTCCAGGGCATCGAGCTCGCTGATGGTCAGGTCGTGCGCCGCGACGCGGTCTTCGTCCGACCGGTCTTCGTGCCCAACACCGGGTTGCTCGTCGAGCTCGGGTGCGTCACCCACGACAACGGCTGGGTCGTCGCCGACGCAACCGGCGGCACCAGCGTGGCCGGGGTGTGGGCGGCAGGCAACGCCGTCGATCCACGAGCCCAGGTCATCACCGCAGCCGGCCAGGGGTCGGCGGCTGCGATCGCGATCAACAACGACCTCGTCGACGAGGACGTCCGGCACGACGTGGCCGACTTCCTCACCGGCCACGCCGACGACGTGACCGCCACCACCGCACCCAAGGAGAACAACCATGCCTGACGTCCCGCCGCCCACCCGGCACCAGCTCGCCCTGATGATCTGGATCGCCGTCTTCCCGACCCTCACCGTCCTCAACCTCACGTTCGGCGAGCAGCTCTCGCAGCTGCCGAGCGTGCTGCGGACCTTCGTCCTCGCGACGGTGGCCGTCCCGATCGTCATCTACCTGCTGATGCCGCGCCTGCACCGTGTCCGGTCGCGGATCCTCGCCAGGGCCGCGGCCTGAGGGGCCGCTCCCCGAGGACCACGGCTCGAGGCGACGCGGGCGAATCACCCTCGCGCTCACCACCTGTGGTGACGACCGCTCACCACGTCGCTGCCTAGCTTCGCGCTGCAACAGACCAGCACCTCTCCTGAAAGGCACTTCCCATGAACAGGTTCACCCGTGCCATCGCCATGGCGAGCGCGAGGCGCCCGTGGCGCACCATGGCCGGCTGGCTGGCCGTCCTGGTGGCCGTCGGGTTCCTGGCGGTCAGCGGCGGCGGCAGCTTCGCCGACGACTTCTCGGCCGACGGCAGCCAGAGCGACCGCGCCATGGAGCTGCTCGGCAAGAGCTTTCCCGAGGCCGCCAAGGGCAACGCTCTCGTCGTCCTCGCGGCGCCGGACGACTCGACACTCTCCGCACAGCAGGCTGACGTGACCGCCGTGCTCGACGACGTGGCGGTCCTGGAGCACGTCGAGTCCGTCACCGATCCGTTCAGCGCCGGCACCGTCTCCGGCGACGGGCGGATCGGGTACGCCGTGATCACCCTCGACGTCCCGGAGCGCGACATGGGCAAGCCGGCGTTCGCCGTCCTGTCCGACTCGGTGTCCGGCATGGGGGCTGACGGCCTGCGCGTGGAGCTCGGCGGCGACGCCGTCTTCCTCAACGCCCAGGACGAGAGCAGCAGCCACACCGCCATCGGGCTGCTCGTCGCCCTGATGGTCCTGCTCGTCGTGTTCGGCACCCTCGTCGCCGCGCTCCTGCCGATCGCCCTCTCCTTGATCGCGGTGGGCGCGGGCATCGGCGGCATCACCCTGCTGGCGAGCACGATGGACGTCTCCGTGTCCGCGATCCCCATCGCGGGGCTCGTCGGGCTCGGCGTCGGGGTGGACTACGCGCTCTTCGTGATCGCCCGCTACCGCGAGAACCGCGGCCGCGGCGACGACAACGCCACGGCCCTGGCCGGTGCCATGAGCTCCTCCGGCGCGGCCGTGGTCTTCGCAGGCGGGACCGTCATGGTCGCCACCGCCGCCCTGGCCTTCACCGGCCTCGGCGTGCTGACCTCCATCGGCCTGGCCACCGCGATCATGGTCTTCTTCGCGGTCGCCGCCGCCATCACCCTGCTCCCCGCGCTGCTCGCCCTCCTGGGCGACCGGGTCGACAAGGGGCGCATCGGCCGGCGCCACCGCCCCGCGAAGGCAGCCGAGGAGACCGCCTGGTGGCGCTTCGCCCACCGCGTCTCGGGGCGCCCCTGGCCCTACCTCGCCGGCGCCGTCGTCACCCTGGTCGCCCTGGCCATGCCGGCGTTCTTCCTCCAGACCGGCTTCCCCGCGGCGGGGGACGCACCCGCGCACACCACCCACCGACAGGCGTACGACCTGCTCACCGAAGGCTTCGGCGTCGGCATCAACGCGCCTCTCACCGTGGTCGCCGACCTCAGCCGCCCCGGGGTCGACACAGGCGGCATCACCGTGCTGTCGGCGGACCTCGCGGCCGTCCCGGGCATCTCGTCGGTCGGCGCCCCACTGACCTCGGAGGACGGCGACACCGTGGTCCTCGTCGCCACTCCGACCACGGGACCCGCAGACCGCGACACCTCGGCCACCATCGAGCGGGTGCGGGCGATCATCCCCGACAACGTCTACGTCTCCGGGATCACCGCAGTGACCGACGACCTCAACGCCCAGCTGAGCGACACCCTGCCGCTCTTCATCGGCGCGGTCATCGCCGTCTCCTTCCTGCTCCTCATGCTGGTCTTCCGGTCCGTCGCCGTACCGCTCAAGGCGGCGCTGATGAACCTGCTGTCCATCGGAGGGGCGTACGGCGTCCTCGTCGTGGTCTTCCAGTGGGGCTGGGGAGCCGAGCTGCTCGGCCTGGAGGGTCCGACCCCGATCACCTCGATCATCGTCGTCATCATGTTCCCGATCCTGTTCGGGCTCTCGATGGACTACGAGGTGTTCCTGCTGTCCCGGATCCGGGAGGAGTACGTCCGGACCGGAGACAACGCCGAGTCGGTGGCCCGCGGGCTGGCCGGCACGGGACGGGTCGTCACCTCCGCCGCGCTGATCATGATCGCGGTCTTCCTCAGCTTCGTCGGCAGCCCGGTGCCGTCGCTCAAGATGCTCGGGCTGGGCCTGGCGACCGCGATCCTCATCGACGCGACCGTCATCCGCATGGTCCTGGTGCCTGCTGCCATGGCCCTGCTGGGCGACGCCAACTGGTGGCTGCCGTCCTGGCTCGACCGTGTCCTGCCGCGGCTCACCGTCGACGAGCCCCACACCGTCGACGAGCCCCACACCGTTGACGAACCCCACGCCGTGGACGAGCCCCACACCGTTGACGAAAAGGGCACCCCCACCTCGTCCGACCAGCCGGTCGAGCGCCTCACGACAGGAGCAACCGCATGATCACCGTCGAGCACGTCACCAAGAGGTACGGCGAGTACACCGCCGTCGACGACGTCTCCTTCGTCGCCAGGTCGGGCCGGGTCACCGGGTTCCTCGGACCGAACGGCGCCGGCAAGTCCACGACGATGCGGATCATGGTCGGGCTCACCCCGCCGACCACCGGGGAGGTCCAGGTCGACGGTCGTCACTACCGCGACCTCGCCAACCCGGGCCGTCAGATCGGCGTCCTGCTCGACGCGTCGGCCCAGCATGCGGGTCGCACGGGTCGGGAGATCCTCACCATCGGCACCGAGACCATGGGCCTCCCCCGAACCAAGGTCGACCAGCTCCTCGAGCGGGTGTCGCTCAGCGCGGACGAGTCACGCAGACGGTTGCGCGACTACTCCCTCGGCATGCGCCAGCGCCTGGGGATCGCCCACGCCCTGTTGGGCGATCCGTCGATCCTCATCCTGGACGAGCCGGCGAACGGGCTCGACCCTGCCGGCATCCACTGGATGCGGGGTCTGCTCCGCGACTACGCCGCCGGTGGGGGCACCGTGCTGCTGTCGTCACACCTGCTCCACGAGGTCGAGAGGATCGCCGACGACCTCGTCCTCATCGGGCGCGGGCGGATCGTGGCCCAGGGGACGAAGGAGGAGCTGCTGCAACCTCGCGGCAGCTTCGTCCGGGCAGAACGTCATCGCGACCTCGCACTGGCCCTCGAGACGGCCGGCATCTGCACCTCGGTGTCGGGCCAGGGACTCCGGAGCGACGCCGCCCCCCGACAGGTCGGAGCCGTGGCCGCTGCCCACGGCATCCCCCTCGACGAGCTGCGCCCCGCGGAGGGCGCAGGACTCGAGGACCTCTTCCTGCAGCTCACCGCAGACACCCAGCGCGAAGGAGTAGCAGCATGACCACCACAGCCAGGACCAGCCCAACCACGACCAGCCCAGCCACGACCAGCCCAGCCACGACCAGCCCAGCCACGCCGGTGCCCGTCCCGGCCCGCCGCGGATCACGGCGTACGACGGGGTCCCCCGTCGACGTCCCGATCCCGATGTCGCGACTCGTCCGGGTCGAGCTCCGCAAGATGGCCGACACCCGATCGGGGCTGTGGTTGCTGCTGGGGCTGGCCGCCATCACGCTGGTCATCGTCGTCGTCTACTTCGTCACGGCGACCCAGCCCGAGCGGACCTTCCTGCACTTCATGGGCGCGACCCTCGGCCCGCAGGGCTTCCTGCTGCCCGTGCTGGGGATCCTGCTCGTGACGAGCGAGTGGAGCCAGCGCACCGGTCTCGTGTCCTTCACCCTCGTGCCCCTCCGTGGCCGGGTGCTCACCGCCAAGGTGCTCGCCGGCCTGCTGGCCGGGGTGGGGGCGATCGTCGTCAGCGTCGCGTTCGCCGCCCTGGCCACCGTGGTCGGAGGGGCCCCCGACGGGTTCGCGCACTTCGGCCTCGTCGAGCTCGGCAAGTTCGGCATCCTGCAGCTGACCGGGATCCTCCAGGGCCTCGCCTTCGGCCTGCTGTTCCTCAGCTCGGCTCCAGCGATCGTGAGCTACTTCGTCTTCCCGACGGCCCTCAACATCGTCGGCAGCCTCTGGAAGCCGCTGCAGGACGTCCAGCCGTGGATCGACCTGTGGGCCGCGCAGGCGCCGCTGTTCACCGCGGACAACCTGACCGACCAGCAGTGGGCGCAGATCGGCACCAGCAACCTCATCTGGGTGGTGCTGCCGTTCGTGTTGGGTCTCGTGCGTGTGCTGCGCGCCGAGGTGAAGTAGAGACAGCTCGGCCGCGGCGGGCGCTAGGCGCCGGCCGCGGCCGAGTGAAGAGGGCTGTCTGGTGGGGTCTTCGTGGATTCGAGGATGCGCAGGTCAGCGGATCAATTCCGCGAACCGGCAGCAGGTCTTGCACCCACCGCCCTCAGGATCAGCACCCATGAGGGCTGGTCCCGTCCCACAAGCCGCGGACCGGCAGCACTCGCCCGTAGCCACTGGCTTGCCCAGCAATCACTCGACCGGGTCCGTCTCCCCCGCTCGCACCAAGCCCGACTCGTAGGACAGGACTGCCAGCTGCACCCTGTCCCGCACGCCGAGCTTGGCGAGGAGCCGGGAGACGTAGGTCTTCACCGTGGCCTCGCTCAGGACCAGGTGGGCAGCGATGCCAGAGTTGGACCATCCGCGGGCGATCAACCGGAGCACCTCAGTCTCCCGCTCGGTGATCCCTCCGAGGGCTGCGCCGGGGTCGGGGCTGAGGGTGTACCTGGCCAGGAGACGGCTCGTCAGCTGGGGCGCGAGCATCGCGTCGCCCCTCGCGACCACCTCCACCGCCCGCACCAGATCGCCCGGCGAGAGGTCCTTGAGCAGGAAGCCCGACGCGCCGGCGCGGACCGCGTCGAAGACGTACTCGTCGAGGTCAAACGTGGTGAGCGCCAGCACGCGTACGGCGGGGGCGCGAGCGACGATCCGTCGGGTGGCGTCGATGCCGTCCAGCCGCGGCATGCGCACGTCCATCAGCACCACGTCGGGCAGCAGCGTGAGCGCCCGGTCGATCGCCTCGACGCCGTCGCTGGCCTCCCCGACGACCTCGTGGCCACCCTGCTCGAGGATCATCCGGAACCCTGCGCGCAGCAGCTCCTGGTCGTCCACCACCAGCACCCTGCTCATCCCGCCTCCAGCGGCAGCGCCACCTCGACCGCGAAGCCGCGGTCCGGCCGCGGCCCGGTCCTGAGCTTGCCGCCGTACAGAAGCACCCGCTCGCGCATGCCGATCAGCCCATGCCCGGTTCCACCCGTCCCCGGGCACGCGGTCCCGTCGTCGTGGACCTCGATGCTTACCTCCTGGTCCGTGAAGTCCAGCCTGACCGCGACTTCGGTGACCGCACGGGCGTGGCGCTGGGCGTTTGTCAGGGCCTCCTGCACGACCCGGAAGGCCGTGAGGTCCAGCCCTGCCGGCAGGTCGCGTGGCTGCCCCGTCACCTCGAACGAGATCGGCAGCCCGGTCGCACGTGCGTCCGCCACCAGGGACTCCAGAGCCGCCAGCCCGGGCTGCGGCGCTCTGGAAGCCGCCTCGTCGGCGTCGCGCAGCATCGTCACCACACGGCGCATCTCGGTCAACGCTCCCGACCCCGTCTGACGGATGGTCGCGAGGGACCGGCGTACCGCTTCTGGCGTCTCCGCCATCCCCTCCGCGGCCCCGGCCGTCACCACCATCTGGGTCACCGCGTGCGCGACCACGTCGTGGAGCTCTCGCGCGATCCGCGTGCGCTCCTCCAGCACGGCCGCGACCGCGCGGGCCTCAGCAGCCACGGCCCGGTCGCGCGCCTGCTCTGCCCTGTGTGCAGTCAGCCGCTGCCAGGTACCGAGCACGTAGGTCAGTCCCAGGGCACCCCAGTGGAAGATCATCTCGGAGGCGCTGCCGAGCTCCGGGATCGTGAAGTCACCGAGCAGCATCGTGCCGCCCACGAAGAGGCCACCGAGATAGGGATCGCGCCCTCGGCCGTAACGGGCGACTGCGAAGGTGAGCAGCAACAACGGCACCAGCTGGCCGTTGAAGAGCAGGTAGGCGACGCCGGCCGCGTGGAACGTGATCATGGCGAAGCCTGCGACGATCACCGCCGGGAGCGGCTGCGTCCGTCGCCAGCACAGCGCCAAGGCAAGGATCAGCACCTGCAGGGTGGACCACCCCGGGTCGCCGGTCCCGGCGCGCGACTCGAATGGCACCCAGATCTCGGCGATGGCCACGAGGAGCACGACGAGGGCGAGCGCGACGTCCGCAGCCCGCTGCCACCTCCCAGCCATGGGCTCACCGTAGGGGACGTGAGCGCTGGGCGGAGTCATCCCACGGATGACACCGCAGCCCTCCACAGACTGACGACACGAACCGGCCGTGCCCCGTCCACTGGTGCCATGAACCGAAACCTTCGCACCCTCACCGCCCTGTGCCTCGTCGCCACTGCCGCCCTGTCGCTGCTCTGGACGCTGCTTGCCCCCGAGTTCCACAGCGACCCGGCCGAGCAGCTCGCCGGACTGGCCGAGGCAGGCTCCCGCGCCACGATCAGCGAGATGGCCTTCGTGATCAGCCAGCTGCCGTTCCTCGTCGCGATGTCCGGCTTGGCCGTTTGGCTGCACCCGGCGAGTCCTCGGCTGGCCACAGCCGGCGGAGTCCTCGCCGTGCTCGGCGCCTTCGGTCACGCAGTCGTGGGCGGCACGACGACGATGCAGGTGGTCATGGCCGACTCACCCGACCATCGCCAGGCGTACGCCGACCTGCTGCGCGACACGATGGACTCGCCCTTGATGCTGCCCTTCTTCGCGGCCGGGCTGCTCGGCACCGTGCTCGGCATCCTGTTGCTGTCGATCGCCCACTTCCGCAACCGCCAGCTCCTCCGGTGGGTCGGTCCCGCGCTGTGGGCCTTCCTCGTGCTCGAGTTCGTCGGCTCCAACGTGAGCGAGTGGTCCGCCTACCTCGCCGGAGTGCTGTACCTCGCAGCCCTGTGCGCCCTGGCCGTCGCCATCCGGTCGGACCTGGTCGTGACGCCTTCGGACCACCCGCCCGTCACCCAGGACGAGAGTGTCGCGGCGCAAGCGCGTCGTGCTGAGTAGGCCGGTCGGGAGGATCACCTACGCCGCCCGGCCCCGAGCGGCACCCGGGACCGACCCGCTACCGCCACCTCGGACGACCACCCGGCCCAGACCCCGAGAACACAGAAGGCCGGACCCCAGTTCGGGGTCCGGCCTGTCCGTTATCTCGTGAGAGATCACAAACGTGAGAGTGCGTGATGAGCTGGTGGAGCTGGCGGGAATCGAACCCGCGTCCTCGAGCGTCGAACCAGGTCTTCTCCGGGTGCAGTTCGTGGAGTCGCTTTTCTCGGCCCCGGCGCTCCCACGAACAGGTCGCCGACGGGCTCAGTCACGAAAAAGTCCCGCTCAGCCCTCGTGACAGAGGATGAGCAGCAAGTCTCCTAGATGAGGCCAGGGTCCGGGACGGAGACAGATGCCCGGTCTGACCCTTCGGTCACTGCTCAGGCAGCGAGAGCGAAGTCGTTGCGCTCAGAATTGGCAACTATGGTTTTCCGGCGTTCGTTAACGAGATGTCGCCGGCTCCTCGACCCGCTTCTCCTGGAACTAACGTCCCAAGTCGAAACCGATCAGCCCCTCTTGAGTTGTCACGTGCTGCCTGGCTGCTGCAACACAGCCAGCCTAGTCAGGCCAGCGTAGTTCACAACGCCGACGCAGGCCCATTCGATTCCCCGGTCGTGCGGGCTCGACCACCGTCGTCCGTGCCCTCGTCGTCCGGGCCCTCGTCGTCCGGGCCCTCCTCGTCCCGGCTCAGCCGAGCCCGATCAGGCGCACGGCGTTCTCCCAGAGCACCCCCCGCAGCCAGTCGTCGCCGAGCTCGAGCCGGTCGAGGGCGTCGAGCTGGTGGCCGTACGCGTAGGGGATGTTCGGGAAGTCCGAGCCCAGCAGCACCCTGTCGCCCAGGGCGGACAGCCGGGGCAGCAGCTCGCGGGGGTACGCCGCCCCCAGCTCGTCGAAGAAGTCGGTGAACACCATCGTGGTGTCGAGGTGGACGCGCTCGTGGGTCTCCGCCAGCGCGAGGAACTCGGCGTACTCAGGGGCCCCCATGTGCGCCAGCACCAGGCACAGCGTCGGGTGCCGGCGCAGCAGCTCGGCCACCGGGCCGGGGCCGGTGTGCTCGGTCGGGACCGGCCCCGAGCCGGCGTGCAGCACCACGGGTGCGCCGGCCTCGGCGAGCAGGCCCCACGCCTCGTCCAGCAGCGGGTCGCGCACGTCGAAGCCGCCGACCTGCACGTGCACCTTCCAGACCCTCGCGCCCTCGGCGAGCCGGCGGGAGGTGTACGCCGCCGCGGACTGCTCCGGGTAGACGGTCGCGCAGCGCAGCGCTCCTGGCGTGCGCTTCGCGAAGTCCGCCGACCAGTCGTTGAGCCAGTCGGCCATGTCGGGCTTGTGGGCGTAGGCGAGCGCGGTGAAGCGGCGTACGCCGACGGCCTCGAGGGTCGCGACGAGCTCTGCCTCGTCGCCGCGGTAGTGCAGCGGCCACTCGCGCCCGATCAGCGGGCCCGCCCGATCGAACTGGGCGCGCACCTTCACCGCCATCCGTGGGGGGAGGAAGTGGGTGTGGACGTCGTAGAGGCCCGGCAGGCCCAGCCTCTCGTGGAGGTTCAATCCGTGTGGCCCTTGAGCCGGCGCTGCACGGCCTGCTCCTGCTCGCGGTTGGCCTGCCGCTCAGCGAGCGAGTGTCGCTTGTCGTAGGCCTTCTTGCCGCGGGCCAGGCCGATCTCGACCTTCGCCCGACCGTCCTTGAAGTAGAGCTGCAGCGGCACCAGCGTGTAGCCCTTGTCGGTGATCTTGCGCTCGATCTTGGCGATCTCGGTGCGATTGAGCAGCAGCTTGCGCTTGCGGCGGGCGGCGTGGTTGGTCCAGGTGCCCTGGGTGTACTCGGGGATGTGCACGCCCTGCAGCCACACCTCGTGGTCGTCGACCTCGGCGAACCCGTCCTGCAGCGACGCGCGACCGGCGCGCAACGACTTCACCTCGGTGCCGACCAGGACCAGGCCGGCCTCCCAGGTGTCCTCGATGTGGTAGTCGTGCCGAGCCTTGCGGTTCTGCGCGACGACCTTCTGACCCTTCTCCTTCGGCACCCGAGCATCCTCTCAGGCGAGCTCAAGCGGATTCACATCACCGCTGGTCGAGGAGGAGCGTCAGCGACGTCACGGGACCGAGGTGCGTCTCACAGCCAGTTCATCGGGTCGACCGCACGCCCGTTGACCATCACCGTGAAGTGCAGGTGGCAGCCGGTGGACCAGCCGGTGTCGCCGACGTACCCGATCACCTGGCCGCGCGCGACGGAGTCGCCCACCGACACGGTGTACGACGCGGCGTGGTTGTAGATCGTGGCCAGCCCGACGCCCTGCTGGAAGCCGTGGTTGACCACGAGCCGGTTGCCGTAGGCGGTCTGGTAGTACTCCGCGACGACCCGCCCGTCGGCGGCGGCGTACATCGGCTCACCGCACGCGACGCCGAAGTCGGTGCCGTCGTGCAGCCCGTAGTAGCCGTAGATCGGGTGGATCCGCATGCCGAAGGACGACGTGACGGGTCCCGGGACCGGTCGGTTGAGGAAGCCGCCCGTGTTGCCCGGTGCGGTCTGGTTGGCCCGGGCTCTCTCCTGGGCCTTGCGCAGGGCGCGCAGCCGCGCCTTGCGGGCGAGCTCCTTGAGCTGGGCCTCGATGCGGGCCTGGTCCCGCTGCGCCTTGCGCCACTGGAACCGGTCCCACTTCTTGAGCCGCTGGGCCTCCTCCTTGGCGCTCTTGCGCTCGGAGACCAGACGGACGACGTCGTCCTTGGCGGTCTCGGCCTCACGCTCGAGTCCCTCGACCACCTTGACCTGCTCGGCCGCGTCCTCGGCCTTCTTCGCGACGTCGTCGCGCGCGGCGCTCACCTCGTCCTCGCGCACTGCGAGGAGCAGCTCGGCGGCGGAGAGGTCGTCGTAGGCCTGGGTCTGGGTGCCGACCACGACGCGGCGGCCCTCGTCGCCGCGCACCAGGTCGGCCGGGCTCTCGGCGTTCAGCAGGGACGAGAAGGCGTTCAGGTCGGGGTCGCCCTCGCGGTAGATGTCCGCGATCAGCTCGGCCACCTCGGCCTTCTGGTGGCTCACCTCGACCTCGCCGACATCGTGGGAGAGCTCGGCGTGGTCCAGCTCGGTCTGCGCGTCGACGAGCGCGGCCTTCATCTCGAGGTCCTTGGCCTGGGCGTCCACGAGCCGGTCACGGGTGTCGTCGAGATGGGAGCGCGCCGCGCTCAGGTCGGCGCGCGCCGACTCGAGGGCGAGGTGGGCGCTGACGACCTTCTTGCTCGAGAACTCGAACTCCTCGTGAGCGTGGTCGACGTCCTGCTCGGCCTGCTTCTTCTGCTTCTTGAGCCGGTCGGCCTTGTCGCCGGCCGAGAACGAGGCAGCGGACAGCTGGGCTTGAGCGGTGGGTACTGCCGCCACGCCGGCTGCGAGGGCGACGGCCAGGGCCGTCACTCCTACGCGACGACGTACGGCGCGGGGGAAGGTGCGCACCGGTGGTTGCCTTCGCAGGTATTGGGGAAGTGGTGCTCCCCCGCCCTTTCGGCCGAGGCAGCACGACGACGCTAACGCGCAGTGCGGCCGGTTGCGGTGACCTTCGTCGGAGTGTCGCCGGTCAGCGGACGGCCCTCCGACCGGGTGGTCAGACCTTGAGGTACCTGCGGGTCAGGAAGGCGGTCGGCAGCAGGGTCAGGACCGGCCCCAGGACGCCGATGCAGAGGACGGCGAGCCAGTACTCCGACATGCCGATCCAGGGGATGAACTTCAGCGCGTCCGAGGCGCGCTCGAGGATGCCGAACCTCATGAACGCGTAGAGGGCGCCGGCCGCGAGCCCGACACCGAGGATGGCGGTCACCAGCGCCTCCATGAGGAAGGGCAGCGCGATGTAGAGGGTCGAGGCGCCCACCAGCCGCATGATGCCGATCTCACGGCGCCGGGCCAGCGCGGCCAGGCGGATGGTGTTGGCGACGAGGAGGAGCGCGGCGATCACCAGGAAGCCGGCCGTGCCCAGCGCGCCGTATTGCAGCGCGTTGATGGTGCCGTAGATCGGCTCGAGCTTGTCGCGAGCGTCGCGTACGTCGCTCACCCCGTCGAGGCCCTTCACCGCGCTGGTGACGCCGAGGTACTCTTCCGGGTCCTTCAGCTCGATCCACACCGACTGCGGCATCGCCTCGGCGGTGGCCGCGGGGTTGTCGCCCTCGAACTGCTCAGGCCCCAGCAGCTCCTTGACCTTCTCGAACGCCTCCTCCTTGGTCTCGGCCCGGTAGCCGGCGACCTCGGGGCTCGCCTCGACCGCCTCGACGACCGCTGCCTTCTGCGCCTCGGTCACCTCACCGGTGCACCCGGGGTCGTCGTCGTTGTCGGTGCAGAGCCAGACGGTGATCTCGAGCTGGCTGCCCCAGTAGTCGGCGGCCTTCGCGGCCTGCTGGTTCAGCAGCACGCCCAGACCGACCAGGGTGAGCGAGACGAAGAGGGTCAGGATCACCGCGACGTGCATGGACAGGTTGCGGCGCAGGCCTTGGCCCAGGTTGGACAGGACGTATCGCATAGCGGTGAAGGAGCCTCGTGATCGTGTGGATGAGGGGCTGGATCAGGTTCAGGTCAGGTCAGTTCTGGAAGCCGTAGACGCCCTGTGCCTCGTCGCGCACCACGCGGCCGTGCTCGAGCTCGATCACGCGCTTGCGCATCTGGTCGACGATGCCGTGGTCGTGCGTGGCCATCAGGACGGTCGTACCGGTGCGGTTGATGCGGTCGAGGAGGTTCATGATCCCGACCGAGGTGGTGGGGTCGAGGTTTCCGGTGGGCTCGTCGGCGATCAGGATCATCGGCCGGTTGACGAACGCGCGGGCGATGGCGACGCGCTGCTGCTCGCCTCCGGAGAGCTCGTCCGGCATCCGGTCGCCCTTGCCGTCGAGGCCCACCAGCTCGAGGGTCTCGGGGACGACCTTGCGGATCTGGGCGCGCGGCTTGCCGATCACCTCGAGGGCGAAGCCGACGTTCTCCGAGACGGTCTTGTTGTTCAGCAGGCGGAAGTCCTGGAAGACGGTGCCGATCTGGCGGCGCAGCCGCGGCACCTTCCACCCTGCGAGGCGGTTGATCTCCTTGCCGGCGACGTACACCCGCCCCGCGGTCGGCCGGGTCTCGCGCAGCACCAGTCGCAGCGCCGTGGACTTGCCGGAGCCGGACGCGCCGACGAGGAACACGAACTCGCCCTTCTCGATGTCGACCGTGAGGTTGTCGAGGGCCGCGTGTCCCTGGCCGGGATAGGTCTTGTTGACCTTTTCGAACCGAATCACCGGATCGAGGTTAGACGTAGAACCTGAGAGGCCGTGAAACGTCGCCGGGCGGGTCGCACTCGGTGGTCGAGCAGCGAGCGGAGCGAGCGATCAGTCGAGACCACACTCGCGAAGGTCACGCCTCGGCGCGCTCGGCCCCACGACGCCAGCGGATCCCGGCCTCGAGGAAGCCGTCGAGGTCGCCGTCGAAGACGGCGGTGGGGTTGCCGACCTCGTAGCCCGTCCGCAGGTCCTTGACGATCTGGTAGGGGTTGAGCACGTAGTTGCGCATCTGGTCGCCCCAGCTTGCCTGCGCGTCGCCGCGCATCCCGTCGAGATGGGCCTTCTCCTCGGCCTTCTTCATCGCGAGCAGCTTGGCCTTGAGCACGACCATGGCGCTGGCCTTGTTCTGCAGCTGCGACTTCTCGTTCTGGCAGCTCACGACGAGACCGGTGGGGATGTGCGTGAGCCGCACGGCCGAGTCGGTCGTGTTGACCGACTGCCCGCCCGGCCCGCCGGAGCGGTAGACGTCGATGCGGATGTCCTCGTCGGGGATGTCGATCTCGTCGGTCTGCTCGAGCACCGGCACCACCTCGACGGCGGCGAAGCTGGTCTGCCGGCGTCCCTGGTTGTCGAAGGGGCTGATCCGCACCAGGCGGTGGGTGCCGCCCTCGACCGAGAGGGTGCCGTAGGCGTAGGGCGCGTGGATCGCGAAGGTGGCGGACTTGAGCCCGGCCTCCTCGGCGTACGACGTCTCGAAGACCTCGACGGGGTAGTTGTGCTGCTCCGCCCAGCGGACGTACATCCGCATCAGCATCTCGGCGAAGTCGGCGGCGTCGACGCCACCGGCGCCGGAGCGGATGGTGACGAGAGCCTCGCGGACGTCGTACTCGCCGGACAGCAGCGTCCGGACCTCGATCGCCTCGACCGCCTTCTTGACCCGGACCAGCTCGCGCTCGGCCTCGGCGATGGCCTCGGCGTCGCCCTCCTCCTGGCCGAGCTCGACCATGATCTCGAGGTCGTCGACGCGGGTGTTGAGCTCGGTGAAACGGTCGAGCTCGCTCTGCAGGAGCGACAGCCTGCCGGTGACGCGGGTGGCGTTGGCCTGGTCGTCCCAGAGGTCGGGCGCGGCGACCTGCTCGCCGAGGTCGGCGATCTCGGCCCGCATGGCGTCGAGGTCCAGCACCTGGCCCACTGTCTTCATGGTCGCCTGGAGCTGCTTGATCTCGGAGTCGAAGTCAGGGCCTGCCACAACCGGCAAGGGTACGGCGCGGCCCCGACGGGTGTCGAAACGCTCTCGACTCCCCGCCGGGGCCGTCCCCCGAACGCTGCTGCTAGCCGGCAACTAGTCGCCCAGGATCAGTCGCACAGCACCCGTGCCGCGGCAGCGGTCGGCTCGGTGTCGGGCGTGGTGGTGACCTGACCGAAGTCGAGGCGCATCCGGTAGACGTCGGTCACGTCGATGGTGCGCAGCTCGGACTCGCCGAGGTTGAAGGTGCGCGCGTACTTCACGACGCCGTCGCTGGTCACGACGATGCCGCCCTGGCCGCCGGTCTCGGTGCGGTCGGACAGGCCGAGGGTCGACTCGAAGACCGTGCACTTGCGTCCGAAAGTCCACTCCTCGAAGCCGGAGTCCTTGGTGCGGTCGAGCACCAGGTTGCGGCGGTAGGTCTCGCCGTTCACCGGGATCTCGTAGATGTCGAGGACGTCGGCGCCGGCGCTGGTGGTGAAGGAGTCCAGCCACTTCCACGCCTGCACCTCGACGGCGCGCTCACGGCTGATGCCCTTCGCGCCGCCGGCGTCCTTGCCCTTCACCACCCGATAGCTGCGCTCCTGGCTGGTGCCGGGCTTGTCGGAGAACGCGAAGGAACCGTCCTTCTTGACCCCGACGGTGCGGACGGTCTTCCACCTGTCCTTGCCTTCGTACTGGATCTGCAGGCTGACCGGGCTGCCCTTCTCGGGCTTCGGGCGGACCTTGCCGGTCAGGGCGAGCTTGGTCTCCCCGGCGATGGCCGCGGACTCCGAGACCTTCAAGGTGACGCGGTACGGCGCCTTTGCGGCGGCGTCCGCGGTGCCCGCGTTCGCGGCCGTCGTCAGGCCGGCCGATCCGGCGATGACGAGTCCAGTGGCGAGCGCCCCTGCGAGCGAGATCGAGCTGAGCTTCTTCATGGCGGTTCCTCCCGTGTGCGTGCCGATGCACCGCCCTCGCGAGTCGTTGGCGACTCCCAGGTGGTGTGGTGTGTGGTCCTTGTGACCCGCGCTGGGATGGATTGGTTCGGCAAAATTCATTTGTCTGGACAACCAGTTCCACCGTCGAACTTCTCAGCCGATCGGGGCGTCAGACCTTTCCTTCGCCGGACCAGATTCGTCTCGACGAAGGGACACTCGGTGATCCACGCGGTGAGCACGGTCAAGGACGCCGATCCTTCGGCACGCTGCACACGCGGTAGGAGAGGGGCCAACCTCAAACTCGCAGTGACCGCCTTGCGAGAGCAGCATGAACCGTGCTGAGCGACAGCCCAAATGCAGCCAACGCGATGAGCACTTCGGGCATGAACGTTTTGTCTTGGACAAACCAGACGATTACCACCAGCGCAGCAAGAATGAAGGCGATTCTCAGCCAAAGCGGAACGCGCTTCTGGGTAAGCGCGAATCCCGCACCGGCTGTGACGCCTATCACTGCCGACAACCAAATCATCCGCATCTCCTGTTCAAGGCCTGGCGACTCCTCAGCCTAGACGCTGAGGAGCCGCCGGGAAGGCAACACCCTTCACGAGGGGCGACTTGTCACCAACTGCCGCCTCCACCCCCGGGCGACGTGCTAATGGCACAGGTGTAGTGACCGGGCACGATTGCTCCGTTCCACATCATGTACAGCCGCAGGCACTTCCCTGCATCGATGGCCGTCGCTGCCACGACTGTCGCGAGCCCGCAGTAGGGAACCACGGCTTTCGTCCAGACCCACGGGAAGGTCCCAGCGACCGTGGTGCACGCACCGTAGCCAATCGCCATTGTCTTGGTTTCCGCCTTGTTGAGAAAGATCGTCATTTGAGCGGGATCGATTCGGTAGGCGTTTGCCGGCGCAGCCTGAAGAAAAGTCGCTATCACCGAGAGAATCAACGCCATCAAGGCAACACAAACCGCAAGCTTGACTTTCGCTCCATTCCCATTGTCGACCGAACCAGGATTGCCGGTCTACGAGTGAAGGAAAGGCTGGCACGCATATACCGTGAACAACTCATGTCAAGTGCTCATAACATTTCAGTTATGGGCGCATTCAGGCGCAATTGAGGCCCCAGTGAACCTTCTCGCATGACTCCTTCGGGTGGTATGCGTGCGTGCGTGCGCGAGCGTGGGCGAACAATCCTCTCGTGTCACTCCGACACAGAAGACGAGAGAATCGAACGATGCCCCCAACGCTGCGACTTCGGACGACGCGGCCACGGTCGTCGTCCGGGATCATCGAGACCGGGCTGAGGCCGCTCGGACGATCAAGGCGATCGGCTTCCGAGGCCTCTCGACACTGTCGCAGCCTCGCTCCAGGAGGACCCGGCGCGGCGTGCTCGGTCACGATGGAGGCGCGCTTTTCGCGACGAGTCGGTGTTCAACTCCATGACAACCATCTCGCCTCAAGAATCGTCCCGGCGCCACGCGTCTCGGCAAAGGGACCGTTCCTTGTGGTCATGTAACAACCGCCTCGACGGCGGGGTGGTCGAGCAGTGGCTGGCGAAGACCGAAACCGGCCACGGGCGCCACCCGCTCGACGATCATCACCTCGGGGTCGGACACTCTGCTCGGAGGCCCTCAGCCCTCTGGTGACACGGCGGCTGCGCCAGTGGCCGCGATGGTGGCCGTGGCTGGTCCGCCGGGGACGCGGAGCGGGAGGTCGAGGGGCGCACGCACCGTGACCCGCACGGAGCGGGTGTCGAGGTCGACGTGGACGGTGCGGGTGAGGCCGGGGTACGCCGCCCGGGCGCCGGTGCTGGACAGGTAGTCGTCGACCGCGCGCCGCGCCGCTGCCTCGAAGAGCACGAGCCGCGACTTGTCCAGACCGCCGTCGTACACGTCGGAGCCCTCGGCGCCTGCGTCGGCAGCCATCAGCGCCGCACCGTCGGCGAGGCTGTCGAGGCTCTGGCGCTGGAGGTACGCCGCCGACACGTTCACGACCATGCCGACCGCCGTCATCAGGACCACGGCGAAGCCGACGATCATCACGGTCGTCTGGCCGCGTTCGTCGCGTGGCGGCAGCGGTCTCACCGCGACTCCTGGAAGCGCCCGATCGGCACAGTGTGCGTCGAGGTCAACGCGAACGTCGAGCGCTGATCACCGAACAGCGAGGGCACCATCGGCAGGTGCACCGCCGTCGAGATCCGCACGGTGATCACCGCTCCCCCGCTGTGGCAGTCGCCGGCGGGCACGCACGTCACCTCGACCGCGGCCGTCGGGTCGTCGTGTCCTTGGTCGACCAGCACCCGCCGCGCCGCCTGACGTGCGGCCGTCCGGCCGCTGCTGTCGTCGGGTGCGAGCGCGAACGCCCGCGCGGCCGACCGGGCGGCTCCGGCGGTGGCGAAGGCGCCGCGCTGCACCTCGAAGACGGACAGCACGATCCACACCAGCGGCACGAGCAGGAGAACGCCGAGCCAGGTCAGCTCGACCAGAGCACTGCCGCGCTCGTCGCGACGCCTCGCCGGCTTCCCCGACCCAGTGGGCAACGTGGGCGGACTCATGGCACCCGCTCCTCCACCGCCGTGCCGCGGACGGTCAGCTCGACTGCTGGTCCGCCGAGCCCCAGCGCCGGCACCCGGGCCCGGGCCACCACCTCGACGCCGGGGAGCCCACCGATGTCGATCACTCGCGCGGAGACGTCGTCGCCATAGGCGGGGTCGAGCACGCCCGCGATCTGCGCCCGGGTCTCGGCGACACCCTCGTCCAGGCCGCGGTCACTCGTGGCGGCGTACCGCGCGCCCTCCGAGACCGCCGACGTGAGGGTGTTGCGGACGTGGAGGACCAGTGCCAGCTGCAGGATGCCGAGGAAGAGCGGGATCAGGACGACGGTGACGAGCACGAAGTCCACGATCGCCGCGCCACGCTCGTCACGTCGGCGCGGCCCGATCAGCACCGTCAGCCCTTGCTCACCGAGTTGAGGGCGGTGGTGAGCATCGCCGTCAGCTGGTCGTCGGCGACCGCCCAGATGGCGCCGACGATGGCCACGGTCATGACGGTGATCATCACCCAGCCGGGGACGTCTCCCCGCTCGTCCAAGCGGCGCTCGTCGTGGCGGGGCTCGTCGTGGCGGGGCTCGTCGTGGCGGGGCTCGTCGTGGCGGGGCTCGTCGTGGCGGGGCTCGTCGTGGCGGCGCTGCGCGCGGCGGCGCTCGACGAGACGGCGGAGCAGGGCCGCGCGGCGGCTCTTGCGTGTCATGGGTTCCTCGGTCTCTCTTGTCGGTGTTGATGCGGTTGATCAGCGCTGATCAGCCTTGATGCAGCGCTGGTCTAGGGAGTGCTGAAGCCGATGCCGACGGCACCGGGCCAGAAGGCGAAGAGGATGGTCACGGGCAGCACGAGGAACACGACCGGCACCATCATGAAGACCTCCTTGCGGGCGGCCGCCTCGATCAGTCCGCGGCGCCCCGCCTCCCGCACATCGGCCGCCTGGGCATGCAGCACCTCGGCGAGCGGAGTGCCGCGCTCGACGGCGACCGCGACCCCCTCGGCGAAGCGGGCGACGAGCGCGATGCCGGTGCGGGCGGCCAGGCCGTCGAACGCCGCCGCCACCGGCTCGCCCGTGCGGATCGCCGCCAACACGCGACCGAGCTCGCGGGAGAGCTCGCCGCCGCTGCGCCGCACGACGCGATCCAGCGCGGCCACCGGGCTCTCACCGGCGGCGACCGCGAGCGCCAGCAGCTCGGCGAGGGTCGGGAACTCCTGGAGGATCCGCCGCTCCCGCGCGGCCACCTGGCTGCTCAAGTGGTGGTCGCGCCCAAGGACACCGCAGGCGAACGCCGCGGCGCAGAGCAGCAAGGACGAGACCAGGCTGGACGGGTCGGAGACGGCCCGGACCAGGCTCCACACGGCCGCCGCGGCGAACGCCGCCAGGCCCCACATCACCTGCTCGATGCGCAGGTCGTGCACGGTCTTGTCCAGGCCCGCCCGGTCGAGCCGTCGGCGCACCGAGGTGGCGCCGCCCAGGACGCGCTCGACCGCGTCCGCGGCGCTGCGCAGCGGGGGCCCGAAGACTCCCGACACCACGGACACCGGCGCCGCTGTCGCGACCGCGAGCGCCGGTGTGGCGCCGATCCTCGGCAGGTCCCGGACGTAGGGCAGCACGCGCGTCGCCATGCGCGTCCGGCCGTGCTCCCGCAGGCGTGCGGCGACGACGAGGACGCCCGTGCCAGCGAGCGCGCCGAGCAGCGCGCCCCAGATCGTCGTCGTCACGTGAGGATCCGCCGTTCGGTGGGGAGCCGGCCGATCCGCATCATCAGCGCATAGGCGATGACGCAGAGCGCGGCGCCGAGCACCAGGACGAAGGCGCCGCCGGCTGAGGCGTACTGCCCGATCACCTCGGGACGGAACGCCATGAAGAGCAGGACCAACCAGGGCGCTGCGACCGCGAGGCGAGCGCCGTTGATCGTCCAGGACTGGCGTGACTCCATCTCCGAGCGGGTGCGAGCCTCGTCGCGCAGGTAGGACGACAGGTTGCGCAGCAGGCGACCGAGCTCGCCTCCCCCGACCTCACGGGCGATGCGCAGTCCCTCGACCACGCGATCCCCGACCGGGTCGGAGAGCCGGTCCTTCAAGCGGTCCAGGCTCTCCCCGAACCGACCGGACACCTGGTAGTCGAGCGCGAACGCAGCGAAGGGCTCCCGCAGCGGCTCCGGACCTCTCGTGCCCAATGCGCCGAGCGCGTCGGGCAGGGAGAGCCCGGCGCGGACCCCGGAGGCGAGGTTGTCGACCGCCTCCGGCCACACCTCGGCGAACTCACGCTGTCGTCTGCGCGCTCGACCCGAGACGACGGCGACCGGCAGGTAGCCGCCGATGATGCCGAACACGACCGCCACCGGCGGCGTGCGCGACACCGCCTGCAGCACCAGTCCCGACGACGCTGCGCAGGTCAGGCAGAGGACGACGAAACCGTTCACGGCCACCTGTCCGAGGCCGGCACGAGCGAGCAGCGTCGCGAGCCGGCCGGGGCGCGGACCGCTCGTCGCGGCGCGGGGCAGCCTCGGCAGGGCGAAGGCCGACCACACCAGCATCAGCCCGATCCCCACGCCGAGCCCGACCACGGCGCCCATCAGGCCTCCCCGGGGGCGTGGCGGCCCTGGTCGGCGCCCGCGAGGATGCCGTGCACGTCGATGCCCACCTGCGCGTAGCGCTCGATGTGCGGCGGCATCCCGCCGGTGTGCCGGAGCTCGCCCCGGTGTGCCGGCGGACGCTCGAACACGGTCTCGGTCTCGATCACGTCGTTCTCCACGCGGCCGGGAACAGCCACGATCTCGCTGACGCGGCGTACGCCATGCGGGTCGAGGCCGAGGTGCACGACGAGGTCGACGGAGGAGGCGACCGTGGGGACGACGAACCTGGCGCCGATGTTCTCCCCCGCCAGCAGCGGGAGGGTGCACATCTTGACCAGCGCCTCGCGGGCGCTGTTGGCGTGCAGCGTGCACATGCCCGGCAGGCCGGAGTTGAGCGCCAACAGCAGGTCGAGGCACTCCTCGGCCCTGACCTCGCCGACGATGAGTCGGCTCGGCCGCATCCGCAGGCTCTCCTTCACCAGGTCGCGCAGACGGATCTCGCCGGTGCCCTCCAGCCCGGCCTGTCGCGTCTGGAGCGGCACCCAGTCGGGGTGCGGGAAGCGGAGCTCGAAGACCTCCTCCGCGCTGACCACCCGGTCGCTGCCGGGGATGGCGGCAGCCAGGCAGTTGAGCGCGGTGGTCTTGCCGGCCTGGGTGCCGCCGCTGACCAGGATGTTGAGGCCCGCGCGAACGGACGCCTCGAGGAACGCGGCCGCTGTGGCGGTGAGCGCTCCGAGCTCGACCAGGTCGCCCAGGCGTGCCGCGCGGAGCACGAACTTGCGGATGTTGACCGCCGAGAAGCCCCGGCTGATCCCGTCGAGGACGACGTGGAGCCGGTGGCCCTCGGGGAGCATGGCGTCGACGAACGGGTTGCTGACATCGATGCGGCGACCGCTGCTCTTGAGCATCCGCTCCACGAGCTCGTCGACCTGCGCGGTGCTGAGCACCAGGTTGGTGAGCTCGTGCCGCCCACGGCGGGCGACGAAGACCCGGCTGGGGTCGTTGATCCACACTTCCTCGACGGCGGGGTCGTCCAGCAGCGGCTGGAGTGGACCGAACCCCGCCACCCGCGCCACCAGCTCGTCGATCATCGCCTCGGGGTCGGACACCGGTGAGACCGCGCCGGTCAGGCTGACGTCGTCGTGGACGCGGACGACGCCCTCGGCGATCCGGCGGACGAGCACCGTCTCGTGCTGCGGGTCGACCGCCTCACGACGGACCAGCTCCTGGACCCGCGCGACGAGGTGCTCGACCAGCTCGACCGGGTCGGCCCCGTACGGCCCGGTTGCCGGCCCCGCTGCAGGCCCCGTCGCAGGCCCCGTCGCAGGCCCCGTCGCAGGCCCCGTCGCAGGCCCCGTCGCAGGCATGGGTGCAGCCAGAAAGGTGCGCGACATCGCTCCTGCCCTTCCCGAGATGGCGCGTCCGAGGACGACGCCACGCGTGCTGCCAGACGATCCGGGGGCGGGAGCGGTCAGGAGCTCGACCAGGCCTGGCGGGCCAAACGTAGTACAGCCCGCGGTAGCCGTGCCCTCGGTCGTCCACAGCCCGGACGGTGACTGGTCACCGGGCTCGCACGGTGACCGCAGCGGGCGGTGGCCCAGGCCGGATCTGCGGCCAGAACCCGTCTGTCTCAACGCCACGTGCGCTCGGCCTCCCCGAGGAGACCGGCCGATCGCTCTAGGCTCGGCGGGTGCCTGCCACCCCGACCCGACGGCCCGTCACCCGAAAGGCGCGGATCGCCAAGCGCCGCCGGCGCCGGGTGGCGGCAGCGATCAACGACCTCACCGAGACCCAGTGGCTGGCCCTCATGGAGGCGTGGGCGGGGTGCGCCTACTGCGGCAACCCCGACAGCGCCCTGCAGAAGGACTGCGTGCTGCCGATCTCGCGCGGCGGCCGCTACACCCTCGACAACGTGGTGCCCGCGTGCCGCAGCTGCAACGCCAGCAAGTGCAACGACGAGGTCACCGGGTGGCTGCGGCGCAAGCGGCTCGACGAACGGGCCTTCCTGACCCGGCTGGTCGAGGTGCGCTGGCTGCTGGTCGGCACGCTCTGAACGAGCGCGGGCCTCAGTCGAGGGCGTACGCCCGGCGCGCGTTGTCGCCGGCGACCAGGCGGCCGACGTACGCCCCGTCGGCGGCGGTCATGTCACCAGCGGCGACGAGGTCGTCGAGCACCCCACCGAGCCCGGCGCGGAAGAGCAGCGCCCCGATCAGGTAGAGCTCGGCCAGTCCGTAGGCGTCGGTGGAGAAGAGCAGCTTGCCGAAGGGCGCGAGCTCGAGCGTCTCTGCGTAGAGGGTGCGCGACAGGGCACCCGTGTTGTGGGTCGACAGGCCGAGGTCGAGGAAGACGTGGTCGAAGACCTGGGCCAGGTAGCCGGCGTTGCGGTGGTAGGGGTAGCTGTGCAGCAGGAGCACCGGCACCCCACGCTCTTGTGTCGCGCGCAGGAACGCCGTCAGCCGGAGCGGGTCGCAGTCGAGCAGGTCGAGGTCGCTGTCGCCGTACCCGACATGGAACTGCAAGGGCAGCCCGAGCTCGAGCGCCGTGTGCGCGAGCCAGGCGCTCACCGGCATCGACACCAGGCGGAGGGGGCTGGCACCAGCCAGCGCGCGATCGAGCTCGACTGCCGAGGGCTTGGCGGCGGGCAGCCCGAGGCCGACGCGGTACGCCGCGATCGACTTCGCCCCGACGGCGCCGGCGCCCTGCGCCGACCGCAGCCGCGCGACGACGTCACCGGCGAAGTCGGACGTGCCGGCTCGCAGCACCTGCTCGGCGACCTGCTCGAGCCGCACGATCTCGCGCGCCGTGCCGCCGGCGATGCCCGCCAGCTCGTCCGGCCCGCAGATGACCCCCTCCCCCAGGCCCGTGTCGACCAGAAGCGTGTCGATGCCGGCGGCGGACATCAGGCGGCGGTTGACCTCGGCGGCGCCGAGCTCGAGCCGTCGGGCGAGGTAGGCCTCGGCCGGTGCGAGCGGCTCGAGGTCGAGCAGCGGGGAGCAGTGTCGCCGGATCGCCAGCCCGAGCATCGAGTCGAAGAGCGTGGTGCCGAGAGGCGAGGGACCCACCGCCTCGTTCATCAGCGCCTCGAAGCCCGCGCGGTCGAGGTCGGTCAGGACCAGCCCGTGGCAGTGGTGGTCGACCAGCGGGCCCCAGTCGGGGAGCACCGATGCGGGAGGAGAGGTCATCGATCTGCGGTCTCGTCGCGGTCCAGCGTGGCCAGCCCGACACCGAGCCGCTGCGCGAAGCCGGGCACCGCGAAGGCGACGACCGTGACGAGCGCGAGCCAGCCGAAGGCCACGACCGGGAACCACCGCGGCGAGCCCTCGGTGGGATAGGGGATCACGTTGCGATAGATGGTGTAGCCGAGCATCACCAGCGCGAGGACCGGCACGCCCACCTCGTACGCCGGCACCCGGATCCGCTTGTCGACGAGGATCAGCTTGAGCAGACCCAGGGTGGCGAGCACGTAGGCGACCAGCAGGATGAGCGTGCCGATCGTGCCGCTCCACAAGAACGTGTCGAACGGCTCGGCGTCGAAGAACACCGCGCACACCAGCGCGATCGCGGCCACGGCGCTGGCCACCGCCACGGCCGCGGCGGCAGGCGTCTCGTTGCCGCCCGTGCGGCCAAGCGCGTGCCCGGGCGACAGGTCGCGGGTGATCGCGAAGAGCAGGCGGCTCGCCCCGACCACGCACGCCAGGCAGCAGCCGAAGGCGCTGATGCACGCGCCGAGAGTGATCAGGTCGCCCATCCACGCGCCGATGTACGACGCCCCCAGTTCACCCATCAGCGCGGGCGAGGAGACGAACCGCTCGACCCCTTCGGGCGTCGAGGTGAACGCCATCATCTCGATCGCGGTGACGACCGTGAAGAAGACGCCGCCGAAGAGCGCCGTCCAGAGGATGGCCCGCGGGATGTCGCGCCTCGGGTCCCTGGCCTCCTCCCCGAGGGTCGCCGCCGCCTCGAAGCCCGCGAAGGACAGCAGGCCGAAGATGATGCCGAGGAAGAGCGTGGACGAGTCGGTGCCTTCCTGGATCTTGAAGACGTCCAAGGTGAACGACGCGTCGCCCGGCGCCGTACCGGCCAGCATCCGCACGAGCACGACCGCCGCGATCACCAGGATGAGCGCGACGGTCGCGCCTTCGACCGTGAGCAGGATGCTCGCCGCGCGGCGGGCGGGCACGACGGTGAGCGCCAGCGCGAGCAGCAGGCCGACGGCTCCGACGAGGAAGCCCGCCCACCACGGCTGGTCGGTCCAGACGCCGATGATGTCGAGGAACGACGCGCCGAAGATGCCGGTCGCCGACGCTGTCACCAACGCGTAGAAGACATACGTGCCCATCAGCCCCAGGCCCGCCACGGCTCCCGCCCGCGCGCCGAGGGTCGCGCCCGCGAAGACGTAGACCGAGCCCGCGTGCTGGTAGTGCTGGCAGAGGCGGACGAACACGTGAGCGATGAGCAGCACCGCGATGGCGGCGAGCAGGAAGGCCAGGGGCGTCGCCCGGCCGACCAGGCCCGCCGTGCCCTGGGGGTTGATGTTGGCCGCCATCGACGGCGCCATCAGCGCCACCGAGATGCCGACCGCCTGCCAGACCGAGAGGCTGGGACGCAGGCCGCGGTGCACGTTCGGAGTCTGGTCGCCGCCCTATTCTCTTGTCCACCGGTGCCGGAGGGAGCCCGACATGACCGAGCCCGTGCTGGACGAGGCCGAGCGCGAGAGTCGACGAGTCCACGCTGAGGAGCTGGTGCCCGGTCTCGCCGATGCCGGCATCGTGGCAGTGGCGACGTCGTTCGTCGACAACGCCGGCATCTCGCGCGCGAAGTCGGTGCCGCTCGACCGGCTGCCCTACCTCGCCTCGTGGGGCGTCGGCTTCTCCCCGTCGTTCGACTTCTTCCGCGGCGACGACTGGGTGGCCGCGCCTGCGACGGGTGAGGGACCGGTCGGCGACCACCGCATCGTCCCGGACCTCGACCGGCTCGTCGTGCTGGGGGCGCAGCCCGGCTGGGCCTGGGCGCCGGGCGAGCGCTGGGAGCAGTCAGGAGCGGCGTACGCCGCCGACAGCCGGCTGCTCCTGCGGCGACTCGTCGGCTCGCTGGCCGAGCGTGGGCTCTCGGTCCGCGCCGCCTACGAGATCGAGTGGGTGGTGTCCGCGGGGACCGGTGACGAGCACGCGCCCGCCACGCTGGGGCCGGCGTACGGGCTGACCCGGCTGGCGGAGCTGTCGGACTACTGCCGGGACGTGCTCACGACCTTGGCGGGCCAGGGTGTGGTCGTGGAGCAGTTCCACCCCGAGTACGCGCCGGGCCAGCTCGAGCTGTCCGTGGCGGTCGAGGACCCGATCGGGGCCGCCGACACCAGCGTGCTCGTGCGGCACACCATCCGCGCGGTCGGGCTGCGCCATGGACTGCGCACGTCCTTCAGCCCCAAGGTCGACGCGGCCGGGGTCGGCAACGGCGGCCACGTGCACCTCAGCCTCTCGCGGGACTTTCGCAACCTGATGAGCGGCGACGAGCAGGGGCTGCACGGCCAGACCGACGAGGGCCAAGGCTTCGCCGCGGGCATCCTCGAGCACCTGCCGGGGCTGCTCGCCCTGGGGGCTCCGTCCGCGGCGTCGTACCTCCGGCTGGTGCCGCAGCACTGGGCCGGGGCCTACGCCTGCTGGGGCCTGGAGAACCGGGAGGCAGCGCTGCGGTTCGTCACCGGGTCGGCCGGGCAGGAGTCCTCGGCGGCCAACCTCGAGGTCAAGTGCGTCGACCTGCACGCCAACCCCTACCTCCTGCTCGCCGGCTTGCTCGTGGCCGGCACCGCAGGCCTGGACAGCGGCGCGCGCCTCCCGGCGCCCGTCGACGTCGACCCGGCGTCGCTGGGCGACGACGTCCTGGCCGAACGGGGGGTCCAGCGGCTCCCCGTGGACCTGCGGGCCGCGCTGGACGCCTTCCTGGCCGACGAGATCCTCACCGCGGGGTTGGGCGCAGCGCTGGTGACAGGGATCCGAGCGGTCCGCGAGTCCGAGATCGAGCGCTTCGACGGGGTCGCCCCCGAGGACGTCGCCGCCGCGAGCAGATGGGCTCACTGAGCGTCATTTCGCGGCTGGACGCCCCGGCCCGGCTGCTTGGTCAGCGGGTCAGAGCCCGATCTGAACGTGCGAACTTGACGGTCGCCTAGACGGTTCACGGCAGATTTCGCTGCCTACAGAGAAAAAATCGAGGAAATCCTCGTCATTTCGCATCATGGACCCACATTCATGACGTTTCATTGGCGTTAACGACGCGAGATCCGGGGGGACTCGCGAAGTTGAGAAGACGTGGCTCCACAGATCCGGGGGGACTGTGGGACTGCAACCGCGGTGGTCGCTCTGCGACCACGCTGTAGTGAGCTGCAACGAGGCAGGGTGCTTGGTTCGGGGGGACCGAGCACCCTGCCTCTCAGCATTTCGGCGCCCCAGCATTTCGGCGCCCCAGCATTTCGGGGGTCTCAGCACTTCGGGACCGGAGTCTGGGGCCGGACCTGGAGCGCCTTCACGAACCACGCCTGCGCGTAGGGGTTGTCGTTGTAGCGCTCGATGGCGGCGTAACCAGCCCGCTCGTACATCGCGATCGCCTCGCCGAGCGTGCCGTTGGTGTCGAGCACGACGCGGTCGTGACCGAGCCCTGCACCCACGGCCTCCAGATGGCGCAGCAGCCGCGACCCGAGCCCGGCTCCGCGCCAGTCGGGGTGCACCCACATCCGCTTGATCTCCGCGACCGAGCCGTACGCCGCCGTGTCGATGGTCTGCACGCCGCCACACGCCACCGGTCGACCGTCACTGGTCGCGATCACGAACCTGCCCCGCCCCGGCGCCATCGCGACGGCGTCGTCAGCGCGGGCGTCGGTGGCGTCGAAGCCTCCTGGGAAGCGCCGGTCGAGCTCGGCGAAGTAGTGCTCGACCGCCTCGACGGCGCTCGGCGCGGCCGGGTCGACGTCGCGCAGGTGCACCGTGGCGGCCCGGACCAACAGGTCGGCGGCCGCCAGCGCCTCCACCAGGCGGCCGCGCTGCCGCTCGGTGAGCGGCGCGAGCAGGGCCTCGGCGAGCTCCTCGGACCGTTGGTCGAGCCGACGGCGCGTCGACCGGCCGCGCGCGGTCAGGGTCACCCAGCGGCGGCGCCGGTCGCTGCGGTCGGGCCGCACGTCGACCAGCCCCCGCGCCTCGAGCGTGCGCAGCAACCGGCTCAGGTAGCCCGAGTCGAGGTCGAGCCGGTCGCGCAGCTCGCGGACGGTCGCCCCGCCCCTGCCGGAGGGAGCCGACCCGATCTCGAAGACCAGCCGCGCTGCCCCGAGGGGCAGCCCCAGACCGAGGAACGACTCGTCGAGCGCGCCGATGCGCTGGGTGTAGGTGCGGTTGAACCGCCGCAGGGTCTCCGTGCCGTCCATTCTCTGACTTTAGTCAGAGATTGTGCCCGGCCTCAATGGTCCACAAGCTCCCGTGCCACCCGGTCCTCGCGCACGAGAGGGCGGAGCAGCGGGACGCCCGCCAGGGGCAGGAGGGCGAGCAGCGCCAGGCTGGCCGGGATGCCGAAGAGGTCGCCGAGGCCGGCCACCGCGGCCGAGCCGACGCTCCCGCCGACCAGGAACACCAGGGTGGCGATGCCGAGGGCGACGCCGCGTACGTCGCTGGGCACGGCGGCGCCGACCGCGGCGCCGAGCGTGGGCTGACCGAAGCCGAACGCCACCGCGACCAGCGCCATCGAGAACACCAGCACCGGTGCGGACACCCACGACGTGCCGAGTGCCGCCATGACGAGGGCGACCGCAGCCAGCACGCCACTGACGACGAGGGTGAGAGGCACCCCGATCCGGACGTGCACCGGCGCGACGAAGCGCGGCAGGATCAGCGCGATGACAGCACTGGGGACGAGCAGCACCCCCACCTGCCAGGTCTCCCAGCCGGCGTGGACGAGCACCACCGGCACGCCGACGAGCGAGCCGAACCACGCGGCCGGCACCGCCGCCGCGGCCGCGGCGCCGCGGACGACCGTGGGGTTGCGGATCACCGTCTCCGGGAGGAAGCCGTCGGGCCGGCGGCGGACCCAAGCGGCCACGGCAGGGATGCCCAGCACGATCAGCAGACCACCGACCACGGCCACCAGCACGCCGGTCGTCGGCGACTGCACGAGCAGCACGCCACCGCCGGCGGTCAGGGCCACCAGGGCGGCGCCGAGGACGTCGAGACGGTCGCCGGTGCCGCCGCGAGTCAGGTCACGCCACAGGAACGGAAGCACGACCGTGCTGAGGACCGGGATCGCCATCACGGCACGCCAACCCAGCAGGTTGGTGACGAGGCCGCCGGCCAGCGGGCCCAGGCAGGTGATAGCCGCAGCCGTCCCCGCGAGGCGGGCGAGCGCCAGCCCGCGCAGCGCGCCGTCGTACCGCAGCGTCAGGATCGCCATGCCGAGCGTCGGGATCGCCGCGGCCCCGGCTCCCTGGAAGAGCCGCGCCGCCAGCAGGACGGGGAACGTCGGCGCCACCGCAGCGACGAGCGCGCCACCGACCATCAGTGACAGCCCGACGAGCAACGGCGTGCGGATGCCGACCAGGTCGGCCACGCGGCCGTAGAGCGCGGTCGTGATGGCCAACGTCAGGACGTAGAGGCTGATCGACCATGCGGCGACGCCCACGCTCACGCCGAGGTCGGCGGCGAGCCCGGGCAGCACGATCGTGGCCGAGGACGACCCCATCCCGGCGATGCCGAACAGCACGCCCAGGAGCACGGGGATCCGGCGCGGCGTCGAAGTGGGCACGACCGGTGACAACCAGGCGGCAGACGCGGGCATTCCGGCCCGCCCGACCGAACCGGTCGGCTCAGGACGGCCGGGTGCTGATCCAGTCGAGGCGCATCGAGGGCACGTGGCGGTCGACGGCCGGGTCCCCGGTGGCATCGTCGGGGAAGTCGAAGACGCCGATCATGACCTGCAGCGGGTACGCCGGCGGCCGCGGCGTCCGGCGCACGAGCTCACCATCGACCGTGAACACCGCCTCGTCGGCGTCCCAGTCGACGGCGTAGGTGTGCAGCTCGGAGGGATCGATCGGGAGCCGCGGCGCGGCGAAGTCGTGGACGAGCCGGGGGTCGCGGAGCTGCTTGAGCCCCATCCCCACCTCAGCGGACCCGTCACGCACGGCGTTCCCGAAGATCTCGACGACGCAGATCTCGCCGCACCTCTCGGGCTCGTCCTCGAAGCCGCACAGCCACAGCGCCGCCATCGAGCGTGGCGTGATGTCCATCGAGCAGCGCACCTCCAGGTGCCCGCCGTCGGTCAGGAAGCCCTCGAAGCGTTCCTGCTCCTCGCGCACCTTCTGACCGACGAAGATCGCCTGCTGACCGATCGTGCTGCCCACAGGTCCCGAGTGGTTGCCCGACATCATCCCGGACACCCTCAACGGCGTCGGGTGCTCCTCAGGACACCAGAGCGGGTGGTCCTGCGGGAGGTCGAGCACGAGACAGGAGTCCTCGAGGCGGTACGACGCCGCCGCGGCTGTGCGGGACGACCACACCGGCAGGTAGGACGGCACCCAGACCGAGGTGTCCAGCTCGGGTCCGTCAAAGTCGTCTCGCCAGCCGCTCACGCAGGCCACCGTGCCAGCGTCGCCGCTGACCGTCCAGGCTGCGCCTCAGCTCTCGCAGGGGTCCTGCGCGGGAGACCACTCGACCGAGCGGCACGTGTCGCGACCGCCCCCGGGACGGGCCGAGTCGAGGCCCGCTCCCCCGTCGATCACGTCGTCGCCCGGCCCGCCGAAGACCCGGTCGTCACCGCCGCCCATCCGTGCGACCACGCGCGACTCGTCCAGGAACGGACCGTAGACGGTCTCGTCGCGGCTCGTGCCACGCACCTGCCACGTGCCCTCTGGCACGCCGACGATCTCAACGCCGCTCACCGAACCGCTCGCGCGCTCGTTGCCGGCGGTCGACGCGACGATGCGTGCGCGCCTCAGGTTCACGGTCCCCGTCGTCGAGCGGGCGAGCGTGCCGCCCTTGCTGACCGAGATGTTCAGCTCGTCCTGGCCGGAGTTGCCTTGGACTCGGGTCTCGAGGTCCTGGTCCACCACCACGGCGACGGAGAGCTCGTCGTCGCCCGTGCCTCCCCCCACGATGGAGGGACCGAAGAGGTCCTCGATCCGGTCGTCGCCGGGCCCGCCGCGCGAGGTGTCGGTGCCCCGCCCGGGCTCGATGTTGTCGTTGCCGGCGCCGCCGGAGAAGTAGTCGTCGTCGCGCGTCGCGCTCGGCGAGCCGATGTCCTGCTGGTCCACCAGGTTGTCGCGACCCCCGCGTCCGTCGACGAAGTCGTCGCCCGAGAACGCCACGATCGAGTCGATGCGGTTGGTGCCGATGATGACGTCGTCGAAGTCGCTGCCGTGCACCTCGACACGGCCTTCGAGCAGGATGGTGTCGGTGCCCTCGCCGTAGCCGATGCCACGCTCGAGATCGATGATCACGCCCACCAGGGAGTCGCGGTAGCTGATGGTGTCAGGCAGGAAGCCGCCGCCCACGTCGGTGTGCTTGTCCCACCCCGGGTCGATGACGTCGTCGCCCGGGCCGCCGGCGAGGACGTCGCCGACGTTGGTGGCCGGCTGGTCCTCGCGGGGACGCAGGCCGTTGCGCTCGCCGTACAGCCGGTCGTTGCCGTCCTGGCCGTCCAGCTTGTCGGTCCCACGGCCACCGCACACGATGTCGTCGCCCGCTCCGGCGTTCACGGTGTCGTCACCCTTCAGCGCCACGATCACGTCGGGGCCGGGCGTCCCGGCGAGCACGTCGTCGCCGGCCGTGCCGACGATCGTCGCCGCCAGGCCCTGGCACGTGAGGCTGTTCGCCGCTGAGACAGGCGCCCCCGAGACAGGCACCGCCGAGACAGGCGCCGCCGAGACGGGCGCGACCGGCCCGCCCAGCACCGACGTCGGAACTGCCACGAGGGCGATCACTGCGAGCAAGCGGAGGTGCAGTCGGTTCATGTGTCCTCGAGATCCGGGAGGCGCAGGTGGACGGGTCTGTGCTCACTACGACGCTGTCGGGCGCTGAATGGTTCGCTCCGGCGGACGACGAGCCGCAGCGCGAGACAGCCTCAAGGCGCGTCGAAGAGGTCGCCCAGGTCGTCGACGCGCTCCAGCACCGCCTCGAAGCGGAACTGCTCGAGGTCCAACGGGTCCTCGGCGCCCGCCTCGACCTCCTCCCACGACAGCGGGGTGGCCACGGTCGGCTTGTCCTTCCCGCGCAGGGAGTACGGCGTCAGCGTGGTCTTGGAGCCGGCGTTCTGCGACCAGTCGAGGAAGACCTTCCCCGTGCGGCGTGACTTGGTCATCGTGGCGGTCACCAGGGAGCCGTGCTCGCCCTGGAGCTCCTCGGCGATCTCCTTGGCCAGCGCGGAGGTCTCGTCGGAGTTCAGCTTGCCGGGCAACCCGGCGTACAGGTGGATGCCTTTGCTCCCGCTGGTCACCGCCGTCGCCTCGAGGTCGCGCTCGGCCAGCTTCTCGCGCACGAGCAACGCCACCTTGGCGCACTCGTGCAGGCCGGCGGGCTCACCCGGGTCGAGGTCGACGACGAGGCGGTTGGGGTTCTTGGGCTGGCCGTTCTTGCCGACGGTCCACTGGTGCACGTGCAGCTCGAGCGCGGCCAGGTTGGCCATCCAGGTCAGCGTCGCCAGGTCCTCGACGATGGGGAAGACAAGCGTGTCGCCGTTGCGCGACGGTCCCCGGCTGCCGGTCGTCGGGACCTTGGCCGTGCGCACCCAGGACGGCGTACCGGCCGGCACGTTCTTCTCAAAGAAGCTGGCCTGGTGGGTGCCGTGCGGCCAGCGCACGCGCGTGACGGCGCGGTCCTTGAGGTGCGGGAGCAACGTCGGGGAGATGCGGGCGTAGTAGTTGAGCACCTCGCCCTTCGTCGTGCCCGTCTGGGGATAGAGCACCTTGTCGAGGTTGCTCAGCTTGAGCGTGCGTCCCTCGACGTCGACGTGGACCTCGGTGCCGGACTTCTCGGGGGCCATCACAGATCAGCCGCCGTGAGGTCGCTGCGGACGCCGCGGTACGACGGCTGCCGCAGCCGTTGGTTGCGCGCGGTCGCGTGGCTGTCGACGTCGATGACGACGACCGGGTCGACCCAGTGAGTGCCGAGCGCGTCCACCCTGGGCACCTCGTCGTCGAACGGGCTGTCGGTGCGGGCGAGGCCGGCGAGCAGCCCCGTCAGCAGCCGACTCGCCTTGCCGCCGATCCCGCTGCCGACACGGCCGCGGTACATCAACCCGTCGGCGGTGGGCTCCCCCACCAGGAGCGCGGCGAGGTGTCCGGCCGACGAGCCCTCCTGCGGCCGCCAGCCGCCCACCACGAACGAGGCGCTCAGCCGGTGCGCGAACTTCTGCCAGTGGGGGGTGCGCGAGTCGAAGGTGTACGTCGACCGGCGGCGCTTGCTGACGATGCCCTCGAGTCCCTGCTGCAGCGTGGCGTCGAAGAGCATCGCGCCGTCGTCGTACACCGCCGGCACCTGCCAGGCCGAGCCCCCCTCGATCGAGCCGAGCCCGAGCCCCTCGAGACGTCGGCGCCGCTCGTCGAGCGAGAGCCCGCTGAGGTCCTCGCCGTCGAGGCGGAGCAGGTCGAAGACCATGTAGGTCGCCGGCACGGTGCTCATCAACCGCCGCGCGGTCGTGGCGTTGCGCACGTGCATGCGGTCCTGGAGCACGCGGAAGTCGGGGAGCCCGTGCTCGTTGAGCGCGATGATCTCGCCGTCGACGAGCACGTCGCGGTCGGCCAGCGGCGAGGTGCTCAGCTCGGGCCAGGCGATGGTGATGTCGTTGCCGTTGCGGCTGTACATCCGCACGCGCCGGTCGCGGACGTCGGTGAGCGCGCGGACGCCGTCCCACTTGACCTCGTGCACCCACTCGTCGCCGGTGGGCACGTGGGTCCCCTTGGACGCGAGCATCGGACGCATGGGGCCATTCTCGCGTGTCGCTGGTCGGGTCGAGACCACCTTTGAGTGCGAGGCGACCGTCCCTGCCGCGTGCCACACTGGCCCCATGCGTGCGATCTGGAAGGGCGCGGTCTCGTTCGGGCTGGTCAGCGTGCCCGTGAAGCTCTACAGCGCCACCGAGTCCCATGACGTGTCCTTCCGCCAGGTGCACGCCAAGGACGGCGGCCGCATCAAGTACCAACGCGTCTGCTCGATCGACGGCGAGGAGGTGCCGTACTCCGACATCGCCAAGGGTTTCGAGACCGAGGACGGCGAGATGGTCATCCTCACCGACGAGGACATGGCCGAGCTGCCGTCGACGTCCTCGCGCGAGATCGCGGTGGAGAAGTTCGTGCCCAGCGACCAGATCGACCCGATGACGCTCGAGAAGTCCTACTACCTCGAGCCGGAGAAGACCGGCGCCAAGCCCTATGCCCTGCTTCGTCAAGCGCTCAAGGACGCCGACCGGATGGCCGTGGTCACGGTGGCGTTGCGCAACCGCACGACGATCGCGGTGCTGCGCGTCAAGGACGACGTGATCGTGCTCCAGACCATGATGTGGCCCGACGAGATCCGCCGGCCCGACTTCAACATCGAGGGCGGCGACATCAAGCCGGCCGAGGTCAAGATGGCCAACATGCTGGTCGAGACGCTGGCGGGCGACTTCGACGCCAGCGAGTTCGAGGACGACTACGCCGACGCCGTCAACGCGGTGGTCAAGGCCAAGATCGAGGGCGGGGAGGTCAAGAGGACCGCCACCTCCACCAAGTCCTCCGGCGAGGTCGTCGACCTGCTCGCCGCCCTGCAGCGCTCCGTCGAGGCCGCCCAGAGCTCCCGCGGCGAAGGCGCTGCCGACAAGGGGTCCGAGGACGAGAAGCCGGCCGAGAAGACCGCGGCGCAGAAGACCGCGAAGAAGTCCACCGCCAAGAAGGCCACCGCCAAGAAGTCCACCGCCAAGAAGGCCGCGAAGAAGAAGGCCAGCTAGCACGTCCGGGGCACGGGGGTAGCTTCCCCGCTTGGGCGGGGAAGCCGGACGTTCCAGGCGGATGCTTCCGCCACGAAGTGACAGCTTCCCCGGGAGGTTCAGCGCGGCCGTGCGCCCACGGTCGCCACCGCGCGGCTGGCCAGCGAGTTGGCCGCCGCCATCGCGTCCGGGAGATCGAGACCTCCGGCGAGGGCGCCGAGCAGTCCCGCGGCGAAGGCGTCGCCGGCGCCGGTGACGTCGACGGGTCCGGGCGGCGGAGCGGGTACGGCGGACGCGGTGACCACGGCGTCCCCCGAGCAGGCGAGCGCGCCTGCCGGCCCGAGCGTGATGACGACGAGGTCGTGGTCGAGGGCCAGGGCGCGCGCCGCCCGCTCCGGATCCGCCTCGCCGGTCAGGAGCACCGCCTCGTCCAGGTTGGGCAGCAGCAGCTCGACGCCTTCGACGAGCCGGCGGAAGCGAGCCGGACCGTACGTCGCCAGCAGCTGCGCCGACCCGGGGTCCACCGACCGCACGACCCCGAAGGCGGCTGCCCGGTCGAGCAGCGCGTGCCACTCGGTGTCGCGAGGAGTGCTCTCGACGGACGGGCTCATGAGGGGGTGCCCGGTCAGGTGGAGGCGCTCAGCCCCGGAGAGCAGGTCGTCCGACACCGACTCCGGCCCCGTCTCGACGTTGGCTCCCCTGCTGGTGAGCATGGTGCGCACCGAGCCGTCGGAGATCACCACGATCGCGCCGGTCGGCAGGTCGCTGCCGTGCAGGGCCGCGTCCACGCCGGCAGCGGCCAGCACCGCCCGATGATGCGCGACGTCGTCGTGGTGGACGGTGCCCACGAAGGCGACGTCAGCACCCGACGCCGCCAGCCAGCAGGCCGTGTTGGCCGCCGAGCCGCCGCCGCTCCGCTCGATCGTGCTGGGCGTGTCGGTGTCGACGTTGATCGGCCCGTGCGGACGGACGATCACGTCGTCGATCAGGTCGCCCACGACCACCACGCGACCCTTCATCGCGTGGTCATCGGCTCGACGCGGCGTACGCCGTCGCGATCTCGGTGGCCACGCGGACGTTGTTCCGCGCGAGCGCCAGGTTGACCTCCAGCGACCGTCCGCCGGACGCGTCGACGATGAACGACAGCAGGAACGGTGTCACCGCCTTGCCGCGCAGCCCGGCCGCCTGGGCCGCGTCGAGCGCCTCGCCGAGCACGCGGTCGTGCTCGGACGGGTCCCACTGCTCGTCAGCGGGCACCGGGTTGGCGACGACCAGCCCGCTCGCTGCTGCCCCTGCCGCCCGGGCCTCGTCCTGAGCGCGCAGGATCGCGGCGACCTGCTCGGCGGTGTCGACGCGCCAGTCGAGCGCGTACGCCGACTCGCGCAGCCAGAAGCTCGGGAACACCTCGGTGCCGTAGCCGACCACCGGCACGCTCAACGTCTCCAGCCGCTCGAGGGTCGCGGCGACGTCGAGGACGCTCTTGACGCCGGCCGACACCACGGCGACCGGGTGGGTCGCGAGCGCCCCGAGGTCGGCCGACTCGTCGTACGTCGTCGCCGCTCCCCGGTGCACGCCACCGAGGCCGCCGGTGGCGAACACCCGCACCCCCGCCCGGGCGGCGAGGTGCACGGTCGACGCGACGGTCGTCGCCGCGCTCCCCCCGCGGGCCGCCAGGACGGGGAGGTCGCGGATGCTCGCCTTGGCCATGTCCTCCAGCGCGATGCGCTCGACGCCGGCGTCGTCGAGGCCGACACGCGGCACGCCGTCCAGGACGGCGATCGTGGCCGGGGTGGCGCCGGCGTCCCGCACGAGGGACTCGAAGTCGCGCGCCGCCTCCAGGTTGCGTGGGCGGGGCAGGCCATGGCTGATGATCGTGGACTCGAGCGCGACGACCGGCCGGCCGTCGGCCAGCGCGTCGGCGACCTCCTCGGAGAGCAGCACCCGCGCAGCCTAGGCGGTGTCGCCGGTCCAGGGACGCCTAAGGTGTGGCCCCGTGACCTGGGGCGAGACGTTGGCGGTGCTCGCCGCCGGGCTCGGCTCCGGGATCGTCGTCTCGACCGTCGGTGTCGCGAGCCTGATCAGCTTTCCGGTGCTGCTCGCGATCGGCCTGCCGCCGGTGGTCGCCAACGCGTCCAACACCGTCGGGCTGGCCCCGGCCGGACTGAGCGGGTCGTTCGGCTACCGCGAGGAGCTGCGCGAGCACCCGCGCGTCACCCTGGCGGTCCTCGGCACCTGCTCGATCGGGGCGGTGGCCGGCGCCGCGCTCCTGCTGACCATGCCGCCCGGCGTCTTCGAGGCCGTCGTGCCGTGGCTGATCCTGCTGGCCTGCCTCGCGGTCGGCGGGCAGCCGCTCCTGGCGCGCTGGCTCGACCGGCAGAGGGACGACTCACCCGACAAGGTGCTCACCCCCGCGACGGCTGCCTGGTCGACGCTCACGGGTGTGTACGCCGGGTACTTCGGCGCCGGAGCAGGCGTGATGATGATCGCGGTCATGGCGATCGGGCTCGACCTCGACCTCCGCCTCGCGACCGCCCTCAAGACCCTGTCGATCCTGGTCTGCAGCGTCGTCGCCGGGATCGTCTTCGTGGTGGCGGGCGAGCTCGACTGGCACGTCATCGGACTGCTCTGGTCGGGCGGGGTCGTCGGCGGCTACGTCGGCGCGCGGGTGGGGCGCCGGCTCCCCGAGACGCTGCTACGGGTGCTCGTCGTGATCTCGGGCGTCGTGGCCTTCGTCTCGCTCGTCTAGGCCCGCACGCGGTGTCCGACGAGCGGTCTCAACGGCCGTGACCCGGCCGCGACCCGGCCGTGATCCGCGCGGTCCACACTCGGGGAATGCTGCTCCGACCCCGCGGCCCGGCGTTGGCCCTCGGTGGCCTGGTGGTGGCGCTCGCCGGATGCGGCGGTGGCGACCCGGCTGCCTCGCCGGAGCCCACGGCATCGACGGACTCAGCGGACTCATCGCCGGAGTCATCCCCGGAGTCATCCCCGGACTCATCGCCGGAGTCATCCCCGGAGTCATCCCTGGAGCCGTCCCCGACCAGGGCTGCGTCCCTGGCCCTCGAGTGCCACGGCGACGGCGCGCCGACGGTCGTCTTCGAGGCCGGGCTGGACACCAGCGGCGACGCCTTCGCCGGCCTCGTCGAGCGGATCCCCACGTCCATGCGCGTGTGCACCTACGACCGGGCGGGCGTCGGGGCGAGCCCGCCTCTGGCCGTCACCGATCCCGCCCCCTGGCCGGGCAGCTCGGCCGACGCGCTGGTCGAGGCTCTGGCAGCCGCGGGCGAGCAGGCACCGTACGTCGTCGTGGGCTGGTCGTACGGCGGCATGGTCGCGCAGGCCTTCGCCACCAGGCATGCCGACGTGACCGCCGGGCTGGTGCTCGAGGACTCGTCGGTCCCCGAGCAGCTCGAGGACCCGGAGTGGGGTGACATCGCCTGGGTGGACGGCGGCCGCGACGTCGACACCCGCAAGACGGTCGCGCAGCTCTCGGAGATCGACCTCGGCGACCTCCCCGTCATCGTGCTGACCCAGGACCGGCTGCCCCGGCGGCTGGCGACGCTGTGGGACGCCTACCACGATCGCCTCGCTGGGTCGTCCACCGACGCCGTGCACGTGCGCGCCGTCGGCGGGTCGCACGAGCTGCACGAATCCGCCCAGGACCTCGTCCTTCAGGCGGTCGAGGAGGTCGCGGCGGCGGCCGCGGCCGGCGAGCCGCTCAAGCCGTGCGACGACCGCTTCGCCGACGTCGGCGGCCGCTGCCTCTAGGGCGCACCTGCGCTCGAGGGTCCCGACTGTCCGCTCGCCTGGCTCGCTGCGCGACCACCTGTCACGCCGTCTCCCAGCGGAACAGCTTCGCCGCGAGGCCGGTCACCACCACCGCGAACGCCGCGAGGATGCCCATCGGCACGAGCGCCGCGGTCCAGGGCTCGCCGCGGACCATCACGTCGAGCATGCCCTCGTTGAGCCAGCGCAGGGGCAGGAGGTGCGAGACCGTCTGGAGCCACGCCGGTGCCGCGTCGAGCGGGAAGAACGACCCGCTCAGGAACGCCATCGGCAGCACCAGGAAGTTGGCCATGTTGACCGCCCCCTCGGTGGTCTTGGCGACCGCGCCCGACAGCAGGCCGATCGCCATGAAGCACAGCGTGCCGACGACCAGGAGCGGGATGGCGACCGGCCACGCACCGGTGAGCTGCAGCCCGAACGCCGCCGCGCCGAGACCCAGGAAGATCGCCATCTGCACCAACGCGATCCCGATGGTCACCGAGACCCGCGCCGCCACCACAGTGCCCGTCGACACGGGTGCGAGCTGGAGGCGGCGCAGCAGCTTGGAGCTGCGCCAGCCGTTCAGCGTCGCGGCCGCGCCGAAGGACGCGCTCATCGCGATCGCCCAGCCGAGCAGGCCCGGCGTGACGAACTGGATCGTGCTCAGGGAGTCGTCCTCGACGCGTTCGGTCTTCAGCGTGTACGCCGGCGGCGCCCCGCTCAATGCGACGTTGGTGCCGTCGACGAAGGCACGCAGCGTCCCTTGCACGATCGCGGCCTTGACCTGCTCGGCCTGCGTGTAGTGGGCGACGATCTCCCCGCGCTGCTCCTCGATGGCCACGTCGGCGTCGCCCTTGCGCACCTGCTCGAGCGCCGCGTCGAGGTCGGACTCCTCGGTGATCTCGAAGGTCTCGTCGAAGGCGGTCTTGGCCTCCGCCGGCATTTCGTCGACGAGGCTGACGTCACCGACCTGGATCATCTCGATCCTCGACTGGTCCTGGTCGCTGAAGATGCCGCCGAAGAGCACCAGGAACATCAGCGGGAAGATGAGTGCGAAGAACACCGAGGCCTTGTCGCGCACGAACCCGCGCATGATCGCCAGCGACAGGCTGGCGAAGGCCCCGCCCGAGCCCACCCGCCCCGCCCTCACGCCCGGTACTCCCGCCCGGTCGTGGCGAGGAAGACGTCCTCCAGCGTGCCCGCATGCACGCGTACGCCGTCCAGGGCACCTCGAGCCGCGAGCTCGGTCAGCACCGCCGCGGGTGCGCGCGTGGCCAGGACCAGGCCGTCCGTCGTCTGCTCCACCGACTCGACGCCGTCGAGCCGCTCGGCGTCCTCGCGCGGCATCGACTCGGGCAGGACCGTGATCCGCGTCGCCGCGTCGAGCCCGCGGACCAGCGCCGCGGGCGAGTCGAGCTGCAGGATCCTGCCCTGGTCCATGATCGCGACCCGGTCGCAGAGAGCCTCCGCCTCGTCCATGTAGTGCGTGGTGAGGACGACGGTCCGCCCGGAGTCGTTGAGCCCGTCGAGGAGGTCCCAGAGGTTGCGGCGGGCCTGCGGGTCGAGCGCGGCCGTCGGCTCGTCCAGGAACACGATGTCCGGCTCGTGCACCAGCGCGCAGGCGATGGAGAGCCTCTGCATCTGGCCTCCCGACAGCGCCTCCACCCGCGTGGAGGCCTTGTCGACCAGGCCGACCCGCTCGATCCACTCGTCGACCTTGGCCGGCCTCACGCCGTACAACGCACCGAAGGTCGCGAGCTGCTCGCGCGCCGTCAGCCGCTCGAAGAACGACGACGCCTGGAGCTGCACTCCCATCCGCGGCAGCAGCGCCGGGTTGCGCGGCCACGGCTGCTCGCCCAGGACGCGGACCTCACCGGCGTCCGGGCGGCGCAGCCCCTCGATCATCTCGAGCGTGGTCGTCTTGCCCGCGCCGTTGGGGCCGAGGATCCCGAAGAACTCGCCCTCGGCCACCTCGAAGCCGACCGCGTCGACCGCCTTGGTCTCGCCGTACGACTTGGTCAGTCCGGCGACCTCGATGGCTCCCACGACCAGCCAACCTAGAGGGACCGACCTAAGTCAGGCCCGATGGGTCCCTCGGACTACCTGACTCAGACCGGCTATCTCGGGACGGGCCATCTCGGGAGGGGCTATCGCGGGAAGGGCCAGGGCCGCGCCGCCTCGATCTGCGCCGACAGCGACAGCAGCACCTCTTCGCCGTCGGTGGGCCCGACGAGCTGGACCGCGGTGGGCAGCCCGTCGTCCGCGAAGCCGGCCGGCACCGATGCGGCGGGGTTGCCCGCGACGTTCCAGAGGGCGGCGTAGGCGACGGTCGGCATCGATCCCAGGGAGGCACGGATCACGCCCTTGCCGATGAAGGCGCCGACCGCAGGCGGTCGGTTGGCCGTCACCGGTGTCATGAGAACGTCGACCTGCTCGAAGACGCGGTTGGCCTTGCGGGCCACCTTCTCGCCCTGGCGGATCCCCCAGTCGCGCACGCGGGGGGTCACCCAGAAGCCCCAGGTGTTGGCACTCCGGTTGCGCACGGAGAGCCGCTCAGGGTGCTCGAGCGCGTCCGTCTCGGCTCGGATGCTCGCGAAGAGCTGCGGCACGAAGGCAGCGGACGGATCGGGGTAGCGCGGGTCGACCTCGCGCACGTCGTGACCGAGGTCGACCAGCAGCCGCGCCGTCTCCTCCACGGCACGCACGTGTGCGGGATCGCACGTGACGCCGCGGGTGACGGGCTTCGTCGACCAGCCGATGCGCAGCCGCCCCGGCTCACGCCGAGCGGCCTCGACGAAGGAGCCGACCTCGCCGGCGCGGAAGAGGTCCGTGTCGGCGGCGCCGCGCACCACGTCGTAGACCAGCGCGCTGTCCAGCACCGACCGGGTCAGTGGGCCGGCGGTCCCCAGTGCCCACCACAGGTGCGGGTCGGGTGCGGTCGTGACCCGGCCGCGCTGGGGCTTGAGACCGAAGAGGCCGACGTACGACGCCGGCACCCGGATCGAGCCGCCACCGTCGCCTCCCATCGCCGCCGCGGCCATCCCCGTCGCGACCGCCACCGCACTGCCCGCGCTGGACCCGCCGGGCGAGCGGGCCGGGTCCCACGGGTTGCGCGTCGAGCCGTGCGCGTCGGAGTCACCGAAGGGCACGCTGCCGAACTCCGGCATGTTGGTCTTGCCGACGATCACCGCACCTGCCGCGCGCAACCGTCGCACGACCTCGGCGTCCGCAGCGGCGGGCGTCACGTTGCCCAGCCCTCCGAACGTCGTCACCGTCCCGGCGACGGCGATCTCCTCCTTGATGGCGATGGGTACGCCGTGCAGCGGTCCGAGCGGCTTGCGCGCGGCCACCACGAGGTCCCGCTGGGACGCTTCGACGCGGGCGGCGTCGGCGAGCAGCACGGTGATCGCGTTGAGCTCGGCGTTGTCCCGGGCGTAGGCGCCCAGGCAGCGCTCGAGCGCCGCCGACGCGGTGATGTCCTCGGCGGCGACGCCCGCAGCGGTCGACGCGACCGGGGAGCTGTCCATGCGGGGTCTAGCCCGCCAGCAGGCCGCGGACCAGCCGCAGCCCGACCGACATCCGGGCCAGATCGGCGGTCTCGTCGCGGCAGATCTCCTGGAGCGTCGCCACCGCGCGCGACACCACCACTTGGTCGTCGTCCTCCCACTCCGCGATCCGTTGGGGAGCGGGGTCGTCGGGCGAGGTCGTCTGCAGCACCTGCTGGGTCAGCTGGGCGTGCACGGTGTAGAGGTCGTCGCGCAGGGTCGCCCGCGCCATCGTCTGCCACCGGTCGTCGCGGGGAAGCGCGAAGATCCGCGACACGAGGGCAGGCAGGCCGAGCCGCTCGCCCAGCGCGAAGTGCACGCGCGCCACCTCGGCGGCGTCCACGCCCATCCGGTCCGCGACCTCGACCACGTTGAGCAGGTTGTACGCCGGGTGCAGCACCGCCACCCGAGCGGCCAGGTCCTCCGGGACCCCGGCGTCCACCAGCGCGTCGCGGCGCGAGACGAATGACGCGAGCTCGCTGCCCGACATCAGGTCGGGCAGCTGCGCCATCACCTCTTGGACCCGGTCGCGGAAGAAGTCGACGGTGGCCTGGCTGTCCAGAGGTGGGCGCCTGTTGGTGACCAGCCAGCGCGAGCAGCGCTCGACGAGGGTGCGCATCTCCGTGCGCATCCGCGTCTGCAGGGCGGCGTCCAGCTTGTTGTCGAGGGCGTTCAGCTCCTGACGCAACGCCAGCGAACCGAAGATCTCGCGCGCCACGAAGTTGGCGTTGGTCAGCTCGGCCGCCGACGCCCCCGTCTCCCCCGCCAGGCGCGGCCAGAAGGTCATGCCCGCGCCGTTGACCAGGTCGTTGACGACCTGGGTCACGATGATCTCGCGCCGCAGCGGGTGCTCCCCGATCTGCGTCTCGAAGCCCTCGCGGACGGGCGTGGGGAAGTAGGCCATCAGGTCGAGGTGCAGGTAGGGGTCGTCGGGCAGGTCGGAGGCGACCAGCTCCTCCGCCAGGACGATCTTGGTCCAGGCCAGCAGCACCGACAGCTCCGGCAGGCTGAGCCCCTCGCCCCGGTCGAGCCGCCGGCGCACCTCACGGGTGCTGGGCAGTCCTTCGAGCTCGCGGTTGAGGACGCCGTCGCCCTCGAGCTTCTTCATCCACGACTCGTGCACGTGGAGGAGACCCGTCGCGTTGGCGTCCGCGTTGGCCAGCGCGAGGTTCTGCTCGTAGTTGTCGCGCAGCACCAGCGCCGCGACCTCGTCTGTCATCTTCGCCAGGAGCGCGTTGCGCTGCTTCTCGGTGAGGTCACCGGCCGCCACCACGCGGTCGAGCAGGATCTTGATGTTGACCTCGTGGTCGGACGTGTCGACCCCGGCGGAGTTGTCGATGAAGTCGGTGTTGATCCGGCCGCCCTCGCCGCCTCGCCCCCGGCGGGCATACTCGATGCGCCCGAGCTGGGTGAGACCGAGGTTGCCGCCCTCCCCGACGCAGTGGCAACGCAGGTCCTCGCCGTCGACCCGGATCGCGTCGTTGGCCTTGTCGCCGGCGTCGGCGTGGGTCTCGTGCGAGGCCTTGACGTAGGTGCCGATGCCGCCGTTCCAGAGGAGGTCGACCGGCGCGAGCAGGATCGCCTTCATCAGCTCCGCCGGGGTCGTCGCCGCCACGTCGCCGGCGATCCCGAGCGCCGCGCGGACCTTCGCGTTGAGCGGGATCGACTTGGCCGAGCGCGCGTAGACGCCGCCCCCTTCGGAGATGAGGTCGCGGTCGTAGTCCTGCCACGACGAGCGGGGCAGGCCGAACAAGCGCTTGCGCTCGGCGTACGAAGTCGCGGCGTCGGGGTCGGGGTCGAGGAAGATGTCGCGATGGTCGAACGCGGCCACGAGACGGGTGTGCTCGGAGCAGAGCATGCCGTTGCCGAAGACGTCGCCGGACATGTCGCCGATGCCGACCGCGGTGAAGTCGGTCTCCTGACAGTCGATGCCGCGCTCGCGGAAGTGCCGCTGCACCGAGACCCACGCGCCGCGGGCGGTGATGCCCATGGCCTTGTGGTCGTAGCCGACCGAGCCGCCCGAGGCGAACGCGTCGCCGAGCCAGAAGCCGTAGTCCTTGGCCACCCCGTTGGCGATGTCGGAGAACGTCGCCGTGCCCTTGTCGGCCGCCACGACGAGGTAAGAGTCGTCGCCGTCGTGGCGTACGACGTCGCGCGGCGGCACCGTCTCGCCGCCGACGAGGTTGTCGGTGATGTCCAGCAGCCCTGAGATGAAGGTCTTGTAGCAGGCGATGCCCTCGGCCATCCACGCGTCACGGTCGGACGGGTCGGGGAGCTGCTTGCAGAAGAACCCGCCCTTCGCCCCGACCGGCACGATGACGGTGTTCTTGACCATCTGCGCCTTGACCAGACCGAGCACCTCGGTGCGGAAGTCGTCGCGGCGGTCGGACCAGCGCAGCCCACCTCGCGCGACGGCGCCGAACCTCAGGTGGACGCCCTCGACGCGCGGGGAGTAGACGAAGATCTCGAACTTCGGCCGCGGCTCGGGCAGCTCCGGGATCGCGGACGGGTCGAGCTTGAACGAGATGGCCGACCGGACTCCGCCGTCGGGCGCGGCTTGGAAGTAGTTGGTGCGCAGCGTCGCGCGGATCAACGTCAGGTAGGAGCGCAGGATCCGGTCGTGGTCCAGGGAGGCCACGTCGTCGAGCGCACGCCCGATCCGGTCGACGACCTCCTGCACCCGCGCGGTCCTGGCCTCCGCATCGGCCGCGAGGTTGTCGCGACCGGGGTCGAAGCGCGCCTCGAACAGCTGGACGAGCAGCCGGGTGATGTCGACGTTGGAACGCAGCGCGTCCTCGATGTAGTCGAGGGCGAACGGCGTGTTGCCCTGCTTCATGTACTTCGCGTAGGCACGCAGGACCGTCGCCTGACGCCAGGTCAGTCCGGCGCCCAGGACGAGCGCGTTGAAGCCGTCGGTCTCGTTGCGGCCTTCCCAGACCGCACGCAGGGCGTCCTGGAACCGCTCCCTGCTGTGCGTGGGGGTCTGGCCCACGTGGGTGCGACTGGTGAAGCGGAGGCCGAACTCGTAGATGTAGGTCGGCCTGTCGAGCTGGAGCTCGTAGGGCCGCTCGTCGATGACCTCCACACCCATCGACGAGAGCATCGGCAGCACCTCGGAGAGCGAGAGCGGCGACCCGACGCGGTAGACCTTGAGACGGGCCTCGCCCCGCCCGGCGTCGACCCGCTCGTAGAGGGACAGGTCGATGCCGTTGCCGTCGGGCCCGAGCTGCAGCGCCTCGATGCGGCCGAGGTCGACCGACGCCGTGCGCGCGCTGAAGTCCTCCTTGTAGGCCTCCGGGAACGCGTCGAGGTAGATCTTCGCGAGACGGGCGCCCCGCTCCTCGCCGAAGTCCGCCGTGATCGCCGAGGACAGGTCGTCGCGGTAGGAACGGGCCGCCTCGGTCAGCCGGCGCTCCAGGTCCTGGGTGTCGATCTCGGAGATCAGCTCGCCCTCGGGGGGCCGGACCACGAAGTGGACCTGGGCCATGTAGGCCTCGTTGAGACGCACGGTGAACTCGACGTTCCCGCCACCCAGTGCGTCGGCCAGGATCGTCGCCATCCGCTCGCGAACCGCGGTGTTGTAGCGGTCGCGAGGGAGGTAGACCAGGCACGACACGTAGCGTCGGTAGGTGTCGCGGCGCACGAAGAGCCGCAGGTGGCGCCGCTCACGGGTGAGCATCACCGCCTCCGCGATCGGGATCAGCTCCTCGATCGGGGTGAGGAAGAGCTCGTCGCGGGGATAGTTCTCGAGGACGTTGAGCAGCTGCTTGCCGGTGTGGCTGCGCGGCTCGATGCCGCACCGCTCCAACACCTGGTCGACCTTCTCCCGGAGCATGGGGACGCGCAGCACCGACTCGGTGTACGTCGCCGAGGAGAACAGGCCGAGGAACCGGCGCTCCCCCACCACGAGGCCGTCCTCGTCGAACTTCTTCACGCCGACGTAGTCGAGGTACGCCTGGCGGTGCACCGTCGCCTTGGAGTTCGCCTTGGCCAGCACGAGCAGCCGGGGCTCCCGGGCCCGGACGCGCACCGCCTCCGGCAGCTTCTGGAACGCCGTCGACTGCAGCTGGTCGCCGCGCAGGATGCCCAGCCCCGTGGCCGGGATGGCGCTGAGGGCGAGCTCGTCGCCGTCCTCCTCCAGGCTGTACTCGCGATAGCCGAGGAAGGCGAAGTGGTCGTCGCACAGCCACCGCAGGAAGCCGGTGCCGCGGGCCACCTCGGTCGGGTCCTGGAGCTGCGGCGGGTCGGCCTCGAGCTCCTCGACGATCTCGGCGAGCTTGGCCTGCATGCGCGGCCAGTCCTCGACGGCGTCGCGGACGTCGCGGAGCACCCGCTGCAGCCGGGCCTCGATGGCGGCGAGCTCGTCTTCGTCGGTGACGCGGTCGATCTCGACGTGCATCCACGACTCCTGGACCGTCTCGAGACCGCCCTGGTCAAGCTGTCCGGTGCTCTCGTGGTCGTTGGTGAGCGCGCTGCGCCCCTCCTCGCCGACGCGGACCTCGCGCAGGTCGCCCGCCACGTCGCGCACGACCTCGAAGAGCGGGTGGATGACCACGTGCACGGTCCGGCCGTCCTCGGCCAGCGCCATCGTGGTCGAGTCGACCAGGAACGGCATGTCGTCGGTCACGATCTCGACGACGGAGTGGGCGACGGCCGACCAGCCGTGCTCCGGCACGGTCGGGGTGAACACCCGCACCCGCGCGGTGCCCTGGGGCCTGCTGTGGGCCAGCTTGAAGTGGCTCGCGAGCGCGCCGTAGAGGTCGACGTCGCTGCGGTCCACGACGTCCTCGGGCGCGACGTGGCGGAAGTAGGCCCTGAGCAGCCCCGCCGCGGACTCGGCCGGCGGCCCGCCGGTGCCGCGGGAGCGCGCGGCAAGATCGGACGCCTTCGTCAGCAGGTCGGCCTTGTTGTCCTCGAGGGTGGAGGTCACAGGGCCCAAGTTAGTGCGTCGGCCTGGGAGCAACCAGCAGACGGGTGTCGCGACTGCCGGGCCCCGGCACGGACAAGGGCATGATGGCCCCATGAGCACCCGGATCCGGCACACCCTGACGTACGACGCGTCGCTGAACGACGTCGCCGCGATGTTGGCCGACCCGGAGTTCCGCGAGCAGGTGTGCGAGGCGACCGGCATGGTGCGCCACAAGGTGACGGTCACCGGCGCCGGCACCGGGATGTACGTCGAGATCGACGAGGTGCAGTCGACGGCCGGCGTACCTTCGTTCGCGCAGAAGTTCGTCGGCGACGAGATCAACATCGTGCAGGTCGAGCAGTGGACCTCGGTCGACTCCGCCGACGTCGCCGTCTCCATCCCCGGCAGGCCCGGCGAGATGAGCGGCTCGATCACCCTGCGTGAGAGCGGCGGCACCACCACCGAGGAGGTCGTCCTCGACATCCGGGTGGGCGTCCCGCTGGTCGGCGGCAAGATCGAGAAGCTCGTGGGCGACCTGTTGGTGACCGCCCTCAAGATCGAGAACGCGACGGGCCGGGGCTACCTCTCAGCCCGGTCCTGACGCTTGCGCCACCAGATCACGGCACCGAGCACCACGAACGGCCCGAAGGCCAGCGTGAGCGTCAGGGCCTGCTCGAAGGGGTGCAGCGCGCCGAAGTGCAGCGGGACGATCCCGGCGAGCGTCATCCCATGAAGGGGTAGCGGTAGTCCTTCGCCGGGACGAACGTCTCCTTGATCGAGCGCGGCGAGGTCCAGCGCAGCAGGTTGATCGCGGCGCCGGCCTTGTCGTTGGTGCCCGATGCGCGGGCCCCGCCGAAAGGCTGCTGGCCGACGACCGCCCCCGTGGGCTTGTCGTTGATGTAGAAGTTGCCAGCCGCGAACCGCAGGTCACGCCGGGCGTCGGCGATCGCGCGACGGTCCTGGGCGATGATCGCGCCGGTCAAGGCGTACGGCGCGAAGGACTCCATCTGCTTGAGCACTCGCTCGTACTGCGCGTCCGGGTAGACGTGCACGGCCAGGATCGGCCCGAAGTACTCCGTGGAGAACATCTGGTCGGTCGGGTCCGTCGACTGCACCACGGTGGGCCGGACGAAGTAGCCGACCGAGTCGTCGGCCTTCCCCCCAACCAGGGTGGTGAGGTGCTTGTTGCGTGCCACGCGGGCCAGCGCCGCCTTGTGCTTGGCGAACGCGCGGTCGTCGATCACCGCACCCATGAAGTTCGAGAAGTCGGTGACGTCGCCCATGGTGATGTTCTCGACCTCGTGGAGGAAGGAGTCACGCATCTTGTCCCACACCGACCGCGCGACGTACGCCCGCGAGGCCGCCGAGCACTTCTGGCCCTGGAACTCGAACGCGCCCCGGATCAGCGCCACGCGCACCACGTCCGGGTCGGCGGACGGGTGCGCGAGGACGAAGTCCTTGCCGCCGGTCTCGCCCACGATGCGCGGGTAGGAGCGGTACGACGCGATGTTCTCGCCGACCGTGCGCCACAGGTGCTGGAAGGTCGGCGTCGAGCCGGTGAAGTGGATGCCGGCCAGGTCCGGGTGAGTCAGCGCGACCTTGGAGACGTCGAGCCCGTCACCGGGCAGCATGTTGATCACGCCCGGCGGCATCCCGGCCTCCTCCAGGAGGTCCATCGTCAGCGACGCCGCCAGCTGCTGGGTGGGCGACGGCTTCCAGACCACCGTGTTGCCCATCAGCGCCGGCGCGGTCGGCAGGTTGCCCGCGATCGCGGTGAAGTTGAACGGCGTGATGGCGTAGACGAAGCCTTCGAGCGGCCGGTGGTCCGTGCGGTTCCACACGCCGGGACTGTTGGCGATCGGCTGGTCGGCGTGGATCTGCTTGGCGTAGTGGACGTTGAAGCGCCAGAAGTCGATCAGCTCGCACGCGGCGTCGATCTCCGCCTGGAACGCCGTCTTGGACTGGCCGAGCATGGTCGCGGCGTTGAGCGTCTGCCGCCACGGACCGGCCAGCAGGTCAGCGGCCTTGAGGATGATCGCGCACTTGTCGTCGAACGGCATGGCCCGCCACATCGGGGCCGCGTCGAGCGCCGCCTTGACCGCCGCCTCGGCGTCCCTGGTCGTCGAGTTCTTCATGACGCCCAGCACGTGCTGGTGGTCGTGCGGCTGCACGACCTTGATCTCCGCTCCCCCGCCGTTGCGGCGACGCCCGTTGATGTAGGCCCGCATCGGGTGCTGCTTGCGCTCCAGGCGATCCAGCTCTGCCTGCAGCGCCGCCCGCTCGGGCGTGCCGGGCGCGTACGTCAGGTTGGGCTCGTTGATCGGGGTCGGAGGGGTGGTGACTGCATCCATGCGGGCGACTGTAGTTGCCCTCGGCTCGCATGGATCCCCTGCGGGGGGCTTTGCGTTTTCCGTCGGGTCGGGTGGTCTTCTGGGGTCCTCGGCAGTGCGCTGTGCGCCGGGCTCCGGCCCACCAAGGCCCCGCGCGCAAACCACCCTCTTCGCTCGTCCCTCACGAAGAGGGGGCCAGGCCCATCCACAGCGCGCGGGGCCTTGGTGGTCCGGAACCCGGCTTCGCGCAAACGCCGAGGACCAACACGGGCGGCCGGCTCACGGGTCCCGCGGGGTGGGGCAACGCGCCAGGTCAGCTCGGCGAGACCGCCGCTGGCGGCTACCCGGCGGCCGCCGACGAACGTCTCGCCGTGCCCGGCCTGTGCGTGCTCCTCTCACGCGCGGACCCGCAGGGGATCAACGACCGAGCAAGAGAGCGATCTCCGGGATCGCAAACCACGAGAGATCGTCGTCGGGATCCGCACCCGGCGCGCGGGCGGCAGCGTCCGCGTGGACGGCCACCACCTGGTCGAGCCGCACGGGGCCGTCGGGGTCCGCGACCTCGGCGACGACCACCACCCTGCGGGACGGATCCGGGCAGGAGGCGGCGGCGGTCATCAGGGCGGCGTACTCGGTCTCCTCGTCGTCGTCGGGGGCGACGACGGCTTCGGGCGACGGTGGCAGCAGCTGCTCGTCCACGAGCAGGGCGAGGCCGTCGAGGTCGGTGGGCACGTAGATGCGTGCGGTCACGACCGGCTCCGGCCAGGGTCGCCCTTGGGCCGCGCGGTGCCGCGCCGGCGTCCGCGCGGGGCTCGGGGGCGCGCGTCACCGGTGGTCTCGTCGAGCTCGTCGAGCGCCTCGACCAGGGTCTCGCCGAGCGTGTCGACGTCGGGGAGCAGGTCGCGGTCGGCGGTGAGCCCGTAGAAGACCCCGCCGTCGTAGGACGTCACCCCGATCGCCAGGGCGTGGCCGGGCAGGAGGGGGTGGACCGGGTACGTCGCCACCATCCGCGCACCGGCGGCGTAGAGGGGGAACTGCGGGCCGGGGACGTTGGTGACGCTGAGGTGGAAGCCCTTGTGCAGCTCCCCTGCTGCGACCCGCGACCCGAGCGCGTGGAAGGTGGTGGGGGCGAAGCCGGCGATGCCGGCCAGCCGGTTGGCGGCGACCGCGCGGCCGGTCTCGCGGTGCGCCTTGAAGGAGTAGGTCACCTGGTGGAGCCGGACGACCGGGCTCGCCTCGCCGATGGGCAGGTCGACGAAGTGCGGAGCCACCTGGGTGCCGAGCGAGGTCGCTTCGAGCTCGTCGTCGATGACCGACATCGGCACGACCGCCTTGAGACGGCGCAGTCCCGACATCGACTCCGACCGGGTCAGCAGCCAGCCACGCAGCCCGCCGGCGATGGTCGCCAGGATGACGTCGTTGACCGAACCGCCGTGCGCGTTGCGGATCCGCCGGTAGACGGCGAGGTCGGTGCGGACGGCGACGAACCTGCGTTGCCTCGAGAGCGGGCCGGTGACCGGTGAGTCCCGGACAGGTCGTCGGCTCGTCAGCGCCGCGCCCACCTCGGCGAGGCGCCGCACGCTCGCGCTGCCCGCACGCAGGGCCGCCTCCGCGGTGCTCTGCGCGGTCTCGATCACGGTCGAGGGATGCTGGAGGGACTCCTGGACGGCGTCGGCGACCAGTGCGGCGGCGGTGGGCCGGCTGCGCGGCCGCCACTCGTCGTGGGCGAGCACCTTCGGCTCGGGGCTGACGTCGAGGAGCACCTGGCCGAGATCGACGGTCTCGACACCGTCGACGAGGATCTGGTGCGACTTCGACAGGAGCGCGAAGCCGCCCTTCTCGAGACCTTCGATGAAGTAGACCTCCCACAGGGGACGGCTCCGGTCGAGAGGCTGCGACACGATGCGGGCGACGAGGTCGCGGAGCTGGTCGAGGGTGCCGGGGCGGGGCAGCCCCGAGCGGCGTACGTGGTAGGCGAGGTCGAACCCCGGGTCGTCGACCCACACGGGGTTGGCCAGGTGGCCGGGGACGGCCTGGAGCCGCTGCCGGTAGCGCGGCACGAACGCGATGCGGTCGGCGATCAGCCCGACCAGGTCCGCGTGGTCGAAGCCGGAGTCCTCGGGGTCGAAGATCTCGACGGTCGCGTTGTGCAGGGGCGCCGACGGTGACTCGATCGCGAGTAGGGCGAGGTCGCGGGCTCGCAACCGGTCGGACACGCGGGTGCAACCCCCTTAAGTCAACACTCAGGTCGGTCTGGGATCGTGGATCGCCGGATCCCGGCCCCCTCGAGTACAGCAAGGGAGAGGTTACTCATGCGTCACGCCACGTCCCCGCGTCGGTTTCGCCCGAGCCGGTCGGGCTCGAGCTCGTTGGGCAGGTGGGCCGTCGTCCCGCTGCTCCTGATGGTGCTGGGTCTGGCGGCCGGCTGTGGCGACGGTGACGGGGACGACACGGCCGGGGACGACCCGACACCTTCCGCGTCCATGAGCGAGACGCCCACGGACTCCGCCGGCACCGACGAGCCCAGCCCGTCGGAGTCGGAGTCGGACTCGGCACCGAGCGGCACCGTCGTGCAGGTCATCTTCAAGGACGGCCAGATCACGCCCAACGGCGACCGCATCATGGCCGACGCCGGCGAGCCGATCACCTTCGACATCGACGCCGACGCCGCCGGCGAGCTGCACTTCCACTCCACGCCCGAGCAGTCCATCGACTTCGAGCCCGGCACGTCGTCCTACGACATCGTGATCGACCAGCCGGGCATCGTCGAGGTGGAGCTGCACGAGCCCGAGATGCTGGTCGCGCAGCTCGAGATCCGCTGACCAGCCGCGCGTGAACGTGCCCGGCCGCTACTCCGACCACTGGGTCCTCGCGCACGGGATCGGGGGCGCGAAGGACCTTCCCCTCCCCACCGAGCTGGCCATCGCCGGCGCGGTGGCGGCGCTCACCGTGTCCTTCACGGTGCTCGTGGTCGCGTGGCGCGAGCCCAGGTACGACGCCGCGACCAGCGGCCGGCCCGCGCCGGCGTGGCTGGCGGGCGTCGTCGACTCCACGGCGTTCCGGGTCGCGCTGCGGGCGGTCGGCATGCTGCTCTTCGTCTACACCGCGTGGGTCGCGGTCTTCGGCGAGGACCTGCTGACCAACCCGTTCTTCGGCATGTTCTATGTCCTGCTCTGGGTGGGGCTGGTGCCGGCCTCTGTGCTGCTGGGCCCGGTGTGGAAGGCCGTCAGCCCGGTCCGCACCATCAACCTCCTCTTCGCCCGGCTCACGGGTGGCGACGCCTCGCGGGGGCTGTGGGAGTACCCCCGACGGCTCGGCTACTGGCCGGCCGCCGTGGGACTGCTGGCCTTCGTCTGGCTCGAGCTGGTGTACCCGCACTCGACCGAGCTGGGTCCCGTCCGGCTCTGGTGCGCGGTGTACGTCGCCGCGATGCTGCTCGGCGGAGCGTTGTGGGGCGACGACTTCTACGAGCGCGGCGACCCGTTCGAGGTCTACTCCACGCTGTCCTCCAAGCTGTCGGTCTGGGGACGCCGCGGAGACCTGCTGGTCGTCCGCAGCCCGCTGGCCAACCTCGACACGGTGGTGGTCCGCCCTGGCCTCGTCGCGGTGGTGGCGGTGCTGTTCGGGAGCACGGCGTACGACTCCTTCCAGGACTCCCAGCCCTGGGTACGTCTCACCAACGACCACCTCGAGTACGCCCAGCTGCTCAACCACGCGGCCCTGCTGGGCTTCTGCGTGGGTGTGGGACTGATCCTCGCGGCCGGCAGCATGCTGACGGGGGTCGGTCCCGAGCAGAGCCGCCGGGCGCTGCCGGACCTCTTCGCCCACTCGGTGGTGCCGATCATCGTCGGCTACGTCGTGGCTCACTACCTGAGCTATCTCGTCGAGACCGGCCAGGACACGATCATCAAGATGAGCGACCCGATGGGCGACGGCAGCAACCTGCTGGGCACCGGGGACTGGAAGGTCAACTTCTGGCTGTCCTACCACCCCACGCTGCTCGCCACGACGAAGGTCGTCGCGGTCGTGGTCGGTCACATCCTGGGGGTCGTCGCCGCCCACGACCGGGCGATCCGGCTGCTGCCGAAGCGACACCAGGTCACCGGGCAGCTCTCGATGCTCGTCGCGATGATCGTCTTCACGGCCGGCGGGCTCTACCTCCTCTTCGCCGCCTGACCCCGCGACGGGGCGCGGTCCCCGAGGCCGGGACCAGGGCGGCAGCGACGTCCTCGACGGCACGGCCGAGCGCGGAGTCACCGGACTCGACGAGCGTGCGACCCGCGACCAGGGCGCGGTCGACGGCGACCCGGTCGTCGGGGAGGAAGTGCACCCCTGCCACCCGGGCGAAGCCCCCGACCATGTCGCGCACCTCACGCTCCGACCATCCCAGGCTGGACCGGTGCTGGTTCACGACCAGCCGCACCGGTGTCGCCGGGACGACCTCGCGGAGGTCCACCAGGCCTCTGGCCAAGCGGGTCAGCCCGACCGGGTCAGGAGTCGCGACCACGACGACCTCGTCGGCGACGCCGAGCGACCCGAGGGTCATGGCGTTGCGCGACGGCCTGCCGCCGACGTCACCAGCAGGGTCCTCCTCGAGGCAGAAACCGGTGTCGACGACCACGTGGCCGTGCGCGCGGAGGGTCTCGACGAGGTGCTCCACCGCGCCCGAGCGCACCTCCACCCAGCGGTCCGGACGCGGCAGGCCCGTCACCACCGACAGGTGCGGGCCCACCGCACGGAGCACGCGCGGCCATCGCTCGGCGAGCGTTCCGGCCGCAGAGAGACGCGCGGCAGCCAGGAGCCCCGAGACCTCGTCGAGCACGCCGAGGTGCTGCGCCAGCGCCCCGCCGTAGGGGTCGGCGTCGACGAGGGCGGTGTCCTCTCCGCGGGCGGCCAGCGCAGCGGCGAGCCCGGTCGCGACCGTCGTACGCCCCGGCGCACCCTGCGGGCCCCACACGACCACGACGCGGCCGGGGTCCCGGACCTCAGGCGCCGGCTCGCCGACCGGCGTCTGCTCCACCGGGCGCGGAGCCTGGTCCGGGGTGGAGTCCGCGACGACCGCGCCGAGGGAGTCGAGCTCGGACTCCGCCACCACGGCGGTCACGCCGATCCGGTGGGCCCGCAACCGGGCCTGGTCGTGGGTCGCGGCCGCGCCGGCGACGATCACCACGGGCCGGACGTGCTGGCGTCGGAGGTGCTCCACCGCCGCGGTGTCGAGCCCGGGCGCGTCCAGGGCGACGACCGCGACGTGCGCCTGACCGGCGGTCGCGGCGGCCAGGAGGTCCTCCACGTCGACGCAGCGCTTGAGGACGACGACGCCGGGACGGGCGCCGAGCGCGGCCAGCGCGCGTGACTCCCAGGCCGCACCGGACGCCACCACGAGCACGCACACAGGCGGGCTGACCATCGGGCTCACCCCCGCCCGACCACCGTGAGGGACCCCGCGCTCGACGCGGCGATCAACCGGGACAGGGCGGCATCGTCCACCCGCACCCCCAGCACCAGCTGGCGCTCGCCACTGGACCCGAGCGTCTCGGCCACCCGGGGGGCCGCGGTCACCGCCACGTCGGTGAGCAGCAGTCGCGCCGGCCGCTCGGACTCGGTCTCGTCGCTGGCGTAGACGTCCACCCGGCTCCCGACCTCGACGCTGGGCGGGACTCCCTCGGCGCCCACCCGGATCGGCACCTGAACCACGCCCGAGCCCGCGGCCGGCCCCAGCGCGGTCACGGGGAGCAGCTCGCCGGCCCCCAGCCCGCGCAGGAGCGTGCGGTCCGCGGGCAACGCCTGGTCCGCCCGCAGGTAGAGCGCCAGGTCGTCCTCGTCGCCGAACCGCACCGCACGCACCTCGAGGGCCTCGGGCTCGACCGTCGCCCCCACCGCGAGGTCCTCGCTCAGCGCCCAGACGGACACCGAGTCGTCCGCGGCGCCCACCACCCGGACGCCCGCCACCACCGAGACTGCGACGATCGCGACACCCACCCAGAGGCGCGGGTCGCGCCAGCCGGGCGTGCGCACGCGGGTCGCCGCCGCGACGTCGTTGTTCCGACCGGTCCCGAGAGAGGTGTCCACCCGCCCATCCTGGCCGCTCCGCGGCGGTCGGCCGGCTGGCTGTCCACATGCCCCCTGACGGCGGCCAGGGACCTTCAGGCGGGGCTGGCACGATGGGGCCATGTCCGAAGCCCCCCGCTTCCTCACCCTCGCCGATGTGGCCGAGGTGTTGAACACCTCCAGCGCGCAGGTCTACGCCCTCGTCCGCCGTGGCGAGCTGCCCGCCATCAAGATCGGTGGCCGTGGCCAGTGGCGGGTCGAGAGCAGCCAGCTCGAGGAGTTCATCCAGCGCATGTACGTCGAGACCCGCACCTTCGTCGACGAGCACCCGCTGGTCGACGACCGCAGCGACTGAAGGGCCCGGGCCCTGCGTCGTCCTAACCGACCTTGGAGTCGAGGGTCACCTCGACCTGCCGGTCCTCGCCGCCACGCCGCACGGTCAGCTCGATGGTCTCGCCGGGCTGGTGGGTGCGGATCATCACGATGAGCGCGATGCCGTTGGCGACCCGGTCGCCGTCGACGGCGGTGATGACGTCGTCGGTCTCGAGGCCGGCCCGCTCGGCGGGGGTGTCGGACTGGACCTCCTCGACCACGGCTCCCTCACCGCTGTCTCGGCCTCCGGTCTGCACCGTCGCCCCGATGATGGGATAGCGCGCCTCCCCGGTCTTCAGGATCTGGTCGGCGGTCACGCGCACCTGCTCGATGGGGATCGCGAACCCCACGCCGATGTTGCCCGACTCGCCGCCCAGGCCGCCCCCCGTGGTCGCGATCGCGGAGTTGACCCCGACGACCTCGCCACGCAGGTTCACCAGCGGCCCGCCGGAGTTGCCGGGGTTGATCGCCGCGTCTGTCTGCACAGCGTCGATGTAGGAGGTGTCGTCGGCGGAGTCACCGGTGGTCACCGGCCGGTTCAGTGCGGAGACGATGCCCGCGGTGACGGTCGAGCTGAGGCCCAGGGGCGACCCGATGGCGACGACCGCCTCGCCGATGCGCAGGTCCCGCGAGGCGCCGAGCGCCGCGGGCCGCAGGTTCGGCGCGTCCTCGACGAAGAGCACGGCCAGGTCGTAGACCGGGCTGCGGCCGACCAGCTCGGCCGTGTAGCGGTTGCCGTCGGTGTCGACGATCTCGATGAGCCCGTCGTTCTGGGCGGCATCGGCGACCACGTGGTTGTTGGTGATCACGTGGCCCTGGCGGTCGATCACGAAGCCGGAGCCGGTGGCGCCGCCCTCCTGGCCGTCGAACTCCGCCGCGATCTGCACGGTGCTGGGCAGCAGCTCCTGGGCGACCGCGGCGACCGAGCCGTTCTCAGGGGGCAGCGGCGCCTCGTCACGGGTGTCGACCCCGTCGAGCCCTTCACGGTTGGCGCCCGGCGAGGACGTGGAGTCGACCCAGCGGTCGTACGCCGCTCCGCCCACCGCACCGCCCAGCAGTCCCACGACCATGGCCAGGGCGGCCACCGTCGGCCAGACCCAGCCGCCGAGGCGGCCGTGACGCGACGACCGCTCGGGGCGTCCGAGGACGAGGGTCTGCGGCGGACCGCCGGGAAAGCCCGGGGGCGGCGCGTTCCAGGGCCCCGGGGCGGAGCCCTGCTGCGGTCCCGGGTACGGACCTCGCGGGGGCCCGGGCGGGAATCCGCCCTGCCGGCCCGACAACTGGGGGCCCGACAGCTGGGGGCCCGACGGGTGCGGGCCGGACGCGCGCGGGAGCGGCTGGGTCGGCGCCGCTGCGCTGGGCGGCGTCCACGCAGGAGGGGCGGTCCTGGGGCCGCTCTGCCGGGGCTCGTCGTGCCGGAAGCGCAGGCCGCCGATGGGCTCCGTCACCGCACCGTCCGAGGGGCTGTCGGCGGGAGGCGACTCCGAGTGGTCGCCGTGCTGGTCCGTCACGGCACTATCTTGACCCCGGCGATACCGCCTGTCGCGTGCCGGGTCGCCAACCGCAGGTCTGCGGTCACGGCGGGAGAGCTGCTGGGTCGGGCGTTCAGGCTGGTGACCGGCGGACGACGATCCGCAGGCGCGCCGCCCTGGGCGACGCCCAGCGCCAGCACCCCGGCCACGGCCGCCCCGAGCGCGGTGCCGCCGAGGAAGGCGACGCCGCTGCGTCCACGTCCTGGAGCGGCGGTCCGCAGGGGCGGGGCGCCGAGGAACGACCCGTGCGCGAGCGCGCCCTTGAGCCGGTCGGGAGTTTCTCCGGTGCGGTGGGCCGAGAGCCCCGCGAGCTGGGTCTTGACCCAGCCCTCACGCTCGACCAGGTCGCGGCAGGCATGGCAGGCGTGCACGTGCGCCCACGCCTTCTCGGCCTCCTCCGCGCTGAGCTGGCCGTCGAGGAGCGCCGACACCCGCGGCCCCAGGTGGCCGATCACGACACGTGCCCTGACGGCTGCGGAGCGGACTCGTCAGGGCCGGCGTACCGCTCCCGTCCCTGCCCCGGCGCGCGGTGCGCCAGCGCGGCCCGCAGCATCGCGCGTCCACGGTGGATGCGCGAGCGCACGGTGCCGAGCTTGGCGTCCATCACCTCGGCGATCTCCTCGTAGGAGAGCCCCTCGACGTCGCACAGCACCACGGCCGCCCGGAAGTCCGGGGGCAGCGAGGCCAGTGCGCGCTCGACGTCGTCGTCGAAGGTGTGGTCGGCCACGGCGATGTGCGGCTCGGGCGACGCGCTGCGCAGCCGGGCCGCACGCTCGTCGGAGAGGGCGTCGAAGCGGATCCGCTGGCGGCGCCGGGCCTGGTCGAGGAAGAGGTTGGTGGTGATGCGGTGCAGCCATCCCTCGAAGGTGCCGGGCGTGTAGCTGTCCAGGCTGCGGAAGACGCGCACGAACACCTCTTGGGTGAGGTCCTCGGCGTCTGCCCGGTTGCCGGTCAGACGGTAGGCGAGGCGGTAGACGCGGTCGGAGTGACGCTCGACGATCTCGCCCCAGGACAGCGCCTCGCTCGGCACCACCTGCTCGACTGCCGACTCGGCCACGGGGCCCTTCCCTTCGTTGGTGAGCTGCTCCTGGATCAGGACTTCCTCCAGCTGTCGACAACGGTAGGGATCTCTCCTGAGAGGAACCTGGGAGCGGACCCGGAAGCAGACTTGGGTGAAGCCTTTGCAGCGGCCTGCCCGAGCCGTACCCACTTCCTCTCGACCCCACAACGAGCCGACCGCCCGAGATGTTCCTGTCGCGATACAGTCGGGCGCAGTCGCGACCCCGGGAGGCCACCATCACCAGTCCGCTCAAGCCGGCCAGCTGGCTCTACGCCGAGCAGTTCGTGGCCGAGGACGAGGTCCTCGCCGAGGCTCGTGCTCGCGCCGAGGAGGTCGGGGTCGTGCCGATCGGCCCGGGGGGCGGCGCCGCGCTGCGGTTCCTCGCCTCGATCCTCGAGGCGCGCGCCGTGGTGGAGATCGGCACCGGCACCGGCGTCTCGGGCCTGTGGTTGCTGCGGGGCATGCGCTCCGACGGTGTGCTCACCACCGTCGACGTGGAGGCCGAGCACCAGCGGCTGGCCAAGCAGACCTTCGCCGACGCCGGCATCCCCCACCAGCGGGCGCGCACCATCTCGGGCGCGGCGCTCGACGTGCTGCCGCGGCTGACCGACGGGCACTACGACATCGTGTTCTGCGACGGTGACAAGCGGGAGTACGGCGCCTACCTCAAGGCCGCGCTGCGGCTGTTGCGCCCCGGCGGGATCGTGGCCTTCGACAACGCCCTGTGGCACGACCGCGTCGCCGATCCGGCCCAGCGTGACGAGGAGACGGTGGCCGTCCGCGAACTCGGTCGCGCGGTCGCGGAGGACGAGTCTCTGGTGCCGGTGCTGCTCCCGGTCGGCGACGGCCTGCTGGTCGCCAAGAAGGAGTGGGCCGGGGACGCCTAGCCCGTCGGTCCCAGACCGGTCTCGGGGTCAGGCGCGCGGGGCTGCGACGAACCCGGCGGCGCCCTCGGCGATCGAGACCACCTGGCACGGCTCGATGAGCACGGGGCTGCTGCCGATGATCTGCGAGCCCGGCGACTCGGCGGCGACGTCCCGGAAGGACGCCTCGAACGCCGCCCGCGCCGCGTCGTCGGTGAAGACGTAGCAGCCCTCGAACCACTCGCCGGGGACCAGCCGCCACGTCTTGTAGGACAGCCCGTCCATGCCGGTGAAGCGCGCGTGGGAGGTGTCGACGACGTACGTCGCCAGCGCGGCCTCCACGCCGTCCGGGGCGTCGGCGAGCGACCAGCGCACGGTCAACCCGCGCATCCCGGTCATCGGATCCCCTTCACCGGGTCGTCCGAACCCAGCCACTCCAGGAGCGCCCGCGCGCCCCACCCGGTCGGTCCCTTGGACCACTCGAACGAGTCGGCCGTCGCGTCGCCGACCGAGGCGAGGTCGTAGTGCGCCCAGGGCACCTCGCCGACGAAGCCCTGGAGGAACAACGCAGCGGTGATCGAGCCGGGGCCTCCCGGCGCGTTGTCGACGTCGGCGATCTTGGACGCCAGCTTCTCGTCGTAGACCGACGCGAGCGGCATCCGCCACGACGGCTCGCCCGCACGTCGGCCCGAGTCGAGGAGCCGTTCGGCGAGCGTGTCGTCGGTGGCGTAGAGCGCGGCGATGCTGCTGCCGAGCGCGACCCGGACCGCGCCGGTCAGGGTGGCGACGTCGACGATCACGTCGGGCTTGAGCTGGTCGACGGCGTACGCTAGCGCGTCGGCCAGCACCAGCCGGCCCTCGGCGTCGGTGTTGTTGACCTCGCTGGTGCGACCGCCGTAGTGGTGGACGACGTCGCCGGGCCGCACGGAGTCGGCGCCGACGGCGTTCTCCGCCGCGGCGACGAGACCGGTCACCCGCACCGGGCAGCCGACGGCGGCGAGCGCGCCGAGGACGGAGATGACGACACCGCCACCGGTCATGTCGCGCTTCATCGTCGCCATGCCCTCGGCGGTCTTGATGGACAGTCCCCCGGTGTCGAAGGTGATGCCCTTGCCGACCAGGACCACCCGCGCCGCGCGGCGGGCGCCCCGGGTGGTCCGCTTGCCGGAGGTCCTCCCCGACGAGGGCGTGTAGTCGAGCCGGATCAGCCGGGGCGGCGTCGCCGAGGCCCGGCCGACGGCCAGCAGGCCGCCCATGCCGCGCTTGGCGAGCTCCTTCTCGTCCCAGACCGACACCTCGAGGCCGGAGTCGGCGGCGACCTCGCGGGCCTGCTCGGCGAGCCACTCGGGGTTCTTGAGGTTGGACGGCACCGTGGCCAGCGTGCGGGACCGCCAGGACGCGCCGCCGATGGCGATGGCGCGCCGCAGGACGCCGTCGAGCTCGCCCGCGTCGGCGTGGCCGGCCAGCACGATCCGCGCGACCGGCGTGTGCTCGGGGCCGGTCGAGCGCCAGTGGAAACCGAAGGAGCCCAGCATCGCGCCGACCACGAAGGCCTCGAACCCGTCGGGCTCGGCGATCGCCGCGATCGAGCTGGCGACCGCGTCCACGTCGCGGGTCGCCCGCGCCAGCGCGGCGCCGGCCCGCCGGAAGGCTGGGGCGCTCTGGTCGCCGACCCCCACCAGCAGCACCCGGCGCACGGACGCGTGACCGCCCACGGGGAGCGTGGTCACCTGCCCGGGCTTGCCGGGTGCGTCGGCACCGGGCCCGGTCAGCGCGTCGAGGAGGTCGAGCAGGCCGATCCCGAGACTCTCGGCGGCCTGGTCGGCGCCGGGGCCGAGCAGGGTCGATCCGTCGGGACCGGGGAGCGCGGGAAAGGCGAGCACCTCGACGCCACCGATGGCGTCGGGGAGCAGCGTGCTGAGGGCGAACTGGGGCGGAGAGACCTGCGGGGGAAGGCCTGCCGAGTCAGACGGCGTCACCCGGGTCAGCCGGTGACGGCTTTGAGGGCGTCACCGAGAGCGCCGGCCTCGTCCGCGTTCAGCTCCACCACCAGGCGTCCGCCGCCTTCGAGGGGCACGCGCATGACGATGCCGCGACCTTCCTTGGTGACCTCGAGCGGTCCGTCGCCCGTCCTGGGCTTCATCGCCGCCATCCGCGCACCTCTTCCTGTTGTCCGTGAAAAGGACGCGGCCCTCCGTCCGCGTCGCGCTCACCATTATCCCCCATCCACGCGTGATCCCGACCACAGACCCTCTCCGAGCCCGGCGGCGTCCCTAAGGTGGCGGCCATGAGCCTGCCCCACGAGCCCGTCCGTCTCGATGTCTCCGAGGGGGTCGCGACCATCACGCTGGACCGGCCCGACGCGATGAACAGCCTCGACGTCGCCACCAAGGAGGCACTGCTCGCGGCCGTCCGCTCCGCCGCCGACGACGCGGCCGCCCGCTGCGTCGTGCTCACCGGGACCGGCCGGGCGTTCTGCGTCGGCCAGGACCTCAAGGAGCACATCGGCATCCTCCGGGCGCTGAAGTCGGACGGTGAGGGCGAGCTGTTCGACACCGTCACCGCGCACTACAACCCCATCGTCGAGGCCCTCAGCACGATGCCCAAGCCCGTCGTGGCGGCCCTCAACGGCGTCGCCGCCGGAGCCGGCGCGAGCCTCGCGTTCGCCTGCGACCTGCGCGTGCTCGCGGACACCGCCGGCTACAACCTCGCCTTCGCCGGGGTCGCTCTCTCGTGCGACACCGGCTCCAGCTGGACGCTGCAGCGGCTCGTCGGCCGGGCCAAGGCGTTGGAGCTGCTGTACTTCCCCCGCACGATCGGCGCCGACGAGGCCCTCACCTTGGGCCTGGCCAACCGCGTGGTCCCCGCCGACGAGCTGACGACCGTCGTCGCCGAGCTGGCGGGCCGGCTGGCGACCGGCCCCACCGTCGCCTACGCGTCGATGCGGCACTCCGTGGCGTACGCCGCCGAGCACACGTTCGCCGAGTCCCTCGCCGTGGAGGCGGAGATGATGGCCCGCACCGGCGCGACCCGCGACCACGAGGCCGCGGTCGCGGCTTTCGTGGCCAAGGAGAAGCCGGTCTTCGAGGGCCGCTGACCGGGTGCGGCCGGCGCGGGGACGGCTAGAACCCCGGCGTGGGGAACCTGGCCTCCGCGTTCGGGAAGCCGTCCGCCTCGAGGGTGACGACGAACTCCCCCTCCTGAGCCAGGTGGCTCTCGTTGCCCGTGACGTAGACCCCGTACGGGGACAGGACGGGGATCACTTCGCCGGGCCCGTTGTCGACGGTGCTCGTCCAGGTCGCGACGGTGTCCACCTCGGGGCCGGAATTGTTCTCGTAGCCGGTGAAGTAGTCCGCCTGCTTCGGCAGGATCGACATGTCCATCCGCGTGCCGTCCGCTGCCTCGAAGGTCACCATGACACGCAGGGTCCCCGCCAACGCCCTCGCACCACCGCCGACGATGGCGTTGCCCCGCAGGTCCAGCTCCCAGGGCGCAGCGGCATCCGGGCCATGGGTCACGGCTGTGCCCTGGGGGTCGTAGAGCAGCTCCTGCGCCCCGACGGTCGAAGCCGACGTGTGGACCGCCGGCACGAACCCAGGGGCCTCCAGGGTGATCACGAAGCGGCCACGCTGGACGTCTTCCCACTCAGCAGCGTCGAAGTACTCGCCGTTCTCGATCCTCAGCGACGCGCCGTCGGTCAGACCCGAGGCAAGGGTGTAGGCGAGGCTCTCCTCGATCTCACCCCCTGTGTAGGGGAAGTCCCACCCCGACGGCCCGGAAGGGTTCTGCAGGGCCCTGAGGCTGATCTGGTCCTCGAAGCCGGGATCGGGCTGGTAGGTGACCGTCATGGTCAGAGCACCGGCGGCGACGTCGCCGCTGGTGGCCGTGACCGTGGCACCGCTGAAGGTGAGCGCACCCGTGCCCAAGAAGTTGATGGACGAGGCGCCGGGATCGAAGTGCAGGGTCGGGACAGCCGACGGGACCACGTCGGAGAAGAAGTGGACCGGAGCGAAGCCGTCCGCCGACACGCGCATGACGAACCTGCCGCGCTGGACGTCGTCGGTCTTCTCCGTGCGGGCCCAGACCCCGTCGCTGAGCGTCAGGCTGCTCTCGGCGTCGATCTTCGCGGCAGACATGCACTGCAGGAGCACTCCTTGGCTGGTGCTCCACAGGCCGCCGGCGCCGAACGGCGTGCCGGCCGTTGTGTTCTCGGCCACCAGCGACTTCTCGTCCTCGAAGCCGGTCGACGGCTCGAAGGACACCTCGAGCCGGAGATCGCCGGCAGCGATGTCGCCCCCCGTGACCCAGAACGACACACCGGACAGGCGCAGGCTCCAGGTGCCGTCGTCGTTGCGCTCCGCCGAGACGGAGCCGTAGGGGACCAGCTGCCGCATCGGGGACCCGGCGTACGCCGGAGCCGCAGCGGCGACCGACACCACGGGCAGTGACCAGGCCGCGGCGCGCACGACGGTGCGGCGCGGCAGGGGGAGGTGGTTCATGGAAGCCTTCCTTCGACGGGTGGCAGCAGCCCGAGCACCACGCGAGAGCCAAGTCATTCGATCGGAAGAACCATACGAGCGTATTACACTCGTCGTCGCCAGTCCGAGCACGCTTGGACGTTCGGCCTCCACCGCGCGCGCAGCCGAACATTCTGTTTCGATCGCTCCGACGTCGGCCGGCCTCGAGGTCACCTCGAGCCCGGGGGTGCGTGACGTCCGGGAGTTCTTCCGGTTCGGTCTCGATTAAGGTGATCGCCTGAAAGAATGGGAGGATCGCCCCCCACCACCTCGACCCACAGGGATCCACGTTGACGCTGCACTCGATGCCCCAGCGGCTCGACCCCCCGCCCGGCGACGGCGCACCCACGCTGTCCTTCAACCCAGGCCGCTCGGTGGTCAAGGCGACCGGGAAGGGCGGACGCCACGTGCTGGTGCTGGCCAACGCCTCGATCGTGGCCAACGGCGCATCGCTGCCGGACGGCGGGCTGGTGATGTCGGCCTCCTTCGAGCTCGACTCAGGAGCCGTCAAGCCGATGTTCGTGCACGCCTGGACCTCCGCCGGGTGGACGGGTCCCCGAGAGCCGCGCGTGCTCTACTCCGCCGAGTTCAGCTTCGGGCTGCCCGTCCCCGACGACTTCGCCATCCCGCTCGGTCCGCGCTGGCCGGACACCGCACCACCGATCGTCGAGACGACCGTCGATGCGGGTCGCTGGCCCGGCAGCGTCGTGCTGATCTGTTCCGCGCCCGGTTTCACCGACGGCGTGCACGCCTTCCGGGTGCCGGCCGAGTGACCCGGCCGGTGACCCGTCCGACGCGCCGCACCGTCGTGCGGGCGGCCGCCTGGTCGGCGCCCGCGCTCACCATCGCCGCCACGGCTCCTCCCGCTGCGGCGAGCACCCCGCTGCAACTGGTCCTGAACCCCGCCGACGCGGGTGTCGTGAAGCGCACCGACGGCCGCTACGACCTCTACTTGCGGACCGCGACGATCACGGCTTTCGGGGGGCAGGTCGACGCGGGGACCCTCCTGCTGGAGATCCAGTTCATCTCCGCCGCCGATGGCCAGCCCAAGACGTCCTCGCCCTATCCCAACATCCCCTTCGGCTGGTCGCCCTACAGCGCCCCGACCAACGTCGTCGTCGCCAACCTCACCTATCCCGCCGGCCTCTCAGCCCTGGTGCCCCTTCAGATCCTTCAGCCTGGGGAGGTCGCCTCACCCGTGTTCCGGACACCGCTCAACACTGCCTTCCTACCTGGAGAGATCAGGTTGTCCGTCACCGGCCGCACGCCCGGCCCCGTTCGCCGGAACTTCTTGCCGGACACTCACCAGATCACGATCGGCTGACAGCTCACCGCCAGTCGGACCAGCCGCCGCCGAGCACCTCGACGACCTGGCGCGGCGCCTCGACGCGCATCCGGTGCCGGCTCGGCCGGGCGCCGTACTCGATCGTCATCGCGGAGCCCTCGAAGTGGCGGTTGAACCACATCGTCATCGTCCCGTGGCACACGCCCCCGCAGTCGAGCGTGCGTCGCGGCAGCCGCAGCTCACGGGCGACCCGGCGGGCGAAGCGCGCGTCCTTGGTGTCGGTGTCGACACCGAGCAGCGGCTGGTGAAAGCTCAGCACCCGCAGCGGACGGACCTCGCGGAGGAAGTCCATCATCGCCCGCGTCTCGGGCTCCGAACCCGGCCGCGGGCCGGACTCGTAGCCGCCGTCGAGGTCGGCCCAGCGGTAGGGGAAGTTGCGGTTCAGGTCGACCCCGTGGGCGTTCTTGCGCGTCCCGGCCACCAGGCCGTCGGGGTTGTACGTCGGCACGACCCACACGTTGATGCCGTCGAAGGCCGGGCCGTCGCGCAGCGCCTGCAGGATCTGGCGGGTGTGCGGCTCGTTGCCGTGCATGGTCGCGATCAGCACGTACGTCGGCGTCCCCGGCTCACCCAGGTGCCAGGCGACGATGTCGCGACCATGGACGGACTGGCCGATGACCCGCTTCTCGAGCAGCGACGTCTCGGGCGCGGCCGACGCCGGCACGACGAGGGCGAGCATCAGCAGCAACGCGGCCCCGAGCGCTCGCAGGTTGCGTGGCGGGTTCACACGGCGGAGGTGAGGTAGGCGTAGGTGAACACGAGCACGCCCACCAGCAGGCCGACGTGGGCGAGCACCGAGAGTCCCGGACCGTCGCTCCACGAGTCCTCGACCGCGCCGGAGGCGTGCCGTCCGCGCGACGGCAGCCAGCGCAGCAGCAGCAGGAGCCCGGCCAGGACGGTGAGCCACCAGAAGCCGAGGGCCACGATGCCGACCAGGCCGTTCCAGGACAGGTCCTCGTCGGTCACGAGGAACGTCACCCAGCCCGCAAGCGCGAGGACTCCGCAGGCCGTGTGCAGGAGGAGCAGGCCCGAGCCGACCTGGTGCCGGCCGGCTCCCTCGTCACGCCGTAGTCGGAGGCGGGTCAGCACCACCACGACCGCCGCGAGGGCGGTGAGGACGTAGACGACCACCTCGAGGGACATCTCGGAATGATCCCTCAGTCGGTCTTCGCGTCGCCACTGGACGCGTCGGTGGGAGCGGCGTCCTCGGACGCTTCCTCCTTCTCCTTCGCCAGGCGGTCGAGGAGGGCGTCCACCTCGGACATGCGATAGCCACGGAAGGCCAGGGAGAAGCGCACCCGTCGCAGGTCGTCCGCGCCGATCTCGCCCTCGGCAGGGACGAGCGCGTCCGGGCGGTCGTCGTACGCCGGCGCGAGCGGCTGGCCGCGACCGGCCGCGACCGCCGCGATCACCCCGAGGGCCAGCACGACCAGGACGGCGAAGAACCACATCACGGCGACGACGGCTCCCCGGGCTCCCCGGGCTCCCCGGGCTCCCCGGGCTGCCCGCCCTGCCTGCTCCGGCCGCCCTTCGCGCTGGCCTCGACCATCAGCCGCACCGCCTCGTCGACGTCGTCGGTGAGGGTCAGGCGATCGAGGTCGGCGGCGGAGATCTTGCCGTCGGCGAGCACGGTGTCGCGCAGCCAGGCGAGAAGACCCTGCCAGTAGGTGGTGCCGACAAGCACGATGGGGAACGACGTGATCTTGCCGGTCTGCGCGAGCGTCAGCGCCTCGAAGAGCTCGTCGAAGGTGCCGAGTCCTCCTGGCAGCACCACGAACCCCTGGGCGTACTTCACGAACATCGTCTTGCGCGCGAAGAAGTAGCGGAAGTTGATGCCCTTGTCGACCCACTGGTTCAGCCCGGTCTCGAAGGGCAGCTCGATGCCGAGCCCGACGCTCAGCCCCCCTGCCTCGCTGGCTCCCTTGTTGGCGGCCTCCATCGCACCAGGTCCGCCGCCGGTGATCACCGCGAAGCCCGCCGCGACCAGCTTGCGGCCGACCTCTTCGGCCTGGGCGTACGACGGGTGACCCTCGGGCGTCCGCGCCGAGCCGAACACCCCGATCGCGGGACCGATCTCGGCCAACGACCCGAAGCCCTCGACGAACTCCGCCTGGATCCGGAGCACTCGCCATGGATCGGTGTGCAGCCACGCCGCCGAGCCCTTGTCGTCGAGGAGCCGCTGGTCGGTGGTGGTGCCGTCGACCTGGTCCCGGCGCAAGACCTCCGGGCCGCGGTACTTCTCGCCGGAAAGGTCCCTCGGCACCGGGCTCACAGGTCGCCCCCGGTCAGCCAGGCGCGCAGCCGGCGTTCGCACTCCACGAGCTGGGCGACGGGGACGTGCTCGTCCTTGTGGTGGGCGAACATCGGGTCGCCGGGTCCGTAGTTGACGGCAGGGACCCCGAGCGCGCTGAAGCGGGCCACGTCGGTCCAGCCGAACTTCGGGTTGACCTGACCGCCGACCGCCTCGACGAACGCCTTCGCCGCCGGCACGTCCAGCCCGGGGCGGGCGCCCGGTGCGACGTCGAGCACCTCGACGTCGTACCCCTCGAAGAACTCACGGACGAACGCCTCCGCCTCGGCCGGGCTCCGGTCGGGGGCGAAACGGTGGTTGACGTTGACGGTGCAGCGGTCGGGAATGACGTTGCTGGCGACGCCGCCGGTGATGCCGGTCGCGTTGAGTCCCTCGCGGTAGGTCAGGCCGTCGATGACCGGTTCGCGGGCGACGTACTCCGCCAACCGGGCCAGGATCGGGCCGGCCTTGTGGATCGCGTTCTCGCCGCGCCAGGAGCGCGCCGCGTGCGCCCGCGCGCCGGTGGTCGTCACGGCGACGCTGAGGGTGCCCTGGCAGCCTGCCTCGACGAGCGCGTCGGAGGGTTCCATCAAGATCGCGAAGTCGGCCTCGAGCAGGTCGGGGCGGCTCTGCGACAGGAGGTAAAGGCCGTTGAACGCCGCCTCGATCTCCTCGGCCTCGTAGAGCAGGTAGGTCACGTCGTGCACCGGCTCGGTCACCGTGGCGGCGAGCTTGAGGATGACGGCGTCGCCGCCCTTCATGTCGCAGGTGCCGAGCCCGCGGAGCATGTCGCCGTCGAGCGTCGACGGCCAGTTGTCGTTGACCGGCACGGTGTCGAGGTGCCCGGCGACCACGACCCGCTGCGCCCGCCCGAGGTTGGTGCGCGCCACGATGGTGTTGCCGTGCCGGCTGACCTCGAGGTGGCTGAGAGGTTGGAGCGCCCACTCGACCTGGTCGGCGATCTCCTGCTCGTTGCGGCTCACCGACTCGATGTCGACGAGCGCGGCGGTCAGGCTCACGACGTCCGCGCTGAGGTCCAGGGACATGCGGCCCATCCTGTCATCGGCACCGCCCGGCGCTGAGGACCGGCCAGCGTCACGGCCATGTCGGACTCGGTGCTGCTCGTCCAGATCCCCGAAGCCGAGCCGGTCGTGGGACAGCACCGCCTCCGCCTCGACCCCGTGACCGAGCACGGCGTGCCGGCGCACGTCACTGCGCTGTTCCCGTTCGTCCCCCGCGGACTGCTGGACGACGGGGTCGTGGCTCGCGTCGCCGAGGTCGCCGCGCAGCACTCCGCGTTCGACTACCGGCTGTCGCGGACGCTGTGGTTCGAGAACAGCGCGCTGTGCCTGGACGTCGACGATCCCGCGCCGTTCTCGGCGGCAGGCTCTCCTCGACCCGGCTGTGAACCTGCGGCGGGGCTCCAAGGCCACGTTTGGTCAGAGACTGCAGGATTCGCGGCACATTTCCTGCGGACTCTGACCAATCGTCGCCCTCACCGCGTCCGCGCCCGGCGGAGTGCGCGGATCAGCCGGGGAAGGCGCAGAACTCGTTGCCTTCAGGGTCGGCGAGGGCGGCCCCGCCGCCCTCGTGGTCCCACAGGTGCGTGGCTCCCGCCGCGAGCAGCGGTTCGACCTCGCCGAAGAGGTCCCAGTGCACGCGGTTGGAACCGACGCGCGGTTCGGGCACAGGCACGAAGTCGAGGGTGAGCCTGGGATCGGGGGTGGCGTGCTCGAGAGTGCACCAGGGCTCGTCGTCGTAGGTCGTGACGTCGACGCCGAGGACCCGGCCCCACCACGCGGCCTGAGCGGCGGGGTCGACGCAGTCGATCACCACGCCGTGCAGCCGGTACGCCGGCATCCGGTCGGGCTCGCGCACGAAGGCGCAGAACTCGCCACCCTCGGGGTCGGCCATCACCGTCCACCCGAAGCCGGTGTCCTCGGCGCGCTCCAGCACGGTCGCCCCGAGCGCCTCCAGGTCGGCGATCGCGGCGGTGTCGATGTCGAGGTGGAGGCGGTTCTTGACCGCCTTCGGACGGTCGACGGCATTGATCCAGATCCGCTGGTAGTCGTGCTCGCCCTCCAGCGACACCTTGCCGGGCGAGGTCTCGATGCCCAGGCCGATCACGGCAGCCCAGAACTCGCCGAGCGCGAGCTGACCGTTCGACGCGTCCAGGCAGAGGTCCTTCCAACGGGCGAGGGTGGTCATGCCTTCACCACCGCCACGGTCATGACGTCGGGCGTCGCCGTGTCGTCGACGACCAACGTCGTCGCGAGCGTCTCGTCGGCGACGAACCGCTCGTGTGCCCGCACCGCCGACCGGGTCGCGTCGGAGCCGCCGATCGTCAGCGCGATCCGGTCGGACACGTCGAGACCGGCGTCCTTGCGGGCCTGCTGGACCGCGCGCACGACGTCGCGCGCGACGCCTTCCGCCTCCAGCTCAGGCGTCACCACGGTGTCGAGCACCACGAAGCCACCGCTCGGCAGCACGCCGGTCGCCGCGCCTTCGCCGGCACCGGCCACGGTGTCGAGGGCGTACTCCCCCTCCTCCAGCACCAGCCCGCCCGCTGTCACGGTGCCGTCCTCGGCCACCGACCAGTCACCGGACTTCGAGCCCTTGATGGCCGTCTGGACGTCCCGGCCCAGGCGGGGACCGGCCGCGCGCGCGTTGACGGTCAGTCGCTGCGAGACGCCGTACGCCGCCGCCTCGTCGGACGCCGCGTCGAGCAGGCGGACCTCCTTGAGGTTGAGCTCGTCGGCGACCAGCGACTCGAAGCCCTGGAGGGCCGCCGGGTCGGCGACGACCACCGTCATCGACGCCAGCGGCAGCCGGTTGCGCAGGGACGCCGCCTTGCGCAGCGCCGAGCCTGCGGAGCAGACCTCACGCACCGTGTCCATCGCGGAGACGAGCGCGGGGTCGGACGGCAGGGTGTCGGCCGACGGCCAGTCGGTCAGGTGCACGGACCGCTCGCCGGTCAGTCCGCGCCAGACCTCCTCGGTCGTCAGCGGCAGCAGCGGCGCGGTGACGCGGCAGACCGTCTCCAGCACCGTGTAGAGGGTGTCGAACGCCGCGGCGTCCTCGGCCCAGAAACGGTCGCGCGAGCGACGGATGTACCAGTTGGTCAGCACGTCGAGGAAGGTCCTCGTCGAGTCGCACGCGTTGGCCACGTCGTACTCGTCGAGCTGGTGGGTCATGGTCTCGACGAACTGCTGCGCCTTGGCCAGCACGTAGCGATCGAGCGGGTCGGTCGAGTCGGTCCTCAGGGACGCGGAGTAGCCGGCCGCGTTGGCGTAGAGGGCGAAGAACGACCAGCTGTTCCACAGCGGGATCAGCACCTGACGCACCGAGTCGCGGATGCCCTGCTCGGTCACGATCAGGTTGCCCCCGCGCAGGATCGGCGACGACATCAGGAACCACCGCATCGCGTCGGCACCGTCGCGGTCGAAGACCTCGCGCACGTCGGGGTAGTTGCGCAGGGACTTCGACATCTTGTTGCCGTCGTGACCGAGCACGATGCCGTGGCTGACGCAGGCCGAGAAGGCCGGCCGGTCGAAGATCGCGGTGGCGAGGACGTGCAGCGTGTAGAACCAGCCGCGAGTCTGGCCGATGTACTCGACGATGAAGTCGCCCGGGAAGTGGTGGGTGAACCACTCCTCGTTCTCGAACGGGTAGTGCACCTGCGCGAACGACATCGACCCCGAGTCGAACCACACGTCCAGCACGTCGGGGACGCGCCGCATCATCGACCGCCCCTCCTCCGGCGACCGCGGGTCGTCGGGGTTGGGCCGCACGAGCTCGTCGACGTACGGCCGGTGCAGGTCCGTGACGGGCACGCCGAAGTCCGCCTCCAGCTGCTCGAAGGAGCCGTAGACATCGATGCGCGGGTACGCCGGGTCGTCGCTGCGCCAGACCGGCACCGGCGAGCCCCAGAACCGGTTGCGGGTGATCGACCAGTCGCGGGCGTTGGCCAGCCACTTGCCGAACTGGCCGTGCTTGATGTGGTCGGGGACCCAGCGGATCTGCTCGTTGAGCTCGAGCATCCGCTCCTTCACCGCGGTCACCTCGACGAACCACGACGAGACGCCCTTGTAGATCAGCTTCTCGCGGCAGCGCCAGCAGTGCGGGTAGGAGTGGTCGTAGGTCTCGCGCCGCAGCAGCTCGGTGCCCGGGGTGACGGCGCCGGTGCGGGTCTTGAGGTGGTCGATGATGTGCAGGTTGGCGTCGAAGACCTGCATGCCGGCGTACTCGTCGACCGGCGTGGTGAACCGGCCGTCCTTGCCCACCGGCATCACCGGCGCGATGCCCTCGCGGTCGGTGACCTCCTTGTCGACCTCACCGAAGGCGCCGGCGCTGTGCACCAGACCCGTTCCGTCGGTCGTGGTGACGAACTCGTCGCCGGCGACGACCCGGAAGGCGTTCTCGTGTCCCTCGAAGTAGGAGAACGGCGGCGTGTACTCGAGCCCGAGCAGCTCGGAGCCCTTCCCGCGCCACACCACCTCGGCGTCGCCGAGCTCGCGGGCGTACGCCGGCAGCCGCGCCTCGGCCAGCAGGTAGCCACCACGCCCGTCGGGGCCGTCGGCGTGGACGCCGACGTAGTCGATGTCGCTGCCGACCATGACTGCGAGGTTGCTCGGCAGCGTCCAGGGGGTCGTCGTCCAGGTCAGCAGCTTGACGCCCTTGAACTGGCCCTCCGTCGTGATCGAGAAGCCGACGGTCACGGCGGGGTCCTGGACCATCTGGTAGACGTCGTCGTCCATCCGCAGCTCGTGGTTGGACAGGGGCGTCTCGTCGTTCCAGCAGTAGGGCAGCACCCGGAAGCCTTCGTAGATCAACCCCTTGTCGTAGAGCTGCTTGAACGCCCACATCACCGACTCCATGTAGTCGGGGTTCATGGTGCGGTAGTCGTTGTCGAAGTCGACCCAGCGCGCCTGACGGGTGACGTAGTCGCGCCACTCGCCGGTGTACTGCATCACCGACGCCCGGCAGGCGTCGTTGAACTTCTCGATGCCCATCTCGACGATCTCGTCGGTCGTCTTGATGCCGAGCTGGCGCATCGCCTCGAGCTCGGCGGGCAGCCCGTGCGTGTCCCAGCCGAACCGGCGCTCGACCCGGCGCCCGCGCATGGTCTGGTAGCGCGGGATCAGGTCCTTGACGTAGCCGGTGAGCAGGTGGCCGTAGTGGGGCAGGCCGTTGGCGAACGGCGGCCCGTCGTAGAAGACGAACTCGTTGGCGCCGTCGTCCCCGGCCTCGCGCTGGTCGACGCTCGCCTGGAAGGTGCCGTCGGCGTCCCAGTAGGCCAGCACCGCCTCCTCGATCGCCGGGAAGCGCGGGCTCGACGGGACGCCGCTAGCGCTGGCGTCGGTGTGGGAGACCTTGGGGTACGTCATCGAGTGGCCCTCCTGCGGTTCGTCTTCGGTGATCGAGCTGAGTCGAGATCTCGAGGACGACGTGAGCCGCGGTACCACCTCGCTTGCCTGGTTCGTTGGTCGAGACCAGACCGCTTCGTTCAGGGCTGTGACGGGCCTACCCGTCCGGTTCTAGTAGGCCGCTCCTGGTGGGAGAGACCGTTCTTCCGGAGGCTCGCCGCTGATGACGGCTCGGACGCCTGTGCCTCGATCGTACGGGGAGGCACAGGCGTCCGGCCAACTGGAATCACCGCGGCGTCGGAGAAGGCGGCACGTGGTGGTTGCCCCGGAACAGGTCGTCCGGGTCGTAGGCGTCCTTCACCCTCCGCAGCCGCGCCCAGGTCGCGCGGTCGAAGAACGCGCTGGGGTCGGCGGGGTCCATCACGAAGTTGGGGTAGTCGCCGGCTCGTTCGGGCAGCAGCGCCGCCTCCAGCGCCAGGAGCTGCTCGCGCACGACCGGCTCTGCCGCCGGGTCGGGCACCACGCCGAGGCTGAGGAAGGCGATGTCACCGGGCAGCGTCGCCCGTGCACCAGCCCCCTCGGGCGCCCGGTGCAGCGCGCCACCCACGTGCCGGAACTCGACCAGTCCCAGCGCCGAGCCGGCGCCGCCGACCCGCGCGACCTCTTCGATCGCAGCCGGGGTGAGCCGGTCCAGCAGTGCGGTCGTCGAGCGGAACGGCAGCGGCTGCTCCGGGTCCATCGCCAGTCGGTTCAGGCCGAGCGGCGACTGCACGGCGAGCGAGTCCATGACCGGCCCGAGGGCCCGCAGCGGACGGAGCAGGTCGGACCCGTCGGCCTCGTCGCCGAGGAAGGCCACGAGGACGACGATGAACGAGCGACCGCGGACCGGTTCGGGGACCTCGGGCAGCGGCGGGAAGTGGATGATCGACGCCCAGGTCGTGAGCTCCTCGGGGTACGACGCCAGCAGACCCGTCCAGGTGTGGAGCACGTCGGCGGCCCGCTCGACGGGGAAGAACAGCGCCCCGGCGTACAGCTCCTTCAGCGGCTGCACCTCGAAGTCGATCCCGGTGACGACGCCGTAGCTGCCGCCCCCGCCGCGCAGGGCCCAGAACAGGTCGGGCTCGTGCTCGTGGTCGGCGCGGACGAGTCGGCCGTCGGCGGTGACCACCTCGAGCGCGGTGACGGCGTTGGTCTGCATCCCGTGCTTGCGCGAGAGCCACCCGATGCCGCCCCCCAGGGAGTAGCCGGCGACGCCCACCTCCGGCGACGAGCCGTGCAAGCCGGCCAGGCCCCGTGGTGCCAGCAGCGGGGTCACCTCGCGCCACCGGGTGGCGGCGCCGACCGAGACCTGCCGGACCCGCTCGTCCACCCGGACGCCGGTCAGCGCCGAGGTGTTGACGATCACGGTGCCGTCCAGCGAGCCGAGCGGCCCCGCGTTGTGCCCGGTCGTCTGCGCGGTGATCCGCAACCCACGCTCTCGGGCCCAGCCGACCACGGAGGCGACCTGCGCCGCGTCGGTGGGGAGGGCGATCGCCTCGGGTCGCTGGTCGACCAGCACGTTGAACGCTCCCCGGACGGCGTCCCAGTCCCGATCGCCGGGCCGGACCAGGCGCCCGGGAGCCCGGTCGGTCCGGGTGTCGATCTCGACTGTCATGTCACTCACTCCTTTTCATCGAACATGTCTGTGTCACCGAATTAGAGCAGTCGTCCCCCGGCCTGTCAATTGAACGAACACACATGTGCGATAATTCTGGGGTGACCCGCACCTACCAGCAGAAGAAGCGAGCCGAGCAGCAGGAGAAGACCCGCCTCCGGATCGTGGAGGCCGCCGTCGCCCTGCACGGCGAGCTGGGTCCCGCGCGCACCACGATGAGCGCCGTCGCCGAGCGAGCAGGCGTCCAGCGCAACACGCTGTACCGGCACTTCCCGGACGAGCGTGCGCTGCTCCACGCCTGCTCCGCCCACCACGTCGCCCAGCACCCGTTGCCCGACCCCGCCGACTGGCTCGACATCGACGACCCGGTGGCGCGGAGCCGGCACGGGCTCCGCCTGGTGTACGCGCACTGGGAGGCCGACGAGGCCATGACCTCCCACGTCGTCCGCGACGCGGAGGTGCACCCACTGGTGGGCGAGGTCAGCCGGCTGCGGCTCGGGGGACCCCGTGCGGCGATCCGCGAGGCGCTGCTCACCGCGTGGCCCGAGGGGCAGCGGAGCCCCGAGGTCACGGCTTCGATCGACCTGGCGCTGAGCTTCCGCACCTGGCAGACGCTGGTCCGCGGCAGCGGGCTGAGCAGCGACGCGGCCGCCGACCTGATGGCGGCCGCGATCGCCTGCGCCGCTCATCGACCGTGAGGGCGCGAGCCAAACGTCTTGGCCGCACGGCGTTTCGCGCGGCCTTCCTGGACAAGTGGGTGGTCCAGACGGGGGGCTCCGTCGGGCCCACCTGTGGGGGGCCCAATGCTGTGGCTGTGGGGCTGTGGGGCTGTGGGGCTGTGGGGCTGTGGGGCCGTGGGGGCCGGGGCCGTGGCGGCCGGGTGGGGAACGCGTCGGTCAGTAGCCGGCGGCGGGTGGATTCGGCACCCACTGGGGTGGCCTCCGTAAAGTGAGGCGGGTGACTCGCAGCGCGTTCGGCTTCGGCCTGGCCACCGTCGTGACCTCCGGCGCCAGCGCGGGCACGGTCCTGGACACGTGGTACCCCTCCCCCGCTCTCGGCGGACGACCCGAGGGGGTGACCGTTCCCGAGTCTCTCGTCGCGCTGGCAGCCGAGCACCCCGCCCGCCGCGTCCGCACCGAGGTCGTCGAGCGCGAGATCGACCTCGACGTCGCACCGGCCGACGCCAGTGACGCCTACCTCCGACTGCACCTGCTCTCCCACCGTCTCGTGGCCCCGCACGGGCTCGACCTGAGCGGCATCTTCGGCGTGCTGGCCAACGTCGTGTGGACCAACCACGGGCCGGCGCCCGTCGACGGCTTCGAGGAGACCCGCGCGCGCCTGCGCGCGCAGGGTCCGGTCACCGTCTACGGCGTCGACAAGTTCCCGCGGATGGTCGACTACGTCCTGCCCGTCGGCGTCCGCATCGCCGACGCCGACCGGGTCCGGCTCGGGGCCCACCTCGCCGACGGCACCACCGTCATGCACGAGGGCTTCGTCAACTACAACGCCGGGACCCTGGGCACGAGCATGGTCGAGGGCCGCATCAGCGCCGGCGTCGTGGTCGGCGACGGCTCCGACGTCGGAGGCGGCGCCTCGATCATGGGGACCCTGTCGGGTGGCGGCAAGCAGGTGATCTCGATCGGCCGCCGCTGCCTGGTCGGCGCGAACGCCGGCATCGGCATCTCCCTCGGCGACGACTGTGTCGTCGAGGCGGGGTGCTACGTCACCGCGGGCACGAAGGTGACCATGAAGGGGTCCGACGGCGAGCCCGTCGTCGTCAAGGCGCTGGACCTCTCCGGGGCCGACAACGTCCTCTTCCGTCGCAACTCCGTCTCCGGCGCGATCGAGGCGGTGCCGTGGCAGGGCCAGGGCATCGAGCTCAACAGCGCCTTGCACAGCAACGCCTAGCTGGATGGTCCGCAGGTCAGCCGGTCGCGTCTCCGCGATCGTCCTCATCGGCGTCGGTGCCGTCGTGGCCGTCGTCGCGGCCGGCCTCGCCCTGCTCACGGGCGCGGGCCCCCTGCCCGACCCGGTCGGCTGCACGGCCAGCGTCCAGGGGCGCGAGGTCACGCTGTCGACCGAGCAGGCGGAGAACGCCGCGCTCATCTCCGCGATCGCCATGAAGCGCGGGATGCCGCCGCGCGCGGTGTCGATCGCGCTCGCGACGGCGTACCAGGAGTCCAAGATCCTCAACATCGAGCACGGGCACCTCGACTCGATCGGCCTCTTCCAGCAGCGGCCGTCGCAGGGGTGGGGCACCCGCCGGCAGATCCTGGACCCGGTCTACTCCATCAACAAGTTCTACGACGCCTTGAGCGAGGTCGACGGCTACGAGTCGATGCGCATCACCGTGGCGGCGCAGGCGGTGCAGCGGTCCGCCTACCCGGAGGCGTACGCCGACCATGAGGCCGATGCGCGCGTGCTGGCCTCCGCACTCACCGGGGAGACCACCGGCGGCCGGTTCTGGTGCACCACCCGTGGCGACGTCGACGAGGAGTCCGACGAGCTCGACGACGCGGGCCTGACGAACAGGGCCGCGATCGTGCGTGAGGAGCTGGGCAACGTCTTCGGCGACCTGTCCCTCGGTGGGTTCGAGCCTGGTGGCGTCACCAGCGGCCACATGGAGAGCTCCGCGCACTACGACGGTCGCGCGGTCGACGTGTTCTTCCGGCCCGTCGCCGAGGCGAACCGGCAGCGCGGCTGGGAGGTGGCGCAGTACCTCGTCGCCCAGGCCGACCGGCTCTCCATCCGCACGGTCATCTTCGACGGCAAGATCTGGACTTCCGGCAGTCGCTCGGAGCAGGGCTGGCGCGACTACGACCCGCCCAGCTCCAGCGGCGACCCCGACGTGCTCGCGCACCGGGACCACGTGCACGTCGACGTCTTCGACTAGCACGCCCACCAGGGCCCGGGACCTCCGGAAACCTCCGTCGACAGTCCGCAGCGGTAAAGATCCACGCTCGGCCACGCCCGCACGGCAAAGAAATCCGCAAGTTGGCGGGTTTCCCAGACGACTTTCGTATCGTTGTCCCACTGACGTCATTCAGTGCGACCGGGGGGTAGCACGGGCGTCAGGGGACATGGACTCATGGGGGAGACACCATGCAGCAGAGCTCTACGATCCTGACGGTCGGCACCGCGCTTCGGCGGGCCCAGGACGGCGGCGTGCAGGTGCACGTCCTCGTCGGCGGCTTCTGGATGACCGGCGACGTGCTCGGTCTCGACGGCGAGGGTGCCGTCCTGCAGACCCAGGAGGGCGACACCATCGTGCTGCGCATCCAGGCCGTCACGGCGGTCCGGGTCGAGCAGGCCATCGCCGCCGACGACGTCCCCGAGGAGCCGGCTGCGCCCAGGTCCGCCGCGCCGTCGTGGCACCCGGAGAGCGCTCCGGCGTACGCCGCCGGCGAGTCCGACGTGGTCGGCGACCGCATCCGTGCGGCCACCGAGATCTTCACCCGGGACCTGGTCGAGCTCCACCGCGAGCCGCAGCCGGCCTAGCCAGCAACGCGGTTGCGACGCGGTCCGGGGAGAAACTTGTCTCCCCGGTGATTGCGGCAGGCCCGGTCGTGCGGTGCAATTGGTGGGTCGGATCGAGCCTGGGGGGGACATCGACCCATGAACATCACTACCACCATCCTGACGGTGGGCACCGCGCTGCGGCACGCCGAGGCGAGCAGCGTGCCCGTGCAGGTGCTCTGCGGGACCACGTGGATGACCGGCCACGTGATCGGGCTCGACGGAGAGGGCGTCGCCCTCTACACACCGGACGAGGAGACGCTCGTCATCCGGATCTCCGGCATCTCGGCGGTCCGCATGAAGGCGCCGGTCTCGTCGGCTCGCGAGGAGCGGGTGCGCTCGCAGTACGACATGGGCTTCCCGCACCACACCCCGGACGACCTCAGCAACCTCGGCGTGGAGCCGATGCCGTCGCCGGCCCGGGTGGCCGAGGAGAAGCCCGTCGTGAGCCCCTACCCGGTCGGCCACCCGGCCCGTGCGTCCAGTCGTTAGCAGCCACTAACGACCCGCTGAGCCGAAGGTCTCCTCCGCCATCAGCGGCTTGACCTTCTCAGCGAGCCCGCCCGGCGCGACGTAGCCACGCAGGTCGTCCCCGGCGAGCGCGTTGCCGAGCGCGGCCATGATCATGCCCTGGTCGAGCGACAGGTAGCGCTTGGAGACGTCGCCGGTCGGCACCTCGACGGCGTCGTAGAAACCGCCGGGGCCGTAGGCGTCGAAGTTGCGCTTCAGCTTGGCGAGGTTGGCGAGCGCCTGCCCCTTGGCGTAGCGCAGCGCGAGGAAGGACGCGTGCGGCGTCACGACACCGTCGCCGTACTCCGTCGGCGCGGGCTCACCGGCCCGGTTGTTGGGACAGCCCTCGACCACGTTGGGCTGGCTCCAGTCGGTGCGCTGCTGGTCGGAGGTGTAGCCGGGCTCGTCCATGCCGAGCGCGTCCACGCCGTACTCGCGGTAGCCGCCGTCGGGGTTGTTCGACGGGGAGAAGCCCCAGTAGCCGTAGCCGGCCTCTTCCTTGCCGTGCTCGATCTGGGCCTGCACGTAGAGCGGGTGGTTCTTGCCCCACGAGGACGGGCCCCACTTCTCCTCGGGCACGAACAGCGGCACCATCAGGGCCTCGAACATGCTGCCGCCCCACGTCGGGACGATCTTCATGCCGCGGTAGGGCAGCGTGCCCTCGAAGACGTCGACGCCCTCGTGGGAGACCCACTCGCCGGTCGGCGTGGTCTCGGTCCAGGTGTAGTCGCAGATCGGCGGGAAGGTCCGCTGGGTACCGAAGTAGTGCTTCGCCGGGATCTGACCGGCAGCGATGCCGAGGTACGACGCCATCCGGGGCTCGGTGTTGAACGCGCCGTAGCGGTGGCAGGTGTGGTAGACCGGCGCGGTTCCCTCGCGGAAGCTCAACAGCTGCGAGCAGCCCGGGGGCGGCTCGACCCAGAAGCCGCCGCTGATCTGGCCGCCGACGGGACCGTCCGGCGTCTTGCGCACGCCGGCCGACTCGTCGTAGTAGAAGCCGAAGTCCATCTTCTCGCGCAGGGCGTCGGCCGCCGGGGCGACCTCGCTGTCCGCACGGGCGGCGACCAGCAGCCCGGTGGCGAGCCAGCCGTTGTCGACGCTCGAGACGAACGGGTGGACGGTGCTCTGGTTCTCCGGCCAGACGGTCAGCTTCTCCAGAGTCGCGGGGTCGTACCAGTTGTAGTACTGGCCGGACTCCTCGTGCATCTCGAGCTTGCCGATCGAGTCGATCGTCTGCAGCATCCGCTCGCGCGCGTCGGCCTTGGTGATCAGGCCGGTGTCGCGGGCGACGACGGTGCTCCACAGGTAGGCGCCGATGTTGGTCGGCGACGTGAAGCCGCTGCGGTCCGTCGCGTCGAGGTCGCCGCCGATGTTGTCGGCGGGCAGGCCGGTGTCCTCGTCGGTCATCGCGACGAACGACTTCCAGGTGTCCTTGAGGTACTGCTTCATCACGCGGTCCTGGGCACCGCCCTTGGCGGCACTGGACACGGCGCCGGTCACGGCGCCGGTCATGGAGGCAGACATGGGGCCGGGCATGGGTCCGGACATGGGGCCGGGCATGGGGCCGGGCATGGCGGCGGTGGTCGGAGCAGCGGCGCCGGTGGGCGCCGCTGCTCCGGGTCCGCCGACTGCCAGCCCGAGAGCCACTGCTCCGGCAGCGACGAGTGTGGTGAGCCTGGCGGCTCGTGGGGAGGGGCGCATTGAGGGTTCTCCGTTTCCCGAGATGGATGTTGTGGTGGGGTCTCGACTGATCGCTCGCTTCGCTCGCTGCTCGACCACCGACTGATCGCTCGCTTCGCTCGCTGCTCGACCACCGACTGATCGCTCGACCACCGGTGGTCGAGCTCAGTCGAGACCTACTTGATGCCGGTCATGGCGATGCCTTGCATGATGTGGCGCTGCAGGACGAGGAACAGGACGAGCACGGGGATCACGACGACCACGGAGCCCGCAAGGAGCAGGCCGTACTCGGTCGCGTTCTGCCCGACGGCGTACAACGCGAGCGCCACGGGAAGGGTGTACTTGTCCTCGGTCTGGGCGACGACGACCGGCCAGAGGAAGTTGTTCCACGAGCCGAGGAAGGTCAAGATCCCCAGCGTGGCCAGGGCCGGTCCGCACAGCGGCATGATCACCGAGGCGAAGATCCGCAGCTCGCCGGCGCCGTCGATGCGGGCCGCCTGGATGAGCTCGTCGGGCAGCGCGCTGATGTACTGCCGCATCAGGAACACGCCGAACGGCCCGGCCAGGAACGGCAGGATCAGCCCGATCAGGCTGTTGGTCAGACCCATCTTCGTCACCAGCACGAAGAGCGGCACGAAGGTCACCACACCCGGGATCATCAGCGTCGCCAGGACGACCGCGAACAACGCCCGCTTGCCGGTGAACTCCAGCTTCGCCAAGGCGTAGCCGAGCATCGAGCAGAAGACCATGTTGCCCAGGGTCACCGCGAGAGCGACCACGATGGAGTTGAAGAAGTACGTCGGGAAGTCCAGCTCGGTGAAGAGCGTGCGGTAGTTGTCGAGCGTCGTCGTCTCCGGGATCCACGTCGGCGGGACGCGGCGCACCTCGGCCTCGGGCTTGAAGGACGAGACCACCATCCAGATGAACGGGACGACGACCACGAACAGCCCTCCTGCCAGGACGCCGTAGATCCAGCGAGGAGCGCGGTCGTAGCCGTCCTCCCGGCCGGACGGAGCCGTCGGTGCGGGCGTCGCCGGAGATGTCGGCGGGTGATCGGCCGCAGTGGCGGCACGCGCGGTGTCAGTCATTTGGAGTCCCTCTCGCCGAGCCAGCGGAACTGGAGGTAGGTCAGCGCGACGATGGCCAGGAACAGGAGATAGCTCGCCGCGGCGGCATACCCGTAGTTGCCGTAGCCGAACTGGTCGAAGGTGAAGAAGGTGACCGAGCGGGTGGAGTCGAGCGGTCCGCCTTTGGTCATCACCACGGCCTCCTCGAAGAACTGGAGGTAGCCGATGCCGGTGATCACCGCGCCGAAGAGCAGCGTCGGTCGCAGCATCGGGAGCGTGATGTGTCGGAAGCGGCCCCAGCCGGTGGCGCCGTCCACCTCGGCGGCCTCGTTGACCTCCTGGGGGATGGTCTGGAGGCCGGCCAGGAAGATCACCATGAGCGCGCCGAAGTTGCGCCACACCGACATGACCACGAGCGAGGGCAGCGCCAGCGCTGTGGAGTCGAGCCAGGCCGGACCGTCGATGCCGACGAGGTCGAGCAGGGAGTTGAGCAGTCCGCCGTTCTCGCGGTACAGGAACTTCCACACCACCGAGATGGCGACGATGCTGGTCACGACCGGGAGGTAGTAGCCGACCCGGAAGAAGCCCTTCAGACGGGTGATCCGGTTGAGGCCGACGGCGATCGCGAGGGCGACCATCATCGTGAGCGGGACGCCGAGCACCAGGTAGAGCAGGGTGTTCAGGGTGACCTTGCGGAAGAGCGGGTCCTGGATCAGCTTGGTGTAGTTGTCCAGGCCGACGATGTCGACCGCGAACGGGTTGCGGATGTCGACCCGCTTCAGGTCGGTGAACGACATGCCGAGCCCCGCTAGCACCGGCCCGAGGGTGAAGGCCAGGAACAGCACCACGAACGGGAGGGCGAGCACCCACGCGGCGACAGCCTGCTGCCGCCGCGTGGGATCCGTGCCCCGAGCTGGTCCGCGTCGCGGCGCCCCGGACCTCTTGGGGGCGGACGCCGCGTCGCGGGTCACGGTGGTGGTGGTCATGTCACAGACCAGTGCCGATCGCGGAGGCCTGCTCCTGCATCGAGGCGATGGCGTCCTCCACGCTCAGGTCGCCGCGCGTGACCTTCTCGGTCTCGCTGTCGACCACGCCGGCGACCTCTTCCCAGGTCGGCACCGACGGCGGTGCCTGCGTGCTGGCGAGCTGCTCACCGAAGATCTGCAGCTGCGGGTCGTCGGCGAGCTTGCCGCTGTCCCACGCCGACTGCACGGCGGGAAGGTCACCGACCTCGTCGTAGAAGCCCTGCTGGGTCTCGGGGTCCGAGAGCCACTGGACGTACTTCCAGGCGTTCTCCTTGTTGTCGGAGTCCGCGAAGACGGCCAGGTTGCCGCCACCCACGAAGGACGTGCCGGGCGAGCCCTCGGGACCGGGCAGCAGTGCGACGCCGTACTCGTCCTTGCTCAGTCCGGCCTCCTCGACGAGCCCGGCGTGCCAGGGCCCGGAGATGAAGGACGCGTAGGTGCCGTCGGCGAAGCCGCTCTCCAGCTCACCGGCGTCCATGGTCTTGGCGACCGTGATGCCCTCGTCGAAGAACGACTTGTAGTACTCGAGCGCCTCGGCCATCTCGGGGCTGTCGAGGGTGTACTCCGTGCCGTCCTCGTTGGTGAGGCTGGCGCCGTTGGACCACGCGAACGGCATCATCGTCTGCCAGGACCCGGTGCCGCCGGGAGGCAGGCTGATGCCGTACTCCGCGCCACCCTTGTCCATCAGGTCCTTGGTGAACTGCTTGAAGTCGTCCCAGCTCTGCGGGGGCTCGTTCCAGCCGGCCTTCTCCGCGAGGTCCTTGCGGTAGTAGAGGACGCGGGTCTCGACGTACCACGGCACGCCGTAGACGGTGCCGCCGACGTCGTTGGAGCCCCAGGCGCCCTCGAAGAAGTCGCCGCCGTCGACGAGGCCCTCCGGGATCGGGTCGATGCCGCCGGACTGGCCGAACTCGCCCATCCACGTCGACCCGACCAGGGTCACGTCGGGTGTCTCGCCGGACGCGATGGCGTTGGCGATCTTGTCGTGCGCGGCGTCCCACGGGACGGCGGTGACCTTCACGTCGGCGTCGGGGTTCTCGTCCATGAAGGACTGGGAGAAGTCACCGAGCATCTCGCCCTCGGTGCCCATGGCCCAGACCTCGATCTCGCCGCTGGCCTCACCTTCCGAGACGGCCTCCCCCTGGCCCTCTGCTCCGCTGTCGTCTGCGTCCCGACCGCATGCGGTCAAGGCCAGGCTGGAGATGGCCACGAGCGCGAGTGCGCGGGTGGCGATGCTGCGGTTCCGCTTCATCACTGGGTTCCTTCCGAGGGAGTTGTCTTGCCGGTGGCGCTGGTGTCAGGTCGTGCTGGTGGTGCCGGTCGTGCTGGTCGTGCTGGTGCGGATGATCAGCTCGGTGGCGAGCACCTCGTGCCGGGGCTCGGTGCGCTGACCGCGGATGAGCTCGTCGAGCATCCGGGCGGCGGTGGCCCCGAGGTCTCGCATGGGTTGGCGCACAGTGGTGAGGCCGGCGTACCGCGCGGCCATCACGTCATCCCAACCGGAGACGAGCACGTCATCAGGTACCCGGACCCCGCCCGCGCGAAGCGTGGTCATCAGGCCGAGCGCGAGCTCGTCGTTGGCGCAGGCGAAGGCGTCGGGCAACCGGCCGGACGCGACGACGGCGTCGCCGGCCCGCTGGCCCGAGCCCTCGTCGAGCTCGGGGGTACGGGTCACGGTCACGGTGGCGCCGCCGGCGCCGGCCTCGAGCCCCTCGAGGCGTTCGGCGATGTCGGGCGACAGGTCGGGGTCACCGACGAAGGTGATGGCCCCGGCCCCCGCGGCGGTGAGGTGCGCGGCGAGCGCCCGGGCGGTCTGCCGGTTCTCGGCGTTCAGGGAGTCGATCTCGGCGAGCGGCGTACGGGCCAGGAGCACCAGCGGAACCCCGCGCCGCACCAGGCTGTGGAGAGCGTCGTCGGGGACGGTGCGCCCGAGCACGACGAGCCCATCGGTGCGCGCAGCAAGGTCGTGGACCATCGCGGCGGCACTCTCGCGGCCACGCGTCGAGAGCAGCAGCACCGACCGGCCGAGCTCGGCGGCGACGGCTTCGTAGCCCAGCACGACCTCGGCGAAGTAGGGCCCGGACAGGTCGGGGAAGACGATCCCGTTGGCAGCGTGGCGCCTCTCGGCCAGCTGGCGGCCGAGGTGGTTCGGCACGTAGTCCAGCTCCTGGGCCGCGAGGGCGACCTTGCTCTGGGTCTCCTTGCTGACGATCTGGGGGTCACGCAGCGCCCGGCTGACGGTGGCGATGGACACTCCGGCCTTGCTGGCCACGTCCCGGATCGTGGGCCGCATCGGGTCCTCGCCTCCTTCTCGTCACTGGGTGATGGATGTGACGGCGCTCTCTGAAACCGTTTTCAGAAACCGTTTTCACCATGACGGAGGTCTAGACCACCTGTCAACCCTCGAGGCTGATTTCACCGGTGACCGGACGGTCGTGTCCGGATGGCACGCTTGGGCCCGTGCCCACCGACATCGAGCTCGCCGCCCTCCTGCCGGCACTGACGCTGCAGCACTGGGGTGACACGGCGCTCGACGTGCGCCCGCTGGGCGGCGGGATGAACTCGTCGACCGCGCGGGTGCGGCTGGTCTCCGGCCAGTACGTCGCCAAGTGGGTGGCCGCGTCCTTCGTCGGCGGCGCGACTGCAGGCCTGGCGGAGTCGCTGCAGCTGGCCGAGCGCGGCCTGGCGACCGGCGCTCCCCTGCCGACGGCCTCGGGGGCGCTGTGCGTCGACCTCGACGAGGGCGTCCTCGCCCTTCTCAGGTGGGTGCCCGGAGCGGAGCTGGCTGGCGACTCCCCCGGCGACCAGCAGCTGATCGGCCGGACCCTGGCCCGCGCGCACACGCTCGGCGACCCGACGATCGAGCCGACCCGGAGGTTCTTCGACTGGTTCGACGAGGACTCCCCGTACCTCGACGCCGCGCCGACCCTGCGGGTCGAGGTCACCGGCGCGCTCGCGGCGTACGACGCGCTGCCACCCCTCACCTGGGGGTTGCTGCACACCGACCCCGCCCCCGAGGCCTTCCGCCACGACCCGGCCTCCGGTGACACCGGGCTGATCGACTGGGCCGGCGCCCGACGGGGCCCGCTGCTGTACGACGTCGCGTCGGCCGTGATGTACCTCGGCGGGCCGCCGGCCGCCCGACCCTTCCTCGACGCCTACCTGGCGGCTGCTCCGCTGCCCGCCAGCGAGCTGGACCACCTGCCGGCGCTGTCGCGCTACCGGGGCGCCGTCCAGGCGGCGTACTTCGCCGAGCGGCTCTCCCGCGCCGACCTCACCGGCACCGACGAAGCCGGCAACCGGCAAGGCCTCGCGGACGGGCTGTCGATGCTGCGCGACCTCTCGTGAGGCCAGCCGTTCAGCGGCGGGGAGGGACGCGCCCGTCCGGTGGTCTGGGGGCCACGGGGGTGGATCAGCGGCCGCCTGGTGCCGGCCGCGCTGGTCGTCCCGCTGCTCTGCTCGTCGCCTGCGCCTACTGGGGGCAGGACGTCCTCCTGCGCCGTCGGCGCGAGACCTGAGCGAGAAGACCCGATCCTCCCCTGGAGGGTCTAGCCTGCGGCATGGCCACCTTCGTCCTGACCCTGTTCGGCGACGACCGCCCCGGACTGGTCTCGGACATCGCCGGAGCCATCAGCGCCCGCGGCGGCAGCTGGGAGCAGAGCCAGCTGTCGCAGGCGGCAGGCAAGTTCGCGGGCATCGTCGTCGTGTCGGCGCCCGACGCCGAGGCGGAGACCATGCTCGCGGACCTGCACACGCTGGAGGACGAGGGGCTGCACGTGCTGGTCGACCAGATCGACGCTCCCGTCGAGGACGACCTGGCGAGGTTCACCCTGGAGCTCGTCGGCGCCGACCGACCGGGCATCGTCGCCGACATCGCCGCCCTGCTAGCCAGGCACCGGGTGAGCATCGAGGACCTGGTCAGCGAGCTCACCGATGCGCCGATGGCGGGCGGCAAGCTCTTCGAGGCCCGGGCAGTGCTCGTGGCGCCTGAAGCGATGAGCGCCGAGGACCTGCGCGAGGCGCTCGAGGAGCTCGCTGACCGGCTGATGGTCGACGTGCACCTTTCGCTCAGCTGATCAGAGCTCGGGCGACCCTCGCCTCCACCCCTCGAAGCGGGTCCACTCTCCTTCGGAGACCACCTCGGCGACGCCGTCCACGACCTTGATCGCGGTCTGCTCGTCGATGGCGTACGACGGGTTGCCGAGGGCGGCGGCCCAGCGCGCGGCGGCCTCCGGGTTGTTGTCGGGGAAGTAGTTCAGGTGGGGGAAGATCGAGAAGTCGACGACGCCCAACCCGGCGTCGTCGTCGGGCTGCGCCCAGTGGACGAACTCGGGCCCGATGCGAGGCGTCAGCACCATGCTGCCGGCGCTCATGCCGACCCAGACCTTGTCGGGCAGCGTCGGCAGCAGCTCGGCAAGCCCGGACTCGCGCATCCAGTGACACAGGTACGTCGCGTCGCCGCCGTCGACCAGCAGCACGTCGGCCTCCCGCAGCCACGGCTCCCAGCGCTCGGCAGCGATGGTGGGGAGGGCGGTCAGCTCGAGCACGCCGAGCGAAGCCCAGCCCAGACCGCTGAAGTGCTGCTGCGGATCGACAGCGATCGAGCGGTGCACCCCGGCTGGTCCGCACATCGGGTGCCCCCATTGGGCGGTCGGGACCAACAGCGCGTGGGCCTCAGCCACGGGCTTGCCGAGCAGGTCGACGAGGGCCGCTTGGATGCTCGGGTTGGTGATGCCGCCTGATGTGAGCAAGAGCTTCAAGGGGTTCCTCCGGGATCTCGTCCTGCCTGGTCAGGTCTGGAGACCCGTGACGCTAGCCGGACTCATCGGCCGGAAGGCAACGCGGCCGCGTCGCCTCATCGCTGGAGATCCGCGACGAAGCGAGTGGACCCCGTGCAGCCGTACGTGGCCACAGCGAAGGTGCCGGCCACGCGCCGTGGCGACGTCGTCAGCAACTGCACCCCGTAGTAGCCGGTACCGAAGACCTGGTCGGGGACCCTGATGACACGCGCGGTGGCGCCGGTGCGTGGTACGCGCAGCTCCTTGGACAGTCGAACGCCGTACTCCTGTCCGTCGTCGTTGCACCGCACGCCATCGACCGACAGCGCCTTCACCTTGAAGCGTGGCGTCACCACGAGACGCACGTCACCGTCGGCGGACTCGTAGCGGCCCGGCATCGGACGCTGGGCCTCGATCGTCTTGGCGACGACGTCGTAGCGAGCGTCGAAGGCGCCGCTGTCACGGCCGTCGCGGGCGGAGAGCGCGACCTCGGACCTGCCCTCACGCTTGGCCTTGACACGCACGACGACGGGGCGGGCGCGGTCTGCCGCGATGGCGCCGGTCTCGACGCCGGGGACGTCGACGCGCCGGCCAGCCACGCTGACTGTCGCGCCCTTGCTGCCGAGCGTGTGCGAGGTGACCATCACGATCGCGGGGGTGCTTCGTCCGGCGGCGACCAGGAAGCGGCCGCCGGCCGGCGCTGCCTGGACCCCCGAGGTGCGCGTGTTCGGGGAGAAGGAGCCAGTGAGCCAATCGGTCAGGACGTCGTCGGTGAAGACCAGGGCAGCCATGCAGGTGAAGGGTTGGGCGAAGTCGTCGTCCACGTAGGTGCGGGTGATCGTGAACGCCCCGTCGGCGGCCACGGGCGAGCTGGGCTCGCCCACGCTGAGGAGCACCTCACAGCCGTTCGGCTGCTGCCGGCCAAGATGCCAGGCGATGTCGATCTTGCTGCCCGGAGGAACGGGACCAGCGAGGTTGATGGTGCCGGTCCACTGGCGCCTCAGGTCGTCGGTCACGAAGGTAGACTGCGTGAGCGTGCGCCACGGCTCGCTCGTGGCGGGGTAGCCCGCGGCGTGCTCGGTCGCCGTCCCCTCGACGCCGACGACGACCTCGTCGGCCCGAGCGGCTCCGCCAGGAACCAACAGGGCGGCGCTTCCGGTGATGAGCGCCAACACAAGAGCAGCCGCGCGGGACCGCCTCCGGGGGGTGTGGTGCAGGGTCATGGTTGGTCCTCGTCTCGACTGGTGGCGTCTCTATGACGCACCTGCACGCGGATCGGTTCGGGTCAGGGCAGCGCGGCGGCGTACCGCTGCGCCAGGTCGCGCACGTGCGCCACGAGCTCGGGCGGCTCGCTCACGTGGAACTGCGGGCCTCTGCCCGATGCACGGACCCCCGCGCCGGCCTACCGTTCGGCTGACATCGGCTTGCGTGGAGGATGCGTCCCTGCAAGGCGGGCGAGCAGCTGGCACGATTCTCTCCAAGACGGTGGAGCCTGGTGGTCGACGACGTCACCGTGCCGGTGGGCCGGTCGTCAGGGCAGTAGCCGGTCAGCCGGCCAGGCGGTCGGCCGCGGCGGCGACGCGCTCGTCGGTGGCGGTGAAGGCGACGCGCACGTGCTTTGCACCGGCGGCGCCGTAGAACGAGCCAGGGGCAGCGAGGATGCCGCGCTCGGCGAGCCAGGACACCGTGGCCCAGCAGTCCTCGTCGCGGGTCGCCCAGAGATAGAGCGACGCCTCCGAGTGATCGATGCGGAAACCCGCGGACTCGAGCGCTCGACGAAGGATCGCCCGGCGGGCGGCGTACCGCGCGTGCTGCTCGACGACGTGCGCGTCGTCGTCGAGGGCCGCGACCATCGCGTGCTGCTGCGGGCCGGGCATCATCAGGCCGAGGTTCTTGCGTACGGCGAGCAGCTCGCCGACGACAGCAGGGTCACCGGCGACGAAGGCGCAGCGGTAGCCCGCGAGGTTGGACCGCTTCGACAGCGAGTGCACGGTGAGCAGCCCCTCGGGCGAGCCGCCGCAGACGTCGGGGTGCAGCAACGAGACGGGCGCCCCCTCCCACGCGCACTCGAGGTAGCACTCGTCGGAGACCAGCAGCACGCCGCGCTCGCGACACCAGTCGACCATCTTGCGCAGGTGCTTGGGCGGCAGCACCCGGCCGGTCGGGTTGGACGGGGAGTTCACCCACACGAGCGCGGGCGTCTCGGGGCCGAGCGACAGGAGCGAGTCGGTCGCGACGGGGCGGGCGCCGGCGAGGACGGTGCCGACCTCGTACGTCGGGTACGCGAGCGCGGGATGCACGACGACGTCGCCGGCGCCGATGCCGAGGTGGCCGGCCAGCGAGCTGATCAGCTCCTTGGACCCGATCGTCGGGAGCACCGCGTCGAGACCGAGCTCGATCGCCCCGGCCCTCCGTGTCAGCCAGTCGATCGCCGCGCGGCGGGTCGCCTCGAGACCGATGGTGACGGGATAGCCAGGCGAGTCCGCAGCCGCCGCCAGCGCCTCCTGGACGACTGTCGGCGTCGGGTCGACGGGCGTGCCGATCGAGAGGTCGACGATGCCGTCGGGGTGGGCCCGCGCGGTGGCGGCGTACGCCGTCAGCTGGTCCCAGGGGAAGTCAGGCAGCCGGGTGGAGACGGGGTCTCGACCGACCACTCGCTGCGCTCGCTGCTCGACCACCGATTATTCGTCGTGCTCCTGCGGAGGCAGCGCCGAGACCAGCGGGTGGTCCTTGTCGATGACGCCCATCTTGGCGGCGCCACCGGGCGACCCGAGGTCGTCGAAGAAGTGCACGTTGGCGTCGTAGTACGCCTTCCACTCCTCCGGGGTGTCGTCCTCGTAGAAGATCGCCTCCACCGGGCAGACCGGCTCGCACGCACCGCAGTCGACGCACTCGTCGGGGTGGATGTAGAGCATCCGGTTGCCTTCGTAGATGCAGTCGACCGGACACTCGTCCACGCAGGCACGGTCCTTGAGGTCCACACACGGCTGGGCGATGACGTAGGTCACCAGATCCTCCTCGACACGACGGGCTTCGCTGCGACTCAGCGTAGTGCCCGCCGTCATTCAACGCGTGCCCACCCGCCCAGTCCTCGGTCGTGTGTCACGACGAGGTTGCCGCGCACCACGACGTAGCCGGTCCCGTCCCGGCCGGTCGCGACGCTCTCGGCGGCGGTGACCGGCGACAGGTTGCGCGCCGGGCCGAGCGCCGCCGACAGCGGCCAGGTCTCCCAGCCGGCACCCGCGTGGACGAGCAGCTCGAGCCCGCGCCCGGTCGAGCAGGTGGCGTACGCGGTCGTCGTACCGATCCGCTCGCACCCCGGAGTGGACCGCCGCCAGGTCCGGCCGCCGTCCGTCGTCACGACCGGCTGTGGGAGCCCACGACGAGTCACCCAGACGACGAGCTCGTCGCCTGCGGCCGTCGGAGCGGCGTCGGGGTCCAGGCCTGGAGGCAGGGCGACCGGTCGCCAGGCGCCGTCGTCCAGCGCCGCCCGCCAGAGCGTCGCGGGCCGGCGCTCGCGGCGTACGAGCGCCCAGGCGAACGACTCGCCGACCTCGACCTGCACCTCGTCGCCGGCACCGACGGCGACGTCGGTCTCGCCGGTCCAGCTGTCACCGCCGTCGTGGGTGACCCAGAGACCGCCACCGCCGATCAGCCCCTCGGACCCGCTGTCGGAGACCCTCACCTGACCAGGGAGATGGTCGCTCCCGACCTGGCGCAGCGGGACCCACGCGTCCTCGTCCGGCCCCCGCCGCCACACGAGCACGCACCCGCCGCAGTCGACGCCGGCGGTGGTCAACCAGACGGTGCCGGAGGGGGTGAGATCCACCGAGAGGACGACGGAGCCGCGCTGGACCTCGGCCGCACCCGGGTCGGCGGGCGGTCTCGCAGGCGCGGCGCTCGGGAGGCCGCCCGACAGCGCACCCACGGCGACCACCGCACCCACGAGGAGTGCTGCGAGCAGCAGCCAGGCGCGACGTCCCACGGGCCCAGCATGCTCCTGCGTCACCGCAGCGGACGCCACGTCCCGCTCTGGCCGGAGCTCCTGAGCAACCGGCCGCGCGCGACGACGAACGTCGTCCCATCCGATGCCACGGCGTGGTCCTCGACCTCGGCGGGAAGCGTGGTCCGGAGGATCCGGTCCTGGGCGAGCAAGCCCGGGCCGCTCCGCAGCCCCGACGTCACCTCGCCCAGCACCAGGTCGTCGGACAAGGCCTCGGGCCGGCCGAGCCCGGACGCGACCCCTCGCGTCGGGATCGTGACGAAGCGCTCCCAGGTCCCGGCTTCCGGGTCACCCCGCATCACGCGCATGGACGCCCGGCCGATGTTGCAGAACGCGAAGAGGCGACGAGGCCCTGCCTGGAGCCAGGTGGTCCAGCACGGCAGGTCGAGCCGTGCCCAGGTCTCGCCCTGGTCGCGGCTGACGAAGGCGATGTCGGCATCGACGCCCAGCATCGGGTTCTGGGCGACCAGCACGTCGCCGACTGCCAGCAACGAGCCGGCGTACGTCGTCGTCGGCAGCGGCAACGGCAATGGCTCCCACTCCTCGGTGAAGTCGCCGTCGTCGACGGGCGCCCGGACCGCCCAGCCACCCAGTTCGTCGTTGCCGAGGTGCGCCAGCACGTAGCCGCCCTGGATCGCCGCGCTGACCTGCATCCCAGGCTGGCCGTCGACCTGCTCCGCCCACCTGAGGCCGCCGTCGTCGCTCGCCCACAGGCCCTCGCCCGCCGCGAGCACGAGGCCGTCGTCCGAGACCTCGAGCCGCGAGACGCCGAGGCGACCGCTGGGCACGCCGCCGAGGGCCTCCCAGGTCGCCTCCGGCGTACGCCACCACAGCACCTCGCAGCCGTGGCAGCCACGTCCCTCGGTCAGTCGCCAGAGCGTCCCGTCCGGGTCCACGTCGACCGCGACCACCCTGCCGTCGGGGTCGGCGACCTTGTCGAGCTCCGCCCAGGCGTGCTCCGCGGTCGACCGGAGGTTCACGACGACGGCGACGGCGCCCACGACGCCGAGGAGTCCCACGGCAGCGAGCAGCGCCAGCACGAGCCGCAGCCGTCCCATCCCCGATCACCTCCCCGGGCGACAGGATGTCCCACTCCTAGGATCTTGGGGTGCCGAACGACGAAGGACCTGACATCGGCCGCCACCTGCTCGGACCGCACGTCGTCGGCCAGCGCGTCGTGATCCGCCGGGTGCTGCGCGGCCAGACAGGTCCGACGGGCGGGCCGGCGATGACCGACGCGCTCGGGATCTGCACCGCCTGGGCCGACGGGCGGGCCGTGGTGCGCACGGAGGCGGGCGAGATCGTCGAGATCGCGACCGCCGACATCGTGTCGGGGAAGCCGGTGCCGCCGAGGGCGTCCATCCGCGACCGGATCTCGCCCCGCGATGCCCAGGTGCGGGCCCTGGCCCTCTGGCCGGACCTCGTCACCGTGCCCCTGGGTTCCTGGTTGCTGCGCTCGTCCGACGCGAGCACCGCGCGCCGCGCCAACTCGGTGCTGGCGATGACCGACGCCGGCGTCCCCGATGCCGTCGAGGCCGTCGTCGCCCACTACCGCGCGATCGGGCAGCGCCCGATCGCGGCCGTGCTGCCCGGCAGCGCCGAGGAAGCCCTCTTCCTCGACCGGGGCTGGGTCGCCGAGAGCAACGACGGCAACACCATCTACCAGGTGGCGTCAGTGGCGCACGCGCAGCGCGGGCTGCGCGGCCTGCCGCGCGTCGACGTGCGGCTCACCGAGACCGGCGACGTGGTGGACGCTCACGTCGGCGATGCCGACTCCCCCGACGCCTGGGGAACGGCGGCGTACGCCGACGACTGGGTCGGCTTCCGCGGCATCGAGACGATCCCCGAGCGACGACGGCAAGGACTCGGCCTCGCGGTGATGGCGGCGCTGCTGGACTGGGGTGCCCAGCGCGGCGCCCTGACGGCGTACCTCCAGGTGCTCGACGGGAACGACGCCGCCCTCGCCCTGTACGGCCGTCTCGGCTTCCGTCACCACCACGACTACCGCTACCTCGCCGAGCCGGTCTAGCATTTGCCGCGGAGACGGTGAGGCCTGACAAGCCTCGCGAACCCGATCCCGCGCGTGCGGCGTCATCGACGAGAGGCCGGCGGCTCCACGACAGCCGGCGAAGGTGTGGTGGCACCGCGATCTAGCCCCCGCCCACACCTCCAGGGCTTTCCGCCGACTGGAGGTCCCGATGAATGTCTCGACAAGCTCGACAACCGAGCGCCTGATGGCGCGGTCCCTGCCCACTGTCACGCCCGGCGAGACCGTCACGCTGCAGGGCTGGGTGCACCGCCGGCGCGAGCTGGCCAAGGTCACTTTCCTGGTGCTGCGCGACCGCACCGGGCTGGCCCAGGTCGTCCTCCCGGCCGGCACGCCCGTGCCGCCCGAGGAGACGACGGTCGAGGTGACCGGCGTCGCCACTGCCAACGCACAGGCGCCAGGCGGCATCGAGGTCACCGAGGCGACCGTGACGGCACTGACCGAGGACGCGGAGACGCCGCCTTTCGAGCTCTGGCGTCCCGAGCTCGGCGTCTCGCTGCCGACGATGCTCGACCACGCGCCCATCGCCTGGCGGCACCCGGCACAGAAGGTGCGCTGGGAGCTGGCGGCCGCGTCGATGCGGGCCTTCCGCCGGACGCTCGACGCGATGGACTTCACCGAGATCCAGACGCCGAAGTTCGTGGAGTCCGCGACCGAGTCGGGCGCCAACGTCTTCAAGGTCGACTACTTCGGGCGACCGGCGTACCTCGCCCAGAGCCCGCAGTTCTTCAAGCAGCAGATGGTCGGGGTCTTCGAGAGGGTGTACGAGGTCGGGCCGGTCTTCCGGGCCGAGCCGCACGACACCGTGCGGCACCTGGCGGAGTACGTCTCGCTCGACGTCGAGCTCGGCTTCATCGAGGACCATCGCGACGTGCTTGCCGTCCTGCGCGAGGTGCTGGCCGGGATGGTCGGCGAGCTCGGTCCGCTCGCCGAGCGCGCCGGCGCCGACCTGCCGCTCGTGCCCGACGAGATCCCGGTGGTGCACTTCGGTCGCGCTCTCGAGATCGTCGGGGCGCCCGCCGACGAGCCCGACCTCGCGCCCGAGCACGAGCGGGCGCTCGGGGTCTGGGCGCGCGAGGAGCACGGCAGCGACTTCCTCGCCGTGGAGGGCTACCCGATGGCCAAGCGGCCGTTCTACACGCATCCGCAGCCGTCCGACCCACGCTGGAGCAACAGCTTCGACCTGCTCTTCCGCGGGCTCGAGCTGGTCACCGGCGGCCAGCGGCTGCACCGGCTGTCCGACCACGAGGCGGCGCTCCGGGCCCGCGGCGAGGACCCGGCCGACTACACGGCGTACCTCCAGGCCTTCCGGCACGGCATGCCGCCGCACGGCGGCTTCGCGATCGGCCTGGAGCGCTGGGTGGCCCGGCTCGTCGAGGCACCCAACATCCGCGAGGTCACGCTCTTCCCGAGGGACCTGACCCGGCTGGCGCCCTAGGTCTCGACTGCGCTCGACCACCGGTGGTCGAGGAGGTCGTGCAACGACCGTCCCATCGGTGGTCGAGGCGGTCGTGCAACGACCGTCACGAGACCCCTACTGGCAGATGACGGTGTCGCTCGGGGTGTAGCGGGTGTGCATGACCTCGCGGTGGTCGACCGTGCTCTCGTCGGCGCGGCGGAAGACGCGCGTGACGTCGATGTCGAAGCCGCCGTACCCCTCGTTGGGATAGCAGTCGTCGGTGTCGAGCGTGCGCGTCTCGGGGCTGGTGAAGTTGTAGCGCTCGCCGGTGAGCGCGGTGATGTCCCAGTAGTCCGTCGACCACATCGACACGGTGAGCGCGCCCGACGACGAGACCGTGCTCGGCTGCAGCGAGGCCGAGACCAAGACGCCGTAGGGGGTGTCGTTGGTGAACTTCAGGTCCACGGTCGGCCAGGCGACGGTCGCCTCGCGGCCGACGGGGTAGCGGTCGATGTAGAACGAGTGCGGCTTGTGCTCGACGTCCTCGAGGCCGGCGAAGAAGGCGGCGTTGAAGGTCGTCGTCGCGACCTGGGAGACGCCGCCGCCGAGGTCCTCCTTGAAGATGCCGTCGCTGATGATGAAGCCCTCGGTGAAGCCGTTCTCCCTGGTGCGCTCGCCGACGATGCCGTTCAGCGAGAACGTCTCCCCTGGCTTGAGCAGCGTGCCGTTGATCAGCTCGGCCGCGCGGCCGATGTTGGTGTTGCGGTAGTCGGCGTGGGGGAAGTACGTCGTGAACGTCGAGACCTGCTCGGTGACGCCGAGGGCACGGGCGTCCTTGGTCGTGAACTCCGGCTTCGCCACGGTCGCGGGGACCTCGGTGTCGCGTTCGCCCTGCGGCTTGACCACCAGCTCGAGGAAGGTGCTGTGCACGGCCTCCGGGTCGTAGGTGACACCGGGCTTGGCGGGGATCACCTGAGGGGTGCCGTTGACCAGCTGGACGGTGGCGTCGACCGGCGCGCCGTCGCCCGCGACCTTGCCGCTGAGCAGCTCGTCGAGCTTGGCGGTGTCGAGCTGCGGCACCAGGACGCCGCCCTCGGGCACCAGCTTGATGGCCCGGGCGTACTCGCGGGGCGCGAGCCGCGCCGAGGCCGAGCCGAAGCGGAGGTTGACCGGGGCCGACATCGCGGGGTTGGCGAAGTCCTGGACAGCCGCCTCCACGTCGGTGACGTCGATGTCGGGCCGCATCCGGACCATCGGCAGCTCCGAAGCGTCCTGCTCGCTGCCGTCGAGCGCAGCGGCGTACGCCGCCTCGAGCTCGGCCGCGGCGGCGGCGGCGTCGAGGTCGCGGCCGTCCGCGGCGTCCTTGGTCCTGACCCCGTTGGGCGTCAGGCGGACGGCGCCCTCCACCGCGGGTGTGCGCACCTCCGCGGCAAGCTCGCTCAGGAAGCCTGCTTGGACCTCGTCGTCGACGGCCACCACGGCCTCGAGGTCGTCGCCGCCGTTGTAGTAGTCCCACAGCCACACCGGCGACCAGCTGCGCTGCGCGCCGGCCTCGGCGACCGAGGCGGCGTAGTCGACCGACAGACCCGCTGCGCTCGGGACGATGGTGCGCGAGCCGCCGTCGGCGACGACGGCCAGGGCGGCGTCGGAGGTCTCGGCGAGGCCCTCCTCCAGCGCGGCGGCCGCCTCCTCGCGGTTCATCCCGCCGATCTCGACGCCCTCCACGGACGTGCCGCGGGGCACCCGGTCGCTGGCGGAGAAGTACGCCGCGGCGTAGCCGCCACCGAGCAGCGCGACCAGCCCCAGCAGGACGAAGAGGACGGCCCGGCCGCCCTCCTTCTCATGCTGCTCCGGCTCCCGCCAGATGGCGGTGTCCTTGTCGACGCTCACGCGGTCAGCCTACGTGGCGCCGCGGACGGATCGTCCCGACCGGGCCGAGCACCGCCACCACCGCCGCAACCCCGATGAGGCCGTATCCGGGCAGGTCCGCGCTGACCAGGAAGCCGCCGTTGGGCCGGGTCTGGCTGAGCGCGAACGCGACCCCGGCGAAGCCCCAGCAGAAGGGCAGCCGCGCCCACCACTCGCCCGGCAGGGCGTAGGCGGCGGTCAGGACCGCCGCGACCGCGAGCGGCCAGCCCCAGACGGTCGCGTGGACCGCGACCGCGGCCACCCCGGTGGCCAGGCCGCCCGCCAGCGCCAGCACGGCCAGGAGGCTGCGCGCCCCCACCCTCAAAGCAGCAGCCTCACAGGCCGGCGAAGAGGTCAGTCTCGAGGCCGTCGGGACCGAGCTCACCCTGGGTGCCCTTGGCGAGCCGGTAGTACTCGACCCCCCACACGTGGTTGCCCGCGTTGTTGGACAGGGCGAAGAACGGGCCGTCGACGGTGATCTGGGTGGCGTGCGCCTTCATCGCGGCGATCTTGCGCTCGGCGTAGTCCGTCGCGTCGACGACGGCCGCCAGGTCGGCGTCGGGCGTCGTCCACGGCAGCGGCCCGTCGGGGTCCATCCCCTCGAAGGACGTGGTGTCGCCGGCGTCGCGCAGGGCGCGCATGCCCTCCCGGAAGCGGGACTCCGACATTGCGCCCCAGTAGACCTTGCTGATGTCCCAGGCCTCGCCGAGGTCGCGCCGGTAGGACGGCACGGCGGCCAGCGCCGTGGCGTACGTCGCCACGCGGTGCGCCTGAATGTGGTCGGGGTGGCCGTACTGCCCGAACTGGTCGTAGGTCACCAGGACCTGCGGGCGCACCTCCCGGATCACCTCCACCAAGTGGTTGGCGGCCTCGAGCAGGTCGGCGTTGGCGAAGGCGCGCTCGTCCATCTCGTCGGCGGCGGTCGCGTTGCCGTCGTCGTCCCACTTCATCCCCGAGTCGCGATAGCGCCCGAACCCGCCCAGCCACCGGTGGTCGGTCACGCCGAGCTCGGCCATCGCGTCGGCGATCTCCTGGCGGCGGTGCTCGCCCAGCGTGTCGTCCTTGTCGGCAGCGAGGTGCTCGAGCGAGGGCACCAGGATCTCGCCGAGCTCACCCGCGGTGCAGGTCACCAGCGTCACGCCGCGGCCCTCGGCGGCGTACTTGGCCATCGTGGCGCCCTGACCGATCGACTCGTCGTCGGGGTGGGCGTGGACCAGCAGCAGGCGCTGCGCCGGCATCTCCGTCACGCTTCCGAGCGTAGTGACCGCCACCGACGTCACGTCGGCCGGTGCAGTCGCCTCGGCGCCGTCTGGAGGTCGAGCGGGGCCGCGCTCGTGCTCGCTGGCAAGACGCCGGACCCCCCGCCTGACATCCCGCCTGACATCCCGCCTGACATCCCGCCTGTTACCCCGCCTGTTACCCCGCCTGACACGTCACCGGTGTCGAGCCAGCCGTCGTGCTCGTCCACGAGTGGCTCGAGCACAAGCTGCGGCGCGTCGGTCGTGACCGCCCAGGGGTGGTCGTCGTCGTCGTCCTCGCCGGCGTAGCGCTCCCGAGAGAGCCCGGCGTCGAAGCCGGCCGAGCGAAGCCGCTCGACCACGGCTGCCGCACCCTCGCCGTCGAAGAACACCGCGCGCAGCCACGTCGTGGCCGAGGCGTTGAGGGCCTCGCGCAACGCCGGCAGGAACGGCCGGTCGGAGTCGAGCCAGTCGACGGCCTCGAGGTCGTCGGGCCCCAGCCAGCGCACGGCGTCGTGCTCGTGCGGCTCCGGCTCGCCCGCTTCCAGCGACGCGAGCGCGACGACGAGCGCGAGGTCGTCGCTGATCCGGGTCCGGCCGGGCAACCAGCCCCCGACAGCGATGGTGCAGCCGAGCTCCTCGGCGATCTCGCGGACCAGCGCGGCACCCGGGTCCTCCCCCGGCTCCACCTTCCCGCCCGGCAGCTCCCACCGACCGGCCGCGTCGACCGGACGCGTACGCCGCGCGGCGAGCACCTGCCCGTCGCGCAGGATCGCCGCACCCACCACGAGACGTTCCTCACCGGCCACAGGGCGAAAATACCCGTCCCGTGTCGGCGCCTGTCATTAGCGTGGGGGCCGATGAGCCATGAGGCGCGAGCATCCTTCCTGACCGGGGTCCGGCTGGGGCTGCCGTACGCCGCCGTCGGCTCCGTCCTGTCGCTCTCCTTCGGTGTGCTGGCCCGCGAGGCCGGCTTCACCCCGCTCCAGGCGATCGCGACGGCCATGCTGGTCTTCGCCGGCTCGGCACAGTTCGCCGCGCTGGCGGTCCTCACCGGCGGCGGCTCGGCGGCCGCCGCCGTCGCGGCCGGCACGCTGATGAACGGCCGCTTCCTCGCGATGGGCATCGCCCTGGCGCCGTCGCTGTCGGGCGGCGCGGTCCAGCGCGGCGCCCAGGGTCAGGCCGTCGTCGACGCCTCCTGGGCGCTGGCCAACAGGGGCGACGGAACCTTCGACCGGTGGCAGCTCTTCGGCACCACCGCCCCGCAGTACGTCACGTGGGCGCTCGGGACGGTCGTCGGCGTCTTCGCCGGCGACGTCATCGGCGACCCGGCGCGGCTCGGGCTCGATGCGATCTACCCGACGTTCTTCCTCGCGCTGCTGCTCGCCGAGCTGCGGGACCGCCGGTCGCGGACCGTCGCCGCAGTGGGCAGCCTCATCGCCCTGGCGCTGGTGCCGTTCGCGCCGCCCGGCGTCCCGATCCTGGCCGCCGCCGCCGCCAGCCTGATCGGTCTCGCCCGACCTGCGGGCCGGGAGGACGCATGACCATCTGGCTGACGATCCTGGGCCTCGTCGTCGCGACGGTGGCCATCAAGGCCTTCGGTCCCGTCCTCTTCGGCGGGCGGGAGCTGCCGCGGGCCTTCATCCGGGTGATCTCGTGCATGGCACCGGCGCTGCTGGCCGCGCTGGTGCTGACGTCGCTGTTCGCCGACGGGCAGCGGCTGACCGCTGGAGCGCAGGCCCTCGGCGTGGCCGTGGGCGGCGCCCTGCTGTTGGCTCGTCGGTCGATCGTCCTCGCCGTGCTCGCCGCCGTGGTCGTGACAGCGGCGCTGCGCGCCCTCGCCTAGGGTCGATTCCGTGGATGCGTCGCCTGGGGACCCCGGACCACCCGTCGCCGGCGTCCGGCTGACGCGCACCGAGGAGAACCTCGCCGAGGTCGACGCGCTCGCCGCCCTGCTCGGCGGCCGCACGGGCGTGGCCCCGGTGCTCGGCGACCTGCACCGCCAGGGCCGGCGCACGCTGCCGTGGGGGCGCGCCGTGGTCCGGTCGTTCACCTGGGACGCCGAGGACCGGCGTACGACACAGTGGTATCCCCAGGGCATCACCACCTCCGCCGACGCCGACGACTCCGAGCGGGTGCACGGCAAGGCCCTGGTGGTGGCCGCGTGGTACCTCAAGGACGAGCACGGCGGCAACCAGGGCAGCCGGGTGACCTTCGTCGACCTGCAGACCCTGCGCTACCGGCACGTGCTCCTGGTGCAGCCACGGCTGCGCAAGGGCAGGCTCGTGCTGTCGCCGCTCAAGGTGCACGCCGGGGGCATCGTCTGGCGCGGCCCCTACCTGCATGTGGCGGCGACGTCCAAGGGCTTCGTGACGTGTCACGTCGACGACGTCATGCGCATCCCCGACGAGCGTGCGGCCGACCGCGGCGGGGCGCACCTGCGGCGCCTCGGGGTGCAGGGCGACGAGGTGGCCTCGCTCGGCTACCGCTACGTGCTGCCGGTCCGCTTCGCCTACCAGGCGTACGCCGACGAGGGGCACCAGCGCATGAAGTACTCCTTCCTCTCCCTCGACCGGGCCGACGACCCGCCCGCGATCGTCGCCGGAGAGTACGCCCGTGGCGACGAGGCCACCCGCCTGGCCCGCTACCCCCTCGATCCCCTCACCTCCCTGCTGGTCGGCGGCGCGGATGGCACCTCGCGCCCGGTCGCGCTCGACACCGGCGGCGTGACGTCGATGCAGGGCGCCTGCGTCGCGAGGGGGCGCCACCACGTGACCGTCTCGCACGGTCCGTGGATGCCGGGCTCCGTCTACTCCGGCTCCCCTGGCGCGCTCCGCCGGCACCGCTTCGCCCTGCCGATGGGCCCCGAGGACATCTCCTACTGGCCCTCGGCAGACCTGCTCTGGTCACTCACCGAGCACCCCCGCCGCCGCTGGGTCGTCGCGATGCGCCGGTCCTTCTTCGACTGACACGCACCCGCTAGGACCTCGGCAGCCGCGCCAGCTGGCGCGACTGGGCGACGAGCCGGTCGGTGGAGTCCCAGACCTCGCAGTCCTCCTCGAACATCCCGCCCGAGACGTGACGGGTGGCGTGGCGGATCCGCAGCCACCCGGGTGCGGGCGCGGCGCGCACGTGCGCGGTCAGCTCGAGGGTCGGCGCCCAGCCGGTGCGGCCGAGATCCATCGACACGGGCGGCAGCGCGTCGACCGCCATCAGCAGGAGCAGCGGGTCCGGCTCACGGCCGTCCACGAGGCGCAGCCACGCCTGCATCTCGCCCCGACCGGACGGCTGGCCGAGCGCCCACCCGATCATCCGGGGGTCGAACCTGATGTCGAAGCGACGGACGAACGGCGCCATCTCGAGCACCTCCGGCGGCGCCATCGAACCCGGCACGCACTCGTCGACCGGTGGCAGGTCCGGGGGCTGCGCCGCCGCCGTCCAACCCTCCGGGACGTCGTCGGACAAGGACCCGAGGGAGCCGAAGGTCGCCAGGGCCGTGAGACGTACGTCGTCCCCCTGCGCGAGCTCGGCGCTGACGGTCGCGACCGACCCGCCGTCGCGGAGCACCCGGACGCTGGCACGGGCAGGACCTGGCGCGGAGGCGGACAGGTAGTAGGCGCTCACCGCGATCGGGTCCGGCTTCTCCGGAAGCGTGCGCGAGACCGCGTGGCCGATGACGGCCAGCAGGTAGCCGCCGTTGACGGCGCCGCCGACCATCCACCCAGAGCTCAGCTGGGCGTCGTGCTCGCCAGCGGCACCCTCGACATCTCTGACCGCGATGTGCTCATCGAACTCGAACGACATGCCGAGGACACTAAGGTCTGGCTCATGGACCGACGCCACCTGGAGTACTTCGTGGCCGTCGCCGAGCTCGGCAGCTTCACCCGGGCCGCACAGTCCCTCTCCATCGCGCAGCCGTCGCTGTCGCACGCGATCGGCTGGCTCGAGCGCGACCTCGGGTCCCGGCTCTTCGAGCGCCACGGGCGCGGCGTCCGGCTGACCCCTGCGGGCGAGGCGCTCCTCGAACCGGCGCGACGCTCGCTGCGGTCGTTCCAGGTGGCGAGGGGTGCGGTCCGCGCGGTCTCCGAGGGCGGCTTCGGGCACCTGACGCTGATCACCAACACGCTGTGGGCGGTCGACCCCCTCGCCCGCCTCATCGGCGGGTTCCGCCAGCAGCACCCCGGCGTACGACTGTCGGTGGCCGACCCGGCGCGGCGCAGCGACGTGCTCGACGCCGTACGTCTCGGCGGCGCCGAGATCGGCCTGCTCGACGGGCGGCCGCCGCAGGGCATCCTGGCCAGCCGATGGCTGGCCGAGCAGGAGCTGGTCGCGGTGCTCCCGGCGGCGACCGGGCCCACACCAGCGGCGCTGTCCATCGAGGACCTCGACGCCATCGGCCTCGTCTGCACTCCTGCGGGCACGGCGCTCCGCGCGATCGTCGACGACCTGCTCGAGACCATGGGGCTCCCGTCCGAGGTGACCGTCGAGACCGCGCACCTCGCGTCGGTCGTCCCCCTCGTGCTCGCCGGCGCGGGTGCCGCGGTGCTGCCCACCGGCCTGGCAGCGGAAGCAGCGGCGAAGGGGTCGCGCGTGGTGCCCCTCGCTCCCGCGGCCCGCAGCGAGGTGCACCTCGTCTGGCGCGACGGACGGCTGAGTCCGCTGGCCCGCCGGTTCGTCGACTTCTGCGCGAGCGGTGACGACGCCGGATCAGAGGTCGCCGCGGACGGCAGGTCGGTCTAGCCATGGCGCACGGACGCTGGCCCTCGTGGGTCTACGACGTCGGGTCCGAGCCCGACCTGCGGTTCAGCCTGGCCAACGAGCGCACCTTCCTCGCGTGGATCCGCACCGCGCTCGCACTGCTCGCGGGAGGCGTCGCGCTCGACGCGGTGGAGCTGCCCGGCTCCGACGTGCTCCAGCAGGTGCTGGCGGTCGGCGTGGTGGTCCTCGGCCTCGGGTGCGCCGTGATGTCGTGGGTGCGCTGGGCGAGCACCGAGCGCGCTATGCGGCTTCGGCTGCCGCTGCCGTCGACGACGGTGCTCGCCGTCTTCGCCGTCGCCATGGTGCTCTTCGCCGCGGCCCTGGTGGTGCTCGTCCTGTGAGCGCGCACGAGGTGCCTGCCCTGGAGGACCAGCAAGAGCGCACGCAGCTGGCCTGGCGGCGTACGGCGGGCTCCTTGGCCGCGGCGGGGCTGCTCGCGGGTCACTTCGCGACCGAGAACGCCGGCCGGGTCCTCGTCGCCACCGCTTTCGTCCTGATCGCGGCGCTCATCGCCTACACCTGGCTCAACCCGCACAGTCGCCCGGCCACCGCCGGGCTGTCGCTCGCCCTCGGCGTCGTCGTGCTGGGCGCACTGGCGCTGGTCGCCGTGATCGGCTGAGCTCGTCGCCCACGAGGTCGGTGAACGACTCAGCGACAGGGCTTCATGACCGGGATGATGGGCGTGCTCGCCTGGCGCGCGTGCCCGAACGCGTCCCTGACATGGGCCGAGTAGGCGTGGAACGCCCACTTGCCGTCGAGACGCAGCATCATCTCGTCGTTGTAGAGCAGCCCGCCGCAGGTGCTGTTGCTCGTCCCGGTGATCACCAGGCGACGCTCCCGCCCAGCGACCTTGGCATGGATGGCGTACACCTTGTCGTGCGTGATCAACCAGCGCACCCTGTCGTCCGGGATGTCGACGAGGCGGCCGTCGGGGAGCCTGAAGGGTTTCTGCAGCCAGTTCTCGATGGTGTCGCGGGTGGTGACGATGCGCAGGTTGCAGCCGCCCAGCGCGAGCCGGCCGATCTGCGCGCGGACGTCCGCCCGCTGCACCACGGCGATCATGATGTCGACGGTGCGCATGCCGGGTGCGCAGGTGACCGACCGCAAGGTCTCGACCAGCAGGTCGCCGCGGCGCGGGTAGACCATCGCGCGGGGCGGCCCGGCGTACGTCTTGTCGGCATCGGACCACCGCTTGCCGCCGACCTCCCACCGCTGGGCCTTGAGCCGTGCGAAGTACCTCGAGCCGTAGGCGTAGAACGCGTCGTCGTACACCCGCGCCAGGCTGTTGTACTGCGTGTACTGCCGGCCCTCGAAGTTGGTCGACGAGGTGATCACGGAGCGCCGGCCGTCGATGTCGGCCAGGAGCAGCTTGAGGTGGTTGACGTCCTGGGAGTCGGGCGCCGGGCCCGCGCCCGACCACGGCAGGCAGGCGCCGCGGCAGACGACGACGTTGCCGGGAGCCGGGTCCCCCTCCTCGATCTTCTGCAGCACCGCCCGGCCCGCGACCTTCGTGCGCAGGTCGGCATCGGCGACGAGCTCGACGTGTGCGCCCCGCTTCTGCGCCGCCACGATGGCCTTGGTGGTGGCCGGGATGTCCCACCGGAACATCGCGATCCGGAGCGAGTCACCCTCCCCCGCCTCACCGAAGATGCTGATGAAGCGGCGTACGACCGCCGGGTCGGGGCCGTTCTTGAGACCGGGCGAGGAGAAGCAGACCTCGTACGCCGCGTCGGTCTGGCAACCGCTGAGCACCGGCGCGCTCGAGGTCGCCTTCGTCGCGGCGACAGGCTCCGACTTCTCCGCACGGGCGCCCGGCTCGCCGGCAGCCGCCGGGGCGACCAGCAGCGTGCCGTCGTCGGACGGGTCGGCGGTGGCGACGAAGCTGGACACCGTGGCGAGCGTGACGACGGCAGCCACGGCGAGCACGAGTGAGCGGCGCATGGGCCCTAGCGTCTCATCCGGGCGGCGCTGCGTCCGCAGACCCGCACCGGTCGGGTCACGAGACCCCGCTGGAGGAGGAGGTAACGCAGCGCCCCGGTGGTCGAGGAGGCCGCCCAGCGCCCCGGTGGTCGAGGACGTCGCGCCACGCGCCCGGTGGTCGAGGAGGCCACCCAGCGCCCCGGCGGTCGAGGACGTCGCGCCACGCGCCCGGTGGTCGAGGAGGCCACCCAGCGCCCCGGCGGTCGAGGACGCCACCCAGCGCCCCGGTGGTCGAGGAGCGAGCGAAGCGAGCGGAAAGTCGAGACCACCACCCGGCAGTCGAAGAGCTAGCGCAGCGACGTCACAAGCCCCGGAAGCGTGCGAGACCACTTGTGGAACAAGACCCTGCGACCCGGGAGGCGTTGTCGGCGGCCACTGCTTGGATTGGTGACATGACAGCAGCACGCGACCACGAGCCGGGTCTCGACGACCTCGGC
>NZ_BAAAQQ010000005.1:0-34715 GCF_039531755.1 Nocardioides bigeumensis
GGTCCGGCAGTTTCCAATGTCTTGAGACATCACAGTGTCGGGCTGACAGGACTTGAACCTGCGACCCCTTGACCCCCAGTCAAGTGCGCTACCAAACTGCGCCACAGCCCGATGCCCCGCGACGAGCGCGAGGCGGTCAGAACCCTAGCGCAGGTGGTCTGCCCCTCCTGAATCGAGGGGGACCTCCAGGCCAGCCGCGGGATCAGCCTCTCGTGGCGCCGAAGTCGTGCTCCAGCGGGAGGTTCAAGTGCCAGCCGAGGCAGAAGGGGTGGCCGGCCGGGGAGGCGTACACCTGGTGGCCCTCGTCGGTGTCGAGGTCGTCGGCGGCCAGCAAGAGCCGGGCGCCGACCGACGTCGCGTGTGGTGAGCGGCACGGATGTCGAGCACGTGCAGGTCGAGGTGCACCTGCTGCTGCTGGGCGCCGTCCGGCCACTGCGGGCGCACATGGTTCGGCGCGCGCTGGACGCCGAGACGCCACTTGCCGTCCACGATGATCGAGTCGAAGCCGTCGTCCTCGTAGATCTCGCCGCCCACCAACTCCGCCCAGAACGCGCTCTCGGACCTGATGTCGGCCGAGTCGAACACCGTGATCTGTCGTTCGATCCTCACCTCCGGCACGCTAGCCACGGTTCCGGACGTTCCGCTGCAGTCGCACCCGTCGAGCCGGGCGGCAATCGGCTGACATAGTTGCCCCGGGAGGCGAGATGATCGACGCGCGCGGATGGGGACTGCCCGAGGTGACGTACGCCGACGGGGCCGTTGTCCTCGAGGAGGGCCGGCACCACCGGGAGCTGCTGGTGCTGACCAGTGGCGCTGTCAGGGTCAGCGCCCAAGGCGCCGAGATCTCCACGATCGACGAGCCCGGCGCCGTCTTCGGGGAGATGGCGTTCCTGCTCGACGGCGCGGCCACCGCGACGGTGACGGCGTTCGGCGAGTGCAAGTTCCTTCGGTCCGACGACCCCGACCTCCTGGTCCGAGACCACCCCGAGGTGGCGCTCGACATCGCGACCACGCTCGCGCAGCGGCTCGACCTGGTGACCCGCTACCTCGCCGACCTGCGCAACCAGTACGCCGACCGCGAGGACCACCTCGGCGTGGTCGACGCCGTCCTGCAGTCGCTGGTGAGTCGCCAAGGCGCCGACGACAAGACCGGCTCCGAACGGGAGCCCGACACACCGTACTGAGTGGTCTCGACTATCCGCTCGCTTCGCTCGCTGCTCGACCACCGGGAACAGGCGCCGCTCGACCACCGAGGCCGATGCGCCGTATTCGGTGGTCTCGACTATCCGCTCGCTTCGCTCGCTGCTCGACCACCGATGTCATGGTTGCCCGAGCACGCGACCGTCGTACGCCGCTGTCCCAACCGCCCGAGCTGCGCGGCGATCGCCACGCTCTGCGCCGGGATCGGCACCACCGAGCGCAGATCCAGCAGGTCTCCCGCGATGACGACGAGGTCGAAGTCGGCGGCCGCCTCGCAGAGCCAGTCGTACTGCCGCAGCGCGTAGTGCAGGTCGGCCACGACCAGCCACCTCACGCCGCTTCGCTGCGGTCCGCCCGGACCGAGAGGGCTGCGTGGAGCCTATCGACGCGGGCGGTGACGCTCGAACCGGTTACTGCCCGGTGATCGGGACACCTTGCGCTCCCGCGTCCGGAGGTGAAGACTCCGTCACCTCTCGGACCCTACTTTCGTCTACGCCAAGGGGTCGCTCGTGCCGCGCCACAGCAGTGCTCGGATCCCTGCGTCGCGGGTGCTGCTGGTCGCGTGCTTCGGCGCCTTCCTCGCGTTCCTCGACGCGACCATCGTCAACGTCGCGTTCCCGTCGCTGCGCGACTCGTTCCCGGACACCTCGATCAGCGACCTGTCGTGGGTGCTGAACGCCTACAACATCGTCTTCGCCGCGTTCCTCATCGTGTGCGGCCGCCTCACCGACCTGCTCGGCCGGCGCCGCGCCTTCGCCACCGGCGTCCTGCTCTTCACCGTCGCCTCGGCCCTCTGCGGCGCCGCCCCCAGCGTCGAGCTGCTGGTGGCCGCTCGCGTGCTCCAGGCCCTGGGGGCCGCCCTGCTCGTGCCCGCCTCCCTCGCGCTCGTGGTCGAGGCGTTCCCGGTCGAGCGCCGTGCGCACGCGATCGGCCTGTGGGGCGCGTCCGCCGCCGTCGCGGCCGGAGTCGGGCCGCCCATCGGTGGCGCCCTCGTGCAGCTCGGGGACTGGCGCTGGGCCTTCCTGGTCAACCTCCCCTTCGGCGTCGTCGCGCTGTGGGCCGCCCGCAACCACCTCGTCGAGAGTCGGGCGCCGGGCCGGCGCGCGTTGCCCGACCTGGTCGGTGCCGCGCTCATGGCCGCCGCCCTCGCGTTGCTCACGCTGGGCCTGGTGCAGAGCTCCGACTGGGGCTGGGGCAGCCTCGGGGTCATCGGCGCGTTCGTCGCGTCGGTCGTGCTGCTCGGGGTCTTCGTGGCCACCTCCCGCCGGCACCCCTCGCCGCTCCTGGACCCCGCCCTCCTACGGCTGCCGTCGTTCAGCGTGGGGAGTCTGGCGACCGCCGTCGCCGGCGTCGGCTTCTACGCCTACCTGCTCACCAACATCCTGTGGCTGCAGTACATCTGGGGGTACGGCGTCCTGCGGGCCGGCCTCGCCCTCGTGCCGGCCGCTCTCGTGGCGGCGGTCGTCGCGTCCCGGCTGGGCCCGCTGGCCGAGCGCCGCGGCTTCCGCATCTTCATCGTCCCCGGCGCCCTGGTGTGGGCGGGTGCCTACCTCTGGTACGAGCAGCAGGTCGGCCTCGAGCCCGCCTTCCTCACCCAGTGGCTGCCCGGTCAGGTGCTGAGCGGCATCGGCGTCGGCGCGACCCTGCCCCTCCTCGGGAGCGCGGCGCTCGCGGCGGTGCCTGGTGGCCGCTACGCCACCGCGTCCGCCGTGGTCTCCAGCGCCCGCCAGCTCGGCGGGGTGCTCGGCATCGCCGTGCTCGTGCTGATCATCGGTGAGCCCACTCCCGCCACCGCCGTCGACGTCCTGCGCGACGGGTGGCTGCTCTCCGTCGGCGCGTTCGTCGTCACCGCGCTCATCGCCCTGACCCTGCGCACGCCGCAGCGCGCCGAGGCCGAGGAGGAGACCGAGGTCCACCGGCCGGCCGTCGTGCTCGCCCCGGACCCCGGCCCGGCCCCGCGGGTCACCCCGCAACTAGACGGCGAGCTCGCGCACGACCTGTCCGACGTACCTCTCGTCGCAGCCCTCCCGGCGAGCGCGCGCCAGCAGCTCGAGGACGCCTCGCGGCTGGTCCCCGTGCCCGCCGGCACCTGGCTGATGCGCGAGGGCGAGCCGACGGGATCGGCGTACGTCGTGCGCGGCGGCCGTTTCGAGGTCGAGGTCGGCGGGCGCATCGTGCGCGAGCTGGGGCCCGGCGAGGTGCTCGGCGAGCTCGCGCTGCTCACCGGAGAGCCCCGGTCGGCCAGCGTCCGGTCCCGACGCGACTCGCTGGTCAGCGAGATCCCGCGGCTCGCGTTCGAGGAGGCGCTGGCGTCAGACGCCTCGGCGTCGCGGTTCGTGCTGCGCCAGGTCGCCGAGCGGCTCAGGACCGCGGGCGAGCCTGCGGCGGCGCCGCGCGCCACTGCCCCGTCGGTCATCTCCGTGGTGGGGCTGCGGCGCGGCGTGGCGGTCGCCGACGTCGCGCATCGCGTGGCCCGGAGGATCGGCCAGCACCTGAGCGTGGTGCTGCTCGACAACGTCGACGCCGACGGGCTCGAGCGCGCCGAACGTGCCCACGACCGGGTCGTCCTCGTCGCCGAGCATCCCGCAGGCGTCGGTGACGAGGTGGATGAGGAGGCGACCCGCTGGCGCGACTTCTGCGTCCGGATGGCCGACGTGGTCGTGCTGGTCGGCGACGCCACCGTCGACGTCCCGAGTGACCTGCCCACACCTTCGTGCCAACCCGAGGTGCTGCTCCTCGGCGCGACCCTCCCGCCGGAGGCCCGCGCGGCGTGGGTGCGGGCCACGGATGCCTGGCGGCTCACCCTCGTGGCTTCCGACCAGCCGGGCGACCTCGCGGGAGGGCTGCGGGCCCTGGCCGACCGTCTCGCCGGGCGCTCGCTCGGGCTGGTCCTCGCCGGAGGCGGCGCGCGCGCCTTCGCGCACGTCGGCGTCCTCCGCGAGCTGGAGGACGCCGGGCTGCACGTCGACCGCGTCGCCGGCTGCAGCATCGGCGCGATCATCGCCGCCGTCCACGCGACCGGGCGCACCGGCGAGGAGCTGGAGGACGAGTGCTACGCCGAATGGGTGCGCCGCAAGCCGTTCAGCGACTGGGGCATCCCGTCGAAGTCGCTCTCGAAGGCCCGACGCGTGAGCGCCGGGATGGAGCGGGCGCTGGGCAAGGACGAGGTCTTCGAGGGACTCCCCCGGCAGGCGCGACTGGTCAGTGTCGACCTGGTCAGCCGCTCACGGCAGAACCACGACCGAGGCAACCTCAGCCAGGCTGCGCTCGCGTCGGTCCGGCTGCCGGTGCTCTTCCCGCCGATGCCCCAGCAGGACGGCCGGCTGCTCGTGGACGGCGGGGTCCTGGACAACCTGCCCGTCGATCTGCTGACCGAGCGGGCAGAGGGACCAGTGGTGGCGGTCAACATCGGCATCGGCGGTGAGACCAGGCCGCGCACCGGCCCGCCGCGCGTGCCCGCCCTCGGCGAGACCCTGCTGCGCACCATGATGATCGGCAGCGGCGGCGCCGTCGCGGCGGCGCGCGCCCGCGGCGCGTGGGTGCTGAGCCCGAGCTCGATGGGGGTCGGCCTGCTGGAGTTCCACCAGCTGGACCGGATGATCCTGGCCGGGCGGGCGGCCGCGCGGACACTGCTGGAGCAGGCCGAGGGCGACCTGCGCAACCCGCCGCTCACGGACGCCGCCCCAACCCCGGACGCCGAGCCGCTGCCGAGCCCGACCGCCCCGGTCGGCGGCTAGCGCTTGCGCTTCTCGCGAGGCTTCTGGGTGATCACGATCGGCGTGCCGACGAAACCGAACTCCTCGCGCAACCGCCGCTCGATGTAGCGCTCGTACGACGCGTCGAGCCGACCGGACGTGAAGAGCACGAACGTCGGCGGCGACGTCGTGGGCTGGGTGCCGAACAGGATCTTGGGCTGCTTGCCGCTACGCACCGGGTGGGGGTGCTCGGCCACGAGGCGGCCGAGGAAGGCGTTCAGCGCGCCGGTCGTCACCCGGGTCTCCCAGCCCGCGAGCGCCTTGTCCAGCGCCGGGACGAGCCGGTCGACGTGCCAGCCGGTGCGCGCCGTGACGTTGATGCGCGGCGCCCACTGCACCTGCACGAGGTCACGCTCGATCTCGCGGTCGAGGTAGTAACGCCGGTCCTCGTCGACGAGGTCCCACTTGTTGAACGCGATCACCAGCGCGCGGCCCGCGTCGCGCACCGTCTGCAGGATGCGCACGTCCTGCTCGGAGATCGACTCGCTGCCGTCGAGCACGAGGACGGCGACCTCGGCGCGGTCGATGGCGGTCGAGGTGCGCAGGGACGCGTAGTACTCGTGACCCGACGCCTCCTTCACCCGCTTGCGGATGCCGGCGGTGTCGATGAAGCGCCAGGTCCGCCCGCCCAGCTCGACGAGCTCGTCGACGGGGTCGACGGTGGTGCCGGCGACGTTGTCGACGACGACCCGCTCCGAGCCGGCCAGCCGGTTGAGCAGCGAGGACTTGCCGACGTTGGGCTTGCCCACGATCGCCACGCGACGCGGCCCGCCGACCTCCTCGAACGACTGCTCCGGCGTCGCCGGGAGCGCCGCCAGGACGGCATCGAGCAGGTCTCCGGAGCCGCGTCCGTGCAGCGCGGAGACGGGATGGGGCTCGCCCAGGCCGAGGTTCCACAGGCCGTGGGCCTCGGCCTCGGCGCGCTGGTCGTCGACCTTGTTGGCGGCCAGCACGACCGGCTTGCCCGACTTGCGCAGGATCCGGACGACGGCCTCGTCGGAGTCGGTGATGCCGACGCCGGCGTCCACGACGAACAGCACGGCGTCGGCGAGGGACACCGCCACCTCCGCCTGCGCGGCGATCCGCTCGGCGAGGCCGCGGGCGTCGGGGTCCCAGCCACCGGTGTCGACGACCGTGAAGGCGCGGCCGTTCCAGTTGGCGTCGTAGGGCACCCGGTCGCGGGTCACGCCCGGCACGTCCTCCACGACCGCCTCACGACGGCCCAGGATGCGGTTGACCAGCGTGGACTTGCCGACGTTGGGGCGCCCGACGATGGCCAGGACCGGGACGGCGGTGACCGGGGTGACAGGTCCGTCGAGCTCGCTCATGACGTCGCCTGCCTGCGGGCGACGTCGCGCTCGGAGTCGCCTGCGGGAAGCGGCCCGGGCAGTCGGCGCCCGGTCAGCTCCTTGGCGTGGGACAGCTGCTCGAGCATGTGACTCCTCAGCGAGGCGCTCGCCTCGAGCACGTCGCGCTTGGTGCGTGGCCAGGGTTGTGCGTCGACGCGCCAGTGCTCGCCGTACACGATGTCGACCGGCGACTGACGCGACGGCCGGGAATGGCTGTCCTGGCCGGGCTCGCGGGTGCCGAAGAAGAACACCGGGATGACGGGCGCGCCGGTGACGAGGGCGAGGTAGGCGGTCCCGCCCTTGAAGAGCTCGAGCTCGCCGGCGCCGCGGGCACCCTCGGGGAAGATGCCGACGACGCCGCCTTCACGGAGCACGCGCAGGCAGGCCTTGATGGCGCGCGGGTCGGGGTTGAAGCGGTCGATCGGGATCTGGCCCGCCTTGCGCAGGAACGGGTCCATGCGGCCCTGGAACATCTCGTGCTTGGTCAGCGCGTGCACCGGACGCGGGGAGTGGATGGCCAGCAGCGGACCGTCCATCCAGCCGAGGTGGTTGGGGGCGAGGATCACCGGGCCCCTCCTGGGCACCCGGTCCGCGTGGTGCAGGCGGACGCCGAACCTGCGCCGGGTGTACGCCGCCACGGGAGCCCGCAGGACGCGCATCCGCCCTCGGGCAGGGTGCGAGGCGGTCTCGTGACGGGGGACGGACGCGCGCCAGGGGTCCCCGCTGATCTCGTCGATCACGCGGTGGCCTCCACCGACTCGGCGAGGCCGACGACCTGCGCGATGACCTCCTCGAGGGAGGCCGTCGTGGAGTCGATCTCGACCGCACCGTCGGCCCGCACCAGCGGGGCCGTCGCGCGGCCGGAGTCGATCTGGTCGCGGTTGAGCAGCGACTGCTCGGTGGCGGTGAGGTCGGAGCCGCCCTCCTCGGCGGCCCGCCGCGCCGCGCGCGCGGCCGGGTCGGCGGTGAGGAAGACCTTCACCTGGGCGTCGGGCCACACCACCGAGCCGATGTCGCGGCCCTCGACCACGATCCCGCCCGAGCCGATGATGTCGCGCTGCAGCTCGAGCAGGCGGCTGCGTACGGCGGGCACGACGCTCACGGGACTCACCGCGGCGTTGACCTCGTCGGTGCGGATCGCGACGGCGACGTCGACGCCGTCGATCATGATCCCGGGACCGGCCGGATCGGTGCCGACGAGGATCGCCGGCTCGTGGACCCGCGCGGCCACCGCGTCGGTGTCGTGGACGTCGACACCCTCGCGCAGCAGCCACCAGGTCACGGCGCGGAACATGGCGCCGGTGTCGAGGTAGCGCAGTCCCAATCGGGCCGCCACCCCGCGAGACGTGCTGGACTTGCCCGACCCTGACGTGCCGTCGATGGCGACGACGAGCTGGGCGGAATTCACGAGGGGCAAGCCTACCTGTGGGTCCGGACAGGCCGTGATTCCTTGGGAGGGGGTCCTGTAGGTGCTGCTGCTGGTTCATCAAGGGAGAAGGCCACCCTCAGCCGTGGACCACCCAGCCTCGGTCCTCGAGCGAGGCGGCCAGGTGCAGCGCAGAGTCCTCGGCGACCACGAGCTCGACCAGTCCGGTGTCGCGTCCGGGGTCGTGGTCGATGCGCACGTCCTCGATGTTGACGCCGATGACGCCGGCGTCGGCGAAGAGGCGGGCCAGCTCGCCGGGGTGGTCGGGCAGCGACACGAAGACCGGCGCGGTCGCGCGCACCGGGCCGCCGTGCTTGCCCGGGATGGCCTGGGTCCCGGCGACGCCGCGGTCCAGCAGCACTCCCAGGCCCTCGCGCGACCCTCCCGAGACCGCCGTGATCATGGCGTCGAGCTCAGCCCTCACCTCCGAGAGCAGCTCGAGGACGGCGGGCGCGTTGGAGGCCACGATCTGCTGCCACAGCGCCGGGTCGCTCCCCGCGACCCGCGTCACGTCGCGCACCCCCTGCCCCGACAGCGACAGGTGCGCCGCGGGGGCGTCGGCGAGCCGGCCGGCCACGAGCACGGCGAGCAGGTGCGGCAGGTGGGACGTCCGCGCGACCGCTCGGTCGTGCTCCTCGGGCGGCAGCGTCACGACGGTCGCCCCGCAGGCCGAGGCGAGCGCCGACACGAGCTCCACGGCCCCCGGGTCGCTCGACGGGTGCGGGGTGACCGCCCACGGCCGGGCCTCGAAGAGCGCCGCGCTCGCCGCCAGTGGTCCTGACCGCTCGCTTCCGGCCATCGGGTGCGAGCCGACGTACCTCTCCAGCGCCTCTGCCCCGACCCGCTCCGACACCTCGCGCAGGGGCGCCGACTTCACCGACCCGACGTCCGTCACGACGGCGTCGTAGCGCGTCAGCGCCTCCGCGATCGCGACGCCGAGGTGGTCGGGCGGCGTGGCGACGACCACCAGCTGCGGAGCGTCGCCGTCGGCGACCGGCCGCCCCGCGCCGAGTCCCGAGGCGGTGCGCAGGTGCTCGGGCGACACGTCGCTCAGGAGCACGTCGAGCCCGGCCCGGCGGGCGGCCAGAGCTATGGAGGTGCCCAGCAGACCGGTGCCGACCACGAGGACCGGCCCGGTGAGCCCCACCCGTTCTTGAGACCGTTCGCCAGCTCGTTCGCCAGGCCGTCCGTCCGTCATTCGTCCGGCACCGAGCGCACGCGGGTGAGGTCCTTGCGCAGCGACGCCGCCCCGTGCAGGTAGCAGTGCGTGATGTCCGCGCGCGGCAGGTCGGTCTCGACGTGCGCCATCATCCGCACCACCAGCGGCAGCGAGCCCTCGATCTCGAGCTCGCGCGAGCAGATCAGCGGCACGTCCCCGAACCCCAGCTGCCGGGCGGCGTACGCCGGGAACTCGGAGTGGATGTCGGAGGTGGCCGTGAAGATCACCGAGATGAAGTCGTCGACGCTCAGCCCGTTGGAACGCATCACGTCGAGCACCATCTCCTCGACACGGCCGAGGAGGTGCTCACGCTCGTCCGTGTCGAGCTGGGTCGCCCCGCGCACCGCTCGCACTGCCATGGGGCAACCCTAGGACGCGCGGGCGCTCACAGCTTGGCGGTGTCCAGCAGAGTGCCGAGCTCGTCGAGGGTCAGGTGGCGCAACCCGCCCGGCTCGAGGCCCTTGAGGTCGATGGGTCCGATCCGGGTGCGGGTCAACCGGCGCACCGGGTGCCCGACGTGGTCGAGCAGGCGCCGCACGATGCGGTTGCGGCCCTCGTGGATGACCAGCTCGATGATCGTGCGGCCCTTCGCGTTGCCCTCGCCGTGCGTGAGCACCTTCGCCGCGGACACGGAGACCGGCCCGTCGTCGAGCGTCACCCCGTCGATCAGCTGCGCGATCGTCGCCCGCGTCACGCTGCCCTCCACCTCGGCGACGTAGGTCTTGTCCACCTCGAACGACGGGTGCGCCACGACGTTGGCGAAGTCGCCGTCGTTGGTCAGCAGGATCAGCCCGGAGGTGTCGGTGTCGAGCCGCCCGACGTGGAAGAGCCGCTCGGGCCGGTCCACGACGAGGTCCTGGAGGGTACGCCGCCCCTCGGGGTCGGACATCGTGGAGACGACGCCCCGCGGCTTGTTGAGCACGAGGTAGACGTAGGGCTTCAACGGCGGCAGCCGCTTGCCGGAGACGCGGACCACGGCGGTGGACGGGTCGATCTTGGTGCCGAGGCGGGTGACCACCTCGCCGTCCACCTCGACCTCGCCCTCGAGCATCAGCTCCTCGCAGCGGCGCCGGGACGCGACGCCCGACTGGGCGAGGTACTTCTGCAGCCGGACCAGGCCGTCTTCATCGGGCTCCCCGCCCGGGGGTGCGCCCGGCGGTGGACCACCCTGATCAGCCGGGCCGTCGCTCATCCGACGTCGGTCCCGCCATGGGGTTCGGTGCCCTCGCCGTTGTGCTGATCGGGGTGCGGGTCCGGGGTCGGCTCCCCCGGCTGCCCCGGCTGCCCCGACTGCCCCGGCTCGGCCGGACCCTGCGTCGCGACGGGTGCGGCGGCCCCCATCGCCTCGGCCAGCTCGTCGTCGAAGTCGTCCATGTCGGGCAGGTACGGCGCCAGGTCGGGCAGGTCGTCGAGCGAGGTGACGCCGATGCGCTCCAGGAAGTAGCCGCTCGTGCGGTAGAGCGTCGCGCCGTGCTCGCCGTCGTGGCCGGCCTCCTCGACCAGGCCGCGAGTGATCAGCGTGCGCATCACACCGTCGACGTTGACCCCGCGGATCGCCGAGACCCGCGCCCGCGAGACCGGCTGCTTGTAGGCGACCACCGCGAGGGTCTCCAGCGCTGCCTGGGTCAGCCGGGCCTGCTGGCCGTCGAGCACGAAGGACTCCACGACGGCGGCGTACTCCTCGCGTGTGTAGTACCGCCACCCGCCGGCCACGTTGCGCAGCTCGAAGCCACGGCCCTGCTCGGCGTACTCCCCCGCCAGCCCGGTCAGCGCCTCCACGACCTGCTCGACGGGGTAGCCGACGACCGACGCCAGCCCGACCTCGTCCAGCGGCTCGTCGGCCACCATCAAGATGGCCTCCAGCGCGGGGCGCAGCTCGGCCACGGCGGGGATGTCGAGGGCCTCCGACACTTCCATCTGCTCAGTCATCGGCTGCAGTCTCCTCCTCGACGGCGTCGGGCGTCTCATCAGTGGCCTCCGGCGGCGCCCCGTCGAACTCGTCGGTGATCTCGATCTCGTCGTCCGAGCCGGTCCAGCGCACGGTGAGCTCACCCAGCGGTGAGACCTGGTCGAAGCCGACCGCGCCCTCCCGGAAGAGCTCCAGCAGCGCCAGGAACCGCGCGACCGTGGTGAGCGTGTCGGGCGAGTCGCCGCACAACGCGCGGAAGGTCATCGTGCCGCTGCGACGCAGCCGGTCGACCACGACGCCCGCCTGCTCGCGGACGCTGACCGCCGGGGCGTGGATGTGGGCCAGCCCGACCTCCTGCACCGGCTTGGGCTCCAGCGCCTTCGCCGCGAGGGCGGCGAACTGCTCCAGACCGATCCCGATCAGCACCTCGGGGAGCAGCGTCGCGAAGCGCTCGTCGAGGCCGACCGCCCTGGGGTAGCGGCGGCTCTCGGCGCTCAGCCGCTCCTCGAAGGTCGCGGCGACCTGCTTGAAGGCCTTGTACTGGAGCAGCCGCGCGAAGAGGAGGTCCCGCGCCTCCAGCAGCGCGAGGTCCTCCTCGTCCTCGACGTCGCCCTGCGGCAGCAGTCGGGCGGCCTTGAGGTCGAGCAGGGTCGCGGCGACGAGCAGGAACGAGGTCACCTGCTCCAGGTCGCCCCGCTTGCCCAACGCCTTGGTGTGCACCAGGAACTCGTCGGTGACCTCCGAGAGGGCGATCTCGGTGATGTCCAGCTTGTGCTTGGCGATCAGGCTCAGCAGCAGGTCGAAGGGTCCCTCGAAGTTGTCCAACCGCACCTCGAACGCGGCGTTGGCTACGCCGTCGGGAGCAACTGCCTCGGGGGCGTCCGACTCAGGCCGGACGACGCTCACGCTCATTCCTCGGTCAGCCGCCGGACCAGTGCGCTCTCGTCGCCGTGGGCCACGAAGTCGGCCAGGACCAGCGCGATCGCCTCCCGCACCAGGCGCCCGCGGTCGACGGCCACGCCGTTCTGTGCCCGGAGCATCAGCCGGGCGTGCTCGAGCTCGAGCAGCTCGGCCGAGGTGACGTAGACGGTCATCTTCTCGTCGTGCCGCACCCGGCCGCTGGTTCGCCGGCCGGCAGCCGTCTGCTCCTCCGCGGGCGGACGGTCAGGCTCGGCGCGCTCGTCGGGGACGGCCCGGATCGCGTTGTCGTCGGTCCGACGGAAGAGATCGTCGGCGGCGGGCAGGCTCACTCGTCGTGACAACGCGCGAGCACCTCCTTGGCGAGCTGACGGTAGGACTCGGCCCCGGCCGAGGTCGAGGCGTACGTCGTGATCGGCTCACCGGCGACCGTCGAGTCGCTGAACTTCACGGTGCGCCGGATCACGGTGTGGAAGACGGTGTCGCCCCACGCCTCGACCAGCCGCTGCATGACCTCGCGACCGTGCAGGGTGCGCCCGTCGAACATGGTGCCGAGCACGCCGTCGATCGACAGCTTGGGGTTGAGGCGCTCTCGGACCTTGTCGATGGTCGTCTTGAGCAGCGCGACGCCGCGCAGCGCGAAGTACTCGCACTCCAGCGGCACGATCACGCCGTCCGAAGCGGTCAGCGCGTTGACCGTGAGGAGGCCGAGCGAGGGCTGGCAGTCGATCAGGATGACGTCGTACTTCTCGATCGCCGGCGCGAGCACGCGCTGCAGGGTCTGCTCGCGGGCGACCTCCTGCACCAGCTGCACCTCGGCGGCGGACAGGTCGATGTTGGACGGCAGCAGGTCCATGTCCGGCACGCCGGTGCCGACCACGACGTCGTCGAGGGTGACGTCGCGGGCCATCAGCAGGTCGTAGATCGTCAGGTCCATCTCGTGCGGGTTGAGCCCGAGACCGACCGAGAGCGAGCCCTGCGGGTCGAAGTCGACGAGCAGCACCTTGCGGCCGAACTCGGCCAGCGCCGCCCCGAGGTTGATGGTGGTGGTGGTCTTGCCCACCCCGCCCTTCTGGTTGCACATCGAGATGACGCGCGCGCCGCCGTGGCGGGTGAGCGGCGTCGGCTCGGGGAGCACCGGCATCGGCCGACCGGTCGGACCGAGCGCGGCCCCGGCCTCGGGCTCCACGACGGTCACGAGGGTCTCCTCGGGCACGGGAGTCGGGAAGGGGATCGGCTCGCTCATACTGAACTCTCTGGTCGTTTCCTGCTGACCCGGAGCCACTCTCCCTTGGGGGATCACCCCGAGCGGTGGTATCTCCGGCGCACTGCCTGCCGTGGGGAAGCCCGGGTACCCGCCTTGGCTCATCTGCCGTCCTCCTGAGAGCTGGGGTGCTGATGGGGGGTGTGCTCGTGCTGGGGGAAGGCAGCCCGGTCGCGGGTCTGAATTTGTCGACTCGGCGACATCTCGCCCGCTGACGCGACTGTAGGCCGATGCTCCGACGGGTCTCAAGGCGACCCGCGCTACCCCCAGGAACTATTCGAATCTGTGGACCAGGTGGCGCTCAGCTGCACAGGCGCACGGCTCCTGTGGAGAGCTGTGCACTTCAGTCCGGGGGCGTCCGCAGCAGGTCCTGGTAGTCAGGGTGCCGTTCGATGTACGCCTTGACGAAGGGACACTGCGGTACGACGCGTAGCCGCCGCCGGCGTGCGTCGTCCAGCTCGCCGCGCACCAGGGCGCTGCCCACGCCGCGCCCCTCGAAGGCGTCGTCGACCTCCGTGTGGGCGATGACGATGCGACCTCGTTCCGGGTCGAGCGTGTACTCCGAGAACCCGGCCAGCTCTCCGTCGACGTACGCCGCGTAGCGCGACGACTCGGGCTCGTCACGGATGTCGATGCTCACCCGGGCGACAATACGAGGCGTGACCGAACCATTCGCCGTGACCTCGATGACCGCTCCCCTCCGCAGGGTGGCGGTGCGCGGTCTGCCGACGCACGCGGACTACCAGGACGCGGGGTGGGAGCGACTGCCCGACGTGACGCTCTCCGTCGAGCAGCACGCGGCCTTCGTGAGCGCGCTGGAGTCGGCGGGCGCCGCCGTCGACGTGCTCCTGCCGGCCGAGGGTCTCGCCGACGCCTGCTTCACCTACGACCCGGTCTTCGTCACCGGGGCGGGCATGGTGGTGCTGCGTCAGGCCAAGCCGTGCCGCTCGTCCGAGCCGCCGCTGCTGGCGTCCGAGCTCGCCGGGCTCGGCGTGCCTGAACTCGGCCGGCTGGCCGACGACGCCCGCGCCGACGGTGGCGACCTCTTCTGGCTCGACGAGCAGACCCTCGCCGTCGGGCGCAGCCACCGCACCAACGCCGCCGCCCACGACCAGCTGACGGCGCTGCTCGAGCCGGTCGGGGTCCGGGTCGTGCCCTTCCACCTGCCGTGGCACCACGGGCCCGGGGAGGTCTTCCACCTGATGTCCGTCATCAGCCCGGTCTCCCCCGACCTGGCCGTGGTCTACGAGCCGATCGCGCCCACGCCGCTGCTCGACGAGCTGACCGCGCGTGGCATCTCGTGGATCCCGGTCTCCGACGAGGACTACCTCGCGCTCGGCTCCAACGTGCTTGCGACGGCACCGGGGCGGGTGATCCTCTTCGCCGGCGCTCCCGGCGTCGAACGCGACCTCCGCGCCGCGGGAGTCGAGGTCACGGTGCTCGACTGCTCCGAGTTCGCGATCGGCACCGGCGGCCCCACCTGCCTGACCCGCCCCCTGCTGCGCGACTGACCCGGGGCCACCCCACCCTGGTGGTCGAGGAGGTCGCGCAGCGACCGTCACGAAACCGGGTGACCGCACCGCCGGAGGGTGAGCACCAGCAGCGTCCGCGCGACGTCGAGGGTCTCGGAGATCGACACCTTCTCCCGCGGCGCGTGGGCGTCCTCGGCGGCGCCCGGGCCGTACTGCAGGGTCGGGATGCCTCCCACCCCGAGCATCAGCCGGAGGTCGCTGCCGTAGGGAGCGGCCGCCGACGCCGCGAGCGAGCCGTGGACGTCGCGAGCGGCCAGGGCGACGTCCGAGATCAGCGGATCTGAAGCCGGCAGCCGGCCGGAGGCGAACTGCCCTCCCTCCCACACCACCCGAGGCGGGTGGTCCCGCAGCCAGGGGTCGGCCGCGGCGGCTGCGGCGACCGCAGCCTCGAGCGCGAGACGTGCGGACGGCACGTCCTCGTCGAGGACCACGCCGTAGCGACCCTCGGCACTGAGCCGGTCGGGCACCGTCGACGACCAGTCGCCGGTCTGCACCACGCCGACGCTGATCCCGTAGGGCAGCACGTTGTCGCCGAAGAGCGGGTCCACGACCAGGTTGCGCTCACGCTCGAGGTCGCGCAGCGCGGCGTACACCGGCAAGAACGCGTCGAACGCCGAGTGCCCCGACAGCCGCGTCGACCCGTGCGCGGCCAGCCCGTCGACCTCGATGCGGAAGGTCAGCGCTCCGGCGTTGGCGGTGAGGAGCCGACCGCTCGTCGGCTCCGAGATGACGCAGGCGTCGCCGGTGTGCCCGCGCACCAGCGTGGCGAAGGCGCCGAGGCCGCCGTCCTCCTCGGACACCACCGTGTGCACGGCGAGCGGTCGCGCCAGCTCGACGCCTGCGGAGGCGATCGTCCGGACGACCGCGGCGTTGGCCGCGACCCCCGCCTTCATGTCGCACGCTCCACGACCGCGCAGGACGCCCGCGCCCGAGCCGGTGATGACCCCCGCGAAAGGGTCCACGTCCCACTTCTCCGGGTCGCCGATCGGTACGACGTCCACGTGGCCCTGCAAGACCAGCGCGGGCGTCCCGGGGCCGGTCGTGGCGACCATCCCGTAGCCCTCCACGCGCTCGGCCTCGGTGCCGGGGAAGCGCGGGTCGGCTCGCAGCGCCTCCAGGTCGAGGGCCCAGGTGTCGACGTCGAGGCCCCACGCGGCGTAGTCCGCGGCGCCGGCGTGCTGGAGCTCGGACTCGGCGGCCGTCCCGGTCACGCTCGGCACCCGCACCAGCTCGGTCAGGTGGTCGACGAGCGCCTGCTCGTCCAAGCTGGCGACGAGCCGCGCCTCCAGGTCGCTCAGGCCGGTCACGCGGTGAGCCTAGGCCCCGCAGGGGTGGCCGTCGATCGGGTGATCGTCCAGGCGCAGCACCCGATGATCGAGCAGATGAATACGTTGCGCTCATCCTCGTGTCAGGCACTCGGCCAGGAGCCCGCAGATGCGTGACCTCATCCACGTCGAGTACTTCGAGTACGTCGAGTACGTCGTGGGTCTGTCAGAGCTGGCGCATCGCGGTCGTGGTGAGCACGAGCGCACCAGCCTCGTCGGAGGCCTCGCAGTCGACGGTCGCCTCGATGACCCAGTCGTGGTGGCCGGCCGGGTCGGCGATGGTCTGGGTGACCTTGCGCAGGCGACCCGCCCCCTCCTCGGGGCCGATCACGAGCAGTCGCGGCCCGCGCGCGTCGGCGTCGGTGCCGACGCTCTCGTGCTCGGCGTAGTAAGCCTCGATCGCCTCGTCCCACCGTGACCGGGTCATCACGACCTCACCCGGCGGGTCGGTGCGGTCGGCGGCTTCACGCTCGAGCCGCATCAGCCCGTCGAGGTCGTCGCGCGCCACGAGCAGCACGCGGGCGAACATCGCGTTGCGGATCATCACCGTGAAGGCCCGCTCCTGCAGGGACAGCGGCCGCGGAGGCGGTGGTGGCGCGTGCACGTCGGGCGCGTGCCCCTTCAGCTGCTGGGGGTCCATCAGCGCCTCCCACTCGTCCAGGAGCGACGAGTCGGTCTGGCGGACCGTCTCCCCCAGCCAGGTGATCAGGTCGTCGAGCTCAGGGGTGCGGTGCGCGTCGGGCACCGTCTGGCGCAGCGTGCGGTAGGCGTCGGTGAGGTAGCGCAGCAGCAGCCCCTCCGACCGCGCCAGCTCGTAGCGCGCCACGACGTCGTTGAAGCCCATCCCCTGCTCGACCATCTCGCGGACCACGCTCTTCGGGTCCAGCGACGCGACCGGCACCCACGGATGGGTCTCGCGGTAGATCTCGAACGCCGGCTCCAGCAGCTCCGCCAGCGGCTGCGGCCAGGTGATCTGGTCGAGCAGCGCCATGCGCTCCTCGTACTCGATCCCGTCGGCCTTCATCTCGCCGATCGCCTCGCCCCGCGCCGCGCGCTGCTGGGCGAAGACCACCTGCCGCGGCTGGTCCAGCACCGCCTCCACGACAGAGATCACGTCGAGGGTGTACGTCGGCGCCTCCGGGTCGAGCAGGTCGAACGCCGCCAGAGCGAAGTGTGCCAGCGGCTGGTTGAGCGCGAAGTCGTCGGGGAGGTCGACGGTGAGCACGTACTGCCGGCCGTACGCGTCGCGCTGGTCGAGCCGGGTGATCACGCCCGAGTGCAGCAGCGACCGCGCCAGCCGCAACGCACGCCGGGCCAGGCGGCGCTGCGACTTGGGGTCCTCGTGGTTCTCGGTGAGCAGCCGGCGCAGGACCGGGAAGGCGTCCTCCTCGCGCGCGAGGACGTTGACCAGCATCGCGTTGTCGACCTTCATCCGCGACGGGAGCGGCTCGGGCGTGCCCGACACCAGCTTGTCGAAGGTCTGCTCGGACCAGACGACCGTGCCCTCGGGCGGCTTCCTCAGCTGCGGCTTGGACTTCTTCTTGGGGTTGGCCTCGTTCTTGGCGGCCGACTTCGCCTTGGCCAACTCGTTGTCGATGACGTGCTCGGGCGCTTGCACGACGACGTACCCCGCGGTGTCGAAGCCGGCCCGCCCGGCCCGGCCCGCGATCTGGAGGAACTCGCGGGTGCGCAGCACCCGCTGCCGGTTGCCGTCGAACTTCGCCAGGCCGCTGAAGAGCACCGTGCGGATCGGCACGTTGATCCCGACCCCGAGGGTGTCGGTGCCGCAGATGACGGTGAGCAGCCCCGCTTGGGCGAGCGTCTCCACGAGGCGCCGATAGCGCGGCAGCATGCCGGCGTGGTGCACACCGATGCCCCGCCGCAGCAGCTTCTGCAGAGTCTTGCCGAAGCCCGCGCCGAAGCCGAAACCCGTCAGCCGGGCCTTGAGCGCCTCGCTCTGCTCAGCGGTCGAGGCGGCCCACGGCGTGGACCCCAGGGCCACCGCGTGCTCGATCGCCGCCGCCTGCGTGAAGTGCACGACGTAGACCGGCGCCTGGTTGGTCGTGACGATCTCCTCGAGCGTCTCGTCGAGGTGGGTGAGTGCGTAGGTGAAGTCGAGCGGCACCGGGCGTTCGGCGTCGTCGACGACGGCCGTCTCCCGCCCGGTACGCCGCGTCAGGTCCTCCGCCAGCGCGGTGACGTCGCCGAGGGTCGCCGACATCAGCAGGAACTGCGCGTCCACCAGCTCCAGCAGCGGAACCTGCCAGGCCCAACCCCGGTCGGGCTCGGCGTAGTAGTGGAACTCGTCCATCACCACCAGCCCGATGTCGGCGGAGCGCCCCTCCCGCAGGGCGATGTTGGCGAGCACCTCGGCCGTGCACGCGATGATCGGGGCGTCGGAGTTGACCGACGCGTCGCCGGTGAGCATGCCAACCTCGTCGGCGCCGAAGGTGTCGACCAGGGCGAAGAACTTCTCGTTCACGAGTGCCTTGATGGGTGCGGTGTAGAACGAGCGCCGCTTGGTCCCGATCGCCGCGAAGTGCGCGGCCGTCGCGACCAGCGACTTCCCAGAGCCCGTCGGCGTCGCCAGGATGACGTGCGACCCGCCCATCAGCTCGAGGACCGCCTCCTCCTGGTGGGGGTAGAGCGACAGGCCCTGCTCCCCCACCCACGTGAAGAACGCGTCGTACGGATCCCCGCCCACGCCCGTCACAGGGCACGCGGGTGCGCGGTCGCGAAGACCTGGCGCAGGTTGTCGACGGTGACCAGCGTGTAGACCTGGGTCGTCGTGACGGACGCGTGCCCGAGCAGCTCCTGCACGACCCGCACGTCCGCGCCACCATCGAGGAGGTGCGTCGCGAAGGAGTGCCGCAGCGTGTGCGGGGAGACGTCGGCGGAGACCCCGGCGCGCTCGGCCGCGCGGACCAACACCGCCCAAGCAGACTGCCGAGAGAGTCGGCCGCCGCGCGAGTTGAGGAACATGGCGCCCCCCGCGCCGGCCGTCGTGCCCGCCGCGACGAGGCCCGGCCGCGACCGGGTGAGGTACGCCGTCACGGCGTCGACGGCGTACGACCCCACCGGCACCAGCCGCTGCTTGCCGCCCTTGCCCCGCAGCAGCACGGTGGCCGCCTCGGGGTCGGTCAGGTCGAGGTCGTCGACGTCGAGGCCGACCGCCTCGGAGATGCGCGCCCCGGTGCCGTAGAGCACCTCGAGGAGCGCCCGGTCGCGCAGCGCCAGCGCCGTGCCGGGCTCGCCCGCCGCCGCCAGGATCGCCTCCACGTCTGCCAGGGGCAACGCCTTGGGAAGGCGTTTGGCGGGCGTGGGCGGCTTCACGCCGGCAGCCGGGTCGACCGTGGTCATGCCGTCCCGGACGGCGAACTTGTGGAACCCCCTGACCGCCACGACGGTGCGGGCCGCCGAGGCGGCCGACAGCGGTGGGTGCCCCGACGCCTTGTCGCCCTCACGCAGCGCGACGAGGAACGCCGTCACCGTTGCTTGCTGGACCTGCTCGAGCCTCGTGACCCCCTGCCCGTCCAGGAACTCCAGGTAACGGCGCAGGTCGCGCTTGTAGGACGTGAGGGTGTTGGCGGCCGACCCCCGCTCGACGCTCAGGTGGTCGAGATAGGTGCGGACCGCCCTGTTCAGGTCGCCGGGGTCCAACGTGTGAGCCCTCGCCTCAGGCGAGGACCGACTCCAGGTCCACAGCGTCGATCCCGACCGCCTCGCCCACGGGCGCGTTGGTGAGCTGCCCGTCGTGGGTGTTGAGGCCGAGCGCGAGCGACCGGTCCCGCCGGCAGGCGTCGGCCCATCCCTTGTCGGCCAGCGCCACGGCGTACGGCATCGTCGCGTTGGTCAGCGCGTAGGTCGAGGTGTTCGGCACCGCCCCGGGCATGTTGGCCACGCAGTAGAACACCGAGTTGTGCACGGTGTACGTCGGGTCCGCGTGCGTCGTGGCGTGGGTGTCCTCGAAGCAGCCACCCTGGTCCACCGCGATGTCGACCAGCACCGAGCCCGGCTTCATCCGCGACACCAGGTCGTTGGACACCAGCTTGGGCGCCGCCGCCCCCGGGATCAGCACCGCACCGATCACCATGTCGGCCTCGGACACCTGCTGCTCGATCGCCAGCCGCGACGACGCCAGACCGTGCACGCGGTTGTTGTAGCGCCAGAAGGACATCCGCAGCTTGTTCAGGTCGGTGTCGAGCAACGTCACGTCCGCACCCATGCCCAACGCGATGTTGGCGGCGTTCTGACCCGAGACACCCGCACCGATGATGACGACCTTGGCGTTGGCGACCCCGCCGACGCCACCCATCAGCACCCCGCGACCACCCTGCGCCTTCATCATCGAGTAGGCACCGACCTGCGGTGCCAGGCAGCCCGCCACCTCCGACATCGGGTAGAGCAGCGGCAGGCCTCCCGAGGGCAGCTGCACCGTCTCGTAGGCGATCGCCGTGACCTTCTTGGCCAGCAGCTCCTCGGTCAGCGGCTTGTCGGCCGCCAGGTGCAAGTAGGTGAACAGGGTCAGGCCTTCACGCAACCGGTGGTACTCCTCGGCGACCGGCTCCTTGACCTTCAGCACCATGTCCGCGGTGCCCCAGACCTCGTCGGCCGAGTCCAGGATCTTCGCGCCCGCCGCGAGGTACTCCTCGTCCTGCACCTGCGAGCCCACACCCGCAGACTTCTCGACGAAGACCTCGTGACCGTGCTCGGTGAGCTCGTGAACACCCAGCGGTGTGATCGCCACGCGGTACTCGTGGTTCTTCACTTCCTTGGGAACGCCGACCTTCACGTGCGCCTCCTGCGCTCTCGGCCCGACGCCGGGGTGCATCGGGGATTGTTCAGCGCGACCCTACTCCCGCCCTACCCCAGTTTTCCGCGCCGCTTCAGCACGTCGTACGCCAGCACCGCCTGCGCCAGCGGACCCTGCCGAACCCGCCCATCGAGGACCGCGTCGAGCAGCTCCTCGAGCGGCAGCCAGAAGGTCTCCATCTCGGCCTCCTCGGCGTGCAGCTCGAAGTCGCCGCGGTCGGCGTGGGTGAGCTCGCGGGCGAGGTAGATCTCGTGCACCTCCTCGGTCAGCCCGGCCGAGGGGTACGTCGACAGCAGCAACCGCCAGTCGACCGCCGCGAGCTCGGCCTCCTCGCGCAGCTCACGCTGGGCGGTGAGCAGCGGGTCCTCCCCGTCCTCGTCACGCAGGCCGGCCGGCAGCTCCACGAACTCGTGTCGCCCTGGGTGCCGGTACTGGCGGAGGCAGAAGACCCGCTCGTCGTCGTCGACGGCGAGTACCACGACCGCCCCAGGGTGCTCGACCGTCCACCGCACGAACCGGTCCTGCGGCTGCCGCGGTCGGCCGACCACGTCCTCACGCAGCGAGATCACCCAGTCGCCGCGGTGCAGGTAGCGCGTCGCCGACACCGGCCACGAGGTCGGCCGGTCAGCCACGAGGTCGTCTTCAGGCACCCGGCCATCCTGTCAGCCCACTGATCGAGGGCGCGGCTACGGTGGAGCGCATGAGCGACGCTCCCACGCGCACCGAGCCGGCCAGCCTGACCCAGGTGGAGGCCGAGGCCCGCGCTGCCTTGATCTCCGTACGCCGCTACGACATCGCCGTCGACATGACCGGGCTGCTCGACGGCCCCACGATCGAGTGCGTGTCGACCATCGCGTTCGAGTGCGCCGAGCCCGGCGCGTCGACCTTCGTCGACTGCGCGGCCGACATCCGCAGCGCCACGCTCAACGGCCGCGACCTCGACCTTTCCATCTTCGACGCCGGTCGGCTGCCCCTGCCCGACCTGGCGGCCGACAACGTGCTCGTCGTCGCCTCGGCACAGTCCGACACCGGCCGCTCCGTCGGGATCCTGCGCACCGTCGATCCCAGCGACAAGCTCGTCTACGTCTGGACCTCGTTCGAGCCGGACGCCGCCCGCTACGTCTGGGCCTGCTTCGACCAGCCGGACTTGAAGGCCCCCCACGGTTTCGTGGTGACCGCGCCGGAGAGCTGGACGGTTTTGTCCAACTCCGCACCGGACCAGGTCGAGCCGGCGGACGAGGGCACGGCGTCCGTGGAGACCCCGGCGCGCGTGTGGACCTTCGGCGACACCCCGCCGCTGTCGACGTACGTCGTCGTGGTCAACGCCGGGCCGTTCGTCGAGCTCCGCCGCGAAGTCGACGGCTACGACCTCGGGCTCTACGCGCGCCAGTCGTTGGCGCGCTACCTCGACCGTGACGCCGACGAGCTCTTCGAGCTCACCCGTCAGGGCCTCGCGTGGTTCGGCGGGCAGTTCGACCAGCCGTTCCCGCAGCGGCGCTACGACCAGGTCTTCGTGCCCAACATGGGCGGCGCGATGGAGAACTGGGGCTGCGTGACCTGGACCGACGCGGTGATCTACCGGTCACCGCCCACCTACGCCCAGCGCCAGGCCCGCGCCAGCGTGCTGATGCACGAGATGGCGCACATGTGGTTCGGCGACCTGGTGACCATGCGCTGGTGGGACGACCTCTGGCTCAACGAGGCGTTCGCCTCGTGGGCGGCCACCTGGGCGCTGGTGGGCGCCGGCACGGAGCACACGGACGCGTGGGCCGGCTTCCTGTGCGCCCTCAAGCTCGAGGGCTACCGCGCCGACATGAGCCCAGGCACGCACCCCATCCGGGGCGACGTGCCCGACGTCGCCCAGGCGATGGCCAACTTCGACGCCATCACCTACTCCAAGGGCCAGAGCGTCCTGAAGCAGCTGTCGGCGTACGTCGGCGACGACGCGTTCGTGCGCGGCCTGCAGGCGTACTTCCGCGACCACGCGTGGGGCAACACCCGCCTCGACGACCTCATCGACGCCGTCGCCGCGGCAGCCGGGCGCGACCTGTCGTCCTGGACCCCGGCGTGGCTGGACAGCGCCGGCACCGACACGATCAGGCTCGCGGACGGAGCGTTGTCCATCGTCGCGCCCGACGGTGGCGTGCCGCGCCCGCACCGTTTCGACATCGTGAGCTACGTCGTGCGCGACGACGTCCTGCACGCCGTGGCGACGACGCCCGTCGAGTCCACCGAGGCGTCGGTCGAGGTCGACCTGCCCGAGGCCGACCTGCACCTGCTCAACGCGAACGACCTGACCTTCGCGGCCGTCCGCCCCGACGCCACCTCCCTGGCGACCCTGTTGAGCCGCGCGGGCGACCTGCCCGACCCGCTCTCGCGCGCCCTCGCCGGCGGGACCGCCTGGGACATGATGGTCAAGGGCGAGCTCGGCGCCGGCGACGTGGTCGGCGTGCTGACCGCGGCCCTGGTCACCGAGCGCAGCCCGATCGTCGTCGAGTCCTTCCTCGGGATGGCGCTGAAGGCCGCCGAGCAGTGGGCGCCGGCCGACCAGGTCGCGCCGCTGCTCCTCGAGGTCGCGTCGACGGCGTCCGGGCTCACCGTCGAGCCCGATTTCCGGATGCCGGCGCTGCGAGCCCTGGCGGCGTCCGCGTCGACCGCCGATCACTTCGAGATCCTCCGCGAGCCGGCCGACCACGAACGCGACCTGGCCTGGCGGGTGCTGGCCCGGCGCGCCGAGCTCGGCGACTACGACGAGGACGCGGTGACCGCGCTCGAGAAGGCCGACCTCGACCCCGAAGCATGGGTGCGCGCCCTAGCCGTCCGCGGTGCCCAACCGGATGCCGCTGCGAAGGACGAGGCCTGGTCGGCCCTCATGGTCGACCGGACGGTGCCGATGGGCTCCTCGCTCGTCCAGGTCGGGAACCTCTTCTGGCGACCGACGCAGGCTGAGCTGCTCAAACCGTGGACCGACCGCTACCTCGACGTGCTGCCCTCCCTCGCCTCGGGCGGACTGCTGGCGGTCGGCGGCCTTATCCGGGTGCTCTTCCCCTTCGCCGTCGCGGACCAGGAGTTCCACGACCGCGCGCTGAGCCTGGCCGAAGCCCCTGGCACGCACCCCGCGATCCGGCAGAACCTCCTGACCGGCGCCGACACCCTGCGCCGGATGCTCGCCGCCCGGGCGCTCTCCAGCTGACGGCCGCGGAGCCGTGGGTTCTGGGTGACGCCGCCCGGCCCGGAGCTCAGGCGCCGGCGGTGCCGGCCGGCTCGTCCGCAGGCTCGCGCCGACGCAGCGCCGACTCGTCGATCGGGAAGCGCAGCTCGCGCTGCCGCTCGATGGCGGCGCCGATCAACCCCGCGAACAGCGGGTGCGGACGGGTCGGACGCGAGCGCAGCTCGGGGTGCGCCTGGGTCGAGATGTAGTAGGGGTGCACGTCGCGCGGGAGCTCGACGAACTCGACGAGCCCCAGCTCGGCGTTGGTCCCGGAGAACACCAGGCCGGCCGCCTCGAGCTGGTCGCGATAGTGGTTGTTGACCTCGTAGCGGTGCCGGTGGCGCTCCTCGATGTGCGTGGCGCCGTAGGTGTCGGCCGCCAGCGAGCCCGGGCGCAGCTCGGCGGCGTACAACCCCAGCCGCATGGTGCCCCCCATGTCGCCGGCGCCGTCGACGAAGGACTTCTGCTCCTCCATGGTCGCGATCACCGGCTCGGGCACGTCGGGGTCGAACTCGGTGGAGGCGGCCTTCTCGAGCCCGGCCATGTTGCGGGCGTACTCGATCACCATGCACTGCAGGCCCAGGCACAACCCGAGGGTCGGGACGCCGTTCTTGCGGGCGTAGGTCAACGCCCCGAGCTTGCCCTCGATGCCGCGGATGCCGAACCCACCGGGGATCACCACGGCGTCGACGTCCTCGAGGTGGTGGCGGGCACCCGACGGGGTCTCGCACTCGTCGGAGGGGATCCACTTGATGTGCACCTTGGCCTCGTGGGCGAAGCCGCCCGCGCGGAGCGCCTCACTGACCGAGAGGTAGGCGTCGGGGAGGTCGATGTACTTGCCGACCAGACCGACCGTCACCTCCTCCGTGGGGTGGTGCACGCGCCGCAGCAGGTCGTCCCAGCGCGTCCAGTCGACGTCGCGGAACGGCAGGTCGAGGCGGCGGACGAGATACGCGTCGAGCCCCTCGCGGTGCAGCACCTTCGGGATGTCGTAGATCGACGGCGCGTCCGCGGCGGTGACCACGGCTTCTTGGTCGACGTCGCACATCAGCGAGATCTTGCGCTTGATGCTGGCCGGGATCTCGCGGTCGGCGCGGCAGACGATGGCGTCGGGCTGGATGCCGATGGACCGCAGCGCCGCGACGGAGTGCTGCGTCGGCTTGGTCTTCAGCTCACCGGAGGGCCCGATGTAGGGCACCAGCGACACGTGCAGGAAGAAGCAGTTGTCGCGGCCGATGTCGTGGCGCACCTGGCGCGCGGCCTCGAGGAAGGGCAACGACTCGATGTCACCGACCGTGCCGCCGATCTCGGTGATCACCACGTCCACTGCCTCTTCGCCCGCCCTGCCCACCCCGCCCGCCCTGCCCATCGCGCGGATCCGGTCCTTGATCTCGTTGGTGATGTGCGGGATCACCTGCACGGTGTCGCCGAGGTAGTCGCCGCGGCGCTCCTTGGCGATCACGGTGCTGTAGACCTGCCCGGTCGTGACGTTGGCGATCTGGCTGAGCTCGGTGTCGAGGAACCGCTCGTAGTGACCGATGTCGAGGTCGGTCTCGGCGCCGTCGTCGGTCACGAAGACCTCGCCGTGCTGGAACGGGTTCATCGTCCCGGGGTCGACGTTGAGGTAGGGGTCCAGCTTCTGCATCGTCACGCGCAGACCGCGCGCTTTGAGGAGGCTGCCGAGACTGGAGGCCGTCAGGCCCTTGCCGAGACTCGAGGCGACGCCTCCGGTGACAAACACGTGCTTCGTGGGCGTGACCTTCACGGGCTTCGAGCCTACCCCATCGGTACGGCGCCGTCGGAACCCGACGCCCCGTACGCCCCGCCGGGTTCGGTAAAGGATCGGACCAGCGCCAGTGCGGCGGTGACCCGGCCGGCCGGGCCGTCCACCCCGTCCACCGTGGTGACGCCCGCGATCGGCCCGTTCGACCGGTCCGTGGTGCGCTGGCTCGCCCGCAGCCGCGCCAGCACGTGCCCCTCCTCGGCCGTGGCCGCGGGACCGGCGACGACCACCCCGCGCGCCGACCCGGCCAGCCCCGTCACCAGCCCGGCCACGACCTGGTCGGCATCGGGCGCCAGCTCGTCGCCGAGGACCACGAGGACCAGCGGCGCGCGTGCCGGCGCGCTCGTCTGCGCCGTCACCAGCCCGGCGCTCGCCAGGCTCTGCTCGATGGTCGGGACGTCCGACGCGGGAGCCGCGCCCTTGCGCATCTTGGCGGCCACGACGGCGCCCAGGAGCGACCCGACACGCTCGTACGCCGTCGCGTCCTCGGGCACGGCCACCTCACCGAGCTGGGCCGCGAGCTGTGCTCCCAAGGTGTCCACGAGCGAGCGCTGCCCCAGGTCGACCAGCGCCGGCTGCACGGCGTACACCGCTGACACCGACGCGCCGGTCGCGCCGACGGCGGCGGTCAGCTCGCCGAGCTGGTCGTCCGGCACACCGGGAAAGCGCACGACTGCCACGGTGCGTCCGGCGAGCTCCTGGCCGGTCAGCAACCGGTTCGAGGCCGCTGCCGCGAAGGTGTCGGCGTACGCCGCCCGCGGGTCCGCTCTGGGCTCCGCCCGCTCGGGCTGCGGCTCGACGGCGGCGGGCGGCTCGGTCTGCGCGGTCGACAGGGGGCCGGCGCCGAGGGCGATGCCGGAGGCGACCGCGAACACGAGGGCGACCAGCACCACGAAGGAACGCCGGATCACGGCGTCACCCCGTCGACGACCCGATCGACCGCAGGTCTCGCCTGGTCGACCCAGTCCTGCCCCACCGGGGTGGTGGCCACGGCTCCGCCGACCGCGAGCAGTCCGGCCAGGGCGACGCCGAGCAGGTGTCGGGGCCGGACCCGCCCGGAGTAGAGCTGCGGCAGCGCGGCCACGTCGACCAGGGTCGGACCGACCGACAGCCGGGTCAGGTAGGTGCTAGCCAGCGCGGCCCGCTGTCGGTCGAGGAACTCCTCCAGGGTGGCGTGCAGCCCCACCCCGATGATGACGGACGCCCCCGCGCGGTGGGCGAGCACGAGAGCAGCGTCCTCCGTCGTGGCACCGGTCTCCAGGATCAGCGGGTGCACACCGAGCTGCCGCAAGGCCGCGGTCGCCGCCGACGAGCTCCCCCGCGACACGCAGACCACCACGTCGCGAGCGCCTTTCAGCGCAGCCCGGCTCACAGGGTCGGACTCGGACTGGTCGGCGCCGGTCACGACGACGTCCGGGGTGTGGCCCGCCTCGAGGAGCGCGTCGGCGCCGCGGTCGACGCCCACCAGCACCGGGTGCATCTCGCGGATGTAGCGCTTGGCGCCCGCAAGCCTGGCGCGATGCTCGTGACCCGGGACGACGACCACCACAGGACGGCCGGTGAAGGTGGTGCGGGTGCCCGGCAGGCCGCGTCCGTGCAGCAACAGGTCCTGTTCACGCAGCAGGAACTCGCTGGCGTTGTGGGTGAAGCTGGTCAGGTGCGTGGCCATGCCGTCGCGGGCCTGGGCCATCTGGGTGGTGACTCCCTCGGCGTCCAGTGACGCACCGGTGGCGACCGGCCCGTCCTGGCCGTGCACGATCCCGTCGTGCAGCCGGATCCGGCTGCCGTCCTTGACGGCGGTGACGACCTGCGGGCCTGCGCGGTCGAGCAGCGATACCCCGGCCTTGGCGAGGACCTCGGCCCCCAGGCTGGCGTAGCGGCCGCTGATCATCGGCGACGCGTTGACGACTCCGGCCACGCCTGCGTCCACCAGCCGGTGCGCCGTCGCGCGGTCGAGGTCGGGATGGTCGATGACGGCGATGTCGCCGGGACGCAGCCGTGGGATCAACGCCTCGGTACGACGGTCCACGCGGGCGGTGCCGACGACGCCCGGCAGGTCGAGATCAGGGGAACGGGGGGCTCTGGAAGCGAACTTCATGACCGCCCCATGCTCGCAGCCGCCGGGGGTCGTTCTCGGCAGGACGCGCCTGATCACCGCTGGTCGAAGAGGTCGTGCAACGACCGTCCTAACGCTGCGTCCTCGCCGCCGCCAACAGCTCCTGCGCGTGGGCGAGCGCCGTCTCGGACTCCTCCACGCCGGCCAGCATCCGCGAAAGCTCGCGCACCCGGTCGGTCTCGTCGAGCACGGAGAGCCCCGAGGTGGTCACCGAGCCGTCGCTGGCCTTCTCCACCACCACGTGCTGGTCGGCGTACGCCGCGACCTGCGGCAGGTGCGTGACCACCAGCACCTGGGCGACCCGCGCAAGGCGGGCCAGTCGGGCCCCCACTTCGATCGCGGCCTTGCCGCCGACGCCGGCGTCGACCTCGTCGAAGACGAACGTCGGCACCGGGCTGGTGCCGGCCAGCGCCACCTCGAGGGCCAGCATCACCCGGGAGAGCTCGCCACCCGAGGCGCCCTTGTGGAGCGGGCGCACCTCCGCGCCGGTGTTGGCGGCCAGCAGCAGCTCCACGTCATCGAGGCCGCTCGATCCGTAGCGCAGCCGGCGACCTTGCACGTCCACCGTCCGCGCGTCGTCCGCGGCTGCCTCGCGCTGCGTGACCGCGACCTCGAGCCGGGCGTGCGGCATCGCCAGGCCGTGCAGCTCGGCAGTGACGTCGTCGGACAACCGGGCCGCGGCGGCCGAGCGCGCCGCCGAGAGCCGACTGCCGGCCTCGCCGAGCCGGGAGCGCAGCATCTCGCGCTGCTCCTTGAGCTCGGCGATCCGGTCGTCCGTGGTGTCGAGACCGGTGAGCCGCAGCGACGAGGACTCGGCCCAGGCGAGGACCTCGTCGGCGGTGTCGCCGTACTTGCGCGTCAGCGCCGTCAGCGCCGCCCGTCGCTCCGAGACCACGGAGAGGCGAGCCGGGTCGACGTCGACGCGGCTGGCGTACGACGCGACGTCTGCGGCCAGGTCGGACAGCAGGTAGGTGAGCTCGGCGAGCCGGTCCGCGAGCTCGCCTGCCTCGGCGTCGTGGTCACGAACCCCGTCGAGCTGGGTCCGCGCCGCGGAGGTGGCGCCGAGTGCGTCCGGCGCCCCCTCCTCGCTGCTCAACGCCTCACGCGCCTGCTCGGCCGCGGTCCGCAACGTGTCGGCATGGCCGAGCCTGGCCTCCTCGGCGGCCAGCTCGGCGTCCTCACCTGGGCGCGGCGAGACCGCCTCGATCTCCTCGAGCCCGAAGCGGAGCAGGTCGGCCTCCCTGGCGCGCTCGCGCGCCGTGGCCGTCAGCTCGGCGAGCTCCCTCTCGGTCTCGGTCAGCCTGGCGTGCGTCGCTCGATAGGCGTCGGCCAGCTCCGCCAGGTCCGCCCCGCCGTAGCGGTCCAGCGCCTCCCGCTGGGCCTGCGGCTTGAGCAGCCGGTGCTGGTCGGACTGACCGTGGACGGCGACGAGGGGCTCCGTCAGGGCCGCGAGGGTCGAGACGGGGACGGCTGCCCCGCCGACGAAGGCGCGCGAGCGCCCCTCGGCCGAGATGGAGCGCGCCAGCAGCACCCGGCCCTCCTCCACCTCCCCGCCGGCCTCCTCGACGGCGACGGCGAAGCCGGGAGCAGCCGCAGGGGCGTTCACGATGCCTTCGACGCGCGCGGACTTGGCGCCCGTCCTGACGGCTCCGGTGTCCGCACGGCCACCGAGCAGCAGCCCGAGAGCCGTGACCAGCATGGTCTTGCCGGCGCCGGTCTCCCCCGTGATCACGGTCAGGCCAGGTCCGAGCTCGAGCGTGGAGGAGTCGATGACACCGAGCCCGCTGATCCGCAGCTCCTCGATCACCGCCGCGCCACCGATGTCATGACCGGGCCTTGCCGTCGCGCCGACGCTCGCTGGCGCCTCGCCAGCCCTCGACCGGGAGCCCGAACTTGGCCACCAGCTTGTCGGCGAACTGCTCCTCCTGCAGTCGCACCAGCGGGACCGGTGTGGCCCCGCGGCGTACCTCGATCCGGGCACCGGGAGGCAGGTCGACCGCCCGTCGGCCGTCGCACCACAGGACGCCGGCGCCCTCGGTGCCCGACAGCACCTCGACGGCCAGCTTGGACGTCGGCGAGACCACCATCGGGCGGGCGAACAGGGCGTGCGCGGAGATCGGGACCATCAGCAGCGCGTCGACCCCGGGCCACACGATCGGGCCACCGGCCGAGAAGTTGTAGGCGGTCGAACCGGTCGGCGTCGCACACACGACGCCGTCGCAGCCCCACCGCGACACGGGTCGCTCGTCAACCTCGACCACTACCTCCAGCATCCGCTCGCGCGCCGCCTTCTCCACGCTCGCCTCATTGAGCGCGAACGTGCTCGTCACGAGCTCACCGTCGCGGTAGGCCGAGACGTCGATCGTCAACCGGTCCTCGGTCGTGTAGTCCCTTCGGACCACGGCCTCGACGACGGTCTCCAGGTCGTCCTGCTCGGCCTCGGCCAGGAAGCCGACGTGCCCGAGGTTGACGCCCAGGATGGGGACGCCGCTCGCATGTGTGATCTCGGCGGCGCGCAGGATCGTGCCGTCACCGCCGATGACGATGGCGATCTCGCAGTCGCGCCCCGAGAACGCGTCCGGCTCACAGATCTCCAGGGCCGGGTCGAAGCCGCGGGCGTCGACGTGCAGGTCGGCGGCCTCCTGGGCCAGCAGCCGCACGGTGAGGCCCTGCTTGGTGAGCGCAGCGACGAACGCTGCGGCAGTCTCACGCGCGTCCTCCCGCCCTGTGTGCGCCACGAGCAGCACGCGCCGGACCGCGCCGGGTTCCGGCGGGGGCGGGTGGTGCTGCGGCGTCGTCACGGGACCACCCTCTCACCAGCCGCCCCCCAGGCCGCGGACCGCACGACCTCCTGGTGCACCGACTCGGCCGTGACCTCGCCAGGCCCGCGCCGCAGCCACAGGAAGAACTCGACGTTCCCCGAGGGTCCCGGCAACGGGCTGGTGGTGACCGCCCGCGCACCCCACCCGAGCCGCGCGGCGGCGTCGGCCACCGCCAGCACTGCCTCCGCCCGCAGCTCGAGGCTGCGCACCACGCCGCCCTCACCCACCCGGTCCTTGCCGACCTCGAACTGCGGCTTGACCATCAGCGCGAGGTCACCGTCGGGGTGGGTGACGCCGATCAGGGCCTCGAGGACCAGCCGCAGGGAGATGAAGGACAGGTCACCCACCACGACGTCGACGGGCCCGCCGATCAGCTCGACGGTCAGCTCGCGCACGTTCGTGCGATCGTGGACGCGCACCCGGGGGTCCTGCCGCACCGACCACGCCAGCTGCCCGTAGCCGACGTCCACCGCCACCACCTCCGCGGCACCACGCCGGAGCAGCACGTCGGTGAAGCCACCGGTGCTGGCTCCCGCATCGAGGCAGCGGCGCCCCGACACGGTCAGTCCGGCCGGCTCGAACACCGTCAGTGCGCCGTCCAGCTTGTGGCCGCCGCGCGAGACGAAGTCCGGCCGCCCCGGGTCCTCGCGGACGACGATGGCCGCGTCGGTGGTGACGCCGGTCGCCGGCTTCGTGGCCCGGCCGCCCGACACCGTCACCCGGCCGGCGTGGATCAGCTCGCTGGCCTGCTCGCGCGAACGCGCCAGGCCCCTACGGACCAGCTCGGCATCGAGCCGCAGACGTCGGGCAGGCACCCGGCCGCTCCGGTCAGGACCCGGCGCCGCCCAGGGCACCGCGAAGCGCCCCGTGCACCGCCTCGAACACCTCCGGGTGCTCCTCGACCGGGCGCTCCTCGAGGCCCTCGAGCCGGGCCAGCGCCGCGTCCACAGCGGGGACGCCCGTCAGCGACTCGGGGAGCTCCTCAGGGGTGGCGTCGGTCATGGCTCCAGCCTACCGGCGACGCCGTCGGCATCAGGGACTCGCAGCCCCGACGTGTCCACCGCCGCGCCGGTCTCGTCGAGGTGGTTCCACGAGGCCGCGGCCACGACCCGCCACCAGTCGTCGAGGCTGCCCGAGCCGTCTCCGGCCACCTCGAGCCGACCGTCCTCGACGTGTGCGGTCCAGCTGCCCGCACGCCATCGGCCATCCTCAGCGTCGGGCGCCTCGTGCTGGACCAGCAGCCCCCGGAGGTCCGCCGAGACGTACGTCGGCCGCAGCCCCGGGGGCGCCGAGGCCAGCTCGGCCAGTCCCGTGACACCCGTCATGACCAGCAGAGCGGGGATGTGCAGCCTCACCGCGCCCTCGATGTCGGTGTCCAACCGGTCGCCCACCATCAGCGGGCGCTCTGCAGACGTGCGGGCGATCGTCTCGTCGAGCAGCGGACGCTCCGGCTTCCCGGCGACCGTCGGGTCGACGCCGGTGAAGTCGCGCAGCATCGTGACCATGACGCCGTGCCCAGGGGCGATGCCGTACGCCGTCGGGATCGTCTCGTCAGTGTTGCTCGCCACCCACGGGAGGCCCGCGCGCACCCGCGTGGCGGCCCGCATCACGTCGCGCCAGACCACGTCAGGCCCGTAGCCGGTCACCAGCGCCACGGCGTCCGGGTCGTCCACGCCGACCGACCGGAGTCCGACCGCGTCCAGCGCCTGGTGCAGCCCGGCCGCGCCGAGGACGACGACGGGTGAGCCCGGGCCGTACCGCTCCAGCAGCACCCGGGAGGCCGCCTGCGCCGACGTCACGACCTCGGCCGCGTCGGCGGGCACGCCGGTCTTCTCGATCTTGGCCGCGACCTTCTCCGGCGTGCGGGAGGCGTTGTTGGTGACGAAGGCGATCCGCAGGCCGTCTGCCCGAGCCTTCTCGATGGCCTCCGGTGCGTGCGGCACCGGCCCGTCGCCCACGTAGACGACGCCGTCGAGGTCCAGCATCGCCACGTCGTGGACGGTCGCCAACGGCCCTCCAGAAGCGCCCAGACTCGGCTCATCCACCCCGTCGGCCTCCTGTCAGCACGTCACTCATCGACCCTTACGATGCTTCGATGGAGCCAAGCCAGGCGGTGACGCCGCCTTACCTGGCGACACCCCTCAGGCTCGAGCCCTTCCGAGCGCTCACCTTGGCACCCCAGCGCGTCGGTGACGCCGCCGCCGCGCGCGCGTTCGCCCGACCCTATCGGGAGGTCGCCGGCCGTCTGCGCCGCTGGCAGGCCACCGGACGAGTGCTCCGAGACGAGACTCCTGGCCTGTATCTCCACGAGTACACCGCAGACGGCATCACGGTGCGCGGCATCGTCGGCGCCCTCGACATGTCACGACGGGCACCCGACCTGGCCAGCCGGGCCGTGCTGCCGCACGAGGGGATCTACCCCCACCGGGCACATGACCTCGCGGAGCGGATGCTGGTGATGAAGCTGAACCCGGCTCCCATCCTGCTCGTGCACCGCGGTCCCGCCGAGACCCGACACGTCATCGCCGCGCTGCTGAAGGAGGAGCCGCAACGGAGGTTCACCGATCGCGGCGACCAGCGCCACCGGGTCTGGCCCATCCGAGGAGCCGACCTCGACCGGGTGCACGCCTCGCTCCTCGACTCGCGACCCGTCATCGCCGACGGCCATCACCGCTACGCCGCCTACCTCCAGCTCCAGCAAGCGCACCCCGGCACCGCCTGGGACCGTGGCCTTGCCATGCTCGTCGACCAGGACGACACGCCCCTGCAGCTCGGCGCCATCCACCGCGTGCTCCGACGCGTCAAGCTGACCACCCTCGGCGACGCCCTGGTGGGTGGCCCCCACGCCCTGGAGGCCAGCTCACGGGAAGCGGCGGTGTCGGCGCTCGGAACTGACACCCTGGCGGTGACCGACGGCCGCACCTGGGCGATCCTGCGACTCGACCTGCAGGGCGACCGCAGTGCGGTCGAGGCGTTCCACGACGACGTGCTCCCGGCCCTCGCCACGCCGCCAGCGGCGATCGGGTATCTCCACACCGCCGACGAGACGCTGCACAAGGTCCGCCGCGACCGCGACCTGGCCGTCCTGATGCCAGCCCCGGACTTCGACCTGGTGCACCGCATCGTGGCCCACGACCGACTGCTCCCCGAGAAGGCGACGTCCTTCCAGCCGAAGCCGAGCACCGGCGTCCTCATGCGCTCGGTCGACGACGAATGAGCTTGGCTGCGGCCACCTCGACCTCGACACGACTCACCACGGCGCCACCGGTGTTGAAGAACCTGCGACGCACCGCGCCCGACACCTCCACCAGGTCGCCTGCGCGCCACGTCGCGACCGTCCGGCGGCAGCGACCGGACCAGACCGAGCAGTCCAGCGCATCGACCGTCGCCCGCGCCTGAACCGGCGGCCCGGTGCGAGGCACGACGACCCGGAACGTCCACAGCTCGTCGCCGCTCGGCATCGTCCGTTACTGCGGGTCCTGCGACAGCCGCCCCACCAGGCGTACCTCGTTGGCGGTCCCGTCGTCCTCACCGGCGTTCTTTCGCCTCGATCGCGCCGGCGCCGTTCCTCTTGGCTGTGCACCCATTGCACCTCACCTCCACGACCAACGTTCCCCAGCGTCACCGACAATTCGCGGTGGGTGCGCTCGGGCCTGTGGATGGGGAGTGCATGTCGACAGCTGTGGACGGCAGGTGGGCCGAGGACACGACCAGGGAGACAGAAATGACAATGACCCCTTACCGAAAACGGTAAGGGGTCATTGCGAAGAATGTTCGGCGGCGTCCTACTCTCCCACAGCCTCTCGGTTGCAGTACCATCGGCGCTGGCAGGCTTAACTTCCGGGTTCGGGATGGGTCCGGGTGTTTCCCTGTCGCTATGGCCGCCGTAACTCTATTCACCTGTACACCGCTCCTACCCTTGGGGGGGCTTGGTGGGCCGGCCCTTTGGGTAGGGGTGTTTGGGTTGTTCATGGTGGACGCGAGCATTAGCAGGAACCAACTGTTATTGGTGTGTTGTGCGTGGTGGTGGGTGTGCCGACAACCATCGGTTTGTTTGTGGTTGTGTGGCAAGC
>NZ_BAAAQQ010000006.1:0-8880 GCF_039531755.1 Nocardioides bigeumensis
CACACGCCAACGCCAGCAGGTCGGCCTCGGCCTTCACGCGCACCGCGTCGACCCGGCGTACCTCCTCGAGGAGGTCTGCGGGTGTGGGGTGGGTGTCGGCGGGGTGGGTCATCGTGGTCAGCACTCTACTCGAACACCTGTTCGAACACCAGCCGGTTTCCCCAGGCCAACACCCGCCTTCGCGGTGGTCTCGACTATCCGCTCGCTTCGCTCGCTGCTCGACCACCGGGCACCGCCGCTCGCTTCGCTCGCTGCTCGACCACCGGGGCCGGGCAGAGACCTCAACACAGAGCCCCCCACTCCCTCTTGCTGCCTATCCGCGCGCCACCACCCGCGGCCCGTCACGACCGCCACCGTGATGGTGGTCTCGACTAACCGCTCGCAAGCTCGCTGCTCGACCACCGGGGCACTGCCGCTCGCTAGCTCGCTGCGCGACCTCCTCAACCACCGATCCGAACCCGCCTTCGCGGTGGTCTCGACTATCCGCTCGCTTCGCTCGCTGCTCGACCGCCGGGGCCGGGCGGCGACCGAAACACCGAGCCCACCGTTCCCTCTTGCTGCCTATCGGCGCGCCACCACCCGCGGCCCGTCACGACCGCCACCGTGATGGTGGTCTCGACTATCCGCTCGCTTCGCTCGCTGCTCGACCACCGGGACACTGCCGCTCGCAAGCTCCCTGCTCGACCACCGTGATGGTGGTCTCGACTATCCGCTCGCTTCGCTCGCTGCTCGACCACCGGAGCACTGCCGCTCGCAAGCTCGCTGCGCGACCTCCTCCACCACCGAAGCGAACCCGCCTGCGCGGTGGTCTCGACTATCCGCTCGCTTCGCTCGCTGCTCGACCCACCGAACCGAGCGCCCCTCGCTGCTCGACCACCGAACCGAGCGCCCCTCGCTGCTCGACCCACCGAACCCGAGCGCCGCTCGCTGCTCGACCACCTGGCACTGCCGCTCGCCAGCCGGAACAATCCGGACCACGGTCCGCGTTGCTCTCACGTGCGTATCGACATCTGGTCCGACGTGGTCTGCCCGTGGTGCTACATCGGCAAGCGCAGGCTCGAGACGGCGATCGGTGACCGCGAGGACATCGAGGTCGTCTTCCACTCCTTCCAGCTCGACCCGAGCGCGCCAAGCGCGGAGCCGGCCGAGGGATGGCGGCCGGCGAGCGAGGTGGTGGCGCGCAAGTACGGCGCCGCGCCGGAGCAGCTGGAGGAGATGTTCGGCCGCGTCGAGCAGCTCGCGAAGGACGAGGGTCTCGAGTTCAAGCACCGCGAGGCGCCGTGGGCAGGGACGATCGACGCCCACCGCCTCCTTCACCTCGCGCTCGCCGAAGGCGGCCCCCAGCTCCAGCGCAGCCTCAAGGAGGCGCTGCTCGCTGCCTACTTCCTCGAGGCCCGCAACCCCGCCGACCACGCCGTCCTGACCGACGTCGCCGCCGCGGCCGGCCTCGACCGCGTCCGCGTCGAGCAGGTGCTCGACAGCGACGAGTACGCCGAGGAGTTCGCCGCCGACGTTCGACAGGCCCGCGCGTACGGCGCCACCGGCGTGCCGTTCTTCGTGATCGACGAGCGCTACGGGATCTCCGGCGCCCAGCCGGTCGAGGTGTTCCGCGACGTCATCGCCCGGGCCGACGCAGACGCGAAGCCGCTGGTGACCGTGACGGGTGCCGCAGACGGCGACTGCGGTTCCGACGGGTGCGCGATCTGACACCGATCACCGGGGGCGGAATACCTCACGGCCGATCCTTGTAGGCCTTGTATGACCGTTCCCACGATCGCCCTGAACGACGGCACCTCCATCCCGCAGCTCGGCTTCGGGGTGTTCCAGGTGGAGCCGGACCGGACCGCGGAAGTGGTCAGCGACGCGCTCGAGGTCGGCTACCGCCACCTCGACACCGCACAGATGTACCGCAACGAGCAGGGGGTCGGCGACGCGATCAAGCAGGCGGGCCTCCCGCGCGAGGAGCTGTACGTCACGACCAAGCTCAACAACGGCTTCCACCGGCCCGACGACGTACGCCGCTCGATGGACGAGTCGCTCGACAGGCTCGGCCTCGACCGTGTCGACCTGTTCCTGATCCACTGGCCGCTGCCGACCAAGTACGACGGCGACTTCGTCTCGACCTGGCGGGCCATGGTCGAGCTGCGTGACGCCGGGAAGGCCACCTCGGTGGGCGTCAGCAACTTCCAGCCCGACCACCTCGACCGCATCATCGACGAGACCGGCGTCGTGCCGGCGGTGAACCAGGTCGAGGTGCACCCCTACTTCACCAACGAGGCCGTGCGCGCGGCCAACCTGCGCCACGGTGTCGCCACCGAGGCCTGGTCGCCCATCGCCCAGGGCCTGGTGCTCGGTGACGCCACCGTCGAGAAGATCGCCGCCGACCTCGGCCGGACCCCTGCCCAGGTGACCCTGCGCTGGCACCTGCAGCGCGGCGACATCGTCTTCCCGAAGTCCAACCGCGTGGAGCGGATGCGCGAGAACTTCGAGCTCTTCGACTTCGAGCTCGACGAGGACCAGATGCGTGACCTCACCGCGCTCGACCGCGGCGAGAGCGGTCGTACCGGTGCGCACCCCGACACCATGGACTGGATCCCGTCCTGACCCCTCAGATCGAGCAGGGGCGAGACGGTTGCTGGCGCAACCTCCTCAACCACCGGACGTGTAGGGCAGGCTGGGGCTCATGGCGACGACGACCTTGCCCCCGACCACCGTGGTGCTGTTCGGCGCAACAGGTGACCTGAGCCGGCGCAAGCTGCTCCCCGGGATGCTGCACCTCTACAAGACCGGGCTGCTCAAGGACATCGCCGTCGTGGGCACCTCGCTGGACCCGCACACGCGCGACTCGTTCATCGACTTCGCCCGCCAGGCGGTCGAGGAGTTCGGCGGCGACGACGGCGACACCGAGGCCTGGCCGGAGTTCTCCAAGCTGCTGCACTGGGCGCCCGGGGACGGCGGGCCGCGCGGGCTGCGCGACAAGGTCGACGAGGTCGAGGAGCAGTGGAGCGAGCAGGCCAACCGGCTCCACTACCTGAGCGTGCCGCCGAAGGCGGCGCTCGACGTCGTCCACCAGCTTCGCGACGCAGGGCTCGTCGAGCGCAGCCGCATCATCATGGAGAAGCCGTTCGGCGTCGACCTCGCGTCCGCGCGCTCGCTCAACGCCCAGCTCCACGAGGTGTTCGACGAGCAGCAGATCTTCCGGATCGACCACTTCCTCGGCAAGGAGGCGGCCCAGAACATCCTGGCCTTCCGGTTCGCCAACGGCCTCTTCGAGCCGATCTGGCACCGCCACCACATCGACCACGTCCAGATCGACGTCCCGGAGGCGCTCGGCCTCGAGCAGCGAGCGAGCTTCTACGAAGCCACCGGCGCCTTCAAGGACATGGTCGTCACCCACCTTTTCCAGGTCCTCGCCTTCACCGCGATGGAGCCACCCACGTCCCTCGAGCCGGAGGCGATCAGCGAGGAGAAGCGCAAGGTCTTTCGGTCGATGCTGCCGCTGGACCCGCACGACGTGGTCCGTGGCCAGTACGTCGGGTACCGCGACATCGACGGCGTCGCCCACGACTCCGAGACCGAGACCTTCATCGCGCTCAAGTGCTACGTCGACAACTGGCGCTGGGCGGGCGTGCCGTTCTACCTCCGCACGGGCAAGCGGATGGCCGAGGGCGCCCGCATCATCTCGATCGCCTTCAAGGAGCCGCCGCGCTCGATGTTCGACCCGGGCTCCGGGGTCGGCGACCACGGCCCCGACCACCTGACCTTCGACCTGGCCGACAAGGCCAAGATGTCGCTGTCGTTCTACGGCAAGCGTCCCGGCCCGGGCATGAAGCTCGACAAGCTGTCGATGCAGTTCGCCATGCAGGACACCGGCTGGGCGGGATCGGTGCTCGAGGCGTACGAACGGCTCATCTACGACGCCGCACGCGGCGACCGCACGCTCTTCGCCTCCGCCGAGGGGATCGAACGGCTGTGGGAGATCTCCCAGCCGTTGCTGGACAACCCGCCGATCGTCAGGCCCTACGGGCAGGGCTCGTGGGGGCCCAACCAGATCCACCAGCTGGTGTCGCCGTTCACGTGGCGGCTTCCGTTCGAGCGGGTCTGGCGCGACCCCAACGCGACCGGTCACTGAACCTCAGGAACGGCAGCAGCCGGTCCACGACCGGTCCGATGAGCAGCACCACGATCACGGTGCCCGGCCCCAGCGACGCGCCGAGCAGGTAGCCCGCCACGGCGCCGATCAGCTGCACGGCCGAGTAGGACCAGCGGAACGGCACCGGCGGGTCCCACGCCAGCGCGGCCACCTCGGTGGGTCCGGCACCGAGGTCGACGGCGAGGTACGCCGCCACCCCGACGCAGACGACGGCGAACCCGGCCAGCAGCTCCACCCAGCGCAGCGGCAGCGAGGACGGCTCGGGCAGGCGCGGCAGCAGCCAGCTCACCACGACTCCGACCACGATCGGCTGCGCCACGGTGCCGAGTCCCGGTCGGCGTCCACGCAACCACGCCATCGCGACCAGGACGGCCCCCAGGACCGTGTTGACGACCCAGAACTCCACGCCACTGGTCAGCGAGATCCCGTTGACGAACATCGAGTAGCCGTCGGAGCCCAGCCGCGCGTCCAGCAGCAGCGCGACCCCCGCGCCCAGCACCGCGCACGCGATGACGAGCTGGGTGACGCGAGCGAGCAGCTTCATCCGACCGACCTCAGCCGACCAGCTTCGTCAGCCGCCGGCTCAGCGCCTCGGCGCGGTGCCCGTTGCCGGGCAGCTCGACGTAGGCCTCGCCGAAGGCCGCCAGCAGCGCGTCGTCGAGGCGGCGCACGGCGCCCGGCGGGTAGCGGTAGTCCATCCGCCGCATCAGCTCGTCCGAGTCCACCGACCGCAGCACCTCTCCGAGCCGGCTGATCGAGGTGATCTCGAGCTCGCCGAGCAGCTGGGCCATCCACTCGTAGTGGTCGGGCCGTGACCACTCCGCGTCCTCGTACTGTCCGGCGAGGAAGGCGGCCAGCTCGCGCGCGGTGATCTCGGCTCCCTCCATGTCGTCATCGGTCTCGCCCGGCTCCGTGTCACCCGGCTCCGTGTCACCCGGCTCGACCTCGCCCGGCTGCGTCGGGACCGGCTGGCCGCGCAACCGCTCGCGGATGGTGGTGAACTCCTGGTCGGCGAGCTCGAGCAGGCCCGCCGCGAGGGTGAAGCGACGGTCGAGGTCGCGGGCGTGCTCGTCGGGGATCGAGCCCTTGTAGCGGATGTCGTGCTCGAACTCCGCCCAGGCGTGCTGGAGCACCGTGCGCACCTGGACGGACGCGACGCGGTCGCGCAGCCCGGCGTACGCCGGGTCGGCCGCCTGCTCGGGGTCCAGCGCGATGAGCAGGTGCCGACTGGCATAGCCGAACCGCCCCTCGCTGGCCGTCTCCAGCCCCATGTCCCGGTCCTCGAGCACGCGCACCTCGTCGCCGAGCAGCTCGACCACCGCTTCGACGTCGGACTGCACGTAGGTGATGACCCGGACGCCGATCTGGTCGGTGATCGCCCGCAGGGGATCGGGGAACTCGAGCTGGCCGCCCTTGGTGCGGGTGGCCTTCTCGGCGAACGAAGCGACGCTCTTGGTCCGGCCGGTCACCGACAGGTAGTTGATGCCGGCCTCGTCGAGCAACGCCGTGACCAGGTCGACGAAGGCCAGGCCCGCGGCGACCCGTCCGGGCTCGTCGGCGGCGTAGGCGTCGACCGGGTTGCCGGCACTGAGCGAGGGCGTCACGATGTGGCCGTCGGCGTACCCGGACTCCGCGTCGCCGTAGATCGTGGTCTGCTCGGGGCGGCGGTCGGCATACAGACCGATGTACGCGCACAGCACGGCGTCGACCTGGTCCTCGGCGACGCGCAGCTGGCTCTTGCGCTCGGAGGCCTCGACGTCCGCGCGCAGCGCCGACCACGTCGGGTGGTCCAGGTCGAGACGCGGAGCGGCGGCGCCCAGTCCCTCGACCAGCGTCATCAGCTCGAGCAGCGCGCCCTTGAGCTCGGCGAAGGTGCGCCCGGTCTTGTGCTTGTACTTCAGCGTCCTCGGCAGGTTGAACAGCGCGATCGTCGCGGGGTGCGGATAGACCTCGATCGCACGGCGGGGCCGGCCCGAGCGCGGGTTCAGGTCCAGGCCGAGGTCCTTGCACAGCCGTCCACCCCGCGGGCCGTCGGCGAACTCCGGCTTGCCGGTGTTGGACGGGTGCGCACCGGCCTGGAACCTCGCGAAGTCCTTGTTGAGGGCCGCCTCGCACGGACGGTTGCCGCTGGGGTTGTCCACGACGAGCGGCGCGTCGACGGCGACCAGGCAGTCGTCCTCGACGTACGCCGCCAGCGCCCCGAGGATCTCCTCGTCGGTGCGCGCCGTCGACAGGTGGACCAGGCGGGCGCCGGCGTCACCGGGATCGAGCACGGCCAGCCCAGTGGGGCGGCGCGTGCCCCAGGCGAGGTCGACTCCGACGTACTTCACAGGCCCACCCTGCCCTAGTGGGCGTGCCTCGTGCGCGTGCCTAGTGGTGGTGGTCGTGCATGAGCGCGTGGCCCCGGCCCCGGCCGATCAGCCAGCGGTTGACCGGGAAGGCGACCACGAAGGCCGCCGCCAGCGCTACCACGAGGGCGATCCAGAAGCGGGTGTCGCCGAGCCCGGCGTCCATGGCGCCGGGCCAGGCGGCCATCACCGCGTTGTCGACGATCTCCATGGTGACGATCGACAGCGTGTCCGCCGCGAGCACCAGGTGCGGGAACGCATACCCCTATGGGGTACATTCCCGGAAAGATCAGGGTCAGGATGACCGGCGTGACGGACTCGCCGGACTTCCGGCTGCGCGAGATCGCTCTCCCGGCGTACGGGCCGACCATCCTCAGCTCCCTCGGCTATGGCGCCGCGATGCCGATGGTCGCCCTCCAGGCTCGAGCCCTCGGCGCGGGCGTGGGCACCGCAGCGCTCGTCGTGGCGCTGTTCGGGCTCGGTCAGCTGGTCACGTCGCTCCCGGCCGGTGCCGTGGTCGCGCGGCTCGGGGAGAGAAGGGCGCTGGCCACCGCGGCCGTCGTCGAGGCCACGGCGATGGTCGGCGCGGCGCTCGCGACGTCGGTCGTGGTCTTCGGAGCGGCCGTCGCGGTGGGCGGCTCGGCGTGGTCGGTCTTCCTGATCTCCCGGCAGGGCTACATGATCGACGCCGTCCCCCAGGCCTACCGGGCGCGCGCGATGGCGGCCTTGGGCGGCGCGACGCGGGTCGGTGTGTTCCTGGGCCCGCTGATGGGTGCGGCCCTGATCGGCCCCTTCGGGATCAGCGCGGTCTTCCTGCTCGCAGCGGTCTGCGCTCTGCTCGGAGGGGTCGTCGCCCTCGCCGTGCCCGACCTCGGGGTCGAGGACCGCGCCATCCAGCGCGAGGAGGGCTTCGCCAGCGTCGCCTCGGTCGTGGTGGCCCACCGCCACGTGTTGCTCACCCTCGGGTTCAGCGTGGTCATCCTGGGCGCGTCCCGCTCGGTGCGCAACGGCCTGATCCCCCTCTGGGCAGACCACATCGGCATCGCGCCGACCACGACGTCGCTGGTGTTCGCGCTGGCCGCGGCCGTGGACATCCTGATGTTCTACCCCGGCGGCTGGCTGATGGACCGGCACGGCCGCCGCCTCGTCGCCGTCCCGATCGTCGTGGGCGTCGCCATCGCCTGCCTCGCCCTCCCTTGGGTGTCCGGAGTCACCGGTCTCGCCGCGGTCATGATCCTGATCGCGTTCGCCAACGGCCTCGGCTCGGGCATCGTGATGACGATGGGCGCCGACTCGGCCCCGGTCGTCGGGCGGGCGCAGTTCCTCGGCGCGTGGCGGCTGTGCGGCGACATCGGAGTCTCCGGTGGTCCGCTGTTCGTGAGCGCGCTCAGCCTGGTCGCTCCCCTGGCCGCGGTGTGCGTGGTCGTCGGTCTCTTCGGGCTGGCCGGAGCCGGCTGGGTCGCCTGTTGGACAGGCAGGCTCGACGAGCGGCTCAGACGGTATGACGTGACCGCCTCGGAGTGAGGGGGTTGTGGGCCGGGGCCTCTCACATGCATGAACGTGGGTTGTCGGGCAGGAGTGGCCTGCTCGACCTATCCACAGGCATAGGAGGCCCCGGTGTTCACTGAGCGTACGAGCGTTGGACTCGATGTGCACGCACGGTCTGTTGTCGCGACCGCGATCGACACCACGACCGGTGAGCTGTTCAAGGAGCGGCTGATCCCGTCGAACGAGATCGTTCTCGACTGGCTCGCCAGGCTGTCAGGCCCGGTCGCGGTCACCTACGAAGCAGGACCGACCGGATTCGGCCTGGCCCGCGCCCTGACCACGGCAGGGATCCGGTGCGAGGTCGCCGCCCCGTCGAAGCTGGCCCGCCCGGCTGGGGACCGTGTGAAGACCGACGCTCGCGACGCGCTGCAGTTGGCGAAGCTGTTGCGCAACGACGACATCACCAGCGTCCGGGTCCCGACCATCACCCAGGAAGCAGCCCGCGACCTGGTCCGAGCCCGCGAGGATGTCCGCGGTGACCTGATGCGGGCCCGGCACCGGGTCTCGAAGCTGCTGCTGCGCCACGGCCACGTCTACGGCGGCAAGACCTGGTCAGCCAAGCACCACGCCTGGCTGCACCGGATCCAGTTCGACGACCTCGGCACCCGAGCCGCCTACCAAGCCGACCTCGAAGCCATCGAGTTCGCCGTCGCGCGCCGCGACCGGCTCGACGCAGTGATCACTCAACTCGCCGCCGACAGCGAGTTCACCGACATCACCCGCCGGCTGTGCTGCCTGCGCGGGATCTCAACCTTGACCGGGTTCGCGCTCGCGGTCGAGGTCGGTGACTGGACCCGGTTCAACGGCAACAGCATCGGCGCCTACCTCGGG
>NZ_BAAAQQ010000007.1:0-306 GCF_039531755.1 Nocardioides bigeumensis
TTCGTGCTGGGTCAGGGGCCGGGTGCACTGGGTGGCACGCTCGGGTTCACGACGGCGGCGACGGCGTGGAGCAACGTCGGGTCCTACGGCGTCACGCCGGTCGGGCTGACCTCGGACAACTACGTGATCCAGTTCGTCGACGGCAGCCTGGACATCACCAAGGCCCCGCTGACGGTGACTGCGGACGCTGCTCCGGGCACCGAAACTGTGGACGCGTTCCGCAAGGTCTACGGGTCACCGAACCCGGCCTTCACGGTCCGTTACGACGGGTTCGTGCTGGGTCAGGGGCCGGGTGCACTGGGTGGC
>NZ_BAAAQQ010000007.1:363-264629 GCF_039531755.1 Nocardioides bigeumensis
CGTCGGGTCCTACGGCGTCACGCCGGTCGGGCTGACCTCGGACAACTACGTGATCCAGTTCGTCGACGGCAGCCTGGACATCACCAAGGCCCCGCTGACGGTGACGGCTGACGCGAATGTCGAGACTGCTGCGGTCGACGCGTTCAGCAAGGTCTACGGCTCGGCTAACCCAGCCTTCACCGTGCGCTACGGCGGGTTCGTGCTCGGGCAGGGTTCCAGCGTCCTCGGAGGCACCCTGGGGTTCATGACGACGGCGACGGCGTCGAGCGACGTTGCGTCGTACTCGGTCACGCCCGGTGGGCTGACGTCGTCGAACTACCAGATCCAGTTCGTCCACGGCACTCTGGCCGTCACCAAGGCGCCGCTGCTGGTGAAGGTCGACGCCAACCCGGCCACTCCGGTCCAGGAACCGTTCACCAAGTTGTACGGAGCGGGGGACCCGGCGTACTCGGTCCGCTACGAGGAATTCGTCCTGGGGCAGGACGCGAGCGTGCTCGGCGGGACGCTGACGTACACGACGACCGCGCCCCCGAGCGGCGTCGGGGCGGCCGTGGTGACGGCGATTGGTCAGACGTCATCCAACTACGCCATCCAGTACGTCTCCGGCACGCTGAACATCCAGTACCGCTGGGACGGCTACCTGCAGCCGATAAACGACACCGCGCACATGGTGGATGTCAGTGAGAGCAAGTTCAGGTTCGGCCAGACGATCCCGGTCAAGTTCAACATCAAGAGAGCTGACGGGACGATCGTGCAGCAGAGCGGCTCGCCGACCTTCACCTACGGCTTCGTGAACGCGACCTGTGACTCCAGCCTCACCTCAGAGAGCCTGCCGGACGGAGTTGCTCCGAGCGGTGGCCAGGTGTTCGACTGGGACGGCACGAAGTATCAGTACAACTGGAGCACCAAGGGGCTCAACAAGCAGGGCGAGTATCGCGTCTACGCCAACCTGGCGGACGGCACGAGGCGTCACGTCGACATCTGCTTGACGAAGTAGCCGGATCAGCCGTTCCACGGGCCGCCCGGTCGGCTCGTGGAACGCCTGTTCGATCTGGGCACGACCGGGTCAATCAACCCTTAGGCCGCTGCTACAGCCGAAAGGTAGCGGCGAGGGGCGGTTCGAGGCCCAGCCACCAAGGCTGCACTGGTGGCTGGGCCAGCACCCCTGCGGGTGGTGTGCCACGCCCTGGGCGACGGTGCAATGAAAGTCGCGTCCAGCCTGGTCGCCGAGGAGGGAGCACGTCATGAGGTTGTTGCTGATCATCGTGGTGATCGTCGCCGTTGTTGCCGTGGCGATGATGCTGATGCGGCGCCGCACCTGACCCATTCGCACGGTGCCTTAGGCTCGTGACGTGAGCGCGCGCCGGGTGATGGGGGTGGAGGTCGAGTACGGCATCTCCGTGGTCGGGCAACCGCTCGCCAACCAGATGGTGGCCTCGTCACAGGTCGTCAACGCCTACGCGTCCGCCACCGTTCGTGCCCGCCGCGCTCGCTGGGACTTCGAAGAGGAGTCTCCGCTCCGCGACGCACGCGGCTTCGACATGTCCCGGCAGATCGCCGACCCCACGCAGCTGACCGACGAGGACCTCGGCCTGGCCAACGTCATCCTCACCAACGGCGCCCGCCTCTACGTCGACCACGCGCACCCCGAGTACTCCACCCCCGAGGTCACCACGCCCTTGGACATCGTGCGCTGGGACAAGGCAGGCGAGCAGGTCATGCTCGACGCCGCGATCCGTGCAGGCCAGGTGCCCGGGGCACTGCCGCTGGTCCTCTACAAGAACAACACCGACAACAAGGGGGCGTCGTACGGCGCCCACGAGAACTACCTGATGCGCCGGTCGACGCCCTTCGGCGACATCGTGCGGCACCTGACCCCGTTCTTCGTGTCGCGGCAGGTCGTGTGCGGAGCGGGCCGGGTCGGGATCGGCCAGGACGGGCGTGAGCACGGCTTCCAGATCAGCCAGCGCGCGGACTACTTCGAGGTCGAGGTCGGCCTCGAGACCACGCTCAAGCGCCCGATCATCAACACCCGCGACGAGCCGCACGCCGACCCGGAGCGGTACCGCCGGCTGCACGTGATCATCGGCGACGCCAACCTGGCAGAGGTGTCGTCGTACCTCAAGGTCGGCTCCACCGCGATCGTCCTCGCCATGATCGAGGACAAGTTCATCACCCAGGACCTCACCGTCGAGGGATCGGTGGCGTCGCTGCGCGCGGTGTCCCACGACCCGACGCTGTCGCACCTGGTCACCTTGACCGACGGACGTCGGATGACCGCCGTCCAGCTCCAGATGGAGTACCTCGACCTCGCCCGCAAGTACGTCGAGGACCGGCTCGGCGCCGACGCCGACGCGCAGACCCTCGACGTCCTGACACGCTGGGAGTCCGTGCTCGACCGGCTCGAACGCGACCCGATGCTCTGCGCGGAGGAGCTGGACTGGGTCGCGAAGCTCAAGCTGCTGTCGGGCTACCGCGACCGCGACGGGCTCGACTGGGACAACGCCAAGCTGCACCTGATCGACCTGCAGTACGCCGACATCCGCCCCGAAAAGGGCCTCTACCACCGCCTGGTGCGCGCGGGCCGGATCACCCGGCTGCTCGACGACGCCGCGGTCGAGTCCGCCATGCACGACCCCCCTGAAGACACCCGCGCCTACTTCCGGGGACGTTGCCTGGAGAAGTACGCCGATGCCGTCGCCGCCGCGTCCTGGGACTCCGTCATCTTCGACCTGCCCGGGCGCGAGTCGCTCCAGCGCATCCCCACCATCGACCCGCTCCGCGGCACCCGCGCCCACGTCGGCGACCTGATCGACCGGTGCGACACCGCCGAAGCGCTCTTCACCGCTCTGACGGAGTAGTCGCGCTTGTTGCGGTTTGGTCACCAACCGCAAGAAGCGGGCGGTCAGAACTGCGGTTGGTGACCAAACCGCAGGTGTCCTAGGAGCGGTTACGCGGGTCGGTGTACCCGGCAGTGGCTAGGGTTCAGGTATGGCCCAGGAGCAGAAGCAGCCGCGCAGGTCGTCGGAGACGGAGGAGGTGACCGAGGAGGTCACCGAGACCGACGTCGCCGAGCGCAAGGAGGCGCTCGATGACGACGTCGACGCGATCCTCGACGAGATCGACGAGGTGCTCGAGTCGAACGCCGAGGACTTCGTCAAGTCGTTCATCCAGAAGGGCGGCGAGTGACTTCTTGAGCGCCTCGTCGAGCGACCCGCGCCTGCCGGCGGCGTACCTCATGCCCGGCTCGTCGTCCTTCAGCGAGTTCCTGGCGCTCCAAGCGCCCGATCTGCTGCCCTCGCGCCGCGCGGCCCCGACCAGCCACGCGGGCGACCTGGCCCCGCACGGCACCACGATCGTCGCCGCGACGTTCCCCGGCGGCGTGCTCATGGCCGGTGACCGCCGGGCCACGATGGGCAACATCATCGCCCAGAGGGACATTCAGAAGGTCTTCCCTGCTGACGAGTACTCCGCCGTCGGCATCGCCGGGTCCGCCGGGCTCGCGGTGGAGATGGTCAGGCTGTTCCAGACGGAGCTCGAGCACTACGAGAAGATCGAGGGCACGACCCTCTCCATGGACGGCAAGGCCAACCGCCTCGCTGCCCTGATCCGCGCCAACCTCGCGATGGCCATGCAGGGCCTGGCGGTCGTCCCCCTCTTCGCGGGTTACGACTCAGACGCCGAACAAGGTCGCATTTTCTCCTACGACGTGACCGGCGGTCGGTACGAGGAGACTGCCTTCCACTCGGTGGGCTCCGGCTCGCTGTTCGCCCGCGGGTCGCTCAAGAAGCTCTACCGCGACGACTTCACCGAGGTCGAGTGTGCAACCGCCGTCGTTCAGGCGCTGTACGACGCCGCCGACGACGACTCCGCGACGGGCGGCCCGGACATCACTCGGCGCATCTTCCCGGTCGTCCACGTCATCACCGAAACCGGTGGGCGCCGGATGGCCGAGACCGAGGTCGCCGCCATCGCCGACGCGGTGATCTCGAGCCGGATGTCCCGCCCCGACGGCCCCGCCGCCGCCCTCACCTGAGACTCGATCCGAGGAACTTCGCATGAGCATGCCGTTCTACGTCTCTCCCGAGCAGCTGATGAAGGACCGGGCCGACTTCGCGCGCAAGGGCATCGCCCGAGGCAGGTCGGTCGTGGCGGTGCAGTACGCCGACGGCATCCTCTTCGTCTCCGAGAACCCCTCCCAGGCGCTGCACAAGGTCTCCGAGATCTACGACCGGGTCGCCTTCGCGGCCGTCGGTCGGTACAACGAGTTCGAGAACCTCCGCATCGCCGGCGTCCGGCTGGCCGACATGCGGGGCTACGCCTACGACCGCCGCGACGTGACCGGTCGTGGACTGGCGAACGCCTACGCGCAGACGCTCGGCACGATCTTCTCGAGCGGCGGTGAGAAGCCGTACGAGGTCGAGATCTTCGTCGCCGAGGTGGGCGATCTCGCCGAGCAGGACCAGATCTTCCGCTTGACGTACGACGGCCAGGTGGCCGACGAGCACCGCTACGCCGTGATGGGTGGTGCTACCGAGGTCGTGGCGAAGCACCTGTCAGAGCACTACGTAGAAGGCGCTTCGCTCGAGGACGCGGTGCGGCTCGCCGTGAGCGCCCTGGGCCAGACGCCCGGTGAGAACGGTGCCGGCACCACCGAACGCGTGATCGCCACCGCACACCTCGAGGTCGCCGTGCTCGACCGTACCCGGACCCAGCCACGCAAGTTCGTGCGGTTGGTCGGTCAGCGGCTCGATGCTTTGCTCGGGGAGCGCGGCCCCGTCACCCCCGACCCGCCTGCGGAGGCCACACCCAAGCAGGAGCCTGCCCCGGACAGCCCGGCCGATCCGACCGACCAGGTCAGCGGGCAGGTGCCGCCGCTGGAGAACCCCGTCACCGGCGAGCCTCCCGTGGCCCCGCCGATCGCGCCGTCCGGCGCGCCCCCTGCCCCGCGTCCCGAGCCCACCGACCCGGTGCAGCCGCCGACGGGGCCTGAACCGACCTGACGTCGATCCCCGGTCGCCGCATAGAGCGCTGCGGTCACCCATTGCGGTTTGGTCACCAACCGCAGGCGAAACCGCCCAGTCTCTGCGGTTGGTGACCAAACCGCAGGTCGCAAGTCGCACGGGATCTACGCGGTCATCCACAGGCTCGATGGAGCGCTGTTTCAAGAGGTACTTGGTCGCACATCATCTCCAGCGTGCCGAAAACCCACGACCCGCCCATCCGTGGCGAGATGCGTCGTGTCGGCTTTCGTCGGGTGAGTCACGGGCTCTTCCTGACGGTTCGAGAGGGAATGTCTGACGATGAGGAGTTGGCACGCGATTTGGAGGCCTGGCTGCTTGTCCTGCCGCCAGGAGCGGTCTTCACCCACGTGACCGGGGCACGGCTGCTGGGCTGGAGATTGCCGCGGTTGCCCGAGCAGGTGCCGGTCTTCGCGGCTGTCGAGGAGCACCAGCCGCGACCCCGACGCTCAGGTCTCATCTGTTCGCGTTTGCGACGCGTCACCACGCCCGTGCCGGGCTTGCGTTTCCCGGTGGATCGCCCGGAGGAGATCCTGCTCAGGGCTTCTCGGGATCTGGGCGTCCTGGATGTCCTCATCATGCTGGACGACGCGTTGCGCAAGCAGCACGTGACCAGGGCCAGCGTCGCCGAGCTGGTCACAAGTGGTCGCCCCGGCGTCCGGGTCCTGGGCAAAGCCTTGCAGCTTGCGGACCCCAAGTCGGAGTCCGCAGGCGAGACCGTTCTGAGGATGTTCCTTCAAGCGATCGACGTCGCTGTGGATTCTCAGGCGGAGCTCCATGACGAGCACGGCCAGTTCGTGGGGCGCGGTGATTTCGTCGTCAAACGAACGCGCAAGCTGTTCGAGTTCGACGGCGACGTGCACCGAGACATGCGGCAGCACCGTGGCGACCTGCGGCGCGACAGGCGGCTCGTGGGTGCGGCGTACGAGCGCTCGGGCTTCAGCTTGGATGATCTCCTCAACCACCCGGCCCCCACCATGCACGAGATCGACCGGCTGCTGGAGCGGCCACACGTGTCCTCCCGGCTCACCCGCTGGCGGAGGTTGGTCTCTGGCTCTCTGTACGCCCCAGATAGCCGCCAGCGGGTCATGAATCGCTGGCGGCGCGCCATGGGAGTCACTGATTGGTCATGAACCGCAGGCTGCCGGGGCCAAAACCTGCGGTTGGGGACCAATCCGCATGCCCGCGGACTCGTCGTCGATGAGCCGCCGAGGCGACCGGTGTGCGTCTAGGGTGAAGGTGTGGACCGGCGCATCTTCGGCATCGAGAACGAGTACGGCGTCACGTGCACGTTCCGTGGCCAGCGGCGCTTGAGCCCAGACGAGGTGGCTCGCTACCTCTTCCGCAAGGTGGTGAGCTGGGGCCGCAGCAGCAACGTGTTCCTGCGCAACGGGGCACGGCTCTACCTCGATGTGGGCAGCCACCCGGAGTACGCCACTCCCGAGTGCGACGACATCAACGAGCTGGTCACCCACGACAAGGCGGGGGAGCGGGTGCTCGAGGGGCTCCTCCAGGACGCCGAGCAGCGGCTGCACGACGAGGGCATCGCGGGCGACATCTACCTGTTCAAGAACAACACGGACTCCGCTGGCAACTCGTACGGGTGCCACGAGAACTACCTGGTCAGCCGGGCGGGAGAGTTCACCCGCCTTGCCGATGTCCTGATCCCTTTCCTTGTCACCCGTCAGATCGTGGTGGGTGCCGGAAAGGTGACGCAGACGCCACGCGGGGCGCAGTACTCGGTCAGCCAGCGGGCCGAGCACATCTGGGAGGGCGTGTCGAGCGCGACGACCCGCAGCCGACCGATCATCAACACCCGGGACGAGCCGCACGCCGACGCGGAGAAGTACCGCCGGCTGCACGTGATTGTCGGGGACTCCAACATGAGCGAGACGACGACGCTGCTGAAGGTCGCTTCGTGCGACCTGGTGCTGCGGATGATCGAGGAGGGCGTGGTGATGCGCGACCTCAGCATGGAGAACCCCATCCGCGCGATCCGTGAGATCTCCCACGACGTCACCGGTCGCCGCAAGGTGCGGTTGGTCAACGGTCGAGAGGCCAGCGCCCTCGACATCCAAGCCGAGTACCTAGGCAAGGCGCGTGACTTCGTCGATCGGCGGGGCATCTCGACCCCGACGATCGAGCGGGCGCTGGACCTGTGGGAGCGCGGCCTGAAAGCCGTCGAGTCCGACGACCTCGGCCTGGTCGACCGTGAGATCGACTGGGTGATCAAGTGGAAGCTGATCGACCGGTACCGCGCCAAGCACGGCCTGCCGCTGGGTCACCCGAGGGTCGCCCAGCTCGACCTGGCGTACCACGACATCCACCGCGATCGTGGGCTCTACTACCTCCTGGAGAAGCGGGGGGCAGTCGCCCGGGTGACCACCGACCTGAAGATCTTCGAGGCCAAGTCGGTCCCTCCGCAGACCACGCGCGCCCGCCTGCGCGGCGAGTTCATCCGGAAGGCGCAGGAGCGTCGACGAGACTTCACGGTGGACTGGGTGCACCTCAAGCTCAACGACCAGGCCCAGCGGACGGTGCTGTGCAAGGACCCGTTCCGGTCCCACGACGAGCGTGTGCAGCGGCTGATCGACGGTATGTGAGTCCCAGGTAGGGTGACCCCGCCGATCCGCCTGCTCCGAAAGTGATTCTCCGTGTCGCGACGTACCACCAGGCTCTTGTCCGTCCTGCTCGTGCTGCCCGCCCTGATCCTGGGCGGCTGCGGCGACGAGTCGGCCGACGAAGGCGCGGGGGGCGAGGGTCTCTCGGCGGTCACGGTCAGCGGAGACTTCGGTGCCGAGCCCACGGTCACCTGGGACGGAGACTTCGACCCCGGCAAGCTTGAGACGGAGACCCTCATCACGGGTGATGGTGCCGAGGTCGAGGAGGGTCAGCAGGTCTTCACCCGGCTGTGGCTCGGCAACGGCTTCACCGAGTCGAAGGCGTACTCGACCTTCGGCGAGGACGCCAAGCCCGAGCTGCTGACCGTCGGGGGCGACATGACCTCGGCCATCAGCGCGGGCCTCAAGGGACAGACCATCGGCAGCCGGGTGGTGGTCGCCTCACCGCCCAAGGACGCATTCGGCGAGCAGGGCAACCCGCAGCTGGGCATCGGCAACGCCGACCCCGTCCTCTTCGTGATGGACCTCGTGAGCGTGCTGCCGGACGGTCCCTCGGGGTCCGACGAGAAGCCTGCCGGATGGGCTCCAGCCGTTGAAGGTGACGAGAAGCCGACCAGCCTGGACTTCAAGGGCACGCCCGAACCCAGCGACAAGCTGCGGGTGACGACCCTCATCGAGGGTGACGGCGACCCGACGGAGAAGGGCCAGACCATCTACGTCAACTACCTGGGTCAGGTGTACCACGGCGAGAAGCCGTTCGACTCGTCGTACGAGCGGGGCGAGCCCCTGGACTTCGAGCTCGGCGCCGGTGGCGTCGTCAAGGGCTGGGACCAGGGACTGACTGGCATCCCGGTGGGCAGCCGGGTCATCCTGGCCGTGCCGCCCGACCTCGGCTACGGCGAGAAGGGCAACAAGGACGCCGGCATCAAGGGCACCGACACGTTGTACTTCGTAGTAGACGTTCTCGCGGCGATCTGAGCATCGTGTGATCGACTTCGACTGATCCGCCGACTTCTTGCGGTTGGTGACCAAACCGCAGGAACAACCGCCCAATAACTGCGGTTGGTGACCAAACCGCAACAGCACACCAGGACAGGCATGCAGACCAGCAGGAAGACCGAGCGGCTCTTCAACCTGCTCATCATGCTGCTGGTCCAGCGCCGCTACGTCGCCAAGGAGCGGATCAGAGAGATCCTCTACCCCGACTCGTCCACGGACGCGTTCGAGAAGATGTTCGAGCGGGACAAGGACGAGCTGCGGAGCCTGGGCGTGCCGATCGAGGTGGGCGGCATGGATGCCTACTTCGACGACGAGCCGGGCTATCGCATCCGGCCCGACCAGCTCGCGCTGCCGGAGATCGAGCTGACCGCCGACGAGGCGGCGGTCGTCGGACTCGCGACGAAGGTCTGGGGTCACGCCAAGCTGGCGGCCGCGACCACGGAGGCGGTGGCCAAGCTGACGGCGTACGGCGTGCCTGTCGACGTCGGCGCCCTCGACATCGGTGAGCCGCGGTTGGGCGCCGACGAGCCGTCGTTCGACGTGTTCTGGTCTGCGGCGCTGGGTCGCACCCCTGTCGTGTTCGACTACAAGCGGGTCGGCCACGAGCAGCAGACCCGACACCTCCAGCCGTGGGGCGTGGTGAGGTTCTCCGGGCGGTGGTACGCAGTCGGGTGGGACACCGACCGGGACGCCGAGCGCATCTTCCGGCTGTCCAGGGTCGTCGGCACCGCGCGGCTCGATGGACCGCCCGGCAGCTACACCATCCCGGAGGGCACCGACGTCCGCGCCATCGCCGAACGCTTGGCACCCACGCCGCCGACGGAGTCCGCCACGGTGCTGCTCCGCCCGGGTGCGGCTGGCTTCCTGCGCCGCCAGGCCACCGAGACGATCGAAGGTGTAGAGGGACCGGACGGCGACGCGTGGGACCAGCTCGAGCTGCCGCCGGGAGCGTGGACCACCGACGAGCTGCTCACCCAGGGCCCTGACCTGGTGGTCGTGGCCCCTGGGCACGTCCGCGACGAGGTCGTACGCCGCCTCGAAGCAGCAGCGGTGAGCGCGTGACCACGTTGCCCGCCGATCGCCAGCTCACGCCTGGAGGCGCGAGGGACCAGGTGGCGCGGCTGTTGCGGCTGGTGCCCTTCCTGCACGGCCGCCAAGGGGTGCGCCTCGCGGACGCAGCGCGCGCGCTGGGTGTCTCGGAGGACCTCGTCCTCGCTGACCTCAAGGTGCTGCTGATGTGCGGCTTGCCGGGCGGCTACCCCGATGACCTGATCGACGTCGACCTGGACGCCCTGGAGTCGACCGAGGGCGACGGTGTGATCCGGGTCAGCAACGCCGACTACCTGGCCCGGCCAGTGCGGCTCACCCCGACGGAAGCCACCGCGCTGCTGGTCGCCCTCCGCGCGCTGCGGGCGGGTGCCGACGAGACCACTCGGGACGTCGTGGACCGCACGGTCGCCAAGCTTGAGACGGCGGTCGACGACGGCGCCCTGGCACCGGTCGAGGTCACCGACAGCGCCGAGCCCGTGTCCGACCCGCGCCTCGAACGACTGCGTGCCGACTTGGAGGACGCCGCGATCCGGCGACGGCAGGTCCGCCTGACCTACTACGTGCCGGCCCGCGACGAGGAGTCCGAGCGCGTGGTGGATCCCCGCGGTTTGGTCACCAACCGCAACATCGCCTACCTCGACGCCTGGTGCCACACCGCCCAGGCCCCCCGCCTCTTCAGGCTCGACCGGATCCGGGCCGCCGAGGTGCTGGAGTCGGCCATCGAGACACCCGCGGAGGAACCCCGCGACCTGTCGGCCGGGCTCTTCCAGACCTCCGACGACGCCACGTTGGTGACGCTGCGGCTGCAGCCCGAGGCCACCTGGGCCACCGAGTACTACCCCGTCGAGGCCATCCGCAAGCTGGACGGCGACGAACTGGAAGTGGACCTCCTCGTCGTCGACCGGCGCTGGCTGCAGCGGCTCCTGCTGCGCCTGGCGCCGCACGCGACGGTGGTGGCCCCGCCCGAGGTGGCCGAGACCTTCCGCGACGCCGTACGGCGAACACTCAGTCTCTACCCAGGCACCCCGCGTACGATGGGGAGCAACACCCACAATCCAGAGGATGGATGATGAACGCACTCATCGGGATGCCGCAAGGCGCCGAGTGGCTCGTGATCCTGGCGATCGTCGTGCTCGTGTTCGGGGCCGCCAAGCTCCCCGACCTCGCGCGCGGCACCGGTCAGGCGCTCCGTATCTTCAAGAACGAGACCAAGGGCCTCAAGGACGACGACGAGGCTCCCAAGCCGGAGGCCGCCCGACCGACGGAGCTCCCGCCGATCAGCTCCGTCGACGAGTCCCGCACCGACACCACGCTGCAGGACCGCCAGACCGACAACCGCAACGGCTGACCAGCCCGCCGAAGCCTGCCGACACCCACAGATAGATGGCTATCTCCGGCGTTATCCGGCTGTTCGTCGGCAAACCGCACCACCCGGTCGGGGAAGACGGCCGGATGGCTCTCTCGGACCACCTGCGAGAGCTGCGCGCCCGCATCCTCCGAGTCGTGCTCGTGCTCTTCGTCAGCCTGATCGTCTCGCTGTTCTTCTTCGAGCAGATCTACGACATCGTCTTCGGGCCCTACGAGAAGGCGCGCGAGATCCTGGGTGACGAGAGGACCCTCCCGACCACCAGCGGCGCCGGCGGTGGCCTGCTTCTCTATCTCAAGCTCTGTGGCTTCACCGCGATCGTGTGCACCGCGCCGGTCTGGCTCTGGCAGATCTGGGCCTTCATCATGCCGGGCCTGCACCCGCACGAGCGCAAGTGGTCACGCATCTTCATCTCGATCGCCACGCCGCTGTTCTTCCTGGGCATCGCGCTGGCCTACCTCACGTTGCCCAAGGGCCTGGAGATCCTCATCGGGTTCAACCCCGAGGGCATCGTCAACCTGCTCGACCAGGCGGAGTACATCCAGTTCTTCACCCGCACGATGCTGGTCTTCGGCATCGCCTTCGAGATCCCGGTCTTCGTGGTGCTGCTCAACCTGGCCGGCATCGTCAAGGGCAAGCAGCTGGCGGCGTACCGGCCGTGGATCGTCATCGGGTCCTTCATCTTCGCGGCGATCGCCACGCCGTCGGCCGACCCCTTCACGATGACCTTCATGGCGGTGCCGATGGTGATGCTGTTCTTCATCAGCGAGATCATCGCCCGGTGGAACGACCGTCGGAAGGCGCGCAACCACCCCTTCGCGAACCTCTCGCCGGACGAGGTCTCGCCCCTGTGACGTCGCCGGACCTCCCGGCCGACGTCGACCCGTTCGACCTGCCGGAGTGGTTGGGCGGAGCAGTCACCTGGACGCCCGACTTCGGCATTCGCATGGGTCACCGCGTCCCCGGTCACCTGTCCGCTGCTGACCAGCAGCTGCCCTGCGACCTCCTGGCGATCGACGAGGCCTACCCCCGACCGGTGGCGGACGACGAGACCCGCACCCGCAGCCACCAGGCGTGGCGGCACGGCGAGGTGCTGCTGGTGTCGTACGACGGCCGGCTGACCCTGACCGTGCCCGGCCGCGACTTCACCGCCGACCGGGTGCTGGACGCTCTCGGCCGGCTCGCCAGGGCGGTCGGAGCGTCACCGGACGACTACGCGGCGCTGCTGCGCCTGGGCCGGGACCGGGGCAAGTAGGGTCCCCCCGTGCCCGAGATCGCGCTCCTGACCAATCCGACCTCGGGCAGGGGTCGCGGAGCCAGGGCCCGCGCGGTCGCGTTGCCGCGCCTGCGCGACGCGGGCTACGCGGTGCGCGACCTCCAAGGCGCCGACGCCACGGAGGCGCGGGCGCTCGCCGAGCAGTGCGTCGCCGACGGCGTCGAGACCTTGGTCGTCTGCGGCGGCGACGGGATGGTCCACCTCGCCGCGCAGGCGCTGGCCACCTCGTCGACGCGCCTGGGGCTCATCCCGGCCGGCACCGGCAACGACGTGGCCCGCTACCTCGACATCCCGCGCAAGGATCCCGCCGCGGCCGCCGACATCGTCCTCGCCGGGCACACCCGGACGATCGACCTGGCGCGCAGCGGTTCGGCGTACTTCGTCACCGTGCTCGCGGCGGGCTTCGACGCGATCGTCAACGAGCGGGCCAACAAGATGACCTGGCCGCGCGGCCAGATGCGCTACAACCTCGCCACCCTGGCCGAGCTGCGGGTCTTCAAGCCGCTGAGCTACACCCTCGAGCTCGACGGCGAGACCGCACAGGTCGAGGCGATGCTCGTCGCCGTCGGCAACGGTCCCTCTTTCGGTGGCGGTCTCCGCATCACCGAGGGCGCCCTCCTCGACGACGGTTTGCTCGACGTGGTCATCATCAAGACGATGAGCAAGCCCGATCTGATCCGGACCTACCCGAAGCTCTTCTCGGGCTCTCACACGACGCACCCCAAGTACGAGGTGCACCGCGTCGCCAAGGTGACCGTGGCCTGCTCGGGCATCGTGTCGTACGCCGACGGCGAGCGGTTCGGCGCGCTGCCCCTGACGATCGAGTGTGTGCCAGCGGCGCTCACGCTCCTGTGCCCGGGGCCGGCGTGACCGCAGCGACCACGGTGCTGTCCGACTTCGCGACGGGCTACGGCTTCCCCCTCGACGACTTCCAGGTCCGCGCCTGCGAGGAGCTGGAGGCCGGCCGTGGCGTGCTCGTGGCCGCGCCGACCGGGTCGGGCAAGACGGTCGTGGGCGAGTTCGCCGTCCATCTCGCCCTGGCCACCGGACGCAAGTGCTTCTACACCACGCCCATCAAGGCGCTGTCGAACCAGAAGTTCAACGACCTGGTCGCCCGGTACGGCGCCGAGAACGTCGGCCTCCTGACCGGCGACAACTCGGTCAACGGCGAGGCCCCCGTGGTCGTGATGACCACCGAGGTGCTGCGCAACATGCTGTACGCCGGCTCGCGCACCCTGATCGGACTCGGCTTCGTCGTGATGGACGAGGTGCACTACCTCGCGGACCGGATGCGCGGCGCGGTCTGGGAGGAGGTGATCATCCACCTGCCCGAGTCGGTGACGGTCGTCTCGCTGTCCGCGACCGTCTCCAACGCCGAGGAGTTCGGCTCCTGGCTCGAGACCGTGCGTGGGACGACCACCACCATCGTCGAGGAGCGGCGCCCGGTGCCGCTGTTCCAGCACGTCATGGTTGGGCGCCGGATGCTGGATCTGTTCGCGTCCTCCGACGTCGACGCGTCCGCTGGCTTCGTGCGCGAGGGAGCGCCGGTCAACGACGAGCTGCTCCGCATCGCGCGGGACGACTGGGCGAGCACCCGTCTCATGCGCGACCGGCGGTCGCCACGCAAGGGCCGCCCGGGCTCGTCGAAGAACCCCCGCTCGGTGGGCAACGGGCGTCGGGTCTGGATCCCTTCGCGAGTCGACGTCATCGACCGCCTGGACAAAGAAGGCCTGCTCCCGGCGATCGTCTTCATCTTCAGCCGGGTCGGTTGCGACGCGGCGGTGGCGCAGTGCCTCGACTCACGAGTCCGGCTCACCACGCCGGCCGAGCGCACGGAGATCCACGAGTTCGTCGAGGCCAGCTGCCGGCACCTCCCCGACGAGGACCGCGAGGTGCTCGGCTACGCGCGCTTCCTCGAGGGGCTCGAGCGTGGCATCGCCGCCCACCACGCCGGCCTGTTGCCGGTCTTCAAGGAGTGCGTCGAGCAGCTCTACGTCCGTGGGCTCTGCAAGGTCGTCTTCGCGACCGAGACCCTGGCGTTGGGCATCAACATGCCGGCGCGCACGGTCGTGATCGAGAAGCTGGTGAAGTTCAACGGGGAGACGCACGCCGACATCACGCCGGGGGAGTACACCCAGCTGACCGGCCGCGCCGGCCGTCGCGGGCTGGATGTCGAGGGCCACGCCGTGGTGCTGTGGCAACCCGGGATGGCCCCGCAAGACCTCGCGGGACTCGCCTCCACGCGCACCTACCCGCTCCGGTCGTCGTTCCGGCCGTCGTACAACATGGCGGTCAACCTCGTGCACCAGTTCGGCCGCGAGCGCTCGCGCGAGCTGCTCGAGATGTCGTTCGCACAGTTCCAGGCCGACCAGGCCGTGGTCGGCCTGGCGCGCCAGCTGCGCAAGGCCGAGGACGCGCTGGAGGGGTATGCCGAGGCGGCCACCTGCCACCTGGGCGACTTCATGGAGTACGCCGGGCTGCGCCGACGCATCGGCGAGCTCGAGAAGGGCTCCGCGCGGGAGCGCCGCGCCGACGTCCGCCAGGAGGTCGTCACGTCGCTCGAGGCGCTCAAGACGGGAGACGTCATCCAGGTGCCGGGAGGCAAGTTCGCGGGCTACGCGGTGGTCATCGACCCGGGGTCGTCCGGGGACGAGCCGCGACCCTACGTCCTGACCGCCGAGCGGCAGGCCCGGCGACTGGCGATGACCGACTTCCCGACGCCCGTGGCCGCCGTGACGCGGCTGCGGGTGCCGAAGAACTTCAACGGCCGCAACCCCCAGGCGCGGCGTGACCTCGCGTCGGCGCTGCGCGACAAGACACACGGCCTGATCGACCCACCGCCCGGGCGTCGGGGTGCTGCCGACGCCGGCCGGTCCCGTCGCGCCAGGCCCGACACCGCCCACGACCGGGAGATCGCCCGGCTCCGGGCCGCGCTGAAGGCGCATCCCTGCCACGCGTGCCCGGACCGCGAGGACCACGCCCGATGGGGCGAGCGCTGGTTCAAGCTCGACCGCGACACGGCGACGCTCCGTCGCAGGATCGAGACCCGCACCAACACCGTCGCGAGGACCTTCGACCGGGTCTGCGACGTGCTGACCTCGCTCGGGTACCTCGCCGACGTCGATGGTCGGGTGCGCGTCACCGAGCAGGGCACCCATCTGATGCGGCTCTACAGCGAGAGCGACCTCGTCGCCGCTGAGGCGCTGCGCACAGGGCTCTGGGACGACCTGACGCCGTCTGAGCTCGCGTCCGCGCTCTCGGTGCTCGTCTACGAAGCCCGCCGGGCCGACGACGTCGTGCCGCGGGTGCCGGCCGGCCGGGTGTCGTCGGTGGTGGACGCGATGTGGCGGCTCTGGGGCGACCTCGCCGCGGTCGAGCGTGACCACCGCCTCGACTTCCTCCGCGAGCCCGACCGCGGCTTCGCCTGGGCGGCGTACCGCTGGGCGGAGGGCGACGACCTCGACGACGTCCTCCAAGGAACCACGTTGGCGGCCGGCGACTTCGTGCGCTGGGTGAAGCAGCTGATCGATCTGGCGGGGCAGGTGGCCGACGCAGCAGGTGACAGCCCGCTGCGACGTACGGCGCGGCAGACCGTCGGTCTGTTGCGGCGCGGTGTGGTGGCCTACTCCTCGCTGGACTGAGCGGCCTGGTCGCCGACGCCGACCAGCCGGAGTGCCGGGCGGTGCAGGCGGAGCCACGCGACGACCTCGTCGGCGCCCGGGCGCTGGTCGGTCAGCTCGAGCCAGGCCGTCAACGACTCCTGGGGCGTGAGGTCGAGCAGGGCGGGGCGACTGTCGGACTTCCTCGGCGTCCCTGCGACACGGTCTGGCGCGACGGGAACGAACCTGACGTAGCGGGTGACCGGAACCCACGACGTCGGGTCATTCGGCACCCGGCTCACGACCACGGCGGCACAGTCGGTCCAGGCGAGCGCCGCCCCGTCGAGGTGGCCGAAGAGGTTGCGCACCTGCACGCCGAGGTCCGAGAGCCGCAGGGTGGGGATGCCGCTGGTCAGGATCTGGTGCTTGGTCCTCAGCACGCGCACGGCGTTGCGGCCCTGGTAGACGCACCAGCCGATGCCGAGGACCATGCCCAGCCGGGCCGCCGTGCTGTCGAAGACCACGATGACCACCACCGCGGCGACCACCGACGCGCAAGCCCAGCTCAGCCAGAGCAGCTCCTGCCGCAGGGCCCGGACCAGCTGTCGAGACGTGGGCAGGAAGCGGAGCTCGAGGTCTGCCATGTCCGAGGTGATCAGCGGGTGCTCATGGCCTCGACGACCCGGGCGAGGGGTGACTCGAGGTTCCACTTCTCGCTGAGCGCGATCACGGCCGCGTGGTCGACGGGGGTGCGGGGGAGCCTGTCGTCGTACTCCTCGAGCTCGATGTCACGGGCGACGGCGACGACCTTGGGTGCGACGGTGAGGTAGTCGGCGGCCGCCTTGATCTTGCCCCGCGGGCCCGGCCCGAGGTCGGAGTCGTCGTCCTCCGCGGCCGCGATGACGCCGGGGATGTCGACGTACTTCTGCAGCAGCGAGGCCGCGGTCTTGTCGCCCACGCCGGCGACACCGGGCAACCCGTCCGAGGCGTCACCACGCAGGGTGGCGAAGTCGGCGTACTGGCTCGCCTCGATCCCGTACTTGTCGCGGACGACGTCGTTGGTCACCCGCTCGTGACGACCGACGCCGCGCGCGATGTAGAGGACGCGCACTTCCGCTGCGTCGTCGACGAGCTGGAACAGGTCGCGGTCACCGGTGACGATGTCGACGGGCATGCTCGCACCCGTCGCCAAGGTGCCGATCACGTCGTCGGCCTCGTAGTGGTCGGCGCCCACCACGCAGATGCCGAGCGCGGCGAGCACCTCGAGGATGATCGGGATCTGCGCCGCGAGGGGGTCGGGGACCACCTCGACGTCCGGGTTGTCGCCCGGCACGACGTACTCGACGCGGTGCGACTTGTACGACGGCACCAGGTCGACCCGCCACTGCGGCCGCCAGTCGTTGTCCCAGGCGCAGACCAGGTGGCTGGGGGAGTACTCGCCGACCAGCCGCGCGATGAACTCCAGCAGCCCGCGCACGGCGTTCACGTTGGTGCCGTCGGGAGCCAGGATCTCCGGGACGCCGAAGAAGGCGCGGAAGTACATGGAGGCGGTGTCGAGGACGAGGAGGCGCTCGCGCGTGTCAGCCACGGCACGACCCTCTCATGTGCGCCGCTGCCACTAGGGTGTCCGGCGTGGAAGACACGGATCGGAAGATCATGCGGCTGCTGGCGGCCGACGGCCGCATGTCCTTCACCGATCTCGGCAAGGCGACCGGGCTGTCCACGTCGGCGGTGCACCAGCGCGTCAAGAGGCTCGAGCAGCGGGGCCTGATCAAGGGGTACGGCGCCACCGTCGACCACGAGCAGATCGGACTGCCCTTCACGGCGTTCGTGTCGGTCACGCCGATCGACCCCTCCGAGCCCGACGACTACCCGCAGCGGCTGACCGGCATCCGCTCCATCGAGTCGTGCTGGTCGGTGGCCGGCGACGAGTCCTACATCCTCAAGGTCCGGGTGGCCACGCCCTCGGACCTGGAGAACCTGCTCGCCGAGATCCGGGCCGCCGCCAACGTCTCGACCCGCACGACGATCGTGCTGTCCACGCCGTTCGAGAACCGACCCGTCACCTGATTCGGCCCGGCTGCTTCGGGCGGTTGCTCACGTTGCGGTTTGGTCACCAACCGCAGGTTCTGGGCGGCGAGATCTGCGGTTGGTGACCAAACCGCAGGTTCTGGGCGGCGAGATCTGCGGTTGGTGACCAAACCGCAGGTCTGAACCGGGTCAGTGGGCCTGGAGGGCGGCCATCCGGCGGGACGCCTCGGCGACCTCGGCGGCCTTGAGCGCGGACTCGTCGAGACGGCCGTGCTGCTCCCACCACGCCTGGCCGGCAGGGGGAAGCGTGTGGATCGGGTCGTAGTACTCGTAGGTGCGCGCGAGCGCCTCAGGGTCGGCGGCCTCGATCGAGGTGCGGTAGTTCTTCGTCCAGTACGAGATGCCGCGCTCGGTGTCGTAGTCAGCCAGCTGGTGGACCCAGCGCTTGCCGACGAAGGGCACGTCGCACACGATGCGCGGGGTCGCGAACCCCGGCAGGTAGCCCATGATGTGGTGCTGCAGCCGCTGCGCGTCGGCGACCGAGACCCGCCAGTGCTCCGAGTACGGGATCATGTCGCACATGTAGAAGTAGTAGGGCATGATCTGCGCGCCATCGAGGAGCCGGAAGCACAGGTCGAGCAGGGTGTGCGGGTCGGCGTTCACGCCGCTCATCAGGACGCCCTGGTTGCGCACGTCGCGGATGCCGGTGTCGAGCATCGCCCGGGTCGCCTGGGCGACCAGCGGGGTCACCGAGTTGGCGTGGTTGACGTGGGTGTGGATCGCGATGGAGACGCCGCGGGAGCGGGCGATCGAGGCCACCCGGCCCATGCCGTCGACGACGTCGGTCTGCAGCCAGTGCTGCGGCAGCGCCATCAGCGCCTTGGTGGCGAGCCGGATGTCGCGGATGTTCTCGATCTCGAGGAGGTCGGTCAGGAATGCTTCGAGGCGGGGCCACGGCATGTTGGCGACGTCGCCACCGGACACCACGACGTCGCGGACGGACGGCGTACGGCGCAGGTAGTCGAGCATGTCGCCCAGCCGGTCGTTGGGCTTGCCGACGAACTTGAGCTTGTCGATGACCGCGGTGGAGTTGCCGACGAGGTCCATGCGGGTGCAGTGGCCGCAGTACTGGGGGCAGGTCGGGAGCAGCTCGGCGAGCACCTTCGTGGGGTAGCGGTGGGTCAGGCCCTCGGTGGCCCACATGTCGTGCTCGTGCAGGGAGTCGCGGGTCGCGTGCGGGTGGGAGGCCCAGTCGGTCCGACGGTCGGAGAAGACCGGGATCATGTAGTTGCGCACCGGGTCGGCGTAGAACGCGTCGGTGAGCGAGCCGGGGCCGGACGGCTCCACGTGCGGCGCCATCGTGTTCATCATCTGGGGCGGGACCAGCATGGACATCGTCGCCCGTTCGGCCTGGTCGCGCTCGAGGTCGGCGTAGAAGCGGTCGTCGATCAGGTCGCCCATCAGCTCACGCAGCTGCTTGACGTTCTTGACGCAGTGCGCACGCTGCCACTGCACCGAGGCCCAGTCCTCGGCGGTCACGTCGCGCCAGCCGGGGAACCTGGTCCAGTCCGGCTCGACCAGCTCGGTGTAGGCATAGGGATAGGGCTGGCCAGTGTCCTGCCGGGCGTCGACGCTGCCGAGGGCGGTCTCGATGCTCATGGGGTCACTCCTCGGGTTGCAGGTGTTCGGCGTTCGGTGGCGCGGCGACAGCGCGGCGGTTGTGAGACGCGCGTCGCTCATGCCAGAGTAGGCGGACAGCCTTCGGCAAGTCCAATGCCGCGCCGGAGAATTTGCGGCCAGACGTCAACAATGATGGAGGACGACCGGTGACTTCGGTCAATAGCCACATCTCGAGCACCTCGGTGCCGGAGACCGCGGACCCGACCGGGCTGCACCGGGTCCTCGACGACCGCGTCGTGCTCCCGCAGGCCGCCGAGCGGCTGGACACCCGCCGCGAGCTGTGGCCGGACGAGGTGCGAGTCCGCGTGGAGCGGCTCAACCTCGACGCGGCGAGCTTCCGCCAGCTGGAGGGCAAGCACGACCACGACGGGGACGCCGTCCGCGCGGAGGTCCTCGACATCGTCGCCACGCGCGGCAAGATGCAGAACCCCGAGACCGGCTCCGGCGGGATGCTCGTCGGCACGGTGGAGGCGGTGGGAGAGGAGTCCCCGCTAGGGCTCGAGGTCGGCGACCGGGTCGCCACCCTCGTCTCCCTCAGCCTGACCCCGCTCGTCATCGAGGACGGCCTCGCTGGCTGGGACGGGAAGAGCGAGCAGGTGCCCTGCGACGGGTACGCCGTCCTGTTCGGCCGGTCGATCGCCGCCGTGATCCCCGACGACCTCGACCCGGCGCTGAGCCTGGCCGTCATGGACGTGTGTGGGGCCCCCGCGCTGACGGCACGGGTCGTGGCCGAGCGGGCCGCCCGCGAGCGTGGCGACCTCGTCGTGGCCGTGGTCGGCGGCGCGGGCAAGTCGGGCTCGCTGAGCCTCGCCGCTGCGAAGCGCGCCGGCGCCACGCGGACGATCGGCGTGGTCCCGCACGAGCGTGAGGCCGAGCTGCTTCTCGACGCCGCGATCGCCGACGAGGTGGTCGTGGCCGACGCCCGCGACCCGATCGCCCTGCGTGACGCGGTGTCCGCGGCCGGCGGTCCGGCCCACGTGACGGTCGTCTGCGTCGACGTGCCGGGCTGCGAGGGAGGCGCCGTCCTGGCGACGGCCGACGGCGGCACGGTCATCTTCTTCTCCATGGCCACGTCCTTCTCGGCCGCCGCGCTGGGCGCAGAGGGGCTCGCCGCCGACGTCACGATGCTGGTCGGCAACGGCTACGTGCCGGGCCACGCGGCGTACGCCCTCGACCTGCTCCGCTCGAGCCCGGGCGTGCGGCGGCTGTTCGAGGGCCGACTGTGAAGGTTCTTCTGCACGGCGGCACCGTCCTCACCTCGGACGGGACCGTCTCTGCGCTCGCCACCGACGGGGGCACAGTGGCGTGGCTCGGGGACGATGACCGGGCAGCCGCCTACGACGGTGCCGACGAGGTCGTGGACCTGCAGGGTGCCCTGGTCGCCCCTGCCTTCGTCGACAGCCACCTGCACCTCGTGCAGACCGGCCGCCTGCTCGACGGCCTCGACCTGTCCGGCTGCTCGGACAAGGACGACCTCCTCGGCCGGGTCGCCGCTCATGTCGCGGCCAGGCCCGGCGATGCCGTGGTGATCGGTGCCGGCTGGGACGAGACCCGATGGCCCGAACGCACCCTCCCGACCGCCGACGAGCTCGAGCGGGTGGCGCCGGGCCGGCGGCTCTACCTCTCGCGCGTGGACGGGCACTCCGCGATCGTCAGCCACGCGCTGCTCGCAGAGACCCCGCAGGTCATAACCCAGGAGGGCTGGGCGGCCACCGGGCGACTCGAGCGGCGCGCCAAGCACACGGTGAGCGACAAGCTCGCCGACCTCGACGGGCCGGAGCAGCGGCTCGACGCCGCGCGTCGCGCGGTGGCCTCGCTCGCCGCCCACGGCGTCGGCGCCTTCCACGAGAACGCTGCGCCGCACATCGGCCCGGAGTACGAGCTCGACCTCGTCCGCCGCGCCGCCGCTGAGGGCGGACTGCACGTGACGGCCTACTGGGGTGAGCTGGGTGCCTTCGACAAGGTCGAGCGACTGGGCGTCTCCGGCCTGGCCGGCGACCTCGTCGCCGACGGCGCCGTCGGCTCGAGGACGGCGGCGATGACCGACGCGTACGCCGACCTCGACGGCCACTGCGGCCACGGCTACCTCGACGCGATCCAGATCGCCGATCACGTCGTGGGGTGCACCGAGCGCGGCCTCCAGGGCGGCTTCCACTGCATCGGCGACGCCGCACTGGCGGCGGTCGAGGAGGGCTTCGCGCGTGCGGCCGAGAGGGTCGGGGCCGACGCGGTGCGCGCCGCCCGGCACCGGCTCGAACACTGCGAGATGCCGTCCCCGGAGGCCATCGAGGTCTTCGCCCGGCTCGGCGTCGTGGCCAGCGTGCAGCCCATGTTCGACGGCCTGTGGGGTGGGCCGGAGGGGATGTACGCCGAGCGCCTTGGACACCGCTGGGAGGCCATGAACCCCTTCGCGACGCTCGCCGGCGCGGGGGTCGCCGTCGCGTTCGGGTCCGACTCGCCCGTCACGAGCCCGGAACCCTGGGGGGCTGTCCGGGCCGCCGTGCACCACCAGAATCCCGCATTCCGGATGTCGCCCCGCGACGCGTTCGCCGCCCACACGGCCGGAGGATGGCACGCCGCAGGTCTCGACGGGCGCGGCCGGATCGCCGTCGGAGCCGCCGCGACGTATGCGGTTTGGTCACCAACCGCAGGTCTCGACGCCCATGGACTGCCCGTCCTGGAGCCCGGCGCCGACCTGCCCCTCTGCTTGCGGACCGTCGTCGACGGCCGGACCGTCTTCCCACATCAGGAGCACACATGAGCGTCGGCAAGCTCCAGCTCGCCGCAGCGGACGTCAAGCGCGCCCGCTCCCTCGCCCGCACGGTAGGCCGCCCCATCGTGCGGCTGGCCCAGCGGCACACCACAGTCTCCGTCGAGCGCGCCACGCTGCGCCTGGCCGGCCTGGCGGGCGCCGACGCCGACGGCACGCCCTGGGTCAACCGCCTCGTCGACGTCGTGCGCGCCGACCTCCACGAGGACGGCGGCCTCGCGCACGGGATCGCCCTACCGGTCTGGGACGCCCTCCGCCGCGGCGAGGCCGAGGACCTGCTCACGCTCGCGCAGAAGGCGTCGGCGGGCAGCGTACGGTTCCGGCTCCCGAAGGGTCGCGAGGCGACGTACGCCGCCAGCGCCTCGCGCAAGGCGGTGGGCCGCGGCATCAAGCGCATCGACGCTCGCCGCGTCGAGCGCGAGCGGCTGATCAAGAAGGTGGGCGACGCCCCGCGCAAGCCGTGGATCTACCTCATCGTCGCGACGGGTGACATCTACGAGGACATCCCGCAGGCCCAGGCTGCCGCTCGCGAGGGAGCGGACATCATCGCGGTGATCCGCTCGACCGGGCAGAGCCTGCTCGACTACGTGCCCGAAGGTGCGACCCGCGAGGGCTTCGCCGGCACGTACGCCACCCAGGAGAACTTCCGCCTGATGCGGGCGGCCCTCGACGACACCAGCCGCGAGCTGGGCCGCTACGTGCGGCTGACCAACTACGCGAGCGGGCTCTGCATGCCGGAGATCGCCACGCTGGCCGGTCTCGAGCGGCTCGACATGATGCTGAACGACTCGATGTACGGGATCCTCTTCCGCGACATCAACCCGGTCCGCACCTTCGTCGACCAGCGGTTCAGCCGCCAGATCCACGCCCGCGCGGGCATCATCATCAACACCGGGGAGGACAACTACCTCACCACCGCCGACGCGGTCGAGGCCGCCCACACCGTCACGACCAGCCAGCTGCTCAACGAGTACTTCGCCAAGGAGGCCGGGCTCGAGGACTGGCAGCTGGGCCTCGGTCACGCCTTCGAGATCGACCCCGACGTTCCGGACTCGTTCCGGCTCGAGCTCGCCCACGCCATGCTCGCGCGCGACCTGTTCCCCAAGGCGCCGCTGAAGTGGATGCCGCCGACGCGGCACATGACCGGCGACGTCTTCAAGGGCTTCCTCCTCGACGGCTTCTTCAACCTCGTCGGGGCTCTCAGCGACCAGGGCATCCTGCTGGTCGGCATGATGACGGAGGCCGTCGTGACTCCCTGGATCTCCGACCGCGACCTGGCGTTGCAGAACGTCCGCTACGTCATGAACGCCGCCGGCAACCTGCACGAGGACTTCCATCCCAAGCCTGGCGGCTTCATCCAGGAGCGTGCCCGGGAGGTGCTCGGGAAGGCCATCGGGCTGCTCGAGGAGATCGCCCACGACACCGACAGTGCAGGCGACCCGCCGCTGCTGGCAGCGATCGCCGACGGCACCTTCGGCCTGATGCGCCGCCCACCTGATGGCGGACGCGGCCTCGACGGGGTCGCCAAGAAGTCCGGTGCCTACTACAACCCTGCCAGCGAGCTGCTCGAGGAGAAGGCATGAGCCAGATCGTCAGGCCCTACGGCGACACCACCGGCGACGGCATGGTGCAGCTCAGCTTCACGCTGCCCATCTCCTCGATCGGCGACCTCGCCAAGGTCGCCGACGGCGCGGCCGTCCAGCTCGCCAACAAGATGGGCATGGACCCCGCGCTGGTCGTGCACAGCAAGCCGATGGGGGAGGGTTTCACGTTCTTCGTCGTCTACGGCCGGGTGAACCACCTCGTCGACGTGTCGAAGGTCGAGGTCGTCGAGCGCGACTACCCGCTGCTGACGCCCAAGGAGGCCAACGCCGCGATCAAGCGGGCGCTGCGCCGCCGCCTGGTCGTGGTCGGCGGCTGCATCGGCACCGACGCCCACACCGTCGGCATCGACGCGATCCTCAACATCAAGGGCTTCGCGGGGGAGAAGGGGCTCGAGTACTACCGGGAGGTCAAGGTCGTGAACCTCGGCGCCCAGGTCTCCGTGCCGCAGCTGGTCGACCGGGCGCGCCAGGAGAAGGCGGACGCCGTCCTGGTCTCGCAGGTGGTGACCCAGCGCGACGCCCACCTGCTCAACACCCGCGAGATGAGCGCCGCCTTCCGTGAGTCCTACCCCGCCGGAAAGCGTCCGCTGCTGGTCGTCGGCGGTCCGCGCTTCGACGAGGCGATGGCCGCTGACCTCGGCGTCGACCGCGTCTTCACGAGGGGTACGACGCCCGGCGACGTGGCGTCGTACCTCGTGCACCGACTGACCACCGACCGACCCGACAGGAAGGCCTCATGACGGTCTCGACAGGCTCGACCACCGACGTTCCCGAGCCCGGCACGACGGTCGTGCACCGCCGCTACGTGCCCTACTCGCACGCCCACTACGCCGGCAACCTCGTCGACGGCGCCTACTCGCTGGGACTCTTCGGCGACGTCGCCACCGAGATGTGCATCCGCACAGACGGGGACGAGGGGCTCTTCGCGTCGTACAGCGACGTGCAGTTCCGTGAGGCCGTCAGGGCCGGTGACGTCCTCGAGATCACCTGCACCCTGACGCGCGTCGGCACCCGCAGCCGGACCCTCGACTTCGCGGTCCACGTGGTCGCCCGCGGGGCTGCGACGCAGGAGCGGCCGGGGGCCGCCGAGCTCCTCACCGAGCCACTGTTGGCCACCACGGCGACAGGAACCGTCGTGGTGCCACCGCGCCCGTGAGGGCTGCGCAGGACCAGGGTTTGAACGGGACCAGAAACCCTTGTGCCACAAGGGATTGGCACGTTCCAAGTGGACTAGCGCAGTCTTCGGCGTGTCGCGTCGCGACACGCCGACCCTGAGAGATTTCTGAGGATCTTTCGGGCCGTGCGGACCGGCTCGTGACCTGCGGATTTGCGCGTTGCCGCAGGTCATCGCCTGGTTGACAGCCCGGGCCCGTGGCGCAGAAGGTTCGGGGGTCCTCCTCTGCAGATCGTGGTCGGGGGACCGGTGTCCGAGTGGCCTGCGACGGAGAGTGGGGAGCCGCCCACTTGTCCCGCGTGGTTCGCGGACCCGGTCTCGCCCCACGAAGGGGGATGCGGGAGGGACCAGGGCTCCTTAGACAACTTCCCTACGTCGGCAGCCGGTCGGCGCAGGGTTGGTCCGAAGGGTCCCGGTCCCTCCCGTTTCGCTGCAGGTCCGCCGTGATGCAGCCACCGGCGCGGCCCGCCTCGCCGCTCGGCTTGAGGGATGGCCGATACTCCCTGCATGGGAGCTCCGGTCCGTGCGTTGCTCGCGGTGCTGTCTGGCCTCACGCTGGCTGCCTCCTTCAAGCCCTACGACCTGCCGGCCCTGCTCCCCGTGGGCGTCGCCGGGTTCGCGCTGGCGCTGCACGGAGTCCGGATCCGCCGGGGCGCGTGGATCGGGCTGCTCGCCGGTGCGGCGTTCATGTACGTCCACCTGTTCTGGATGCGCTCGGTCGGCTACGACGCCTGGGTGCTGCTCGGCACGCTCGAGACGGTGTTCTTCGTCCCGCTGGGCGCGACCGTCGCGCTGGTGTCGCGGTTGCGCCTCTGGCCGGTCTTCACCGCCACCCTCTGGGTCGGCGTCGAGGTGTGGCGGTCGTCGTACCCGTTCGGCGGCATGCCCTGGGGGCGCCTCGCCTTCGCCACCGCGGACACCCCGTACGCCGCGGCGCTGCCCTACGTCGGGGCCACGGGGGTGAGCCTCCTCGTCGCGCTGAGCGGCACCACGCTGGCCTGGGCGCTGCTGCGGTTCCGGCGCGCCCCCCGCGCGGTCGCGGTCGCCGTCGTCGGCGTTGGGGTGTCCATCGCGCTTCCCAACCTGGTGCCCTACTCCGCCACCCCTGACGGTGAGGTGACCGTCGCTGCCGTCCAGGGCGACGTGCCGGGGCCGGGCACCGACATCCTCTACGACCACCGTCAGGTGACCCAGAACCACGTCGACACCACGATCCGCCTGGCCGAGGCCGCCGACGCAGGAGAGGTGCCACGTCCCGACCTCGTGGTCTGGCCGGAGAACGCGACGGCCCTCGACCCGTTCCTGGACGGCTCGCTCAACCAGGAGATCCGCACCGCAGTCGCGGCCGTCGACGTCCCCATCCTGGTCGGGGCGATCGTCGACGACCCGCGCCCGGGCAAGATCCTCAACCAGGGCATCGTGTGGAACCCCGAGACCGGGGCCGCCGATCGCTACACCAAGAGGCACCCGGTGCCCTACGGCGAGTACATCCCGTGGCGGGACAGCAACCCGCTCACCAGCCGGTTCGACGAGCTGGCCCGGGTGGCGCGGGACATGCAGGCCGGCACCCGTCTCGACCCGCTGCGGATCGCGGGGATCCCGGTCGCCGACGCGATCTGCTTCGACGTGGCGTACGACGAGGGGATCTACACCCAGCTGAACTCCGGTGCACGCCTGCTGGTCGTGCAGACGTCCAACGCGACCTTCAGCCGGACCAGCCAGCTGGACCAGCAGTTCGACATCACCCGCGTGCGCGCCATCGAGGCAGGTCGACACGTGGCGGTCGCGTCCACCAACGGCATCACCGGGATCATCGCTCCGGACGGCACGCCGACCTCGGTGCTGGAGCGGCGGACGCAGGGGTACGTCGTCGAGACGGTGCCGCTGACCTCCGACGTGCCGCCCGGGATCCGGCTGGGGCCGGCGCTGGGTCTCGCCGCGCTCATCGCGTCGGTGCTCGCGCTCGTGTGGGCGTTGCTGTCGTATCGTCGGGGCCGAACCCGGGAGCCCGAGACCGCCACGGCCCCCGCCCCTGCCGTCCACGAAGAGACTGAGGAACGCCATGACCGAGCCGGCCGCTGAGCTGGGCCCGCACTCCGACCTGGGTCGCGTGGTGATGGTGCTGCCGACGTACAACGAGTCGGAGAACCTCGAGTGGATCGTCGGCCGCATCAGGGCCGCTCAGCCCGCTCTCGACGTCCTCGTCGTCGACGACGGCTCACCCGACGGCACCGGCGCGATCGCCGACCGTCTCGCGGCGGCGGACCCCCAGGTGTCGGTCGTGCACCGCACCGAGAAGCTCGGCCTCGGAGCGGCCTACCTGCAGGGCTTCCAGGTGGCGCTCGACGCCGGGTACGACGTCGTCGGGCAGATGGACGCCGACGGCTCTCACCAGCCCGAGCAGCTGTACCGGCTGCTGGACGCCCTCCGCGACGCCGACGTCGTGATCGGCGCTCGGTGGGTCCCGGGCGGCTCGGTCGTCAACTGGCCATGGCAGCGCCAGCTCTTGTCGCGAGGTGGCAACCTCTACGTCAGGCTGCTCCTCGGCATGCCGCTGCACGACACGACCGCCGGGTTCCGCCTCGTCCGCCGTCACGCGCTGGAGAAGATCGACCTGGCGACGGTGCGCTCGATGGGCTACGTCTTCCAGACGGACATGGCCTACCGGGCCATCCGGGCAGGGCTCCGCGTCGCGGAGGTGCCGATCGAGTTCGTGGAGCGAGTCCGCGGCGACTCCAAGATGTCGGGCGCAGTCGCCCGCGAGTCCCTCCAGCGCATCACGGGCTGGGGAGTGCGCGAGCGCGGGCGGCAGCTCCGCGGCATCGCCCGCCGGCTCCGCACGCGATGACGAGCACCACCGGCGGCGCGTCCGCCGGGAGGAGGCGTCGCCGTTGGCCGTGGTGGGTGCTCTTCGTCGCCTTCGTCGTGGTCCCGCTCGTCGAGATCTACGTGCTCATCCAGGTCGGCCAGGTCATCGGCGCCTGGTGGACTATCGCGCTGCTGATCGCCGACTCGCTGCTCGGCTCGTGGCTGATCCGTCGTGAGGGCAGGCGGGCCTGGATGGCGCTGACGTCGGCTCTGGGGTCCGGACGGATGCCGGCCCGTGAGCTCGCCGACGGCGCTCTCATCCTCATCGGCGGCACGCTGATGCTCACGCCCGGCTTCGTCAGCGACGCGCTCGGTCTCTTCGTCATCGTGCCGCTGACGCGTCCGCTCGCGCGGCGGGTGCTGACCCGGCTGGTGACCCGGCACCTCACGATCGTGGGCGGCGTTCCGGGCCGAGACGCACGACACCCCGGCTCCGGCCCTGACGGGCCGGTGGTCCGGGGTGAGGTGCTCGACGAGGACTGAGGGTCAGTCGAGAAGGTCAGGAGACCTTGCGCTTCTTCGCGTTGGCTCGGTGCAAGTGCGCCGGGCCGATCTCGCCGCCCCTGAGCAGCTCGAGCCGCTCCTTGAGGATGTCCTCGAGCTCCTTCACGGAGCGACGCTCCAGGAGCATGTCCCAGTGCGTACGGACCGGCTTCTCAGCCTTCGCCTCGGGAAGCTCGCCCGAGTTGCTCAGTGCCTCGGCGCCGCAGCGCGGGCACTCCCAGAGGGCGGGCACATCGGCCTCGACCGACATGGTGATCTCGAAGACGTGCCCCTGCGGACACGTGTATCCGATCTGCTGACGAGCCGCGAACTCGATGCCTCGCTCGTCCTCGAAGCTCTGGCCGCCGAGCCGCGCTCCCCGTAGTGTGCGCTCCGCCACTTGGAGCCACCTCCTGAAGTATGAGTTCCCCGGTGCGTTGATGGTGTGACGCACGGGAAGGGTGATCATGACGCTGTAGCGTCCGTCCACCCGTACAACGCTTGTACGTCTGTCAACGTTAGTAGGACGTCTCGGATTCCGGAAAAGTTCGCTCGCCCAGGGCATGGGGGCGGATTCTCAGCAGACCTTCAGCCTGGACCCTCCCTGGGGGTGACCGGAGGGTTCGAACGGGTCGAGACGGGCCGCGGACGACCTCTTCGGACAGGTTTCAGATGACCGCCGGCACGTCGTTCCCGGCGTCGCGGATTCCCTTGGCGGTGTCGACCCTCAAGAGCAGCAGCCCGCCCAGCGCGAAGAACGCGATGAGGGCGAAGATCGCCGGGCGGTAGGACCCCGTGAACTGGTACACGAGGCCGAACGTGAGCGTTCCGAACCACGAGGTGCCGCGGTCCATCGCGTGGTAGAAGCTGAAGTACTCCGCTTCCTTGCCGCGGGGGATCAGCAGGGAGAAGTAGGAACGCGCCAGCGCCTGGGTGCCACCGAGCACGATGCCGATGGCCACGCCCAGCGCCAGGAACGGGATCATCTTCTCCTCGGGGAGGAACAGGGCTGCGGTGACGATCGCCATCCAGACGACCAGCCCGGCCAGGATCACCCGCTTGGCGCCGTACACCTTGGCCAGGCGCCCGAACGTGAGCGCGCCGAAGAAGGCCACGAACTGGACCAGCAGGATCGTGATGATGAGGACGTCGTCGGAGAAGCCGAGCTGTTCCGAGCCGTAGGTCGACGAGGACGCGATGACGGTCTGGATCCCGTCGTTGAAGAAGAGGTAGGCGACCAGGAAGGTGAGCGCGACGGGGTAGTTGCGCAGGTCCTTCAGGGTGTCGGCCAGCTGCCCGAAGCTCTGCCGGATGATCCCGCCGCTCTCGGGGACGACGTGCACCGGCGGGAAGTCAGAAAGCTTGAGGTAGGGGATGAAGGTGAAGGCCGCCCACCAGACCGCGGCGGACAGCATGCTGACGCGCGCGGCGCTCTCGGTGCTCAGCCCGAACGGCAGGACCGTCACCACCGCGAGGTTGATCGCGAGCAGGATGCCGCCGCCGAGGTAGCCCCAGGCCCAGCCGCGCGAGGAGACGCGGTCGCGGTCATGCTCCTCGGAGATGAGCGGCAGGATCGCGTCGTTGACCACGGCCGACGCCCCCAGGCAGATGTTGCCGCCGATCAGGCCGATGGCCCCGATCTGCCAGTTGTCGCCGGTGGCGAAGAAGATCAGGGCCGCGAACGCCGCCCCCGTCCAGGCGAAGAACGCCAGCAGGCCCTTCTTGTTCTTCGTGCGGTCGGCGAGCGCGCCCAGCGGCGGGAGCAAGAAGGCGGAGAGGATGGTCGAGAACGTGACCAGGTAGGACGGCAGGGACCCGGGAGCGACGGAGATGCCGAGGAGGCTGATGCGGTCGTCGACGGCAGCGCGCTCCGCGATGTTGATGATGTAGGGCGCGAAGAGCACCGTCGCGATGGTCGTGACGTACGCCGAGTTGGCCCAGTCGTACCAGTACCACGCCTTCTGGTTCTTCATCCGGGTCAGCGGGCGCAGGTCGGCGATCCCACCTGAGACGGACCTGCCGGGGTCGGCGGAGTCACTCATCACTGTCACCCATCTGCTGGGGGCCTCTCCACTGCCCGCGCTCGGTCAGCACGGCCTTGAGTATGTCGGTGCGGTCGGTCATGAGGCCGTCGACACCACGGTCGATCAGCGCGTGCATCTCGTCGGGCTCGTCGACGGTCCACACGTGCACGTGCTTGCCGGCGGCGTGCGCCCGGCGCACCAGGCCACGGCTCGCCACGACCAGTCGCCCTCGCCGGTGCGGGACCTGGAGCGCCGACACCTGGCGTCCCGTGACCCGGTCGGCCAGGCGGCCGCTCGGCAGCAGGAGGAACGCCGCCACCTCGAGAGGGGCCGCCGAGGTCGGGACCCGGCCCCGCGTCAGCCGGCGGAACTCCTGGAGCCGGCGCCGGGAGAACGAGCCGACCAGCACCCGGTCCTGCAGACCGCGCGCCTCGATGAAGGCCGCGAGGAGCGCGACCGCACCCGCGGCCTTGATGTCGATGTTGAAGCGGGCGTCGGGGAACGCGTCGACCAGCTCTTCGAAGGTGGGAACCTGCTCGCGCCCGCCGATCAGCGCGGCTTGCACCTCGGCGTACGTCGTCGAGGCCACCGAGCCGGTGCGGTCGGTGACCCGGTCCAGGATCGCGTCGTGGAACGCGAGGAGCACGCCGTCGCTGGTCACGTGGACGTCGGTCTCCAAGTAGCCGTACCCGAGGCCGCGCGCGTGGGCGAAGGCGTGCAGCGTGTTCTCGAGCCCGACGACGTCCGGGTGGGTGGCTCCGCCGCGGTGCGCGAACGCGAGGATCCCGGAGCCCTCGTCGTGCCGGGCATCGAGGTACGCGAAGCCGGTGACCGGGCTGGTCCCACCGACCCGTCTCGACGTCCGCCTGGCTGCCACGCGAGGAGTATCTACCGTCATCCGTCGATCGTGGCGCTGATCACGCTGCGGCGGCATCGGCGTCGGTACTCAAGGGGCGGGCGGCGGGGGAGTACGGTCGGAACCATGGACGAGACCCTGAGCTGCCCGAAGTGCGGCGCCGAGATGTCGAGGCGGGCGAAGAGTCTGACGTACGTGTCGCAGTGCCCCGAGGGTCACGGGATCTTCCTCGAGCGGGCCGATCTCGGCAGTCTCGTCGAGGCCGAGACCGACTGGCACAGCCGTTCCGTCCAGGACACCGCGACCTTGCCGCGGATCACCGGTGACATGACCTCCCCGCCGATCGTCTCCAAGCAGGCGAGGTCGTGGGTGGAGACGTTGTTCGGCTGAGGCCGTCTTTCACCCCACCTGGTCTCGACGCGCGCATCGCGGCTTCGTTCCTCAGTCGCGGCGCTTGCTCGACCTGGCCGCACCCACGCCCGACCGCTCGTGCCTCGCGGTCGGCTGCGCGTCTCAGATGTCCCTGAAGGTCTCGATGTTGGCGCCGAGCTCGTTGAGACGCTCCGCCAGGCCCTCGTAACCGCGGTGGATGACGTACGTCGACCGCAGCACCGACGTGCCCTTGGCGGCGAGCATCGCCAGCAGGATCACCACGGCGGGCCGCAGCGCGGGCGGGCACATGATCTCGGTGCCGGAGAAGTGCGTGGGCCCCTCGATCATGACGCGGTGCGGGTCGAGCAGCTTCACGTCGCCGCCGAGCTTGTTGAGCTCGACCAGGTAGATCGCACGGTTCTCGTAGACCCAGTCGTGCAGGAGGGTCTGGCCGGTGGCGACCGCGGCGATGACGGCGAAGAACGGCAAGTTGTCGATGTTGAGGCCGGGGAACGGCATCGGGTGGATCTTGTCCAGCGGGGCGTGCAGGTCCGAGGGCTTGGTGGTGATGTCGACCAAGCGCGTGCGCTCGTTGGCGGCGTCGTACTCCTCGGATCGTGAGTAGTGGAAGCCCATCTCCTCCAACGTGGCCAGCTCGATCTCGAGGAACTCGATGGGCACCCGCGTGATGGTGATCTCGGACTTGGTCACGATCGCGGCCGCCAGGAGTGACATCGCCTCGATGGGGTCCTCGCTCGGCGCGTAGTCGACGTCGACGTCGATCTCGGTGACGCCGGTGACGCGCAGGGTGGTCGTGCCGACTCCCTCGATGTCGACCCCGAGCTTCTGCAGGAAGAAGCAGAGGTCCTGGACCATGTAGTTGGACGAGGCGTTGCGGATGATGGTCGTGCCCGGGTGCAGGGCGGCGGCCATCAGCGCGTTCTCGGTGACGGTGTCGCCACGCTCTGTGAGCACGATCGGCCGCTGCGGCTCGACGAGCGGGTTCACCCGCGCGTGGTAGCTGCCGTCGGTGGCCTTCACCTCGAGGCCGAAGGGTCGAAGGGCGGCCATGTGCGGCTCCACGGTCCGGGTGCCTAGGTTGCACCCGCCGGCGTACGGCAGCTCGAAGAGGTCGCTGCGGTGCAGTAGCGGGCCCAGGAACATGATGATCGAGCGGGTACGCCGGGCCGCGGTCTCGTCGATGTTGTCGAGGTCGAGCTCGGCGGGCGGGATGATCTCGAGGTCGCTCTCGTTGAACCAGCGCGTCTGGACGCCGAGGCTCGCCAGGACCTCGAGGATCCGGTTGACCTCCTCGATGCGGGCCACCTTGCGCAGGGTGGTGCGGCCACGGTTGAGCAGCGACGCACACAGCAGGGCCACGCCGGCGTTCTTGGACGTCTTGACCTCGATCGACCCGGTGAGCGTGGTCGGACCGGTGACCCGGAGGTGGGTCGGTCCGGCGCCGAGGGCGACGATCTCCGAGTCCAGCGCGGCGCCGATGCGCGCGATCATCTGGAGGGAGAGGTTCTGGTGCCCGCGTTCGATGCGGTTGATGGCGCTCTGACTGGTGCCCAGTGTCTCGGCGAGCTGCTGTTGGGTCATCCCGCGGTGCTTGCGCGCGTCGCGGATGAGGTTCCCGATGCGGCCCTGGTAGTCGTCAGCCATACCGACCACAGTATCTCAGATATGAGATAAGGAAACCCTCCGCGCGACGGGGGTGTCGGAGCGAGAGGGTTCGGTTGGACCTGCCTGATCACGATAGAAGACCTGCGGTTTGGTCACCAACCGCGGACATCGTTGCCCCCGATGTGCGGTTGGTGACCAAACCGCAGGTCTACAAGTGGTGCGAAACGGTCAAGCGACCTGGACCGAACCCGGCATGCCGGTCGTGCGGCAGCTGCAGCGCAGGTCGTCACAGGCGAGGTAGGTGTGCATCGCGTGGCCGCACTCCTGGCAGGGCAGGTCGTGGGACAGGCAAGGCTCGTTGGCCTGGCCGGGCTCGCTGTCGACGGTGTCCCACATGGCGTGCTCCTTCCTCTTCGCTTACTAGACGCGGCGGGCAGGGAGGTGTGATGCGGACAGCGGGGAAGGGGTGGTGGCTGGTCCAGACCAGGCTCAGGCGGCGAGCGATCCCGGCATCACGACCGGCGGGCAGGCGCACCTGTCGCCGCAGGGCAGGAAGGTGTGGACCGCGTGCCCGCAGGAGGTGCACGGCAGGTCGTGGGTCAGGTGCTCGGTGGTGCCTCGGGCGCCGGGGCCGGCGATGGCGATGTCCCACATGACGGTGCTCCTCTCTGGTGGTCGCGGTCGGGTCCGGCCGGAAGGTCTCGCGATAGGGAGGAGACCGGAACGACGCCGGTGATTCATCTGCAGGACCACAGATTTCGCGCGCGCTCAGTCGCGCGTCAGTCGCGGGGTGTCTCGCGGTGGGTCGGCCGGTTCTCGGTCATGAACTCCCAGGTGAGCGCGTGCGCGAGCACGACGAGCAGCACCAGCAGGAACGCGGCCGCCTGGGGCGGGGTGAGACCGACGTTGGTGGCGAGCTCGGGGACCACGCCGAGCAGCGCGATCAGGCCGTAGACGAGGGCGACGAGCCAGCGGAACCGCCGCACCGGGCCGGGGAAGTCGACCGTGCGGTCGACCTGGATGAGCTTGAAGGTGCTGTAGGCGCCGATGGCCGAGGCGATCACGAACGTGAACCGCCAGATCAAGGGCTCCGAGGGATCGACCTGTGCGAAGAGGCTCATCAGCCCGGGCAACAGGAACGAGATGTAGACGCCGCCGACGAGGCGACGCATCTGGAGGTCGGCGAGCCAGTCGGGCCGCCGCTCGACGACGGTCCACCACAGGCCGACGAGGGTGAAGGAGGTGGCGGAGACGACGGCGTAGAAGGTGCTCAGGTCCACCTCCTCAGTGTGGACGGAGCGACACTCCCTTGTCGCGACGGATTAGACCGGTCCGCGCTCCTCGACGAGGCCCAGCCAGTCTGCGAGCGCGGCGACCTGTTCGTCGACGGCCTCCCGCATCGCTGCGGACCAGCGGCCGTCCTCGTGGATCGCCCCGACCTCGAGGACACCGGAGTCGCGGTCGGCCTTGGCGTCCAGCTTCCCGACCAGCCTGTCGCCGTGCGCGATCGGCATCGCCCAGTAGCCCCAACGCCGCTTGGCCTTCGGCTTGTACATCTCGAGCTGGTAGTCGAAGTCGAGCAGCTCGTCCATGCGCTTGCGATCGAAGACGAGGCGGTCCAACGGGGAGAGCAGGACTGCGCACGGGCGGTCGAACGCATCGTCGAGCCCGTCGAGGTACGCCGGGTCCACGCGCCACTTGCCACGCACCCCGTCGACGACGGCCTCGACCCCGGCCACACCGACGTCGTTGGGCTCGCCCGGCATCCGGGCCGCCCGTGCCCGGGCGAGCCCGAGCGACCTCAGTCGGCGCCGGGCACGGATCTCGAGCGCCTCGTCGAGCGGGACCGGTGGCACGTCGGGGTAGACCCGCTCGGCGAGGTCCCACAACCGGTCACGGCCGTCGCGACCCGCGGCAGCCACCTCGCCCCGGCTCACCATCTGGCTCACGAGCATGCGCACGCTGCGGTCGTTGTTCCACCCGCTCGACTCCCAGGGCACGGCTGTCGTGTCGGGGAAGGCGCTGGTGGGCAACGGCCCCTCGTCGTGGAGCTTGTCGAGGATGTCTCGTCGACTGTGGTCGTTGGCCTCGACCCAGTCCCGCAGTGAGCGCTGCCAGTCCTTGAGCGGTCCGGGCCCCGGCCACACCGCCATCTCGGCGGTGAAGAGCGCGAGGTCCTCCGCCGGACGCAACATCATGTCGAGCTCGATGAGGCTCCCTGCGGCGACGGCGTCCTCCAGGTCGCCGGGACGGAACTCACTGCCCAGCCTGCTCCAGGCGACCAGGTCGGCGCTGGGCGCGACGTGCCGGGTGACGTCGTACTGGAGGACCGTGAGGTGCCGGGCCAGCGCGAGCAGGTCGGACGGCCGGTCGTCGGCCAGGAGCTGCGCACGGAACGCCACCCGCCGCGCGTCGCGGGCGCTGAGCACGAGCGGTCCGGTGGTCTGCTTCGGCACAGCAGCACCCTAGGTTCCGCCACCCACAAACGACGGTGAGGCACCTTCGCCCCGCGTGCCAGGATGGCCTCGATGACCCAGCTGCTGCCCGGGGACAACCCCCAGGCGTACATCCCGGGGGACCGGCGACGCAGCCTGGCGCGCGGCGAGGAGCTGCCCTTGCAGACGTCGGGCGCCGGCGTCTTCGTGGACATCTCGGGCTTCACCAAGCTGACCGAGGCTCTCGTGCGCCAGCTCGGCGGACGCCGCGGTGCCGAGGTCCTGAGCGCCAACATCGGGCGCATCTTCGCGGCACTGATAGAGCTCCTGCACCAGTACGGCGGCAACGTCGTGTACTTCAGTGGCGACGCGGTCACCGCCTGGGTCGACGGCGACGACGGCAGCCTGGCGACGGCGTGCGCGCTGGAGATGCAGCGGGTCATGGACCGGGTAGGCGTGGTCGTCACGCCCTCGGGCGAGGCGGTGACGCTGGGCGTCAAGGTCGCGGTCGCGGTCGGGCCGGTGCACCGTTTCGTCGTCGGCGATCCCGAGGTGCAGCTGATCGACGTGCTGGCCGGAGCGCTCATGGACTCGCTGGCTGCCGCCGAGCAGCAGTCCAAGCCGGGCGAGGTGGTCCTGGACGCCGGCGCGATCGAGGCTCTCGGAGATCAGGTGGTGCTGCGCGAGACCCGCCTGGGCGAGGCCGGTCCGGTCGGCGTCGTGGGGACCTTCCCGGACGCACCGGCGGCACCCGACGTAGAGCTCTCGTGGCCGCGCCTGCCCGACGACCTCGCCCGCCAGTGGGTGCTGCCACCGGTCTGGGACCGGATGGTGGTCGGGCGCGGCGAGTTCCTCGCCGAGCTGCGCCCCGCGGTGCCGATCTTCGTGAGGTTCGGCGGTCTCGACTTCGACGAGGACCCCGAGGCGCCCGCCATCCTCGACGACTTCGTGACCCGCGCCCAGCTGGCTCTCGACGACAACGGGGGTTCGGTCCTCCAGCTGACGATCGGTGACAAGGGCGCCTACCTGTACGGCGTCTTCGGGGCACCGATCGCGCACGAGGACGATGCGGCGCGCGCCTGCGAGGCCGCGCTGCGCCTGATCGAGATCGGCGAGGAGGTACGCGTCGAGGACGTCCAGGTCGGCATCGCCACCGGCGGGCTGCGGATGGGTACGTACGGCCACGCCGAGCGGCGTACGTTCTGCTGCTTGGGCGAGGCGGTCAACCTCGCCGCGCGGCTGATGACGAAGGCCGCTCCGGGCAGCGTGCTGGTCCACGAGGAGGTCGCCCGCGCGGCCGACGCGAGGTTCGACTGGGAGCCGATGGCCGACTTCAGCCTCAAGGGCCGCACCCTGCCGCTGCCGGTGCGCGGCCTCCGGGGCCGGAACACGGGTACCCGCCGCCCCCAGGCGACCCGGCGAGCCAACGTGCTCGTCGGTCGGGAGACCGAGCTCGCGGCGCTCCGTGACGTCCGGGGCACGGCCGAGGCGGGCTCCGGGCAGGTGGTCGTCGTCCAGGCCGAAGCAGGCACCGGAAAGTCCCGCCTGGTGGGGGAGCTCGTCGCAGAGGTCCTCCGCGATGGCGGCCTGGTCGCGACTGGCGAGGCCGCGCGGACCGCGACCCAGGCGACGTACGTCGCGTGGCGCGACATCTGGTTCGACCTCCTCGGCCTCGACCCGGACGGGACCGACGCCGACGCCGTGGTCGACGCGGTGGCCGACCTGGAGCCGGCCCTGCGCGCGAGAGCTCCGCTGCTCGGCCCCGTCCTCGGCGTCGTGCTCCCCGACAGCGACCTGACGGCGTCGTTCGAGGGCGAGCTGCGCAAGACCTCCCTCGAGGACCTCTTGCGCCGGCTGCTGGTGGCGCGTGCAGGCCGTGAGCCGCTCACCCTCGTGCTCGAGGATGCCCACTGGCTCGACCCGCTGTCCCGCGACCTGCTCGAGGTGCTGGGCAGGGCGGCCGCGAACGCCCCCGTCCTGCTGCTCGTGACGAGCCGCCCGGACGGGACCGCCTACGCCGGGCTTCCGCTGCGCCGCGGGGAGCACGCCACGGACCTGGTGCTCGAGTCACTCGGTGCCGAGGCATCGCAGGCGCTGGCCGTCGAGCGCCACCGCCTGCTGACAGGGCGCGATCCTGAGCCGGCGATCCTCGAGACCGTCGTGAGCCGCGCCGAGGGCAACGCGTTCTACCTCGAGCAGCTCGTCGACTACGTCGTCGCACACGACCAGCGCACGGAGGGCTCGGCCGCTGACGCGCTGGAGCTGCCCGCGAGCCTGCACAGCCTGGTGCTGAGCCGCATCGACGCGCAGCCCGAGGGCCCGCGTCGTGCGGTCAAGGTGGCCAGTGTCGTCGGCCGCGCCTTCCGGTCGCCCCTGGTGGCGTCCGCGTACCCCGACCTGGGGGGCCCGGACCAGGTCCACGAGCAGCTGGTCTCGCTCGCCGGCACCCGCCTCATCGAGCTCGAGGACCCGGAGGAGCGCGCGTTCGCCTTCGGTCACGCGGTGACCCGCGACGTCGCCTACGACTCGCTGCCCTTCAGCTTGCGGGCCACGTTGCACGGCGGCGTGGGGACGGCACTCGAGGGTGAAGCCGACGGGCCCCGGCGGCACCTCGACCTGCTCGCCTACCACTACGGCCAGAGCGACGACGTGCCCAAGAAGCGTCACTACCTGACAGCCGCGGCCGACGCCGCGCGGGCGGCGTACGCCAACGAGGCGGCCGTGGCCTACCTGCGACAGGTGCTCCCACTGGTGGAGGCGGACGAGCGTGCGGAGGTCCTGCTCCACCTGGCCGAGTCGCTGGAGATCGGGGGTGACTGGGCTGCGGCCGAAGCCGCGGTCGCCCAGGCGCGTGAGGCAGCCGAGGCGCTGGGCGACGTGGCCCGCGTCGCGCACGCCCGCACCGCCCGCGCCGAGCTCGACCGCAAGCAGGGACGTTATGCCGAGGCGGAGTCGGAGCTGAGCGAGGCCGAAGCGGCGTTCGTCGCGGTGGGTGACCGACCCGGCGAGGCGCGCGTCCTCCACCTGCGGGGGACCCTCGCGTCCCAGCAGGGCCACGTCGGTCGCGCGCGGGCGTCGTACGAGGCGAGCCTGCGGATCCGCGAGGCGCTGGGTGACGAGGCCGGCGTGGCGGCCCTGCTCACCAACCTGGCGCTCGTCGCGGAGGACGAGGGCGACCTCGTCAACGCCGAGCGCCTCGGCCAGGACGGCTTGGCGCGACGTCGCGCGCTCGGTGACCGACGCGCGGTCAGCGTGTCTCTCACGAACATGGGCATGCTGGCCACGGTCCGGGGTGATCCCGACCTGGCACGTGAGCGGTTCGAGGAGGCGCAGGTGCTGGCCGAGGAGGTCGGCGACCCGTGGATCGTGGCCGTCGGGCACCACAACCTCGGCAACGCGACCCGCGACGTCGGCGACCTCGCCTCCGCGCGACTGCACTTCCAGCGGGCTCTGGACGCGTACGTCGAGCGTGACGACCTCTGGTCGCTCGCCCACTTGTTGGAGGACGTCGCCGTGTGGCTCCTGGCGCGCGGAGAGGAGACCGACACGGACGCGGTGGGTCTGCTCTCGGCCGCCGAGACGCTGCGGGCTGAGATCGGCGCTCCGAGGTTCCTGCCGACCGAGCAGGCCCTGGCGGCGGCCGTGGCCCCGGCACGACGGCGCACCCCGCGCGGCGACCTGGACCGGGCCCAGGTCGAGGGAGCAGCAGCGACCCTCGAGGTCACTCTCGAGAGGGTCGGCTCGCTCGTGTCGGCCTGACGACCCTCCGGATCTCGGGTCCCGACCTGACGATTTGTCCTGAAGTTGGATCGCCAGTCCGGGCTGATGACCGTAGGCTGACTCCGTCGCTCCCCAGGGGATCGGCTCCGCACCGGGGCCGGGGGGGACGGCTTTGGGGGGCAAAGAACAAAGTGCCGACGCCTGTCCACACGTCTCTGCGCCACGTGGGACGACGATCGCGAGTCGCTGCGCTCGCGGTGCTCGCCTCGTTGGCCGTGCTCTCTGGTCTCGTCACGGTCGTCGGCACCGCGCCAGCGTCCGCGGGACCCGTCGACGCCGGATGGGCCGTCGTCGGACCCGGCGAGCCCCCCCTCACCCGCACTCTGTCGGACGGCACGACATCCGCGGCCGCCATGACGTACAACGGCGACGGGCTCGGCGCGAGCGCCAGCTGGGACTTCACCACCACGGCCACCACATCGAGTGCCACCGGCGACATCAAGGTTCCGTGGACTTGGCAGGGGCTGCACGCCTGGTTCCAGGTCCGCGTGCAGCTCGACCTGATCGTGAACGGTGCGGTACGGGCCACGATCCTGAACCCGCCGCTGACGAGCTGCTGCACCACACCGTCCAACGGATTCCTCTACGGCGGCGTCGCCACCTTCCCGGATGCGTGGGTGGGTCCCAGCGACACGTACGGCTTCCGCCTCACAGGCGGCAACGGCGACTACAACAACTTCATCAACGGAACGTTCACGCTGAGCACCAAGCCCTACCTCGACGGCACCATCGGCCAGGACAACCGCCAGTGGCTGGGTGCCGAGGCGCTGCCGGCCGGCGACCAGTTCCGACGGATCGAGGAAGCGGGGGAGGCCCGCTGGTTCAAGATCCCGGTGGTGCCTGGTCAGCAGGTCACGGTGAACCTGTCCGGTGCGGGGGAGCGGGACCAGCTCGGCAACTGGCCCGACCTCTCCCGCGACTACGACCTGGCGCTCTACGGCGACATCGCGACGACGTTCGACCGGCTCACCAAGGGCTCCGACCTCACCCAGCTGGCCGGTGCTGCCGCCGCGGGTGCGCCGGGCGACGCCAACCCGGTCCCGGCATTCCCGTCGGAGGTGGCGAAGGCTGCCACCATTCCGACGGCCTTGCCGTCGACGACGTTCGCACCCCGCATCTATGCGCCGCGGATCTATGCGCCGCGGATCTACGCACCACGGATCTACGCACCACGGATCTATGCGCCGCGGATCTACGCGCCACGCATCTACGCGCCCGGCGTCTACTCCGCCGACTTCCAGGTCGACCCTGAGTTCCGCGACGCCTTCGTGGGGGCGCAGAGCCAGTCGCTCCTGGCCGTCTCGGCCAACACCGACCACCGTGCGGAGGCCCTGTCGGCCGCGACCGGCAACACCGACGGCTTCTTCTACGTCCGAGTGCAGGGTCACGACGACCAGGCCTTCGACACTGACAACGCGTTCCAGCTGACCTACACCGTCACGGGCGGCGAGGCGTGCAAGGACCTCCTGGACTATCACGCGTCACCGAGCCTGGGCGCGACCGGCAACGGCTTCAGCACCGTGATCGTCACCGACACCGCGCGTCTCGGGTTGCCAGCCGGGTCTGCTGGTCGGCAGACGTTCCTGGACACACTGGGTGAGCTCGCCGCAGCCACGGCCGGGACGGTCGTCGACCTCAGCGACTCCCAACGGATCCTTGACCTCCAGGACCAGGCACGGGTCCGCTCGCGCTGCCCCTACGCGATGAACCTCGTCGCCCGCGAGGCCAAGGCGATCATCGACTCCTACCGCAACCCGGCGAGCAAGTACGTCGTGATCGCCGGCGGTGACGACGTCGTCCCCTTCTTCCGCTACCCCGACACCTCGGGCCTGGGGCAGGAGAGCCAGTTCGCCGACGAGATCACCTTGCTGGACGACTCGGCGGCGAAGGCGAGCCTGCGCAACGACCAGGTGCTCAGCCAAGATGCCTACGGCGCTCGATCCGAGGTGACCATCGGCGGGGCCACGGTGCCGGTGCAGGACCTGGCTGTCGGGCGGCTGGTGAAGACGCCGGACGAGATCATCGCGACGGTGCGGCACTACCTCGACGACCTGCGGGGGGCTCCGATCGCGAGCCGGTCCTCGCTCGTGACGGGCTACGACTTCCTGGAGGACGCCGCCAAGGGAGTCAACGCCGAGTTCGCCGGCGCGATGCCGGGTGGGCGTCACGACGAGCTGATCGCAGCCGCGGGCACCCCGCACGACCAGTCCTGGAAGGCGGACGACCTCTACGACGCGCTCATCGGCGGGCAGCGACACGACCTCGTCTACCTCGCGGGGCACTTCTCGGCCAACGACACCCTGGCGGCCGACTTCGCCACCGCCCTGGAGGCTGGGGAGCTGGACTCTGCCGTCGACGGTCACTTCACCGACACGCTCGTGCTCAGTGCCGGCTGCCACTCCGGCTACAACTTCGTCGACGGAGCCGCCCCACAGGGCACCAACACCTTCGACTGGACGCAGGCGTTCGCGCGGGAAAAGGCTGTGCTCATCGGTGGCACCGGCTACCAGTACGGCGACAGCGACTTCCTCGAGTACAGCGAGCGGCTCTACCTCGGGATCGTGCAGCGGCTGCGCGAGTCCCCGACCACTCCCGCGGTCGACGCCCCGGCGGTGGCGGTCGGCAGCGCGCTGACGCTGGCCAAGCAGGACTACCTGTCCAGCCTGAGCGTCCTGCAGGGCATCGACCAGAAGGCTGTGCTGCAGGCGACGCTCTACGGCCTGCCGATGACGGGGGTCGACTTCACCGACGCCGGACGCCAGAACCCCCAGGGTTCGGCCTCCACGGTCACCCCGGAGGCCGCCACGACGGGCCCTGGTGCCGGTCTGACGCTCCAGGTCGACGACCAGAACTACCCGACGCCGACGACCGAGCGCACCAAGACCAGCGGTGCGGCTGCGACGACGTACGGCCTGCCCGCCCAGCACACCTGGCTCGAGGGGCCTAGCGGCGGCGTCACCGTGCAACCAGGCGCCCCCGCCCTGCCCAAGCAGGTGGAGAACGTCAGCCACGGCAACCTCATCCTGCGCGGTGTCGGCTTCCGGGGCGGTTCCTACGTGGACAGCCGCGGCATCCTGCCCCTCACCGGCGCACCCGCCATCGAGGGAGCGTCGGCCAACACGACCTTCGAGTCGCCGAGCTTCTTCCCGCAGAAGCTGCTCGCCGCCAACTACTTCGGAGCGCTCGGCGAATCGGGACGTACGTCGCTGATCCTGACGCCGGGCCAGTACGTGAACGATCCCGACTCCACGCTCGAGCTGCGCAAGAACATCCAGCGCGCCTACGGCGACCTCGACGTGCGTCTCTTCTACACGAACGCCTCCGTCCCCAAGGTGGGACTCAGCGACCCGACGCTCGCTGCGGCCCCTGGCATCAGCGACGTCCGAGCGACGGTCCTGGGCAACCAGGTGACGTTCTCCGCACGGGTCGCTGGGGATCCGGCCGCGGGCGTCCAGCAGGCCTGGGTCACGTACACGACCGGCTCTGCGCCGGTGGTGGACCCGGAGACCGGCAAGACCACGCTCCGTGGGCGCTGGCAGTCCCTGGACCTCGACCAGGTCCAGGACGACTCGACCCTGTGGACGAAGACGCTGACGCTCACTGACCCCACGGACTGGGAGGGGATGCGGTTCCTCGTGCAGGCTGCCAACGGTGCTGGTGGGGTCGCTCTCGACACGGCCGACGGCGGCTACTTCGGCGTGTCCCCCGCCGACGACGGGCGGGGATTCCTCGAGCTGCTCACCACGAGCCCGGCGGCGACGCCGCCGCTCGGCGTGACGGCGAAGGTGACCGGAGGTGGGCGCAACCTCGAGGGTCGCACCGTCGTCTTCAGCGTCCTGCGGGGCAGCGAGGTCCTCTCGACCGTCACGGGCATGACCGACCCCGAGGGCCGGTTGATCGCGCAGGTCGACGGGGCGACCCCAGCCGGTCGGGTGACAGTGCGCGCCGACCTCTACGACCTGGCCGGACAGCTGGTGATGAGCCGCGTCGTCGACGTCGTTCTCGACGGCCTCGTGATCTCCACGCCAGAGTGGCTGGCCACCCGCGCGGGAACGGCGTACCCGCAGCCGCTGTTCGCCACCGTGGTCAAGAGGGGCGCAGGGCCGGTCTCGGGCGTCCCGGTCACCTTCTCCCTCCCAACCACGGGTGCGAGAGCGACCTTCGCCGGAGGGGCGACCACGGTCACGGTGACCACGAACGCCGACGGGTACGCCGAAGCGCCTCCGATGACGGCTGGCAACACCGTCGGCGCGTTCGAGGCCCGGGTCTCCGCCGAGGGCGCAGACCTGATGCGGGTGCCGATGGCGGCGCAGTACGCGATGACGCTCTTCGACAACCCGGTGAACAACACCGGCACGACGACGAGGAGCCCCAGCGCGAACACGCCCCTCGCAGTCGGGGCGCTGGAGTGGGACGATGCGCGGCTGTCCGACATGGCGGCTGCTCAGCTCGTCCGGGACAAGCGCGTGCAGGTGCGTTGGCGTGAGGTCGGCGCACAGTACTGGAGCTACAAGAACGACCTGGCGACGTACGACGCGACCGAGGACGAGTTCCGAGCCAACCTCAAGGGGCCCTCGCTGAACCTCGGCAAGGGCAAGCACTACGTCGTCGAGGTCCGCCTCCTCCCCGCTTCCGCCGATCCGCAACCCGACCAGATGACGCAGCGCTACTTCGACCTGGGTCGCCGGAGCTTCGAGCTCTACTTGAAGTAGCCGGTTCTCAGCCGGTCGGCCAGCCGGGTAGTCAGGTCGCGGACTTGCGGTTTGGTCACCAACCGCAGGTTTCCGACCGCAAGATCTGCGGTTGGTGACCAAACCGCAAGTCCTGCGTCAGACGAGCGCGGCGGATACTGAGGCGGTGACGTCCCACGAACCCGCCGGGTACGACTGCCCGTTCTGTGCGCTGCAAGCGGGTCGGTACAACGAGCGCAACCGGCCGGACGACGTCGTCGCGGTGACGGAGCTCGCGTTCGCTCGGGTGTCGCCGCGGTGGTGGCCGGCCAATCCTGGGGCGCTGCTGGTCGTCCCGCGCCGGCACGTCGAGAACCTGTACGACCTTCCCGAGGCGGACGGGCACGCCGTCTGGGACCTCACCAAGCTGGTGGCGGGGGCCGTGCGGGCGGCGTACGGCTGCGACGGCACCTCGATCCGGCAGCACAACGAGCCGGCCGGCGGGCAGGACGTGTGGCACCTGCACGTGCACGTCTTCCCGAGGTACGCCGACGACCGGCTCTACGAGCGGCACCGTGAGTCGGTGTACGCCGCGCCGGAGGAGCGCCTGCCCTTCGCCCAGCTGGTGAGTGCCGAGCTGAGCCTGCCGACGACCTTCTGACGTCTACGATCGGAGGGTGACCGACGCGCGGATGGCCGAGCTCGCCGTGATGCGGAGGGTGAAGGACCGCATCGATCGCGAGTACGCGCAGCCGCTCGACGTCGATGCGCTCGCCCGTGGTGTGCACATGTCGTCGGGGCACCTGAGCCGGCAGTTCAAGGCGGCGTACGGGGAGGCGCCGTACTCCTACCTCATGACCCGCCGCATCGAGCGCGCCATGGCGCTGCTGCGCATCGGCGACCTGAGCGTGACCGACGTGTGCTTCGCGGTGGGCTTCCAGTCGCTCGGGACCTTCAGCACCAGGTTCACCGAGCTCGTCGGCATGCCCCCGAGCGCCTACAAGGACGAGGAGGCCGGGGCGACCTTCGGCATCCCGGCCTGCGTGGCGAAGCAGGTGACCAAGCCCGTCCGCTCGCGACCGGTCGGGAAGCCGGGCGAATCGGTCAGGAACGAAGAAGCGCCCGCCGCGGTCGCGCACCTAGCGTGATCGGCATGACCTCCAACACCGACCTCAGCATCCACCACAGCTTCCTGCCGCACACCGACCCGGAGGCGTCGCTGACGTTCTACCGGGACACCCTCGGCTTCGAGGTCCGCATGGACGTCGGTTACGACGGGATGCGGTGGATCACCGTCGGCCCTCAGGGCCAGCCGGACACGTCGATCGTGCTGCACCCGCCGACGGCGGCGCCGGGGATCACCGAGGAAGAGGGGCGGATGCTGCTCGAGCTGATGGCCAAGGGCAGCTACTTCGGCGTCAACCTCGCCACCGACGACGTCGACGAGACCTTCGCCAGGCTCGAGGCGAGCGGCGCCGAGGTCGTTCAGGAGCCGACCGACCAGCCGTACGGCGTGCGCGACTGCGCCTTCCGCGACCCGAGCGGCAACATGCTGCGCATCCAGGGCCGCTGAGTTTCGACTGTCCGACTGGTCTGCTTGGATTCCAGCGCCGGCCGACAATCCAAGGGGGACCCCACGAGCATGCCTGTCAACAGCACCCACGCCGCCGACCAGCACGACCTGATCCGGGTGCAGGGCGCCCGGGAGAACAACCTGAAGGACGTCAGCGTCGAGCTGCCCAAGCGTCGGCTGACCGTGTTCACAGGCGTCTCGGGCTCGGGCAAGAGCTCGCTCGTCTTCGCCACCATCGCCGCCGAGTCGCAGCGGATGATCAACGAGACCTACAGCGCCTTCGTCCAGGGCTTCATGCCGACGCTGGCGCGTCCCGAGGTCGACTACCTCGACGGTCTGACCACGGCGATCATCGTCGACCAGGAGCGGATGGGGGCCAATCCGCGCTCCACGGTCGGGACCGCCACCGATGCCAACGCGATGCTGCGCATCCTGTTCAGCCGCATCGGGGCGCCCTACGTCGGCCCGCCGACGGCGTACTCCTTCAACGTGCCGACCCGCAAGGCCAGCGGGGTGATGTCGACCGAGAAGGCCGGTGGCCGCGTCGAGAAGGCCGTGGTGCAGCAGGCGGTCTACCTCGGCGGCATGTGCCCGCGCTGCGAGGGCATGGGCAACGTCAGCGACATCGACCTCACCGCGCTCTATGACGAGGACAAGTCTCTGAAGGACGGCGCGCTGACGATCCCGGGCTACTCGATGGACGGGTGGTACGGCCGGCTCTTCGAGGGCATGGGCCTCCCGATGGACAAGCCGATCAAGGCCTTCACCAAGAAGCAGATCGAGACGATGCTCTACGCCGAGCCGACCAAGATCAAGGTCGAGGGCGTCAACCTCACCTTCAACGGGATCATCCCGCAGATCCAGAAGTCGATGCTGTCGAAGGACCCCGAGGCGATGCAGCCGCACGTACGCCGCTTCGTCGACCGCGCCGTGACCTTCCAGCGGTGCCCGGAGTGCGACGGCACCCGGCTCACGCGGGAGGTGCTGTCCTCGAAGATCAAGGGCAAGAACATCGCCGAGGTCTGCACCATGCAGATCAGCGACCTCGCCGAGTGGGTGCGTGAGCTGAAGGAGCCGTCCGTCGCTCCGCTGCTCAAGGGCCTGCAGCACCTGCTCGACTCGTTCTCGGAGATCGGGCTCGGCTACCTCTCGCTCGACCGGCCGGCCGGCACGCTGAGCGGGGGAGAGGCCCAGCGCACCAAGATGATCCGGCACCTGGGGTCGTCGCTGACCGATGTCACCTACGTCTTCGACGAGCCGACGATCGGGTTGCACCCGCACGACATCGAGCGGATGAACAACCTGCTGCTCCAGCTGCGCGACAAGGGCAACACGGTGCTCGTGGTCGAGCACAAGCCGGAGACCATCGCGATCGCCGACCACGTCGTCGACCTCGGGCCGGGTGCCGGCACGGGCGGCGGCACGATCTGCTTCGAGGGCGACGTCGACGGGCTGCGGGGGAGCGACACCGTGACCGGACGGCATCTCGACGACCGGGCCCGGCTCAAGGGCTCGGTCCGTGAGTCGTCCGGGGCGATCGAGGTGCGGGGCGCCTCCCTGCACAACCTGCAGAAGGTCGACGTGGACGTGCCGCTCGGCGTCCTCTGCGTCATCACGGGTGTCGCCGGGTCGGGCAAGAGCTCGCTGATCCACGGGTCGGTGGCCGGGCGCGACGGGGTGGTCGTGGTCGACCAGGGGGCGATCAAGGGATCGCGGCGGAGCAACCCCGCGACGTACACCGGCCTGCTGGAGCCGATCCGCAAGGCCTTCGCCAAGGAGAACGGCGTGAAGCCCGCGCTGTTCAGCTCCAACTCCGAGGGCGCCTGTCAGACCTGCAACGGCGCCGGCGTCATCTTCACCGAGCTGGGCGTGATGGCGACCGTCGAGTCGCCGTGCGAGGAGTGCGAGGGGCGTCGCTTCCAGGCGGCGGTCCTGGAGTACACCCTGGGTGGCAAGAACATCGCCGAGGTGCTCGCCATGTCGGTCACCGAGGCCGAGGAGTTCTTCGGCGAGGGGGCGGCGAAGACGCCGGCAGCCCACAAGGTCCTCGACCGGCTGCGCGACGTGGGCCTGGGCTACCTCAGCCTCGGCCAGCCGCTCACGACGCTCTCGGGCGGCGAGCGACAACGCCTCAAGCTCGCGACCCAGATGGCGGAGAAGGGCGACGTCTACATCCTCGACGAGCCGACCACCGGCCTGCACCTCGCCGACGTCCAGAACCTCCTCGGCCTGCTCGACCGGCTGGTGGAGTCAGGCAAGTCCGTGATCGTCATCGAGCACCACCAGGCCGTGATGGCGCATGCCGACTGGATCATCGACCTCGGCCCGGGTGCCGGCCACGACGGCGGACGCGTGGTCTTCGAGGGAACGCCTGCCGAGCTGGTGAAACAGGCCAAGACGCTGACGGGAAAGCACCTCAAGGAGTACGTCGGGTCTTGACCAGACACTACGGCTGAGGCTCCGGCACTCACACGACGGACAGCGTCATGTCGACCGCAGCGAGCCCCGAGGCGCTGGTGAAGAAGGCGGTCGGCCGACCGACCCGGTGCGGACGCCGTGCGCCTCCATGAGCCCCAGCAGCACGGTGTGGCCCTGGGTGAAGTCCCAGTGCACGGCGGCGAGCCCGGCGGTCCGGGCGCCGTCGACGTTGTTCGCGTTGTCGTCGACGAAGAGGATCTCGGCCGGGTTGGCGTCGATGCGCCGCGCGGCCTCCCGGAAGAACGCCGGGTCGGGCTTCGCGACGCCCAGGTCATAGGAGTAGCAGCTGACGTCGAAGAGGTCGTCGTAGCCGAGGACGTGACGCATGTGCGCCGCCCGGTTGCGCTCCTGGTTGGTCGCGAGGTGCACGCCGTACCCGGCCCGGCGCAGGTCGTCCACGACGGTGAAGGATTCTGCGATCCGGTCGATGCGGCACCACACGTCAGCGAACACCTGTTCGACAGGGGAGTGGACCCCGAACTCGCGAAGGTGCCCCTCGAGCAGGGGGAGGAACTCGCCCTCGCCCGCGAGCATCGGCAGCTCGTCCTCCCAGGACTGGTGCAGGAACTCGCGGGCACGCTCGCCGAGATACGGCTCCATGGCGGCGTACCAACCGCCGGGCAGGTCCTGGAGGACGCCGTCGGCGTCCAGCAGCACGTGTCGGATGGTGCTCACGAGGACTAGCCTCTCGCGCGTGGAGATCTTCGGCGACGCAGGGCGGTTCGGACCGCTGGACGAGTCGGGCACGGGCTACGTCGAGCACCTGAAGGTCCCGGACCTCAGCCTCGGCACCTACTCGCTGCGCGCGGGCTGCGAGGACACCCAGGATCCGCACACCGAGGACGAGGTGTACGTCGTCACGGGCGGCCGGGCGAAGTTCACCAGCTCCGGCGAGACCATCGACGTCTCCGCCGGCTCCGTGTTCTTCGTCGCCGCGCACGAGGTGCACCGGTTCCACGACATCACCGAGGACCTGACGGTTCTGGTGTTCTTCGGCCCTGCTGAGGGTTCGCGGAGCTCCTAGGCAGATCAGGAGAAGCGTAGACCGCCGATAACTTACATTATGTCACTTAGGATGGATCGGGGTTCTGCTCCTTCTCGGCGCGCCCTGAGCTCATCGTCACCCCTCGTCGCGCACAATTCTCCCGACAAGACTCCCCTCTCGTCTCGACGGGACCGACCATCCGGGTGGCCGAGAGGAGCTCGACTTCGATGCGGGCGTTGTTGCTGAGCGGCGGCCTTGCCGTCCTGTGCTCGCTGGCCGGGACCCGCTTCGCGATCGCCTGGTTCAGCCGGCACGGTTTCGGCCAGCCGATCAGGGACGACGGACCGACGACCCACCACGTCAAGCGCGGGACGCCCACCATGGGTGGACTCGTCATCCTGCTGAGCTCCACTGCGGCGTACCTGGTGGCGACGCTCGTGAGCGGCGGGCTGCCGAGTGCCAGCGCCTGGCTGTTGATGCTGCTGTTCTTCGGCTGCGGTGCCGTGGGGTTCCTCGACGACTTCATCAAGGTCTACACGCAGAACAACCAGGGTCTCAGCAGCCGGGCGAAGATGGCCGGTCAGACGGTCGTCGCGCTCACCTTCGGAGTGCTGGCCACGCAGTTCTTCGCCGACGAGCGTGGTGTGAGGCCGGCGTCGCAGTACATCTCCACGACTCACGACTGGGGCATCAAGCTGCCCCTGGTCGTGGTCCTGCTCGTGATCTGGTTCATCGTCACCGCGACCTCCAACGGCGCCAACCTGACCGATGGCGCCGACGGGCTGCTCGCGGGCGCGTCGGCGCTGATCATCGGCGCCTACGTGATGGTCAGCATCTGGCAGAACAACCAGCTGTGTGACTCCTCGCGGCCCGGCGTGGTCCAGTCACAGTGCTACGACGTGCGCGACCCGCTCGATCTCGCGGTCTACGCGGCCGCGATCACCGCCGCGTGCGTCGGCTTCCTCTGGTGGAACACGAAACCGGCCCAGATCATCATGGGCGACGTGGGCTCCCTGGCGATCGGTGGCGCCGTGGCAGGGCTGGCCATCATGTCGCGCACCGAGCTGTTGATGGCGATCATCGCGGGCCTCTTCGTGCTCGAGACAGCCTCCGTGCTGCTGCAGATGACGTACTTCAAGATCACCCGGCGACTCACGGGCACGGGTCGTCGCATCTTCCGCATCGCTCCGATCCACCACCACTTCGAGCACCTGGGATGGGACGAGGTGACCGTGGTGATCCGCTTCTGGATCGTCGCCGGGATCGGTGTTGCCGCTGGGCTCGGCATCTTCTACGCCTCGTGGCTCACCTGACGCGCATGGGTCACGCCGGCTCCCCTGCCCCCGCAGCGACGAGGCTGTCGAGGAAGCGACGAGCTCATCCGGCAGGCGCACCGCGATCTGGGTGGTCATCCCAAGATGTACCACTTCGGATTCAGGGTGAGACGACCCGCTGGGTCAGCGCGTACTTCGCCTCGGTGGCCTCCTTGACGGGGCGCCACCAGGACTCGTTCTCGCGGTACCAGTCGATCGTCGCGACCAGTCCGTCGCGGAAGCTCTCGTACGCCGGTGTCCAGCCCAGCTCTGTGCGCAGCTTGCCGGACTCGATGGCGTAGCGGCGGTCGTGGCCGGCCCGGTCGGTGACGTGGTCGTAGGCATCGGGATCCTGACCCATCAGCTCGAGGATCATCCGGATCACGTCGCGGTTGTTGACCTCGCCGTCGGCGCCGATGAGGTAGGTCTCCCCCGACCGTCCCTTGTCGAGGATGGTCCAGACCGCACTGTTGTGGTCGTCGACGTGGATCCAGTCGCGCACGTTGAGCCCGTCGCCGTACAGCTTTGGCCGGATGCCGTCGATGACGTTGGTGATCTGGCGCGGGATGAACTTCTCGACGTGCTGCCGCGGCCCGTAGTTGTTGGAGCAGTTGGACAGGGTGGCCCGCAGTCCGAAGGACCGCACCCAGGCGCGGACCAGGTGGTCGGAGCCGGCCTTGCTGGCGGAGTACGGCGAGCTCGGCGCGTAGGGCGTGTCCTCGGTGAACCGCTTGGGGTCGTCGAGGTCGAGGTCGCCGTAGACCTCGTCGGTGGACACGTGGTGGTAGCGCACGTCGTGGTGTCTGGCCGCTTCGAGCAGCGCGAAGGTGCCGATGAGGTTGGTGCGGATGAACGGCGACGGATCGGCGAGGGAGTTGTCGTTGTGGGACTCGGCTGCGAAGTGGACGACGGCGTCAGCCTCCCCGACGAGCTTCTCGACGAGGTCGGTGTCGGCCACGTCTCCCTCGACGAACCGGATGCGGTCCTCGACGCCGGCGAGCGACGCCGTCGACCCGGCGTAGGTCAGCGCGTCGAGGACGGTGACATCGGTGTCAGGGCGCGTGGCGAGGGTCTGGTGGACGAAGTTGCTGCCGATGAAGCCGGCGCCGCCCGTGACGAGGATCCGCATGCGCGACAGGCTATCCGGGCCCGCTCCCCCGCCCGAAATGCATGACCCGAAATGCATGACCCGAAATGCATGACCCGAAATGCATGCCCGAAATGCATGAGAGGGGCGAGTCACCCGAACGGTCAGGGCCTGGCGAGGAGCTCGCCGTGCACGATGGTGAACCACGCGTCCGGCGCGGTTCCCCAGGTCAGCCACGCGTCGGCGAGCCGCTCCACGTCGGCAGCGTCGAGTCCCTGCTCGGCAGCCTGAGACGCGAACACGTCCCCGGACACGCGGTCGGCCTGGCTGCTCCCCCACCACCGGCAGGCGTCGTCGTCGGCGTAGGTCCAGACGCTGGCGGACAGACGGGCGTCGTCGAGCCCGGCCGCGGCCGCCCACGCGCGCAGGTGGCGGGCGGCGTCCGGCTGCGCGCCGTTCGCCAGCGCGGCGGCGCGATAGACCCGGCGCCAGTCTTCGAGACCGGGCAGCTCGGGGTGCCAGCTCATCGCGGCGTAGTCCGCGTCACGTGCGGCGACCCATCCGCCGGGTCGGCACACGCGAGCCATCTCGCGGAGGGCGGCGACAGGGTCGCGCAGGTGTTGAAGCACCTGATGGGCGTGCACGACGTCGAAGGAGTCGTCGTCGTAGGGCAGTGCCAGCACGTCCCCCGTGCGGAACTCCGTCACGGTGTCCCCCCGCTGGGCCGCTGCGGCCCTGGCCGCCACCAGCGGCGCCTCGACCCTGTCGATGCCGATCACCCGTCCGGGCGCCACGAGGGCGGCCAGGTCGAGGGTGATGGTGCCCGGTCCGCACCCGACGTCGAGCACCTGCATGCCAGGGGACAGCAGGGGCAGGAGGTACGCCGCCGAGCTGGCCGCGGTCCGGGTGGCGTGCGACGCGAGCGTCGGTTGCTCGTGCCCGTGCGTGTAACGGGTGGTGTGCTCGCCCACGTGCTTGATCCTGCCGCAGTCGGGGCGCGCCAGGACTGCGCGGCCACGGAGCAGGACAGAGGACCGCGGCGGCGGTTCTCACCCCGCTCCCCCGGCCCTCGCCTACCATCGGCGCATGCTCGTGCCACTGCCTCGCGTCCGTCGCCCCGTCGTCGCTGCGGCGGCCGCTCTGCTTTGCGTCGGCCTGCTGGTCGGGTGCTCCGGAGAGGACGACGCAGCAACGGATCCTGAGGCCGTGGGCGCCGAGCCGCAGTCCATGACGACCTGCGCCTACCCGGAGGACGGCAGCAAGGCTCCCGAGGGCATCGACGCGCCCAGCGAGGAGGCACCCGACACGGGCGACGTCGCCGCGGTGATGACGACGAACGCAGGCGACATCGACCTGACCCTCGACCGCGAGGCGACGCCGTGCACGGTCAACAGCTTCGTCTCCCTGGCAGAGCAGGGCTACTTCGACGGCACGCAGTGCCACCGCATCACCACCCAGGGGATCTTCGTGCTCCAGTGCGGAGATCCCACGGCCACGGGGATGGGCGGTCCCGGCTACAAGTTCGCCGACGAGCTGACCGGCGACGAGACGTACCCCGCCGGCACGCTCGCCATGGCCAACGCCGGCCCTGACACGAACGGCAGCCAGTTCTTCATCGTGTACGACGACACGCAGCTCGACCCCAACTACGCCGTGTTCGGCCACGTCGGTGCAGCCGGGCTGAAGGTCGTGCAGGGCATCGCGGCGAAGGGTGCGGCCGATGGTGCGCCCGACGGGCCCCCAGCCGAGCAGGTCGACATCGAGAAGGTGACGATCGGCTGACGGTCAGCCGTCGGCGCCGTCGGTGCCGTCGGTGCCGTCGTAGGTCACCGGCGTCGCCACCTGGACCGTCCGCGTGACCGTGCAGATGCGGTCGCGGACCTGACGAAGCGCACCAGGGAGCATCGAGCGGGCCCGGTCGCAGTCGGCGCCTTCAGGCCAGTCGATGTCGACGGTGACGCGCAGGTCGACCATCCGGGTGCCCTCGTCGTCGCGGATCTTGTGACCCTCCGCACGCACGTCGAAGGACGTCGCGGCGACCCGCTTGCCGGTGATCAGGTCGACGTCGATGGCGCTGCAGCCGGCCAGAGCGGCGAGCAGCAGCTCGACGGGTGAGAAGTCGGGATCGTCACCCGAGCCGATCGGCAGCACTCCCCCACGACGGTTGGTCGCCTTGAACCTGCCCTCCCCGATCTTCGTCAGCTCGATGAAGCGCAGCGTCGTCTCGTCGGGCGTGCTCGGTGGCGTGCTCATGCCCGCCACCTTAGGTGTCTCGGCTCAGCGGGTGCGGCGACCACCGCGCCGGCGCTGGCGCGCGCTCTCGCGGGCCAGCTCGAGGTCGCGCAGGATCGCCTGGTCCTGGTCGCTCCAAGCGCGTCCCTCGATGAGTCCGAGGGCCAAGTGCAGCTGCGCGTTCATGGTGGAGATCACCCTTTCGTCCCCTCTGGGACCGTTTCGATGTGTAAGGAATCAATGTCTGCTACGACTATTACATCTTAGAGCGACAATTTATTCCGTACCGCATCGACGGCAGGGTGATCTCCACCACCGCGTCAGCGGATGCGGACGCGGTACTCCTTGTAGCCGCTGACGACGCGGTCCTGCGCAGCGGAGACGCCCTGGCGCATCTTGGTCGAGCGTCGTCCCTCGACGAAGAGGTCGACGGCGACGGCGTCGTTGCGCACGGTCGCGCGCTGGCTCACGAGGTAGTCGTCCACCGACGAGAACGACTCGAAGCCCCCGCCCTCCTCGGAGAAGTCGACCGCACCGAAGTAGTCGGCTCCGCCGGTCACCGCCAGGAAGCCGCCGCCCTGCGCGCGACCGGGCACCTTGACCTTCACGCGCACCGCCCGCTCGCCGAGCGGCGAGGTGAGCACGGCTCGGAGCCTCAGCAGCTTGCCCGCCTTGGCGTCGATGCGACCGCCGGACTTGATCGTCTTCCACTCGCCGCCGGACTTGGCGCGCAGCTTGGCCAGGCTCCAGGTCCGTGCGTCCTTCACGACCGTGCCGTTGACCGTCACCGAGTCGATCCGGACGCCTTCGAAGGTGCCGAGCATGTAGACCGCGTCGGCAACGTCGAAGGGCACCTCGAACGCCAGGTCGCTGCTGGCGTAGCGGTCCGTGCGCACCAGCGTGAACGGCGTGCCGTCGGGACGGGCGCCGGCGATCGTCCAGCTCTGGAGCTCGGAGCCCTTCGTGAGCCCGTCCAGGAGCCGGTCGTGGTTGGCGAGGATCTGGATCGCGGTGGTGTCCGCGGTGGCGATCGGCGCCGCGACGTCTGTGCGTCCGACCCGGCTGCGGGCGCCGTGCACCAGGGTCGAGGTGACGGAGGTGGTCGGCGTGATCGCGTCGAACGTGCCCGTGATGCCGCTGAGGTGGTCGTCGGTGATGGTGCCGACGCGGGGACCGAAGTTGGCCACCTTGAACGGCGGGCCGACCGAGTCCTCCTGGACGTAGACCGCGGAGGCGGGGTGCAGACCGAGCGTCGTCGTGCCGAAGAAGGCGAGCGGGTGACCGAAAGCGACGACGCGCTGGCCGCACACCGAGGTGACCGTCCCGACGCCGCCCTGCGTGATGTCGCCGTAGGCGAGCGTCGCCGCGACGTTGCCGCCCGCGATCATCGTGTCCGCGCCGGGGCCGGCGGCGTCGGTCGTGGCGTTGCTCGTCGCCAGGGTCTTGTCGCGGTAGGGCCGCTCGGGCATCTTGGCCAGGCGGGAGCCGCTGACGCCCGAGACGCCGTAGGGGATGCGGAGCTGCGTGAACCCCTGCGCCGCCTCACTCCGGGTGATGCCCGCCGCCCCGGCGATGGCGCGGGCCTGCCCCGCGTCGACGGAGACGCGACTGGTGGTCGCGCCGGCGAGGTAGTTGTCCATCTCCGCGAACGGCGTCACGCCCGCGACCGGTGAGGGCCCGAAGGAGAGGCCGTAGGCCACCGCGCCGATCAGGCGGCCGTCGCCGGCGTACACCGGCGAGCCCGACATGCCCTGCCAGATGCCGCCGACCCGGTCGATCTCGGTGGAGGTGAGGCGCACCATGACCATGTCGAGGTCGGGCGCGATGCCGTCCTCGATCACGCCGAGCACGGAGCCCGTGAACGGGTCGGGGACGGTCCCGGCCGACACCGTCTTGCCGGTGACGGGGTCACCTGCGGCCAGGTCGGCGATCGGGTACGCCGTCGCGCAGTCGCCCGTCGGCGGCGCCGACGCCGCCGGTCCGGCCGACGCGACGGTGGCGCCGGCCAGGGCCGTCGCCACGGCGGCGAGGCCGCCTACTAGAGCCCCGCCGCGGCGCTGGCGCGCGCTCCGGCTGCTCCGCGAGATGTGTGTGCTCATGTCGACGTCGACCCCTTTGAGACCGACGAGGGCCCTTCCCCCGTGTGTTCGCGCACCGTACCGCTGGCCGGCGACAGCCGAGGAGAGCCGAATGGCCCAGAATCGACCTGTCATGGGACAACACATCGGGAGCACCGGCAGCCGGGTCGCGGTCGCCGCAACCGGGCGGCAGGCCTTGGAAGCGGGCCTCGGGGTCGCCGCCGACGGCGGTGGGGCGGTCGATGCCGCCCTGGCAGCGGCCTTCGTGGCGCTGGCGACGGAGCCGGGCATGGTGAGCTTCGGCGGCGGGGCGTACGTCGCCCTGTGGCCGGCTGACGGCGAGCCGGTCGTGGTCGACGGCAACGTCGAGATGCCGGGCCGAGGAGCAGCCGGCTCGGCCTTCGGGGCGGGGGTCCGCGAGGTCAGCACGACGTACGGCGGCGGCGTGACGATGTACGCGGGCGCCGGCTCGGTCGCGACGCCGGGCATCGTGCCCGCCTTCGCCGTGGCCCACGAGCGGCACGCGCGCCTGGACTGGGCACGGCTCCTGGCCCCCGCGACGACCGCGGCGCGAGAGGGCTACCCGATGAGCCCGGCCGCCTCGCGCTACCTCTCCTTCACGGCGGACACCCTCTTCGCCGAGGACGCCGAGGCCCATGCGCTGGTCACCGCCGAGGGCCGCCTCCTCGAGGGCGGCGAGTGGACCCGCAACCTCCTGCTGGCCGACGTGCTCGACGAGCTCGCTGACCAAGGCCCCGGTCTGTTCGAGACCGGGCGCGTGGGGCGGGACCTCGTCGCCTCGATGGTCGGGGCCGGACTGGTCACGGCGGAGGACCTGGCGGCGTACGCACCGGTCGTGCGGGAGCCGCACACGATCACGGTCGGTGACTGGATGGTCGCCACCAACCCGCCACCGTCGGTGGGAGGGCCGGTGCTGGCGGTCATGCTGGGCGAGCTGGCCCGACGCAGCGTCACCCGACCGTGGACATGGGCCGACGCCATCGAGGTGCAGCGTGCGGTGCTGGGCTACCGCCTCGACGTCCACGACTGGTCCGCCGACCTCGAGGCCGACGGCCACGCGCTCCTGGCGGCCGTCGGCGCGCGCGGCCTGGCGGCGCTGCAGTCGCCGTCGACGGCGCACATCTCGGCCGTCGACGCCGACGGCAGTGCCTGCGCGATCACGATGAGCAGCGGCTACGGCTCGGGGACCTGCATCCCCGGCACGGGCATCCTGTTGAACAACTGCCTCGGCGAGGTCGAGCTCAACCGCCGTGGGCTGCACGCGTTGCCGCCCGGCACGCGGCTGGCGTCCAACATGGCGCCGACCACCGCGCGCGCCGCCGACGGTCGCGCGCTGGCGATCGGGTCGCCCGGCGCGGACCGGATCACCAGCGCGTTGATGCTGGTCCTCGGCCAGGGATTCCTGCACGGTGCCGACCTGCAGGAGGCAATCGCGGACCCGCGGCTGCACCTGCGTCGCGGTGACGGCGGGTTCACCGTCGAGCACGAGCCCGACGAGGCGCTGGCCGCCGCCGTGGCGGCATCGGGACTCCCCGGGCACGCCTACGCCGAGCCGCACATGTACTTCGGGGGTGTCGGCGCGGCGTACCGCTCCGTCACGGGTGACCTGCTCGCGGCCGGAGACCAGCGGCGCGAGGCCGCGGTCGGCGTCTCCTGATCGGAACCTCGGACCTGCGGTTTGGTCACCAACCGCAGGCTTTGGCCCGTCGGACCTGCGGTTGGTGACCAAACCGCAGGTCATCGCCCTCTAGAGCCCGGGGCCCTCGCCGCGCAGCCGGTCGACCTCGGTCATCGCCTTGCGGAGCTGGCCCAGCCACTCGTCGGCGTGCTCGCCGACCAGCCGGACCGACCAGGCCAGGGCGTCGGAGCGGGAGCGGGCCACGCCGGCGTCGACCAAGGTGTCGAGCACCCGGCGCTCGGGCTGGCGCAGCCGCGTCATGACGGGCACGGCCAGGTGGGTGAACAGCGCCTCGACGTCGCCGTGGCGCACTCCCCAGGCGACCTTGCGCCCGTAGCGGACCTCGGCCTCGTCGGCGATCTGCATGCGGCGACCTCGGGTGTCCTCCCGGAACCGGTCGATCCGGCCCTCGGCGGCGGCGCCTTCGGTGGCCTCGGCGTCGCGGAGCGTGCCGACGACCGTGATCTCCTCGCGGTCCACCATCACTTCGACGTCGCTGAACCACTCGTCGGGCAGCCTCCCCGTGAACCATTCGGCGGCGTCGTCCGCGGGCGGCGTGTCGGCCGCCTGCCAGCCGCCACGTCGACCAGGTCCTCGTCGGCCGTCGCGCGATCCGTGCCGCCCGCGCCGACGCTCGCCGCGGTCTACGTGCTCTTCGCGTTCTTCGCTTCTCATGTTGACAGCTCCTCACTGTTGATTACGTGATTACATCATTACAGAGCAAGTCAAGACGGTGCCTATCGCCGGCAGAGGCAGACCGGGTGCTCACGGTCATGTGCGTCCCTGGCACTCGGCCATGACGCGCGTAGACTGAGACCAGGGTCACACTGACCCCTCCTATGCTTGCCTTGAACCATCAGTCAGCCTTGAACCCGCAGTCAGTTGAACGATCAGTCAGTCCAGCGTCCGGAGCCGCCTCTATGCCGACCTCGCCCGTGGGGTCCCCGTCCAGTCACCCGTCCAGTCACCCGTCCAGCACGACCGACCGCGTCGCCCTCGTCCGCGCCATCGCCACGGCTCACCTCGCTGAGCGTGGAGCGCTGATGCCGGTCCTGCACGAGGTCGTCGAGGAGCTGGGGCACGTCGCCAGGGAGGACGTCGAGACCATCGCCGACGTGCTCAACCTGTCGGTGGCCGAGGTGCACGGCGTGGTGACCTTCTACAAGGACTTCCGCACCGAGCCGCCGGCCGCCCACACGATCGCGCTGTGCCGCGGTGAGGCCTGCCAGTCGGTCGGGGCCGAGCCGTTGTACGCCGACACGACCTCGCGCGCCGCCGACCTTGGCAGCGACGTCGAGGTCGATGAGGTCTTCTGCTTCGGCAACTGTGCGCTCGGGCCGTCCGGCACGCTCGACGGCCGGCTGCACGGTCGGCTGTCCTCCGAGCGGATCACCAACCTGACGGAGGCGTGGCGATGAGCGCACGTGTCTACGTCCCCGGGGACGCAGCTGCCGTGTCCGTCGGCGCCGACGAGGTCGCGGCTGCCTTCGAGGCCGCCGGGGCCCGCGTCGTGCGCAACGGCTCGCGCGGCATGCTCTGGCTGGAGCCGCTGGTGGAGGTCGAGACCGATGCCGGGCGCGTCGGCTACGCCAACGTCGAGCCGGGTGACGTCGACGCCGTCCTCGCGGGCGAGCACGCCCGGGACATCGGCGTCGTCGACCAGCACCCCTGGCTGACTTCGCAGCGACGGGTCAGCTTCGTGAGGGTCGGGATCGTGGACCCCGCGTCCATCTCCGACTACGAAGCCCATGGCGGGTACGCCGGCCTGCGCCGGGCGTTCTCCCTCTCCCCCGCCGAGGTGGTCCAGGAAGTCACCGACTCGGGGCTCCGCGGTCGCGGCGGCGCCGGCTTCCCGGCCGGCATCAAGTGGAAGACCGTCCACGACCTCGAGGCCGACCTCAAGTTCGTCGCCTGCAACTTCGACGAGGGCGACTCCGGCACCTTCGCCGACCGCATGGTGGTCGAGGGCGACCCGTTCACGCTGGTCGAGGGCATGACGATCGCGGCGTACGCCGTGGGCGCCAGCGAGGGCTACGTCTACGTCCGTTCGGAGTACCCCCACGCGGTCTCCGCGCTGCGGCGGGCCATCGACGCGGCGTACACCCACGGCTACCTCGGCGAGGACATCCACGGCTCCGGACTCTCCTTCGACCTGCACGTCCGGGTCGGTGCGGGCGCCTACATCTGCGGCGAGGAGTCCTCGATGCTGGACAGCCTCGAGGGCAAGCGTGGCGAGGTCCGTGCCAAGCCGCCCATCCCCGCGATCAAGGGTCTCTGGGACCGGCCGACCGCGGTCAACAACGTGCTCACCCTGTGTGCGGTCCCGATGATCCTGGCCGACGGAGGGGCTGCGTACGCCGAGCTCGGCACCGGCCGTTCGCGTGGCACCCAGGTCTTCCAGCTGGCGGGCAACATCAAGCAGGGGGGAATCGTCGAGCTGCCCTTCGGGGTCAGCCTGCGCGAGCTCGTCGAGGAGTACGGCGGCGGCACGCTCACCGGGCGTCCGGTCCGTGCCGCCCAGGTCGGTGGCCCCCTCGGGGCCTATGTCCCCGCGACCGGCTTCGATGTCCCGATGGACTACGAAGCCCTGGCGGAGTCGGGGGCGATGCTCGGGCACGGCGGCATCGTGATCCACGACGACACCGTCGACATGGCCAAGATGGCGCGGTTCGCGATGGAGTTCTGCGCGGTCGAGTCCTGCGGCAAGTGCACACCCTGCCGGGTCGGCTCGACGCGCGGGGTCGAGGTCATCGACCGCATCATCGCGGGCAGGGCCGACGGGCAGGACGTGGCGACCAACCTGGTGCTGCTCGACGACCTGTGCGACACCATGACCAAGGGGTCGCTCTGCGCGATGGGCGGGCTCACCCCCATGCCCGTGCAGAGCGCGATCAAGCATTTCCCGGAGGACTTCGGTCCCCACGACTTCGAGCGAGAGGTGGCGCCGGCATGACGCTCATCGACGAGCCCCAGAGCATCTGGAACCCCGAGATCGACTTCGGGACCCCGGCCGTTCGTGACGCCGAGTCGACCGTCTCGGTGACCATCGACGGCCGGCACGTCGACGTCCCCGCCGGCACGTCGGTGCTGCGGGCCGCGACCGAGGCAGGCGTGGCCATCCCCAAGCTGTGCGCGACCGACTCGATGAAGGCGTTCGGCTCCTGCCGCATGTGCCTGGTCGAGGTCGACGGCGCTCGGGGCGTTCCTGCTTCGTGCACGACGCCGTGCTCTGACGGCATGGTCGTCAGCACCCAGACCGAGACGGTGCGTGAGCTGCGCCGCAACGTGATGGAGCTCTATCTCTCCGACCACCCCGAGGACTGCGACGGCTGCGCCCGCGGCAACTGCGAGCTCCAGGCGATGGCCGCGACCGTCGGCTCCGCCGAGGTCCGTTACGGCCGGCCGGAGACGCGCGAGGAGGTAGCGCACGCGCACCCCGTCGACGAGTCCAACCCCTACTTCAACTTCGACGCCTCCTCCTGCATCGTCTGCTCGCGCTGCGTGCGTGCCTGCGCCGACATCCAGGGCACCTTCGCGCTCACCGTCGAGGGGCGCGGCTTCGACTCGATGATCAGCGCCGGAGGCACCGACTTCCTCTCCTCCGAGTGCGTCTCGTGCGGCGCGTGCGTGCAGGCTTGCCCCACCTCCGCGCTGCAGGAGAAGTCGGTGGTCGCGCTCGGCATGCCCACGCGCTCGGTCGACACCACGTGCGCCTACTGCGGGGTCGGCTGCTCCTTCCGCGCCGAGGTCCAGGGCGACGGTGACGACAGTCAGGTCGTCCGGATGATCCCGTCCAAGAACGGCGGGGCCAACGAGGGCCACAGCTGTGTGAAGGGCCGCTTCGCCTACGGGTACGCCGCCCACAAGGACCGCCAGCTCTCCCCGATGGTGCGCGACACCATCGACGACGAGTGGCGCAAGGTCTCGTGGGAGGAGGCGATCGCCAAGGTCGCCACGGGCTTCCAGGCGCTCCAGGCCGAGCACGGCGTCGGCGCCATCGGCGGCATCTCCTCGAGCCGGTGCACCAACGAGGAGGTGTACGTCGTCCAGAAGCTGGTCCGGGCGGCGTTCGGCAACAACAACATCGACACCTGCGCGCGGGTCTGCCACTCCCCCACCGGCTACGGCCTCAAGCAGACCTTCGGCACGTCTGCCGGCACGCAGGACTTCAAGTCTGTCGAGAAGAGCGACGCGATCCTGCTCATCGGCGCCAACCCGACCGACGCCCACCCCGTCTTCGCCTCGCGCATGAAGAAGCGGCTGCGTGAGGGTGCGCGACTGATCGTCGCCGACCCGCGGCGCATCGACCTGGTGCGCAGCCCGCACGTCGAGGCGGCCCACCACCTGGCCGTCCTCCCGGGATCCAACGTCGCCTTCGTCAACGCGATGGCCCACGTGATCGTCACCGAGGGCCTGCACGACGCGGCGTTCGTGCAGGAGCGCTGCGAGGACGCCGACGAGTACTTGGCCTTCATCGCCGATCCTGCTCATTCGCCCGAGGCGACGGCCGAGGTGACCGGCCTCGACCCCGACGAGCTGCGCGCTGCCGCACGGCTCTTCGCGAGCGTCCCCAACGGGGCGATCTACTACGGTCTGGGCGTCACCGAGCACTCCCAGGGCTCGACGATGGTGATGGGCATGGCCAACCTCGCCATGGTCACCGGCAACATCGGTCGCGAGGGCGTCGGGGTCAACCCGCTCCGCGGTCAGAACAACGTGCAGGGCTCGTGCGACATGGGCTCGTTCCCGCACGAGTTCCCGGGCTACCGGCACGTCTCCGACGGCGACACTCGCGCGATCTACGAGTCCCTCTGGGGCAAGTCCCTCGACCCGGAGCCGGGGCTGCGCATCCCCAACATGTTCGACTCCGCGTTGGCCGGCTCCTTCCGCGGGCTCTACGTCCAGGGCGAGGACATCGCCCAGTCCGACCCCAACACCCAGCACGTCGAGGCGGCGCTGCGGGCCATGGACCTGGTGGTCGTCCAGGACCTCTTCCTCAACGAGACCGCCCGCTTCGCGCACGTCTTCCTGCCCGGCACGTCCTTCCTCGAGAAGGACGGCACCTTCACCAACGCCGAGCGCCGGATCAACCGCGTCCGGCCGGTCTTCTCCTCGAAGGTCGGCCTCGACGAGTGGGCGATCACCTGCGCGATCGGGCAGGCGATGGGCTACGACATGTCGTACGACTCCGCCTCGGAGATCATGGACGAGATCGCGGCCACCACACCGACGTTCGCGGGCGTCTCGTTCGACCGGCTCGACGAGCTCGGCTCGATGCAGTGGCCGGTCTTCGACGACAGCTCGACGGGCACGCCGATCATGCACGTGGACGGGTTCGTGCGCGGCAAGGGCAAGCTGATCGAGACGGTGTTCGTGCCGACGACCGAGCGGTCGACGCGGAAGTTCCCGCTGATCCTCACGACCGGGCGGATCCTCAGCCAGTACAACGTCGGGGCCCAGACCCGGCGTACCGCCAACAACACGTGGCACCCCGAGGACGTTCTCGAGATCCACCCCGCCGACGCCGAGGTGCGCGGCATCTCGACCGGGGATCTCGTCGACCTCTCCAGCCGGGTGGGGTCGACGACGCTCCGCGCGATGGTCTCGGAGCGGATGCCGGCCGGCGTGGTCTACACGACCTTCCACCACCCGGTGACCGGCGCCAACGTCGTGACGACCGAGAACTCCGACTGGGCCACCAATTGCCCTGAATACAAGGTGACCGCCGTCCAGGTCGGCGTCGCCAACCAGCGCGGCGACGCCGCGGTGGCGCAGGCGCGCGAGCCCTCGTCGGTCCACGCATGAATGCACTGACCAAGGTCGAGGCGCGGATGGGCAACGACATCGCCCGCCAGTTCGCGCACCTGCCTGCCTCGGAGGCCGCCGAGGCCATCGCCCGGCACATCGAGACGTTCTGGGACCCGCGGATGCGCCGTGCTCTCGAGGCGCTGGTGGCCGAGAAGGACGACTCGCTCGACCCGCTCGTGGTCGACGCGGCCGGGCGCCTAGCCACGCACGTGGCGCGAGCGGAGCCCGACGCCCAGCCCTAGGTGAGCGCCGGTCGAGCACCCAGCGATCAGGCCTGATCGCCCGGATAGCCGGCGATGACCCTGAGACGCTCCCAGTCGTCGGCCATGCCCAGGCTGGTGCCGATCTCGAGGATCGTCGCGCGGAAGAGCGCGCCCGACGAGGTGAGCTGAGGGTCCATGTGGCCGAAGACCTCGAGCGTGACGATGCCGTAGAGGCGCGCCCAGGCGAGCTCGAAGAGCCACAGCACGCCGACGCCGTCGTCGCCGAAGAGGCGGACCAGGTCGGCCTTGGGTGACTCGCCTGCCGACTCCCAGCGGGTCACGACACCGGGCTCGAGCTGGTCGCGCGACGGCGCCGGGAAGTGGCGCTGCTCCCAGAGCCGGTAGAACAGCTCGCCGAAGAAGTCGGTGAAGAGCGACTCCCCTTCGGCGCACTCGTCGGCGCCGGCCAGCAGGGGGAAGGAGTGCTCGTGGCGGTCGTCCCCCGGGGTCGGCGGAGACGCGAAGACCATCCGGAACTCCGCGTGGTTGCCCAGCGCCCAGGCGCGGAACGCCGTTGCCGCGGCCACGATCTGAGCGGCCGGATCGTCCTGGGGATGCTCGTCGCGCGCGACCGCCATCGCGGCCACGACGTCGACGAAGATCTGCCGGGTGACCAGCGCGTTGAGCGCAGCGGCGCCGTCGACGTAGCGGTAGAGCGCCGGCGGAGTCAGTCCCATCTCCGTCGCCACGGCCCGCAACGACACCTCGCTGCCGCCGCGGAGCAGCTGGCGGGCGACGTCGACGATCTCGTCGTACGTAGCCTGACGCTGTCGCTCGCGGCGCGTCGGGCCGGTGTCGGCCGAAGTCGTCGTCATCGGATCTCCTCTCGACTCGTCACCTAACCATAAAGGTTGACAACTCCTGTGAACACCCTTCACAGTTATGCGCATTAACTTTTCTGAAGGTCCGACACCATCTTGTGCAGGAGCAACTCCATGAACCGCTGGGGCGCTTTCGTCGCTCGACGGGCCCGCGCCGTGCTGGCCGCCGCTCTCGTCCTCGTCGCGTTGGCGGCCGTCTACGGGTTCGGCGTCTTCGGCGCCTTGTCCGACGGCGGGTTCGAGGACCGCGACGCCGAGTCGAGCCGCGCCTTGTCCGCCGTCCTCGAGTCCTTCCCGGAGAGCTCGGCCGACCTGGTCGTCGTCTACTCCAGCGACGACCTGACCATCGCCGACCCGGAGTTCGCAGCGGCGGTCCGGGACACCCTCGATGGGCTGGCCGCCGGCCCCGTGGTCAACACCGTCACCTGGTTCGACACCCAGTCCCCCGACCTGGTGAGCGCCGACCAGCACGCGACCCGGGTGATCGTCACGCTGGCCGGTGACGACCTCGAGGAGAAGGTGGCGTCGTACGACGCCGTCCGGGACGACCTCGACGCCTCCTCGTCGACCGGCCTGGAGACGCACGTCGCGGGCCAGTACGTCGTCTTCGAGGACGTCAACGGCCAGGTCAGCAAGGACATCGCCCGCGCCGAGTCGATCTCCCTGCCCATCGTGCTGCTGCTCAGCCTGGTCATCTTCGGGAGTGCGATCGCCTCCCTGATGCCGACGATGGTCGGCCTGGTCGCGGTGGTCGGGGCCTTCGCGGTGGTCCGGCTGATCACCAACCTCACCGACGTGTCGGTGTTCTCGATCAACGTCATCACCCTGCTCGGGATGGGCCTGGCGATCGACTACGCGCTCTTCGTGGTCAACCGCTTCCGCGAGGAGCTCGGCAAACGGCCCACCAGCGACCGGGCCGACGTCGTGATCGCGATCGAGCGCACGATGGCCTCTGCCGGCCGCACGGTGCTCTTCTCCGGCGTCATCGTCGCGGCAGCGCTGTCGTCCCTGCTGGTCTTCAAGCAGCCGTTCCTGCGATCGATGGGATACGGCGGCATGGCCGCCGTCCTGGTGGCGATGGCGGCGTCGCTCACGATCCTGCCCGCGGTGCTGACGCTGCTCGGCCGCCGGTTGGAGTGGGGGACCATGCCCTGGCGCCGCCGCAGGCTGGCTCGCGCCGGCGCCGAGGGCACCGACCTTGACGATGGACACGGCGCCTGGGCCCGGATCGCCCGGAGCGTCATGGCCCGCCCGGTGGCGTACCTCGTGGGCATCACGGCCACCCTGCTGCTCATCGGGTCGCCGATCCTCGGCGCGCAATGGGGGTCGGTCGACGAGCGGATCCTGCCCGAGGGGTCCCCCAGCCGGGTCGCCTCCGAAGTGATCGCCGACGAGTTCGGCGGCGACACGTCCTCGGCGGAGGTCGTCGTGACGGGCGGCTCTGCCACGGAGGTCGATCAGTACGCCGCCGACGTGGCCGAGGTGGCCGACGTGATCGGCGTCCAGCCCGTCGGCTCGGACGGCGACCGCACGCTGCTGCGCGTCAGCTGGATCGGTGCCGGGCAGTCGCAGACGAGCCAGGACCTGGTCAAGGACCTGCGCGAGGTTCCCGCGCCCGACGGCGCGACGGTCCTGGTCGGCGGGCCCTCGGCAGCGACGGTGGACCTGGTGGACTCGGTCTTCGACCGGCTGCCCGTGATGGCGCTGATGGTCGGGGTGATCATGCTGGTGCTGCTCTTCCTGGCGTTCGGCTCGGTGGTGCTGCCGCTCAAGGCGATCGTGATGGCGATCATCTCGATCGCGGCGTCCTTCGGCGTGGTGACCTGGATCTTCCAGGACGGTCACCTGTCCGGGCTGCTGGGCTTCGACTCACCTGGCTACCTCGACGTCACCGAGCCGATCCTGATGCTCGCGATCCTCTTCGGGTTGTCGATGGACTACGAGGTGTTCCTGCTGAGCCGGGTCCGCGAGGAGTGGGACCGCACCGGCGACAACACCGCCGCCGTCGCGATCGGCATGCAGCGGACCGGCCGGATCATCACCAGCGCCGCGCTGCTGCTCGCGGTCGTGATCGGAGGGTTCGCCACGTCCGGGATCGTCTTCATCAAGATGATCGGGGTCGGCATGCTCGTCGCCGTGCTGCTGGACGCCACCGTCGTCCGGGCGCTGCTCGTCCCCGCCACCATGCGGCTGCTCGGCCGCGCCAACTGGTGGGCCCCGGCGCCGCTCGCCCGCTGGTGGGACCGCCACGGCCACCACGAGACGCTCGCCGACGAGCCTGTGGACAACTCCCGCGAGCGCTTGCCCGTCGGCTGAGGGGTTCGCTCGAAGGTTGCGGTTTGGTCCCCAACCGCAGAAATCCCGGCCGCAGACCTGCGGTTGGTGACCAAACCGCAACTCGCGAGGCCGGCCCACTTCCCGTCCACAGCACCGCCGGCTGGTGATCACCGGCGTCGTGGCGGCGGGCTTCATGCTCTTGACCGGTCCAGACCTTTGGGCGACACGGCACCAATGGATGTGCCGCAGAGCCGGTCGGCACCAGAGAATGCGGCGGTGGTGATCAGGGGGGCCGGAAGGCTGACGGCTGCCGCCGTCGGCGTGGCAGTGACAGTGGCGACAGCGGTGGGGCTCGTGCTCACGCCGAGCAGCGCGAAGGTCGAGCCGGCGATGGTCGCCGACCCCGGCCCTCCCGAGGTGACCATCTCGATCGCCCTGGGCGGCGCCACCCACGGGTACGTCAACCCGGACGTGGCGCTGGCGCAGGGCGGGACGCTCACCATCGCGAACGGCGACGGCGTGCTGCACACGGTGACCTCGGACGCGCTCGGGACCAGCGGCGACCCGCTCTTCGGCTTCAGCGTCCCGGCGCGCACCACGCGTTCGTTCGCGTTGCCCTCGCTGGCCGGCGGTGCCTACGGCTTCTACTGCGTCTTCCACCCGGGGATGCGGGGGACGCTGACGGTGATCGGCGGACCCGTCGGCGAGGTGCCCGCTCCCCCGTCGTTCGACCAGGCGCTGCGGATCCCCAAGGTGCTCAGCGGCGACCACATCACCATCCCGATGAAGAAGGCCGACGTCCGGATCATGGCCGACGGCCCGAAGACGACGATGTGGACCTACGGCGGCAGCTATCCCGGACCCACCATCGAGCGCCGGGCCGGTCAGCAGACCAAGGTCACCTTCGTGCACAAGCTGCCGAAGGACGCCGGGTCGATGACCGTCCACCACCACGGCGGCCACCAGAGCTCGGCCGACGACGGGCAGCCGACGAAGCACCTCATCGAGAAGGGCGCCAAGCGCACCTACACCTACGCTCTGCGCGACGCCGGGAAGCCGGCGCCGGCGGCGTTCAACTTCTACCACGACCACCGCATGCACGTGACGGCGCGCAACAACTGGCGTGGGCTGCAGGGGATGTTCCTCATCACGGACCCCAAGGAGAAGAAGCTCGGCCTGCCGACCGGCAAGTACGACGTGCCGCTGCACTTCTCGGACCGGTCGTTCACGGCGTCGAACCAGCTGTCCGACCCGTTCGGTCATGCGGCGCACTCCGGCCACGGCGGCATGCCCGGCTGGATGACCGGCGAGCACGCACCCCCGAACGACGCGACGGTCGGCCAGCGGATCCTGGTCAACGGCCAGTACGCGCCGTACCTCACCGTGAAGCCGGGGCTCTACAGGCTGCGGCTGCTCAACGCGTCGCTCTTCTCCGCCTATGACTTCGCGCTCTCCGACGGCTCCGCGTTCACCCAGGTCGGGACGGGCAGCGGGTTGCTGCCCGCGCCGGTCACGCGCCAGGACGTGCTGCTCGGCCCTGCCCAGCGGGCCGACGTTGTCGTCGACTTCCGGGGGAAGGCAGGGCAGGACGTGCTGCTCAGCACGATCCCGCGCAGTGACAGCACCGGCACGGGATCACGCAACGCGGCGCTGATGCAGTTCCGCGTGCGCGGGACGACGTCGCAGAAGGCGCGCGTGCCCGGCAAGCTGCGACCGCTCGCGCCACTGAAGGGCGTGCCGGGCAAGGTGTCGAAGACGTGGACCTTCGATCTCTCCGAGATGCACTCCGGCGGGCAGCACGGGTCGTTCTGGTCCATCAACGGCAAGATGTTCAAGGCGAGCCGCATGGACCACAAGGTCCGGATGAACTCGGTCGAGAAGTGGAAGCTGCGCAACACCAGCGACATGACCCACTACGTCCACCTCCACCAGGAGCAGTGGCACACGCTGTCGCGCGACGGCGACGAGCCGCCGCCGTGGGAGCAGGGTCTCGAGGACACCTGGCGGCTCGACCCCGGTGAGGAGGTCGTCGTCGCGGCGAGGTTCACCGACTTCCCGGGCGTCTTCATGCTGCACTGCCACATGCTCGACCACGAGGACCACGGGATGATGGCGCAGTTCGAGATCGTCCGGTAGCGCGGTCCGGTCGAAGGTCGAGTGCGCTGGTGGTCGTGGTCTCTGCGAGGGCGCGCACTCGACCGGCCGTACGCTTGATCCTGTGAGCAGCTCCCGCCGCCCTGGACCCACGGTCCGGGTCCGGGTGACCGAGACCAAGGGCGATGCAAGCCACGAGCGCGAGGACCGTCTCGTCACCGAGGAGCCGCTCGAGATCCGGCTGACCTGGCCGGGCTCGCCGGCCTCGCGGGCATGGGTGACGATGCGGACGCCGGGCCACGACTTCGAGCTCGCTGCCGGTTGGGCCGCGCACGAGGGGCTCGTCGAGCCCGAGCCCGGCGCGGTCCGCAGCGTCGCCTACTGCACCGACGAGGACCTCACGCCGGAGCAGGAGTTCAACGTCGTCACGCTGACCCTCTCCGCGCCCCCGCTGATCGACATGTCGCACCGGCACACCGGCACGGGCGGGTACGGCGCCGGCTCGGCCTGCGGCGTCTGCGGCAAGGACTCGATCTCGGCCGTCCTCGACATCCCGCACGCGAAGCCGTGGGACGGGGAGCTGCCGTCGGTCGACGTCGTACGCCGCCTCCCCGACCAGCTCCGCGAGCGTCAGCAGGTCTTCTCCCGCACCGGCGGCGTGCACGCCGCGGGCCTGGCCACGGCTGACGGCGAGCTGCTCGTCGTCCGCGAGGACGTCGGACGCCACAACGCCGTCGACAAGGTCACCGGCGCGCGTCTCCTCGCCGGCGACCCGGTCGCCGAGGCCGCTCTCGTCGTGTCGGGTCGGGCCGGCTTCGAGCTCGTCCAGAAGGCGGTGGCCGCCGGCATGGGCTCGCTCGTCGCCGTCGGCGCGCCCTCGAGCCTCGCCGCGCACCTCGCCGCCGAGGCAGGCCTCGCGCTCTACGGCTTCACGAACGGCGAGCGCACCGTCCGCTACGCCTGACCCGCTCCGGTGGTCGAGGAGGTCGCTCAGCGACCGTCAGGAGACCCCGCGAGCTCGTTCGCCCGCCCACGGGTCGGGGCCGAGTCCCTTGGTGCAGGCCCGCAGCGGGTGCCGCTCCTCGCTGAGCCTGCCCTCGTCCCACGGCTCGAAGGCGTTCGTGATGTTGGCCAGCCCGGTCTCGGCCAGCGCCGGCACGTTGCGCAGCAGCACGCTCTTGAACGACGCCTCGTCGATCCAGGCCAGCCCCTCGGTGGTGTAGACCTCCGAGCGGTAGTCGTCGGTGTAGAACCGGTCGCCGAGCAGCCGCCAGCTGGCGTTGAGGATGAAGATCTGGAACAGCGTCTCGCCGAAGCCGAAGGCCGTCGGACGGTGCGCCTCGGTGAGCGTCCCGATGAGCAGGTCGATGTCGTCGACGTTGTCGCGCCCCTCGTCGTCGGTGCCGTAGAGGTCGCGCAGCTCGGCCACGACGTCGGGGTCGTCGATCAGGTCGTCGTACCTCGTGATCGGCTTGAGGCCGATCTCGCGGCGCAGCTGGTTGAAGGTGGGGACGCCGCGCTCGCGGTCGCGGTAGAGGTCGACCGCGGCGAGGTCCATGACCCCGATCCCCGGCACCGACACGTCCTGCATGGACGCCGGGTAATTGTTGTTGACCAGCGCTCCCGGCAGCTGCTCGCCGAAGGTCCTGGCCAGGGCGTCGAAGCCGAACTCGCCGATCATCCGGTGCGAGCCGGCGTGCCGCGTGCGGCCGAGCGGCACGTCCTCAGCGGGCGTCCCGTCGAGATGAAGGATGTTGACGGTGTCAGGGAGCAGGGAGTGCAACCGGTAGACGGCCGTGAACTCCTCGCTGAGGCCGTACTTGGCGAAGGTGCCCTGCGGGTTGCCGACGATGCCGCCGAGCTCGCGGCTGGTGATCGGGATGTCCTCGAGCACCCGCTTGTGCAGGCCGCCGAAGGCGTTGGTGACCAGGCCGTACCAGTTGCTCATCATCCCGTCGTTGAGCGAGTGGTTGGGCAGGATCGCGGGCGTCCACTCGATGGTGTGGATCTTCGCCATGACGGCCGCGTTGATCAGCCGCGCGGTCTGGAACAGCGTCTCGTCGTCCCAGTCGGGGTGGTTCTCGGCGAGCATGTCGCAGATGGCGTTGTGCTCGCGCGCGAAGACGGTGTGCAGCAGACCCAGACCCACCCACCAGTTGCGCGAGAAGCCGGTCAGCTCGGTGCCGGTCTCCGGGTCGACAGGCAGGATGCCGTCGTCACCGATCAGCAGCTTGCCGCCCGCCATGGACCGCACCCGGCGCTGGGTGTCCCAGTCGCTGCCGTAGAGCTGCGAGCCGTCCCACCAGTGCGTGACCTCGTTGAGGAACGTCGGTGGCAGTCCTTCGTCCTCGGGTCGGCGCGTTGGGTCGGTCTGGGTCGGGTGGATCGAGAGGTGGTCGATGCCGTAGCTGCGCAGCGGGTCGTCCTCGGCCAGTGGGATGGACACGGTGCGGCTCTCGTCGTTGGAGCCATGGCTGACCCAGTCGGCGTTCTGGAACTGGATCCATGCCGCGGCCCACAGGTTCAGGAACGGGATGGTCTTGCGTTCACCCTTGCTGGCCATCAGGCGCCGGCTGAGCTCCCGGACACTCACCGGGTCGGTGGCCGGGTCCTCCGGCACCCGGATCCCCGCAAGGCCGCGGTCGTCGCCGACGTTGCGGAAGAAGCGCGTGTACGCCGCCCCGACCATCGGGTCGTGGCGCCCGTCGTCGTCCTTGAGCAGGTAGTTCCACGAGCCGTCGGCACTGCGCCACCGCTCGGCCCACTCGGGCGGCTCGAGGTCGCCCTCGACATACCCGGTCTTGACGCCTTCGGGGTAGGGCCGCACGAGGTTGTTCTCGAACAAGGTCTCGCGCATGTGCGCCAGCTTGAGGATCTGGTACCACTTCTGCAGCGGCCCGGGGAGCCGCTCGCCGACGGAGTACCAGTCGGTCCAGATCTCGCCGCTGGCGCCACGGCGGCCGGCCAGCTTGGTCAGCCGGTGGAAGACCGCCGACCCCGCAGCGCCTGCCGCGCGACCAGCGGCGACGCGGACGGCGTACCCAGGACCGTGCTGGCCGGGTTCTGGCGCGGCGGGCTTGGGCAGCTCGGGAGGGGCCTCGAGGGTGCCTCCGGCCGCGACCGCGGAGATCCGGGACTGGAAGACCTTGGTCTGCTGCTCGCCGAGGGTGAGCGCGCTCGCCGCCGCGAGGTCGGCCCTGGTGAGCTTGGGGCCGACCGTCGCATCGTCGGCGCCGGCCGCCAGCGCCGCGCGATAGCTCTCGACGGCAGCGTCATAGCGCTCGTCGATGAGGGCGGCGTCCCCGGCGGCGATCAGGTCGCCGATCTCGGGGGCGTCGCTCGCGGGGTTGGGCACGGTGGTGGTCATGCCTGGCTCCTCTCTAGTGCTTCGGCGGCGGCTCTCGCCTGGATCCGCGCGCGGGCCGCGGCCCTGCGACTGCGGCGTTTGACGTCCTGGATCGCGACCCGGCCGGCCAGGAGGACGAGCGTCACGACGAGGAGGACCCACGCCGGCACTGCCACCCAACCGGGTACGCCGCCGGTGCGGGTGGCGACGACGAAGATGCCCGACGCGACGGCGATCGCCAGCACGGCGGCGGCGACGACGCGGCGGGTGTTCAGCGACAGCTGGCGCCAGCGCCAGATCGTCGTCGACGTGAAGGACATGAAGGTGCCGAAGCCGCGAACGCCGCGTGGTGCCTCCGCGCGGAGCAGCGCGGCCGTCGTCGTCGCGGCGTTGAGCATCAGCGTCCCGACGTGCGGCATGCCCACCTCACCGGCCAGCCTCTCGACGCCCACCAGGTTCAGCGCGAGGAGCTCGGCGAGACGCTCGGGAGGTACGCCGGCGAGCGTGACCCGGCCGGGCCGGTCCGGGTCCGGGGTGCCCGCCCGGGTGACGGCGTCGGCGAAGATCCGCGCTTCCTCGCTGACGTTGGCGCCGGCGCGGCCGTCGGCCTCGATCTCGGCGGCCACCACCGGCAGCAGGTCGCGCAGCACGGCCGACTGCACGGCGCGCAGGTGGTGGTCGAGACGGCCGCTGCTGGTGAGCTGGCCCTCGGTGGCCTCGTCGAGGAGGCGGACCATCCGCTCGGCGGCGTCGAGCCGCCCCCACATCCAGTCGTTGGCCCGCCACGAGCGCTTGAGGAAGGCCGCGAAGTGGCCGAGCTGGACTCCCGCGAGCTTCTCGTCGGGGTCGTCGCGCTGCGCCGGGTCCATCGTGACCGCCTCGTCGGCGGTGAAGTGCGCGAGCCGGATCGTCTGGTCGGGAGGCGGGTCGGCGGGGCCGAAGGCCATCTCGACCACTTCGAACCCGAGCACCAGGCGGCCGAGGTCGGACGGTCCCGCGCCGTCGTGCAGCGTCACGAGACCGCGCATCGTCCGGGCACTCTCCGATCCGCTGGCTGACGCCTCGACCGACAGGTGGGGCCGGACCGTGCCGACGAGGAGGCCGAGGTGCTCGCCCAGGCGCCCGACGAGCCCGTCGAGCCCGGGCGTGTGCTCGGTCTCCGACCACCGGCGCAGGGCGGTCTCGAACGCCGCGACCGGCTCATGGGGCTGCTTGGCCAGCTCCTCGAGCAGCAGCGCGTCGATCGCCCCGACGGGCGCGAAGTGGTCGGCCTCGTCACGGATCTTGGACAGCCCCGCCTTGGCCGCCAGCAGCTGGGACGCGCCCGCCGCGTCGCCGGCCTCGGTCAGCAGCCCCACCGCCAGGTTCGTCCAGGTCACCATGAGCGCGACCAGCCGGCGTACCGGGGAGCCGCCCCAGTAGTCGCCCGGCTTGTCGGCGTACTCCCTCGGGATCCAGGGCAGGGTCACCGATCCTGCGTCGCCCGCGGTGCGCATCAGCACGCTGGCGAGCTCAGGGGTGACCCGGTCGCTGAGGCGCGCCAGGATCCGGTCGCACGACCGGCGGTGCCGGCCGGCGCAGTACGACGGGAACAGGGCCTGGGCGACATCGAGGAACCGGCTCCATGCCTCGGCGGGCGGCAGGCCGCCGAGGTCGCCGAGGAAGGCGGTGCGGGCCGCGCGCCGGCTGAGCACGTCGTTGTTGTGGTTGCGCACGTCGAGCTGGAACGACGACATCGACTGGTTGCGCGGGATCCCCAGCGTCGATTGCCCGACCGTGCGCCCGACGAGCGGTGCGGATGCCTCGCCGATCTCTCGGGTCACCGGGTCGGGCACGACGAGCGCGAGCACCCGGTGCACCCGCTCGGCCGCCGGCTGGGCCGCGATCGCCTCGACGGCGTTGCGGGCGGGCAGGTTGTTCAGGACACCTCCGTCGACGAGGTACGCCGGCCCGACGGTGTCGCCGTCGGGTCCGCCGTTCGCCAGGGCGGGTGCGTGGCGGGGTTCGTAGAGCCCCGCAGGGACCGTGCTCGCCTCGAAGGCGCCCGGGAAGGATGCCGTCGAACGGCACGCGCGGGCGACCCGCAGGGACGACAGCGGATCGCGCTGGAAGTGGAAGTCGTCGTCGGTGAAGCGGAACTCCACCGAGTGGTCGAGGCTCTGCAGCGCCGACTCCCCGTCGGAGATGGTGAGGACCTGCCCCTCGAGGTTCGTAGAGGTGAGCCGGATGTCGAGCGGCGGGTTGAGGTCCCGCTCGCCGCGACCGCTGGCCGCGACGGCCTCGAGGGCGCTCTGCAGCTGCGGGAGGAAGTAGGTGTCGCCGCGCAGCAACGAGCGGATGTCGCTGGCTCGCGGCGGGTGCAGCAGCAAGGAGAAGTCGCCGCTGTTGATCCACAGGTCCTGGAGGGCGACGAGGTTGGCCGCGTCGTTCGCGAGACCGGTGGCCAGGAAGGCGCCGTTCACCCCGCCGGCGCTGGTGCCGACGACGACGTCGATCTGGACCACGAGGTCGAGCTCGCTGCAGAGGTCCACCCACTCCGCCTGCGCGAGCGGGTGCCCCTCCCCCGCGCTGACGGCGCGGAGCAGCTCGTCGGCGACTCCGCCGATCCAGATCGCCAGGCTCACTCCGCCGTTGAGCGCGAGTCCGAGCCGCACCTCACGAAACACCTGCTGCTTCACGTCCTCGCTGCGGGCTAGGCCACTCGATTCCGTCCAAGACGGACCACGCCGGACCGTCCTATGCTCCCGATCGTGTCAGCAACCGACGTGCGCTTGGAAACTGTCCTAGACCACATGCGCCTCGAGAACGCACACGACTTTCCTGCCTGTGCGGCGAAGTTCGGCAGCGCCAAGTACGAGGTGCTGGCCGACGGGACGACGTACGACGGCCACGACGCGGTGACCGGGTTCCTCGACGAGAACAAACAGGCCTTCCCGGACTTCCACTTCGAGCCCGTGCGCATCTCGCCGGCGCCGGAGGTGGTGGTCGTGGAGGGCCGCTTCCAAGGGACCCACCTCGGCACGTGGAGGGGGTTGCCGGCCACGGGACGCAAGGTCGACTTCCCGATGTGCCTGGTCTTCGAGTTCGAGGGGGACTCGATGGTCAACGAACGGATCTACATGGACCTCGGCACGCCTCTACGGCAGCTGGGCGTCGCGTTCGACCCCAACAGCACGGCCTTCAAGGTGGTCACGGCGACGACCCACCCGGTCACCCTGACGCGCGCCCTCTTCGGCTCCTTGCGCCGACGTCTCTCGCGGAAGGACTGATCGATGGACTGGGTGGTCAGTGCCGCCTACGTCTCGCTCATCCTCTGGGGCCTGTCGGTAGGAGTCCGCCAGATCGTCCAGGGGCGGAAGCGCCCCTCTGAGCTGCTCAACCCGCTCTTCTCCAACCGGGTCGCGATCAACCTGTTCACCCTGCACATCGTGGTCGTCTCGCTCGACCTGTTCGTGATCGGGCCGTTGGCTGTGGCCAACAAGAGCACGCTCTGGTACTGGGGCGGACGGATCCTGCTCCTGTCCTCCTCGCTGCCCATCGCGGCGTTCTTCAACCGCAACCCCCAGTCCTTCGGAAGGCTCATCGGCACCTGGGTGGTGCTGCGCAACTTCTTCGAGTACGGCTTCCACATCGTCGTCGCCGCCATCGCGGTCCGGTGGGACCTCTACTTCCTGCTGCTCTACTGGCTGGTCGCCTACCGCTACCTGGACGTCGGCCCCCGCCGCGCGCTGCAGAAGCTGTACGGCACCCCCGAGCTGAAGGCCGCCCGCCCGTGGGCGCCCGTCCTGAACTGGGCGGTCATCGCGTCTCTCTACGTCGCCACCTTCTTCGTGGTCCGCAACGACCTGCTCGTCTTCGCGAGCGTCCCCGGCGACGACGTCCCCGTGCACGACGCCGCGCCTTGGGAGTACGGCGTCGTCATCGGCGTCAACGTCGCGCTCCTGCTCGTCGTCTGGACCATGGTCGGCCGCTACGCCCAGTCCCTCGTGCAAGCGGCATCCCCGGCAGCCGACGAGACAGCACCGACCCACTGACCCCGGTGGTCGAGGAGGTCGCGCAGCGACCGTCGCGGGACCCCCCGCACCCGACTGCGGACCTAACCTGATCGCATGCCCACGATCCACCCGACCGCCACCGTCGCGTCGAGCGCCGTCGTCACCGGCGACGTCACGATCGGCGCGCACTCCCGAGTCCTCCACCAGGCCGTCCTCAACGGCGACCTCGGTCCTGTGGTGATCGGCGAGTACGCCGTCGTCATGGAGCACGCCCTGCTGCGCGGCCGCGCCGCCCATCCCTGCGCGATCGGCAGCCACGTCCTCGTCGGCCCGCACACCCATCTCAACGGCTGCACCATCGAGGACGAGGTCTTCGTCGCCACGGGAGTCTCGGTCTTCCCCGGCGCGATGATCGGCACTCGCTCCGAGCTCCGGATCAGCTCTGTGGTCCACGTGAACACCACGCTCGCACCCGGCACCACCGTCCCGATCGGGTGGATCGCCGCTGGCCAGCCCGCCGAGCTCTTCTCCCCCGACCGCCACGACGCCCTCTGGGCCGCCCAGGAGCCCCTCGACTTCCCCGGCACCGTGTACGGCGTCCCCCGCGGCACCTCGATGGTCGAGATCATGCGCCGCCAGTCCGCCGCGTTCGCCTCCACCGCCTGAAGCTTTACCCAAGCCCGCCGTGTGTCCCACCGACTACGGCGTGGGTCCAACCCCCTGTCGGCGGTGGGACCTAAGTTGCGCATGTGAGAGTCCTCCACACCTCTGACTGGCACCTCGGCCGGTCGTTCCACCGTGAGGGGATGCTCGGGGCCCAGGCGGTGTTCGTCGACCATCTGATCGAGACAGTCGAGCAGCAGAAGGTCGACCTCGTCGTGCTCAGCGGCGACGTGTACGACCGCGCCCTCCCCCAGGTCGACGCGGTGGCGCTGGCCGACGAGGCGTTCAGCCGGTTGGCGGAGAGCCGGGCCAGGCTGGTCGTGACGAGCGGCAACCACGACTCCGCCCAGCGGCTGGGCTTCGGGAGCCGGCTCATCGACGCCGCGGGGGTCTTCATCCGCACCGACGCGAGCCAGGTCGGCAGGCCGGTGCTTCTCGACGACGAGCACGGCAAGGTCGCCGTCTACGGCATCCCTTTCCTCGAGCCCGACGCCCTCCGCGAGCCCTGGGGTCTCAAGGCGCGCAGCCACGAGGCCGCGCTCACCCAGGCGATGGACCGGGTCAGGCGCGACCTCACCAGGAAGGACAGCACGACCAGGTCGATCGTGCTCGCGCACGCCTTTGTCGCGGGCTGTGAGCCGAGCGAGTCCGAGCGCGACATCAGCGTCGGCGGGGTCTCGATGGTGTCGAGCCAGGTGTTCGACGGCGTCGACTACGTCGCCCTGGGCCACCTGCACGGGCGCCAGCAGGTCACCGACACCATCCGCTACTCCGGCTCCCCACTGGCCTACAGCTTCGGCGAGGCCGACCAGGTGAAGGGCTCGTGGCTCGTCGACCTCGACCGGGCCGGTGCGATCAGCGCCGAGTTCGTCGAGGCGCCGGTCCCTCGTCAGCTGACCCGGATCCGCGGCGCGCTCGAGGACCTGCTCGCGGACCCCGGGCTGAGCCGCCACGAGGCGTCCTACGTCCAGGCGACGCTCACCGACGACGCGCGTCCCGCGCAGGCGATGGAGCGGCTGAGGAAGCGGTTCCCCTACACCCTCGTCCTGACCTTCGAGCCCACTCACGTCGACCGGGACACGACGCCGCGGCACCGTCCGCAAGGCCGCGGCGACCAGGCGATCGCGCTCGACTTCGTGCAGGAGCTGCGGGGGACTCCCGCCAGCGAGGCCGAGGCCGCGCTGCTCCAGGACGCCGTCGACGCCTGCTGCCACGACCGCGACCAGGACGTGCTGGTCACCGAGGCGGGTGACGCGCGATGAGGCTCCACCACCTGCGCATCACCGCTTTCGGGCCGTTCGGCGACACCGTCGAGGTCGACTTCGATGCCCTGTCGGGCGCGGGGTTGTTCCTGCTCAGCGGCGCGACCGGAGCCGGCAAGACGAGCGTGCTCGACGCGGTCTGCTTCGCGTTGTACGGCGACGTCCCCGGCGATCGGGGCAGCGCCAAGCGGCTGCGCTCCGACCAGGCCGAGGCGGGGGTCGCCCCCGAGGTCGTCCTGGAGGCGACGCTGAGCGGCCGCCGCTTCCGGATCCAGCGCTCCCCCGCCTGGGAGCGGCCCAAGCGCCGCGGCAGCGGAATGACGACGCAGCAGGCGTCGGTGGTCGTCAGCGAGCGCGTCGACGGCGCCTGGCGGACCCGGTCCACCCGGCTCGACGAGGCCGGGCACCTGGTGGGCGACCTGGTCGGGCTCAACGTCGAGCAGTTCTGCCAGGTCGCGATGCTGCCCCAGGGCCGCTTCCAGGCGTTCCTGCGTGCCCGCTCCGAGGACCGCCACAAGCTGCTCCAGCAGCTCTTCCGCACCGGCCGCTTCGAGGACGTCGAGAAGTGGCTGCGTGAGCGTCGTACGACGCTGCGCAGGGAGTCCGAGACCCACGAGCAGGCGGTCGCCGACCTGGTCAGCCGGCTCAGCGAGGCCGCGCCGCCCGTCGCGCTCGCCGGTCGCGTGCCCGACCTCGGCGAGGTGGCCGGCGCCGCCCGCACCGAAGGATGGGCAACGCTGCTGCTGGCTCTCGCCGAGGACGCCCACGAGCGAGCCCGCCACGATGCCGCCGTCACCGAGCGGGCCGCGAGCCTCGCCACGGCCGACCTCGCGACGGCCGAGCGGCTGGCCGAGCTCCAGGACCGCCACGCCGCGGCCCGCGCCGAGCTCTCACGCCTCGACAAGGAGGAGACGCAGCACTTCAGCTCCGTGCGTCGCCTCGAGGCCGCCGGCCGGGCCGGCCGCATCCTCCCGCTCATCGCGCTCGCGGAGGGCGCCCGCACCCGCTCCGTCGAGGCACGTGCCGTCGAGGCGTCCGCGCGCGCCGCGCTCGCCGACCACGGCCTGCCCGCCGACCGCCTGGGCGACCCCGACGAGCTCGCGCGCACCCGCGACCAGGCCCGCCTCGACGCGGCGGCCGCCCGCGCCCTCCAGCCACGGGAGGAGCAGCTCGACGCCATGCGCCGCAAGGTCGAGACGTACGCCGCCCGGGTGCAGCTGCTCGACGACGAGCTCACCCAGCACGAGACCGCGCTCGCGCTGCTCCCCGGCCGCCTCGAGCGCACCCGCGCCCAGCACCGGGAGGCCGTGGCCGCCGCGGCGGCCCTGGCCGGCGCCGAGAGCAGCGCCGCCGACCTCCACAAGCGGGTGGCCGCTGCTGCCCAGCACGCCGCATTGGCGCCCCAGCTGGAGGAGGCGAAGACCGCCCTGGTCCTCGCCGTCGAGGAGGTCCACCTCCTCACCGAGCAGTGGTTGCACCTGCGCGAGCAGCGCATCGAGGGCATGGCCGCCGAGATGGCGCAGACCCTCGTCGTCGGTGGCGGCTGCCCCGTCTGCGGCTCCGAGCACCACCCCCACCCCGCCCGTGTCGGCGGCTCGAGCGTGGACGCCGAGGCGGAGCGGGCTGCCCGCAAGGCTGTCGACGACGCCGAGGCGACCAAGCTCCTCCGCGAGGAGCAGGTGCGTGACCTCAGGACCAGGCTCGAGATCGCCGAGCTGATGGCCGGCACCCAGCACGGTCGGCTCGGCCAGCAGGTCGAGGCCGCCGACGCCGAGGCGTCCCGGCTGCGGGAGCTCGCAGAGACCGCAGCGACGCTCGAGGCGCGCGTGGCCGCCATGGAGCAGGAGGCCGGCGAGCTCACCCGCCGTCGCGACGCGGCCAAGCTCGAGAAGCAGGGCGTCGTGTCCGCCGAGACCACGGAGCGCTCCCAGGTCGCCCAGGTCACCGCCGAGATCCAGGCACTGCTCTGGGAGACCGACGACCCCGACCTCGCGACGCGCGGGCAGCGTCTCACTGCCCTCGCGGCCGCGTGCGACGCCGCCCTCTCGGCCATGGACCGCGCCGCGCACGCTCACGACGACGCCGCCCGCGCCGAGCAGTCGCTGGCCGACGCGCTGCGCGCCAGCGGGTTCGCCGACGCCCTGAGCGCCGCCGAGGCACACCTCGAGCCCGACGACCTGGAGGCGCTCGGTGAGGCGGTGCGCGCCCACGAGGCCGCGCGGCTCGCGGCTCGGCAGGCCTACGACGACGTCGTCCTGGTCGAGGCGGCGGCCGCCCCCGCCCCCGACCTGGTCAGCATTCGTGGTGTCGCCGACGACACGCGCGCGGCGGCGGCCGAGGCGGTGACGACCCTGACCATGGCAGCCGGCCGCTTCGAGCGGCTGGAGGCGCTGCACGCCGCCGTGTCCGCGGCGGTCGCGGCGTGGCAGCCGGTGAAGGCCGACCTCGACCTCACCTCGGAGCTGTCCGCCTTCGTCGACGGACGCTCGCCCGACAACCGGCTGCAGATGCGGCTGTCGGCGTACGTCCTGGCCTATCGCCTCGCCCAGGTCGTCGACGCCGCCAACGATCGGCTCGCCAGGATGAGCGACCGCCGCTACTCGCTCGTGCACACCGGGCGGAAGGGGGCCGGCGAGAACCGCGGCGGCCTCAGCCTGCTGGTGCGCGACGACTGGTCCGGCGAGTCCCGCGACCCGGCCACCCTGTCCGGCGGCGAGACGTTCGTGGTGTCGCTCGCCCTCGCGCTAGGCCTGGCCGACGTGATCACCCAGGAGTCCGACAGCGGCTCGCGCGGCGACACGCGTCTCGACACCCTCTTCGTCGACGAGGGGTTCGGCAGCCTCGACGCCGACACCCTCGACGACGTGATGGACACCCTCGACTCGCTGCGCGAGGGCGGCCGGGTCGTCGGCGTGGTCAGCCACGTCGCCGAGATGCGCGACCGGATCCCGGTCCGCCTCGAGGTGGTCAAGGACCGCCGCGGCTCGACCCTCCGCAACCCCGTCGGCAGCGTCCGTTCATAAGTCGCTGGCACCCCTGGGGGACCCACGCGCTAGGTTCGACGTCGTGCCTTCTGAGCCCCAGCTCGACGACTCGTTCACCGCCCTCCCCTACCGCCGCCTCGGCGACGTCGCCCTCCAACGGGCCGCCGACCTGGGGGCCACGCATGCCGACTTCCGCTTCGAGCGGGTGCGCTACCAGCACATCGGTGTGCGCGACGGCCACCTGCAGGGAGCTGCCGACTCCGAGGACCTCGGCTTCGCCGTCCGGGTGATCCATGGCGGGGCCTGGGGCTTCGCCGCCGGTGTCGTGCTCACCGAGGAGGAGGCGCTGCGGCTCGCCGACACGGCCGTCGCCGTCGCCAAGGTCGCCGCCGACATGACCTCGACCCCTGTCGAGCTGGCCGCCGAGCCGGTCCACGCCGACGTGACCTGGGTGTCGCCCCACCTCGTGAACCCGCTCGAGGTGCCGACGGCGGAGAAGGCCGCGCTGCTGATCGACTGGACCAACCGGCTGCGCGAGCACGGCTTCGTCCAGCACGCCAGCGCATCGCTGCAGCAGGTGCAGGAGAACAAGTACTACGCCGACCTCGCCGGCACCCGCACGACCCAGCAGCGCATCCGCCTGCAGCCGGCGTTCGAGGCGATGGGGTCTGATGCCGGCACCGGCCACTTCGACTCCATGCGCACCATCGCGCCTCCGGTGGCGCACGGCTACGAGTTCCTCACCGACGGCCTGTGGGACTGGGACAGCGAGCTCCTGCAGGCGCCCGACCTGCTCGCCGAGAAGCTCAAGGCCACCACCGTCGACCCGGGCATCTACGACCTCGTCATCGACCCGTCCAACCTCTGGCTCACGATCCACGAGTCCATCGGTCACGCCACCGAGCTCGACCGCGCGCTGGGCTACGAAGCCAACTACGCCGGCACGTCCTTCGCGACCTACGACAAGCTCGGCACGCTGCAATACGGCTCCGAGCTGATGAACGTCACCGGCGACCGCACCGTCGAGCACGGCCTCGCCACGATCGGGTACGACGACGAGGGCGTCGAGACCCAGTCGTGGGACATCGTCAAGGACGGCGTCCTGGTGGGCTACCAGCTCGACCGGCAGATGGGGCTGATGCACCCCGAGCTCAACGGCGGCCGCTCCAACGGCTGCGCGTACGCCGACTCCCCCAGCCACATCCCCATCCAGCGGATGGCCAACGTGTCGCTCCAGCCCGCCCCCGACGGGCCGAGCACCGACGAGCTGATCGCCGACGTCGAGCGAGGCCTCTACGTCGTCGGTGACAAGTCCTGGTCGATCGACATGCAGCGCTACAATTTCCAGTTCACCGGGCAGCGGTTCTTCCTGATCGAGAACGGCCGTCTCGCCGGGCAGGTCCGCGACGCGGCCTACCAAGCGACCACCACGGACTTCTGGGGCTCGATGGACGCCGTCGGAGGTCCCGACACCTGGGTGCTCGGTGGCGCGTTCAACTGCGGGAAGGCCCAACCCGGACAAGTCGCCGCGGTCAGTCACGGGTGCCCGAGCGCCCGGTTCCGCGGCATCCGCATCCTCAACGCCCTCCAGGAGGCGGGTCACTGATGGCGACTCCTCAGCAGCTGGTCGAGCACGCGTTGGCCTCGAGCACCGCCGACGACTGCATCGCCATCGTCAGCAACGGCACCCACGCCAACCTGCGGTGGGCCAACAACACCCTCACGACCAACGGTGTGATGCACGACGTGCACGTCACCGTCATCTCGTTCGCGCGCGTCGACGGTGGGGTGGCCACCGGTTCGGTGAGCGGCAGCGCCAGCACGCCCGAGCGCGTCGGCGAGCTGGTGGCAGCCGCCGATGCCGCGGCGCGGGCCGGCTCGCCCGCTGAGGACGAGGCGGGGCTCATCGCCGGCGCGGCCGGCGACGACTGGGACGACGAGCCCGGCAGCACCGACATCCACGTCTACGACGACCTCGCTCCGGCGCTCGGCGAGGCGTTCAAGCGAGCCGACGCCGGCGCGCGGGTGCTCTACGGCTTCGTCAACCACGGGGTCACCACGACGTACGTCGGTTCGTCGACCGGCCTGCGGCTGCGCCACGTCCAGCCCACCGGTCACTACGGCTGCACCGGCAAGACCTCCGACCGAGCCCGCAGCGCCTGGATCGGCGGAGCGACCCGCGACTTCGCCGATGTCGACGCGCTCTCCTTCGACGAGCGGCTCGCGGTCCGCCTCGGCTGGGGCGAGCGACAGGTGGACCTGCCGGCGGGGCGCTACGACACGATCCTGCCGCCGAGCTCGGTCGCCGACCTGATGATCGACGCCTACTGGTACGCCGGCGCCCGCACCGCCCACGAGGGCCAGTCCGCCTACAGCGCCCGCGCGGGCTCCCCGGAGGGTCAGACCACCCGCATCGGCGAGTCCATCGCGAAGCCGGGGGTGCAGCTGCTCTCCGACCCGGCCTACCCCGGGCTCGAGTGCGCGCCGTTCGCGCTGGCGACGTCCTCGGGTAACGAGCAGTCCGTCTTCGACAACGGCATCCCGCTGGGTCGTACGCACTGGATCCAGGACGGGGTGCTGCGTGCGCTCCTGCAGACGCGGCAGTCGGCGCAGATGACCGGGCAGACCGTGACGCCCTACGTCGACAACCTCGTGCTCGAGATCGACGGCGGCTCGGGGACCATCGACGACCTCGTCGCCGGCACCGAGCGCGGCTTGCTGCTGACCTGCCTGTGGTACATCCGCGAGGTCGACGCGCAGTCGCTCCTGCTCACCGGGCTGACCCGGGACGGTGTCTACCTGATCGAGAACGGCGAGATCACCGGCGAGGTCAACAACTTCCGCTTCAACGAGAGCCCGCTCGACCTGCTCACCCGGTTCACCCACGCGTCCGAGACCGCGCCGAGCTTCAGTCGCGAGTGGGGCGACGACTACTTCTCTCGCACGGCCACGCCGGCGTTGCGGGTCCCCGACTTCAACATGTCGAGCGTCAGCCAGGCGCGCTGACGGCACTCCCTTTCCTGCGTGACGCGGCTCACAGCCGGGTCACGGCCGTGACGTGCAACCTCGGACGAGCAGGTCGCGTCTTGGGCGTGTCATCAACTGATGACCACCACCCAGAAGGAGAGAACCACCATGCGCAGCACCCTCATCGCCGCCGGCGCCGCCGCGGCAGCGCTGGCCGGGTCCGTCGTCGTCGGCGGCACGGTCAATGCGGCAGACGCCCACCCCAGCCAGGGCGTCCAGCCCATCGTCACCACCGAGAAGGGCATCGTTCTCGAGTGCACCGGCGAGGCCCGCGGGCTGTCGGCGTACGTCAACCTCTACGAGAACGACACCTTCACCAACTACGTCCAGGTCATCCTGAACGACAAGCCTGGCCTCGCCGCGTCACGTGAGCCCAAGGACATCCTGTCCGACGGTGTCGTGAAGACGTCGGTCGACATCAAGGGCAAGCGGGCCAAGATCACCGGCACCGCCTCGAAGGTCGGCAAGCGCAAGCACGTCCACGAGGAGATCGACGACGCCGGCTACCGCGTGGTCTCCGACGGCTGGCACCGCCAGCTGGCGCACGACCTGACCCTCACGTACGGCGGCACCGCGGTCGACCTGACCTGCGCGCCGGCGTTCTTCTACAAGCTCGAGGTCACCAAGACCCCGATCAGCTGACTCCGTGCGGGTGGTCTCGACTTCCCGCTCGCTCCGCCCGCTGCTCGACCACCGAGGTCCCCTCGGTGGTCGAGCGGCATCTCCCGCTGATCGAGCTCAGTCGACAGCCTCGGCGAAGGCCTCGATCGGCGGGCACGCACACACCAGGTGACGGTCGCCGTAGGCCTGGTCGATCCGGGCGACGGGCGGCCAGTACTTGTCGGGGTCGTGACCGGCCGGGAACGCACCGATCTCGCGGGAGTACGGACGCTCCCACTCCCCCGTGATCGCCCGCGTCGTGTGCGGCGCGTGCCGCAGCGGGGAGTCGTCCGCGCTCCACTCGCCCGCGCCGACCCGGTCGATCTCGCGCCGGATCGCGATCATCGCGTCGCAGAACCGGTCGATCTCGGCGAGGTCCTCCGACTCGGTCGGCTCCACCATCAGCGTTCCGGCCACGGGGAACGACATCGTCGGCGCGTGGAAGCCGTAGTCGATGAGCCGCTTGGCCACGTCGTCGACGCTGACGCCGGTGTCCTTGGTGAGCTGGCGCAGGTCGAGGATGCACTCGTGCGCCACCAGGCCGTGGTCGCCCTTGTAGAGCACCGGGAAGTGCTCGTCGAGCCGCGCCGCGACGTAGTTGGCCGAGAGCACGGCCGCGGCCGTCGCCCGGGTCAGGCCCTCCGCGCCCATCAGCCGGACGTACGCCCACGAGATCGGCAGGATGCCCGCCGAGCCGTACGGCGCCGCGCTGATCGCGCCGATGCCGGCCCGCTTGCGCTCCTCCGGGTGCAGCGGGTGCGAGGGGAGGTAGCGGGCGAGATGCTCGCGCACCCCGACCGGGCCCACGCCTGGGCCACCTCCGCCGTGCGGGATGCAGAACGTCTTGTGCAGATTGAGGTGCGAGACGTCACCGCCGAACTTGCCCGGCCGCGCGTAGCCCAGCAGCGCGTTGAGGTTGGCCCCGTCGACGTACACCTGCCCGCCGTGGTCGTGCACCATCTCGCACAGCTGGCTGACGGTGTCCTCGTAGACGCCGTGCGTCGAGGGGTAGGTGATCATCACGCCCGCGAGCGTCTGCGCGTGCTCCTCGCACTTGGCCCGGAGGTCGTCGAGGTCCACCGACCCGTCCTCCGTGGCCTTGACGACCACCACCCGGAGACCGGCCATCACCGCGGACGCGGCGTTGGTGCCGTGTGCGGACGACGGGATGAGGATGACGTCGCGGTCGTGGTCGCCGTTGGCCTGGTGGTAGCGCCGGATGGCCAGCAGCCCGGCGAACTCCCCCTGGGATCCGGCGTTCGGCTGGATGGAGACCCGGTCGTAGCCCGTCACCTCCGCCAACCAGCTCTCCAGGTCGCCCACCAGCTGGGCGTAGCCGAGCGCGTCCTCGGCCGGCGCGAAGGGGTGCAGGTCGGCGAAGCCGGTGAGGCTGACCGGCTCCATCTCGGTCGTGGCGTTCAGCTTCATCGTGCACGAGCCGAGCGGGATCATGCCCCGGTCGAGGGCGTAGTCGCGAGCGGACAGCCGGCGCAGGTAGCGCAGGAGCTGCGTCTCGCTGCGGTGCGAGTGGAAGACCTCGTGGGTGAGGTAGTCCGTGCTGCGGCGCAGCGCGTCGGGCAGCGCGTCCGCGCTGTCGTCGTACGACGGGGTGGCACTGGCCGCGTCGACCTCGAAGGCCCGCAGCACCGCGGTCACCGTGGAGCGTGAGGTGGTCTCCGAGGTGGAGAGCCCGACCGTGTCCGCGTCGACCAGACGCAGGTGGAGGCCGTGCGACCGCGCGGCGGCCACCACCTCGGCTGCCCGCCTCGGCACCTTGACTGCCAGGGTGTCGAAGAACTCGTCGTGGGCCAGCTCGAGCCCGGCGCCGCGCAGCGCGTCGGCGATGCGGACGGCGTACTTGTGTGCGCGCGTCGCGATCGCGCGCAACCCCTCGGGACCGTGATAGACGGCGTACATCGACGCGACGACCGCGAGGAGCACCTGGGCCGTGCAGATGTTGGAGGTCGCCTTGTCCCGACGGATGTGCTGCTCACGGGTCTGCAGGGCCAGGCGGTACGCCGGGCGCCCCTCCTGGTCCACGGAGACCCCGACCAGACGTCCGGGCAGGTGCCGCTCGAAGCCGGCCTTGACCGACATGAATCCCGCGTGCGGGCCGCCGTAGAAGAGCGGCACGCCGAAGCGCTGCGACGAGCCGACGACCACATCGGCACCGAGCTCGCCCGGCGACTCGAGCAGCGTGAGGGCCAGCAGGTCGGCAGCGACCACGGCCAGCGCCCCGCGTGCGTGGGTCTCCTCGATCAGCGGTCGCGGGTCGATGACCCGGCCCGAAGCGCCGGGGTACTGCACGAGCACGCCGCACAGCTCACCGTCCGGAAGCCCCGAGGTGAGGTCGGCGACGACCACCTCGATGCCCATGGCCCGGGCGCGGGTCTGCACCACGTCGATGGTCTGCGGGAGCGCGTCGGCGTCGACGACGAACGGCCCGGTCGCTTTCCCCGACTTGGATCGGGGCGTGGCTCGACGGACCAGCGTCATCGCCTCGGCGGCGGCGGTGGCCTCGTCGAGGAGCGACGCACCGGCGGTCGGCAGGCCGGTGAGGTCGCCGATGACGGTCTGGAAGTTGATCAGCGCCTCGAGCCGGCCCTGGGAGATCTCGGGCTGGTACGGCGTGTAGGCGGTGTACCAGCTCGGGTCCTCGAGCACGTTGCGGCGGATGACGGGCGGGGTCAGCGTGCCGTGGTATCCGAGACCGATCATCGACTCCCCCGGGCGGTTGGCTGCCGCCAGGGCGCGGAGCTCCTTGGCGACCGCGTCCTCGGAGGCGGCACCGGGCAGCGTGAGCGCGTCCTGACCGAGGCCCAGCTGGATGACCTTCGGCACCGCCGCCGACATGAGGTCGTCGAGGCTCGCGTAGCCGAGCGTGGCCAGCATCTTCTCGATGTCGGTGTCGGAGAGCCCGATGTGCCGATCGGCGAAGGCGGCAGCAGCCGCGGCCTCGAGGCTGGTGAGGCTGGGCCCGGGGCCACGAGAGGCAAGCTGGGTGAGGTCAGGACGGGTGACGGTCACGGAAAGGCGCTCCTCGACGTAGGTGTCGTTCGGTCGCCTCCCCCTCAGTCACGCCGCCCGGGGTGTGGGGTGGGTCGGGTGGCGCTCCAGAGTCGCTGATCCCGTGTGGTCCTTGGCGCCTGAGAGGTTCCGGGGAGGGGTTGCCCCTTCGGCGCTCCGCCGCCGCCGGCCGGTGGGCCTTGAGCGCCGGAGACTCTCCCACGCGGGATCGTCAGCCTTCCGAACCTATCACCGGCGCCCCTGCCACCGGCATCGACGCGACAGTCGGAGGGTTGTGCAGAACGCGGCCGAGAAATGACGTACGCCGGATCGCGTGTGCGATCCGGCGTACGGAGAGCAGGGCTGGGTAGCGGTGAGGCTCAGCCGGTGGCGCGCGCGGCGCGCCTGGCGGCGAGCTCGTCGCCGGTGACAGCGGGCTCCTCGGAGTCCTCGACGGTGCGCTCGGACGGAAGCTCGGCGAGAGTCCCCTCGATCTCGCTCCACACACCGCCGATGGCGATGCCGAACACGCCTTGGCCACCCTGGAGGAGGTCGATGACCTCGTCGCTGCTGGTGCACTCGTAGACCGAGGCGCCGTCGCTCATCAGGGTGACGCGGGTGAGGTCGTCGGTGCCGCGCTCACGCAGGAACTGGACGGCGGTGCGGATCTGCGGCAGGGAGATGCCGGCGTCGAGCAGCCGCTTGATCACCCGGAGGATCAGGATGTCGCGGAAGGAGTAGAGCCGCTGCGAGCCGGAGCCCTTGGCGCCACGGACGGTCGGCTCGACCAGGCCGGTGCGGGCCCAGTAGTCGAGCTGGCGGTAGGTGATGCCGGCGGCGTTGCAGGCCGTGGGCCCGCGGTAACCGGTGTCGCTCGGAAGCGGGGAGACGTCGTCGGTGAACAGGAGACCCTGCTCGTCGGCGGCCGCCAGCGCTGCCTCGGTGTTGTCACCGGGCTTCTGGTTCTCGTCCACACCCACTGTCGACCTCCGTCGAACTACTCCGTCAGCGCCACTCCCAGGGAATCCGCTCATCATCGTGGGTCGGGGGCCCGCACGTGACGACAACGGTGGAGTTACACCGGAGACACTTCAAGGTAGGGCCCACCCCCACCCCGGTCAAACGGTCGGCTCGGCGTGTCGCAAGTCTCAACCTCTGCTTGAGGGTGAGGGTTGCTTGCCGAACCCTCAAGCGGGGGTCGACACCGGTTTCAGGGGCCGGAGACCTGCGGTTTGGTCACCAACCGCAGAAATCAGACGGGAAAACCTGCGGTTGGTGACCAAACCGCAGATGTCGCCGCCGCGCTCAGTGCTGCTCGAAGTCCTCGGCGGAGACGTTGTCGAGGAACTCTCGGAACCGCTCGACCTCGTCCTCCTGCTCGGCGGGGACTTCGAGGCCGGCGTCGTCGAGGACCTCGTCGGCGCAGACGATGCGGGCGCCGGTGCGCAGCGCGAGGGCGATCGAGTCGGAGGGGCGGGCGCTGACCTCGACCCCGGAGCCGAAGACGAGCAGCGCGTAGAAGACGTTGTCCTTGACCTCGGTGATGCGCACCTCGGTGAGGTCGATGCCGGTCGCGTCCAGCACGTCCTTCATCAGGTCGTGGGTGAGCGGCCGTGGCGGCACGACGCCCTGCTGGGCGAAGGCGATCGCGGTGGCCTCCACCGCGCCGATCCAGATCGGGAGGTAGCGCTCCCCCGTCACCTCGCGCAGGAGCACGATCGGTTGGTTCGAGGGCATCTCCACCCGGACTCCGATGACGTCGACTTCGCGCACGTCTCAACCCTACTCCGGGGTTGGTACGCCGCCGGACCGGCCGACCGGGCACCAGGGGACGTCACGGGCCGACCGCGCGCACGCCTCGTGCGCGCGGCCGTCAGCGGCGCAGGCCGGACTTGACCAGGGTCGCGTGCAGGCGGACCGAGAGCGAGGCGATCTCGGACACCGCGTCGTCGGCCCGGGCCCTGGCCGAGGCGTCCTTCCCTGCCTTGAGGGGCGCCACCACCTGCTCCACCAGACCGACCTCGCGGTCGGCGGCGGTCTTGAAGGCGCGGAGGTGTCGCGGCTCGAAGCCGAAGTCCGCCAGCTCGCGCGCCGTCGAGGCGATCACCAGCGCGTCCGCGTCGTAGTGACCGGTCCCGGTGCGCGGTGAGATCAGGCCGTACTGCTCGAGCTGGTCGAGCAGCTCGGTCGAGATCTCCGCGACCTTGATCAGCTCACGGCGCGAGAGCCGCATGTCGCTGCGGCCGCCGTACGACGCCGGACTCGGCAGCCCGTCGCCCGCGAGCGCGACCTGCGGCACGGTCGGGACCACGGACTCGATGGCCGGCGGCGCCAGGCCACGGTCGATGGCGTCGAGGTGCTCGCCGATCACCTTCAGCGGGAGGTAGTGGTCGCGCTGCATCCGCAGGATGTAGCGCAGCCGCTCGACGTCGTCGGCGGAGAACTTGCGGTAGCCGGCGGCAGTCCGCTCAGGCTTGATCAGCCCCTTCTCCTCCCAGAACCGGATCTTGGGGATGGAGATGCCTTCGTAGTCCTGACGGAGCTGGTCGAGCACCTGTCCGATGTTGAACCTCGGACGCCCGGAGGAAGCGGCCGACCCCGATGGAGCTGTGGTGGTCGCCATCGCGGCTACAGCCCGGGTCCGGAGAAGAAGACGAGCCGGTACTTGCCGATCTGGACCTCGTCGCCGTCGCGCAGCGTGACGCTGTCGATGCGGTCGCGGTTGACGTAGGTCCCGTTGAGGCTGCCCGCGTCGCTCACCGAGAACTGCGTCCCGTTGCGCCGGAACTCGGCGTGCCGTCGCGACACCGTCACGTCGTCGAGGAAGATCTCGCTGTCAGGGTGGCGTCCCGCCTGCACGACGTCGAGGTCGAGGAGGAACCGGCTGCCGGCGCCCGGCCCCCGCTGCACCACGAGCAGCGCGTGCCCGGGAGGCAGCGCGTCCACCGCGGCGGCGTCGACCGGGCTGAGGTTGCGGTCGGAGGTCTCGACCTTGCTGTCGGGGGCACCGAACGTGATCGTGGCGGTGGTCTCGACAGCGGGCTCGGTGGACCCGGTGGCGATGCCGCTGTCGCTGCTGTCCGCGCTCAGCAGGCGGGTGCCGCACTGCGCGCAGAACCTGGCGTCGTCGGGATTCGACTTCCCGCAGGCGGTGCAGAACGGCATGCATCGAACCTATCAAAGCGACTCGCAGGGGCGAGGTGGCAACGCCGCAAGCCGATGCAAGCCGATGCACCCAAGGGCCATCGACGGGCGGCGCAGGGACGGTGGCGTCAGGCTTCGAGGGTGGCTTGGTACGACGCCGCGTCCATGAGCCCATCGGCCTCGCCTGCGTCACCGGGGACGACCTCGAAGAGCCACCCGCCGCCGTAGGGGTCGCTGTTGACGAGCTCAGGGGTGTTGGTGAGGGACTCGTTGACCGAGACCACCTCGCCGCTGACCGGGGCGAAGATGTCGCTGACGGACTTGGTGGACTCGAGCTCGCCGCAGGTCGCACCTGCGCTGACCGACTCGCCCACCTCGGGAAGTGACACGTAGACGATGTCGCCGAGCGCGTCCTGGGCGTAGTGGGTGATGCCGATCCGCACCGAGCCCTCCGCCTCGCCGGGCGACTGCACCCACTCGTGCTCGCGGGTGTACTTCAGGTTGTCGGGGTACACGGCTCTCCTCTGGTCGAGACGACTGGTCCTCGCGGCCGCCCAGTCGGCAGGGGGACGGCCAGCAGATTAGTCCCTCAGCCGACGCTGGGCTCGTCGGGCTCGGCGAAGTCGGGGCGCACCGCGTCACGCACCACGGTGATGTCGAGCGAAGAGAACTCCTCGATCTCGACCTCGGCGCCGTCGTCCTCGAGCTGGTCCTCCGGCCCGGTGAGGAAGACGATCCCTCCGCGCAGCGCCTCGGGATCGCCGATCACGTCGAGGGTGTAGGGGGCGGAGATCGGCTCGCCCCCTGCCTCGAAGCCGCCCGCGATCTCCTCGAAGGAGGTCTGGGCGACCACCCTGACCTCGTCGTTGATCGCGATCGCCTCCGCGCCGGCGTTGCGCAGCTCCTGCACCAGGTCGATCATCGTCGACAGCGTGACCTGGCCGTCGGTCTCCTCGATGGTGATCCGGATGCCGGGACCGGTCACCTCGACCACGCCGGCCAGCACCTGGTAGGTCTCGAGCGACTGCTGCGCCTCGGTCAGCGCGGCCTCCTGGCGGCTGGTCACCGAGCGGAGGTCGCGTCGGGCGCTCTCGAGCCGGGCCAGCTCGCGCTCGGCGTTCTGCGACGCGTCGGAGAGCCCGGTGAGCACGTCGATGAGGTCCTGCTCGCGGTAGCCGGCGTACTCGTTGTCCAGCTCGTTGGTGCGCACCTGCGTGACGGCGAAGAACCCGACGGCCGCGAGCAGCAGGGCCACCACGAACTGCGACGGCGACGGCTTGACCAGCGACTCCCACAGCCGCTGCCGGCCGGTCTGGCGCGGTGCCGACTCTCGGGCCGACTCTCGGGCCGCCTCTCGGGCCTGTTCTCGGGCCGGTGCCTTCCGGTCGGCGACTTTGGGCTCGTCGGCTGCTGGCTCAGGCATGGAAGACGTGCCTCCGGATCGCGGCGACGTTGGAGAAGATCCGGATGCCGAGGACCACGATCACACCAGTGGAGAGCTGACCGCCGACGCCCAGCTTGTCGCCCAGGAAGACGACGGCGGCCGCGACCACGACGTTGCTGAAGAAGGAGACGACGAAGACCTTGTCGTCGAAGATGCCGTCGAGCAGGGCGCGCAGGCCGCCGAAGACGGCGTCCAGTGCGGCCACGACGGCGATCGGCAGGTAGGGCACCAGGGCCAGCGGAACGTTGGGCTGCAGCACCAGCCCCAGCACCACCCCGACGATCAGTCCCAGGATCGCGATCACGTCGTACCCCCCTCTTGGTCCGGACGCGGCTCGTTGCCCGCCAGCCCCTTCTCGGCCGAACGCAGCATGCGGGCCGGCGCCTGCGGGAGGCGCAACCGGTCGACGTTCTGCCGGGTGACCTGCCAGTCGAGGGCGCGGGCGAACTCTTCGAACCGGCCGCCGCTCGGACTCTCGAGCAGCCGCGCCTGGAGCGTCCTCGGGTCGCCGATCGCCTCGACGACGTAAGGAGGCACGAGCGGGCGGGAGTTCACGTTGATCGCCTGGCTGCTGTTCTTGATGTAGGTCAGCGCCGTCAGCCGTTGGTTGTTGATCGCGATGGCCTCGGCACCCGCCGTCCACAGCCCGTTGACCAGGAGTGCGAGGTCGGAGTCGCGGATAGCGTCGCCAGGGTCCACCCCCTGCGCGTCCTGGACGGTGATGCGCACCCCCGGCCCCGTCACGGCGACGTAGCCCGTGCGGGCCTGCAACCGGCGCAGGGCCTCGCCCGTGCTGACCTGGTCCTGGGCGACTCGGTCGCTCTCGGTCTGGAGCTCGTTGATGACCGCCTGGAAGCGCCCCACCCTCTCCTGGGTCTCGGCCAGCGCTCCGCGCTCGGCGTCGATCCGCGCGATCAGGGCGGGCCGGCTGCTCTGGTTGTCGACCGCGGCCTGCGAGGTCTGCCGCCCGGCGACTGCGAGCAGGATGCCCACCACGACGGTCACGCCCAGCCACAGCCACCACGAGACGCTACGGGGACTCTCGACCTCGCCGGTCGCCCCTGCCTGCTCCTGGCGTCGTCGGGCCGCGTGGGCGTAGTCCTCGTCGAGGGCCTGCACGGTGATCCGCTGCAGCAGCGGCATGGTGACGCGGTCGACGGTGTCGTACTCCTGCTCGTACGACGCCGGGGCGCCCGTCGCCCGGGCGCGGGTCGTGGGCTCGCTCATGACGTAGCCGGACCCGGCTCGACGCGGTTGTCGCGGTCCTGGAGCAGCTTGTAGACCTGGTAGGCGTAGAGGACCCCCGCCCACCAGTAGAGGCCGATGCCCCAGATCGCGAACGCCCAACCGAAGACGTCGGCGAGCGAGGCGACCACGCCGGTGCCGTCGCCGAGGAGGAGCAGCGGGAACGCGTAGAGAAGGTTGAAGGTGGCGGCCTTGCCGAGGAAGTGCACGGGCAGGGCGCTGTAGCCGCGCGTGCGCAGGAACGGCACCAGACCCCACAGCAACAGGTCGCGCAGAGGCAGGATCAGCGCGACCCACCAGGGGATGATCTCGCGGAGCCCCAGGCCCACGACGACGGCAAGGATGTAGAGCCGGTCGGCGACGGGGTCCAGGATCTCGCCGAGTCGCGACGACGAGCCGAGCCGTCGGGCGAGCCAGCCGTCGAGCCAGTCGGTGAAGCCGGAGACCATCAGGAGGCCGAGTGCCCACGCATCGGCCTCGGGGCCCAGCACCAGCCACAGGAAGACCGGCACCAGCGCCAGGCGCAGGAAGCTGATCGCGTTGGGCAGCGTCCAGACACGCGTCGTCAGCGTGTCGGAGCGGGGCACCGGCTCAGCCTATAGAGCGGGTACGACGGCTCCGGCATCCCCACACCGACGCGTCGCGACCGCCGGCTCAAGCGGGCTCCTCCAGGTGGGCGGCGTCGCGGATCTCGCCGACCAGCTCCTCGATGACGTCCTCGAGGGTGACCAGCCCCACCACCTGGCCGCCGTCGTCGACGACGCGGGCCATGTGCGCGCCACGGCGCTGCAGCGTCTCCAACGCGTCCTGGAGGGAGTCGTCCGGGCGGACCGCGGCGAACGGCCGGATCCACTTGTCGTCGATGGCCCGGGTCCGCCGTTCGGCGTCGGTCTCGAGCACGTCCTTGATGTGCAGGTAGCCGAGGAGGCCGCCGTCGTCGCCGGTGACCGGGAATCGGCTGTAGCCGGTGGCGGCACACACGTCCTCGACGTCGGCGGCGGTGGCCCCGCGGCGTACGGTCGTCAGGCCGTCAGGAGCCATCACGACGGCGTCCACGGTCTTGTCGGCGAAGCCGAGGGCCCCGGAGATCCGCCCGTACTCCTCTTCCTCGAGCAGGCCCTCTCCGCGCGACTCCTCGACCAGCGCAGCCACTTCCTCACGGGTGTAGGTCGAGCCGACCTCCTGCTGCAGCTCGACGCCGACCAACCTCAGGAAGCCGCGGGCGACGGTGTTGAGGATGACGACGAACGGGCGCAGGACGGTGACGAACACCCAGACCATCGGAGCCAGCACGAGAGCAGAGCGCTCGGGACCGGCGATCGCGAGGTTCTTGGGCACCATCTCGCCGAGCACGACGTGGAGGTAGACCACGATGGTCAGGGCGATGGCGAACGCGATCGGGTGGAGGAACCCGTCGGGTACGCCGGCGGCGTGCAACGGGTCCTCGACGAGGTGCGCGATCGCGGGCTCGGCGATGGCACCGAGCAGGACGCCGCACACGGTGATGCCGAGCTGGTTGACCCCGATGACGAGGGAGATGTTCTCCATCGCCGTGAGCGTCACGCGCGCCATCCGTGACCCAGCCTGCGCGAGCGGCTCGATCTGGCTTCGCCGTGCCGAGATCAGGGCGAACTCGGCGCCGACGAAGAACGCGTTGCCCAGCAGCAGGAGCAGCGCGAACAGCATGGCGGGGAGGCCGCTCACGACTCCGGCTCCTCGTGCTCCTCGTGCACCGTCACGGTCAGCCGGTCGACCCTGAGACCGTCCATCCGGTCCACGCGCAAGGTGGCGTACCGGCGGCTGACCCCGGCGTCCTCCCGCTCCTCGAGGGAGACGGGCAGCTCGACGTCGGCCTCGTCGCCGGAGGCCGGGATCCGTCCGAGCAGCTGGACGACCAGCCCGGCGACCGTGTCGTAGTCGTCGTGCTCGGGCAGCTCGATGTCGGTGATGTCCTCGGCCTCGTCGGGGCGCAGCAGCCCCGAGAGCGACCAGCTGCCGTCGCGCCGCTGCCAGGCCCGCGAGCCGAGCCGGTCGTGCTCGTCGGCGATGTCGCCGACGATCTCCTCGACGACGTCTTCGAGAGTGACGATGCCGGCGTGGCCGCCGTACTCGTCGAGGACGACGGCCATCTGGAACCCGTCTGCCCTCAGCAGGGCCAGCAGCGGGTCGAGACGGAGCGAGTCCGGGACCACGATCGGTTTCACCATGATGTGCTTGATGCGGGTGGTCGGCCGCTCGGAGACGGGGAGCGCGACCGCGTGCTTGACGTGCACGGTCCCGACCACCATGTCGTCGTCGTCCAGCACCGGGAAGCGCGAGTGCCCCGTGCTGCGGGCCAGCTCGATGACCGAGATCGCGCGGTCGGTGGCCTCCAGGCTCGTCGTCCGCACCCGAGGCGTCATGATCTCGCCGGCCGTGCGGGTGCCGAACTCGACCGACCGCTCCATCAGCTCGGCCGTGTCGGCGTCGAGGGTCCCGCGCTCACCGGAGTGGGCGATTAGGCTGGCCAGCTCGGTGGAGCTGCGGGCCGAGCGCAGCTCCTCCTGCGGCTCCACCCCCAGGCGCCGGACGATCGCGTTGGCGGAGCCGTTGAGCACCCGGATCGGGAGGGAGTTGATCCGCGTGAAGGCCCGCATCGGGCGCTGGGTGGCTCGCGCGGTCTCCATCGGCCGGGCGATGGCGTAGTTCTTGGGCACCAGCTCGCCGAAGACGACGGTCAGGGCGGTGCTGATGAGCAGACCCAGGCCGATCGCGGTCGGCCGGACCCAGTCCTCCGGGAACCCGGCGGAGATCAGTGGCCCGTCGACGAGCTGGGAGATCGCGGGCTCGGCCAGGAAGCCGATGGCGAGGTTGGTGACGGTGATGCCGACCTGGGCGCCGGACAGCTGCGTCGACAGGGTCCGGAGCGCCTGCTGGACCCCTGCGGCGGCCCGGTCCCCTGCCTCGGTCGCCCGGTCGACCTTCCCGCGGTCGACGGTGACGAAGGCGAACTCGGCGGCCACGAACATCCCGCAAGCCGCGACGAGCAGCAACGAGATTACGAGCAGGATCGTTTCGCTCATCGAGGCGCGATGCTACCGGCGGGGCCGGTGGTCCCGGACCACCTGTCTGCGTCACCGCCGACAGCCTCGGCCTGGATCACTTGCGGTTTGGTCACCAACCGCAGAAATCCCGGCGTCGAATCTGCGGTTGGTGACCAAACCGCAGGCCTCCGCCCCAGACCTTCGGAGGGTGAACCAAACACCCGTTCGCATGACAGGCTCGCTCGGCAGTCCCTACCCTCGATGCACCCCCACCTGACGCGCGCGGTCCCCCCAATGCCGCCGCACGCGTTCCGACCCCGCTCGGAGCACCACATGAACCGACCCCCCATGCCCGTCGCCGCGCGCCGGAGCCTGCTCGCGGGCGGCCTCGCCGCGACCAGCTTGGCGGCGACCGCTGGACCCGCCGCTGCCGCCGCTCCGAGCTACAAGCCCGCGAGGTACGCCGTCGAGCCGCTGCTGAGCGGTCGCGACCGGCACCTGGTCAGCCGCTTCTCCTACGGCATCACCCCCGAGCTGGCCCGGGAGGTGCGCAAGCAGGGTGGCGCGGCCCGGTGGTTCGAGCGTCAGCTGGACCCGCGCGGCATCCCGGACCGCAAGGCCCAGTCGCTGCGGCGCTGGTGGCCCTACCTCGACAAGGGTCCCAAAGCCCTCTGGGCGGCCAACGTGTCCGGCAAGAAGGGCGGCTGGGAGACGATGGCCGACTACCAGCGCTGGGTGCTGGTGCGCCGGATCACCTCCGACCGACAGGTGCAGGAGGTGATGACCCAGTTCTGGGAGGGGCACCTGCACGTCCCGACCAACGGGGATCCCAACTTCCCGTTCCGGCGCCAGTACGGCGACATCGTCTACAAGCACGCGCTCGGCCGCTTCGACGAGCTGCTCGCCGCCACGGCCGTGCACCCGGCGATGCTGGTCTACCTCGACCAGGCCGTGTCGACCAAGGAGCACCCCAACGAGAACCTCGCGCGTGAGCTGCTCGAGATCCACACAGTCGGGGTCGGTGAGCACGGCGAGGACGACGTCGCCAACCTGGCCAGGATCCTCACCGGCTGGCGCGTCGACGTCTACAACACCTGGTCCGACGCCTACGACCCCGAGTCGCACGCGCGCGGCAAGGTGAGGGTGCTCGGCTTCAAGAACGACAACAAGAGCAAGGACGGCCGCGAGGTCGCCCTCGAGGTGCTGCACTACCTGGCGCGCAGGCCGGCCACGGCCCGCCGCATCGCCCGCCGCCTGGCGATCAAGTTCGTCCATGACGACCCACCGGCCGGCCTGGTCGAGCGGCTGGCCAAGGTCTACCTCAAGAACGACACCGCCATCGTCCCGGTGCTGCGCGCGCTGGTCGGCTCGTCGGAGTTCCGCAAGGCGGCCGGGCGCAAGGTCCGCGACCCCAGCGAGGATGTCGCGGCGACGTACCGGGCGCTCGACGTGCGCATCGACAGGCCCCGCGACGACAGCAGCGCGGCCAACGTGATGCTGTGGCAGGCGGCGAGCATCGGGTCGACGCCGTTCTCCTGGCCGCGGCCCGACGGACCGCCGCTCGACAACGGCGCCTGGTCGTCCCCGTCGCGGCTGCTGGCGTCGCTGCAGTTCCACTACGGCATGAGTGGCGGCTGGTGGCCGACCAAGGACGTGAAGTACGTCGAGCCGAAGGACCGCCTGCCGGAGAAGTCGATCCGTTTCGACGAGCTCGTCGACCACCTCAGCCGGACCCTGCTCCATCAGCCGTCGACCGGCACGCTGCTGCGCGCGTGCTGCGAGGCGACCGGCGTCCGCCCCAAGGAACGCATCGACAAGGAGCACGAGATCGTGACCTGGCAGATGCCTCGGCTGCTGACCGTCTTCCTCGACTCCCCCGACTTCTTCACCCGGTGACCGCCATGGATCCCACGTTCTCGTCGCCCCAGACCGCCTGCTGCCCCGAGTACGCCGACATGTCGCGGCGCAGCCTGCTGCGCGGCGCGCTGGTGGCCGGCGCCACGATGACTTTCGGTTCCGCGGTGCTCTCCGCGTCACCGGCCTCGGCCCAGCCCGCGCGTGCGGTGCTGCTCCTGCTCTCCCTGCGTGGCGCTTCGGACGGGCTGTCGCTGGTGGTGCCGCACGGCGACCCGGTCTACTACCAGGCCCGCCCGCGCATCGCCGTACCGTCGGAGACGCTGCTGGCCAAGGACGGGCTGTTCGGTCTGCACCCGTCGCTCGCGCCCCTGCTGCCGCTGTGGCAGGCGGGCAAGGTCGCCACGGTCCACGCCTCCGGCCTGCCGGTGCGCAACCGCTCGCACTTCTCCGCGATGGAGCAGCTCGAGGACGCCAACCCCGGCTCGACCCGCCGCGAGGGATGGCTCAACCGGCTCATCGGCGCGGACGCGATCACCTCGCCCGTGCAGGCGCTGAGCCTCGCCGAGGGGGTGCCGCCGGCGGCGCTCTACGGTCCGCAGCCCTACCTCACCGCCGGGTCGGTCGAGGACGTGCAGGTGTCGGGCGACGACCCCGATGACCCCAAGCGCCCGCGGCGCACGTCGCTGCGCACGCTGTGGGCCAACGACCGGACCCAGCTCGGGTCGTCGATGCGCTCGACGTTCGAGGCCGTCGACGTGATCTCGCCGCTGCGCGAGACCTCGCGCGACCCGCAGAACGGCGCGACGTACCCGGGCAGCGACCTCGGACGCTCGCTCTCCGAGGCTGCGCGGATCGTGCGGGGCGACGTCGGCGTCGAGGTCATCACGATCGACCAGGGCGACTGGGACATGCACACCGACATCGGCACCGTCGAGTGGGGCGGCCTCCGGCGCAACGCGGAGGACCTGGCCACGGCGGTCGCTGCGTTCTTCAAGGACCTGGGACCGATCGCGGACAAGGTCACCCTCGTGGCCGTCAGCGAGTTCGGTCGCCGGGTCCAGGAGAACGAGAACTGGGGCACCGACCACGGCTACGGCAACGCCATGTTCGTCGTCGGAGGAGGCGTCGCCGGCGGCTACAAGGGCACCTGGCCCGGCCTCACCAACGACTACGACGCCGATCTGCTCGTGACCACCGACTACCGCAGCGTGCTCGCCGAGGTCGTGTCCGCGCGGTTCGGTGCGAGCACGGCCGCGGTGTTCCCCAGCTTCACGCCGGCGCGCGTCGGCGCGATGGTCGGGAAGTAGGCCGGCCCGTCACGAGACCCCGAAGAAGGGTCAGCTCTCGTCCTCGGACGGCTGGGGCAGGTCGTCCTCGTCGGGGTTCGGGACGTCGCACTCGTCGACCTCGGGGTCGACTCCGACGTAGTTGAGCGGCCCGGCGACGACGTTGATCGCGATCGTCGCGACGCTCGCGCAGTCCTTCGTGCTGTCGTTGAGATAGCCACGTTGGGCTGCGGCCACGACGCCGATGAGCAGCCAGACGATCAGCAGCAGTCCGACGATCTTCTTCACTGTGGTCCCTCCCGAAAGTTGACCCCCGACGGCCCGAACCTAGCCGGGACAGGTGAGGACCCCCACCCACCCAGGGGTGGAAGGGGGTCCTTGCTGTCCTTGAGCTGGCAGGTCGCCCGCAAGGTCCGGGAGCGTCGTCGGCTCCACACCGAAGCGCGCTCTCGCTTCGCTCACGTCACACCCGCCCGTCGACGAACATCTTGAGCCGGTTGACCGTGGCGCCGGGATCCCCCGGCACGTGCCCGTTCACCGCCCGGCAGGCCCAGCCCAACCTCATCGCCACCCGTGCGGCCTCGGCGAGGTCGCACTGCGTCACGCCGGGGTACGCCGCGCGGAACGGCCCCAGGTAGGCCTCCAGGAACGGCGTCGTGTCGACGGAGTCCTCCTCGTCGTCCAGTCCCCACGACAGGACCCCCTGCAGGGTCACCGACATCGTGAAGAACGGGTGTGAGACGCAGGCATCGCCCCAGTCCATCACCAGCACCCTTCGGCCCGCCCGACCCGACCCGCCCGCTCCACCCGCTCCACCCGCTCCACCCGACCGCACGAACACCTGCCCGTCATGCAGGTCGTCGTGGTTGAGCGTCTCGTTGATGCCGTGTTCTGCGAGACGCTCGACCAGCTCGCCGACGAAGGTCTCCGCAGCTCGGAAGCGCGGCTCCGCGTCGATCTCGTCCATCAGGGCGGCGTACGCCGGCACCAGTGTCGGCAGCCGCCGGTCGGGCACCCCCGCGGACAGGAGGTCCTCGACGTGCGAGCGCATCGCGAGCTGCGCGGCGGCGTACGCCGGCAGCACCTCCAGCCAGTGGTCGAGGTGGCCCTCGCGCGGCGAGACCGACCGCAGCCACTCCCCCGCGTCGGCCATCAGCAGCCAGCCGCGATCGGTGTCGTCGGCGATGAGAGGCGGCACCAGGTCGGGCACCTCGGCCGCCAGCAGCCCCACGACCCGTGACTCGTGGTGCATCGAGGCGTCGTTGGCCTTGAACCAGACATCACCGCCGGTCGTCGGGACCCGGATGACCGTCGACCACGGGGTGACGTGTCGCTGCTCGGCCTCCCCTGCGCATGCCAGGCCGGCCGCGGCCAGCCGCTCGTCGACCCACGTGTGCACCCCTGCGAGCCACTTCTCCTCGCGCCATCGCTCCATGTCCACGGGCTGAGGGTAGGTCTGGTGGTGCGGGATCAGACAACCGGTTTGGCTGCGGACGCGAAGAGGTCGCGCAGCGGCGACGGGATCGACGCGGGGCGGCGCGACCCGACGTCGACGTAGACGTGCACCCACCGCCCCTTCGCCGCCAACGGACCCGCCTCCTCGGGGGACGAGCCGTGCAGGCGGGCGAAGAGCCCGAGCCCGTAGGTGACGCTGCTGGTGCCGAGCCGCTCGACGCGGAGGCCGACGAGGATGTCGTCGGGATAGTGCAGCTCGTCGTAGTAGGAGCACCCCGACTCCGCGACGACGCCGATGACCCCGAGCTCGTCGCGCGAGCGCGGCACCGACTCGGCGATCCACGCGTTGATGACGGAGTCGAAGAGCTGGTAGTGGACGGCGTTGTTGAGGTGGCCGTAGGAGTCGTTGTCTCCCCACCTCGTCGAGACCAGGCGGGTCACCGGGAAGTCAGCCGGACGCAGGTCGCGCTCATCGCTCACAGGGTGCTCCTCCGGGCAGCAGGATCTGGCGGACACCGCGTCCGGCCGCCAGGTCGTCCAGGGCGATCCCGAGGTCCGCCAGCCCGATCCTGCCCGACACCAGCGCCTCCACAGCCAGACGGCCGGCCCGCCAGCGCTCGACGTAGCGCGGGATGTCGCGAGACGGCACCGACGACCCGAGGTAGCTGCCGACGATCGACCGTCCCTGGGCGACCAGGTCCAGCGGCGAGACCGACGCGCGGGCGTCCGGGTGTGGGAGCCCCACTGTCACCAGGCGGCCTCCAGGACCGGTCAGGGCCAGGCCGGTCTCGAACGCAGCGGCGCTGCCGGCCGCCTCGACCACGACGTCCGCCTGAACGCCGGCCGCGACGGCCTCGTCGGGCGAGTACGCCGCGTGCGCACCGAGGTCCAGCGCCCGCTCACGCTTGGCAGGCACGGGGTCGATCCCGACCACCCGCACGTCGGTCTCGCCGAGCGCGACGATCACGGCGGCCATGCCGACCCCGCCCAGGCCGACGACGGCGAGGGTGTCTCCCGGACCGGGCCGGCCGGCGTTGAGCACCGCTCCGCCGCCGGTGAGGACGGCGCAGCCGAGGAGGGCGGCGACCTCGGCGGGCACGTCGTCGGGCACGGGCACGACGGAGCGCCGGTCGACGACGGCGTGCGAGGCGAAGGCCGAGACCCCCAGGTGGTGATGGACCTCCCTGCCCTGGCGGGTCAGCCGTCGCTCTCCGGAGAGCAGCGTCCCGGCGGCGTTGCTGGCGCTGCCCTCGGAGCACGGGACCAGGCCGTCGCTGGCGCAGGCGCGACACCGGCCGCAACGCGGGAGGAACGTCATGGTCACCCGCTGGCCCACCTCCAGGTCCGGCACCCGCGACCCGGCCAGCTCCACCACACCTGCGGCCTCGTGACCGAGCAGCATCGGGACCGGGCGGGGCCGCGCACCGTCGACGACGGAGAGGTCGGAGTGGCACAGGCCCGCTGCCTCGATGCGGACCAGCACCTCCTCGGGCCCGGGCCCGGCCAGCTCGAGCTCGCTGATCGTGAGCGGCCGGGAATCGGCGTACGGCGCGGGCCGGCCGACCTCCTCGAGCACGGCGCCGACGATCCGCACGGGGTGTCAGTCTCCGAGCGAGCGGTAGACCGCCGCCATGTCGCGGTCGCCGAGGTCCTGGCCGGCGGCCGCCTCGAACTGCTCGAGGATCACCGGCAGGAGGCGAGGCTCGAAGTCGGTGGCCGCCGCTGCCTCCAGCATCAGCCCGATGTCCTTGACCACGCCGTCGACGGTGAACGACGGCGGGAACTCCCCGGCCAGCATCATCGCGCCCTTCACCTGGACGTACGGCGCGTCCAGCGCGCCGCCCTTGAGCGCGTCGAGCAGCAGCTGCGGGTCGAGACCGAGCGCCCTGGTGAACGCCAGGGACTCGGCCACTCCCTCGATGACCGTGGCGACCCAGCTGTTGACGGCGAGCTTGAGCCTGCTGCCGGAGACGGCCGGCCCGACCCACATCGTGCGGGCCGCGATGGCCTGGCAGACCGGCAGCACGCGCTCGGCGAGGTCGGAGTCGCCCGAGCCGAGCACGGTGAGCGTGCCGTCCTCGGCGGGCTTCTTGGTGCCCAGTACGGGCGCGTCGACGTACCGCACGCCCAGCTCGTCGGCGAGCTCTTCGAGCGCGATCGCACCGGCGACGCCCACCGTGGCGCTCTGCATCCACACGACGCTCGCGGGGTCGTCCGGCAGACCGTCGGCCGCGGCGCGCATGGTCTCCTCGACGCTGGCCGCGTCGTGGAGCACCGTCACGACGACGGAGGCCCCGGTCACCGCCTCGGCCGGTGTGTCGCACACCTCGGCGACGTCGGCCAGCGCTTCCGCCGTCTCGCGGGTGCGGTTCCACACCCGGACGGGCATCCCGGCGGCGGCGATGTTGCGCGCCATCGCGGCGCCCATCGTGCCGGTACCGAGCAGGGCGACGCTAGGGCTCTCGCTGGAGGTCTCAGCCATGTCCCGAACCTAGCGGGCTGGTGGCACGCGCCCCTACGCTCCCGCGCAGGGTCCCCGCCGGGGACGAAGGAGGAGTCCATGGGCAGCCCCCGACGCATCGTCGCTGTCATCGTGCTGCTGGTCGCCGGCGTCCTCAGCCTGCCGGTGGTCGCGTTCTTCTTCGACGGGGAGGGCAGCGAGAACTGGATCGTCCCCGTGCAGCTGCTGGTGATGGCCGTGCTGGGGGCCTTCGTGGGCCGCGCGCTGGGTCTCGGTGGCGACCATGCGTCACGGACCCGCGACACCGTCGCCGGCGTCGTCACCGGACTGGTCTGCGCAGTCCTGGGCGTGGTGCTGTTCTTCCTGCTCCTCAGCGGATTCGACGGAGCCTGAACCTTCCGGTCGAGGCCGACGAGAGCTGCTCGAGGCGCTCCTGAGCCTGGTCGCGTTCCCGGACCGCCTGCTTCAACCGCTTGGCGGTGCGCTGGCGCCGCTCGCGAGCCTGGTCGCGTTGGCCGCGCACGAGGTCCAGCTCCTTCTCGAGATCGGACACGTGGACGCGTCGTACCTCGAGCTCGTCGAGGAAGTGCTGTCGCTCCGCCAGTGCTTCTGCGAGAGCCCGCTCCAAGGAAGCGGCGCGCCACTCGCTCCTCAGCAGGCGGTCCTCCAGCGAGAACCGGTCAGCCGTCAGCTGTGCCACCGTGCTGGCGTCCCGTGCCGCCGCTCGCCCCTCCTCGGGGACGTCGGCCGCGGCGGTGTACACCTCCACCAGCCGCGCGGCGTGGTGCTGGGCCAGGTGGTGGCGACTCACCAGCTTCCGCCCGAGGGTTCCCAGCGCGGCGTCGTACTGGCCGAGGAGGCGGACGAGGTCGGGCTCGGCTCGTGGTGCCTCGATGCCGGTGAAGCCGTCCGCCTCGATCGCCAGGTACGACGCGTCGGTGACCCAGCCTGCGTTGAAGGCCTCGTCCATGACCAGCACCGGTCTGGCCGCCGCCATCGCCTCGAGGGCGGTCCGGCCCATCCCGATGACGAGATCCGCTGCGAACATCGAGTGGCGGGCGTCGGCTTCGTCGCTGTCCGGACCGCCGACCCAGCTGAACTCGATCCCGAGCTCGGCACACGCGGCGGCCAGGCGGGCGGGCAGGGTGATCATCCGCCGCGAGACCGCCACGGCGCGGCGCGGCACCTCGGACACCGGGCTCCTGGCCCCGTCCCCGAACGACACCGACACCGGCTGGGTGAGCCGGTGCACCGGGACCCCGGCCCCGGCCGCGTGGGCACGCACCCGGCGTAGGGTCAGGTCGTTGAAGACGACGTGTGCGGCTGCGGCCAGCTCGACCACAGGGTCCTCGAGGGAGTTGACCAGCCACGAGTGGCACACGAACACCAGGGGCGTGCGCGGCAGCCGCGTCCTCACCAACCCGACGGCGCTCGCGTGCTGCCCGTGGATGACGTCGATGTCGACGGGGACGTCCCCGACGTCGTCGTGCACGGTGAAGCCGCCGGCGCGCAGGCTCTCGGCCATCGCACCGCACGAGGGCGAGTAGAAGCACACCTCGTGACCGAGCTTGCGAAGCTCGGTCGACACCGTCTCGAGATAGCTCTCGGAGCCTCCCCGCGCGTGCAGCGCGTGGTTGGTCATCAGGATCTTCATCGAGCGGCTCCCGCCACGAGACCCTCGGCCATCTCCCGGGCGGAGTGGATCTGGGCGAAGAAGACGATCACGTCGCCCGGCTCCGAGAGACGGCAGGCGACGGCGGCTGCGTCGTCCCGGTCCCTCGCCAGGACCGGCTCCACGCGGCAGGACTTCACCCAGCCCTCGTCGAAGGGTCGGCCGGCGTCGTAGTCGGCGTGGAAGACCGCAGGAGCGAGCACCACCCGGTCGGCGTGGCCGAGTGCCCGCGCATAGCGCCGGCCCCACCGCGACAGGTACGGCCCGTAGGGCTCGAGGACCGCCGTGATCCGCGCGGAGGGATAGTGCGCACGCAGGGCCCGGATGCCCTCGCGCACCGCGATGGGGTGCTTCCCCCCGAAGTCGTCGAAGACGTGCACGCCGCCGGGCGAACCGAGATGTTGCAGACGCCGCGACATCGCGCCGATGTCTCCCAGTCCCGCGGCCGCTGCTGCGGGCTCTGCCCCTAGCGCCAATGCGGACACGAAGGCGAGGGCGGCGTTGACGTTCGTCCGCGGGCCGAGCAGGCGAACGACGGCGCGCTCGCGCTCGCCGCCCGGTCCGTTCAGGTCGAGCACGGTCTCCCCCGCGCGGGCCGAGACCGTCCTGCCCCGGAAGTCGCGGCCGTAGGTCCACACCGGAGCCTCGGCGACGGCGGCCAGCGCGGCGGCGCGCGGCGAAGGCCCGAGCACCACCCGGTCGCGGGCCTTCGCGACGTACTCGCCAACCCCCTGCACCGCCGCCCGCAACGAGATGTCGAGATGGGGGTGGTCCTCGTCGAGGTTGGTCACGACCGCGACGTCGGTGGTCACCCGTGCCAGCGACAGGTCCGAGTCGTCGACCTCGGCCACCACCGGGCCCGACCCCAGCCGGGCCATGCCGTCGAAGTCGTGCACGAGGATGCCGAGCACGGCCAGGGGGTCGAGACCGGCCCGCGCCAGCGCTCCGGTGGTGAGGGTGGCGACCGTGCCCTTCCCGTGGCTACCGGTCACGCCGAGGGACGGGCGCGCGGAGAGCACCCGCGCCAGGAGGTCGGACCGGTGCCAGCAACGGGCACCGACGGCTGCCATCTCCGGGAGGTCGGACGTGGCGACCGAGGTCGCGACGTGCGTGGTGCCTTCGTGCACGTGGGAGACGTCGTGGTCGCGTGCGTAGGTGATGCCGGCAGAGACCAGGAAGTCGTGGATCTCGGCGACTCCGGCGCGGTCGCACCCGTCGACCTCGGCGCCGAGGTGGCGCGCCGCGACCGCGAGGGGCGCCATGCCGCGACCGGCGATCCCCAGGAGGTGGAACCGCTCGCCTGCCAGAGGGCCTGGTGCCGTTCCCTTCATGAGACGTCCCCGACGGCACTGTGCGCCATGACCGCCGAGGCGGACGCCTGGGCGAAGAAGACCACCACGTCACCGGGCCGGCTGCCGTCCATGGCTGCCTGCACCGCCTCGTCGTGCCCGGCCACCAGGTGCGTCTCGATGGGGCATCGTTCGAGCCAGCCGAGCCCGACGTCCCGGCCGTCACGGTAGTGGGGGTTGCGGCCGACGGGGAGGATCAGCGCCCGGTCGGCACCCCCGAGGGCACGGGCGTAGCGGTGCGCCCAGTGCGCATGACCGGCCGAGAAGGGCTCGAGCACCGCGGTGATCCGGGCCTCCGGGAAGTGCTGGCGCAGGGAGCGGAGGCCCTCCCTGACCGCGTTGGGGTGCACGCCTCCGAAGTCGTCGAACACCTCGACGCCGTCGCGGCTGCCGACCCGCTCCATCCGCCGGGTGAGCTCGGTGACCTCGGACAGGCCCTTGGCGGCCGCCTCCGGCTCAGCGCCGAGGGAGCAGGCCGTCGCGAAGGCGAGGGCGGCGTTCACGGGCAGCTGGGGCGAGTAGAGATGCAGTGTCGCCTGCTCGCGAACGCCGCCAGGCAGACGCAGCTCCAGCCTGGTCGCCCCCGCCGCCACCGACAGGGTGCGTGCCCCGAAGTCACGGCCGTAGCGCCACACCGGCACCTGTGCCCTCGAGGCCAGCTCAGCAGCGCGCGGGGAGGGCCCGAGGACGACGCGCTCACGGGCGTTCGCGACGTAGGTCCCGACTCCGTGGACGGCCTCGCGAAGCCTGATGCCCAGCCAGGGATGGTCGTCGTTGAGGTTGGTCACGACGGCGACGTCGCAGGCGACCCCCACCAGCGACAGGTCGGAGTTGTCGACCTCGGCCACGATCGGCCCGCTGCCCAGCCGGGCCATGCCGCCGAGGTCGGGGACAGGGGTGCCCACCAGGGCGAGCGGGTCCAGCCCGGCGGCAGTCGCCGCCGCGGTGGCCAGGGCCGCCACGGTTCCCTTGCCATGGCTTCCCGTCACCCCGGCCGACCGTCGTGTCGCCAGCACCGCGGCCAGCAGGTCGGTGCGTCGCCAGTGCCGCCCCGCGGCGATCGCTGCCGCCACCTCGGGCTCGTCGGTCGGTGCGATGGACGTGCTGACCAGGGTGGTCCCTGCCTCGAGGTGGTCGGGTGAGTGGCCGACGAGCGGAAAAAGCCCCTGCGCCTCCAGGAACGCCTTGTTCTCCGGCGCGCCCGCGCTGTCGCACCCGGTCACCTCGGCACCCAGGTGCCGCGCGAGGACGGCCAGCGGTGCGAGGCCGCGCCCGGCCATGCCGAGCAGGTGCAGGCGCGCTCCCGCCAACGCAGGGCTGTCGGGACGTGGGGCAGGCTGGGTAAGAGGGCAGGAAAGGTCGGCGTAGTGCGGATGGGGGCTATCCACAGACGGAAGGATGGCAGAACCTTCAACTATTTCGCGCCCACCCTTAAGTAGGTGCCTCTGGCAGCATCGAAGCGTGACGACTCCCACCGCGAGCCTGCTGAGCGAGGAGTGGTCCTGGCGTGGTCGACGGGTGCGCTGGGGGCCGCTGGGGGTCAGGGCCGGATGTCGAGGACGCCGACCATCCCGTCTCCCTCGACGTGCAGGGTCAGCTGTACGCCGGGCGCGGCCCGGACGGCCAGCCGGCGTTCTACCGCCAGGTCGCGCAGGCGAGCCAGGAGCACACCGACGAGATCGAGCCTGCCTATGCCGGCCTCGACCTGCCGGTGCTGATCGTCTGGGGCACCGACGACTCCTGGATCCCCGTCGACCGCGCGCAGCAGCTGGCGCACACCATCCCGGGTGCCCAGCTGCGCCTGGTGACCGGCGCCGGAGACCTCGTCCAGCTGGACCAGCCGATCGCGCTGGCCACGATCCTGGCCAACTGGCTTTCGTCCCAGAGGCCTCCGAACCCCTAACGTAGATAGGTGCCCGATTCCCCTGATGCCACGCCCGACACGCCGGAGCAGCCGGCGCTGACCTTCGCCGGGCTGGGACTCGACGATCGCGTCCTCGACGCCGTCGAGGCGGTCGGCTACGAGACCCCCTCGCCGATCCAGGCCGCGACCATCCCGACGATGCTCGAGGGGCGCGACGTCGTGGGTCTCGCCCAGACGGGCACCGGCAAGACGGCGGCGTTCGCCCTGCCGATCCTGTCGCGGCTCGACCTGCGGCAGAAGTCGCCCCAGGCGCTGGTGCTGGCCCCGACCCGCGAGCTCGCGCTCCAGGTCTGCGAGGCGTTCGAGAAGTACGCCGCGCACCTCAAGGGCGTGCACGTGCTGCCGGTCTACGGCGGACAGGGCTACGGCGTCCAGCTGAGCGCACTGCGCCGCGGCGTGCACATCGTGGTCGGAACTCCCGGACGGATCATGGACCACCTCGACAAGGGCACGCTGGACCTGTCCGAGCTCCGGTTCCTGGTGCTCGACGAAGCCGACGAGATGCTCAACATGGGCTTCGCCGAGGACGTCGAGACGATCCTGGCGAGCACTCCCGACGAGAAACAGGTCGCGCTCTTCTCCGCCACGATGCCGGCCCAGATCCGGCGGCTCTCGGCGAAGTACCTCCACGACCCCGCCGAGATCACGGTCAAGAACAAGACCGCGACGGCCGCCAACATCACCCAGCGCTACCTGATGGTGTCCTACCCCCAGAAGGTCGACGCGCTCACCCGCATCCTCGAGGTCGAGAACTTCGAGGGGATGATCGTCTTCGTCCGGACCAAGAACGAGACCGAGACTCTGGCCGAGAAGCTGCGTGCCCGAGGCTTCTCGGCGACGGCGATCAACGGCGACATCGTGCAGGCCCAGCGTGAGAAGACCATCGACCAGCTCAAGCAGGGCAAGCTCGACATCCTGGTCGCCACCGACGTCGCTGCGCGCGGCCTCGACGTCGACCGGATCAGCCACGTCGTCAACTACGACATCCCGACAGATCCGGAGTCCTACGTCCACCGCACCGGCCGGACCGGTCGCGCGGGCCGGAGCGGGGACGCGATCTCCTTCGTGACACCCCGCGAGCGCTACCTCCTGCGGTCCATCGAGAAGACCACCCGGCAGCCGTTGACCGAGATGTCCCTGCCCTCGGTCGAGGACGTCAACGCCACCCGGCTGACGCGGTTCGACGACGCCATCACCAGTGCCCTCGCCGACACCCAGAGGGTGTCGTTCTTCCGCGACGTGGTCTCCCACTACGTCGCCGAGCACAACGTGCCCGAGGTCGACGTGGCCGCCGCTCTGGCCGCGGTGATGCAGGGCGACACCCCGCTGCTCCTCGAGCCTGAGCCGGAGCGCCCGGCCCGGGCAGACCGCGGTCGTCCTCGCAACGAGGGGGGAGGTCGGCCGGAGCGCGAGTCGCGCGGCGAGCGCCGGCCGCGCGGCGACGGGTCGCCGATGGCGACCTACAGGATCGCCGTGGGCAAACGTCACAAGGTGGAGCCCCGCCAGATCGTCGGAGCCCTCGCCAACGAGGGCGGGCTGAGCCGCTCCGACTTCGGGCACATCTCCATCAGGCCGGACTTCTCGTTGGTGGAGCTCCCTGCCCAGCTGCCGCCGGGCACCGAGGAGGCGCTGGCCAGCACGCGGATCAGCGGAAGGCTGATCGGGCTGCGCCGCGACACCGGCCCCGCGCGCACGAACCGCCCCCAGGGCAAGTGGGACGGCAAGAAGGGCCGAGCCTAGGCACTGCCCTGCCTGCCCTGACCTCAGCTGGCGCGGCGCGCTGCGGCGAGCCACTGCGCCGACAGGCGCAGAGAGCGGACCGCGACAGCCTCGACGACGTCACCGTCGACGGAGAGCTGGGTGCCGGGCTCGAAGCTGACCGCGTCGTCGAGATCCTTGCGCAGGCCCTGGATCTCGGTCGCCACGTCGGGCAGGAGCGTGCGAGCGGCCACCTGGGCGGCCTCGAGCGCCTCGTCGAGCTGCCACAGCCAGTCGGTCCAGGCCTGCGGGACCGCGTCCAGGGGGGTGAGTGGCTCCAGGTCGGCGGCGTGCACGGAGAGTGCCCGCACCTTGGCCAGGGCGAGGCGGAGAGGGCCCTCGTGGCCGGTCACCTGATCGGCGACGGCCGGACCGCCCTCGGCACCCTCCACGAGGATCGACCGTACGCCATGCGTGCACGTCTTGGCGCCTGACACCCCCGAGGTCTGGACTTCCGGCCGACCGCCAGGCGAGCCCGCCTGACCTTCGTCGTGAGAAGGCCACCCCAGGTCGCCGTCAGCCGACCTCGGAGGTGCTGGGGGCGCCGCTCGATTCCTCGTCCTGGCGGGTGAAGAACGACACCTTGCCGTCGGCCTCCAGGACGGCGAGGTCGACGTCCCCGAGCCGCCGGATGCCCTGCTGCCGAGCCGCGGCCATGAGGTCGGTGTCGGACAGCCTCTGGCGTCGGCACTCGCGGTCGAGGATCGCGCCGTCCCGGACGATGACCACCGCAGTGCCGTTGATCAGGCCGCGAGCGCGCGGGAAGCGCCACTGCAGCCAGGACAAGAGGATCGTGAGCAGCGCGAACACGCTCACGGCGAGCAGCCCGCCGGTCACCGAGAAGTCCTGCTGGGTCACCGCTTGCTGGACGAGGTCCCCCATCGTCACGTAGAGCAGCAGCTCGAACGTGCTCAGCTCTCCGAGCGTCGCGCGGCCGGTCACCCTCGTCAGGCCCCACAGGAACACGAACACGACGACGGCACGAACGACGATCTCCACGATGCCTCCTGCTCAGGGCGACAGCCGGGTGCGGTACTGCACCTCGACCAGCGGGTCCGGGTGTTCCGGTGACTCCACGACGGCGACGGTGGCCGCCGCACCGCGCTGGCTCGACGGCTGCACGTAGGCGTCGTACGACACCACGAAGGTGTCACCCTGCGGCGCGGTGAAGGTGAGGTAGAGCATCGTCGCGTCACGCGTGGAGTCGCTGGGCTCGGGGTGGAAGCCCTGCGTCTCGAAGAGCTCGAAGTAGTCGCCGGAGACGGCGATGGTGAGCTCCTTCGCGAACCCCTGGTCGTTGTGCACGGTGACCTCCCACGGGGTGTCGAGACCGCCGCGAGCGATCTCCGGGTAGCGCACGGAGAGGTCGTAGCCGCTCTCGCTGGCACTCACTTCACCCGTGCGCACCCCCAGGAACCCGAACAGCGCCGCAGCGACGACCAGGACGAGCACGACGGTCGCCGCTCGGCGGATCCAGAAGGCACGCACCTGGGTGGTGTCGTCGAGGTCCTGCAGGGTCGAGTCCACCACTCCAGGTACCCGAAATCAGGAGGGCCGATGTCGCAGCCGGTGATCGGTCGCACCCGTGGAAGGACCGGAACATTCACCCCAAGGGAGGTAGTTTGGCCGCCGAGGGTCGGCGAGCGTGCACTGCGGCTCGCCGCGTGATAAGTCTCTGGCCGTGGACTTCCGCCCGCTCGCGTTGCAGTACGACGCCGACAGCTCCACCCTCGCGGTGGCCGGGTCCGTCGACGAGAGCTCGGGAACCCTGTTGCGGGCCGCGCTCGAGAAGTACTCGGACGGCTACTCGAACGACCTCGTCGTCGATCTGGGCGACATCGACTTCCTCCCCAGCCTCGGGATCGGGGTCCTCGCGGTGGCCATGCGCACGGCGAACGAGCGGGGTGCCTCGATCGAGCTCGTCGCCGTCGAGGGGACCGTCGCCCAGCGGGTGCTCGCGATCAGCGGCATGCCGCACCGCCTCCGCTGACGGGCTCCCCCCCTCACCCGTCGGAGGCATCGGACCAGCGCGCTGCGAGCACGGCCACGTCGTCGTCCGGCCCTTCGGGCAGGCACACCCGGACCAGTGCGGCGGGCACGTCGGCCAGCGGGAGCTCTCGGTGCTCCCCCAAGACATTCGCGAGGCGGGTGATCCCGGTGTCGGGGTCCTGGTCGCGTCGCTCGACCAGACCGTCGGTGTAGAGCAGCAGGACGTCGTCGGGTCCGAGCGAGGTGGTCGCCCAGGACGGTCGGACCCGGCCGAGCCCGAGAGGCGGCTGTGCGTCCTCCCCCAGGCGATCTGCCGTCCCGTCGGGGCGGGCCACCAGTGGCGGGACGTGGCCGGCGTTCGCCAGCTCGACCGTGCCGGCTGCCGGGTCGAGGACGGCGTAGGCGCAGGTGATGATCTGGTCGGGAAACAGGTCGCACACCAGGCTGTCCACGGACGTGAGCAGCTCGGCGGGGGGCAGGCCCAACAGCGCGTAGGCGCGCATCGCCGACCGGACCTGCCCCATCACGGCGGCGGCCCGGACCCCCCGCCCCATCACGTCGCCCACCGCCAGGGCGACGCGGCCGGCCCCGAGCGGGATGACGTCGAACCAGTCGCCCCCCACCTGGGTGCCCGCGACGCCGGCGCGGTAGTACGTCGCCACCTCGAGGCCCGGCAGCTCGTAGGCCTCCTGCGGGAGCAGGTTGCGCTGCAGCTCGTCGGCGATCTCGTGCTCACGGGCGGCGACCTCCGCGGTCGCGTGCGCGAGCGCGAGCGACTCGGCGGTCTGGCGGGCCGAGGTGATGTCCTGCAGCGAGCCGCGGAGCTCCAGCCTGCCCTCGTGGGTCACGCGGGCGGTGCCGCGCACGCTGGCGATCAGCTCGGACCCGTCGGGCCGCAGGAGCCGCGCCTCCAGGCCGAAGTCCTCCCCTGGACGGGCATCAGCGACGACCGCCTGCAGCAGCGGGCGGTCCTCGGGATGGGCGCGCGCGACGAGGAAGGTGCCCGGCTGTCCTTCCAGCTCGTGCAGCTCGCAGTCGAGGACGCGGAGCAGCTCGTCCGACGCCTGGACCCTCCCGCTCTCCGGCTCCACCGACCAGCTGCCCACCCGCGCGAGGCGCTGGGCCTGGTCCAGGAGTGCCTGGCTGCGCTCGAGCTCCTCCCGCGTCCTGCGGGCGCGCTCCAGCTCGAGGTTCGCGTGGATCCGGGCGCGCAGCTCCCGCGCCGTGAACGGTTTGACGAGGTAGTCGTCGGCGCCTGCCTCGAGTCCCTCGCTCGCATCGGCGTTGCCGCCTCGGGCGGAGAGCATCACCACGGGAGTACCGACCGTCCGCGGGTCGTCACGCAGCGCCGCCAGCAGCCCGAACCCGTCGAGCACGGGCATCATCACGTCGGTGAGCACCAGGTCAGGACGCGCCGCGAAGGCCACCTCGAGACCGGCTGCGCCGTCAGCGGCGGTCAGCACGTCGTAGCGGTCCGAGAGCAGGTCGACGACGTAGCGGCGCACGTCGGCGTTGTCGTCGACCACGAGCACGACGGGGCGTTCTGCGGGGATCTCGCCGTCGGCGCCGACCGGCACCGCGGTCACTGTCGGTGGAAGCGGGGTGCTCAGCTGCTCGCTCTCGTTGAGGAATCCTTCGAGCACGTGCTCGGACACGCCACGTCCGGACGTCGCGAGGATGCGGTCGTCCGGGAGGTGCTCTCGCCCGAAGGGGATGCGGAGGGTGAAGGTGCTGCCCTCCCCCAGGACGCTCGTCACGCCGACGTCGCCACCGTGGAGCTTCGCCACCTCGGCGACCAGGGCCAGGCCGATCCCCGAGCCTTCGTGCGTCCGCGACCGCACGTCCCGGACCCGGTGGAAGCGCTCGAACATGTACGTCAGCTGGTCCGGGGCGATACCCGACCCCGTGTCCCGCACGGCCAGCACCGCGCGGTCGCCGACGGCCCGCAGCGTGACGACGACCTCGCCCTCGAGGGTGAACTTTAGGGCGTTGGAGACCAGGTTGAGCAGGGCCTTGCCCCAGAGCTCGGGGTCGACGTGCACCGGCTCGGCGAGCGCGGGGCAGTCGACGACGAGCCGCAGGCCGAGGCGCTCCGCCGACGACTCGAACATGCTGACCAGCTCCCGCGTCAGACGTGCGAGGTCGACCGGCTCGAAGGCGGCGTCGGCACGACCGGACTCCAGCCGGGAGAAGTCGAGCAGCCCGTTCACCAGCTTGAGCATCCGAAGCCCGTTGCGCTGGACGACCTCCAGCCGGTGGCGGTGCGGGGGCGGCAGGGGGACGCTTGCGTCGCCGAGGGCGTCCTCGACCGGGCCGAGCAGCAAGGTCAGCGGCGTGCGGAACTCGTGGCTGATGTTGGTGAAGAAGTCGGTCTTCGCCTGGTCGAGGCGCATCAGGCTGTCGGCCCGCTCCCGCTCCTGCTCGTAGGCGCGGGCATCGCTGATCGCGGCGCCCAGCTGGCCCCCGACCAGCCCGAGGAAGTCGGCGTACCCGTCGTCGAACGGACGGAACGGGTTGAGCCCGACGACCATGAAGCCGTACGGCGCCCCCTGCGCGCCGCGGATCGCCAGCACCGCCGCGCGGTTCGGGGGCGCCGGCCAACCTCCTGCGGGCAGGCCCCAGTGGACCTGGTCGATGCGGTCCACCACCAGGGGCAGGTCCCCGACGCCCGGAGGCGGGGGCCACGGTGACCCCTCGGCGTGCGGATCCAGGACCGCCGGGGCTGCCGGGTGCGGCTCGTGGAAGCCACCGCGTGCCGCCAGCCGGTATCGACCCTCCCCGTCGTCGAGGTAGACCAGGTGGAACGGGACGTCGAGCGAGCTGTCCGCCAGAGCCCGTGAGAACGCCGCGACCGTCTCCTCCTCGGACAGCTGGCTCGACGCCCGGGCGGCGACGTCCCTCAGCGCACCCATCCGTCGTCGGGCGATGACCTCGTCGGTGTCCTCGCTGACCACGCACAACATCCCGGCGACAGAGCCGTCGTCGTCGGCCACCGGGCTGTAGGAGAAGGTGTGATAGGTCTCCTCGCGGTAGCCGTTGCGCTCGAGGAAGAGGAGCAGCTTCTCGTCCCAGGTCGCCGAGCCGGTCGACAACACCCGCTCGACGCGGTGCTCGACGTCGGACCAGACCTCCGACCACACCTCGCTGGCCGGCCTGCCGAGTGCCCATGGGTACTTCGCGCCGAGGGTGTCGCGGCGGTAGGAGTCGTTGCAGAAGAACGTCAGCTCGGGGCCCCATGCCATCCACATCGAGTACCGCGAGCTGAGCACGAGTCGCACGACGGCCTGGAGGCTGCGTGCCCACTGGTCGGGCTCCCCGAGCGGAGTAGCGCTCCAGTCGACGGCCGCGAGGTCGCGGCCGACGCGTCCACCGGAGGCGAAGGTGTCGTGCATGGCGCAGTCCGCATCTCTTTCAGCGCTCGCGCGCGTGGCCGTCGACCCGTGCGCCGATTGTAATCGGGCGCGGCGTATCGGCAGTGCCGTCAGCGTTGTACGTTCCCCGCATGACCCGGCCGCCGACGATCGTCCTCGTGGACGACGCGGTCGAGGTGCGCACCGTGGTGCGCGCGCGGCTACGCCTGTCCGGTGTCCTCGAGGTCGTCGGTGAAGGTTCCTCCGGACATGACGCCATCGCGCTGGCGACGCGGCTGCACCCCGACCTGCTCCTGCTCGACGTGTCGATGCCCGGCATGGACGGCATCGAGGCGCTTCCGGTGGTGCGCGAAGCGGCCCCGGCGACCCGCGTCGTCATGTACAGCGGTTTCGCGGAGGAAGGCCTCGCCGAGCGGACGTTGGAGCTGGGCGCGGCGGCGTACTTCGAGAAGGCGACGTCGCTGGACACGCTGGCCGACGAGCTGGTCGCCGTCCTGCAGCAGCCCAACGTCGAGCGCCACCGCCGGGTCCTCCTGCCGAGCGAGACTGGTCTGCCGGAACCCGCGGAGCCGGTGCTCCGTGAGCACCTCGAGCGCTTCCGCGAGGTCTTCGACGAGGCCACGATCGGGATGGCGACGATGACGCTCTCGGGCCGGGTCGTGCGGGCCAACCGCAGCCTCGCCCGTCTGACGGGGATCGCGGTCTCGTCGTTGCTGGCAGCCTCCTGGGCGCAGCTCAGTGGGGAGGACGCCGGCCTCGCCAAGGCGCTCACGAGGGTGGCCCAGGGCGATCGGGACACCGTGCAGGTCGAGCATGCGATCACCGAGCGGCCGGACCGCCGGCTCATGTCGACCGTCTCGTCGGTGCGGGACGCCCAGGGGCGCCCGCTCTACCTCTTCCTCCAAGTGCAGGACGTCAGCGCCCAGCGCGAGGCGGAGGCGGAGCTCCGACTCAGCAAGGAGCGGTTCCGGCTGCTCGTCGAGGCGGTGCAGGACTACGCGATCTTCATGCTGGACCCCGACGGCCGCATCGCCAGCTGGAACTCCGGCGCCGAGCGCATCAAGGGTTGGACCGAGTCCGAGATCGTCGGGCAGCACTTCCGGATCTTCTACCCCGCGGACAAGCAGGAGGAACGGCACCCGGAGCACGAGCTGGAGCTCGCCCTGCGCGACGGACACTACGAGGAAGAGGGGTGGCGCGTCCGCAAGGACGGCTCGACCTTCTGGGCACACGTCACCATCACCCCCGTGCACGGGCCTGAAGGGCTGGTCGGCTTCGCCAAGGTCACGCGTGACGTCACCGAACGGCTGCGCATCCAGATGGAGAAGGAGAAGTCGGCCGCCGTCCTCGCCGGGCTCAACGAAGAGCTCGAGGCGGCCAACGAGCGGTTGCAGAGCGCGGCGGAGGAACAGTCGGACTTCCTCGCCGCCACGGCTCACGAGCTGCGCTCGCCGGTCAGCGTGCTCGGGGGGTCGGCCGACCTCCTGCACCAGCACTGGTCGGACCTCGGCAGCGGTGAGCAGAACGAGCTGCTCGAGGGGATGGCGTCGAGCGCGACCCGTCTGCGACGGCTGCTGAACGACCTGCTGTCCTCCGTCCGGCTCAGCACGGGCGCCACCGACCTCGACCTGCAATCGGTCGACCTGCGCGTGCTGCTTCCTCAGGTGATCAAGAAGTCGGCTCGCACGCTCGGAGTCGACATCTCACTCGCCGACGGGCCCGACCTCCGAGCTCTCGGCGACGCCGACCGGATCGCGCAGATGGTGGAGAACCTGCTGGCCAACGCGGCGCACCACGGCGAGCCGCCGATACGCGTGGAGATCAGACTCGGTTCCGGACAGGACGACGACGACGCCACCCCGGCGAGCTCGAGGGTCGAGATCGCGGTGCTGGACGCAGGCGGAGGCGTCCCTGAGCACGTTCAGCAACAGCTGTTCCAGAGGTTCGCCACCACCTCGGGCGAAGGCACCGGTCTGGGGCTCTTCATCGTCCGGGGTCTTGCCCGGGCGCACGAGGGCGACGCCTGGTACGACCCCGCGGAGCGCTCGTTCGTCATCTCGCTCAACCTCGCCGCCCGAGACGAGACCTGAGGTGACGACCCCCTCGATCCGCCTGCTCCTCGTGGACGACAGCGCGGAGACCCGCACCCTCGTGCGGGTCGCCGCCCGGGTACGCGGCGGCTTCGAGGTCGTGGGCGAAGCCGAGTCGGGTGCCGAGGCCGTCGCGCTGGCGGTGACCCTGCAGCCGGACGTCGTGATGCTCGACCTCCGACTGCCCGACGCCGATGGCGCGGACGTGCTCACGCGGATGCGTGCTGCGGCGCCCGGGGTGAAGATCGTCGTCTTCTCCGGGGCTGCCACGCGTCACCGGGCCCGAGTAGAGCCGCACGCCGAGGCGTTGCTGGGCAAGGACTCCGGCATCGACCGGTTGCTCGACGTCCTGGCTTGGGTGGCGGGCGCACCGGCCGAGCGACGCGAGCTCGACTTCCCGGGGGACCTGGCGAGCGTCGTCGACGCCCGGCGGTTCGTCCGCGAGGCGCTGATGTCACTGCGTGCCGAGGACGTGCTCGACGCGGCTTACTTGGTCGTCAGCGAGCTCGCCGCCAACGCGGTGATGCACGCGCGCTCCGACTACCGGGTCGTGGTGAGCCGGCACGGCGAGCTCATCCGCGTCGCCGTGAGCGATCGCGGGTCGGGATCGCCGGAGCCGCGGACGTACGACGTCACGTCCGAGTCCGGTCGAGGCCTGCACCTCGTGTCGGCGCTGGCGCACTCCTGGGGTGTGGACTCCAGCCCCGACGACAAGACGGTGTGGGCGGAGCTCGCCCGCTCCTGAGCAGGCCCGACACGCAGCGCGGCGGTCAGCGTCAGCCCGGGAAGTCCTCCGTCAGGCTGCTCGGGGAGCTGGGCGCGCGGTACGGAAGCCGGACCAGGTCGAGCACCTGCTGTGCTGGGGTCCCCCGGGCCGCCACCAGCGTGAGCGACCGGCCGTTGCCCTCCGACGCCTGTTGGGCGTCGAGGATGACCTGGACGGCGATGCTGTCGAGCACGTCGACGTCACTGAGGTCGACCTCGGCATCGCGCGTCGACCCGAGGCTGGCTCGTCCCAGCAGCTGCCGCAGGTCGTCGGCCACGTTGAGGTCGAGCGGACCTGAGAGCGCCAGAGCGCCGCTGCGCACCTCGGCCTTGAGGGCCCGCCGATGGCGGCTCTGGATGAGCGTGGGTGCGGCGTACATGCTGACGGGCCGCTGGGGCGCGAAGACCAGACGCACCGTCGTACCCTCGGGACCCTCGATCAGCTGGAGCTGGTCGGTCAGGAGCCGAGCCAGGTTGAGGCCTCGTCCGCCGTCGACCGGCAGCAGGTCGTGGCTGTCGGTCGGACGCCAGGTCCCGTCATCCTGCACCTCGACCTCGACGGTCGCGTCGTCCGTGACGCGTGCACTCAACCTGACGCGACCGCGGGTGGGCCGGCCGGAGTACGCGTGCTGCACGACGTTTGCCAGCAGCTCCCCTACGGCGTGCTGGAGCGACATCGCGTCGATGGCCGAGAGGACCAGCGGCGCGAGCCACGCGTCGAGCTCGCCCCTAGCGGTGATCAGCGCCTCACCCGTCGCGGGCAGGTCGAGCTGGAGGTCGCCGAGCGGCTCGGGACGCCGCCGTCCGGCCACCAGGGTCAGGTCGTTGCTGTTGGGGTGCCCGTCGATCAGGAGCATCGGAAGGCGGCGGACCAGGGAGTCGACCAGCCCGACTCCGGTCACGTCACGGCACACGTCCGCCGCTGCGGCCAGCGTCACGGTCGCGCTGCCCTGTGCGCGCGCGGCACTCTCCAGAAGTCCGTCGCTGTAGAGCAGAAGGGCCTCGTCCGCAGCCCACGTCGCGGTCAGGGTCGGGAACGATCTACTCCCCCAGCCGAGCGGGCCCGCACCGCTTGGTTCGAGAAAGCGGGGCTCACCACCGGCGGGCACGACGAGAGGCGGGGGGTGTCCAGCCGTGCAATACGTCACCTCGCCCGCCGCCGGGTCGAGCACGGCGACGACGACCGTCGCGGCGCGCGCTTCCGGCAGGCGGGCGGTATAGGCGTCCAGCTCGATCAGCGCGGTCTGCGGGTCGCCGGTGCGCAGCAACGACGCCACGAGGACACTGCGCAGCTGGCTCATCGCCGCGACCGCGGGGAGCCCGGTGCCGGGAGCGTCACCGACGATCGCCGCGACCCGGCCACCGCCGAGTGGCACCGAGTCGAACCAGTCGCCGCCGCGGCGCTTCGGGTCCGCCCCGACCACGCAGGATGCCGCCAGGTCGACTCCGGCGAGGATGGAGAGGCCCTTCGGCAGCATGACGTCGAGCGCCGCCGCCACGAGCGGTGCGTCGCCCTGGGCGTCGTCGCCCGGGGTCGACCCGCCGGCTCGGGCCATGGGGCTGCCTCCCTGGGGAATCGCGTTGCTGCCGTTGGCCACTGAGAATCAGGGACCAGGCTCGGTCATGTTCATTGGGTGCCGTACCCCGGCGGCGCTCACGGTAGCCCGTCGAGCGCGTACGGGCGGGCCCGCTTGCGAAATCCGCCTAGCCGTGACAGTTTCGAGGTGGAGAAGCGACCCCGGTGGCCGCCCCACTCGTGTGTTGGAGCAGTCCTCGGCGCACTTCGACCTCGAACCAAAGGATGACAGTGTCCGGCCAAGCCCACCTACCTGATCGCTACTTCGACAAGCCTCCCGACGGCGAGGTGCGCGCCCAGCTGACCGGTGACCTCCTCGACCAGGCCGACAGGTCCGAGACCACTGACGAGCACGACGACATCCTCGAGGCTGTGGTCCTCGCCAACCGTGGGGTGGCCGAGTCGCTCGCCCGCCGCTACCGCGGCCGCGGCATCGACGACGACGACCTCTCCCAGGTCGCCTACGAGGGGCTGGTGAAGGCCGTCAGCCGCTTCGACCCGCGTCAGGAGCGCGACCTCCTGTCCTACGCAGTGCCGACGATCCGCGGCGAGCTGCAACGCCATTTCCGTGACCACGGGTGGATGGTGCGCCCGACCCGCTCCGTCCAGGAGTCCCAGTGGCGGATCAAGCAGGTGCAGGAGAGCCTCGCGCACTCGCTGGGTCGGCCCCCGTCCCCCGAGGACGTCGTCGCGGAGCTCGGCATCACCCGCCAGCAGTACGACGAGGCGATGGCTGCCTCGGGCTGCTTCCAGCCGACGTCCCTCGACCAGCCCGTAGGTGACGACGAGTCGCCCTCGCTCGGCGCGGTCCTGGCCGACCAGGACGGCGACTTCGACGCCGCCGACGCCCGGGCAGTGCTCGAGCCGCTGCTGCGGCGGCTCACGCCGCGGGAGCGCAGGCTGCTCTACCTGCGGTTCTACGAGGACCGCACCCAGGCAGAGATCGGTGCCGAGATCGGGGTCACCCAGACCCAGGTGTCGCGGCTGCTCAACGACGTGATGGCGTCGTTGCGCGCCCAGCTGGTCTGACGTTGTCGCTCCGCCCGTCCGGGTGGAGCGCAGCACCCGTAGGGTGCCTAGCCTTTGATGCGCCATCAGCGCGCCGCCCCCGCGCGACGGGACGGGCGCAGGAGAGGGACTGATCTTGAAGCCGGACGCGTGAAGCAGCTCGAGCCCGATCTCCGCGTCGCCGACCGCTACGTGCTCCAGCACCGGGTGGCCTCGGGTGGCATGGCCGATGTCTGGGCGGCGATGGACGAGGTGCTGCAACGGCAGGTGGCGCTGAAGGTGATGCGTCCCGATCCAGGCCACGAGCAGGTCTTCGCGCTCCGGTTCCGTGACGAGGCGCTCCACTCCGCCGCGCTGATCCACACCAACATCGCGACGCTGTTCGACTATGGCGAGGACGACGGCATGGCCTTCCTCGTGATGGAGCTCGTCGACGGTCAGCCGCTCTCCCACGTCATCCGTGAGCAAGGACCGCTCCCCGCCGAGCAGGTGCGCTCAGTGCTCGGCCAGTGCGCCCTCGCCCTCGGCGTGGCTCACGAGGCGCACGTCGTCCATCGCGACGTCAAGCCCGCCAACATCCTGGTGCGCGAGGACGGACTGGTGAAGCTCACCGACTTCGGCATCGCCCGCGCGGCCGATGCGTCGGGACACACCCGCGCCGGCGATCTGCTCGGCACCCCGGCGTACATCAGTCCTGAGCAGGCGCTCGGCAAGCCCGCCACCGGTGCGTCCGACCTCTATGCGCTAGGCGTCGTCGGTCACGAGATGCTCAGCGGCGCCAAGCCCTTCGAGAAGCCGACGCCGATCGCCACGGCGCTGAGCCACCTCCACGAGGAGCCGCCGCCGCTGCCCGACGACGTCCCCGAGGACCTCGCGGGCGTGATCGAGCACCTCCTCGCCAAGGATCCGCTGGACCGCCCGGAGAACGCCCGCGCGGTCGCCATCCGCCTCGGCCTCGCCGACCACGAGATCATCGGACTGTCCCTCGGGCTCGCGCAGGCGGTCTACGGCGAGTCCACCCTCGACGAGACGCCGACGCTGGACGAGCCCGGACCGGTCGCGGCCGCCGCTGACCCGACCGCGACCGTGGCGGTCAGCCGCGACCAGCTCTTCGACGGCTGACCGACTCATCGCAGGCCGCGCAGCGAGTCACGAGCGGTCAGTCGAGACCGGCCCGGTGCCGGGCCAGGAGCGCCCCCGCCGCATCTGCCCCGATCGTCTTGGCGTTGACCATCGCCGACGCCACGGCGTCGACCTCCTCGCCGACCGCTCCCGCGGACACCGCGACGTTGCGGGCGTGCAGCGACATGTGGCCACGTTGGATGCCCTCGCTCGCCAGCGCGCGGAGCGCCGCGGCGTTCTGGGCCAGCCCGACGGACACGACGAGGGACGCGAGCTCTGCCGCGGATCGCGCTCCGGTGATCGCGACGTTGGCGCGGGCGACGGGGTGCACCTTCGTCGCACCCCCGACCAGCCCCACGGCCATCGGCAGCTCGAGAGTCCCGACCAGGTGGCCGTCGGCGGTCTTCTCGAACCGCGACAGCGACGAGTAGCGCCCGTCAGGACCGACCGCGTGCGAGTGTGCCCCGGCCTCGACGGCTCGGGTGTCGTTGCCGGTGGCCAGCACGACGGCGGTGACGCCGTTCATGATCCCCTTGTTGTGGGTGGCTGCGCGGTAGGGGTCGGCGACGGCGAACGCCGCAGCGGACACCATGTCGTCGACCACCTGCGGCCCGCCGAGCTGCTCCGCCCCGAAGACGGCGCGCACCCTGGTGACTCGCAGGTCTGCCTTGTTGGTCAGGATCCGGAGCAGGCTCCGGCCGCCCGCGATCTCGGCCACCCGCGCCGCGATCGCCTCGGCCATGGTGTTCACTGCGTTCGCGCCCATCGCGTCGCGCACGTCGACCACGAGGTGCAGCACGACGAACGTCTTCTCCGCGTTGACGGGGACCAGCCGCACGACCACGTCCCGCGCTCCCCCACCGTGCCGCACCAGCGCGGGATCCTGCTCGTCGGCGAGGGCCATCAGCTCCTCCCGCGCCTCCAGCAACCGGACCCGGCCGGCGACCGGGTCGGCCACGTCGAGCACCTGCACCTGAGCCTGCATCAGAGGTGCCGTGGCCGAGCTGACGAAGCCGCCGTGTGGGCGCGCCATCCGGGCCAGGTTGCTCGCCGCCGCGACCACCGAGGCCTCCTCGGTCGCCATCGGGACCAGCACCTCGCGACCGTCGACAACGAAGTTGGTGGCGATGCCGACCGGCACGCCGAGGACGCCGACGACGTTCTCGACCATCCGGTCGGCCTGCTCCAGCCCGAGTCCGTGTGCGGGGTCGAGGACGGCCAGGTCCACTAGGGAGAGACCCGACATCGCCGCAACGTGGGCACGTCGCGCGTCCACGCCCAGGTCCTTGAACCCCGGAATGCGACTGGTCGAACTCATGTCGCCTCCCTAGAGAGTCGACTCTCGAGGTGTGCCCGGCTGGGGAACCGCGCCTGCCGACGGTCACCGAAGGCGGCCAGCCCCTCGGCTGCGTCCGCGCTGGTGAAGGCGCGCTGGCCGAAGGCCGCCTCCGCATGGAAGGCCGCGTCCGCCGGCATGTCGGCGAGGGCGCGCACCGAGGTCTTGACGAGCGACACGGCGGTCCCCGACAGCGCGAGCAGCCGTCGAGCCAGGTCGTACGCCGTCGGGAGGACGTCAGAGGCGGGGACCACGCGGTTCACCAGGCCCACACGCTCGGCGTGCACCGCGTCGATCGGCTCCCCGAGGAGCATCAGCTCCATCGCCGCGGCGTACGGGATCTGGCGGACCAGCCGGGTCAGGGTGCCGCCCGCGGGGACCACGCCGACACCGGTCTCGGGGAGGGCGAAGGTCGCGGTGTCGGAGGCCACTCTCAGGTCGGTCGACAGCATGATCTCGAAGCCGGCTCCGAGGCAGAAGCCGTTGACAGCGCAGATCACCGGCTTGTCCAAGGTGGTGTGCTTCTGGTGGGCACCGTCCCAGAGCGAGATGTCGACGTCGCCCGTCGAGAGCGCGGGGATGGACTCCCCCAGATCGGCCCCGACGCAGAACGCGCGGTCACCCGCACCGGTCAGCACGACGACCCCGACGTCGCGGTCGCGGCTCGCTTCGTCGAACGCCTGGCTGAGCTCCTGGTACATCGTCAGTGTCAGGGCGTTGAGCTTCTCCGGCCGGTTGATGGTCACCAGGGCGATGCCCGCGTCGACCGTCGTCGTGATCGTCACCTGAGCACCCCCCGCTCGCGGAGACCGCGCACCTCGTCTGGACCGAGCCCGCACAGCGCTTCGAGCACCTGCTCGGTGTGCTCGCCCGGCTCGGGCGCGAGCGTCCTGGGGTGGGTCGGTGTCGCGCTGAGCTTCAGCGGTGAGCCCACCATGCGCAGGTCGCCGTACGTCGGGTGGTCGACGCCGACGACCATGTCGCGCGCCTCGATCTGAGGGTCGTGCACCACCTCGGCGATGTCCTTGACGGCGCTGAGCGGGATGTCGTCGCCGGCGAGCTGCTCGAGCTCGGCCTTGGTGCGGTGCGCGAACCAGCGCTCGACGGCCGGCTGGACCACGTCGTCGTAGGCCTCGTCGGAGAACCGCTTGGCCATCGTGTCGACGCGCGGGTCGTCCGCGAGGTCCGGCTCGCCGAAGATCCGGCAGGCCAGCGTCCAGAACTTGTCGGTGTAGCCGCCGAAGAAGACGAAGCCGTCCTTGCACGGGAAGAGCCCGTACGGCCGGACGAAGGGGTGGTCGTTACCGAGCGGCCGGGTGACCTTCCCCTCGACGGTGTACGTGACCACGGCATGCTCGGTCAGGCTCAGCACGGAGTCCTGCTGGGAGATGTCGACGAGCTGGCCGACTCCGGTGCGCTCGGCGTGCCTGAGTGCCGCCAGCGTGCCGACGACGCCGTAGAGCGTCGCCGAGAGGTCGCCGATGATCGTGCCGACCCTGGTGGGTGGCCCGTCGGGGCTGCCGTTCATCGACCACAGGCCACCCGTGGCCTGCGCGCTGTTGTCGTAGGCCGGCTTGCGACGGGAGGGCCCGGTCTGGCCATATCCGGAAAGCGCCGTGTAGACCAGTCGCGGGTTGACCTCGCGCAACACGTCGTACCCCAGACCGAGCCGGTCCATCGTGCCGGCGCGGAAGTTCTCGACCAGCACGTCCGCGCGCGCGACGAGGTCGCGCAGCAGCTGCTTGCCCTCGTCGGTGCCGAGGTCGAGGGTGAGGCCGAGCTTGCCGCGGTTGAACTGGGTGAAGAAGGCGCTGAAGGTCTGGCCGTCGGCCCTGTCGCCGCCCATCATCGGGGGGAACGCCCGCGTGTAGTCGAGCTCCTCCGGGTGCTCGATCTTGACGACCGTGGCGCCCAGGTCGGCGAGGATCATCGAGCAGCAAGGGCCGGCGACCACCCGGGTGATGTCGAGGACGACGACGCCGTCCAGGGCGCCGGACCCGGGCGGGGCGACGAGCGCCCTGAGGTCGGCGGCGGCCGTCATCGTGGGATCCCACCGGCGCGCATCACCGCGGCGAGCAGGGGGTCGCCGTGCACGTCGTCCGGGTCCTCGAGCCCCCGGAGCACCGCCTCGACGTCCTGGGCGGGCTTGTCCTGGCTGAGCTTGGCCTTGGCTACCACCTTCGCCGGGGTCAGCCGGAAGCCCACCACGGCAGGGGCCAGCCGGGCGGCGTACGCCGCCACGTCGGACATCCGGAACGGCACCGGCCGGGCCGACTCGAAGTGGTCGACGGTGCGGTCGAGCACGTCCAGCGTGGCCTCGGCGTCGAGGAGCCGGGGCCGCCCGTGCAGGTGCGCCACGACGTAGTTCCAGGTGGGCACATACGGCCCGCCTGAGTACCAGCTCGCACTGATGTAGCCGTGCCGGCCCTGGACGATGATGACCGCGTCGCAGGCGCCGAGCTCGTGCTCCTCGGCGTCGGTGCGGGCGAGGTGCCCGATGACCTCGACTCCGACGGAGTCGGGAGCGGGCAGCACCGGAAGTGGAGACACCACCAGTCCCGCGGACGTGCTGCTGACCAGGGTCACCCAGGGGTTGCCGGCCACCAGTCGCCGCAGGTCGGCGTCGGTGCCGGGCCAGGCGTACTCGGGTCGGGCGAGCATGGCGGACTCAGGCCCTGCCGCGACGCGAGCGGGACACGTCGAGGGCGACCGCGACCGTGAAGGCACCGAGCAGGAGCGCGGCGAGCCCCAGGACGACCCCTTCGCCGGTCTGGCCGAGCGCGCCCACGAGGACCGCTCCGAGCACCAGGACGGCCGCGACGCCGACCGCGATCTTGGGGTCGTCGCCGACCACGAAGTCGTACCAGAAGCGCCCGAAGCCGCGCCCGAACCGGACGATGGGTGACATGCCTCAGACCTCCTGGTGGGCAGGGACGGGGGCGGTCGCGACGGGGTCGAGGCGACGCAGCCTGAGCACCAGCGCCCGTGACAGCAACCACCAGGCCGACAGCAGGACCACCAGCACCAAGTCGTCGCCAGGCCAGCCGAGCGGCTCCTGCGAGGCCTGGAAGATGCCGAGGCCCTCCAGGGACCAGAACGTGCCGAAGGTCGCCAGCAGCAGCCCGACGACGTACTTCAACGTGTTCTCGGGCACGCGCGTGAGCGGCTTGTGGATCGCGGCGCCGGCGACCAGCACCGTTGCGGCGGCGACGAGGGCAGCACCGACGGCCACCGGCATGTTGCGAGCGCTGAGACCGAAGGTGATCACGATGAAGACGATCTCCACGCCCTCGAGGAAGACGCCCTTGAAGGACACCACGAAGGCGAACCAGTCGAGGCCGAGCCGGGTCTCGTGACCAGCGGCCCGCGCAGCCTCGGTCGTCGCGCGAAACTCCTCGTCCTCGTCGTGGAGCGACTTCAGCCCGCTCGATCGGAGCACGGCCTTGCGCAGCCACTGGAGCCCGAAGACCAGCATCAGGGCGCCGACCACCAGCTGGAGGGCCGCCTCGGGCAGCCACGTGGCCAGCGAGTAGCCGGCGGCGGCGGTGAAGAGTGACAGTGCGACCAGCGCCGAGGCCACGCCCGCCAGCGTCGATCGCCAGCCGCGCGTCAGCCCGATCGCCAGGACGATCGTCAGGGTCTCGACGAGCTCGACGATCGCCGCGATGAACACGGTAAGCGCCAGAGCCCATTCAGCGGAAGTGAGCAAGAGAGGTCCTCTCAGGTCGCGGAGTGGTGCCATCGTCGCCAGGAGCGCCTACGACGGGGCATGTGCTCGCCGCCAAAGTTCCGCGCAACGCCTTGTGGCCCAGGCCAGCCACCGGTCCGGCCGGGCGGGATCGTGGTGACGAACCCCTGATGAGCCCTGATGAGCCAAGGCTTCCCTGGCTTGCGTGCAACGTCCCAGGGCGCTCCCATGACGTCATGGACGAGACCAACGAGGCGGTCGACGAGGTCGGCCACACGCACGCGGACATCTCTGGCGGGTGGCTTCGGGCCGCGACCTTCGGCGCGATGGACGGACTGGTGACGAACCTGTCCCTGGTCGCGGGCGTGGGCGCTGCCGGAGCCTCGACGGCCGTCGTGCTCACTGCGGGTCTGGCGGGTCTCGTGGCAGGTGCGTTCTCGATGGCGCTCGGTGAGTACGCGTCGGTGTCGACGCAGAACGAGGCGATCGACAAGGAGGTCGCCGTCGAGGGTCGGGAGATCCGTGAGAACCCGACCGCCGAGATCGCCGAGCTCGCCGAGCTGTTCGTCGGGATGGGCATGTCCGGCGGCACCGCGGCGGCCGCCGCCGCGGAGGTGCACCAGGATCACGACACCGCGGTGCGGCTGCACGTGAGCCAGGAGCTCGGGGTCGACCCGGACGAGAAGGCGAGTCCCCTGGTCGCCGCGGTGTCCTCGTTCGTGATGTTCTCGATCGGCGCGGTGATCCCGCTGCTCCCCTATCTCCTCGGACGGCCTTCGTTGGCCGCAGGTCTGCTCTGCGGCGGCGCCGGGCTCCTCGTGGCCGGTGGGGTCGCGTCGTACTTCACCGCCACCACCTGGTGGTGGGGCGCGCTGCGACAGCTGCTGTACGGCGCTCTCGCCGCCTCGGCGACCTACGCCGTCGGCACGCTGCTCGGCGTCGGAATCGCGCCTTGAGCAGATCGCAGCCGGCACCAGCGCCCAGGCCCGCAGGGTCCGGCGAGCACTACGATGCACAGATGGTGAACGGGCGCGGGCAGGTCCGTGGGGTCACCGCGGCCGACCTGGTCGCCATCGGTGCGCCACTGGCGCTCTACCCCGGTTGGCTCCCGCTCCAGCCTCGCCCGATCGTCGGCAACTGCGTGATCCACGACGTGGGCGAGCCGGTGCCCGACCACCCGGGCGGCGTGCTGCTCCTGGTCGGGGCTCGCCCGGGGACTCCCGAGGCCCTGTCCACTGTCGCGGAAGCCGGGACGCGCGGTTACGCCTGCGTGGTGGTCAAGGCACGCGGCGATGACCTCACCGGGCTGGTCGCGGCCGCCGAGTCCGCGACCGTCGCCCTGATGGTCGCGCCCGACGAGGTGGCCTGGCGCGACGTCGACAAGCTCGTCAGCGCGGTCGTCGAGGCACAGGAGTCCGCCACGCCGGCGTACGCACAGGTCCGTCCAGGTGATCTCTTCGCGCTGGCGAACGCGATCGCCTACAACGTCGGCGGGGCCACGACGATCGAGGACCACAACGGCCGGATGTTCGCCTACTCCAACCTGCCGCACCAGAAGATCGACGACATCCGGCTCAAGAGCATCACCGACCGTCAGACGCCGCCGGTGGAGGGCGACCCCGAGCGCTACCTGCAGGTGCGCAACGCGACCAAGCCCCTACACCTGCGCAGCCCGGTCCCCGAGCACTACCACCGTCTGGCGATCTCGGTGCGCGCCGGTGGCGAGCTCCTCGGCATGATCTGGGTGCTCGACGGCGACCCGCCCCTGCGCAAGGGCGCGTCGCAGGCACTGGCGGACGCAGCGACGGTGACCGCGCTGCACCTGCTGCAGGTCCGGCAGCAGGAGGACGGGCGCCGCTGGAACCGCACGCAGGTGCTGGCGTCGCTCCTCGCCGGCCGCGTCGGCCCCGCGGTGGCGTCGGCCCTGATCGGGCTCCCCACAGGCACGCCGACGTCGGTGCTGGCGATCTCGGCAGACGCCGAGGACGAGCTCGCCGCGCTCGGCCTGGCCCGCACGCTCGACCTGGTGAACCTCTATTGCGAGGCGTGGCACCCGCGCGCGCTCGCGACGTCGATCGACGACCGGATCTACGCCGTGCTGCCGATGCAGCCGACCTCGGCGCGCGGGCGGAGCATCGCGACCTTCGCCCTCGACGTGAGCGAGACCGTGCGCCGCACCGCTGGTGTGCGGCTGCGCATCGGCATCGGTCCGACCGCCTCCACCTTGGACGGGATCACCGAGAGCCGGCGTCTCGCCGACATGACCCTGGCGGCGCTGAGCCGCGTCGACGGTGACCAGACCGTGGCGACGCTGGAGCAGATGCGCAGCCGCGTCGTCCTCGACGAGCTGGGCACCCAGGGAGTCCTCGACCTGACGCTGCCAGGTGATCCACTCGCCGCGATCGTCGCCCACGACGCCGAGAAGAACACGACGTACGCCGAGTCGCTGCTGGCCTACCTCGACGCGTTCGGTGACACCACTCGCGCCGCGACCGCGCTGAGCATCCACGAGAACACCCTGCGCTACCGCATCCGCCGCATCGAGGAGCTCTTCGACCTCGACCTCGACGACGCCGACGTACGCCTCGTCGCCTGGCTGCAGCTGCGTCTGTCCCGCGGCTGACGCTCCTCACTCGAGGCTGCAGCTCGTCCTCACGGTTTCGTGGCGTCGCCTTGCGGCTCCTCCTCCACCACCGGTGGGTGGTCGAGGAGGTCGTGCAGCGACCGTCGCGAGACCCTGTGCGACGAACGCCGACGCCGCTCGCGGGTCGGCGAGGTTGGTGATCCGCCACAACCGGGCACGGCCCGATCTCACCGGTACGACGAAGATGCCGACCGGTCCGTGAACCTAGCGTCCTCGCATGCGCCGACCCGTGCTCGACCTCCTGGTCGAGAACGCCGACATCGTCACGATGGACGCGACCCGCCCCCAGGCCCGCCGGGTCGGCGTGCTGCACGGCCGGATCGTGGGCCTCGACGACGACCTCGACGGCTGGGACGCCGCTGAGCGGCTCAACCTCGACGGCGCCTGCGTGCTGCCCGGCTTCGTGGACGCGCACACCCACCTCGAGCTGACCGGTCAGACCCTGGCCGCCGTCGACATCAGCGGTTGCGCGACCACCGAGGCGGCACTCGGCCTGATCGCCTCCGCGGTGGCGTTCGCACCGCCAGGCGACGAGTGGGTGGAGGTCAGCGGCTACGACCACCGCGTGCTCGGGCGGCACCTGACCGCCGAAGAGCTGCACCGGGCCTCCCGCGGCCGGAAGGTCTGGGTCCGGCAGATCTCCGGGCACGCCTCCGTCGTGTCGACCGCCGTCCTCGCCGAGCTCGACCCGGCGTTGCGCAGCGGCCCCGACGCCGCGGCGGGGCTCTTCAAGGAGCTCGACCAGTCCCCCGTCCTCGCGCAGCGGCTCCCCTACCCCGTCGACGAGGTGGCCAACCTCGTGGTCGCGGCGGCCGAGCGGGCCAGGGCGGAGGGCATCACCACCTGCGTGGACGCCGGCAACGGTGGCGAGGTCGGTGCCCTCAGCCCGATCGACGGGGCGGCGTACCTGACGGCACTCGAGTCCGGGCGGCTCCCGGTACGGATGCAGCTCATGCCCAGCATGGACGTGCTCCGGCAGCTCGCCAACAGCCAGGCGGACGGCTTCCGGCGTGGGCTCGACCTCGGCCTGCGCAGTGGGTTCGGCTCGGACTGGCTGGGCATCGCCGCCCAGAAGGTGGTGATCGACGGCGGCATGCAGGTCGAGACCGCCCGGATGTCCAGCCCGTACGCCGGCACCGACAACGTCGGTGTCTGGCGCCAGGACCCGCAGGAGATGGTCGACGCGACCGTCGACGGGCACCGTGCGGGCTGGCAGATGGCGCTGCACGCCATCGGCGACGCGGCGGTCGACCTGGCCATCGAGGCGTTCGAGAAGGCGCAGGCCGCCTGGCCACGCCCGGACGCACGCCACCGCATCGAGCACGGCGGCGTCATTCGTGACGACCAGCTGAGCCGATTGGCCGCACTCGGCGTGGCCGTGGTCTCCCAGCCCTCCTTCGTGTACGACTTCGGTGACCACTACGCCCGTCAGCTCGGATCGGACCGGACCGGCTGGCTCTACCGTGGGCGCTCCCTGCTGGAGCACGGGATCCCGCTGATCGGGAGCACCGACCGGCCGCTGCCCGGCAACCCGCTGCGCGCCATCCAGACACTCGTCGACCGCACCAGCGTCGGCGGCCGGGTCATCGCTGCGCACGAACGGATCGCCGTCGGTGACGCCCTCAAGGCCTTCACGGTCAACGCGGCCTGGGTGCTGCGCAGGGAGGACCGGTCGGGCCGGGTCGTGCCGGGCCACCACGCGGACCTGACACTGCTCGCTCGCAACCCATTGCGCGTCCAGACCTCGGCCATCGCGGCCATCACCGTGCTTGGCACCGTCGTCGACGGTCGGACGTGGTTCGCATGAGGTCCCCACTGGGCTCGACCACCGGTCCGCCGGCATCGGGTCTTGTCGAGCAGCACAACCCGTATCCCGAGGTCGGTGGACCTCGATAAGGCGTCCGCGACCGCGGCGCCCCTACCCTTCCGGAATCGCACGATGAACCAGAGGACTGATCGATGACCCGTCCAGACCGCTCGAAGACCTCCCTGACCAGCGGACCACTCACTCGGGGACTGGTCACGGGAGTACACCGGCGCGGCTTCCTCACCGCCATCGGCGGTGGCTTCGCCGCCGTCACCCTCGCGGCGTGCACGAACGACGCCAACGACCCCGTCGCAGCCGACCCCGACCCCAGTGACCCCGGCGACACCGAGAGCGCCCCGGCAGCGTTCCCGGTGACCGTGAGCCACCGCTTCGGCGAGACCACCATCGAGTCGGCGCCGCAGCGCGTCCTCGCGCTCGGCCAGACCGACTGCGACCCGCTGGTCGCCCTCGGCGTCACCCCGATCGCGATCGGCTCGTTCCTCGACGACTGGTACGACCCGATCTTCCCGTGGAACGAGACGGGGCTGGGCCAGGACATGAAGCAGGTGCGCTTCTACGACTTGGAGTTCGAGAAGATCGCGGCGCTCGCGCCGGACCTCATCACCATGGTCTCCGGGGGCATCTCGAAGAAGGACTACGAGACGCTCACCGAGATCGCGCCGGTCGTAGGCCCGCCGGAGGGCTACCAGGACAGCGCCGTCCCCTACGGCCCGCACACCCTCCTGATCGGTCGGGCCGTCGGCAAGGAGGCCGAGGCACAGGCGGCCGTCGACGCCCTCGACGCGCAGTTCGCGCAGATCCGCGAGGAGCATCCCGAGTGGGAGGGACTCACGGCCGTGCACGCGGAGTCCTACACCGGCGCCTTCTACGTCCTCGGCGAGAACGCCCCGCGCACGACCTTCCTGACCTCCGTCGGCTTCGCCGCGGCGCCCGAGCTGTCGGAGATCACCGGCGACGAGTACTCGAAGGAGATCAGCGCCGAGGAGCTCGACCTCGTCGGCGGCCTCGACCTGGTCGTGTGGACCACCGACGAAGGAGCGATCCCCGACCTCCAGGCCGACCCGGTGGTCTCCCGATTGGCCTCCGTCAAGAACGGCAACGTCGTGTGGACCACCTACACCAAGGACGCGTCCTTCTTCTGGGCCATGGACTGGGCCACGGTGCTCAGCGGCCCCCACGCCATCGAGACGGGCCTGCCGCTCATCGAGGCGGCCCTGGCCGGGGAGAGCCCGGTCGCCGAGGATGGGGCCTGATCCATTGGACGGCGCGGTGCTCCCGGGAGAGCACAGACCGACAGGAGAGGGCGGGCCGATGGCGATCCGGGAGGTGCGATGACCGCGACGGCGTTGGCGAGCCGCCCCGCGCCTACCAGCACCGCCGACGACGTGCGCCGCTCGCGCGGCCTGCTCGTCACCGGGCTCGCCGTCGGTCTCGCCGCGCTGCTCGTTGCGGTCGCGCTCAGTCTCGGCATCGGGGCGCGCACCCTCGCCCCCTCGACGGTGTGGGACTCCCTGATCAACGGCGGCAACAGCGAGGCCGACCTGATCGTGCGGCACCTCCGCGTGCCGCGCACGATCGCCGCTGTGCTCGTCGGAGCCGCTCTGGGACTCGCCGGCTCCTTGATGCAGGCGCTCACCCGCAACCCGCTCGCCGATCCCGGGCTGCTCGGCGTCAACGCCGGCGCGGCCTGCGCGGTCGTGCTCGCCGTCGCTTTCCTCGGGATCACCCAGCTCGAGCAGTACGTCTGGTTCGCCTTGATCGGCGCGGCCGTGGCGACCGTGGTCGTCTACCTGCTCGGGTCGGCAGGCCGGGGCGGCGCTTCCCCGGTACGACTCGTGCTCGCCGGTGCCGCCATCACCGCCGTGCTCACCGGCGTCATCTCGGCCGTCGTGCTCACCAACGGGATCGCGTTCAACGGCTACCGGTCCTGGACCGTCGGCTCTCTGCAGGCCGTGGACTCGACAGTGGTCACGCAGGTGCTGCCGTTCCTGCTCGTCGGCTTCGCCCTCGCGCTGTGCCTCGGGCCGGCCCTCAACGCCATCGCCCTGGGCGACCACCTCGCCGCCGCGCTCGGCGCCCGTGTCGGGCGGGTCCGCGTCGCCGGGATCGTCGCCACCACCCTCCTGTGTGGCGCAGCCACCGCGGTGACCGGACCGATCGCCTTCATCGGCCTGGTCGTCCCGCACTCCGTTCGCGCGTTCACCGGGCCCGACCACCGGTGGATCCTCCCCTACTCCATGGTGGCCGGCGCGGTGCTCGTGCTCGTCGCCGACGTGATCGGCCGCCTCGTGCTGTGGCCGTCCGAGCTCGAGGTGTCCGTCGTGTCCGCCGTCATCGGAGCCCCGGTCTTCATCGCCATCGTCCGCCGCCGTCGACTGGCCGAGCTGTGACGTCCACCTTGGAGCGGGGCGACGACCTGGCCACGACCCGAGTGACGGGCCGCCTCGACGTCGCGTTGCCCGGACGGTTGCGGGTGCGTGTCGAGAGCCGGTCGCTCGTGGTGTGCATCGGCGTACTGGCGGCCACCGCCGCGCTCATGGTCTGGCAACTTGCGTCGGGCGACTTCCCGCTCCCGTTGGGGCGGGTCTGGGCGACCCTGAGCGGCCAGGGCGATCCCGGCGAGGAGTTCATCGTCTACACCCTCCGGCTCCCCCGCTCGATCACCGCCGTGCTCGCCGGCGCCGCATTCGGCGCGAGCGGGGCGGTCTACCAGAGCGTCACGCGCAACCCGCTGGGCAGTCCCGACATCATCGGCTTCACCTTCGGCGCGGCGTTCGGCGCCGTCCTCGCCATCGTCGTCTTCGACGCCGCCGACCTGGCGGTGACCGCCGCCGCGCTCGCGGGCGGCCTGGGCGTCGCCGTCCTGGTCTACCTGCTCGCCTTCCGCAACGGCGGCGTCCAGGGCTACCGACTCATCCTGATCGGCATCGGCATCAGCTCGGTCCTGGCGTCCTTCATCTCCTACCTGATCCTCAAGGCCGACATCATCAGCTCCCAAGAGGCCTTCATCTGGCTGACGGGCAGCCTGAACGGGCGCACCTGGGACGAGGTCCGGATCGGGCTGGTGGGTCTGCTCCTGCTCGGGCCTGTGCTCGTCGCACTGGGTCCTGGACTGCGGATGGCCGAGATGGGCGACGACGCGGCCCGTGCTCTCGGGGCCTCCGTGGACCGCAACCGGATGACGGCGCTCGGCTTCGGCGCGGCGCTCTGCGCGGTCGCGGTCCTCTGCGCCGGTCCCGTGACGTTCGTGTCCCTCGCCGCCCCGCAGATCGCCCGTCGGCTCACCGGCTCGCCCACGGTTCGCGTGATCCCGTCGATGTTCGTCGGCGCCCTCCTGCTGCTGGCCAGCGACACCGCGGCCCAGAAGCTCGTGCCCACCGCCGACCTGCCCGTCGGCATCGCCACCCTGGCCCTCGGCGGCACTTACCTGGCCTGGCTCATCGCTCGCGAAGGAAGGAGCAGGATCGGATGACTTCCGAGACGACACTGCCCCAGACGATCTCCACGGCTGGATCTCTTCGTCCGACGGACCCGCCACGCCAGGACCCCGTCCTCGTCGGCGACGGCCTGCACCTGCGCTACGAGTCCGTCGTGGTGGCCGAGGACCTCCACGTCGAGATCCCACGTGGCTCGCTGACGATGATCATCGGCCCGAACGGGTGCGGCAAGAGCACGCTGCTGAAAGCGCTGGCGCGCATGATGCGTCCCGAGCGCGGCACCGTGCTGCTCGACGGTGCCGACATCCGCTCCGAGCCGACCAAGGCCGTGGCCCGGCGGCTCGGGCTGCTCCCGCAGAGCCCGATCGCCCCCGACGGCATCACCGTCGCCGATCTGGTGTCACGGGGCCGCTACCCCTATCAGCAGCTGCTGCGCCAGTGGTCCCGTGACGACGAGGTCATCGTCAACGAGGCGATGGCGGCCACCGGTGTCACCCAGTTCGCGCAGCGGGCCGTCGACGAGCTGTCCGGCGGCGAACGACAGCGTGTGTGGCTCGCGATGGTCCTGGCCCAGCAGACGCAGACGCTCCTGCTCGACGAGCCGACGACGTACCTCGACCTCGCCCACCAGCTCGACGTCCTCGAGCTGTGCGAGACGGTGCGCACCTCCCGCGACATGACGATCGTGGTGGTGATGCACGAGCTCAACCTGGCGATCAGGTACGCCGACCACCTGATCGTCATGCGTGGCGGGAAGGTGCAGGCCGTCGGCGACCCGACCGCGATCGTCGACGAGGACCTGATCGAGCAGACCTTCGGGCTTCCCTGCCGGATCGTCGCGGACCCCGAGACCGGCAAGCCGATGGTCGTCCCGCGTGCAAGACCGGTGGTCGAGCAGCCGGCGATCAGTCGAGAGCCGATGGCCTGACGTGCCCTACGTCGACCTGGACGGCATCAAGTCCTACTACGAGGTCCATGGAGCAGGTGAGCCGGTGGTGCTGCTGCACGGCGGCTTCTGCACCATCGAGCTGACGCAGTCGCAGCTCGACCACCTCGCGTCCTCCTACGAGGTGCACGCCCCTGAGCGCCCGGGGCACGGTCGCACCCCTGACCGGGACGGACCCATCTCGTTCGAGGGCATGGTCACCGACACGCTCGCCTATCTCGACGCGTTCGAGGTCGGGCCGGCCCACGTGGTCGGCTTCAGCGACGGCGCGATTATCGGGTTGCTGCTGGCCCGGGACCATCCCGACCGGGTTCGCTCCCTCGTCGCGATCAGCGGCAACCTCGACCCGGGCGGCTTCGTCGAGGAGACCTCGTCAGAGGGTGCCGCCTCCGACCATCAGGACGCGCCCGACCTCGACGAATGGGGCATCCGGGCGGCGTACGACCGCCTCTCGCCCGACGGGCCGGCCCACGGCGACGTAGTCATGGAGAAGCTGATGGCGATGTGGTTGAGCCAGCCGCAGATCGCACCCGAGTCACTGGCCGCCGTGCGCGCGCCGACGCTCGTGATGGCGGGGCAGCACGACGCGATCCGGACCGACCACACCCTGCTCATCGCTGCGTCCGTTCCCGGTGCTCAGGTGGCGATCGTCCCCGGCGCGAGCCACATGCTGATGCAGGAGCGGCCGGGGCTGGTCAACCTGTTGATCGCTGACTTCCTTGGGGCTACGGGTCGGTCACCGGTCTGAGGACGAAGACCCGCAGCCGCCGACCGGTGATCCGGTCCTGGTACTTCCCGAACCCGATGTAGAGACGCTCGGCCGCCGCGAGGATGTCCGCCGCCTCGGCGTCGTCGGCGACTCGGGCGACGACCTCGGCGGTCGCGCCGCGGTAGCCGACCTGCGCACGCGGCTCGGCCTCGAGGTTCAGCACCCATGCCGGGGTGCTGCTCTGGCCGAAGTTGGTGCCGATCAGCGCCAGGGTGCCGCCGTACGGCGCCGCGATGAGGTGCGTCGTACGCCGCACGCCGCTGCGACGGCCCGTGGTCGTCAGGTCGATGACCGGCAGGCCCGCCAGCAGGCCGGGAAGGGTGTGCCGGCCGCGGGTGACCCGCTGCACGCGACTGTCCAGGACCGCCAGCACCCGAGACAGGGCCCACGCCCCTGCGCGGGTCGCCGCCACACGCTGCACCAGCCGCTGCGCGCGGTTGGCCGACGGCAGCTGGTAGCCGATCTGATCCACGAGACCCACGGGCGAGAACCTAGCCGCAAGCCGCGATGATGGCGGGCATGACGGCGCCCGAACGAGAGGTCCTGACGTACGAGCTCTTCGGTACCGCGGTGCGCGACCTCGCGACCGAGATCGTGGACAGCGGGTTCGAGCCGGACATCGTGCTGGCGATCGCGCGTGGCGGCCTTGGGCTGGCGATGGGGCTCGGCTACGCCCTCGACGTCAAGAACCTGTCGGCGGTCAACGTGGAGTTCTACACCGGCGTCGGCGAGCGTCTCGACGTCCCGATCATGCTGCCGCCGACGCCGTCCGCGGTCGACCTCTCCGGGCTGAGGGTGCTCATCGCGGATGACGTCGCCGACACCGGGAAGACGCTGGAGCACGTGCGGGCCTACTGCGCCGACCACGTCGCCGAGACGCGGATCGCCGTCATCTACGAGAAGCCGTGGACGGTGGTGCCGCCCGACTACGCCTGGCGGCAGACCGACAAGTGGGTCGACTTTCCCTGGTCTTCGGAACCGACCTTGCGCTAGGGAGTTGTCGGCCGTCGCGGTCGGCTCGACGTGGGAGGGTCCTCGCAGGGGAAGGGCCACGCACGACGTGCGTGGCCCCGACTCGATCCCGGTGATCGTTTGCGCCCTCGACCACTCGATCTGCTCGAGCCGAGACGGTCGAGGACTCCCCTGTGGTACGCAGGGTACGTCGGTGATGGCGGCGCCGTATTCACCCTTCCGTAGATACTTTGCCTTCGGCTCGGCTGCTCAGATCTCGAGTCGCATGACCCAACGCCACTTGGCGATCTGCCGCTCGCGCGCGAAACCGAACCCGGTGTAGAGCTCCTCCGGGCCGGTGTGGAAGTAGGCACCCCGCTGCGGCTTGCGATCGTCGCTCTGCTCCGGATAGGCCTCCACCACCCCACCACCCGCGGCGCGGATCTCGTCCAGCGCTCCACGGACGGCCGCCCTCGCGACGCCCCTCTCGCGGTGCTTGCTGCCGGTGAAGATGCAGCCGATCCGCCAGTCGGGGAGCTGGTCGACACCGGCGTCGTACTTCGCGGCGTTCTTGATCCGCGGCAGCTCCCCGGGCGAACCGAACTGGCACCAGCCCACGCACTGGTCGCCGTCGTAGACGAGCACCTGGTGGACGGTCCCGCGCCAGGTGTGCTCGCGCTTGGCCTCTCGGTTGCCCTCGCGGGTGCCGCTGAAACCCTCGGCGTGGAAACCCATGCACCAGCAGCCGCCCCAGACGCCGTTGTTGGCCTCGACGAGGGAGGCGAAGTCGTCCCAGGTCTCGGGCGTGAGCAGCCTGGTCGCGAAGTCGCTCATGCGCTCACCGTAGATGCGGGAGCCGACAGGGCCCGACCGATAGAAGTCGCCGACAGGGCCAGACCGACAGGGCCCGACCGAAAGGGCCTGTCTGATGGACGCCCGGCTCGGCGGGCGACGCCCACGCCCTCGGGGGGACAGGGCGCGGGCGACGCCGCGCAGCTACTACAAGAGACGACGCGACGGGGGCTTATGACGCAGATGGTGCGATCCGCGTCCACTGGTCTGTACGTCTGGCCCAGGCTTTGCCACGAGTGACGTCACGCCGGGGAGGTTGGCCCGTCCCCTCCACATGCCCCCCAACGCAGCCGTCGCCGACGCGCCACCTACGCCAACCCTGGTCAACATCGCCGAAGACCTGATCGAGTACTTCGCCCTGGCCGCTCGCACCGATCGAGGTGCGCGCGCGGTGCGGACCGGACGCCACCGCGCGCCCGAGCTCGCCCAGTCCGCCTGAGACCCGACCCGGTGGCGCCTTCGCCTCCGGGGCAGTGTGGTCATCACCCGCCGATCTCGCCGAGCGGGAGTTCTGCGGTTTGGTCACCAACCGCAGAAATCTCACGCTGAAACATGCGGTCTGGGACCAAACCGCAAGCCGACCGCACCGACGAGCGCCGTCCGGAGGTCATCAGTCGCCAGCCTCGTCGGCCCGGTGTGCACGCGACTAAAGTCGGCCGGGTGGGAGTCCCCGACCACGGTCCACGTACCTACGCCGTCTCCGACGCGCCTCTCGCGCGCTCGGCGGTGAGCCCTGCCACCTTCCGCGGCCTGGCCGCCGCGGCCCATGCCGCTCCCGACGGACGCGAGTTCCTGCTCGACGTCGTACGCCGGCTCGCCAGCGCCGAGCGCCCAGCAGGTGCGCCGGGGCCCCTGACCGAGGAGCAGCTGCGCTGGGTGCTCACCGAGCTCGCCGACGAGACCTCCTCCTGAGACCCCGGCCTGCTGAGACTCCGGCCTGCTGAGACTCCGGGCTACTACGACGCCGGCCGGCGATCCGACAGGTCCTGGCGGACGCGACGGAACGGCGAGGCCACCAGCATGGCGGCAGCGAGCGCGAAGACGACCGCGGCGACCACGAGTGCGGTCCGGTTGCTCGTCTGGTCCGCGAGCAGGCCGCCGAGCGGTGCCACCACCACGACGACGGCTCTGTTGAAGGACCGCATGGTCGTGTTGGTCCGCGCCTGGAGCTCGTCGGGCGTCAGGATCTGGCGATAGCTCATCTCGTGCGAGTTGCTGAAGCCCATGCCGAACCCGTGCGCAGCCAGGCCCGCACCGAGAACGGCCACCGCGACCCACCCGGTCGACCCCAGGCCCGCCAGGACCATCAGCACGACGCCGACGGTCGACACCACGTGCGCGGAGATGATCGCCATGCCGGTCCCGAGCAGCCGGCCACCCGCGCCGGACGTGACCGCGCCAGCAAGCGCGCCCACACCACCCAGGGCGGTCGCGATGCCGAACTGGAACGGGTTGAGGTCGAGGGTGAGCAGGGCATAGGGCGCCAGCACGGCGCCGATGACCGCGTTGGCGGCGAACCACACGTGCGTCGCCGTGGCGAGGCGGGCCAGGCCGGACCCGCGATAGACCCAGCGGACCCCTTCCCCGATCTCGCGCCGGATGTTCGGCGTCTCGCTGGGGACTCCCGCGGGCTCCTCCACCCGGAGCGTGAGCACGGCGACCGCCGAGAAGACGTACGTCGCCGCGTCGACGAGCACGGCGACAGGAGCCCCGAGCAGCTTCACCATCGCGCCCGCGAGCGCGGGGCCTGCTGCCTGCGCCACCGCGTCGGCACCGTCGATCCGGGCGTGCGCCGGCTGCAGGTGCTGTCGGGGCACCAGTCGCGGCAGGAAGGACTGCGACGCAGCGTCGTTGACCAACGACGCGGCCCCGTAGAGCGCGACGACCACCAGCAGCAGCGGCATCGAGAGCACGTCCGCCGCCCACGCCAGCGGGATCGAGACGAGCAGCGCGGCCCGCACGAGGTCGGTCGCCACCATGACGGGCCGCCGGCGCCACCGGTCGACGAGCGCCCCGACCACGAGACCGAGCAGCAGGTAGGGCAGCCATCGCGCCGAGCTGAGCCAGCCGACGTCCTGCGCGGTGCCGTCGAGCGTCAGGACGACGATCGTCTGGAGTGCGAGCAGCGTGACGTAGGTGCCGAACGACGACACCGACTCACCCCACCAGAAACGCGTGAAGTCCCGGGACGGAAAGCCCTCCTGCGCCCCGAGACCGCCCACCCGGTCATTCTCGACGATGGGAAGCTGCGCCGCTGACGCGTCAGCTACCGTCCCAGGTCCGAGAGCTGGGCGAGCCGCTCGATCCCCGGTCCCACATGAGCACGCAGCCGCGCGCGCACGGCGTCCAGCTCAGGGGACGACGCGTGGTCCGAGGGGACGCCGGACGGGTTCAGCGCCACCGTGTCGGCGAACTCTTGGAGGTCGGGCTCCGCGCCGAGCGCCCCCATGTTGCGGACTCCGAGGACGTTCATGGCCGCCCACTGCTCGAGCGAGTTGCCGTACGACGACGGCGCGCACAGCCGGTTCTTATCGGCGTCGTCGTCGCGGGTGGCCTCGACGTAGCCGGTCACCGCGGCGCCGAAGCACGGGAACCCGGCGCGGACCGGCTGGATGGTGATCTTCCCCGGCTCCCAGATGGGCAACCGCGGCGGGTTCTTCAGCCCGTCCGCCGCGCAGTTCACCACGACGGCGTCCTGCGCCACCGGGACCGGGCCGTCGGCGAAGTCGAGACGTCCGCGCTCGACGGCCTTCAGGTGGCCGTGCCGCACGACGTTCTCGATGCTGCGCAAGAGCTCCAGCTCCCATACGCCGAGCGTCGGGGACTTGGCCATCGTCGGCGTCACCGCCGGGTCGAGGCGCAGCATGATCCCGAGCTCTTCGAGACGGAGGAAGAGGTCGGGCAGCGTCGGCGCGGATGCGGCCGCTTCGAGCAGGTCCGCGAACATGCCGAGGTAGATCAGCCGGTCCGGCTGGATCAGTGCGCGGTTCAGCATCCACGGATCCCGCGGCCGCACCCAGCAGACGTCGTCGGGATCCACGCCACGCCCCAGCAGCCAGACGATGGCGTCGGTCGCGGTCTTCCCCGAACCCACGACGACGTACTGGCTCGGTGCCTCCTGGAGGTGCACCACGTCGTTGATCGGGATCACGCTCGCTCCGTCGCCGACCTCGAACCTGGGTGGCAGCTCGGCCGGGATGTCGGGCGAGAGGTAGCGGGCGTCGACCACGCGGCATCGCTCGGGCACCGTGAACGTCTTGCCCGAGACCCTCGACACGAGGGTGCGGTCGCCGACGTAGTCGGTGCCGGTGAGGAGCTCGACCTTGCCGGAGCCGACCAGCCTGTCGGCCAGCACGTCGGAGAAGTAGGCGCAGATCTTCGGCTGGTCCGCCCGCTCGTCCAGTCCCACTTCCGGGCCGGTGGTCTGCTTGCGCCTGCCACCCAGCACCGTCGAGGCGACCCCGTAGAAGGACGACGACTGGTGCAGGCGCACGAAGGGGTACGCCTCGAGCCAGTGCCCCCCGACGCCGTGCCGGCGATCGACCATGACGACCTTGACGTCCGCGCGCTCGACGAGCGCATCGGTGAAGCCCATCCCCATGGCCCCCGCCCCCACGACGAGGTAGTCGGCGTCGAGGAGCTGCGTCATGGGTCCGACCCAAGCACTGCGGCGCCGTCGGAGGCAACGTCACCGTCCCTGGAGGCCGCACAACTGGTCTGGACCGGCTGGAGAACGGACTGGACCGCAGTCCGCAAGCGAGCGACGCTGAGGCGGTCTCCGGGGGGGAGACTAAAGTCGCGTTCGAAAGCCGGTCTTCATGCCTACGCACACAGCCGTCCGCCGTACCTCTGTCCTTTTCTCGGCCCTGGTTGCTCTGCTCGGCGCGCTCGTCGTGCTCGGAACCGAGAACGCCGGGGCCGGTGCGCTTCCAGCGCCCACCAAGATCACGATCGACTCGATCACGTCGCCGCGCTCTGCGCCGCCTGACACACCGAACCCGGCCATTCCCAACCTGCTCGTGCAGGTGGGCGACGTGATCACGGTCAACGTCAGCTTCTCCGACGGTGCCGAGGCCGCGGCGTTCAACAAGGACACCCCGCTCAAGGTCACCACCAACGTCGGGTCCATCACGGTGCTCGACGCGACTGCCCCGAGCGGTGCGACCAACGCCGCGCTCACTGCACGGGTCAACAGCGTCGTCAACCAGGTGGTCGTGACCGTCGACGACTTCGCCACGGGCAAGAAGGCGTCGGACATCGTGGGCGACAGCGCCGACAATCACGAGAACGAGGTCTTCGACGTCCTCAGTCTCGTGCTCTCCGACAACACGGCCACCGGCGACTACCAGCGGGGCATCGGCGGCTCGCAGGCCTGCACCGAAGCCACCGTCGCCGAGCCGGTCTGCGGGATCATCACCCTGCCCTTCGGTGCCCAGGGCGGGCAGGTCGTCCTCTCGACCGGCAAGTGCGGCACGGCCAACGATGCCTACGCGCCCTGCCTCAAGGGTGCTGGTGTCGTGCTGCAGCTCCTCGCCGGCATGGACGGGCTCGGCTACGGTCCGGGCTCCCCCGCGACCATGCTGGTGAAGTGCGACAAGTCGCTGTGCGGCTCCGGCGGCATCCAGAAGAGCAGTCTCAACTTCTCGCTCGACGGCAACGGCAACCTCGCCGACGCCGCCGCCTGTCCGGCTAAGGGCACCCTGCCGGCGGCCGGCGTCCCCTGCGTGGACTACGTCCAGAGCAAGCGGGACGGTTCTGGCGACACCTACCTCTACTTCCTCTTCGACCGCGATGCCCGGGTCAGCGTGGGCTGACCTGTCGCCTCGATTGCGAAGGCCGGAGCGGAGCCGCCCCTGAGCCAGCCGTCCTCCACCTCGGACGAGCACGACGCCCAGCTCCGGGCGTACGTGCCGGATCTGCTGCGCGCCTGGGACCCTGGACCCGAGGACCCACGCCACATGCGGGTCACCGGCTCCCTCGCCTTCGTCGACATCTCCGGCTTCACCGCCCTGACCGAGCGACTGGCCCGCAAGGGCAAGGTCGGCGCGGAGGAGATGAGCGACGTCCTGAACGCGACCTTCGCCGCTCTTCTCGCGGATGCGCGACTGCACGGGGCGGACCTGGTCAAGTGGGGCGGCGACGCCGTCCTGCTCCTCTTCCGCGGCCCCGAGCACGCGTCTCGGGCGGCCCGGGCGGCCCACCGCATGCGGGCCACCCTCCGCGACCGCGGCCGGAGGTCCTCAGCGACAGGCGCCCTGCGGATGTCGGTCGGGGTGCACAGCGGGGACTTCGACTTCTTCCTCGTCGGCAACCCCGAGGTCCATCGTGAGCTGCTGATCAGCGGCCCGGGCGCCAGCACGACCGCCGAGCTGGAGTCGGTGGCGGAAGCCGGCCAGATCGCGCTGAGCGACGCGGCCGCGGCACTGGTCTCCCCGCGCGCGCTGGGCGATGCCGTGCCTGGTGGGCGGCTGCTGCGCAGCGTGCTGCCGCTCGAGGAGATCGAGGTCGACGTCGACTCCGTCACCGGTGTCGGCCCGCCCGCGGCCGAGGTTCTCCCCGTCGAGATCCGCGAGCACCTGCTGTCCGGGACGCGGGAGACCGAGCACCGCCTCATCACGGTGGCGTTCGTCCAGTTCTCGGGCACCGACGCGCTGTTGCGCGACGAAGGAGCGGCGACCCTCGCCGAGGAGCTCGACCACGTGGTCCGCAACGTGCAGGAGGCCTGCCTCGACCACCGGGTCACCTTCTTCGAGACCGACATCAACCGCGACGGCGGCAAGGTGATGCTCACCGCGGGGGCGCCCCGCAGCGCGGGGCACGACGACGAGCGGATGCTCCGGGTCGCGCGGCTCGTGCTGGACCGCGCGGGTCGGATCCCGCTGCGCATCGGGGTCAACCGCGGGCGCGTCTTCTCCGGGGACTTCGGCCCGCCGTTCCGGCGTACCTACTCCGTCAAGGGCGACGCCATCAACCTGGCGGCGCGGGTGATGGGCAAGGCAGCGCCGGGCCAGGCCCTGGCGACGCTCGAGGTGATCGAGCACTCGGAGACGCTCTTCGAGACCACCCCGCTCGACCCCTTCATGGTGAAGGGCAAGTCGAGGCCGGTGATGGCGGCGGACGTCGGCGCGCTGGCCGGCCACCGCGTCCTGGACCGCCGGTCGACGCCGCTCAAGGGGCGCGACCGCGAGCTGGCGACCCTCCGCGCCGCACTTGCGGACGCGCGCGACGGCCGGGGTCGTGCGGTGGAGGTCGTCGGTGAGGGTGGCATGGGCAAGTCCCGCCTCCTCGAGGAGCTCCTCGGCGACCTCTACGACGTGCCGACCATCCTGACGTCCTGCCAGGAGTACGAGTCGTCGACGGCGTACTTCCCCTTCCGGTCGGTGTTCCGGGAGCTGCTCGGCGTCGCCGACGACGCGCTGGCCAGCGACGTCCAGGAACGACTGGTCGACCGGATCGAGGTGGACGCACCGCACCTGCTGCCGTGGCTCCCCCTCCTGGGACTGGTCATGGACGTGCCGGTGCCCTCCACGCCCGAGGTCGACGAGCTCGGTGAGCGGTTCCGCAAGGAGCGGCTCGAGGAGGTCGTCAAGGAGTTCCTGGTCTGGTTCCTGCCGGCGTCGGCGGTCCTGGTCTTCGAGGACGTCCACTGGGCTGACGACGCCTCGGCCGACCTGTTGGGCACCCTGGTGTCCGACGTCGCGCGCCATCCCTGGCTCCTCGTCGTGACCCGCCAGCCCGGGGACGAGGGCTTCGTCGCCGACGCCTCCTCGGTGACGAACGTGACGCTCCAGGCGCTGAGCGCCGCGGACGCCCTCGATCTCGTCAGGGAGGCGCTCGACGGGGTCCCGATGACCAGCCAGGCGCTGCGCGGCCTGGCGGAGCGCGGGTCGGGCCACCCGATGTTCCTCGAAGCGCTGGCCAGCGAGGCCCGGGACCCCAGCAGCGGTGACCTGCCGGAGTCGGTGGAGGGGCTCCTCACCAGCCAGATCGACCGCCTCGACCCGCACGACCGCGCGGTGCTGCGCACGGCGTCGGTCCTCGGCACGAACGTCGACCTCAGCATCCTGGGCGCCCTCGTCGGCGACCTCGACGAGGCGGCGGTGCTGCGCCGGCTCTCGCACTTCCTGGTCCGGGACATGCCGGGGCGGGTCCGCTTCCGCAACGCCCTGCTTCGAGACGTCGCCTACGAGGGACTTCCCTACCGGCGCCGCCGCACCCTGCACGACAGCGTCGGGCAGCGGCTCGAGTCCGCGGCGGGAGACAACAGCGACCCGAGCAGCGAGCTGCTCTCGTTGCACTTCTTCCACGCAGGCCGCTTCGAGAGGGCCTGGCGCTACTCCGTGACCGCCGGTGAACGGGCGGTCCGCAAGCACGCGCACGCCGACGCCATCGACTTCCTCGCCCGCGCGGTCGAGTCCACCGAACGTGCCGACGTCGCCGATGACTTCGACGTCGCGGACGTGCTCGTGCGCCTGGCCGACTCCTACTTCGTCCTCGGCCGCACCGACGACGCCGAGGCCAGCTATGCGCGCGCCCGGCGGCACGTCCGCGGCGACCCCGTCGTCCTCGCCTCGATCATCGAGAAGGAAGCGCGGATCGACCACCGGCGACGCCGCCTGACCCGCGCCATGCAACGCATCACCCGCGGTCTGCACGCCCTCGAACCGCTGGAGGGCCGGGACGCCGAGGTGGCCCGGTCACTGCTCGCCCGGCGCTACGCCTTCAGCCGCTACAGCCAGGGCCGCGTCGACGACGCCATTCGCTGGGCAAGGACGGCAGCCGAGGCGGCGCAACGGTCCCGGGACGCCGACGCGCTCGCCCAGGCCTACGAGATGCTCAACGCCGTCCACGCAGGCTCCGGACGGCGTGAGTCGGCGCCGTACGGGCGCATGGCGCTGCGGGCGTACGTCGGCCTCGGCAACCTGCCGCGTCAGGGGCACTGCCTCAACAACCTGGCGGTGCAGGCCTTCAACCGGTCGAAGTGGAACGACGCGCTGGCCGACTACCGCCGCGCTGCTGAGATCTTCCGGCGCATCGGCGACTCCGCCAACGAGTCGAACGCGCTCTACAACCAGGCGGAGCTCTTGGTCCGCCAAGGGCGCAGCCAGGACGCTGCCGGGCTGCTGGAGGAGGTGCTGCGCAACGCCGCCGCCGTCCAGGACGACGAGCTCGTGGCCCTCGCCCGGCGCGAGCAGGCACGGGTCATCGCGGACCGGGGTGACCTCGATGGTGCCGTCTACACCCTGCGCGAGGCCCGCGACCTCTTCGCCGCCCTCGAGGAGGAGTCGGAGGTGCTGACCACCGACCTCGTGCTCGCCGAGGTGCTCCTGGACGCCGAGCACACGGACCGGGCGGCGGCGCTGCTGAAGCTCGTCGTCGGTGACGACGCCGGCAGCTTGGGCTCCGCCGCCCCCACCGCGCTCCGCCTCCTGGCCCGCGCCGAAGCCGTCGACGGGCGCCCGCACCACGCCCGCGAGCTGCTCCAGTCCGCCCTCGAGGCAGCCCGCGACGACGGCAACCGCTACGAGGAGGGGCTGGTCCTCAGGACGCTCGCCGGCGTCCGGGTCGACCTGGGACTGCCCTACCGGGACGTCCTGCGTCGGGCGACGCGGATCCTGCTCTCCATGGGTGTCGTGGACGTGCAGCCGACCATGTCGACCACCGCGTCCTGAGAAGGGATCCCTGGCCGCTACGTCGTCTGGCTGATCGCCGCCACCCGCTCGGTCTCCAGCTCGATCGCCCGTGCAGGGCGGCGTCCCTCGGCGAGCCAGTCGACGACGAGGTCCCCGCCTCGATGGGTCCAAGTTCCGCTGACCACCCCGCCGAGGACGACCGGGTTCGCCTTCCGGGTCATCAGGTCGCGCAGGGGCGGCGGGGTCACGTGGGTGTCCGAGGTGCTCCCGCCCATCACCCACTGGTCATGACCGGGGAGGAAGCGCACCGCCTTCGACGGCTCGGCGGCGACCAGCGCGCCGACGTCCTCGCGTGCGGCGTACGCCCTGGTGCCCTCGATGTCGACGGCGACGAGCCGGTCGCCGAGGTCCGCGACCCAGGAGTCGAGCCGGCGGCCCGCGCTCAGGCACTTCCCGAGCCAGTACCGCAGGTTGTCGAGCGGGGCCGGGCCGTAGGTGCGGAGGTACGCCGTCACCGCGCGCGGTCCGGCCTCGTCGAGCGGGGGGATCCCGGTCCACCTGGGGTTGCCGTCGAGCCGCTGAAGCGTGAGCTGACCGTCGCGCCGGGCGCCGAGACTGACGTCGCCCTGCCAGCACAACGGCTTGACCAGGGTGCCCGCGCCGTCGTCGAAGACCGGCCGCAGGTGGCGGTAGGCCCTCGTCCTGGACAGCCGCTCCCCCAGCTCCGGCACGGTCAGGGGGCCGTCACCCAGGGCGTCGCGGACCGCCGCTCGGAAGTCGGGCCACTCCTCGGGCGTGAGCCGGTAGTGCGCCACCCAGCTCGGCAGCTCCCACTGCCGACCTGACGCGCGGATGGCGAGGTAGTCCCCGGCGTCCTCGGGCGCCATGTAGTGCATGGATCCCCGGAAGCTGAACGTCTTGATCACCGTGCCCGTGGCCATGGCCGAGGCCAGCCCGCCAGGCTTCGACGCCGTACGCCGCGTGCGCACCGCCAGCTCCGCCAGCGACTCGTCCATCGAGAGCACCGCGCCCAGCCGGCGCACGACCTTGGCGACCGAGGCCTTGCCCACCGGGTCCAGCAGCTGCCGCTCGAGCCGCCAGCTGAGCGCCTGCCCCCACGTGAGGGACGCATCCGGCTTCTGCTTCATGCGTCCAGCCTCGCACCGGATCCGGACGGAGCGCCTCCGCTACTGCTGGTAGGACGAGATGTGGTCACCCACGACGGCAAGCCCGCTGTCGGTCGAGCCGTTCCAGGTGTCGTAGACGATGAGCTCCACCTTCACGGGCTGGTGGGGCACCACCTGGACGTCACAGACCTGGACCGGGGTCACCCAGTTGTAGCGGGTCGTGAGGTGCTGGTCGGCGTTGCTGATCGTGGCGTCGTCCGCCGACACCTCGTGCCCGCCGATCAGCGCGCAGTTGGTGCCGCCCACCTTGACCTGCGCGCCGTCCTGCCCCGATCCCGGCGCCTCCTCGGTCCCGAAGACGTAGGGGATGCGCAGGCGGTTGTACTCCGGAACCACCGTCACGGTGACCACGTTGGCGTCGTGCACGCGGTCGTTCGGACCCTCCTGCCCGGGGACGTCGACGCTCGCCGGCTCACTGACCACTCCTGCCAGCTCGTCGGCTCGGCCCGTGGTGATGTGCAGGTCGTCCTGGATCGTGAAGAACTTCCCGATCTTGAAGGACTCCGCGACGACGTCGGGGATCCCGACGTGTGGTCCGCCCAACGCGGCCTTGACCGGGTAGGTCGGCGGGTAGGTCCCGCTCGCCTGCGTGATGCGGAAGCTGCCCTTCAGCAGGTCGGGAGCGCCCTTCTCGACCTTGAGGCACCACTTCTTTATCCACAGGTCCAGGCAGCCACCCACTGTCACACCCGCTCCCGCCTCCAGGAAGCCGTCCACGGTCCACCAGGGGTTGGCGCGGGTGTCGGCGTTGGCCTTGGCCCCCATCCGTGCCTGCATCCACGGCCCGGCCACCTTGTAGAGCAGCATGCTCAACCGCGCTTTCGCATAGGCCTCGGCCGATGCGGCGGCGTACGCGTCGAAGGAGCTGCTGCCGTCGAAGGTCGGGCCCTCGCCGGTGATGCTGCCGCCCTTGAGCCCGACCTTCGCGATCGCGGCTGCGTGGGCACTGGCGCCGGCGTCCATGCGCAGGTGGCCCTGTGCTTGCACGGTCGCGCCGAGCGAGACGTCGAGGTGCGGGACAAGGACGACCGGGATCGGGCCGATGGCGAAGGCGATGTAGGCGAGGTCGGTGTTGACGACGGTGAGATCGCCGGTCCCGCAGGTGCCCTTCGCGTCGGCCCATGCGGCCAGGGTCACCCACGCGTCCGCGCTCAGCTTGGCCGAGACATAGCTGCTGCCCCAATCCCACTTGGCGCCGAACTCAGCCGCGAACTCCGCGCCGCCGTCGATGTCGGCTCCACCGTCGAAGCTGCCAGAGCACGTGATCGCGGCGCCGCTGACGCCCGCGAACCCGGCGGGACCACCGGTCGCCGGCGGTGTGAAGGTCCAGCTCTCGTCGAAGCTGCCGCGGGGCACGGCGGTCTCGATCGACGACAGCTTCACGACGTGGGACCACGACTTGCCTGCTCGCTTCGACGAGACGACCTCGACCAGGGCTCCTGCTGGGGTCTGCGGTGTGATGCCCGCTGCGAGGATCGACCGGTCCGGCATCCGTGTGTCCAGCACGAGCAGGCCACGACTGCCCGCGATCGCCTCGGGAGCGCGGTAGTCATCGATGTCCTTGGCCGTCAGCACCTTGGTCCGCGTGGAGACGACCGTCCAGTAGGACACCGTCGCCCGCGACGTCGTACGCGGCTTGACCCTGACGACCCGTCTGCTGATCTCGGGCTTGCTGTACCACGCCTTCGTCCGCACGGTGCTGCCGCTGATCCGGTAGCGCCCCGGCTCGAGGCCGGTCAGCTTCGTGGTCGAGTGGACCTCCTTCCGAAAGCCGTTCGGGCCGCGAACGACCACGGTGGCCCGCTTGTTGTGCGCCGGCTTGACCACCCTCACCTTCAGCGTCCCGGGCTTGGCGTGGGTCGCGTGGTCCGCACGAGCGGGAGCCGCTCCGTTGACCGGGGCCAGCAGTACCAGAGGGGCGAAGACGACAACCAGACCGGTGATTGCACCGACCATCCCGGAGACCGTGCCACCATGCCCCACAGTTCGCGGTCGACGTCCACTGTGCACCATGGCCGAGCTCCTTCAGTCGCTGTTGACCGGACTTTAGGCAAGGACCTCTCGACATGGCGCGCTGGACTGGACCGCCCATCACCCCTGCGGGTGGACAGATGAGCGCGACCGCTATTTCCCGAAACCGTCGAGCGCCTCGTGAAGAGTGGTGGCGACGACGAGGTCGTCGATAGCCTCGCGGCGGACGAAGCCGGCCTCGACAAGACCGCCGAGCGCAGCCAGCAACGGGCGCCAGAAACCGTTGACGTCGAGGAAGCCGACCGGGTCGTCGTTGAAGCCGATGTGCCGCCAGCTCCAGACCTCGATGATCTCCTCGAGCGTCCCGATCCCGCCGGGGAGCGCGAGGAAGGCGTCCGCGAGCTCGGCCATCTTGGCCTTCCTCTCGTGCATGGTCTCGACGACGAGCAGCTCCGTGAGGTCGTGCCTCCCCCACTCGCGCTCGACCATCGACTGCGGGATCACCCCGGTCACCTCGCCGCCCGCGTCGAGTGCGCCCTGCGCGACCGCGCCCATCAGGCCGTGCCCGCCGCCGCCGTACACCAGGCCGATGCCGCGCTCGGCCAGGCCCCGGCCGACGTCGTGGGCGCTGCTGACGAAGGACGGGTCGACTCCGGGACTCGATCCGCAGAAGACGGCTACTCGTCGGATGTCCCTGGCCACGTCGGGAGTCTAGGAGCGCGTCAGGTCGGGGGGCTGGTTGAGGAACTACCGGTGGGTGCGCGTCGGCGAGCATCAGCTCGCTCATGGGCCTCACCCTGCCACGATCTGGGAACCCCTTGGCCTGGTCGCGCGTGTTGTCCTAGAGGGAGGGAGGTGCCATGGCGGGTGAGTCGTCCTTCGACGAGTTCTACCTGGCGACGCGCGGCATCGTGCTCAGGCAGGTCACCGCCATGACCCTCGACCGGGAGCTGGCTGCTGACACGGTCCAGGAGGCCTACACCCGCGCCTGGCAGCGTTGGAATCGGGTGACGCAGATGGACGATCCGGCCGCCTGGGTGCGGACCGTGGCGTGGCGCCTGGCGGTGAGCCAGTTCCGGCGTCGGGCCGTGGCCAGCAGGCTGCTCCCCCGGCTACATGCTGGTCCCGGCGACGCCGTCGACGCGACCCTTGGGTCGGACGTGGCGCTCGACGTGGTGGCCGCCCTGCGTGCGTTGAGTCCGGAGCACAGACGGGTCCTCGTGCTGCACGAGATGGTCGGCCTCTCGGTCCGGGAGGTCGCTGCCGAGACCGGCGTGCCTGACGGCACGGTCAAGAGCCGTCTCTCGCGGGCCCGGGAGCGGTTGGGTTCGGCCCTCGGCACTCAATATCTCGAAGGGGCCGCCCCTGTCGATGCCCCAGTCGACGCCCCGGTCGACGCCCGGGTCCGCGAGGAGGAGCACCGATGACCAGCACCCTCGGCACCGCGCTTCAAGACCTGGGCAGCGGCTCGGATCCCGCCCGGCTGCCATCTCCCGAGACCCTGCGATCGGCGGGCGACCGCCGTCGGCGCCGCAAGACGGCCGGCGCCGTCGCCGCGACGGCGCTCACCTGCTCCGCAGTTGTCCTGGTCGCGAGCAGGCTCGGCGAGTCCGACCCGGTTCCGCGGCCGGTGGATCCTGTGCCGAGTCCCACCCGCCCAGCCGAGCCCGAACCCTCGACGGGGTCTGGGACCTACCCGATCAACACCGACGGCCGGCGCTTCTCCGTCCAGGCGGTCGCCGCCCGGGACGGGAGGTTCGTCGTCGTCGGCGACAGCAGCGACCTCGCCGAGACCGGGCCTGCCGTCTACTGGTCCGACGACGGCGCCGTCTGGCACCCACCCGCCGAAGGAGGCGATCCGGACTCGGTCAACGTGACCGACGTGATCGCCACGTCCCGCGGGTTCCTCGCCGTGGGGGTCGGCGGTGGCGGCGCCTGGCACTCGACAGACGGCCAGACCTGGAGCGTGTCTCCCGTCGGTGCCGTTGCCGGCGGCGACACGGCGGACACGCTCTGGGGTGTCACCAGCACGCGCCTCGGCTTCTTCGCGTGGGGGTTCATCGAGGGACGTGCTGCGTTGTGGCGCTCGGCAGATGGCTCCTCGTGGACTCCGGTGGCCGACGAGTCCGTGTTCGACCTGCCCGACAAGGAGACCATCTGTGCGGTGCAGGAGGGGCGGGAAGGTCTGGTGGCCACCGGTGTGGAGGCTCCGAAGAACACTCGGGAAGGCCGCCGCGTCGCCTGGACCTCCGTGGACGGCCGGACCTGGGAGCTCTCCGAACCGGCAGGAGAGCCGACGCTCTGGTGCGATTCCACGCAGGACCTCGGACATTGGGAAGCACGCACCGACGCCGGCCTGGTGCGCATCGACCCCTACGGCCCGGGTGACAGCGTCCATCTCACGCAGGAGGAGCCGGAGTAGCCCGTCGGGAGCCGTCGCGCCACTGGGTCGTGCGACGCGAGCGACCACGCCCAGCTCGGCACGACCGCACAGGCGAGAGGCTCGCGAACCCTTCGAGGTGAACCCGGCGATGATTCCGAGTCGGGCGACGAGTCGGACCCGTCGACCGGACGCCGGCTGTCCGGCTCAGCGCCGACGGCTGACCAGTGCCCGCTCACCACCCTAAGGAGAACCATGCTGACGCCCGTCGTTGACGGTGTGCTCGTCCACCAGAGCGCCCTGCTCGAGAACAACGCGGTCGTCGTCGAGGGCGACACCGGAGTGCTGCTCGCCGACCCCGGTCTCACCAACGACGAGCTGACGTGTCTCGCCCGCGACCTGCGTGAGCTGGGCCGACCTGTCGTCGCCGGCTTCGCGACCCACCCGGACTGGGACCACGTGCTGTGGCATCCCGACCTGGGGGACGCTCCGCGCTACGGCACCGCCCGCTGCGCCGACTCCATGCGAGGGCTGCGCGCGCAGGCTGACTGGCAGGCTCGAGCCACCGAAGGACTGCCGGAAGAGATCGCCGACGACGTACCGCTGGAGCTCTTCGGCCTGATCACCGCGCTGCCTCCAGGATGTGTGCGACTGCCATGGGCGGGTCCCGAGGTGCGGGTCATCGAGCACCCGGCGCACGCGCCCGGCCACGCGGCGCTCCTGGTCGAGGCCAGTGGCGTCCTGGTCGCCGGCGACATGCTCTCCGACCGCTTCGTCCCGATGCTCGACGACTCGCGCGGGAGCGGCGACCCGATCGACGACTACCTCGCCGGCCTGCGACTCCTGGACGAGGTGGCCGACATGGTCGAGGTCGTCATCCCGGGTCACGGGTCTGCAGGGACGGACGTGCGGGCCCGCCTCGATCGGGACACGGCCTACGTCCACGCCCTCCGTGACGGCAACGACCCCGCCGATCCCCGCATCGACTCGCCCAGGCCCGGCTGGGAGTGGGTGGCCGACATCCACGCCGGCCAGGTGCGGCGCTTCAGCTCGCAAGGGCGGTGACGGCCAGGACGTCAGACGAGGCGAGCCTTCCAGGGCTCGATCCGCATGACGTCCCGGGCGTCACACGATCGATGGCCGCCAGCGGTCGTGGCGCCACTCGTCCCAGGTCGCGAACCCCGCCGGAGGTGCGTCGACGGGCTCGGTGCCGTCCAGCTCCCCCGGCGTCGGGACCTCGATGACGGCTGCCCAGGACGCGATCTGCTCCTCGGACAGCTGCCAGGTGGTGTGCGGCGCTTCTGACTGACGCTGGTCCAGCCGTCGACGCTGCTCGGCCGCGCTGAGCTCGAGGTACAGGAGCCGGACGCTCGCTCCACGGTCCGCGGCCGCCTGCCTCAGCGCCGAGCGCTCGTCGCGGCCCCACAGGCCGAAGTCGATCACCACGTTGACGCCGAGCTCGAGGGCCCGCAGCCCGATCTCGACCAGCCGCCCCTCGATCACGTCCGACGCAGCCGGTGGGTTCTCGTCGCCGTACAGCGCCTTCATCCACTCGTCCTTCGTCAGCCGCAGGGCCGCGTGCTCGGTCTCGATCCGGCGTGCGGCGGTGGTCTTGCCGGTGCCCGGAAGGCCCACGGTCAGGAACAGGGTCGGCTGGCTCACCGGTCCATCCTGGCGGAGTCGGCTCCCAGGGGCCCGGCGCAGCAGGCCTGCGCGGCGTCCTCGGTGGACGGGGGTGTATCGCCGACCCGGCGACATGGGTACCGCAACCGTATGCACGCAACCGCCGGCCAGCTGGACACCGTCGTCGTCGACGTCGACGGCACCCTCGTCGACAGCGTCTACGAGCACGCCGTGGCCTGGGGCCGGGCCTTCCACGACGTCGGGCTGACCGTGTCCTCCGCCGCTGTCCACGCCGCCATCGGCATGGACTCGGAGCAGCTGGTGGCCCATGTCGCAGGTGACCGGGCCGAGCACGCCGTCGGGGATCGGATCCGCCAGATCCACGCGGCCGAGTTCGAGCACCTCGGCGCGCGGGTCCGGCTGCTGCCCGGAGCGGACCGTCTGATCGGTGACCTCAAGAAGCGCGGCCTCCGTGTCGTCATCGCGTCGTCCGGGTCGGAGCGTGACACCGCGCGGGCCCTCGACCACGTGCCCGACGCGGCCTTGGCCGATGCCGTCGTCACCGGGCAGGACGTCCGGAAGGGCAAGCCCGCCACGGACCTGATCACTGCTTCGCTGACTGCCGTCGGTGGCGACCGCGCGGCGGTCATCGGGGACTCGCCGTGGGACGCGATCGCGGGCCGCGCCGGAGGACACTTCGCCATCGCGGTCCGCAGCGGCGGATTCTGCGACTCGACGCTGACGGAGGCCGGGGCGCAGCTGGTCTTCGACTCGCTCGCCGACGTCCTCGACCACCTGGACCAGATCCCCCTGACCGGCCCCTGACCTGCTCTGCATAGGGGGCCTGCAGCGAGGGCACCTAAGGAGTCCCGACCAGAGGAGACCCATGAGCCGCATCGCGTTCCTGACCGCAAACGAGGGCATCGAAGCCGTCGAGCTGACCGACCCGTGGACCAGCCTGGAGAAGGCCGGCCACGAGGTGGAGCTGCTCGCCCCGGAGACGGGCGAGGTGCAGCTCTACAACCACCTCGAGAAGGCCGAGACCCGGCGGGCGGACCGAGCAGTCGGCGACGCGGACGTGACGTCGTACGACGCCTTGGTGCTGCCTGGCGGGGTGGCCAACCCGGACGCGCTCCGCATGGACGAGGACGCCGTGTCCTTCGTGCGTCAGTTCGTGGAGTCGGGCAAGCCGGTCGCCGCGATCTGCCACGCGCCGTGGGTGCTGGTGGAAGCAGGCGTGGTGAAGGGCAAGCGCATCGCGTCGTGGCCCAGCCTCCAGACAGACCTGCGCAACGCCGGCGCGGAGTGGGTCGACGACGAGGTCGTGGTGGACGGCAACCTCATCACCAGCCGCAACCCGGACGACATCCCGGCCTTCAGCGACGCGCTCATCGACGCGCTCAGCTGATCGGCGCGGAGCGACGTGACACAGAACTCCCGTCAGATCCACGCCACGCCCGAACAGGTCTGGACCGTCCTGTCCGACGGCTGGCTGTACCCCGTCTGGGTCGTCGGGGCCTCGCGGATGCGGGACGTGGACGACACCTGGCCCGCAGTGGGCAGTCGGCTGCACCACTCCGTCGGCGTCTGGCCCCTCCTGGTCGACGACAACACCGAGGTCGTGGATGCGACACCGGGGATGTCGATCACCCTCCGTGCTCGTGCCTGGCCGGTGGGCGAGGCACGGGTCCACATCAGGCTGGAGGCGATCGGGGCCGAGACCCTCGTCACGATCGACGAGAAGGCCGTCTCCGGCCCAGGTGCGCTCGCGCCTCCGCCCCTGGAGCGGGTCACCCTCAAGTGGCGCAACACCGAGACCTTGCAGCGGCTCGCCTTCATCGCCGAGGGCAAGGCATGACCGGGCACCCCGTTGTGGCCGCAGTCGCTGCCGCGACCGCGGCCGCGGCACGATGGCGAGCATGACCTCTCGCTGGGACGCCATCGTCGTCGGCGCCGGCCCGAACGGGCTGGTGGCCGCCAACCGCCTGGTCGACGCGGGCTGGTCGGTGCTCGTCCTCGAGGCTCAGCCCGAGGTGGGTGGTGCCGTGCGCAGCGACCGTGAGCTCGACCCCGACTTCGTCCACGACACCTTCAGCGCCTTCTACCCGTTGGCCGCGGTGTCGCCGACGATCCGGTCGTTCTGCCTCGAGGAGCACGGTCTGCGGTGGCTGCACGCGCCGGCGGTGCTCGGGCACCCCTTCCCCGACGGGGGCTGGGCGCTGCTGCACCGTGACCGGGGCCGGACCGCGGCCGGCCTCGACGCCACGGGCGCCGGTGACGGGGATGCCTGGCTGCGGCTCTGCGAGCAGTGGGACCGCGTCGACGACCACTTGGTGGGCGGGCTGCTCACGCCGTTCCCGCCGGTCCGGCACGGGCTCGCCCTGGCGGCCGGTCTGCGCAAGGTCGGAGGCCTCGCCTTCGTGAGGAGTCTCCTCACGCCGGTCACGCAGCTCGCCCGCGAGCGCTTCCGCGGCCGCGAGGCGCACGTGCTGCTCGCCGGCAACGCCGGCCACGCCGACATCCCGCTCGACGCCCCCGGCTCCGGACTGATGGGTCTGCTGCTGGCGATGCTCGGACAGACCGTCGGCTACCCCGTCCCGGAGGGCGGCGCCGGGAGGCTGACCGAGGCCCTGGCCGACCGGCTCCGGTCGCGCGGCGGCGAGGTACGCACCAGCACCGAGGTCACCCGCATCGACGTCGTCGACGGCCGTGCGTCGGGGGTGCGCACCCGCGACGGCGAGAGGTACGCCGCGGCGCGGGCCGTGGTCGCCGACGTCCTGGCCCCCGCGCTCTACCAGCGCCTGCTCGACCCGGCCGACGTACCTGCTCGGATCCGGTCGTCCCTGCGCACCTTCGAGCTCGACCCCGGCACTGTCAAGGTCGACTGGGCCCTCGACGGACCGGTCCCGTGGCTGCAGGCACCGGAGGCCGCGCCCGGGACGGTGCACATCGCGGACTCGGTCAAGGAGATGAACCTCGCGCTCGCCCAGGTGCACGCGGGCGCCGTACCGGGGCGACCCTTCCTGCTCGCCGGCCAGATGACGACCACCGACCCCACCAGGTCACCGGCGGGGACGGAGTCCTTCTGGGCCTACACGCACGTTCCCCAAGCGTTCACCGAGGACGCCGGTGACGGCGGCATCACGGGGACGTGGGACCGCGACGACTGTGAGCGGATGGCGGACCGGGTGCAGGCGCGCGTCGAACGACTGGCCCCGGGATTCGGCAGCCGGGTCCGCGCGCGCCGGGTGCTCGGCCCACGTGAGCTCGAGGCCCGCGACGCGAACCTCGTCGGCGGCGCGCTCAACGGCGGCACCGCCCAGCTCCACCAGCAGCTCGTCCTCCGTCCGCTGCCGGGTCTGGGGCGAGCAGAGACCCCGGTGCGCGGGCTCTTCCTCGGCTCGGCGTCGGCCCACCCCGGCGGGGGCGTGCACGGCGCCTGCGGCGACAACGCCGCCCGTGCCGCGCTGGCCCACGCGCGCGTCGGCCGGCTGCGGCCGCGCGGCTGAGCACGCCATCCACGGCGCGCGTCCCTCTGGCGGCTGAGTCCAGGTGGCTCGGGTACCGGCCCCTCAGGAACGACACCGCCCACGCGAAGGAGTCCTGACCCGTGCGACTCGGCTACTTCCTGTCCTGCGAGGAGTACACGCCTGACCAGCTCGTCGAGCAGGCGGTCGCCGCGGAGGCGGCCGGCTTCGACGCCCTCTGGATCAGCGACCACTTCCATCCCTGGAACGGCGAGCAGGGACAGAGCCCCTTTGTCTGGGGGGTGATCGGTGCGCTGTCGCAGGCGTGCTCGCTCCCGGTGACGACCGCGGTCACCTGCCCGACGGTCCGGATGCACCCCGCGATCGTGGCCCAGGCCGCCGCGACGGCGGCCGTGCAGCTCGGCGGTCGCTTTACCCTCGGTGTCGGCTCCGGCGAGGCGCTCAACGAGCACGTGCTCGGCGACGTGTGGCCGGCCACCGACGTGCGCCTCGAGATGCTCGAGGAGGCCGTGGCACTCATGCGCCTTCTCTGGGAGGGCGGGGTGGTGACCACCGCCGGCAAGCACTACGCCGTCGACACTGCCCGCATCTACACGCTGCCCGACGAGCCTCCGCCCGTCTACGTCTCCGGGTTCGGGCCGAAGGCCACCGACCTGGCGGCCCGGATCGGCGACGGCTACATCTCCACAAAGACCGACGCCGACCTCCTGAAGCGGTTCAAGGACGCGTCAGAAGGGAAGCCCGCGATGGCCGGCACCAAGGTCGCCTTCGCGCCCACCCGCAACGAGGGCATCGACCTCGCGCACCGTATCTGGCCCAATGCCGGACTTCCGGGCGAGCTCGCCCAGGTGCTCCCGACGCCGACCCACTTCGAGCAGGCTTCGCAGCTGGTCACCCGTGAGATGAGCGCCGAGGGCGCCCCTGCCGGTCCCGACCCCGACGTCCACCGGGAGGCCGTGCAGCAGTACCTCGACCTCGGCTACGACGAGGTGTACGTCGCGAACATGGGACCTCACTACCTCGACCTGATCGAGCTGTTCGGTCGTGAGGTGCTTCCGGCGCTACGCGCCTGATCGCCGAGTGAGGCCTGCCTGCGCGTCGAACGCAGCCGGGTGCTGGGCCGTCACACCCGTGTCGGGCAGGGTGCGGCGGCGAAGGTCATCGACGACTGCTGCGAGATCTCCCGACTCGGCGTGGACGCGTCGTTGCCGAGGCGCGCCTCCGCCTTCGTGGAGCAGCCGCCGAAGGCCGTCCTGCACGGCCGCGAGGTCGCCGGCGTCGGCCAGCGCTTCGCCGGCGTGTGCGAGCAACGCGTCGAGGGCGTCCCCGGCCGGTGCCGTCTCCCCCGTCACCGGGTGCGACAGCTCCCCGGCCAGCCCGAAACGCGCGGCCCGCCACGCCGCCACCCGCAGCTGGTCCACCCGCCAGTCAGTGGGACCGACTCCGGCGGACGCCTCCCGCGCAGCTGTCTCGGTCAGGGCCCTCGCGAGGGCGGCCACCACCATCGCGTCGCGCAGGTCGGTGCACACGTCGGCGATGCGGAACTCCACGGTCGGGTGGCGCGCCGACAGCCGCACGTCGAGGTTGAGCAGCGCCACGTCGAGCGCCGACCCGCTGCTCACCATGCGGGCCACCAGCGCGTCGTACCCCGCAACGTCACCGAGCACCTCGAGCGGGCCCGCACTGGGCCAGAGCCGCCACACCTGAGACCGCCAGCTGGCGAAACCGGTGTCGGTGCCCTGCCAGAACGGCGAGTTGGCGCTGAGGGCGAGCAGCGTCGGCAACCAGGGGCGCACCCTGTCCAGGACGGCGACGCCCTCGTGTCGCGACTCGATCTCGACGTGCACCTGGAGGGAGCAGATGAGGGAGCTCGCTGCCACGTGGGCGTAGTGGGTGCCGATGAGGTCGAAGCGTTCGCCGGGTGTCGTCGGTCCCGCGTCGGCGCGCACGACGGACCCGGGGACAGCGACCGGGGCGCAGCCGAGCGTCCTCGACGCCTCGCCGACGACGGATCGTCCACGCTCCAGCTGCCGGGCCAGGCTCGCGATCTCCCTGGCCGGGCTCGTCACGATCTCCACCTGGGACTGGTAGTACTCCGCCGTGAGCTGCGGGCCGTCCCCGGCCTTTCCACCGCGACCGTCTGACGACGACGAGGCGCACCGCGCAAGGAGCGCAGGGGCGGCGGCGACTGGCGCGCCGTCATCGTCGACCAGCAGGAGCTCCTCCTCGACGCCGAGGCGACGTGCCACCTGGGCGGTCACTGACCGAGACCGCGTCGCGCCAGGGCCACGAGGTTGCGACCGATCCCGACCACTGCGTTGCCGTGGGAGCCGCGGAGCGCGTTGCCCACCTCCTGGGATGCCAGCACGTTGCCGGGTCCCCGCACCACGGGACTGACCAGGTCCTGGGCCACGATCTTGAAGAGCGGGCCGACCAGGATGTCGTACGCGAGGGGAAGTGCCGTGAAGCCGAAGCGCATCAGGTCGTTCGCCACGCCGACCTGGCTGCGGTGCCAGCCGCCTTCGGCGACGGCGAGGATCCGGCGCGCGACCACTTCCGGGCTCGCGACCGGCAGCGGCGGCCGTCCGACCGAGTCGCCGTACGTCGCGGCCTGCTCGTAGATCGGCGTGTCCACGCCACCGGGCGCGACGTAGCCGATCCGCAGGCCGGGCCGGTCCCGGTTGTCGACCCGGAGCTGACGCACCAGCGCCCGCACGCCCCACTTGCTGACGGTGTAGGCCGACATGTCGGGCACGGCCAGGTGGCCGATCACCGAGCCGACCAGCACCAACGAACCCTTGTCCTGCGAACGGAGGACCGGCAGCACGTGCCGGGCCAGGTTGGCGGGCCCGTGCAGGTTGGTCTCGAGCACGCCGTCGAAGACCTCGACCGGGACGTCCTGGAGCCGGCCGTAGGCGACGACACCGGCGTTGCTCACGACCACGTCGAGCCGCCCGTGCTCGGCGACGACGGCGTCGACCACGGCCTTCACGGCCGCGTCATCGGCGACGTCGGCGGGCAGGCAGAGCGTCGAGGCGGCACCTGCCTCGGTGCAGAGGTCGGCGACCCTGGCCAAGGACAGTGCACCGCGCGCCACCAGGACGACGTGGTCCCCGCGCGCGGCGGCCGCTCGCGCCGTCGCCTCCCCTATGCCGCTCGAGGCGCCGGTCACCAGCACCACGCGTGGGCTCACGGGTTGAGGACGACCTTCACGCAGCCGTCGGCCTTGCGCTGGAAGAGGTCGTACATCTCCGGCGCCTGCTCGAGCGGGACCCGGTGCGTGGCCAGGTCGTCGACGCCGAGCACATCCTCGTCATGGCTCAGGTGGTCGAGCAGCTCGTCGGTCCACTGCTTGACGTGGCACTGCCCCATCCGCAGCGTGAGGCCCTTGTCGAAGAGATCCATCATCGGGAGGGGGTCGGCGGAGCCGCCGTAGACACCGCTGATGGACACGGTCCCGCCGCGGCGTACGCCGTCGAAGGCGGTGTAGAGAGCGTCGAGACGGTCGATCCCGACGTGCTCGATGGCCGCGCGGGCGAGCGGCTTGGGCAGGCGGCTCGCGAGGCCGATGGCCCTCTCCGCGAGCGGGTTGCCGTGCGCCTCCATGCCGACGGCCTCGAGGACCGAGTCGGGCCCGCGGCCGTCGGTGAGCTCGCGCAGCGCGTCGGGGACGCTGTCGACGGCGTCCAGGTCGATGGTCTCGGCGCCGCGCGCGCGGGCCAGGGCCAGCCGCTCGGGCACCCGGTCGACCGCGATGACCCTCTCGACGCCCTGCAGCCGAGCGGAGGAGATCGCCAGCTGGCCGACCGGTCCGGCACCGAGGACCGCCAGGGTGCCGCCGTCAGGCACGTCGGCGTAAGCGACCCCCTGCCAGGCCGTGGGCAGGATGTCCGACAGGTATAGGAACCGCTCATCGGGCACGCCGGACTGGTCGCCGGGGATGACGACCGGACCGAAGTCGGCGTGCGGCACCCGCACGAGCTCGGCCTGGCCACCAGGGACCTGGCCGTAGAGCGAGGTGTAGCCGAAGAGGCTCGCACCCTTGCCCTGGTCGCGGTTCTGGGTCGTCTCGCACTGGGCGAAGAGGCCGCGCGAGCACATCCAGCACGAGCCGCACGAGATGTTGAACGGGACCACGACGCGGTCGCCGACCTCGAGCCGGGTCACGGCTGAGCCGAGGTCCACGACCTCGCCCATGAACTCGTGGCCGAGCACGTCACCGGGCGTGAGGTAGGGCGCCAGCACCTTGTAGAGGTGCAGGTCGGAACCGCAGATCGCCGTCGAGGTGATCCGCACGATGGCATCGGTGGCGTCGATGATCCCCGGGTCCGGGACGTCGTCGACGATGACCTTCTCGATGCCTTGCCAGGTGAGTGCGCGCATGTTGCTTCGTACCCATGCAGGGTGACGACAGACAGCGCGATGAGTCACACGGCGGGGTCGACCTCGTCGACCATCGTGGGGCCACCCCGCGTGACCGGGCGCTCGGCGAGGATCGGTACGCGCGCCGACACCACTGACCCGTCCGAGGTGACGGAGACTCCGCCGGCCGTGCGTACCAGGGCCTGGATGGGCAGGTTGTCCGCCAGCATGTCGACGGTGAAGTGCTCGATGCCGTTGTCGATCGCGCGAGCTGTCAGCTCGCGCATGAGCAGTGCGCCGAGCCCGCGTCCCTGCCACTGGTCGGCCACCGTGACGGCCAGGTCGGCCGCGGTGGGTTCCGTGGGGTCCCGGACGTAGCGCACCACCCCGACGAGCTCGTTGCTCCCCTCAGCGGGCACGGCCACCAGTGCCTCGCGGTCGACGTGGTCGACGGTCGTGAGCACGCGGACCATCACGTCGGACAGCTGTGGCACCCCACTGTGGAAGCGGTGGTAGCGCGAGTGGAGGCTGAGTCTCTGGAACGCAGCCCGCAACGCATCGGCGTCGTCGGTCCCGATCGACCGGATCCACACCTGTTGCCCGCCGGGGAGAGTGGCAGGTGAGGACTCGGCGCGATCGGCCACGGCCTAGGACACGACCGCGTCGATGGTCTTCTTCAGCGCGCTGGGCTGCGACGGGCGCTTGGGCGCCTTCTTGCGCAGCTTCACCATCTCCGCCCCGATGTCCTGGAGGGCCTTGCGCCCGAGGCCCTTGCGGACCTCCGGGAACCACTCCTGCTCCTCCTCGTCCATGTGGTGGCGCACGTTCTCGATCAGGACGGTCGTCTTCGCGGTGAACCGCTCGTCTGAGGGCTTCATGCCGGCGAGCTCGACCACCAGCACGTCGGCGACGTGGTGCTCCTCGTAGGACTCCAGCACGTCGTCCTCGAGCGCGGGCAGCAGCTCGCGCACCCGCGGGTACATGACCTCGTTCTCGAGGTAGGTGTGCACGGTCAGCAGCTCGATCATCTTGTCGACGAGGCGCTGCTTCGTGGCAGCCGCGTTGTCGCCGGCCTTCTCGAACGCGTCGAACGTCTTGCGGATCTCCTTGTGGTCGTTCTTGAGGAGCACGATGGCGTCAGTGGACATGGGTTTCTCCTGAGCTGGGGTCGGGTTCTTCCGTACCCAGGCGCAGCGGTCCCACCGCGTTCAGGCAGGTGACGCCGGCGACACACTCGGCGACGCCGCGGGCGACATGGTGGTCAGCGTGCGCTCGATCGACACGACGAGAGCACCGGCGCCGAACAGGTCGTCCCCGCTCTCGTGACGGTCGCGCCTGATCTCAGAGGCGAGCCGGCGTACGGCGGTCCAGGCCGCGTCGATGCACGCCGACCGGTCCTCGTCGGAGCGCAGGGCGTCGGCCGTCGCCCGCAGGGCGCTCTCTGCGGCGGGCCGCAGCCAGGCGGGCAGCGCCAAGTCCTGTCGATCGTCGCGTTCGCGATAGGCCAGCACGTCCGTCAGCTCGTCCACCTGGAGCGCCAACGCGGCCAGAGCCCGCCCCCGCTCTCGCAACCGTTGACCCTCGTCCCTGCCCTTGCGCACCCGCCAGTTGACAGGTGGACCACCGGTAGCGAGGGCCAGCAGCTGCTCGACCTCCGCGGAGTGGGCGCGCAGATCGGGACGCCGGACCTCCCAGTCGCCCTCGGAGGGCAGCTGCTCGGAGCCGATGACGTCCGCGAGGGCGTCCAGCCGTTCCGCCAGCGCCGCTCGCAGGTCGTCCTGCGCGTGCCGGGTCCTGATCAGGTGGAGTGGAGGGAGCGCCAGGCTGGTGGCCGCGCCCACCCCGACGCCGAGCGTGGTGATCCCGAGGTAGCCCAGCACGAAGTGAGCGGGGTTCCCCTCCCCCAGCACCAGGATGAACAACGCCGAGATCGGCACCCAGCTCCCCATCTCACCCATGCGGCGCAGCGCCCCGAGGAGCGTGCCGACGGCCACGACGAGGCCGATCGCGAGGGGGCGCGGCAGGTCGAGCAGGAGCACGGTCGTCGCGAGGCCGGCGCCGAGCACGAGCGCCACGACGGTCTGGACGGAGGTGCGCAACGACACCTCGACCGACGAGGTGACTGCGACGACGGCACCCAGGGGCGCGTAGTACGGGTAGTCGTCGGCGACACCACCCATCGGCACGATCACCAGCCACGAGGTCATCGCGGCCAGGGCGGCTCGCAGGGCGAGCGCTCGCGCGGGGGTGCGCGCCAACAATGTGACGACGCGGGTCGTCATCGCAGCCAGCACCTCATCCCCTCCTCGCCCTCGGCGTACCCGTCCTCGGGGCCGGCTACTCACCTGTGCCTGGGTGGGGCGGGTCGCATCCGGGTACGGCAGTAGTTCGCGCCGATCACGGCGACGTCCCCACGCCCTGAACATGCCGGGCATCACGAGCGTCCTGGAGGACCCATGACCAACACCCTTTCCCGTTCACTGCACGACGTCGGCCTCGCCGCGTGGTTCGGTGGCACCTTGGCCAACGCCGTCGCCCTCAACCCGGCCGCCGCCGCAGCCGACTCCGACAGAGGCACGGGTGCCGTGGCCAACGTCGGCTGGGACCGGTGGACGCCCGTCAACGCCGCCGCCATCGGCCTGCACGTCGTGGGCAGCCTCGGCCAGCTGGGTGGCAACGCTCCGCGGGTCGCCGCGCAACGCGGCGTCGGCCGCATGGTCGTCGCCAAGACCGCCCTCACCGCTGCCGCGCTCGGCGTCACGGCGTACAGCCGTGTGCTCGGCCGGCGTGTGTCGCAGCACACGGACGTCCCCGCTGAGTCCGGCACCACGCCTGCTCCGGCGACGCCCTCCGACGTCGCAGCCGCGCAGCGCCAGCTGGCGCTGCTGCAGTGGGCCGTGCCCGCATTGACCGGTGCGCTCGTCGTCCTGTCGTCCTTCGCCGGCGAGCAGCAGCGGCCCAGCTCCGCGCTCGGCGGGCTCGCCGACCGCGTCACCTCTCTGGCACCCGGTCGCTGACGCGACGCCACCTTCCACCCTCATTCTTTGCCCGGGTGAACATCAGACGGGCGAGAGCGGGTACTCAGTCACGCCCTACATCAATCAAGGAGAAGTCTTGACCACGCAAGCCCCCAACCGCTCGACCCACCGAACTCACATCCAGACCGCAGCATTGGTGGTCGGCGCGGTGTTCCTGTTGGTCGGCGTCCTCGGCTTCGTGCCTGGGATCACCACGAACTACGACCAGATGGAGGCCGGCGGCCACGAGTCCGGCGCCGAGCTGCTCGGGATCTTCCAGGTGTCCGTCCTCCACAACATCGTGCACCTGCTCTTCGGTGTGGCCGGCATCGCCCTGGCCCGCTCGGTCAACGGCGCCCGCACGTTCCTCGTCGGCGGCGGGACCATCTACCTCGTGCTGTGGATCTACGGCCTGGTCGTCGACCACGACAGCGCTGCGAACTTCGTGCCGCTGAACAGCGCTGACAACTGGCTGCACCTCGTGCTCGGCCTCGGCATGGTCGCCCTCGGGCTCGCCCTCGGACGACGCACCGAGAACGCGTCCGACCGCGGCACCACGCACGGCTCAGCCACCTCTTAGCTGGGCGGCCTCGTCCCCGGCACACCCGGGGGCGGGGCCCACCCGTCCGCCCCGTCGCGGACGACGAGCCCTTCTTGGGCCAGCGTCTCGAACCACCCTTCCATCGGCCAGGACCCCCACCGGCGCGCGTAGACAGCGCCGTTGCGCAGCAGGTCCGGCACGTGCCGCCGCGGCGGCACCTCCGAGTCGTGGTGCTGGTGATAGGCGCGTGCCGATCCCTCGCTGGCCAGCTCGATCCCGCCGGCCTCGAGCTGCCGGCCGAAGTCGGTGTCCTCCGCGCCGTAGCCGACGTACTCCTCGCAGAAGCCGCCCACCCGCTGCCACAGGTCGCGATGGCAGGCGAACGACAGCGACCAGAACAGCTCAGGTGGCGTACGCCGCGCGACGTCACCCGGCTCGGGCGCCGGTCGCGCCGGGTGCGGGTCGTCGGCCCCCGCGAGCACGGCCAGGTCGTACCCCCGACGAGCTCGTGGCTTGAGATAGGTGACCGGGCCGGTCCAGGCGACATGGGCCTCGCGCACCGCGGCATCGGCGTACGCCGCCACGAGGTCGCGTCCGGCCAGGCAGTCGACGTCGAGCCCGATGACGACATCGGCCCCACGCTCGAGGGCCACTGCGAACCCCGCGTTGCGCGCGGCGGCCAGCGGCAGCCCTCGCGGGTCCGAGCCCATCGCCACGACCGTCGGCCGCAGCGTCCCCTCCGGGCGCCACGACTCGATCCACGCATCGTCCATCGCGACGACGACGTAGAGGTCGGGGACGCGGCTCCCCATGGCGAGGGAACCGTGCTGCGCGAGGAGGTGGTCGTGCCGCCCGTGCGCGATGGTCACCACTGCGCTCGTCATGCGACGACAGGTCGCACGTCGTGCTCGTCGACCACGCGGCGCACCACCGCGGCCATCCGCTCGGCACCCCGGCCGTCGCACCAGTTCTCCCATGCCTGTCCGTCGAGACGGGCGGCCCGGTCGAGGCGGGCCTGCCAGCCGTCCACCGGGAACTCGCTCTCGACGAGCACCGGCCAGTCGCCGGCGGCGAGGGTCCGCGCCGTCGCGAGCTGCTCGTCGTGGGGACGATCGGCCGGGACGACGACGGCCGGGCGCCGCGCAGCGGCGACCTCGGCGATGGTGTTCTGCCCCGCCTGGCAGACGACCACGTCGGCGTCGCGGATCACCGGGAGCGGATCGCGGACCCACTCCCCGCCCGGACCACCGAGGACGGTCCACGTCCATCCAGGTGTCGCCGACCGGGCAGCCTCCACGACCTCGCGCCTCGGCCCACCGCCGCCCCCGCCGGACAGGACGGTGACCCGCAGAGGGCCGGGCGGGCGTTCGCGCTCGGGGGAGACCGGAAAGCGCGAGATCGCGCCGAGGTGTTCCACGCGGGCGGCCAGCGGCGTCGGCAGACCCTGCAGCATGCCGGCCGCCGAGCTCGGCCAGGCGGCGACGAGCGCCGACGACACGCCGTACCCCAGCAGGTGGGCCTCGTCGTCACGGTGGCCGGGGAGGACGAACGAGACGACGGGAACACCGTGCAGGCGGGCCAGGACCGCGACCTCCGCCGACACGTCGACCACGACGAGGTCGGGGGCGGCCACGTCGATCCACGAGGACACGAGGCTCATCCGCGCGCGCAGACCGGGATCATGGGTGGGCGCCCAGTGCAGTCGACCTCCCGCAGTCACGTCGCCTGAGGCCTGCCTCTCGTCGTCGCGGGGCAGGGTGATCCAGTCTCCCAGCCAGTCCGGCGGCCGCGGCAGGGACGAGAGCCCGGTGACGGGCACACCGAGCGCGGCGGCGACGGAGCAGGCCCGGTGCAGATGACCGTTTCCGACGTGGTGGACGTAGTAGCCGATCATGCGGCGGCCTTCCTGGCCGAGAGCTCGTCGTAGATGGCGACGTAGTCGTCGACCATGCGGCTCACGCTGGCTCGCCCGAGGACCGCGGCCCGGACCTCCGTCCGGTCCAAGTCGCTCGCTTCGGTGACGGCACGAGCCAGGTCGAGCACGTCTCCGGCCCGGGCCAGCCGACCGCCGGCCGTGCCCACCACCTCCGGGAGCCCTCCCCGCGCGTACGCCGCCACGGGCGTCCCGCACGCCATCGCCTCGGCGGCGACGAGGCCGTAGGGCTCGTCCCAGTCCGGGGTCACGAGTGCCACCCGGGAGGTGCCGACCACTGCACACAGGGTGCGCTGGTCGAGGTGGCCGACATAGCTGACGTCCGGGCCGAGCCTGCGCTCGACCTCACGGGCGAAGTAGTCGTGGTCGAGGATCGGCCCGGCGAGCCGGAGGTTCAACCCCGCGGCACGAGCCGCGTCGATGGCCTCGTGCGGTGCCTTCTCGGGGACGATCCGGCCCGACCAGACAGCCGCCGGGCCGCCCGGTCCCAGCGCCCAACGCACCGTGTCGACCCCGTTGGTCACCACGCGCGCGTCCACGACGTGCGACCAGGCCGCGCGGGTCGCCGTGCTCACGGCGACGAAGACGCTGTCCGGCGGGGCCAGCTCGATCGCCGACTCCAGCCACGGCAGCGCAGGCGTGTGCAGGCTGGTCAGCATGGGCACGCGGACCGCCGCGGCCATCGCCACCGGCAGGTGGTGGAGGCTGTTGTTGTGGATCACGTCGAAGCGGTGGTGTCCGTCGCGACCCAGGCCCGCCATCAGGTGCAGGTAGGCGTGGTGCTCGCGCATCCACTCGTCGGGGTCCGACCCGGCAGGTCCGTGCCCACCGGCGGAGTCTCGGAATGGACCGACGGACAGCTCGGTGACCGGGAGCGCCGGGTCCGAGCCCGGGCCGGCGAAGAGGGAGACCTGGTGACCACGGCGTACCAGCTCGCTCGCCAGCAGGTGCGTGTGCGCCTCGAGGCCGCCGGCGAAGGGCTCCGCCACGGGGAACCGGGCCGACGCGATCAGGCAGATGCGCAGCCCGGCTCGCGTCACAGAAGACTCCGGTACAGCCGCGCGTGCGCGGCCGCGAGCTGGGTCCTCTGGGCACGTCGCTCCGCCACGTCGGCGCGCCCCAGGTGCGGCGTGAGCCGTGCCTGGTGCACCGCCTCGACGAGGGAGGCGGCGTCGAAGAGGTCCTCCTCGTGGACGTAGGACAACGCGGGACCCTGCTCGGCGTAGTAGCCGCAGGTCGGCGCGATCACGGTGGTGCCGAGGTCGCGGCAGGCCTCCGCCCAGCCTGAGTGGGTGCCGAAGCGGTAGGGCAGCACCGAGGCGTCCAGGGTGGACAGGTAGCGCCACAGCTCGTCGTCGCTCATGAAGTCGTGGACGCGCACGTCGATCCCCCCGCCGGGAGCCTCCTCCGCGAGGTACGACGCGAGCGCAGCGTCGTACCGCGCCCCACCTGCCTCGAGCACGTCGCGGTGACCGTTGACCTGCAGCACCCCGCCGGGGATCGACCTGACGGACGAGAGCAGGGAGGGCAGGATGCGCAGCGGCGCCATGCTCTCCCGCAGGCTCTTGACATGCAGGCCGACCCGGAACTCGTCGCGGCTTTCCTGCCGCGTGCGCCGGACGGTCTCCATCACCCCGAGGGGTACGACGTGCGGGTGCGGTAGCACCTCCGCCGTGCGCCCCCAGCGTCGCCCGATCTCCGCGGCAGCACCCGGCGTCAGGGTGACGACCGCGTCCGCGGCAGGCACAAGCACGTCGAGCTGCCGGTCGTGCAGGGCGCGGTCACGGTGGTGGGGGTTGCGCAGGTCGTGAACCGTGTAGACGAGGGGCCGACCGGTCTCGCGGAGCGCAGCCACGACGGCGGTGAGGTCTTCGGGTGACCAGGCGTCGAAGCCGAACTGGAGGTGGAACACGTCGAAGTCGCCGGCCCTGATCCAGTCTGGGTCCAGCATGACCGGCGGCCACCAGCGCTGCTCCGCGCTCTGTCGGGGATCCGCCGGGTCCGGGTCGGGCAGGCGGCGTACCGGCTCCTCGACATCGGGATCAACGGCGCTGAGGTGCCGGACGTAGACGTGTGATGCCGGGACCGAGGCCACCCGGATGGTGCGCGGGCCCGCCGCCGGCGCAGGTGTCGTCCTCGTGGTGATCGTCACCCGGTGTTGTACCCGATCGGGTCCTGACCTAGCCGGATTCCCTTGTTTTAAGGGCAGAACTCATTTTCTCCGTATTGGACGCAAGGGCACGGGTACGGATAGATCCCACACAATCACGGAGGAACGCATGACCACGAACCCCACCATCGACACCCCGGTCGGGACGTCCTCGGGCAGCGGGACAGCCGACAGCGCCAGCAGCGCCGACCAGGCCAAGGAGACCGCGGCCACCGCCGCCCACGAGGCCAAGAACGTCGCCCACGAGGCCGGCGACCAGGTGCGCAACCTCCTGGACGAGGCTCGCACGCAGGTCGAGGACCAGTCCCGCACGCAGCGCGACCACGCCGTGCAGATGCTGCGCTCGCTGACCGACGAGCTCGAGCAGATGTCGCAGGATCGCGACGGCATGGCGGCCCAGGCCGCCCGCCAGCTGGCCGGCCAGACCCGCAGCCTCGAGCAGCGCATGGACGGCCGCGAGCCGAGCGAGCTGCTCGACGAGGTGCGCGCGTTCGCGCGCCGCCGCCCCGCCGTCTTCCTCGCCGGCGCTGCCGTCGCCGGCATGGTCGCCGGTCGCCTGCTCCGTGGTGCCAAGGACGCGTCGTCGAGCTCGACGACCAGCACCAAGGCGTCCAGCCCGACGACCGGTGGCATCACCACTGGGGCCACCACTGGCGCCTCCACTGGGGCGGCCGGCTGGACCGGCACGACCGAGCAGGTGGCGCCGACGGCGTACGACGAGGACCCGCTGACCGCACCGCTCGACCCGGGGTACGACCTCGGCAGGCCGGCGAGCACGTCCTGATGAGCCAGTCCTACGAGCCGTCGTACACCGCGGACGCGACGCACGACCCGACACAGCCGAAGGACCCCCGGAGCCTCGGGGAGATCGTCGGTGACATCACGACCGACCTGAGCACCCTGGTCAAGCAGGAGCTCGAGATGGCCAAGACCGAGCTGCGCCAGGAGGCCACCACGGCCGGACGCGGCATCGGGATGCTGGCAGGCGCCGCCCTGGCGGGCCTGCTGCTGATGATCTTCGCCTCGCTGGCGTTGACCTGGCTGCTGGACAACTGGCTACCGGTCGAGGCAGCGGCGCTCATCGTCGCGGCCATCTGGGCGATCGTCGCCGGGGTCCTGGCCTCGGCCGGGCGCACCGCCTTGCAGAAGAGCAACCCGCAGCTCCCGCAGACCCAACAGACCTTGAAGGAGGACGCAGCATGGGCCAGAGCACAGAAGAACTGAGCAACGACATCGCCGGGACCAGGCAGAACCTGGCATCCGACCTGGATGCCCTGCAGGACCGGGTGAGCCCCCAGGCGATCATGGACCGGAGGAAGGCAGCCGTCCGCGGCCGCGTCTCCTCGGTGAAGGAGAAGGTCATGGGCAGCGGTCACACCGTCAGCACCACCTCCAGCAGCGCCTCCAGCAGCGCCTCCAGCACCGTCTCCGGCACCGTCGGGGACACCGCCGCCGCCGTCGGGCACCAGGTCCAGGGCAGCCCGCTGGGTGCCGGCCTGGTCGCCTTCGGCGCCGGACTCGTGGTGGCGGGACTCTTCCCGGCGACACGGATGGAGTCGAACGTGGCGCAGAAGGCCACCGACCTCGCCCAGGAGCACGGCCAGCCACTGAAGGACGAGGCAGCTTCCGCCGCCCGCGAGATGGGCGACCACCTCAAGGAGGCCGGCACCAAGGCGGCTGACGAGGTCAAGGCCACGGCCCAGGACTCCGCAGGACGCGTGCAGGAGCAGAGCCCCGTCGGCGGCAACGGATCGGACTCGGGGAACAACCCGACGTACTGAGACCCGCCGCAGGACCACCACCGCCGCCACCCCTCCCGGGTGGCGGCGGTGTCTTCGTCCTGGGGTGCTCAGCTCTCGCGACGCGAGCGCGACGCCCGATACGCCGGCGCGCGCAGGCGGTTCACCCAGGTGTAGTGAGCGAGCCCAGGCAGGGGTTGCAGCACCGGGTCGAAGACCACGTCGGCGTCGCCGCTCCCTTCGTGGATCACGAGGTCGGCCCACTCCGTCCAGGGACCTGTCCCCCTGGCCCAGCCCAACCGGTGGCGGTCCGGACCATCGCTCCTCGCCCCGACCAGCAGCGGCCCTGAGGCCGTGCGGTACGGCAGAAGCGTCGTCATCGGACGCTGCTCGGCCCGCCGGGCGGCCGTGAGGGTGAACCTCGTGAGCCGGCCCAGTCCGGTGCTGGCGAGGAGAAGGTCACCTCGAGCGCCCGGCAGCGGGACTCCGAGGGCCAACCCGTGCACGTCGGGCAGCCACGGGGGCAGCCCGGCGGCGCGGGAACGACGGACGAGCACCTGGTCCTGGCCGGCCTCGTCGAGCCACGGGACGCCGGAGCTGCCGCCGCCGTATCTGGTGAGGGTTGCGGATCGCACCTGCCCGCGGGGGTGCCGAACAGTCAGCCACCGAGATCCAGATAGGTCTCCAGCCGGTCGTCGTGCTCGGGGCCCGCGTCCATCCATGTCCATTCATGCCTGCATGCCTGCAGGAGAGCGCCGCACCATCTCGTCGAGGTGGCCCGCCCTGAGCTGGACCAGCCCGAGGCACTGGTGCGGACGCGCGAGACGCAGGGCGACGGTGGTGTCCCGCCAGGCGCAGGCGAGCTCGTGGTCGTCCCACGTCTGCGGTGGCCCCCCTCGCAGCCGGACCAAGAGGTTGCCCCCCCCCACCGCCCAGCAGAACAGGGATCTGGACCACCAGAAGCCCGGCGCGGCCGCCGAGAACAAGCAGCGGCAGCATCGTCCGCCGCCACCACCAACGCTAGGCGTGCACGCGCGGGAACCGTCAGCTCGCGAAGGGTGCCTGGTCCGGGTCCTCGACGCCCATCAGGAAGCGCAGCCGCTCGAACAGCATGCGGAGCCGGCGCGACACCTGGGACTGACCCGTGCCGATGTGCTCGGCGATCTCCTGCTGGCTGAGCTCGTCGACGAAGCGCAGCTGGAGCAGGGCACGCTCGCTGACCGTGAGCTGCGCCAGCACGCTCGACAGAAGGGTCTGGGTGTCCACGGCGGCGTAACCACCGTCGTCCGTGCCGCCGACGAGGTCCGCCAGGACACCGGTGCCCACCTCGGCGAGGGGCGCGTCCAACGAGGCGGGCGCGAAGCATCCTTGGATGGACCCCGCCTCACGGACAGCCGCCGCGCTGGCGCCCAGCCGGCCGGCGATCTGCTCGGCCGACGGCGGCCGCCCCGTGTCCGGTTCGGGCCGGGTCAGCTCGTCGCGCACGCGGGGCTGCAGCTCCTGCAACGCGCGCGGCGGGCGGATCACCCAGCCGTAGTCGCGGAAGTAGCGGCGCAGCGTGCCGCGGATGGAGGGGACGGCGTACGACATGAAGTCATGGCCCGCCGCCGGATCGAAGCCGTGCGCGGCCTTGACGAGAGCGAGGCCCGCCACCTGCTCGAGGTCCTCGAGCTCGCAGCCTCTGTTCCGGTAGCGCAGCGCCATGCTGTGGGCGACGGGGAGGTACAGCACCACCACCTCCCGCAGGGAGTCCTCGCGGGCCTCGCCGTCCTGTTCCGCCGCATCGGCGAAGAGAGCGTCACCGCGGCGCTGGCGCTCTGCGGCGGCGGGATTCTCGTCGAGCTGGATCGAACGAGCCTGCAGAGTCGTCACGGCTACTTCCCTGGTCGATGACAGAAGGTCATCGGGGTCTGGGATGCCGTGTCCCACCCTCGCACTCTTCGAAGGGCTTTGATACACCCCTCGGGGGATCGTTCCCGCGCGAGCGCACACGCGCGTGGATGACGGACGCAAGGGCTGGGTACGCGGCTAGGATCGGTCACGCGTGCGGCCACCGTCGTGCCACCCGGTCACGGGAATGAGGTGTCATGGTCGACGGATCGCCGACCGACGCCTCTCGGGACCGCGACTGGGCCGCCGAGCTCGTGGAGGCACAGCCCTCCCGGGACGGTCACGGAGTCGCCGACCGGCTCCACCGGGTGTGCAACGCCGGGATCGAAGGTCTGGCCCTCGACGGCGCCGCGGTCACTCTGCGCGCCGGAGCCATGTCAGAGGCCGTCGCCGCGTCCTCGGGCGACACCGCCCGATCCTTGGCTCAGCTGGAGTTCGACCTCGGGGAGGGCCCCGCGCGCGAGTGCTGGGACCGGCGCCGCCCGGTCCTGGTGCCGGACCTCACACGACCGACCGACGGCCTCTGGCCCGCCTTCGCCCCTGCGGCCTTGGCGTGCGGCACGCACGCCGCGTTCGGGCTGCCGCTCCAAGTGGGTGCCGCGAGGTTCGGTGCGCTCACGTTGTACTCCGCGGCGCCCCGGCACCTCCAGCCCGACGAGCGCGCTCGCGCGCTCGTGCTCGCCGAGATCGCGACCGAGATGCTGCTCGACAGCGCCACCGCCAGCGCCGACGGCGAGATGGACCCGAACCTGAAGCGCGTCCTCGACGTCCGCGGCGAGATCTACCAGGCGCAGGGAATGGTGATGGTGAGCCTCGGCGTGGGGCTTCCCGAGGCACTGGCCCGGATGCGCGCCTACGCGTTCGTCGAAGGCCGCGAGCTGCTCGACGTCTCCCTGGACATCATCGACGGACGACTCCACCTCGAGGACGGGAACTGACCGATGCCCCAGACTGGTAAGCAGGACCCGCAGGAGGGACGACCATGATCTCGACCGACCAGCTCGCCGACGTGTTCGTCGACGTCGCCGACACCCTCGTCGACGACTTCGACATCGTGGACTTCCTCCACCGGCTGACCGACCATGCTGCTGCCGTCAGCGGAGCCGAGGCCGTGGGCCTGTTGCTCGCGGACAGCAGAGGTCAGCTGCGCTTCATGGCGGCGTCCAACGAGACAGGCAAGGTCCTGGAGCTCTTCCAGCTCCAGAACGACGAGGGCCCGTGCATGGACTGCTTCGCGACCCAGCAGCCGGTCGTGAACACCGATCTCGCCACGGCCGGCGACCGCTGGCCGCGCTTCGCCCCGGCGGCCCGGTCGGCGGGATTCCAGTCCGTGCATGCCTTCCCGATGCGGCTGCGCGACCAGACGATCGGCGCCCTCAACATCTTCGGCAAGTCCGACTCGTTCTTCCAGGACGACGAGGTCCGGATCGTCCAGGCATTGGCGGACATCGCCACGATCGGCCTCCTCCAGGAGCGCGCGCTGGCGCACGCCGAGGCGCTCACCGAGCAGCTCGAGGGAGCACTCAACAGCCGCATCATCATCGAGCAGGCCAAGGGAGCGCTGGCGCAGCTCGAGCGCACGACGCCCACCGATGCCTTCGACATGATGCGCAAGCGCGCCCGGGCAGACCGCCGGCGTCTCGTCGACGTCGCCCACGAGGTGATCAGTGGGGTCCAGCCGAGCTGACCGCTGCCTCGACCGTCTGCTCGCTCTGGCCGGGACCGAGGAGCACGCGCGCCACTGCCAGGACTGCCGCACCGAGCCGGTCGAACATCCGGCTCGCGGCATCGAGGTCGCCCGTCGCGGCACGGATCAACAGGTCCGAGTCACGCAACCGGCCGTAGACAAGCCTCACGGGCGGCCTCACGTCGAGGTCCCGCCGGGGTCCGGGGTGGCGTAGACGGACGCGTCGCCCGCTGGTACCCGGCGAACGAAGCTCCAGGCTGCCTGACCTGGCAGTCGAGCGGGTACCTGTCGGGATGACGAGCACGACCGTCGCCCCGCCACTGGTCGGGCGCCTGACCCGCGCGGACGTCGAGGACCTGGGCCGGGAGCTCGACGACATCCGTCAGTCGGTGATCGACAGCCGCGGGTCCTCGGACGCGGCGTACATCCGCCGCCTCATCAAGCTCCGGCGCGGCCTCGAGCTCGGCAGCCGCCTGATCCTCATGACGAGCCGCGGTCGACCGGGCTGGGTCCTTGGGACCGGCGGGCTGGCGCTGGCCAAGGTGCTGGACAACATGGAGATCGGCCACAACGTGCTCCACGGGCAGTGGGACTGGATGCGCGACCCCCGCATCCACTCCACCACCTGGGACTGGGACTTCGCGACGCCGCCGGACCTCTGGCAGCGCGCCCACAACCAGACCCACCACGCGTTCACCAACATCGTGGGCCAGGACAACGACCTGGGCTACGGCATCATGCGCGTCGACGAGGCGCAGCCTTGGGAACGCCGGCACCTCGCCCAGCCCGTGCTGAACCTGCTCAACGCGCTGGTCTTCGAGCACGGCATCGCGGCGTACGACCTCGGCCTCGGCGTCGTCAAGCGGAACGGCGGCGAGCGCACGCCCGAGTTCCGCGCCGACCTCGACCGGACCCTTGCGCGGGTGCGCAGGCAGGCCGTCAAGGAGCTGGTCGCGTGGCCGGCCCTGTCAGGGCGGGGATTCGCACGGACCGCCGCGGCGAACGTCACCGCCAACCTGATCCGCAACGTCTGGAGCCACTCGGTGATCATGTGCGGTCACTTCCCCGAGGGGGTCGAGGTCTTCGAGCAGGAGGCGGTGCGTTCCGACGAGTCCCGCGGCGAGTGGTACCTGCGGCAGATGCTCGGCTCGGCCGACATCACCGGTCCAGGCTGGCTGCACGTGCTCGCCGGCAACCTGAGCCACCAGATCGAGCACCACCTCTTCCCTGACCTGCCTAGCAACCGGTACGCCGAGATCGCACCGCGAGTGCGCGGCGTCTTCGACCGCTTCGGGCTGCGGTACCACGCCGCGCCCCTTCCGAAGCAGGTGCTGTCGGCCTGGCACCGCGTGCTCCGGCTGTCGCTCCCCGACGACTGGCTGGCGGAGACCACGGCACGGACTGCCCTGCCGCGGCTGCGTGAGCTCCTGCGTGCCAGGCCCATCGCCCCGGCTGGCGCCCGCACCGCTGGCTGACCGGCCCACTGCATCCTTCACGCGGCGCCCGGGTACCCCGATGTCGTCCGCCGAATCGACCGAGGCGCGTCGCTGCGGAGAGCGTGCCGGGGAGGAGACCCCGTGCCCAGCACGCACCCGTCCGACGCCGAGCCAGGCCCGCCTGAATCACCAGAGATCGACCCGCTCGGGGGATCTCGCACCAGCGGCTTCTGGATCGCGGTCATCGGCTTGCTGGTGGTCTTCGTGCTGCTGGCCGTCTTCGTCCTGCAGAACACCCGCACGGTCCAGATCAGCTTCCTCGCCTGGGACGGCACCGCTCCCCTCGCCGCCGCCCTGCTCCTCGCCGCAGCGGCCGGACTCGCGCTGGCCATCCTGGCCGGGAGCCTGCGCATCCTGCAGCTGCGCCGCCGGGTCAAGCGCACCAGGAGGGCACACGCATGAGCAGCGAGCAGCGAGCGGACGCAAGTCGTGGCTCGGGAACGAGGTTGCGGCGACCACCCGGCATCTGGCTGCTGGTCCTCGGGCTGATCGTGCTGGGCGCGGGTGCGCTCCTGGCAGTCCTTCTCTTGGCCGGGGACGAGACCGACATGGAGGAGCAGCCCGAGCCGCAGTCCATCTCGGCGCTGCGCGACTTCTAGCCGCGGCGTCAAATGCACGACGGGCCCCGACCGCTTGCGCGGTCGGGGCCCGTCGATGAGATCAGGAGACGCGGACGTTCTCGGCCTGGGGACCCTTGGGGCCCTGGGCGAGGTCGAACTCGACCTTCTGGTTCTCGTCGAGCGACTTGTAGCCCGCGGTCTGGATGGCGGAGAAGTGGACGAACACGTCCTCACCGCCGCCGTCCTGCGCGATGAAGCCGAAACCCTTGTCGGCGTTGAACCACTTGACGGTTCCCTGAGCCATGATCATTTCCCTTTGTTCTTTCTCTGGGCACTGTGCCCAGAGGCGCTGAAGACATCCACCTGAGCTGACGTCCAGCGAACCGAATACCAGGGGTAAGAAACGAGCCGCGACATCGTGTGCGGCCAGGACGGGGTTGAGCTCCGTCCCTTCAACACTGTCCACGATAGGGCATAGGTCGCGGATCGACCGCTTCGGCAGCGCAGGCAGCGTGGTCAGGCCGGCTCGGCGGCCCGTGCGGGAGCCTGTGATGAGGCCTGTGATGAGGCCTGGGATGAGGCGGTGATGAGGCGGGGTCCCGCACGCGGCCGGCGTGCCGGAACCCGAGCACGACGAGCACCGTGAGGGCGGCCGCGGTGACGAACGAGACGATCGCCGCGATGCCCAGGATGGTGCCGATGGTGGCGAAGGCGTAGCCGTAGAGCAGCAGGCCCCGCAGCGTGTCTCCCGTGAACAGTGTCTGGCGGAGCCCGGCCAGCGCCTGCCCCTCTTCCGACGCCTTGGCCTCGTCCGAGAGGGCGATGTACTCACCGCTGACCTCCTCGTAGGTTCGGCCGTCGCTGGACGCGTTCATGTGGGCAAGGATGTAGTGATCGGCGAACGCCTTGGCCTCGGCGCCCGTGTCGAGGGTGCTGCCGGCGTAGGGCTCGAGTGCCTTCGCATCCTCCTCAGGGACGCTGCCGAGGGCATCCCCCGCCGGCATGGTGATGTCCTGCATGACCAGCTGCTCGTGCACCTGGTCGCCGACGAAGACGTTGGCCCAGGTGAGCAGCCACCCTGGCAGCCACCACGCTAAGCACCAGAAGCGCAGCCGATGAGGGCTGGAAGACCGTCGTGCGGAGGACCAAGGTCCCTGCGTCAGAGCTGGGCGAGCGCCTCCCTCAGGGTCGCGGGTTCGTCGCTGATCACTCCGGTCACACCGTGGGTGAGGACCCTGTCGAGCGCCTGGAGGTCGTTGACCGGCCAGGTGAGCACGCGTTCGACGTCGCGATGCAGGCGTGCGATCAGGGGCGTGCTGAGCAGCGACCCGTGCATCGACACGCCGTACGGCGCGGGCGCGGTGTCCAAGCGACGGAGCAGGAGCCCGAGCTCGAGCCTGTTCCGGACCGACAGCACCGGTCGGACGTGCGCCTGCTCCGCCGCGAGCGCGTCCACGGCGGACCATCGACGGCCGCACGCCAGGAGCGGGCGATCCCATCCCTGCTCGCGCAGGAGCCGGCTGGTCGCGGTCCCGATCGAGGTCCGCGGACCCTTGAGGTCCAGCATCAGCGTCACCCCTGGCGGTGTCGCCCCGAGTACGTCGCCCAGCTCGAGCCGCGGCTCGGAAGCCGCTCTCAGCTCCCAGCGGTCCCAGAGGAAGGGCAGCGGCCCGGCCGTCTTCAGGTGTCGCACCTCGAGCCGGCCGCGGTACGAGTGCACGTCCAGCTCGACGGCGTCGGCGCCGAGCAGCGGTGCGGCGGCGAGTCCGGACAGGGAGTTGCCCGCCCGGTGGGCCACCACTAGGACGTCCATGCCAGCTCCGCGGACGTCGCCCGACGTCGCTGGTCTCGCCGTTGCTCGAGCCGCAGAGCCGCCGCATGGCCGACCAGCACCAGGACGAGCCCGGCGATCACGTCCAGCACGTAGTGGTTGGCGGTCGCGACGACCGCCCAGATCATCAGCAACGGCATCATCAGACCGGCCGCTCGCACCCACACCGACGTCGCGGCGCTGACGATCGCGAGCCCCACCAGCAGGTCCCAGCCCGCGTGCAGGCTCGGCATCGCGGCGTACTGGTTCACGAAGGCCGGGGGCTGGAGGTAGCGGTACGCCTCCGAGGACACCGTGACCGTGTCGACGAGCCCCAGGTCGGCCAAGCGCGGCGGGGCGACCGGGTAGGCGACGAAGACGAGCATCCCCAGGAAGCCGGACACGAGCATGCCGTCGCGCAACAGGCCGAACACCTCACGGTGCCGCCAGACCAGCCAGACCATGCAGGTCAGGATGACCGGCCAGTGCCCCCAGATGTAGACCCAGTTCGCGACTGTCGCCAACGACTGCGAGGCGGCGACGGGAGCCTGGACGGCGTGCTCCACGTCGAGGCCGAGCCAACCCTCGATGGCCAGGATGCGGCGGGAGTGGTCGACGGCGACGTCCACCGACGTCTCGGTGAGACCGCGGATGCGGAAGTACGCGACGATCCCGAGGGCGACGAGCGCCGTCTGGCCCAGGGCCCACGGGACGCGGGAGGCCGAGAGGGGGGCGCGTGCACGCGTCACCGTCTCCATGCCATCTCCTGTGTGCCGCCGTCACTCCCAGCCTGCCGCCTGAGCGCCGATGCGGGAGGGGCCGGAGGTCCCGTCCTGCTGGGACCAACGAGGTGGGTCCGCCTCAGGAGGTGGCGGGCACGACGGCGACGCCGGATGCGCGGAGCGCGCGCCGGGCCAGGAGCAGGCTGACCCCGCCCAGCGCGAGGGCAGGTAGCCAGGCGAGCGCCGCCTTGATGGCGACGGCTCCCGCCGCGGCCTCCCAAGGAACGCCGAGAGCTGCCAGTGCCACCACGAGCGCACCGTCCCGCGGGCTCGCGCCCTGGGGCCCGGGGAGCACCCCGGCGACCTGGCTGGCGCCGAAGGCGCCCAGGACGGCCAGCGGCGAGAGAGAGTGACCGGTCGCCGCCAGCGAGCCGACCAGGAGCGCGGCGATGGAGAGCTGGTAGCCCGCCGAGAGGACCAGGCCCTGGGCCAGCTGGCGAGGTCGTGGCAGCGCCCGGCGCGGCAGCAGGCTCGGACGAAGGCGGTGCACGACGAGGGCGCCGAGGGTCGCGACCACCCCTACGGCGAGCGCGACTAGGAGCATCGAGGTCGGGAGGGCGGTCCCCGCGAAGGCCACGAAGACGGCCAGACCGAGCGCCCCGACGAGCCGGTCGGCCCCGACGCTCAGCACGGCGTCGCCGGTCGCCATGCCCGTACGCCGCAGCCGGGTGACCCGCCAGACGTCAGCCCCGGCGTGGCCGGGAGTCAGCAGGCCCAACAGCTCGGACTCGGCGTACGCGCGCAGGTGCCAGCGCCGACTCAGGTCCGCATCGGTGAGCACACGCCAGCGCAGCGGGCACAGGAGGTACTTGCCGACCACCCAGGGCAGGAGACCCAGCAAGAGCGGCCACAGCGTGAGGTGCGGCAGCCGCGGCAGTGTGAACGCGGGAACGGCGATGCTGACCGCGACCCCGACGACCAGCAACGTCCGCGAGCGCAGTGCTGCGCGCAGACGTTCCATGCCGCTCATCCTCTCTGCCGCTAGACGACCGCAGTCGCCCTTCTCTCACCAGTGTGACAAGCCGGTGGTCACCTTCGGGGCGGATTCGGATGCCTGCCAGAACCGCACCTTCACGACCTCGGTGCAGACGACGTACGACAACGCCACCGCGACGACGAGACCGACGAGCTCGGCGGGCAGGACCACGAGGCCGAGCATCGAGGCGGCCGGCGTGAACGGGAGCACCACCGTGGCCACGACCGTGAGCAGGCTCGACAGGACGAGCAGGCGACTGGGACGGCTGCGGTAGATCGGAACCCGGGTCCGCAGCGCGAACAGGACGCCCACCTCGGTGAGGATCGAGCCGAGGAACCAGGCGCTGCGGAACTCGGTCGCCTGGGCGTGGAACGCGAGCCTGAGCATGAGGAACATCGTCACGTCGAAGACCGACGACAACGCCCCGAACACCAACATGTACCGACGGATCTGGCGCACGTCCCACTGCTGCGGACGCTCCAGAGCGGAGGCATCCACCGCGTCGGTGGCGATGGTCATGCCTGGCAGGTCGGTGAGCAGGTTGACCAGCAGGATCTGTCCGGCCAGCAGGGGCAGGAACGGCAACACCACGGCCGCGGCCGCCATCGAGAGCATGTTGCCGAAGTTCGCGCTCGTGGTGACGTGGAGGTACTTCATGGTGTTCGCGAAGGTCCGGCGACCCTGCAGGACCCCGTCGAGAAGCACCCCGAGGTCCTTGTCGAGCAGCACGATCGACGCGGCCTGCTTCGCCACCGTGACCGCGGTGTCCACCGAGATGCCCACGTCCGCCGCGCGCAGGGCCGGTGCGTCGTTGATGCCGTCGCCGAGGTAGCCCGCCACGTGGCCGTCGCGGCGCAACGCGCGCACGATGCGTTCCTTGTGCAGAGGATCGAGCTCGCTGAAGACGCGGACGTCACGGGCGGCACGGCCCAGGGCCAGGTCGTCGAGGGCGGCCACGTCGCGACCGGTCATCGCGCCACCCAGGTCGAGACCGACCTCCGCCGCCACGTGGGCCGCGACGTACCTGTTGTCACCGGTCAGCATGCGGACCGAGATGCCGTGGTCCTCCAGGGCACGCACCATGGCGGCGCCGTCCTCCTTGACCGGATCGGCGAACGACACGAAACCGTGCAGGGTCAGCCCGGCCTCGTCGACCGGGTCCACATTCGTCCTCCCGGCGAGGGTGCGGCTGGCCACGGCGAGCACTCGGGTGCCCTCGCTGCTGAGCGCGGTGTACAGCGCGTCGATCTCGGACCTCCGAGCAGCCAGGGGGACCTCTGCACCGTGTCCGTCCTCGACCTGCGAGCACACGTCGAGGACGGCCGCCACCGAACCCTTGGTGACGAGCACCGGATCGGCGCCCAGCGCCGGATCGGTGACCAGGACGCTGAGCCGCTTGCGCCCGAAGTCGTACGGCAGCTCGTCGAGCCGGACGGCGCCGGAGACGTCGACTCGGGACCTGGCCAGGATGCTGGCGTCGATGGGGTTCGCGAGGCCGACCTGGAACGCCGCGTTCAGGTGGGCCAGACGCTCGACCATCGCGCTCGGCGCACCTCCCACGTCCGTCACCGACGAGACCCGGATCTCACCATCGGTCACCGTGCCGGTCTTGTCGAGGCACAGGACGTCCATCGAGCCGAAGTCCTCGATCGCGTCGAGCCGGCGGACGATGACGCGCTGGCGCGCCATCTCGCGGGCGCCCTCCGACAGGCTGAGGCTGACGATCGCCGGCAGCAGCTGCGGTGTCAGCCCCACAGCGAGGGCGAGGGAGAAGAGCGCGGAGTCGATGAACGGCCGCTGCAGCAAGACGTTGACCGCGAAGATCGCGACGACCAGCAGTGCCATCGCCCGGGTGAGGAGCAGGCCGAACGCGGTCATGCCGCGCTCGAAGCCGGTGGGCGGCCGGCGGTGCGTCAGGCTGCCGGCGACACGGCCGAGCTCGGTCTCGCGACCCGTGGACACGACGAGGAGGCGGCCTGACCCGCTGGACACGTGCGTGCCGAGGAAGAGCATGTTCGAACGCTCCGAGGGGCGCGACTCGGCGGCACTGACACCGGCGCGCTTCTCCGCCGGGAAGGTCTCCCCCGTCAGCACCGACTCGTCCGCGAGGAGCTGCCGCGAGTCGAGCACGAGGGCATCGCCGGGCACCAGGTCGCCCGCGCTCACCAGGACGACGTCCCCCGGGACGACCTCCGCGATCGGCACGTCCTGGGGCTCCCCGTCGCGCAGCACCGACACCTCCGAGCGGACGAGGTGGAGGAGGGAGGCCATCGCGCGGTCCGCGCCTCGTTCGTGCCAGAAGCCCAGCAGACCCGACACGGCGATGATGGCAACGATGATGGTCGCGTCGACGAGCTCGCCCAGGACTCCGGCGAGCACGGTCGCTCCGAGCAGGATGAGCAGCGTGGGGTTCAGGAACTGCCGGGCGAGCAGGTGCAGCGCTCCGGTACGCCGGTGGGCGTCCAGGACGTGGGCGGCGGTCTCGTCCACGCGTACCTGAGCCTCGGCCGCGCTTAGACCGCCGGCGCCGGAGCCCAGCAACCGGAGGGCCTCGTCGACAGGCCGGGTCCACGGTTGGCTGCGGTCACCGGTGTCGGGCCCGTGCGGTTGCGGCGCCGCGGTCTCAGCTGGCGGCACGGCTTGCCGGAACCCGTGCATGCCTCGCCTCCGCTCGCCGGCTGTGTCGGCACCACGGTCTCAGGCCGGGCACCGCGACCTCAGGGCCGAAAGGCCTCTGTGGCCATCGGGCGCATCCCCAGGTGACGGCCGGAGTCGGGACCTTCCGCTGCTCGGGTCAGGGACCTTGGACCCGGCACTCGGTCGACGCACCGGTGGGCGAGGACCGACCAGGCGAAGCCACCCGCTCCGTAGCTGCTCACTCAGGGGCGAACTCACAGAACGCGTCGAAGGCGCGCGGCCCGTGGATCGTGGCCGGCCCGCCATGCATGAGGAAGGTGACACCGATGGCCTCGGCGGCCTGCTGCCGGCTGGCTCCGGCTCGAGCCGCCGCCTCGGCGTGCGAGGCGATGCAGCCGTCGCAGCCCTCGACCACGGCGATGGCGAGCGCGATCAGCTCCTTGGTGCGGACGTCGAGCGCGCCGTCGGAGAACGCCGCCCCGTGGAGCTCGGCGAAACCCTTGTAGGTGTCCGGGATGGCGCGGCGCAACCGTCGGTGCAGTGGCGACAGGTCGTCGAGGACTGCCTTCCCGTGGTCGCTGGCGGTGGGCTGGGTGTCGATGCTGGTGGTCATCGGAGGTCCTTCAAGAGGTTGACTGGTGGATGGGGAGCGGTTCAGGCCAGGCCGAGGAAGAGCTTCTCGAGTTTCTTGACGTCGACGCTGTCCGGTCTGTCGCCCTCCGCGATGCACTGCTGGAGACCGGTGGCGACGACCTGGAAGCCTGTCCTCTCCAGCGCCTTGAGCACGGCGGAGAGCTGCGTGAGCACCGCCTCGCAGTCGGCCCCCTCCTCCATCATCGTGATGACCTTGCCCAGGTGTCCGTGAGCGCGCTTCGCGCGGTTGACGATGGCGTGCATGTCGCGCGTCTCGATCTGCATCACGCCACCTCCTGGCTCACCCGGTCGAGAGCGGCACGGAGTCGCCGCCGCGCCTCCCACGCCACCGACGCGACCTCTGGGTGCCCCTCGAGCTGAGACATCACGGCGGGATCGACGGCCTCGACGACCGTGCTCCCTTCACCGGTCTCCCGCACGACGACGTTGCACGGCAGCAGCGCCGCGAGCGACGGTGCAGACGACAGCGCACGGTGAGCCAGCTCAGGTCGACAGGCACCGAGGATGATCTCGGCGGCGACGTCGAGTCCGAGCTTGTCCTTCATGACCCGGCGTACGTCGATCTCGGTGAGCACGCCGAAACCCTGCTCCTGCAGTGCCTCGCGCACGCTGGCCACGGCGCGGGCATGAGGCATCCGGGTCCGTGCTCGGAGCGTGTAGTCGGACATCGGGGGCTTCGCAGGCAGCCCAGTCGCGGTGTTGGTGTCAGGGGTCTGCATCGGATGTGCTCCTTGATCGGGTGTGTGTCAGTATATCCCCCAGGGGGGATAACCCCCTGGGGGGTTCACGATCCTCATCCGTCACTCCGCCGAGGAGAAGTCCATGTGTCGTCCGGCCCGCTGCCGCACCTGCTCCAAGACCACGTGGCGCGGGTGTGGTCAGCACGTCGCTCAAGTCAGGGCGAGCGTGCCGGCCGACCTGTGGTGCCCTGGTCACCCGGCCGAGCCCCGCGTCGCCGACGTCGGCGGGTTGCGTCGGTGGTTCTCACGCTGAGTCACCGCTGCGTGGCTCACTCGGCCGACAGCGCGCGCAAGAGGTTCACCTTGCTCGCCTGCCGTGCGGGCGCGAGGGCGGCCAGCACGCCGATGGCGACGGCGATGCCGGCGTAGACGGCGAGGGTGCCGACGGGCACGTCCACCGTCGTGATGCCCTCGTCGGCCAGGGACCTGGCCAGGGCGACGCCGCTCGCCGCCCCCAGCGCGACCCCGGTGACCGCACCGAGCAGAGACATCAGGACCGCCTCGCGTCGGATGACAGCCCGGACCTGCCGTCGGGTGGCACCGAGCGCACGCAGCAGCCCCAGCTCCCGCGTCCGCTCGAAGACCGACAGCGCCAGGGTGTTGACGATCCCCAGCACCGCCACCACGACGGCGAGGAGCAGCAGGGCCGTGACGATGCCGAGCAGCTGGTCCACCGAGTCCTGCGCGTTGCGAGTGATGTCCTCGGGCGTGTTGACCGTGACGTTCGGGTAGTCCGCCAGCATCTCCTCGATCGACGCCTTGGTTGCCAAGGGATCCACGCCCGTCGCGGTCCTGAGCAGGACCGCGCCGTCGAGCCGGGAGGTCACGTTGGCCTCGAAGTCCGGCATCGACAGGACGTACGTCGCGTTGATGAGGCTGCCCTTCCCGAAGGTCCCGGCGATCCGCATCGTCTGGGGGCCCGTCTCCGGGAAGGTCACGACCAGGTCGTCACCCGTGCCCACGCCCAGCTCCTCGGCACGCGTGGCGCCGACGAGGATGTGTCCGGGCCGCAGGTCCTCGAGGCTGCCGGTCTCGATCCCGAGGTCGATCACGTGGTCGAGCCCCTCCGTGTCGAGGCCCGTGACGAGCGTCCCGTCGCCCTCCACCTGGGCGCCCCACTCCCTCAGCTCGACCACGTCCGCGACGTCGTCCCGGCCGCGCAGCGCCTCGGCGACCGACGCGGGCATCCCGAGGCCGGCACCGGCCGGCTCGAGGATGAGGTCGGAGCGATTGCCTCCGTTGACGGCATCGGTGACGGAGTGCTTGAGCGAGGTGGCGGTGACGGCAACGGCGACGACCACGGTCAGGCCGATCGTCAGGGCCATCGCCGTCGCGGCGGCGCGCCGCGAGCTGCGCCGCACGTTGCCGGCAGCCATCCGCCAGCCGCCACCGCGCCGACCGTGCCCCGCCAGGCGTGCCAGACCGCGCGCGAGGGAGGGACCGACGAACACCAGTCCCGCGAAGGCCGTCAACGTGGCGACCACCGTCCACCACCGCTGGTTGCCCGAGACCGACGTCGCCACGAGGAGCGCGGCACCGACGGCCAGCACGGACCATCCTGCGGCGTGCCGGACGCGTCCTGAGCCGATCGTCGGTGGGGGCACGTCCCGGAGCGCGTCCATAGGCGACACGCGCGCCGCCGACCACGCAGGCAGCAGGGCGGCGAGGGTGGTCACCACCAACCCCACGGCCAGGGCCACCGCCACCGTGCGTGGCTGGATGGAAGCCGAGGTGCTGGGCACGTCGATCCCCACCAGGCCGAGAAGAGAGCGGATGGCCACCGCGAGGCCGACGCCCACGCCGAGACCGACGACGCCCGCCACCAGACCGATGCCGGCCGCCTCCACGACGACGCCGCCGAGCACCTGCCGGCGCGTCGCACCCACGGCTCGGAGAAGTGCCACCTCGCGGCGGCGCTGCGCCACCAGCACGTTGAAGGTGTTCCAGATGACGAAGGATCCGACGAAGAGCGCCACTCCGGCGAAGACCAGCAGCACCGTGGTGAAGATGCCCATCGCATCGCGCACGGCCTCGGTCCCGTCGGCCGCCACCTGCTCACCCGTGACCGCCTCGACGCCCTCAGGGAGCACGGCCGCGATGTCGTCGCGAAGCTCGCGCGCGGTCGTGCCATCGGCGGCGAGCACGTCGACCTCGTCAACGACCCCCCGCTTGTCGAGGACGCGCTGGGCGGTGGGCAGCTCGAAGCCGGCGAGGGTCGCCCCGAGCAGGCTGTCGGTCTCCCCGAAGCCGAGCACGCCCACCAGGGTGAACGTGCGGCGTCCTCCGACGAGCACCACGTCGACGTCGTCACCGAGCCGGAAGCCGGCCTGCCTCGCCGTCCTGGCGTCGACCACCACCTCGTGCGGCCCCCAGGGAGCGCGTCCCTGCCGGTAGGTCACGTCGCCGGCGAGCCGGGCGTCCTGCGTCACGCTGGTCCCGATGGTCGGCGCTCCCCCCGGCTGCATCGGCTCGCCGTCGGCGTCGATGATCAGCGCGTAGCCGAACACCGACCCCTCGGCGGCCTCGACGCCTGGAACGCCGGCCACTGTGTCCACCACGCTCGCGTCCAGAGGCCTGACCTGCCCTCCGGTGGTGTTGATGTCGGCGTCGTAGGCGCTCTGCGAGCGGACCACCACGTCGGTGCCGGAGCTCAGGCCGGTGTAGAGCTCGTCGAAGGCTTTCAGCATGGTGTCGGAGAGCACGAACGTGCCCGACACGAAGGACACCCCGACGATCACCGCGGCCAGGGTCAGGAGCAGGCGGAGCTTGCTGACGAGCAGGTTGCGCAGCGAGACACGGAGCATCGTCAGTCCCCCAGCCGTCCCATGATCTCGAGGACGAGCTCGCGCGTCGGCTCGACCAGCTCCTCGACGAGCCGGCCGTCCACGAGGAAGACGACGCGGTCGGCGTACGCCGCGGCGCCGGGGTCGTGGGTCACCATGACGACCGTCTGGCCGAGCTCGTCGACGACGGACCGGAGGAACTGGAGCAGCTGGGCTCCGGCCTTGGTGTCGAGAGCACCGGTGGGCTCGTCGGCGAAGACCACGTCGGGCCTGGTGATGAGCGCGCGCCCTACGGCGACCCGCTGCTGCTGGCCACCGGAGAGCTCGGCCGGCCGGTGATGCAGCCGCTCACCGAGGTCGAGACGGGCGACCACCGTCGCCAGCCAGTCGGGGTCAGGAGCGCGGCCTGCTAGGTCGGACGGCAGCGTGATGTTCTCCTCGGCCGTGAGGGTCGGGAGCAGGTTGAAGGACTGGAAGACGAAGCCCAGCCGGTCTCGTCTCAGGACCGTCCGCTGGCGGTCGGTCAAGGAGGCGAGATCGGTGTCGCCGACCAGCACCTGTCCGGAGGTCAGGGTGTCCAAGCCCGCGAGGCAGTGCATGAGGGTGGACTTGCCCGAACCGGACGGTCCCATGATCGCGGTGAAACCGCCGACCGGCAGGTCCAACGTCACGCCGTCGAGGGCGACGACGGCGGTGTCCCCCTCGCCGTACACCTTGCGGGCCTGCACCGCCCGAGCCGCCCATCCGGACTGCATCCCTGTGGACGACGAAGCAGTTGCTGTCAGCGTGGAAGCCGGGGAAGACGTAGATGAAGCCATGTCTCCAGGCTCGCGACTCGCCCTCCGCAGGAGCAGAGTCCAACGTCATCGCTGCCGTGGCCGAAGGGCTCGCCGGAGCCGGCAGCCTCACCAGAACCCGTACACAGGACCGATCAGGAAGAACGTCAGCAGTCCGAGCGTGTTGTTGAACCCGTGCGCCAGGACCGGCGCCCACACCGTCCCGAAGCGCAACCGCAGCAGGCTGAACGCGACCCCGTCCAGCGCCACGGCCACCGTCCCCACAGCGCCCTGCTCGCTGTGCAGCACACCGAACAGCACCGAGGACACCGCGACGGCGAGCGCCACCGAGGCAGGTCCGGGACCCAACGCCTCGCGAAGCCGCGTCAGGAGGTAGCCCCGGAACGCCACCTCCTCGACGAACGCGCCGAGGGCCCAGCTCAGGGCGAGGAGCGCCACGAGCAGGCCGAGATTCCCCTGCACGTCGGCGAAGACGCCCATGTCCTGGCGCCGGCCGGACAAGTGCGTTGCGGCGGGGATCGTGACGGCGAGCTGGAACAGGGACCACCCGACGGCGAAGGTCGCCGTCGCGAGCACCAAGCGGCCCGGCCGGGCGCGGTGCAGGCCGAGGGAGGCGGGGCCGCGACGCCGGAGCAGCAACGACAGCCCGGCGAGCACCAGGAGGAAGAGTGACGGAAGTCCCACGTCGAGGACGATCGCCGCCGACGCCAGGACCACCTCGACGGCTGCCGACGAACGCGCCCGTCGCTCCTCGGGCTGGGACCTCTCACGCCGTCGTGGGGCGGTGCCCTCCGTGGGCCGCGCCGTAGGTCGCGCCGTGGGTCGCATCTCGTCCTCCTCGGTCTGCGCGCAGCCTCCACCGTGGCTGACGCGGGCCCGCCCGATGAGGGTCCAACGTCCTCGCGGGCGGGACGTTCGACCCGGGTGGCCGGCGAGCCCGGCGTCCGAGACTGGTCGCAACCCCACGCACAGGAGGACCCCAGTGGCCCAGCACCCCGACCGACCCGTCTCGACCATCATGAGCTGGCCCGTCGCCACCATCGACCACGAGGCGACCCTCGCCGAGGCCGCCGAGGCCCTCGCCACCGACGACATCGGGGCCCTCCTCGTGCTCCGCGACCACGCGCTGGTGGGCATCGTGTCCGAGCGCGACGTCGTGCTGCACGTGGCGGCCGGCACCGACCTCACGCACCTCCAGGTCGGAGAGGTGATGTCGGGCGACCTCGTCACCACTCCCCCGGACGCGACCATCGTCTCCGCAGCCCGACTGATGACCGACGCCGACGTCCGTCATCTCCCGGTGTTGCAGGACGGTCTGATCGCAGGGCTGCTGTCCATCCGGGACGTGGTCCCGGTGCTCACCGCCGCCGTCGGCGACGACGAGGTCGTCATCGTCCCGAGCGGGACCCGCCTGATCGTGCGCGGCGCCTGACCGGGGGCCCGACCGGGTCAGAGGCCAACGGGCCAGCCGGTCACAGCGGCCGCGAGCACCAGCGCGTCCAGGATCACGCCCAGGCTCAGCCACGGGTGGAAGAACAGCAGCTTCAGGCTCAGCCCGACGATGGCGGCGGCCGCGGCGACCTCGACGCGTCCGGGCGCGTCGAACGCCACCAGGACCCCGGCGATCACGTAGAGCACAGCCGAGCCGACGGCCAGCACGACCGAGGTGCGGTGGACCAGGGAGGCCGGGGCGCCGTTGACCGTCAACAGCGCGGAGTGGTCGGGCTCGAACGGAGCGGGGTGCTCCGGATCGGGTCGCGTCAACCAGATCGCCGTGTGGACCAGCCCGTGGGCGATCAGGAAGACCGCCACCAGTGCCGTGGTCATCGGGCACCTCCCGCTTCTACCGAGCGCAGCGTCAGGAGCAGGGTGGCGAGGGCCGCGACCAGAAGGACCGCGGCTGCGACGAGCAGGCCCACCGCTGCCTCGCCGAGCCACGGCACGGTGGCGGCCACGGCGACGTCCGCGGCGACCCGGTCGCTGCCGTCGGCGTTCATGACGACGACCGTCCAGTCACCTTCCTCCACCGGCCAGATCAGGGACAGGTCCCCCGGCCCGCTGGCCTTCGCCGCCCACACGTCGAGCGAGGCGGGGGGCAGCTCGGGCGCACCCGTCCCGGTGACGCGGTAGACGGGCACGACGTCTCCGTCGACGCCCTGGAAGTCGACGACCTGCGCGTGCTTGAACGAGGAGAGGTACTCGGCGACGTCACGGGTCTCGGCGACCCCGACGAACAGGGAGTCCTGTCCATTGCCGGAGACCTCGACGCGCGCATCGCCCACCAGCGACTCGGGGGTCAGACCCGCGGCTCCGTCCAGGTGGATCGTGAAGGTCTGCGAGGTGAGGGCATACGTCTCCGTCGCGAACGCGCGTTCCTGCCCTCCGACGAATCCCGCGTCGTCGCGACCCGCTCCGTCGACCAACGCCGCCGCGACTCCAGCAGTGCCGAGAGCGGCCGAGAGCAGCAGGACCGCACAACCGGCGACCAGGGCGACGATCCGGCCGGCCGTCCACGGCCGGGAGGGGCGCATGCCCGCCGGCGGTGCCGGGGAGGCAGGTGCGTCGGTCACCGCGAGCGCGCCGGCGGGACTCGTCGGGCGCGCACCGGTCGAGAACTCGAGGCCGGGGTCGTCGCCACCCTGGTCGAGCCGGAACGGCGGGTACACGTCGGTCATCAATGCGGCGTACGCCGCGACGCGCAGCACCCACCGGTTCAGGCCGAGCACCAGGTCGAAGACGGGCTGCGGGTAGCGGCCGGTGAACAGCAGGACGACGGCTGCCACCAGCACGAGAAGCCCGATCAGCCCCGTGCCGTCGGCGAAGCTCGTGTCGGACGAGGTGGCCTGGTCGGCGGCGTACCACCCACCGCCCAGGAAGATGCCGACGACGAGGTAGTGCGGGATGGCCAGCAGCCACCACTTGACCAGGACCAGGCCGCGAGACAACCGCTCGGGGTAGTCGACGTCGAAGTGAGCGGGGTAGTCCGGCACCTCGGCCAGCGTGAACGGCGGATAGCGGTCCGTGCCCAGCGTGCCGTACGCGTAGTAGGCCACGCGCCACGTCCAGCGCAGCACACCGACGTTGAAGTCGAAGATGGCGCGGGGGTAGCGACCCGTGATCAGGATGGCGAAGAAGGCCACCACGCTCAGCACGGCGAAGGCCATCCACAAGAAGAGCAGCACCACGTAGTGGGGTAGCGCCAGCAGCCACTTCACCAGCCACAACCACCGGTTCAGGCCGCTGTCGAGAGTGGCGTCGACGTGCACGGGATAGTGCTGCCGGGCTTCGCGTGGAGGGTAGGTCGTCGAGGTCATCGTCGTGTCTCCCGTTCGTCTCGTCCTCCCAGACTGCCGTCGTGGTTCGACGCGACCCAGAGGCCAAGGACCTCTCCCGCACAGGCCCGGCCCCACCCGGCTGGGTGCCGGAGGACCGAGCAGGCCGGGATTGCGGATGACCTAGGTCCCTGGTCGGGTCGGTTGCCTTGCCCGACGGTGGAGACACGACGACGAAGGAAGAGCGATGACGACCAGATCCTCCACCGGGGCGCTTCCGGCGACCACGACGAGACCGCTCGACCTGCACAGCACCCACCGCATCTCCAGAACCGCACGGCTGTCGGCCGTGATCGTCTCGCTGGGCATCGTGGCTTCCTCGGCCTACGCCCTGCTCGCCGACGATCCCTACCGCGACCTGTCCGACGCGACCGTCGTGGCCGCGAAGGCCCAGGACGTCTGCAGCGTCCTGTTCGCCGGGGTGCTGCTGTGGCTCATCAGGACGACGGTCGCCACGAGAGCCGCCCACCTGCTGCGGGTCGGGCTGCTCGCATACGTCGCCTACAGCTATGCCATCTACCTCACCGGTGTCCCGATGAACCGTGCGTTCCTGGTGTACGTCGTCATCGAGTCCGCAGCCCTGGCCGGCCTCGTCGAGGGTCTCCTCCGCCTGACGACCTGGTCGTGGCCCTTGGTCTCCCGGCGGCTGAGCCGGGGCACCGGCTGGATGCTCTCGTTGGTGGCGGTCCTCTTCACAGGCCTGTGGTTGAGCGCGCTGGTCCCCTACGCCCTCGGAGGTGCCACTCCCGAGCCCGCCGGGGTGGGCGGGGCGCCCTACCCCGTCTACGTGCTGGACCTGGTGGTCGTGCTGCCGTGCATCCTGGCCGTCGGCGTGCTGCTCCTGCAGGGCCGCCCGCTCGCGGGACCGCTGGCCGTCGTCGCCCTGGTGAAGATCCTGACCCTCTTCGGTGCCTTGTGGGCCGGTGTGCTGGTCGGCCTCGCCACCGGCGAGGACGTCGAGCTCGGCGCGGACGCCGGCCCCAGCGTGCTCATGCTGGTGGCGAGCGCGTGGCTGCTCGTGCGATGGCTGAGGGCGCTGACGCCGGCCCGGACGACCGGCAGCCCCTCATGACCGGCGCGACCGGCACCCTCCTCCAGGTCCACCTCGAGGATGCAGGCGCTCGCTCCTGGTGGGCCGCGCTCGCCAACGTGCTCGCCGGGAGCAACGGCAGTGCCCAGTACCGGTTCGTGGCCCGGCCGCCGTCGCTGACGCAGGACGCGACCAGCGCGCCGGTCGTCGGGGCGACGTTCCCGGTCGTCCGCGCGCAGGACCTGGCGGACCGCAGCTCACCCAACGCCTGGATCGAGATCGCGGAGGAGCGTCTTGACGAGCTCGACCGTCGGCTGCTCGCGGACGGCTGGGTGCGGACCGATGAGACCGGCCGGCACTGGTGGTCGCGCACCTACGTTCGACGCTCCGAGCAAGGGTCCAAGCAAGGCAGCACGACGACGTAGCTCAGGACGAGGCGGTCTCGTCGTGCTCGAAGTGCTGGACGACCGCATCGGGTCCGGGGTAGACGAGGGCCTCGTGGCCGGTGTCCGACCAACGCACCCGGTAGGGCGGGTGCCCGTCGGCTCCCTTGACCTCGAGGATCTCGCCGTCGCGGACCGGACCGTCCACGTGCATGCTGTGGACGACCAGCCTGTCGCCTGTGGTGGCGTGCATGTCAGCTCCCTCTACGTCGGACGACCGGTCGGGTGCCGATCGCTCTCCCCCAGCAGACCGCGCGCCGGCGTCGAGAGGCAGGGCCGGAGGTCCCGATGTCGCCGGGACGGCTCATCCGTCCTCGGGGAACATCTGGATGGCGCCGGGCGGGCACTCCTGGACGCACAGCCCGCAGCCCTTGCAGAAGTCGAGATCGATGAGGTAGCCGCCGGGTCCGGGCGGCCCGATCTTGATGATGGCGTCGTCGGGGCAGACCCCGAAGCAGTTGTCGCACCCAAGGCACTGGCCGCACGACAGGCACCGCCGCGCCTCTTCCAGCGCTGACGCGGCGTCCAAGCCCGTCACCACCTCGTCGAACGTCTCCGCTCGCACGGCGGGGTCGAGGCGCGGGCGGTGCGTGCGCGGGACCTCGTCGTAGTACCAGGTGTTGAGCGTCTCGGTCGTGGCCAGGGCAGGTACCTCACCGTGGTTCGGCGTGGTGGTGGAAAGCCCGGCGAGCCAGCGGTCGATGCTGCGGGCGGCCCGAGCCCCCTGGCCGACGGCCGAGGTCACCGACTGCTCCTGCGGCACCATGTCGCCTCCGGCGAAGACGCCAGGGCACACCGTGCTCAGGGTCTCGTCCACCTCCACCCGACCGTGGTCCTGGCGCAGCTCCGGCACCCTGTCGAGGAGAGCGAGGTCGGTGTCCTGCCCCAGGGCGAGGACCAGCGAGTCCGCGGCGAGCTCGTCGAGCTCGCCGGTCGGCTGCGGGAAGCCGTTCTCGTCCAGCTCCATTCGCTCGACCACCAGGCGGTCCGGGAGCACGCGGGCGACCGTGCTGAGCCACCGGAAGGTGATGCCCTCGTCGAGTGCCTCGCGCAGCTCTGACTCGTGTGCCGGCATCTGCTCCCGGGTGCGCCGATAGATCACGACCGGGTCGTAGGCGCCCAGGCGTCGCGCGGTACGGGCGACGTCCAGCGCGGTGTCGCCGCCGCCGTACACGGCGACTCGGCGGCCCAGCATCGCGGACCCGTCGTCCTCGAGGCCGTGCAGCAGGCCCACTGCCTCCAGGACCCGCGCAGCTGTGGCTGCCGGGATCTCGGCGCGCCTGTCGAGCTGGGCACCGACCGCCAGGAAGACCGCGTCGAAGTCGCGGCGCTCGCTCTCCAGGTCGGTGACCGGGGCGCCGAGCTCGAGAGCGACACCGAGATCGACGATCCGTTGGATCTCCGCGTCCAGCACCTCGCGAGGTAGTCGATAGCGGGGAATCCCGTAGCGCATCATGCCGCCCGGCCGGGGTGCCTGGTCGCGGACCGTCACCGCGTGTCCCAGCCGAACCAGGTGGTACGCCGCCGACAGGCCGGCCGGACCGGATCCTACGACGAGCACCGAGAGGCCGGTGGATGGCTTGTCGGCCTCGACCTGCCATCCCCGCTCGATGGCCAGGTCGCCCAGGAACCGCTCCACGGAGTTGATGCCCACCGCTCCGTCCAGCTCGGAGCGGTTGCAGGACGACTCGCACGGGTGGTAGCAGACGCGCCCCAGCACCGCCGGGAGCGGGTTGTCGTCCATGATCCGGCGCCACGCCGCCTCGTAAGCGGGCTCGCCGGCCTGGGCGACGTACAGCCAGTCGCGCACGTCCTCACCGGCCGGGCAGGCGTGGCCGCAGGGCGCGACCCGGTCGACGTAGACGGGGCGCTCGCTGCGCCACGAGCCGGTCCGGTTGGACCTGCTGGAGCCCGGTCCCAACGTCACGGCGAACGGCTCGATCATGACGAGACCTCCTCCGACAACCCGTAGCGAGCCTTGTTGCGATCGGCCATCTCCTGCAGCTGGGCGACGAGGTCGGGCCGCCCGTCCTCGCCGAACAGGTGCGCGAAGCGGCGCTGAGGACGCAGGTAGTCCTCGACCGGGACCGGACGGCGGATGCGGGTGACACCGGTGACGACACCGTGCTCGGCCTCGTAGACCGGGAAGAGACCCGACCGCTGGGCCAGGCGGGCCAGCTCGACGGTGAGGGCCGCCTCCGCCCCCCAGCCGAGAGGGCACGGCACCAGCACGTGCAGGTAGCGGGCGCCGCGCACCTGCATGGCTCGCGTGACCTTCCGTTCGAGGTCGCGCGGGTCGGCCACCGTGGCGGTGGCGACATAGGGGATCTGGTGCGCGACGGCGATGGCGGGGACGTCCTTGCCTTGGCCAAAGGCGTTCCCCGGCTGCCCTCCGAGCGCTGCGGTCGTGGCCGTTCGCGCGGCCGGCGGTGTGGCCCCGGAGCGCTGCACGCCGGTGTTCATGTAGGCCTGGTTGTCGTAGCAGACGAACAGCACGTCGTCGTTGCGCTCGAACATGCCCGACAAGCAGCCGAAGCCGATGTCCACGGTGCCGCCGTCGCCGGCCTGTCCGACCACGCGCAGGTCGTCGCGGCCGGTCACCTTGAGAGCCGCCGCCACTCCCGAGGCGACGGCCGGAGCGTTCCCGAAGAGCGAGTGCAGCCAGGGCAGACGCCACGCCGACTCGGGATAGGCGGTCGAGAACACCTCGAGGCACCCGGTGGCGTTGACCGCCAGCACCTTGCCGTCCGTCGCGCGCATCGCCGCATCGAGCACGTAGCGGGCGCCGAGGGCCTCGCCGCAGCCACGGCACGCGCGGTGACCGGAGGTCAGGGTGCCCGGTCGCGAGGCGCCCGCCTGCACGGTGCGGCTGCCTGGGTCGAGCAGCCGGTTGCCGACGGCCCGCAGGCCGACCTGCAGGCCGATGGTCTCCGGACCGGTCACGAGACCCTCCCTGCCATGTCCGGCCCTGACAAGTCCGCGAGGAACCGCTCGAGCTCGGGGCCGTGCTCCGCGCGATCGCCCGACCGGTCCAGCTCGGCGGCGAGGATCGAGGCGTTCACGTCGAGGAAGTGCGGACGCCGCGCGTCGAGGCGTCCTGCGAGGACCTCGTGGAGGAGCGCACCGACCGACGAGACGCCCACGGGGCGGCCGCCGAGTCCGGCCACGACGTCGTGCACCTCGACGGGCAGACCCTCCAGGGCGACCCGGACGTCCTGACCGAGCACTCCCCCGGCGCCGATGGACAGCGCCTTCTCCACGACGACGACCCGTTGCGCCCGCTCGAGGGCCTGGCGGACCTCGACCGCGGGCCAGGGCCGGAAGCAGGTGACCCCCAGGACCCCGACGCGATCGCCGTCTTCGCGGGAAGCGTCGGCCACCGCCTGGAGGGTCCCGAGGACCGATCCCATCCCGACGAGCACGGTCTCGGCGTCGTCCAGCCGGTGGAGGTCGAGCAGGCCGGCGGAACGCCGCTCGAGCTGTGCGGCGAGCTCGCCGCTCAGGCGCGGGAGGAGGTCGAGGGCCCGGAGCTGGCGCGCGTGCACCAGCAGCTTCGCCTCCATGAACGCCTCGGGGCCGACGAGGGCGCCGATGCTCATCGGGTCGCCCGGATCCAGCTGCTGGCGCGCCCGGAAGGCGGGCAGGTAGCGGTCGACGCCGTCCTGGTCCGGCACGTCGACCTCTTCGAAGGCGTGCGTGAGGACGAAGCCGTCCATGCAGACCATCACGGGGAGCGACACCGTCTCGGCCACCCGGAACGCCAGCACGTGCAGGTCGGCCGCCTCCTGGTTGGTGGCGGCGTAGAGCTGGATCCAGCCCGCGTCGCGCAGCGCCATCGTGTCGGAGTGGTCGTTCCAGATGTTGATGGGTGCCCCGATCGCGCGGTTGGCGACGGTCATCACGACGGGCAGACCGAGGCCGGAGGCGTTGAAGAGCGCCTCGGCCATGAAGAGCAGGCCCTGGCTCGAGGAGGCCGTGTAGGCGCGCACGCCTGCGGCGGAGGCTCCGATGCACGCCGACATCGCGGCGAACTCCGACTCCACCAGCAGGTACTCGCACGGCGACAGCGCCCCGGTGCGCACCAGGTCCGCGAGCCCCTCGACGATATGAGTCTGCGGTGAGATCGGGTACGCCGCCACCACCTGGGGACGGCAGCGGGCGACCGCGGTCGCGACCGCGACCGAGCCCTCCATCTGGTCACGCATGACGAAGCTCCCCTTCTCTGTCGTCGCTGTCCTGGCGGCGGCTCAGCACGAGGTCGTGGGCGGCGCGTGCGGCGGCGGCGTTTCCGGCGGCCGTCCCGGCGTCGAAGCGTCGCCTGATGGCGGCCTCCACCGCCTCGATGCCGACCACCCCGCTGAGCGCGGCGAAGGCACCGAGCAGGGCGGCGTTGGGAAGCGGGCGGCCCAGGTGCTGACGGGCGACCAGCGCGGCGTCGATGCTCATGAGTCGAGCCCCGCCCAGTCGGGCCGACAGCTCGGTGAGGTCGAGCTCGTCGACACTGTGGGTCGAGTTCACCAGGGCGTACCCGTCGCTGTGCAGGCCGGCGAAGACGTCGACCTGCCGCAGCAGCGTCGGGTCCTGCACGATCACCGCGTCCGGAGCCGTGATCGGCTCCCGGAGCCGGATGGGCTCGGTGTCGATCCGGCAGAAGGACGTCACCGGCGCACCGGTGCGCTCGGAACCGAACGTGGGGAACGCCTGGGCATGCCGTCCTTCCAGGAAGGCGGCGATCGACAACAGCTCGGCGGCCGTCACCACACCCTGGCCGCCGCGCCCGTGGATCCGCACTGCGAACACTCGGCCTCCTCGTCGTCGACGGCGGGCGCCTCCCGCGACCACCACGCTGCCAGCGGGCCGGTCGATGCGCCCGGGTCCTAGGTCACCTGGGGTGACGGCGAACGTCATGCCCCGAACGGGGGTGGCGCGGACCTCTCGACCCGGAGGCTGCGCAGTGCGCCGTCGTCGGCCTGGACCACCACCTGCTCGAGAGCCCCGGACCCCTCCACGAGAGCGAGGACGTCGTTCTCGGACCGGGGCTGGGGGCGCTGGTCCGGAAGCGTCCAGAACAGGACGGTGCAGCGCCAGCGGTGCGCGAGCGAGCGCGCCATCGCCGGATCGCCGACGCCCAGCAGCAGGACGAAGCGCGGCCCGCGTCGGCTCCCGGCGACGGTGCGGTCGTGCTGGTACACGACCCAGTGCCCGGCCGCCGCGGCCCCGGCCGCACAGAGGATGCCGAGCGGGTAACGGGACCCGTCGAGCGTCGCAGCGCCGACGCGGCCGGCAAGGATGTCGCTGACGACGACGAAGCCGCCGGCGAGGAGCGCGGCCACTGCGGCCAGGCTGCTGAGCCCCAGCACGAGGAACAGGTAGGCGCGCCTGGTGACGGAGGCCACCTCGTCCTGAGGGTCCGACTTCGCGGCGCGTCGGGCACTTCGCCAGTGGAACGCCCAGAGCGGCGCCCCCGCAGCCAGCAGGACCACGCCGGCCAGCGCTGTGTCGACCGCAGTGTGGGAGGGCGTCCGCTTGCCTGTCAGCCCTTCGGCCGCGGCGGCGACCAGGACGCACGCACCGGCCGCGGCCGTCGCGAGGGCGATGCCCGCCATCACGTAGTCCCGCACCCGGTCGACCTCGCTGCGCTTGCTCGGGACTCGCGCACGGAGGACCTGGCGGTGGTAGCCCAGCACCAGCGCGCCGGTGACGGCAGCTGCGACGAGCTCGGGCATCGTGGCGAAGTAGCTGTCCGCGTCACTCGTGCCGGGACGGCCGAGCAGCCACGCGGCCATCCGGTAGGCAGCGAGGGTCCCGGCGGACAGCAGGGTGAGCAGGCTGCCCGCCATGGCGACGAGCACGACGTAGGCATGCCAGAGGTCGTCCCGCTCGGCGTCGCGCAGCTGGCGGATCCAGTACCACCACCACACCAGGACGCCCACGACGAGGGTGGCCAGCCCTGCGCGCACCTCGTCGTGCCGGCCCGCGAGGAGGACGTCGGAGGGGAGCCCGAACCAGCGTTCGAGCGCGCCCGCGAGCACGACGCCGAATCCGAGGCCGCCGAGCACGAGGCCGGCGATCGAACCCAGCACCAGCAGCGGCCGAAAGGCCCGGGTGTCGGCACTTCGAGCCACGATGCGCTCGTGGACCCCCCAGAACGAGCCCCACACCAGAAGGGTCGCGGCGGAGGAGACCGCCGGTGCGCGCTGTCCGAGGACCCAGGCGAGCAGGTCGTGCAGCGAGAGGGCGACCACGCCGAGCGAGACCAGGCAGGCGGCACTCAGGTAGAGCGATCTCGCCAGCGAGGTCCCCTCGGTCGGATCCTGCTGGGAGCGACGTGCCCAGCGCACGACGAGCACCAGGAGCGGCAGTCCCACCGTGAGCCACACCAGGTTGCGCGCGAGGACCTCACGGGCCACGCCCCGGCCCGCGATCGTGTCCAAGGCGGCTGCGAGGAGACCGGAGAGGCCGACTGCGCTTACCACGTCGAGCACGAGCAGGCCGCCGTACTGGAAGAACCGGCGCACGGATCCAGCCGTCGCCGGCCCGGGACTCGTCGGTGGGCGCGTGACCCGCCCCCGGCCGCGCGTCATCGGGAGTCCTTTGTGCAGTCCCACGTCGGCCAGGGAGTGCCGGACAGCAACCAGCGACCACCCTCCCGCGTCAGCGTGAGGATGTGCTCCTCGCTCCACTCGGCCGGCACCAGAGAGGCGGAACCTGCCGTGACCGAGACCTCGACGAGGGCCCGAGCGTCCGCGACCCGCACGCCGACGAGCGTGACGAAGGCGTCCGCAGGCACGTACGCGCTCTCCAGGTCCGCCTCGTCGCACGGGCTCGACGAGGACAGAAGTCCTGCCGCATCGGACGGGTCCTGCTCCAGCACCTCACGCACGTACGCCTGCGCGGCGGCTTCGGGAGAAGCGGGGGCCGTGACCTCCGTCCTCGGCGGGACGGCGACCGACGTGGCGACGGCGGCGACCACGATCAGACCGGCGGCGACGAGCGGCCACCAGGCACGCCAGGTCGTCACCCCGTCCGTGCCGTCCATGCCGTCCTTGCCGGGCCTGCCGTCCATGCCTCGATCCTTCTCCTCGTCCCTGCGTCCGACAGGGTCCGAGGTCCTCCGTGGCCCGGGACGGACCCGACGGGACCCATGTCGCCGCGGCACTCCTGACGACTGGACCACGCGCCGGGACCTCTGCCTCTGACCCCGCGGTGCGGGTCGCAGGAGGCTGGAGGCAGGTGCCCGTCGACCCTGACGGCGCCGCGAAGGAGGGAAGAGGACATGACGACACTGGTACGCCCGTTCGAGAGCCCGATGGGCGATCTCATGGACTGGCTCGACCTCACCCGGGCGACCGGCCTGGCACCGCTGTTGCGGTTCGTCCCCATCGAGACGTTCTCCGGCGACAGCAGCTTCGTGGTGCGGGCCGACCTTCCCGGTTTGGATCCGGAGAAGGACTTCGAGGTCACCGTGGAAGGCGACGTGCTCACCATCAAGGGCGAGCGCCGCGAGGACCTGCACGAGGACGGCCGGAGCGAGCTGCGCTACGGCTCGTTCACCCGGAGCGTGCGACTGCCCCAGGGCAGCCGGCCGGAGGATGTCTCGGCCAAGTACGACGCCGGGGTCCTCGAGGTGACCATCCCTGTGACAGCCGCCGCAGTGAGCCCCGTCAAGGTCGAGGTCTCGAAGAAGGAAGCGTCGTGACCACGACCGCCAGACCGCCCGTGGCCAAGACCTGGACCGTTCGGATCGACCTCGGCGAGCACGACGGGCACACGCGCGCGATCGCGCGGCTGCACACCGGTGACGCGACGTCGTTGGTCGGCACCGGGCTTGCCCGGCTGAGTCCGTCGGATCCCGACGTCCCTGAGATCGGCGACGAGGTCGCCGTCGCGCGGGCGCTGGCTCAGCTGTCGCGCGTCCTGCTGGGCGTCGCTGCCGACGACCTCTCCGAGGTGCTCCACGACGCGGTCGACCTGCCCGGCTAGACCGTCAACCGAGGCGGACCCGCTCGCCGAGGCGTGGGACGACGGCGCAGAGGTCCAGCTCCCTGGACAACCGGGTCGCCAGGGCCTGCGCCGCGTGCTCCTCGCCGTGCACCACGTAGACGGTGCGCGGCAGCGACTCCGCCGACGAGATCCAGCCGACGATCTCGTCGGCGTCGGCATGCGCCGAGAACTCGACGTCCTGCACGATCTCGGCACGCACCGGCACGTAGCGGCCGTGCATCTTCACCTGGCGCGCGCCCTCGGCGAGCTGTCGGCCCCGCGTGCCCTCCGCCTGGTAGCCGGTGAGGACCACGCAGTTGCGCGGATCGGGAAGCTGGTGCTCGAGGTGGTGCACGACGCGTCCGCCGGTGGCCATCCCGGACGCCGACACGATGATGCAGGGGTGTGAGGGCCGGTTGAGGGCGATGGACTCGGCCGCGCTCGTCACTGTCGTGACAGCCAGCCCGCCGAGGGCGTCCAAGGACTCCGCGGCGTCCGCACGCAGCTCCGCGGAACCCTCGCGCAGGGCCTGGCGGTAGACCTCGAGCGCCGCGAGTGCCATCGGGCTGTCGACGTAGAGGGGCACTCGCGGGATCGCGCCGCTGACCATGAGCCGGCTCAGCTCGAGCAGGACCAGCTCGGTCCGGTCGACCGCGAAGGCCGGGATGAGGACGGACCCTCCTCGCCTGATCGTCCTGGTCACGGTGGTGGCAAGCAGGTCCGGGTCGGGGATCGGGTGGTGCCGGTCGCCGTACGTCGACTCGACGACCAGGGCGTCACAAGCCGGGGGTGGTGCCGGCGGACCGAGGAGGGGATGCGAGGCGCGACCGAGGTCGCCGCTGAAGACGACGCGCCGGCCTGCTGTCTCCAGCACCACGACGGAGGAGCCGAGGATGTGGCCCGCAGGCTGCAGGCGGACCGCCGTCTCAGGACCGAGGTCGACCACCTGCCCGAACGCGACCGGGCGGAAGTGCGGCATCGTGCGCTCGACGTCGTCACGGTCGTAGAGGGGCAACGCGGGCCGGTGCTTGCTCCACCCCAGGCGGTTGGCGTCCTGGGCGTCCTCCTCCTGGAGGTGGGCGCTGTCCCGCAGGACGATGCCCGCAAGAGCCGCCGTGTGGTCGGTGCAGGTCACGGTTCCGGCGAAACCCTCCTTGACCAGCCGGGGCAGGTAGCCGCAATGGTCCAGGTGAGCGTGGGTCAGCACGACGGCGTCGATCGATGCCGGGCTGAGGGGGAACGGCTCCCAGTTGCGCCGGCGCAGCTCGGCCAGGCCCTGGTAGAGCCCGGCCTCCACGAGGATCCGGGTGTCCCTGTGCTCGACCAGGAAGTGACTGCCCGTCACGGTGGCGACGGCGCCGAGGAAGCTGAGCACAGGTCGCTCGGGTCCCCGGTCGCTCACGATCCCGCTCTCCGCTCGTGATGGCCGGCCAGGTCGATCACCGCAGATCCGGCGACGGCGCCGGACTCGATGTCGCGCAGAGCATCGGGAACCGCGAAGAACGGGTAGGCGGTGGTCCGTACGTCCAGGTCCATCGCGGCAGCGATCTCGAGCAGCTGCTCGCCGTCGGCGCGCGTGTTGGCGGTGACCGTGCGCAGGTCGCGCTCGCGGAACAGGTGCGACGTGTAGTCGAGGGGCGGGATCTGCGACATGTGGATGCCGGCCAGGACCACCGTCCCACCGGCGTCCACCGCCGTCAGCGCGAGCGGAACGAGCTCGCCGGCAGGGGCGAAGACGATCGCCGCGTCGAGGGGCTCGGGCGGGGTTGCGGTCGCGCCGCCCACCGACGCGACACCCAGCTCTCGTGCGAGGACCCTGGCGCGCTCGCCGCGCGTCATGACGTGCACGACGGCGCCTTGGTGCATCGCCACCTGCGCGGTGAGGTGCCCGCTGGACCCGAAGCCGTAGATGCCGAGCCGGCCGCCGGGCGGGAGGTTGGTCCGGCGGAGTGCGCGGTAGCCGATGATCCCGGCGCAGAGGAGCGGAGCGACGCTCACGTCGCCCAGGCCCTGGGGCAGCTTGTAGGCGTAGTCGGCGTGCGCGACGGCGTACGGCGCGAAGCCGCCGTCCACGTCCCAGCCCCGGTAGGTGGAGCTCGCGCACAGGTTCTCCCGGCCGTCGAGGCACCACCGGCACGACCCGCAGGTCCCGGCGAGCCAGGCGACGCCGACGCGGTCACGCACGGCCCAGCCCGTGACGTCGTGCCCGACGGACTCGACCCGACCGACCACCTGGTGCCCCGGCACCACCCCGGGTCGCCGAGGCGGCAGCTCGCCCAGGGCGAGGTGCACGTCGGTGCGGCACACGCCGCAGGCCGAGACCTGCACGAGCAGCTCGTGAGGAGCCGGTGCCGGGACGGGCCGGTGCAAGCACTGCAGCGGCCCCGTGTCCAGGGGACCGGCCGCCTCCACGGCCCACGCGGGCATCGCTCGCCACGGCTCGGCGGTCACGACAGGACCTCCCGCAGCTGACGAGGAGCCGGCTCCTCGGGGGCCACCGGGCCCGCCAGGCGGACCTTCACGTCCACTGGCGAGCAGCCGCCCGGTCCGACGAGCACCGGATTGAGGTCGAGCTCGGCCACCTCTGGCACTTCGAGCGCCAGTCGCGACAGGGTCAGGATCATGCGCTCCAGTCCGATGACGTCGCCGCGGGGAGCTCCCCGGTGGCCGCGGAGCAGGCGCCAGACGCGCAGGCTGCGCACCGCGCGTGAGGCGTCGGCCGGGCTCACCGGCGGCAGCAGCCAGGTGCGGTCGTCCCACACATCGACGTTGACGCCGCCGGCTCCCACCATGATGAGGGGCCCGAGGACCGGGTCGCGCACGATGCCGAGGGCGATCTCGGTGCCCGAGCACATCGGTTGCACCACGACAGGGAAGGCCCCCTGCCTCTCCTGCCAGGAGCCGAGCACGTCGGCCAGCTCCGTGGCCGACCCGATGCCGGTGCGCACCAGACCCTGCTCCGTCCGGTGGACCGCGAGCGGGTCGGCGGTCTTGACGGCGACGGGGTAGCCGCAGCGAGCCGCAGCGGTGACGGCCGCGTCCACGTCGCCTGCCACGACGCCGGGGACGGTGATCTCGCCGGCGGCGAGCAGCTCTGCCGCAGCGCCGTGGGAGAGCCACCCTGCACCCGACTCCGCCAGGCGGCCAGCAGGTCGTTGCCGGAGACGTCTGCCTTGTTGCCGAGGGACACGAAGCAGGAGACCCCCAGGTCCAGGCGCCGGGCGAGGTCCATCAGCACGATGCCCACCGCTCCGGACTGGCTGGCCACCGCCAGTCCTCCCGGCGGCGGCATCGCCCGGCTGAACGTCGCGTTGAGGCTCACTTGCGGGTCGTTGCAGATCACGCCCAGGCAGTTGGGGCCGACCAGGCGGATGCCGGAACGCCGCGCGGCGAGGGCCAGACGCCCCTGGAGCTGCACGCCATCCCCGCCCAGCTCGCCGAACCCGGAGGAGATCGCCACCGCCGCTCCGACCCGGCCGGTGCCCTGCTCGAGGAGGTCGACGCAACCGGCAGCCGGCAGCGCCAAGACCAGCAGGTCCACCGCGCCCCCGTCGAGTTCGGAGATCGAGTGAACGGCCGGGACGCCCTGCAGCGACCTGGCGCGCGGATGGATGACGGTGACGGCACCGTGGTAGCCACCCTCGAGCACCGCGCGCAAGATGGCCGCGCCGACCCCGGTGCCGTCCGCGCGCACGCCCGCGATCGCGACGGAGGCCGGCCGCAGCAGAGGCCTGAGGGAGGCTGCTTCGGCGTACGCCTCACGGTCGTCCACCGCCGTCTGCAGCGCGGCCGTCATCCCGGTGTCGATGTCGACGATCACCTCGCCGTGGTCGATGCGGCGGCGCACGTCGAAACCTGCGTCGTCGAGGACCCGCAGCATCTTCCGGTTCTCAAGGAGCACGTCGGCGGTGAAGTGCCGTACGCCCTTGTCCCTCGCCGCTGCCGCCAAGTGCTCCAGCAGCAGCGTGCCGAGCCCGCTCCCCTGCATCTCGTCGGCGACCAGGAAGGCGATCTCGCTCGTGTCGAGGTCGACCAGCTCGGAGGTGGCGAGGCCCACGATCCGGCCGCCGATCTCGGCGACGAGGGTGAGCTGGTCCGGCTGGGCCAGCACGTGGTCGACATACCGGTGAGCTGCGCTTCGTGCACCGGCCGCGAAGAAGCGCAGCCGCAGCGACTCGTCCGACACCCGGTCGTGCAGCGCGTGCACGCCGTCGCCGTCGTCGGCGCGCAGCCGACGGACCACTGCGATCCGCCCGTCGGCGAGGAGGACGTCCGCGCCCCCGGCGCCGCGCAGGCCGGTTGCCTCGTGCACAGGGGTCACCACCATCAGACCATCGCCGCCACGGCCGCGAAGCCCGTGCACAGCACGAGCAGGATCCCGACCAGGGGAAGCACGAACCGCAGGTACTGGTCGTAGCGGACCTTGGCGAGGGCGAGCCCACCCATGACCACGGCGGAGGTCGGGGTGATGAGGTTCACCACGCCGGACGCAGACTGGTACGCCGTCACGACGGATGCCCGCGACACGTTCGCGAAGTCCGCGAGTGGCGCCAGGATGGGCATCGCCAGGGCGGCGTGTCCCGAGGTCGAGGGGACCAGGAACGCCAACGGCAGGTTGACCAGGAACATCGCGGCTCCGAACACGCCGGACGAGGTGTCGTTCACGACGTTCTCCATCGCGTGCAGGATCGTCCCGCTGATCTCGGAGTTGTTCATGATCACGGTGACGCCGCGCGCCAGGACGATGATGAGACCGACCCCGACGAAGTCACCGGCACCCTTGACGACGGTGTCGGTGAGGACCTTCTCGCGCAGGCCGCCCACCACGCCGACGACGATCGACATCACCACGAACAGCGCAGCGAGCTCCGGGAAGTACCAGTCCAGCTGCCACGAGTAGCTCGCGGCGTCGGGCCCGTGGATGACCTGGGCCCACGGCACGATCGCGAAGATCATGAAGGCGAAGGTGACCGCGACGATGCCCAGGACGGACTTCTCCCGCGAGGCCAGCGCCGGGGCCTCCTGCAGGCCTCGCGACCGCAGCTCGTCGTCACCCTCGACGGGACCCACCAGGGAGGCCGACGGGTCGGCCTTCACCCGGCGCGCGTAGCGCACCACCCACCACACCGCGACGGGGACGAGCAGGACGTACATCGCCAGGCGGAAACCGATCCCGTCACCGATGGAGATGCCTGCCGCGCCCGAGGCGACGCCGGTGGCGAAGGGGTTCACCGTCGAGGCCAGCACACCGATGCCGGCGCCGAGCAGGATGGTCGCGGCGGCAACCAGCCGGTCGTAGCCCAGTGCCAGCATCAGCGGGATCAGGAGGGCGTAGAACCCGAGCGTCTCCTCGGCCATGCCCTCGGTGGTGCCCCCGATGGAGAACAGCACCATCAGGACGGCGATGAGAGCGGTGCCACGGGTGCTCATCCGGCCGGCCACCCGGGCCACGCCGTTCTCGATGGCCCCGGTGCGCATCGCCATGGTGATGAAGACGCCGATGGCGATCACGAACAGGAAGACGCCAGCGGCGCCGTAGAGCTCACCGGACTCGTAGGGGCCGATGAAGCCGTCGACGTTCATCACCCCGTAGAGACCGTTGATCGGCGCCAGGAACAGGTCCATCAGCCGGTCGCCGAACGACAGCGCCGCGTCGGTGCGCGCATAGCTTCCAGGCACCGGCGCTCCCCCGTCGTCGGTCGCGTAGCGTCCGGTCGGGATCACGAAGGCCAGCAGCCACACCGCGAGCGTGACGACCGCGAGAACGGTGAACGCGCTCGGGAATCGGAAGGTCCTGGGGCCGGCGGCCCCGTCATCAGCGAGACGGCGCTTTCTCGGCACCGGACGGGTCGGCTTCGTGTGCATGACCATGACGCCCCTCTTTTCTAGAACCTTCTTCTGCGCACGTTGCGTGCTGCTCCGTCACCGAACCACCAGCGCCACGTGGGCGGGAGGAGGCCGGGGACCCAGGTGGACGGGACCTTCGGCCCGTCAGGCCGTGTGCCCAGCGCGCCCCGGGGCCTCGTCTGCGTGGTCCTCGTGCGGCTTCGGCGGGACCACACGCACCGGGCACGGCGCGGTGCGGAGCACGTGCCGCGCGGTGCCACCGAGATGCGTGGCCGGCGGGAAGCCGATGACGCGTCGCGCGAGGATGACGAGGTCGGCGTTCCGGGCAGCCAGCTCGAGGGCGTGCGCCGCGTAGTCGTGGATCACCTTGCTCGTCAGCTCGACCTCGGGGTGCGCCGCCTCGAAGGGCTCGAGCAGCCGAGCGAGCGCCGCGGTGTCCCGGTTGTCCCACTTCGGCTCCCCCACCCGGCTCGCGATGATGTCGTCGTACGCGCTGGGTAACCGCCAGGCATGCACCACCAGCAGCCGGGCCTGGTGGTCGGAAGCCGTGGCGAAGGCGTCTGCAAGCAGCTGTTCCGCACGGTCGAGGGACTTGAGCCCCACGACGACGAGGCCCGTGGTCAGGTCGGGCGCCCAGCCGGCTGGGACGGAGACCACGGGACACTCCGCGCGTGCCGCCACCCCGGCCATGGTGTCGCCGAGGAGGAGCCGGTCGAGCATCGAGCGGCTGTCGCGACCGACGACGAGCATCCGTGCGTCCTTGGCCGCGTCCACCAGCGCGCGGGCGCGTGGACCGTGGGCGAGCTCGGCCTCGACGAAGAGGCCGGACGCCGACTCGCGGGCGCGCTTGGCGGCGCGCTCCAGGATCGCGTGCGCCCGTTGCTCCAGGTCGCTGGGCGGGAAGGCCATTATCGGCGCGGGCACCATCACGGACATGCTCGGCACCACGTGCACCAGGCGCAGGTGCGCACCGATGCGGCGACCCTCGTGGACCGCGTAGTCGAGGGCGGTCAGGCTCGCGGGGGTCCCGTCGACCCCGACCACAATGGCGTCTCGATGAACGGTGCTCATGGCAGGCTCCTCTGTCGGTTTCCTGCCTTCATCCTCGGCGGGCGTGCCACACACCCCCTAGTGTCGAGAGGCCTGGGCGACCAGGCCCTTCGGCCCTGATCCGGCATGGCGATCCCGCCGTGCGGTGCCACGGCGCGGCCCGCGTCCGGTCGGCGAGCGCGGTCACCGATAGGACGCGGACCAGGCCTCACCTTCTCCTAGCGGAGCCCCCCAGTGGTGGCCGTGGCTCGGAGTATGCCGACGCGCCGCAACAGACACACGAGGCGATGGTCCCGGAATCCCACGATTCCGGTTCACCCGGGCGCCTCCACCGGCCGGGCAGTCTCCCACCGCGACGTCCGCAGGCTGCTTTCCGCGGCGTCCCTCGTCCGGCTGTCGGGACCAAGGTCCTTCCGGATCGGGCGCTCTTGCCCGAGTCGCGCACGCCTGACCTGACTATTTTGAGCCGCATGGAAGCCATAGACCTCCAGATGGTTCGGGTCTTCCTGGTCGACGATCACGATCTCGTCCGCCGAGGGGTGCGAGAGCTCCTCGAAGAGCAGGGCGACATGGTCGTGGTCGGCGAAGCAGCCACCGCCGACCAGGCGATCGAGGGGATCAACAGCGTGGTCCCCGACGTGGCGCTGCTCGACGCCCGGCTGCCCGACGGCACCGGCATGGAGGTGTGCCGCGAGGTCCGCTCACGTCACCCCGAGGTCGCGGTGCTGATCCTCACGTCGTTCGACGACGACTCCGCGCTCTTCAGCGCGATCATGGCCGGTGCCGCAGGCTTCGTCCTCAAGCAGGTGCGGTCGAGCGACCTCGTGAGCATCGTCCGTCGCGCGGCAGCCGGCCAGTCGACCCTCGACCCCGAGGTGACCCGGCGGGTGCTGGACCGCGTGCGGTCGGGCCGCAGCCTCGCCATGCCGGCCGGGTTGACGCCTCAAGAGACGAGGGTGCTGGAGCACATCGGCCGCGGGCTCACCAACCGGCAGATCGCCGAGGAGATGCTCCTCACCGAGAAGACCGTCAAGAACTACGTCTCCAGCGTCCTGGCGAAGCTCGGCGTCAGCAGCCGCACCAAGGCCGCCCTCGTCGCGGTCCACGCGGAGGGCGCGGCCTAGACACTCGAGCAGATCGGACCGTTGCTCGCGCTACGCCTTGGACCGCCTCAGCTGTTGACCGGGTCGTCCGGGTCGATCTGGGCGACCAGCTCGCGGAAGCGACGATCCAGCAGCTCGGCGTCGGTCGTGACGCCCACGGGGCGTGAAGGTCGCTGGCGCCGGAACAGCCGTCGCCGAACATGCGGGAGGGCTCCCAGCGTCCACGGCGATGAGATCGCCAGAGTCCCAGGGGCAAGATGCCGAACCCTTTGAAGGTCGAGCACAGTCCTGAGACGACGACCACGACGACCGCCGCCCACACCGAGACCTCGGTGACGAAGGCGGACGTCATCTTGATCTCGCCCCGGACGGTCCACAGCGCGGTGTAGACCAGGACGGCCAGGCTCAGCAGGAGCAGCACCGTGACGACGGGACCGAAAGTCAGGCCGGCGGTCACGAGGCCCGACGGCGGTGACCGCGCCGGCGAGCACGGCCCACGCGGTCTCCCACCCGGCGCGGGTCCGCCGCCGCAGATCGTGTGCTGTCACTGACATGCAGCGAGTCTGCGACGCCGGACGCGGCTGTCGGCAGGGTCCTTGTGCGCGCGAGGCTCGGGACCTAGGTCCCCTGCTGGGCAAGGTGTGCCGCGTTCGTGGACCGCCCCGTCCGACCACGCACCACGTGCTTGTGCAGCGCGTCGGCCAACACGACCGCCGGCGCGGCGAGCAGCGCGCCCAGCCAGCCGAGCCACGAGGGCCAGGAACCGCCCAGCAGCGCGGCCAGCGGCGCGATCCCCACGAAGGCCATGAGCAGGACCAGCTCGGTTGCCACCGCGGCGAGCAGGAGCGGGTTCGTCCGTTGGTCCAGTCCCCACACGGGCGTCACGGTGCTCCGGCACGCGAGGGCGTTGGCCATCTGGCCGATCGCGATGGCGGCGAAAGCAGCTCCCGAAGCCGACGCCAGCAGCACGCTCGACGGGGTGGCTCCCCATCGCCACCCCCCGGCCGCGAGCACGGCCAGGAAGGTGCCCATCGAGACCACGGCCTGGGTGGGCCCGAGCACGCCGAAGGCCCGCAGCAGGAGCCCCTTGTCCACGGCGTCCGCGCGTCGTCGCGCGTCCAGGACCCCGGGGCGCGGCGGCTCCGCACCGAGGGCGAGCGCGGGGAACAGGTCCGTCCCGATGTCCAGGGCCAGTACCTGCAGCACCGAGAGGGCGAGAGGGACATGACCCCCGCTCAGCGCCCACACCGCGAACGGCGTCAGCTCGGCGACGTTGTCAGTCAGGTGATAGGTCAGGAAACGGCGTACGTTCTGGAACGTCGCCCTTCCGAGCGCGACCGCCGCGACGATCGTCGCGAAGTGGTCGTCGAGCAGCACCAGGTCGGCCGCTTCCCGCGCGACGTCGCTTCCGCTTGCGCCCATGGCGACCCCGACGTCGGCCTCCCGGAGGGCGGGAGCGTCGTTGACCCCGTCTCCAGTCATCGCCACCACGTGACCACGTGAGCGCAGCGCGCGGGCGATCCGCAGCTTGTCCCCGGGAGTCGCCCGCGCGACGACGACTCCCCCGGGCACGTCGATCACCGCGGCGAGGGCCTCGTCAGCCTCCGGAAGGCACCGGGCATCCAGGACGCAGCCGGACGGGGTCAGCAGCCCGACGTCACGAGCAATGGTGGCGGCCGTCCTGGGATGGTCCCCGGTGATCATGGCGACCCGGATCCCGGCCCGGTGGCAGCTGAGGAGGACCTCCGCCACGTCGCGGCGCGGCGGGTCCCGGAGAGCGACCAGGCCGAGGAGGTGCAGCTCGGTCTCCATGGCGTCCGCGGCACCAGCGTCCCAGCGCCGCTTCGCGACGGCGACGACGCGGCATCCGCTCTCCGTCAGCTCCTCCAGCGCGGCCACGACGCCTTCGTCGACGTCGAGGCACCGGCCGAGGACTGCCTCGGGAGCCCCGAGGACGCAGACCAACCCGCCAGACCGCGAGGAGCTGACCATGCGGTCCGCGGTGTACGGCTTCCTGTCGTCCACGGCGAGCGGGCCCTCCCCGGTGCGCCGCAGCAGGCAGTCGAGCGCGGCGTCCATCGGGTCGCCGACCGCCACCCAGTCGCCGTCACGCAGCTGGACGCGGCCGGTCACGCAGCTCTGGGCCGAGACGGCCATCTCGACGGCCAGCGCCACCGCGCGCGGCGAGCCGGTCAGGGTCCCGGAGGGGGTGTAGCCCTCGCCCTCCACCTCCACTCGTCCCAGGGGAGTCACCAGGGTGACGACGCTCATCCGGTTCTGGGTCAGCGTCCCGGTCTTGTCCGTGCAGATGTACGTGGTGGCCCCGAGCGTCTCGACGGCGTCCAGCCGTCTGACCAGCCCGTGGCTGCGGGCCATCAGCTGCGCCCCGCGCGCCAGCGACAAGGTGACCGTCGGCAAGAGGCCCTCAGGCACCAGCGCCACGGCGACGCCGACCCCGAAGAGGAACGCCTCCTGCACCGACAGACCGAGACCCACGGCAATGGCACCCAGGGCCACGCCGGTGCCGGTGGCGAACGCCGCCACGACGCGGACCACCTTGTCGAGCTGGCGGGTGAGCGGGCTGGCGGGTCGCCGGGCGCTCTCGGTCAGCCTCGCGATGTCCGCCATGGCCGTGGCTGAACCGGTTGCCCTGACGACGGCTTGTCCGCTCCCCTGGAGGACGAACGTGCCTGAGAGGAGTCGGTCTCCCTGGTCGCGCGGCACCGCCTCGCTCTCGCCGGTGAGCATGGACTCGTCCAGGCTCAGGCTCCTCGCCCGCACGACCTCGAGGTCCGCACCGATGCGGTCACCCGCCTCCAGCAGCACCACGTCGCCCGGCACCAGGTCCGAGATCGGGACCGTGCGCACGGCACCGTCACGGCACACGACCGTGTCGGCGGGCAGGAGCGCCCGGAGCTGTTCGGCGGACCGGTCCGCCCGGTGCTCCTGCCAGAACGCGAACTCCGCATTGAGGAGCACGATCGCCACGATCGCCACGGCCAGCTCGGGCATCCCGGCCAGGAGCGCCATGCCGGCCGCCAGCCAGAGCAGGATCGCGAGCAGGTGCGTGAGCTGACGGGCGAACTGGCGCCAGACTGGGGGCCGTGCCGCCTCCGGGACCAGGTTCGGACCGAATCTGGCGCGAGCAGCGGTCACCTCGTCGGCGGTGAGTCCGTGGGCCGGACAGCCCTCTGCCAGTGGCGTCACCCGTCCAGCGTCATCCCGTTCGGGTGGTCGGGGTCCTGCCCAAGGTCCTGGTTCTTCGTGCCGTACGTCCCTGGCCGGAGTACACCCTGACCGAAAGCCTGGTGACGACCTCCCCGGCCCGCGGCGGAGGCGCCACACCCAGGAGGCTCCCGTGCTCGCCCTACGACTCGAGGCTTGGCAGACCGCGAACGCCGGTTCGGACGGGCGCGCCGTGATCGTCGCGGGAGAGGCAGGCACTCGATGATCGTGAGAGAGGTCATGACCCGCGAACCGGTCACGGTGTCACCGACCGCGGACGCCAAGTCCGCCCTGGCCCTGATGGCTGATCGATCCATCACCATGCTGCCCGTCGTGGACGCGCGCGGGAACCTGCGCGGCGTGGTGAGCGAGCCCGACCTGCTCCGCGACCGGGTCGAGCCCGACCAGAGGCTCCACGAGCGGCCGCTCCCCGACGCACCCTCCCTCGCCCCGGTCCACGTCGTCGACGTGATGACCACGGGCGTCCACTCCGTCACGGCTGACACCGATGTCGCCGACGCCGTCCAGCTGCTCGTCAGCACGGGCGTCAAGAGCCTGCCGGTCGTCGGGCGTCACGGTTCGGTCGAAGGTGTCCTCAGCCGGAGTGACGTCGTCCGCGCCGTCGCCCGTTCCGACGAGGCCCTCGAGCTCGCCATCGACGACCTCTTCGCCCGCGGCGGCCTGGCTGCATGGACCGCCCACGTCAAGGACGGCGTCGCCGAGATCACCGGTACGGGGCCCCGCCGGCAGGCCTCGCTGGCCAGGGCCCTGGCCCGCACCATCACCGGGGTGACCGGGGTGCGGGTGCGAGAGGAAGCCGAGTGAGCGGGCGCGTCGACTCCGAGGTCGGCCTTCTGCGTCGTGCGATCCTCCATCGTCCGGGGCTCGAGCTGTTGCGCCTCACGCCGACCAACCACGACGAGTACCTCTTCGACGACGTCCTCTGGGTCAAACGGGCGCGCCAGGAGCACGACGCCTTCGCCGACGCCCTGCGCGACCAAGGCATCGAGGTGCTCCTCCTGCATGACCTCCTCGCCGAGACCTTGGCCAACCCGGTGGCGCGGACGTTCGTGCTGGAGGCGACCTTCGACGAGCACCTGTACGGTCCGCTCGCCCAGGACTGCCTGCACAGCGTGTTCAGCCAGCTCGACGACAGCGAGCTCGCGACCTCCCTCATCGGCGGGATGACCAAGAGGGAGCTGCTCGAGCGCACCCCCGAGCCGGCGTCGGTCGTGGTCGCGTCCCTCGGTCTCGACGACCTCCTGCTTCCCCCTCTCCCGAACCACCTCTTCACGCGCGACACCTCCGCCTGGATCTTCGACGGGGTCTCCGTCAACGCGATGCGCAAACGGGCGCGGATGCGCGAGACCCTGCACTACGAGGCGATCTACCGGTGGCACCCTGCGTTCGCCGGGTCCGATCACCACGTCTGGGCCGAGGGTCGCGCGGGCGGGGCGGCCACCACCGAGGGCGGCGACATCCTGGTGCTCGGTCGCGGGAGCGTCCTGGTCGGGATGAGCGAGCGCACCACGCCGCAGGGCGTGGAACGACTGGCCCGCCGACTCTTCGACGCCGGCAGCGCTCAGCGCATCGTCGCCCTGGCCCTTCCGCAGCGCCGGGCCTTCATGCACCTCGACACGGTCCTGACCATGGTCGACGAGGAGACGGTGACGCAGTACGCCGGCCTCGGCCCGCTGCCGTCGTACACGATCGAGCCGGGTGACACCGCCAAGGACCTCCGCGTGACCCCGCACGCACCGGAGGAGATGCACGACGCCATCGCGGCCGCGCTCGGGCTCACCCGGCTGCGTGTGCTGACGGCGACCCAGGACGTCCACGCCGCCGAGCGCGAGCAGTGGGACGACGGCTGCAACGTGCTCGCCCTGCGACCCGGGGTCGTCGTCGCCTACGAGCGCAACGTGACGACCAACACGCACCTGCGCAAGCACGGCATCGAGGTCATCACGATCCAGGGCAGCGAGCTGGGGCGCGGCCGTGGCGGCCCCCGATGCATGACCTGCCCGATCGAACGAGAAGGGATCTGAGCACATGACCGACGTCGACCTGCGCGGCCGCAACTTCCTGAAGGAGGCGGACTTCACACCCGCGGAGTGGGAGCACCTGCTCAGGCTCTCGGCCGAGCTCAAGCACGCCAAGCGTGCCGGCGTCGAGCACCCGCGGCTGGTGGGCAAGAACCTCGCCCTGATCTTCGAGAAGACCTCGACGCGGACCAGGTGCGCCTTCGAGGTGGCGGCGTACGACCAGGGTGCCCACGTCACCTATCTCGACCCGAGCGGCTCCCAGATCGGGCACAAGGAGTCCATGAAGGACACTGCCCGCGTGCTCGGCCGCATGTACGACGGCATCCAGTTCCGCGGGGCCTCGCACGAGGCCGTGGAGACCCTCGGGGCGTACGCCGGCGTGCCGGTCTGGAACGGGCTCACCGACGAATGGCACCCCACTCAGAGCCTGTGCGACATCCTGACCATGCGTGAGCACAGCGCCAAGCCTGCGGCCGAGATCGTGCTGGCGTACGTCGGCGACGCGCGCAACAACGTCGCGAGCTCCCTGCTCGTCGCCGCTGCCCTGGCCGGCATGGACGTGCGGATGGTCTCGCCCTCCTCCCTTCGCAACCCTCCGCCCGTTCTCGCCACCGCGGCCGGGATCGCGGCGGCGACCGGTGCCCGGCTGCTCCAGACCGAGGACGTCGAGACGGGCGTGTCGGGTGCCGACTTCGTCTACACGGACGTCTGGGTCTCCATGGGCGAGCCGGCCGACACCTGGCAACAGAGGATCGACCTCCTGGTCGACTACCAGGTCGATCTGACGATGCTGAAGGCGACCGGCAACCCGGACGTGAAGTTCATGCACTGCCTGCCGGCCTTCCACGACCGTCGCACCACCGTCGGCGAGCGGGTGTACCAGCTGAGCGGCCTGGAGGCGCTCGAGGTCACCGACGAGGTCTTCGAGTCGCCGCACTCGATCGTCTTCGACCAGGCGGAGAACCGCATGCACACCATCAAGGCTGTGCTCGTCGCCACCTTGGGCGGGTGAGCCCGTGCGACTGGTGGTCGCACTCGGTGGCAACGCCCTCCTCGAGCGGGGGCAGCGGCCTGACGCCGAGGTGCAGGAGGGCAACGTGCGTCGCGCCGTCGCCGCGCTGGCACCCCTGGCGCACCGGCACGAGCTGGTGCTCACGCACGGCAACGGCCCGCAAGTGGGTGTCCTGGCCCTGCAGAGTGCGTCCGATCCCGAGCTGAGCACGCCGTACCCCTTCGACGTCCTCGGTGCGCAGACGCAGGGCATGATCGGCTACTGGCTGCTCCAGGCGATGCAGAACGCCCTGCCAGGACGCCAGGTCGCGGCGATCATCAACCAGACCCTGGTCGAGGCCGACGACCCAGCGTTCGACGATCCGTCGAAGTTCGTCGGCCAGTCCTACGACGAGGAGACAGCCCGCGAGCTCGCGTCACAGCGAGGCTGGACGGTCAAGCAGGACGGGGCCGGCTGGCGGCGCGTCGTCGGATCCCCGCGACCCCAGCGCGTCGTCGAGACACGCCTGATCCGCAGCCTCCTCGAGACGGGGGCCGTGGTCATCTGCGCCGGCGGTGGTGGAGTGCCCGTCGTCCGTGGCGCCGACGGCCTGCTCCACGGGGTGGAGGCCGTCGTCGACAAGGACCTCACCAGCGCCGTGCTGGCCGAGGCACTGGATGCCGACGCCCTTCTCGTGCTGACCGACGTCCCCCACGTCGTCCGGGGGTTCGGCACGCCAGACGCCGAACCCGTTCGCGTCTCGACGCCGGCCGCGCTGCGCGCCCTGGGAGCGCCGGCCGGGTCCATGGGCCCGAAGGTGGAGGCGGTCAGCCGGTTCGTCGAGCTGACCGGAGGCGTGGCGGGAATAGGCGCGTTGGCCGACGCCGAGCGGATCCTCGACGGGGCCGCCGGCACCGTCGTGACCCCGAACGGCCGCTACGAAGGCAGCCTCCGGCCAGCAGTCCCGGCCGATGATCCATTGCGCCTCACGCGAGGGGAACAACGTCCGCTGGGGCGGTGACCGGCGGCCCTAGGGGACCGAGGCGGGGCGAGAGAGGCTCGACGCACATCCTTCGGAACCTGAGGAGTCCCGATGATCACCCCCGTTGTCCATCCCCGCCACCGGCGGTCGGTCCAGGCCGTGCCTGCCGGATCAGCCCTCGTCGTCTTCGAGTCGATGTTCGGAAGCACTCGCGCGGCCGCCCGCGCAGTCGCCCGGGGCCTGCACCACGAGGGCATGACGGTGCGTGTCAGTGACGTGTCGGCCGCCCCCCAGCACCTGACCGGAGAGGTGGACCTGCTGGTGCTGGGAGCCCCGACCCACGCGTTCACCCTGAGCACGCCCGGCAGCCGCCAGGCGGCCGGCCAGCAAGGCGCCCCGGTAGGTCGTGTCGAGATCGGCATGCGTGAGTGGGTCAACGACCTGACGTGGGACGCGCCGCCGCCGGACGTAGCCGTCTTCGACACGCGCGTGACCTCGACCAGGCTGCTGCCCTTCGCTGCGGCCCGCACGTGCCGCACGCTCGTGGAGCAGCGTGGCCTGCGTGTCTCCACGCGGCCGATGACGTTCTTGGTGGCCGGGGTGCACGGGCCGCTGCTCGGTGGCGAGGCCGAGCGGGCCTTCGCCTGGGGAAAGCGGCTCGCCGGTCTGAGCCGGCTGACCCGGGTGATCGCGGGGCGCCACGCCGCCGACCGGACGCGATCGAACTTCTGAGAGGCGTCGCGGAGACGGTTCTGCGGTCAGCGGACCAGGTGCCCCCGCTCCTCGAGCACCAGCTCGTCGTCGTGCGCGACCTCGTCGTGCGGCACCACGACGACGGGGGACGGCGCCGACAGGATCAGCGCGTGGGCCGTCGAGCCGAGCCCGAGCGAGCCCAGCCCTCTCGACCTGGAACCGGGCGTCGTCCGGCCGATGACCAGGCGCTCGGCTCCGCGTGAGGCCGCCATCAGCACGTGGACCGGGCGTCCCGGCTCCACGTCCAGGGCGACGTCCACCTGCGGGTGCCGCGACCGCCAGGGCGCGAGCAGGGCGTCGAAGCGCTCTCGGACCGTGGCCAGCAGGGCGTCACCGTCACGGCTGGCGAGGATGAGCTCGCCGTACGCGTCTGGCACGTGCCAGGTGTGCATCACGCGAAGTGCCGCCCCCGTCGACTCCGCCACGGAGAACGCCTCCGAGAGGACGGCGTCGGCGCCGTGGACCGATCCCAGCCCGGCGACGACCTGCCGGGGCTCGTCAGGTCCGAGCGCCTTCCAGGCGGCGGGCACGACGACGCACGGCCGTGCGGCGCGAGCGGTCACGCGGGTGCTGACCGAGCCCGTGAGGACGCGCTCGAGCGGCACGGACAGGTCGCGGCCGAGGACGACAAGAGAGCTCGTCTCGGCGAGCTCGACCAGGTGACGCACACGCGAGCCGATGCGGAGCAAGGTGCTCACGTCCAGCTCGGGGCGCCGCTCGCGCACCGCGGAGGCCGCGTCGTCGAGCGTCTGCTGGCCGACTGACGCGACCTCGTCCTCCGACATCGGCAGCACAGGCAGGAACGGCACGACCGCTGGCGCGACGTGCGCAACGACGAGCGCGACCCCCCTTCGGTGCGCCTCGTCGGCTGCGAAGGAGATCGCTCCTGTGCTCCCCCAGGTGCCGTCTACGGCCACCAGGACGGGGTCCCTGCCTGTGCTCATGGCATGCGCCTCTCTCGTGGGTTCCTCTCAGCGTTCCGGCGCACCCAGGCACCCGCCAGGGCCCGGCGGCCCGGTGCGGGCGGGCCTTTGGGCCCGACACCGTCCCCGGCTCAGCCCGGGCTCGACGTGGTGTCTGCGTGGTCTCAGCGGCGGTGCTGGAGACGCTGGACCTCGCGCTCGATCTGCTCCTCGGTGATGTCGCCGGCGACGTACGCGTCCCAGGCGTTGAGCGCGACCCCTATGCCCCAGAAGACCAGTGGGAAGACCGGCCAGAAGAACCCTCCGGGCATCGTGATCGCCCACACCGCCACGAGGGCGGCGTTGACGAGGACGTAGGTCATCAGGTGCGTGCGGAAGTCGCGCCGCTTCTTCAGGGAGCGGAGTGCTGCCTCCCGCAGGGTCTCGGTGTCCGTGCTGGTGATGGTGTCCATGTCGACCTCCTTCGCCTTCACGCTAGGACCGCCGCGATGTCCCGGGCCAGGGTCGAACGCCACGTCACGGCGGGCCGATGGCACCCGCCTCGATGCCTTTCCACTCGCGGATCCACGTCGAGCTGCGCGACCTGACTCGTCGCCTCATCCTGGAGTACCGCGGTGCGCTCCCCCCTGGCCAGGTGATGGTCGCGGTGCAGGACGCCAACCGGATCCTCGGTCGCTCGGTGGTGCCCGAGAGGCGCGTGCCAGCGTGTGAGGGCATCGCCCGCAGGGTGCTGTCCGAGCGAGTCGCCGCGATCGCTGTCGAGCAGGCGCTGCAGCGCACCGCGTAACCCTCTCGAGCATCCTCCATCCGAAGACCGGGACGCACTCAGCCCGCTCCGAGCTCGCGCGCCGCCACCACGGCGGCCTGGGTACGACGACGCACGTCCAGCTTCGTGAAGATGCTGGCCACGTGCTTCTTGACCGCTGCCGGCGGCAGCTGGACGCGGACGGCGATCTCACGGTTGGTGAGACCGAGGCCGATCAGCTCGAGCACCTTTCGCTCGGTGGCCGAGAGGACACTCGTCGCGGGCCGGGCCTCCGAACCCCCGCGCAGGTGGGTCAGGACCCGGGAGGTGATGACAGGGTCGAGCGACGACAACCCCTGGGCCAGCCTGCGGACGGCGGCGACCACGTCACCGGAGCGACTCTCGTCGAGCACGTAGCCTTTCGCGCCGGCCTGGATCGCGGCGACCACGAGCTTCGACGGCCGGTGGTGGCCGACGACGAGGCACGGGATGCGGGGCAACGCGGTCGACAGGGCCTGGCACACCTCCAGCCCGACGTCCGCCTCGTCGCCCACGCCGACGACGACCACGTCGGGGTGACAGGCAGCAACCAGGCGAACGACTTCCGCGGCGTCGCGCTGCTCGCCGGCCACCTTGATGTCGGGCTCCCTCTCCAGGATCGCGCGCGTCCCCTCCCGCACCAGGTCGTGCGCGTCGACGAGGTAGACGGCCACCGTCCGTGTGCTCGCGTCGCCCATGCACCCAGGCTGCCAACCCTCGACGCCCTTGCCCTGATCACGAGGTCCCGATGCGGGGAGCCGAAGGTCCCGGTCCAACGCGGCCCTACGGTGGCGACGGTCCGTCCCAGGTGCGCGCACCTCGGTGCGGGGCCTTGGTCACCGGCTTCGGGGCCGTGTGGCCCGGGCGCCCGGTCCGGGTCGGCAGGAGGGTGGTGTCATGGCGACGTCGTCGGTCGGCCCTGCGAGCCCGGAGGCGCGGCGCTCGTCCAAGCCGGTCACCGGACGCAAACCGTGCGCTGGTGGGCGGCCGCCGACCTGGCGGCGAAGTCGGGGCTCGCGGTCTCCCTCGTGCTGGCCGTGCTGGACCCCGACTGGGGCAACATGGCCGGCAAGGCACCCGTGGCGAGGGCCGTCACCTACCCCCTCTGGTCGCTCACCGTCCCCGTCGTGTGGTTCCTCACCGGGGGGCAACGTCACGCCTGTCCGTGGATACCCGACACCTTCGTCACGATCACGTGCTTCACCGACGTCCTCGGCAACCGCTTGGACCTCTACGACCGCCGGCTGTGGTTCGACGACGGGGTGCACCTCGTGAACGTCGCGCTGCTCAGCGCGGCGCTCGCTGCTGCTGACGACCGACGACCAGACGAGCACGATCTGCCTCCTCGAGCGCAGCATCGCGTTCGGGACCAGCGCCGCGCTCACCTGGGAGCTCTACGAGTTCGTCGCGTTCGTCACCCGGTCGCCCGAACGGACCACCGCGTACGCCGACACCCTGGGCGACCTCGCCCTGGGCTGGCTGGGCGCCGTCGTGGCCGCCGCCGCTGTCGCGGTCGTGCACACGCGGGAGCGCTCGGGCGTCCCGGGATGCGGCCGTTGGCTCGACGACGGGGTGCACCGGCGACCCGGCGCGCACTGCCACCTCTCGAGGACGCCCGGTGATCACGGACGGCGTGAGGTGATCAAGACCCCATCAGGCGTCGCCCGGTGACCTCGTCCGCATCGATCTCGAGCACGAGGGAACGGTTGCCGGACACCCAGGTCCGCGGCCCCTCCGCGCGACCGTGCAGGTCGACGTCCACGATGCTCGCGCGACCGCGGACGAGCACGCTCCAGCCGGATGAACGGAACTCGTCGACGTCGTCGACCTCGAAGGCGACCCGGCGGTCGCGCACCCGCAGCCCCAAGACGGAGTGGGGTGCGGTGCGCACCCGGATGCGCCCGTCGACGGCTTGGTAGTTGAGTGGCAGGACCACGGGGCCGCTGCCGTCGTCGTAGGCGACGCGTCCCACGACCCTGCTGGCGAGGAGCTCCCAGCACTCGTCCTCGTCCAGCTCGACCAGCCGCCCGCTCTGCCAGGTGTCCATGTCACCGATCCTTCCGTCACGGCGAGCATCACAGCGCTCGCCGGGCGAGGATCAGGGGCGAACGTCCCGGGTGGGCAGGACCGCGGACCCGCAGACCCCTCAGGGCTGGTCGTCGAGGGCCGCGGTCGAGGACGGCGACGCCTGAGAGTCCGGCTCGACGCTGTCGAGCCACGACCAGTCGCGCACCTCCGGGATGTCGTCGCCGTGCTCGCGGGTCCACGCACGCGCGCGGCGGCGGGTGTCGACCATGAGCTGGCGGACCCGGGCCGCCCGCGACCCCAGGCTCGGCACCTGGTCGATGACGTCCATCACCAGGTGATAGCGGTCGAGGTCGTTCATCATCACCATGTCGAACGGCGTGGTGGTCGTCCCTTCCTCCTTGTAGCCGCGCACGTGGATGTTCGAGTGGTTGGTGCGCCGATAGGTCAGCCGGTGGATGAGCCAGGGGTAGCCGTGGTAGGCGAAGACGACGGGCTTGTCGGAGGTGAAGATCGTGTCGAACTCCCGGTGCGGCAGGCCGTGCGGGTGCTCCTGGTCGTCCTGGAGCCGCATCAGGTCCACGACGTTGACCACGCGGACCTTCAGCTCGGGCAGGTGCGTCCGGAGCAGCGACACCGCGGCCAGGGTCTCCAACGTCGGCACGTCACCGGCGCACGCGAGCACGACGTCCGGCTCGTCCCCACCGGAGGACGCCCAGTCCCAGATGCCCAGTCCACGGGCGCAGTGCAGGTCTGCTTCGTCGGCGGTGAGCCAGTCGTACGACGGCTGCTTGCCGGCGACGACGACGTTCACGTAGTGGACGCTCGCCAGGCAGTGGCGCATGGTCGACAGCAGCGTGTTCGTGTCGGGCGGGAGGTAGACCCGCACGACCTCGGCCTTCTTGTTGACGACGTGGTCGATGAAGCCGGGGTCCTGGTGGGAGAAGCCGTTGTGGTCCTGACGCCACACGTGCGAGGTCAGGAGGTAGTTCAGCGAGGCGATCGGAGGGCGCCACTCGAGCTCGCGCGTCGTCTTGAGCCACTTCGCGTGCTGGTTGAGCATCGAGTCGACGAGGTGGATGAACGCCTCGTAGCAGCTGAACAGGCCGTGCCGGCCGGTCAGCAGGTAGCCCTCGAGCCAGCCCTGGCAGGTGTGCTCGGAGAGGATCTCCAGCACCCGTCCGCTGCTCGCGAGGTGCTCGTCGGAGTCGAGGATGGTGCCGGCGAAGACCTTGTCCGTGACCTCGTACACCGCGTCCAGCCGGTTGGACGCGGTTTCGTCAGGGCCGAAGAGACGGAACGTCTCGGGGTTGCGGCGCACGACGTCGACCAGCCACTGGCCGAGCACCCGGGTTGCCTCGTGCACGGAACCACCCGGGGTCGGTACCTCGACCGCTGCGGCTCTGAAGTCGGGCAGGTCGAGCGGCCGGCGGAGCAGGCCGCCGTTGGCGTGCGGGTTGGCGCTCATCCGTCGCTTCCCGCGCGGCGCCAGGTCCTTCAGCTCGGGGACGAGGCGGCCCTCGGCGTCGAAGAGCTCCTCAGGGCGGTAGGACCGCAACCAGCTCTCCAGCTGGGCCCTGTGCTCGGGGTTCTCGCGGGTGCCCGCGAGGGGAACCTGGTGGGCACGCCAGGTGCCTTCGACAAGGACGCCGTCCACCTCGTGCGGACCCGTCCAGCCCTTCGGCGTGACCAGCAGGATCATGGGCCACGGGCGCCGGGCCGTGTCGCCGTCCTGGCGGGCCGCCGTCTGGATCGCGGTGATGCGGTCGTGCGCGGTGTCCAGGGCCGCGAGCAGCTGGGCGTGCACCGTCATCGGGTCGTCGCCCTCGACCGTGAGCACCTCGTGGCCGTAGCCGCGCAGCAGGCTCTCGAGCTCGTCCCGCTCGATCCTCGCCGGGACCGTCGGGTTGGCGATCTTGTAGCCGTTCAAGTGGAGGATCGGCAGGACGGCACCGTCGTGGACAGGGTCCACGAACTTGTTGGCGTGCCAGGACGCCGCCAACGGTCCGGTCTCGAACTCGCCGTCTCCGACCACCGCCGCGACCAGCAGGTCGGGGTTGTCCATGGCGGCGCCGTACGCGTGGGAGAGCACGTAGCCGAGCTCGCCGCCCTCGTGGATCGATCCCGGTGTCTCGGGCGCCACGTGGCTGGGGATCCCGCCGGGGAACGAGAACTGCCGGAACAGCCGCTGCATCCCCTCCTCGTCGTCACCGACGGCCGGGTAGACCTCGGAGTAGGTGCCCTCGAGCCACGCGTTCGCCACCGCCGCCGGGCCTCCGTGGCCGGGCCCGGCGAGGAAGATCGCGTCCACGTCTCGTTCGGTGATCAGCCGGTTGAGGTGCGCCCACAGCAGGTTGAGCCCTGGCGTGGTGCCCCAGTGGCCGAGCAGGCGGGGTTTGATGTCCGCCGCCTCCAGGGGGCGTCGCAGCAGCGGGTCGTCGAGCAGGTAGATCTGGCCGACGCTCAGGTAGTTGGCGGCGCGCCACCATGCATCGAGAAGGCGGAGCCGGCCGTCCTCCGGGTCGGGCGGTTCGATCGTCGAGGTCATCGGTCCTCCAGGGACAACGGTCGTGGGCAGGGCAGCGGCATCGGCTCGTGGTGGCACCAGGCAACCGTGGCGCGCCGCTTGGTCGGCTCCTCAGGGTCCGGGGTCCCGCTCACACGGGACCTTCGGTCCTCGTCCCCCAGCATGCACCTTCGTCAGTCTCGGACCATGGTCCGCCGGCTCCCTGCGGACTTGCCCCCTCGCGGAGATGACCTGGCTCAGCGGGAGTGCCGGGGCACGCGCCACTCGACGGACGTGCCCTCCCCCGGGACCGACCGCACGACCAGGTCGCCGCCGTGCCGACGAGCCCGCTGTCGCATGTTGGCCACACCGCTCTCGGTGGCACCGGGCTGCATGCCGACGCCGTCGTCGGTGACGATCAGCACCACGTCGTCGTCGACGGACACCACCACGTCGACGGCAGTCGCCTGGGAGTGCCGGTTGGCGTTGGTCAGGGCCTCGCTCAGGACCGCCAGCAGGTCTGCGGTGACGTCGGTGTGGGTCAGGCTGCGCACCGGCCCTTCGAACCGCAGGCTCGGCCGCAGCTTCATCGCCGTTCCGGAGCGGTCGACGATCCGGCTCACCTCCGACTGCACGTCGTCGGAGGTCTCCAGCGCCCCGAGGGAGAAGATGGTGCGGCGGATGTCCTTGATGGTGTCGTCGAGGTCGTCGACCGCCTGCTCCAGGCGTTCGGCCACCTGGGGCTGCTCCACGAGCCTGGCCAGGCCCTGCAGCTGCAGGCCCGTCGCGAACAGGCGCTGGATCACGAGGTCGTGGAGGTCCCGGCCGATCCGGTCGCGGTCCTCGAAGACGGCCAGGCGCTGCTGGCCCCTCCGAGCCCGCGCGAGCTGGAGGGCCAGTCCGACCTGCTCCGCGAACGCGGAGGGCAGCTCGAGCACCACGTCGTGGACGGACTCGGCATTGGCCGGGACCCACCCCAGTCCGAGGACCCCGCGGGTGTCACCCGTCAGCGGCACCAGGATGCCCGGCCCGAGCCGCGGCCAACCGGTCGGCGCGTCGGGTTTGAGCGCCCGGTCGTCCGCGACGAGGTCGGGGACGACGGTCGCCCTTGCCTCCTCGGAGACCCAGCGCGACAGCGACCCCGCGATCGGCAGCTCCCTCAGCTGCTCGATGTGCACCTCTGCTCCCGAGACCACCCGCAGTACCAGGTCGTCCACGCTCGGTCCCGCGACGATCCAGGCCACGTCGGCCCCCGCGACCTCGCGCGCGCGGTCGGCGATGAGCTGCAGAGCGTCCTCCTCCTCACCGGGATCTAGCAGTTCGGCGGTGATCTCGGCCGTCGCGACGAGCCAGCGCTGACGGCGCTCGGACTCCTCGTAGAGCCGCGCGTTCTCGATCGCCACACCCGCCGCGGCCGCCAGGGCGACCACGATCGCCTCGTCGGCCTCGGTGAAGTCGCCTCCGCCCTCCTTCTCGGTCAGGTAGAGGTTGCCGAAGACCTGGTCCCGGATGCGCACGGGCACACCCAGGAACGAGCTCATCGGCGGATGGTTCGGCGGGAAGCCGTACGACGCCGGGTGCGCCGCGATCTCATGCAGGCGCAGCGGCTCGGGCCGGTCGATGATGAGACCGAGCAAGCCGTGACCCTCGGGAAGGTCGCCGATCTTCACCACGACCTCGTCGGGCATGCCGTGGTGCACGAACGTCCGGAGTCGGCGCGCGTCGCCGCTGCTGAGCACGCCGAGCGCCGCATACCTCGCGTCGACCAGGGTGCCGGCGATGGTGACGATGCGGGACAGGACCCCGTCCAGCGAGAGGTCGGCAGCCATGGCGACGACGGCGTCGAGGAGGAGCTGGAGGCGCTCCTGCTCGTCCAGGGCCCTGTCGACGCGGCGCAGCACCTCGCGCAGCAGCTGGTCGAACTCAGCGGAGGCGAGTGGCTCGCCGTTCGCCGCGTGCGCTCCGGGGCGCGCGGGAGCGGCATTCTCCCCTGGACCGGGACTGGTCACGAGGGGTTGTGCTTGGTGGCGTAGATCGCCGCTTGCGTGCGGCTCGACAGGCCGAGCTTGGCCAGTAGTGCGGACACGTAGTTCTTCACGGTCTTCTCGGCGAGGTACATCCGTTCGGCGATCTGCCGGTTGGTGAGCCCCTCGCCGATGAGCTCGAGGATCTTGTGCTCCTGCTCGGTGAGCGTGGCGCGCAGCTTGTCCTCCGGTGGGCCGTTGCGGATGCGCTCGAGCACCTGCGCCGTCACGGAGGGGTCGAGCATGGACTGACCAGCGGCTACCCGGCGGACGGTGTCGACGAAGTCGTTGCCGCGCACCTGCTTGAGCACGTAGCCGGAGGCGCCGGCCATGATCGCGGCGAAGAGCGCGTCGTCGTCGTCGTACGACGTCAGGATGACGGCCTTGATGGACGGATCGAGCGAACGGACGTCACGGCACACGTCGATGCCTGAGCCGTCCGGGAGCCGGCCGTCGAGGATCGCGACGTCCGGGCGCAGCGCGGGGATGCGGCGGGTGGCCTCCTGTGCCAGTCCGGACTCCCCCACGACCTCGATGTCGCCCTCGCTCTCGAGGAGCTCACGGATGCCGCGGCGCACGATCTCGTGGTCGTCGAGGAGGAACACCCGGATGGGACCGCCCGCTTCCGGCTGATCATCTGTGCCCATGCCCGAACCCTAACGACAAATCCGGCGCGCCGAGACATGCTCTTGTGCCTGCTGGCCCGGGACCTTGGTCCCTGCTCGGGCTCGGGCTGCTGGGAGACCGTGGGACCCAGACCCACGACCGTCCGACCGGAGGAACCACTCGATGCTCGTCCGACAGCTCATGACCAGCAGCCCGGTGACGGTGTCGCGCCGGACGAGCGCACAGACGGCGCTGCGGTTGATGGCGGCGCACGACGTGACAGCGCTGCCGGTGACGACGCGGACCGGCCGGGTCGAGGGGATCGTCAGCGAGCTCGACCTGCTCCGCGAGCGGGCGGCCCCGCCCCGGGGTCACCACCTCGACGGCCCCAGAGGGGCCCTGGACCCGCCGAAGTACGTCGACGAGGTCATGACTCCTCATGTGCTGACGGTGCGCGAGGTCTCCGACGTGGCCGACGCGATCGAGCTCTTTCTCACCTCGGGGGTGAAGAGCCTCCCCGTCGTCGACCCCACCGACCGGGTGGTCGGCATCCTCAGCCGCGCCGACGTCGTGCGCGCGATCGCCCGCGCGGACGATGAGCTCGCGGGCGAGGTCGACGACCTGCTCGTGCGCGCCGGCCTGCGGGACTGGTACGTCGAGGCCTGCGACGGTGTGCTCCACATCTCCGGGCGCGGCGAGGACCGCCAGGAACGCCTCGCCGTGGCCCTGGCCCGGACAGTGCCCGGCGTCCTCTCGGTGCACGTCTCCACGAGCGCAGCCGACCAGGCCGGTCGTCACGGAGCCGGCCGATGAGCGCGCCGCCGGTCTCGGGCCTCACGTCCACGCTGCACAAGGTGGTCGAGCTGGCGTCGCTCGCGCCCAGCGTGCACAACACCCAGCCCTGGTGGTGGCGGGTCCGGCAGAACGTGCTGGAGCTGCACGCGGATCCCGACCGGCAGCTGCTGGTCGCCGACCCCGAGGGCCGCAACATGGTCATCAGCTGTGGTGCCGCCCTCCACCAGGCCGAGGTCGCTGCCACGTCCCTCGGCCTGCGCACCGAGATCGAACGGCTTCCGGAAGGCGATCCGCCCGGCCCCCTGGCCCGGATCACCGTGCACCCGGCACCGCAGGGCACGCCCGACGAGGACCGGTTGCGCGTCATCGAGGAGCGACGCACGGACCGGCGCCGGTTCACCTCGTGGCCGGTGCCGCCGACGCGGCTGGCGGCGCTGGGACGGCTCGCGACGCCCTACGGCGTCCGCGCCATCCCTCTGGACGACGTCAGCGACCGCTACCGGGTGGAACTCCTGGTGTCCCGCGCCCACGCGCTGCAGGCCCGTGACCCACGGGTACGCGCGGAGCTCGAGTCGTGGGTCGACGGCAAGCGTCTCGGGCAGCCGGACGGGGTCCACCTCGACGTGCTGCCCCCGTCGCAGTCCTCGGGTGACCTCCCGTCGCGATTCCCGGACGGGACGCTCGAGGACGTCGACCGCGACCTCGGCGGGTCGGACGCGCTGCTGGTGATCGCGACGATGGGCGACGACGCCCGCTCCTGGCTGGCCACGGGCGAGGCCATGGCAGCAGTGTGGCTCGGCGCGGCCGCGGACGGGCTCTCGGTGGTCCCGCTCAGCCAACCGCTCGAGGTGCCCGAGACGCGGCTCGCCCTGCAGCACGACGTGCTGGAGACAGTGGCGGTCCCTCAGCTCCTCCTGCGCATCGGCTGGCAGCCGATCAGCCGGTCCACCCTGCCGCGGAGCCCACGGCGTCCCCTGGAGGAAGTCCTGCGGCCGTGACGTCGGCCGGACCAAGGTCCCTCCACGTCGGTACGTCGAGCCGTGGGGGATCCCGTCTCCTCGTCCCTAGCGTGATTCGAACCCGGCCCCGCCGCTGACGCGCTTCTTCGGCAAGCTCATCCTCCGCGTCCAGCGCGCGAGGTCGACGGAGTCCACCTCGAAGTCGACGGTCCACCGCCCGCTCCTCGGGCCACGTACCCGTCCGGGACGGTCCTGACGTGGGGCGTCCCGTCGACGAGCAGGGCCCTAGGTCCCGAGCAGTCGGGCCCATGGCCCGTGGGCCCTGACGAGACCCGACGCGAGGCTGGACGCATGACCAGCCAGTCGTCCAGCACCTACACGGGCGCCGTCGTCGTCGGCCTCGACGGCTCCGGCCACAGCGAACGCGCTCTCGAGTGGGCGGCGGTCGAGGCCGGGCGGCAGCACCGTCGACTCGTCCTGCTGCACAGCGCCGCCATCCTGCCTGCCCGACAAGCCGTCGGGCTGTCCCCCATGGGCGGTGGGGTGGACCCGCACCTCATCGTGCAGGCCGTCCACGACGCCGCGCAGGCGTTCTTGAACGACCGCGTCCTCTACGCCCGCGACCGCTGGCCCGACCTCGACGTCGCCGGTGCCCTCACCCAGCTCGATCCGCGCGAGGCCCTCGTCGAAGCAGCCATGAGCGCCCACCTGGTGGTGCTCGGCTCGCGGGGCCGCGGTCCCGTGACCAGCATGTTGGGCTCGGTCAGCGTCTGGACGAGCAAGCGAGCCGCGTGCCCGGTGGTGATCTGCCGCCCCGTAGGCGCCACTGCGGAGAGGCGCGGGGTCCTGGTCGGCGTGGACGGCACGGCCGCGAACGCACCCGCCGTGGAGATGGCCTTCCAGCTGGCCTCGGAGCGCGACGGTGACCTGACCGTCCTGCACTGCGTCTACGAGGTCGGCGGCGTCAGCCGCGACCTCGACCTCTGGGAGGACGAGGCGCAGCGGCTGGTGTCAGAGTCGGTGGCCGGCCTCCGCGAGAAGTACCCCGACGTCAACGCCAAGCTGCGCGTCGCCGTCGGGCTCGTCGACGACACGCTCGCCAACGCGTCCAGTCACTACGAGCTCTTGGTCCTCGGCCGACCGGCGCCCCACCAGACGCACCTCTTCCACTTCTCCACGACCACCGCCGTGCTCGAGCGCAGCACCACCACCGTGGTCGTCGTCCCCAACCCCGTCGAGACCCCAGGAGGTCCGCTGTGAGCACCATCGGCACCACGACCCGACCCACCGGAGCGGTCGTCGTCGGAATCGCTGCCAGCAACACCACGTCCGCGATCCGCTGGGCCGTGGAGGAAGCCCGGACGCGCCAGCTGCCGCTCCACCTCGTGCACGCGTTCGGCACGCCCGGGGCCATCCTCACCAACCAGACCCACGGCCGCGTGTTCGAGCAGGCGGAACACGCTCTCGAACAGGCGGTCGCCCACGCCCGCGGACTCGCTCAGGGCGCAGTCCAGGTCTCGGGTGAGCTCGACGGCGAGAACGAGCCCGTCGACGCGTTGGTCGACCTCTCCGACAAGGCAGCGCTCGTCGTGCTCCAGCACCGCATGCTGGGTCCCGTCCACCGGGCCTTCTCCGGCTCGCTGGTCAACGCCGTCGCTGCACGCGCCCACGGACCGGTCGTGTCGGTCGCCGAGAACTGGCGACCACGGGACCTGCGCGGAGTCGTCACGGTGGCGGTCCAGGATCCTGACGACGCGCTCGCGCTGCTCTGCGCCGCCGGCGACGAGGCCGGCGCCCGCGGAGCCGCCGTCCATCTCCTGCACGCCTGGTGGCTGAACAGCGGCTACGACCTGGTGGTCGTCGACGAGGCCTATCGCAAGGAGCGTGCGGGCGAGGTGCGCCAGTGGCTGAACCCCATCCTGCGGGAGTTCGCGCGGCTCCAGCCTGGGACCGAGGTGACCGAGGAGATCCGGCACGCGCCTCCGTTGGAGGCCATCCTCGACGCCGCGGCGATGTGCGACGTCCTGGTGATCGGGAGGCGACGTCACGTGCTGCCCCAGGGCAGCCACCTCGGCCCTGTGTCGCGAGCGGTCCTCGACCACACCGACACGCCCGTCGTCGTCATCGGCAAGTCGTCTCACGAGCGCTCGTCGTGACCAGCGGGCTCGTCCCCAACAGGCCCGACGACAACCAGCCCAGCGAGAACCCGCCGTGACCACTCACGCCCACACCGAAGGACGCTCCGCCGGCGCGCTCGTTCCCCCCGGGGCCGTCGTCGCCGGGCTCGACGAGCTCACCGGCGCGACCGCAGCGCTCGACTGGGCCGTCGACGAAGCGCTCTTGCGAGGGCGGCCGCTGGTGCTGGTGCACGCGCTCGACCCTGAGGGATCGCGCTCGGTGGCACGCGCCGAGAGCGCCCGCCTGCTCGATGACGCCACGGCGCATGTCCGGCACCGTGCCGGACCCTCGCTCGACCTCCACCGGCACGTCGCCGAGGGCGACCCCACGGAGCTGCTCGTCACGTTGTCGTCCGGAGCCTGCGCGATCGTGCTGGGGTCGCGGGGGCGCGGCGCGATCCGGAGCACCGTCCTGGGCTCCGTGAGCGTCGGGGTCTCCAAGCAGGCGGCCTGTCCGGTGATCGTGCACCGCCCGCACGCCCATCCCGGCCTCGTCCGCCACGGGGTCGCGGTGGGAAGCAGCGCCACTGGCCACTCCCCTCACACGCTCGCCTTCGCGTACGACGCGGCGTCGCTGCGCGGCTGGCCGCTGACCGTCATCCACGCCGTGTGGGACTCCGAGGCCATGGTCAACACACCGCACCTGGTCACCGGCGCCGCCCTGCTGCGCCTGGAGAGCGAGCGGCTGCAGGTTGCGGAGGCGATGGCCGGACTCGCCGAGGAGCACCCCGACGTGCGCGCGCGGGTGCTGGTCGCACGCGGCCGGCCCGAGGAATGCCTCACGTCCTTGGGCGCGCGGATGCACCTGCTCGTCGTCGGGCGTGAGGGTCCGCCCCGCCGCCTCTCGAGGGCCACCGCCGTGTCCGTCGTCGAGAGCTCCGACTGCCCCGTCGCGGTCGTTCCCAGCCTGAGCCGGTCCACAACCGAGAGGAACCCGTCATGAAGGCCGCTGTCGTCACCAGCTTCACCGAACCCCTGCAGATCCAGGACCGGCCCACGCCCGAGCCGGGTGCGGGGCAGGTGCTCGTGCGCATCGAGGCCAGCGGCCTGTGCCACACCGACATCCACGCCGCGCACGGCGACTGGCCGGTCAAGCCGCAGCCACCCTTCGTGCCCGGTCACGAGGGCGTCGGCATCGTGGAGGCCGTCGGCCACGGCGTCGAGGTGCGCAGCGTGGGCGACCGCGTCGCGATCCCCTGGCTCGGCCACGCGTGCGGCCACTGCGACTACTGCATCAGCGGCTGGGAGACGCTCTGCCTGCAGCAGCGCAACACCGGCTACTCGGTGGACGGCTCGTTCGCGGAGTACGCGCTCGCCGACGCGGACTACGTCGTCCCGGTTCCCGACGGCATCGACCCCGTCGACGCGGCCCCCCTGACCTGCGCCGGCGTGACGACGTACAAGGCCATCAAGGTCGCCCGCATCCGCCCCGCCGAGAAGGTCGCCGTCTTCGGCGTCGGCGGTCTCGGCCACCTGGCCGTCCAGTACGCGCACCTGGTCGGCGGCAGCGTCATCGCCGTCGACGTCGACCCGGACAAGCTGGCGCTCGCGACCGAGCTGGGCGCCGACCACGTGGTGGACGCCAGCGCCACCGACCCCGTGGCAGCCATCGAGGCCCTCGGCGGTGCCGACGTCGCCGTCGTCCTGGCCGTCATCCCCGCGGCGTTCGAGCAGGCGTTCGCGTCACTGCGCCGTGGGGGACGTCTCGTGTGCGTCGGTCTGCCTCCCGAGTCCGACGGACCCATGGCCCTCCCGATCTTCCCGACGGTGCTGAAGGGCATCTCGGTCATCGGCTCGATCGTCGGGACCCGCCAGGACCTCACCGAGGTCTTCGACCTTCACGCTCGGGGCCGCACCCGCGTGGTGGCGGAGACCCGCAAGCTCGACGACGTCAACGAGGCCGTCGCCGACGTCCTCGCCGGACGGGCGCGCGCGCGGCTGGTCTTCGAGCTGTGAGGGCTCCGCACATGACCCGGCCGCAGCCCACTCCCCGACCCGGCAAGCATGCCGCCGGTTGGACCGACTGGTGTCGAAAGCAGTGGGCAGACCACCGCGACCGCGTCCTGTTCCTGGCGGTGTTCGCACTGCTGGCATTCCTCGTCGTCCTGCCGTTCGCGCTCGGTGGCGGGGACCACCCGATGTTCCCGTGACGATCCAACCCAACCCGACAACCACGCTGAATTCCCACGCTGAATGTGAGGAGCCATGACCACCACCAACCGTCCCCAAGCTCTCGTCGTCTACGAGTCGATGTTCGGCAACACCGAGCGCGTCGCGCAGGCCGTCGCCGACGGCTTGCGTGAGTCAGGCTTCGAGGTCGATGTCCACAATGTCGTCTGGGCGCCGGAGCGGCTGCGCCTCGGCTACGACCTCGTGGTCCTCGGCGCACCGACGCACGCGTTCTCGCTGAGCCGGCACAGCACCCGCGCTGACGCGGTCAAGCAGGGCGCGCCGTCCGAGCGGACGCGCATCGGCATGAGGGACTGGCTGCTGGACCTCTCCTGGGACGGCAGTCCACCCGCGGTGGCCGTCTTCGACACGAGGGCCACCAAGGTCCGCCACCTGCGCTGGGCCGCCGACCGCGCCATGATCAGCCTCCTGCGCCGCCGGGGGCTTCGCCCCCACGGTTCGCCGGGCGTCTTCCTCGTCACCGACGTCAAGGGGCCTCTGGAGCCCGACGAGATCACCCGCGCGACCACATGGGCCCGGACCCTCGCCGAGACGGTGCCGGTGGCACCTGGTCGCTCGGGCTCCTGAGACGGCGATGCGAGGCACGGCGACCCGGTCGGAGTAGTACGACCGCGTGGCCGGGGAGTAGAACTGCAGGATGCCGGGCTACATGCCGAGGTCGCTGCGGGTCTACCTCGTGGACGACCACGACATCGTGCGTCGCGGCCTGCGCGACCTCCTGGTCATGGCGGACGACATCAACGTCGTCGGTGACACCGCCTCCGCCCGAATGGCGGTGCGAGAGATCCCCGGCCTCAGCGTCGACGTCATGGTGCTCGACCTCAGGCTCCAGGTCGCTGCTCGCCGGCGCCGCCGGCTACGTCATCAAGCTGGCGCACAGCTCCGACATCGCCGCGGCAATCCGTCGCGTGGGAGCAGAGAAGCCCCTGATGGACCCGGACGAGGTCGCGAGGCTACGCCGCCGGCTCCGGGCAGACCTCGAGCGATGGCAACCCGCACCGACAGAGCGTGAGGCCGCGCTGGCCGAGTGCGTCCTGCGCGGCCTCACGAACGCTCAGACGGCTGAGCAGCTGGGCATGCCGCTGGAGCAGACCGCTGTCGAGGTCACCCGCCTGGTCGACAGGCTGATGGCGGTCACGCTCGGTCGCTCACCCGCAGCCGACACCGGACCATCGCCCGGCAAGCATCGCCGGGACGGCGTCTGATCCGTCAGCCCCAGTCGCCGGCGGCGCGCACCGGCTGGTGCCCGTGCAGCAGGACCTCGTCCGCGTGGTCGCGCTGCCCTCGCGTCCTGGCCGGGCAGACCAGGTGCACCGGTGTGCTGCTGTGGGCGATGACGGATCGAGCGGTGGTGCCGAGGTGCCACAACGGCACCCGGTGCGGTGTGCGGAACAGCATGAGGAGGTCTGCGCTCTCGCCGGCCTCGACGATCCTGGACGCAGGATGACCGTGCTTGACCCGCACCTCCACCTTGACGAAGGGATACCGGCTGCGCCAGGTGGCCAGGATCTGCTCGAGCTGCTCGGTCGCCTCGACGCGCCAGCGTGCACCCTCGGTGCGCTGCTCGATGAGGTCGAGGTAGGCGTCGGGAAGCTCCCATGCGTGCAGGACCACCAGGTCGAGGTGGCGCTCGGTCGCGACCGCGAACGCGTCCGCGAGGAGCGCGTCGGCGTGCTCCTGGCTCTTGACCGCGGCCACCAGGCGACCGTGCCAGTCACCGACCCGGGCCCGGGCCTGCCACGTCGGATCGACGACGACGACGTCGACGTGGCTGCGCGCGACGACGCTCGCGGTCACGGCACCGAACATCAGCCTCTCCACTCCCTGCTGGGACTCGCGGCCCACCACCAGCAGATCGGCGTCGACGGCGGCGTCCACGATCTCCGCGACTCGGTGGCCCCGGACGAGCATCCGCTCCACGAACACGTCCGGATCGGCCTCGCGCACCTGCTCGGCCGCCCGGCCGAGGATGTCGTTGCCGATCCTGGGGAGCTCGACCATGTCGAGGGAGACGTCGACGCTCGCGAGCGCCGAGTAGCCCGGACTCACGTGGACCAGCCGGAGTCCGACCCCTCGGAGGATCGCCTCCTGGATCCCGTAGCGCAGTGCCCCTGCGCTGCCCGGGGTGCCGTCCACCGCCACGACGACGTGAGCCGAATCGCGTTTCGACATGGTCTTCTCCTAAGTCCTGGGGTCGGTCCTGGCGCCGGTGCGACCGCCTTCCGACACTGTCCGTCGGCTGGCCATGGCCGGGCAGGGCCTTCGGGCAGATCACCCACGGGACCTTCGTCATCAGGATGCTGCGCGCGGGACCAAGGCCCCCATCGGCGGGGACCGCCGGCCCTGACCACCACGGCCGGAGGGCAAGAGGCTCGGACGGAAGACTCCATCGACCTGCGAGGCGACCAGCCATGACCACTCACGCGCGCGAGCAGCACCACCCCGTCGTCACCAATCCCTCGCTGGTGCCGTACGGCGCCGTCGTCGTCGGGGTCGACGCGATCTTGACGGACATCGTCCTGGACTGGGCGATCGACCACGCACGGGCCCAGGGACGGCCCTTGGTCCTGGCGCACGCCTCCGGCCCTGCCTGGGCCGAGCGCACCGTCCTCGACGCCGAGCAGCTGCGCGACAAGCTGGTCAAGGTGGGTGAGGACGCCCTCGAGCACGGCTACGAGCGCGCTCGGAGACGCGCAGGCGACGACGTGCGGATCGAGAGGTTCGTGGGGATCGAGGATGCGGCCGAGCTCCTCGTCGGGCTGTCGAGACGTGCGTCCCTCGTCGTCGTGGGCTCGCACGGACGCGGCCCTGTGGGCCGTCTGCTCCTCGGCTCGGTCGGCGTCGTGGTCGCCGAGCGTGCTGCCTGCCCCGTCGCGGTGCACCGGCCGAGGCGGGTCGGCGTCGTACGGCAGGGGGTCCTGGTCGGCATCGGCGCCACCGCACACTCACGCAGCACGCTCGAGGTCGCCTTCCGTCTCGCATCCAGCCATCGGCTCCCGCTGACGATCGTCCACAGCCGGTCCGAGCTGGAGGCCACCGCAACGGGGCCCCACCTGGTCAGCGGTGACGCGCTCCAGGACGTCGACGAGGAGCGACTCCAGGTCGCCGAGACGATCGCAGGCCTGCGGGAGGACCACCCCGACGTCCACACCACCGTCCACCTCGCCCGCGGCCGCCCTGACCAGGCGCTGACCAGCCTGGCTGGTCGCATGGACCTGCTGGTCGTAGGTCGCCACGACGGCCGGCGCGGGCAGCTCGTCGGCGGGACCGCGATCTCGATCCTGGAGCACAGCTCCTGCTCGGTCGTCGTCGTTCCCGAAGTCCCCACGGCGCCCTGACGTGCCCGAGGGGTCTGCGGTCACGAGGACTCGGGACCAACGTCCGCCCGAGGCAGTCACTCCGACCCTGCCGAGGAGGCACCCCCCAGCGAGATCGTGGTCTTGCCAACAACAGATACACCACGCTCCTCGAAAGGGAGGGATCTCAAATGACCACGCTGCACCGCCCCGTCCCGAGCGTCACCGACGTTCACGTCGAGGACGAGATCGTCACGAGCGGCCCGGCCCGCATGGCCCTGGCCGCGCTCCGCATCGGCTTCGGGCTCACGTTCCTGTGGGCCTTCTTCGACAAGCTGCTGGCCCTGGGCTACCACACCGGCTACAACCAGGAAGGCGTCCTCGACCGGTTCGGCGACGCGGCCTGGATCAACGGCGGCAGCCCAACCGAGGGCTTCCTCACCTTCGGCGTCAACCCGGACTCGCCCTTCGCGAGCTTCTACAACAACCTCGCCGGCTACGCGATCGTCGACTGGCTGTTCATGCTCGGCCTCCTCGGCATCGGCCTCACCCTCACCCTCGGTGTCGGGATGAGGATCGGCGCGATCTCCGGGTTCGTCATGTACCTGTTCATGTACGGCGCGGTCATGGTGCCCGAGAACAACCCGGTCTTCGACGACCACCTCATCGGTGCCATCGCGATGACCGTCCTGTTCTTCACCCTGGCCGGCGACACGTGGGGCTTCGGCAAGGCCTGGGCCAAGACCCACCTCGTCCGCAAGTACGCAGCGCTCCGCTGACCCGGTAGCGCACGACACTCCGAGCGGCGATCGACCTCCCCGAGTCGGTCGCCGTCTCGGCATGTCCGGTGGCATGTCCGGTCACATGTCCTGTCGGCATGTCTTGTCGGCATGTCTTGTCGGCATGTCTTGGACGAGCGCGGCGAGGACCCAAGTCCCGGGCGGGCAGGACCTGCGGCCCTGCTCGCGGAGAGCCGTTCTCCAGATCCTTGAAACAGACGAGCCACGACACGGAAGGACACGAAGATGAGGATCGCCATCAACGGCCTGGGCAGGATCGGCCGCGCCTTCCTCCGGCAGGCAGTGACCGGCAACGACGACATCGAGATCGTGGCGGTCAACGACCTCACCGACCTGACGACGACCGCACACCTGCTCCGTCGGGACAGCACCTTCGGGCCCTTCCCGGCAGACATCCGCGTCGAGGACGGCTACCTCATCATCGACGGTCACAAGATCCCGGCGTACCAACAGGCGACTCCGGCCGAGCTTCCGTGGGGCGAGCTGGCCGTCGACGTCGTTGTCGACTGCACCGGCAGGTTCCGGTCCGGTGAGACAGCAGGAGGGCACATCGAGGCGGGCGCCCGCAAGGTCGTCATCTCCGCCCCCGGCAAGGGGGTGGACGTCACGATCGTGATGGGCATCAACGACCACGTCTACGACCCCGCTGTCCACGATGTCGTGTCCAACGCGTCGTGCACCACCAACTGCGTGGCGCCCATGGTCAAGGTGCTGCACGACGCGTTCGGGGTCCAGCAGGGGTTCATGACCACCGTGCACGCCTACACCGGTGACCAGAACCTCCTGGACGGCCCGCACAAGGACCCGCGTCGCGCCCGTTCCGCGGCCGTGAACATCGTGCCCACGACCACTGGAGCCGCTGCGGCCGTCGGCCTAGTCGTCCCCGACGTGGCGGGTCGGCTCGACGGCCTGGCGCTCCGCGTACCCGTGGTCGACGGTTCACTTGTCGACCTCGCGGCTCTCCTCGATCGCGACGTCACCGCGGAGGAGGTCAACGAAGCGTTCCGCGTGGCCGCGGCCGGCGGCGACCTGCACGGCCGGCTCCGCGTCGAGGACCAGCCCTTCGTCTCCGTCGACGTGATCGGCGATCCCTTCTCCTGCGTCATCGACGCCCCTCTCACCCAAGCATCCGGCCGCCTGGTCAAGGTCTTCGGCTGGTACGACAACGAGTGGGGGTACACGACCCGCCTCGTCGAGCTCGCCCGGCTCGTCGGAGGACATCCCCGGACCGAGGGCTGACCCGTGCGGTCGGCCCTGCTCCGAGACGGCGTCACGGGACCCGCTCCCGGCCTCGGCGCACCTCTCGACCGGGACGATCTGCGCACGTGGACCGCGGACGTGCAGCTGTGGTGGATCCCGCTGGGCGCCGGCGGCTCCCCCGTCGTGCACGCGAGCGGGCTTCTGTACGAGGCTCTCAGCGCCTGGCGCCAGCACCGGCCCGCCGCGGCGCTCTTCCACAGCGCACTCAGGGTCGTCGTCGAGGACGTGGCTTTCGTGATCGAGGTCGCCCCGGCCTGGTCTCGCCCGGCCCCGGACGCGCGCAGCATCATGGGCACCGGCGCGGTCGGTGCCACGCCTCTCGGTTCGAGCCGTTGGTTTCGCTACGAGATCCGCCGCTGGCCCCACGGGGTGATCCCCGACCAGGACTACGCGGTCTCGGGGCCGACGCACCTCAGCGACGACCCTCGAGCCGCACTGCAGCTGCTGGCCCTGGTCGCCCAGTGCCCCACGCCGGTGTGGGGACGCGACCAGCTGCGCACCGGGGAGATGTGGAACTCCAACTCCGTCGTAGCCTGGCTGCTGGCCTGCTCCGGCATCGACCCCGGTGATCCACCTGGCGGCGGGCGAGCTCCCGGCTGGGACGCCGGGATCGAGCTGGCCCGGCGCCAGAACGAGCGGGAACGTCGGTGAGGCCGCAGGTCGGACCTGCGTCGCCGCCCCTTCCTCCGGGACCACGAGAGACATCGGACCGGGCCGGGCCGGGGTTGAGCACCGCCGAGGCTCAGCGTCGGCTGGCGACCTCGGGGGCCAACGAGGTGGTACGCCGCCGCCGGCTCTCGGTCTGGTCGAGCATCGGCGCCCAGCTGCGCGACCCGCTCGTGCTCGTCCTGATCGCTGCTTTCGCGCTGACCGTGATCACGGGCGACCTCAGCGACGCGGCGGTCATCGCCCTCGTCGTGCTCGCCAACACCACCGTGGGGGTCGCTCAGGAGCTGAAGGCCGACCGCGCGATCACCGCTCTCGCCCAGCTGACCAGCGCGTCGGCCAGGGCGCTGCGCGACGGCACCGTCACGTCCGTGCCGTCCGCTGAGCTGGTCGCCGACGACGTGGTGCTGCTGGGTGAGGGCGACATCGTCCCAGCCGACTGCGAGCTGCTCGAGGCGACGAGCCTCCTGGTCGACGAGTCGGCCCTGACGGGCGAGTCCGTCGCGGTCGCGAAGTTCGCGCCCGACGGCCTCCACTCCGCCGACCCGCACGAGTCGGCCGACGAGCTGGCGTCCGGGAGCGTGGTCGTGAAGGGCCGGGCGGTCGCGGTCGTGCGTCGCACCGGTGCCGCGAGCGGGCTCGGGCGCATCGCCGAGCTGACGGACACCCGGGTGCAGCCCACTCCTCTCCAGCGACGGCTCGCAGAGCTCGGCCGCTGGCTGGCGATCGTGGCCGTCGCGATGTGCGCGCTGGTGCTCGTGCTGGGGCTGCTGCGCGGCCAGCCCCTCGAGGCCATGCTGGTCACCGCCGTCAGCCTCGCGGTCGCCGCCGTGCCGGAGTCCCTCCCCGCCGTCGTGACCCTGAGCCTGGCGCTGGGCGCTCGGCGCATGGTGGCCCGGCACGCCCTGATCAGGCGCCTCCCCGCGGTGGAGACGCTCGGTTCCGTCACGGTGCTGGCGACCGACAAGACGGGCACGCTGACGCAGGCGCGGATGGCGGTCGACGCCCTGTGGACGCCTGGGCGCGGCCCGGTGCTGCTCGGCGAGGACGGGTCGATCGACCTGGACCAAGCCCCCGACGTCGCCGAGCTGCTCCGGGCCTCGGCGCTGTGCAACGACGCGTCGCTGGTACCACCGGCAGGGGCGGGCTCGCCCTGGAGCGGTCTCGGCGACCCCACCGAGGTGGCACTGCTGCTCGTCGCCGCAGGTGCCGGCCTGTTCCGCGGGGACCTGGAGAAGACGTGGCCACGCGTCGCCGAGGTGCCCTTCGACTCCGCGGACCAGCAGATGACCACGACCCATCGGCTCGGCGGCGAGTCCCCGGAGGCCATGTTGGTCGTGAGCAAGGGATCCGTGGAGGCACTGCGCGCTCGGCACGGACAGGGAGCCGACCGCGCGGCCTGGGCAGAGGCCGGGGCCCGGGCCGAGACCTGGGCCGCGCTGGGAGCACGGGTCCTGGCCGTCACCTCCGCCGAGGTCCTGAACGGGCGGGACTGGGAGCAGGCCGAGCACCGGCTCCTCGGCCTGGTCTCGATGCGCGACCCGGTGAAGCGAGCCGCTCGCGACACCCTCGCCTCGTGCAAGGCCGCCGGGATCCATCCCATCCTGATCACCGGCGACCACCCGGCCACAGCCTTGGCCGTCGCCACCCGCGTCGGCCTGCTCACCGACGTCGAGGCAGCCGCGACCGGGTCGGTCGCGACGGGCCCCGAGATCTCCGCCGGCTCCGTGCCGGACCTCACCACCGTGCGGGTGTTCGCCCGCTGCACCCCGGAGCAGAAGCTCGACATCGTGCGCGCCTGGCAGGACCGCGGTGCGGTCGTCGCCATGACCGGTGACGGCGTCAACGACGGACCCGCCCTGCGCAGCGCCGACATCGGCGTCGCGATGGGGCATCGAGGCACCGAGGTCGCCCGTCAGGCCGCCGACCTGGTGCTCGCGGACGACAACCTCGACACCGTCGTCGCGGCGGTCGAGGAGGGTCGCCGGGTCTACACCAACATCCGCAGGTTCCTGCTCTTCGCCATGGCCGGAGGCGCCGCGGAGATCCTGGTCATGCTCCTCGGGCCGTTCGTGGGGTTGGCCGTGCCGCTCCTCGCCGCGCAGATCCTCTGGGTCAACCTGCTCACGCACGGCCTCACCGGCGTCGCCCTCGGCGCGGAGCCTGCGGACCCCGCCCAGATGCGCAGACCCCCGCGTCCTCCGGGACACAGCGTCCTCGGCGGCGGTCTCTGGGAGCGGGTCCTCGCGCTGAGCGCCGTCCTGGCGGTGGCCACCCTCGGACTGGGGGTCTGGGCGCAGGGCGCCGACCGCGCCTGGCAGAGCCTGGTCTTCGTCGCCCTCACGAGCCTCCAGCTCGGGGTCGCGCTCGGGCTGCGCTCCTCCTTCCTGACGCGAGCGAACCCCCTCCTGCCCGCCGCCGTCGCGGGTTCCCTGTCGCTGTCGGTGGCCGGTGTCTACTTGCCGGTGCTGCACACCCTCCTCGGCACCACGACCCTGCCGGTCGCCGACCTGGCCGCCTCCCTGGCCGTCGGCGTCGTCGGGTTCGTCGCGGCCCGCGTCGCCCGCCGCACGCCTGCTGGGCGCAGCGAGACGGGTCGGTCCCGGTGACACCGGTCCCGACCCGTCAGGGTGCGGACGGCCCTAGCGGGCCGCCCCCGTGGTGCCGTGCCAGTGCACGGCGCCCGCGTGCTCGCTGAGCTTCATGGCCAGGACGACCACGATCGTGACCATGAAGATGGCCAGCAGCGCCTCAGCGGCGGCGAACTCCGCGAACAGCAGCGCGACGAATCCCGCGAGCAGGCTGACCACGGCCGCGTAGGTCGCGACGAGGCCGAATCCTGCGAGCCGGTCACCGCGCGCGATCACCCAGTACGCCAGACCACCGAGAGCCAGCCCTACGGCCGACATCCCGCGAGCGTCCTCGATGAACGGCATCTCGCCACGGACGAGGTAGCCGACGTAGGGCACGGCGACGGCCGCCACCAGCGTGGTGGCGACCAGGTCCTTCACCTTGAGCCTCATGGGGCACCTCCTTTCACCACCTCCAGCCTCGCGCGGCCGACGCCGTAGGAGCAGAGGACAAGGTCGCCTGCCCGGAGGGCCTTGGACACCATGCCCACCGACACCAGCCCACCGACACCAGCCCACCGCCACGTGGCGCCCGGGACCCTCGGCCCCGCGCCACGGGACGTTCAGCCCTGACCGGACGCACAGCGGGCGGCGAGGCTGGAACCAGACAAGACCGAGGAGCACGGCGATGACCGCAACCATGGACGACACCCAGGCATCCGACCTCGAGGTGCGCATCTACGACCACGACCACCTCGTGGGGCGCGAGTGTTGCGCCAGCGAGGAGGCCATCGGGGAGATCGTGGACCGCTGGTCCGACGCGGCCACGTTGTTCGTGGTGGCCGACCACTCCGCTCACACACCTCCCCACACACCTGGCCACACACCTGGCCACACACCTGGCCACACACCTGGCCCTCCCTCGGCTCCGCTGAAGGTGACGCTGCGCAGGGACCAGGTGGACGGCTGCCCCCTCGCGCTCCTCCCGCTGCCCGACTACGGCACCGAATAGGCGACGACCATGGACATCGAGGCCATGGTGACGAACGCTCGCGCGCTGGTCGCGCCCGGCAAGGGAGTGCTGGCCGCCGACGAGAGCACCCCCACGATGGCCAAGCGACTGGCGGCCATCGACGTGGAGTCGACCGAACCGGTGCGACGTGACTACCGCGAGATGCTGTTCACCACAGACGGCCTCGACGAGCACATCGGAGGAGTCATCCTCTTCGACGAGACGGTCCGTCAGTATCCTCGTCCCTCCACAGCGAACGAGAGCGGTGGAGGTGAGCAGGATGGCCGACACGTCGAGGTGGGAGAACCTGAGGGCTGCCCGTGAGGCGGTGACGACCGTCGCGTCGTCGAGAGCCGGGTCGTCCGCCGCCGCCGTGACCGCGGCGCTGCGGCGCTAACTGCGCTCGGAGCAGTACCGCGACCGGACGCCCCCAGAACCGGCCCCGAAACCGACCCCGAACTCGACCTGGACACCCGGGTGGTGACTCATGAGGAAGCACCGACTCGGCCCGGCCGTGTCCCTGGCCCTGACGTTGGCCCTGACGTCGGCCCTGACGTCGGCCCTGTCGGCGGCGCTGCTGGCGCTGCCGCCGGCCCCCGTCGACGCCGCGGTGTCCCCGGTGCGCGCGAGCGCGTCGCCTGAGACACCGACGGTCGTGTCGATCACGGCCTCACACCGCCGCGGCCACGACCGGGTCGTGTTCCGCTTCGACGGCGGCCTCCCCGAGCACGTCTCGGCGCGCTACGTCGACCGGCTGGTCGGCGACGGCTCAGGGCTTCCGGTCCGGATCGCCGGGCAGGCGGTCCTGCGCGTGCGGTTCTCGGACGCCCAGGCCCACGACGACAGCGGCGAGACCGTCGCCGCGCGCACGGCGTACGCGCTCCCCAACGTCATGACGACGGTGCGGGCGGGCGACTTCGAGGCTGTGACGACGTACGGCGTCGGCCTGGCCAGGCGGACCCGGTTCCGGGTCTCGTCCCGGGAGAACCCAAGCCGGGTCGTCCTCGACGTCCGGGCGGCGTTCCGCACGGTCGACCGCGAGGTCTATTTCTTCGACCGCGACGCCTACCTGGCCAACGAGGAGCCCTTCTTCGTCGCCACGAAGCGCCCGGTGCTGCCCGGGTCGCCCGCCACGGGCGTGATGGACCGGCTCTTCGCGGGACCGGTGCCGCGCGAGCACGCAGACGGGCTGCGGCTGTTGCGTTCACATGCGACCAGCTATGACGACCTGGGGATCGCGGACCGCATCGCCCGTGTGCGTCTGACGGGCGGTTGCAGCAGCGACGGGTCCACCGTCACCGTCGCCGGCGAGATCATGCCGACGCTGAGGCAGTTCGCCAGCGTCGACTGGGTGAAGGTCCTCGCCCCGGACGGGACGACGGGCAGCCCCACGGGCAACACCGACTCGATCCCGGCGTGTCTCGAGCCGTGAGCGGCGCGAGGCCGGCGAGACGTGACGTTGCACGAGGAGGAGATCGGAGATGACGACGCACAGCCCGGTGGTGCACTGGGAGATCGGGGCGCGCAACGCGCCCGCACTGGGGAGTTTCCTGCGGGAGATGTTCGGGTGGGAGGTCGTGCCGGCCGGTCCGGAGTACTGGCTGGTCCCGGACGGGCACAGCGGCATCGGAGGAGGGATCCTCCAGGTCGCCGACGAGGTGCCGTCCTACCTCACCTTCTACGTGCAGGTCGAGGACCTCGAGCAGGCCGTCGAGCACGCGATCGAGCTCGGCGGCAAGGAGGTCATCGGCCCCATGACCGTGCCCGGTGTCGGACGCTTCGCGATGTTCGCGGACCCGGAGGGGCACGTCCTCGGCATGCTGGAGCCCGCGCCAGGCGAGGTGGCCTGACTCCCTCAGACCCCGGGAGCGCGTGGCTCGAGGACCACGACGGCGGTGGGTCGCGGCCTGAGTGCGGCGTACTCGTCCAACCGGTCGTCGATCTCCGCCCAGCGCGACCACAGCCGGTCGCGCTCCGCACCCTCCGCCGCTCGGGCGTGCACGCGCACCAGCCCGTCGCGCGTCAGCGCGACCGCCTCGGGGCGGGCTTGAAGGTTGAGCCACCAGGCGGGCTCCGGCGCACCCCACCCGTTCATGGCCAGCGTGACGAGGTGGTCAGCGTCCTCGAAGTAGCCCAGCAGCACGTCGCGGGGACGGCCGCTGTACCGGCCGGTGGTGGTGAGCCGCAACGTCCCCCACCGCTTCGACCCGGCTCGCCAGAGACCGACCCGGCCCCGCGACACCCGGACCACCCAACGGTGCGCGTGCCAGAAGGCGTGCACGAACCAGCGCGGCGGAGCGTGCACCGGACGACGCCGCGCACCCGTCGTGGGACTGGCTCTGCCATCGGTCGGGCCCTCGGTTGGGCGCTCGGTCACTGGTTCGAGCCGACCAACGGGGCGTTGCGGCCGGCGCGACTCCTGCGGCCGTGACGGGCGCGCTCACCGCCCGTGCGCGGTTCGGCCCGCAGCTGCGGGGCGTCCTCGGCTGCCTCGTCGCGGGCTGCCAAGTCGCTGCTGACGACGAGGACCGGGCACGAGCGCGCCGCGAGCTCGTCGCCGACCGCCCTTCGATCGCGCTCGGCCTGCGGGCGTCCGGCGCCGACGACGACGAGGTCGGCTTCATGGCCGCGGGCCAGCAGAGCCTGGGCAGGGCGGGAGTTCATCAGGAAGGTGCTGACCCCAGGGTCGTACTCCAGGACGGCGGCGACTGCGCGATTCAGTGCGGCCATCGCCGCACCCCGCGCCACCATGTAGCGACCGGGGACATCGCGGATGAACACCTCGTCCGCGTCCGGCCAGACGGCGACGATCTCCAGCTCCCACCCCCGGTCACGCGCGATCTTGGCCGCCCAACGCAGGGCGTCCATGCTGGAGGCCGACCCGTGCACGCCTACGACGACGCGCCCGCTGGACGCCTGCTGTTCCTGTCGCGCTCCGGTCACCGGTCATCCGCCTCCTCGTGGGGTCCAGCCTCTCGCCGCGACGGACGTTCCGACAGGGCAGAAGGTCCCGACCCCTTGGACGTTGCGGCGCGCCTACGCCGGCGCCGCCTCCGTCGTCCATCCTCGGCGGATGCCCCACTGGGCGGCGGTGTAGGTCGCCATCACGGCACCGTCGAGGCCTGGCCGAGGTCGGCGCAGGACGAACATCTTTAGACCGATCAACCCGTCCGACACCACGAACAAGACGGCCCCGGGCAGGATCGACGCCCGGCCCCGGTCGGCCCCGGGCTCGACGGCTCCGCGACGAGCCCGGCGGCCAGCAGCGGCACCAGCGCGGGCTTGGTCAGCCACCTGGCCCGGCGCGGCCCCAGGCCGGCGGCGAGCAGCGTGTCGACACACGCCACGACGACGTAGGCGCGCTCGACCTCGACACGGGTGGGTGCCATCACCCCAGACTGACGGACCCACCCCGCCCGCACCACCCCGCCCGCACCCCCTCCGGATCACCGCTCGCGAGCGTCAGAAAGCCTCAACCACCTCGGCCCTCGTCTCGTGGCTCCGGCCCATCTGGCTCGTTCATACCCCCAACGCGAGGAAGGCCGCGGCCGCGCCCTCGCGGACGGGATCGCCTCCGGCGGCAGAACGGGCGCGGAGCAGCGCACCTGCCAGGTCGTCGCCCGCTTCGAGCCCGGCGTGGGCATCGACCATCACGCTGACGGTGGCCTCGTCGTTCACCACGGCCACGCTGGCGACGACGCCGGCGGTGCCGACCGCCAGCAGGGCGGCCACCAGGCCGAGCAGCTCGCCGGCGCCCACCGGCGCGAGCACGCCGGAGTCGCACGCGGACAGCAGCACCCGAAGAGGCGGTGCTCCCATCCGTTCGAAGTCGTGCACCAGCAACGGCCCGTCGGCGAGGTCGAGCGAGGAGAAGAGCGGCGACTCGGCGCGGAAGTGCCCGTGCGCGGCCACGTGCGCGAGGGTCGCGCCGTCGAGAGCCTCGAGGGTCGCGTCGACCGTCGCGGCTTCGTGACGCAGGACGACGGCGGCCGGGTGGTGCGGCGCGACCACGTCGATCTCGGCCCCGCCCGTCGTGAGTCCCGGCCCGGAGACGAACACGACACGGTCCTCTGCATCAGAAGACTGCGCTCGCTCGAGCGCCATGAGCCACAGCCTCCCGGAGGGTACGACGGAGTGCGGCACGCAGGCGAGCACCGGCAGGAGTCCCCACGGGGCGGCGTGCAGAGCCGATGTCGGCGACACGACGATCGGCCGGTCCGCCACCCAGCGGGCCACCTTGGGCCCGAGCAGAGCCGCCTGGAGACGGACTCCGGCTTCGGCCAGCGGCGCCGGCCGCCCACGCGCCGCCTGACGAAGGCCGTAGCGGGCGAACTCGGCCGCCCGCTCGGCCTCGGCGACCGGACCCACGTGCTGAGTCCGCACTCGACCGCGGGTGGCGACCACGGCGTGCAGCTCGCCCTCGATCTCCACGAGCTCGACGAAGGCGGCGTCGCCGGTCTCGGCGACCAGACGATCGACGTCCAGGCGACTGTCGACGGCGAGTCCCGCCCCCGCAGTACGCCGTGTCAGCCGACGGACCTGGTCCTCGAGCCGGGCGCGGTCCCGCTCCAGTCGTGCGGTGTCTGCCGCGTCCGACCGCGCGAGCTGGAGGCGTCGCCCGTTGTCCCGCAGGGCCGCGAGTCCGGTGGCGAGGTCATCGTCCTCCGGCGGCCGGACGGGCGGCTGCGCCAGCGACGTCGCCCGCCAGCGCTCGCTCCACCGGAGAAGTCGGCGGGCCGGGCCGTCGACGGCCGTGGCCAGGGCGAGAGCGGCCAGCTCTGCCCCGTGTCCGCTCGCCAGCGCCCTGAGCTCTGAGCTGCCGAGCGTGGCGCGGTGCCGGTCGAGCTCAGCGAGCCCGCGACCGCAGGCGACCAGCACTCCCCGCCGGTCGCCCCGGCTTTGACGGTCGAGGGCACGAGCAAGCCACGCGCCTGCCTTGACCAACGCGGTGGGATGCGTCCTGTACGTCGCCGCCCGAGCCAGGTGCTCCGCGCGAGCCGTGGGGTCGCGACCGGCAGCGGTTCTCGCCGCGAGTAGCCAGCCGATGACCGCCTCGTCCGACCGGTCCTCCTCGAGTGCGGCTGCGGTCCGGGCCGCGGCTCGGGTCAAGGAGCCGTGCATGACGCCGGCTCGCTCGCGAGCGAGCAGCCCCACCAGCTCGGCTTGGTGGGTGAACCAGTCGCCACCGGACCGCCGGAAGAAGCGCGATGCCGTTAGGGCCTCCGTCGCGGCACGCTCGTGGTCACCCACCGCCAAACAGGCCTTGGCCAATCGGAGCCGGAGCTCGGCCCGCTCTACGGGGACGCTCGCTCCGCGGCGCAGCTGGTCGTCCACGACGACCACGGCCTCGGCCGCCAACCCGGCGATGAGCAGGGCGGTCGACCGCTCGATCACCAGCAAGGTGGGGTCTACGTCGTGCTCGTTGAACTCCTCCTCGCATAGATCGAAGAGCGTCAGGGACGCGGTCACGTCACCCTTGACGTAGGCGATCACGCCTCGATTGAGGAGCATGAGCGCCGCTTCCGCGCCGCGGTCGAGCCGGACGAACCGCTCGCGGGCCAACGTGGTCTGCGCCTCGGCGGTTGCGACGTCACCCACCCCGAGGTGCATGAGCCCGAGGAAGCCTCGAGTGCGGGCTTCCCAGACCTGGTCCCCCAGCTCGCCGAAGACGCGGAGGGCCGCACTCAGGTCGGCCAACCCAGCGTGATGCCGTCCCAAGATCCAGGCGAGGCAAGCCCCTCGTCGCATCAACGCTTTCGCCGCCAGCGAGCGGTCCTCCGTCTGCTCGATGGCGGCGTCCAGCAAGGCGAGTCCCCGGACGGTGTGCCCTTGGGAGATCAGGGTGACACCCAGGGAGGCGCGGACATCGGCGGCCCTGTCGACGTCCCCGGAGCGGGCGGCCAGTCGCAACCCCTTGCGGAGCTCGGCAACGGCCTCCGGAAGGTCCCCGGCCGTCCGCAGCGCCAGTCCGAGTGCGTGATGCCCGACCGAGGCCCACCAGGGATCCGACGTTGCTGCAATCAACGTACGCGCCCTGAGCGCGGCGACCTTCGGGTCATCCAGCGCAAGGTCGAGGAGCGCTGCTGCTGCGCCTTGCTCGCCTTCGCTCACACAGCCCCCCTACTTAAGTCTTTCCCGCATCGTCTCGCAGGTCTAGCCTGCTTGAGGGTGGTCATCTCAGGGGAGGGAGACGGCGATGTCGACTGATGAAGAGCTGAGGGCCGAGGCGAGACTGCGTCTCGCCGCACAGCTGAAGATCCTGACCGCCCAGCACCCGCGCCGGCTGGAGTGGTACGGCGGAGACGCTCTGGGCAACGAGACCCACGACCTCGCCGACTTCCGGTTCCTCTACGACCCGACCGGATTCCTGGTGCGGGTCGGGAGCGAGGGTGACGTCAACGAGGCCCTGGACAAGTTGTTCGTCGTGGACGACCCTCCGGACCCGACCAGCGACCCCGAGCTCATGGCGCTCGACCTGGTGCGGTTCCCGCTGCCGAAAGCCCGCAAGGACGGCAACGAGCCGAGGGTCCTCGACGCGCTCGACCTCATCGACGCCGAGCTGGACATCCCTGACGAGATCGACCAGAACAACGAAGAGCACATGCGCAAGTTCGTCGCCCAGCCCGACCACTGGCTCCACATGTGCCCAGTCGGTGGCGGCAGGATCTGCCCTGCCGTCGAGCCTGAGGTCACGCAGGCGACAGCGCCCTACCCGCCACAGGACAACCCGTCGTTCGGCGCCGGCGTAACCGTGAGCGTCGTCGACACGGGGTGGCACCCGCCGGCGGCACTCGATCAAGACACCCCCTGGTTGGCCGGCGTCGACGGTGACCGCGAGAACTACAACGGAGAGGTCGTGCGCAAGTACGCCGGCCACGGCACGTTCGTCGCAGGCGTGGTCAAGTGCTTCGCGCCCGCGGCCGACGTCCGGGTCGAAGGGTTTCTCACGAAGACGGGAGCGATCCGCGAGTCGAAGATGGTCAAGCAGCTCGGCCAGGCGCTTGCGCTCCACAACCCGCACATCATCAACCTGTCCGCGGGCAGCACGACGCGGAAGAACCGTCCGCTGTTGAGCTTCGAGCGGTTCTTCGACAAGCGGCTGAGCCCGCTGGACAACGCCTGCCTCCTGGTGGCCGCCGCGGGCAACGAAGGGGTCGTCGATGACTTCTGGCCGGCGTCGTTCGACTGGGCCCTGGGCGTCGGGTCGTTGGACCGGGACGGCGAGGTGTCTTCGTTCTCGAACTTCGGCAGGTCCGCCGAGGTCTACGCCGTCGGCCATCGCATCGTCAACGCGTTCCCGACCGGCCGCTACACCACCCGCGAGCCACCGCATCCCGGCCAGCGGCGCTACTTCACGACGGGTCTGGCGCGCTGGAGCGGCACGTCCTTCTCGGCGCCCATGGTGGCCGGACTGGTCGCTGCCGAGCTGGGCAGGCGAGGCGACGACGATGTCATGGCGGCCAAGGATGACGTCCTGGCGAAGACGCACGACGTCCCCAGCCCCGCCAGCGTCGCCGGTGCGGCGCCGATCATGGTGAAGGCGCTGCAGGTCCCGCAGTAGGAGTGCTGTCAGAGCACGATCCACTCGGTGACGAAGCGGGTCGGTCCGCTGCGCACGGCGAAGCGCACGAGTCCGTGGTCCTCGCCGGTCAGGGTGAAGAAGCCGGACGTGTCGGGCGTCGCCGACCGGACCCTGCCGTCGGCGGCCTCGAAGTCGACGTTCCCGGCAGCGTCGCCGGCCAGGCGACCGACGATCTGCTGGTCGCTCAGCTCGACCTCGAGGCTGAAGCCACCGCCGGTGAACTCGAGGACGCGTCCGCCGTCACCGCGGACCGCCCCGGCACCGGCGGCCATCGAGTCATAGCTCAGGGCGAGCAGCTCCTGGTCCACCGTGCGCCAGGTGTACGCCGCGAACGCAGCCTCCTCCCAGTCGGGCGGCACGTCGGGGTCGGGCGTCAGCACCTCACTGACGAGGTCGGCCATGACATCGAGGTCGTCGTCACCGAACGTGGACATGGGAACCGTCTCCTCCTGCGGCGGCCGCCGCGTCCGTGTTGCCAGACCAGGCCCTCATGGCCTTCGTGTTGCGCAGCTGGGCCAGCGCTCGTGCCCGGGTGGGGCCGATGCTCCCGATGGGGATGCCCAGGGTCTGACTGATCTCTTCGTAGGACAGAGGAGGTTCGGCGACCAGCAGCTCCAGCAGGCGTCGACGCTGCGCCGGCAGCTCGGCCAGGCCGTCGCGCACGGCCTGCGCGCGTTCCGCCTTCAGGACCAGGTCGTCGATCTCACCGGGTGCCTCGATCCGCTCGATCCCGCTGTCCTGCGGGTCGACAGGCGTCGTCCGCTTCTTCATCTCGATGATCCGGAGCGCCTCACGGCGTGCCGTCGTGGCCAACCAGCCGGGCAGGGCCCGCGGCTCACGCAGCTCGTCAAGGTGCTCGACCAGCCGCAGCCACACGGTCTGGTTCACGTCGGCCGCGTCGGCCGGCGAGAGCCGCACCCGGTTGATGACTCCCCGGACAAGCGGCAGGAGCTGCCGGACCAGGTCGTTCCAGGCCTCGGCGTCCCCAGCCTGCGCGGCGGAGACCAGCTCGGCCACGGTCCTGTCGTGCTCCATCGCCGCCCTCCTTGCGGGCCACTGCGTGCATCGGTTGCTCATCCGCTTCGCCTCCTCGATGCAAGTGGGAGAGCCAACGGGTCGCCCAGATACACAGAGCCCGCGATCTCGAGGCAGGTTCAGGTCCACAGTCCTCCCCCGATCGCCGGGCGACAACTCCATTCTCCGCACCGACGTATCAGCGGCGTGGCCCGGCCGTCCTTCCAGCACTGATCGCTCGCCAGAGAGCATCCACTGAAAGGAAGTCACCATGTCCAGCTCCACCATCGCCAGTCGGCTCTCGGCGACTGCTCTGCTCGCCGCGCTCCTGATCGCCGGGACCGCTTGCGGAAGCCAGACCGCGGCCGACATCGCCCCGGCCGCCCCGGGCGCCGGTCCCTCGGCCGAGCCCGAGGGCAAGTCGCCGCGTGCCCTCGACGCCGACGCCCGTCGCGCCGAGCAGGGCCAGCTGCCCTCGCCGTCCCCGGCCGCGCCGGGCAAGCGGCTGCCGGACGCCCGTCCCTGACGGGCTCCACCGCACCACTCCGGCATCGCCCGGGTCCCGCGAGGGCCCGGGCGATGTCCCATTTGGCGCCGGTACGCCGACGCCTGGTCTAGCCCGCCGGCGACCCGCTCGAAGCCGTCGTATCTGCGGCCCCGGTCACCGGTCCCCCTAGCGATCCGCTTCCAACCAGTGGGTCCCCCAACGAAAGGAACACCATCATGTTTCACTCCACCATCGGCCGCTGCGGGATCGCAGTCGCCGTCACGTCTGTGTTCTTCGCCGCTGCTGCATGCGGGACGCAGACCGAGCAGGTCGACGACGTGCAGCCGGGTGCTCCCGCTGTCGTCCAGGGCTTCCCGCACATGTCCGCCGACTCGGCGGAGCGTCAGGGAAAGTCCGACTACCACCCGCCCATGTCGGCCGACAGCGCCGAGCGCCAGGGTGCCGAGGCGGACAAGGCCGTGGGCGGCCACCCCACCACGCCCGACTCGCGGATCCCCGACTGAGCGCTGCGCAGTCTCGAGTCCGCACCCACGCCGGACGTCGCCCGGGCCGCACAGCCCGGGCGACGTTCTTCGCCTGCTGCTCGCGTCGCTCCGCGTCGCCTGCCGGCCCGCGCGCGTCAGCGCGGATGACGTGACAGGTACGCGTCCCTGGCCTCTGTCAGCGGGTGCTTCCAACCGGCCTCCGCGGCCAGCCCCTCGACGACCCGGAGGACCCGAGGATCGTCGAGCTCGCCCAGCCGCGCGAAGAGGTCCGGGACCCGGGGCAGCAGCCCGAATCCGCCCTGGTCGCCGAAGCGCGGCAGGCCCCGCGGCAGCGGACGCACGTCCAGCTCGGGGTGAGCGTCCACTGCAGGCTCAGGATGCGGCTGCCCACGATGGGCAGGAGGCGCTGCGTCAAGGACCGGAACTCCCCCAGCGGGAGTCGCGCAAGTGCCCGGGCACAGGCGATGGCCACTTGCAGACCGTGCTCCTCCTTCGCACGGTCGACGAGGTCACACAGTCGCTCACCGCTTCCGGCCATCACCTCGCCCGCGACCCGGGTCAGCAACGCCAGGTCGGGCGCCCTCCGCGCGTCCCGGAACGACAGGTCGGGCTCGGCAGCCAGTTCCTCGAGCAAGCTCAGGTACCGCCGCCGTCTCTCCACGAGCGCGTTCTCCAAGGGAACGAGCACCTCGACGGGGTCCACCACGTGCGGCGACGCGGTGAGCGGCGGGAACACCCGCGTCAGGACCTGCCGTTCGTCGGTCGAGGAGCCGCCCACAGGCTTGCGTGGGAACCCGATCATCCATCGGCTCGTCCCGCCGAAGACGGCGCAGAAGCGGAAGCAGACGAGCACGGGGAGCCCACTGACGAGGTGCGCCTTGCCGGAGACCAGCCGCCCGGTTCGGTCGCCGTCGGTGATGTCCCACTCCGCCCGGTCGTCGCCCAGCAGGCGCCACCACCCACGCCGGCGGAGCGCGTGCACCCGCACGGCCGCCGGTTGGAGATCGTGCACGACCAGCACGTCGCCGTTGACGCGGGTGTACCCCGTGTCGATCTGCTCCGCGACCTCTCCCACCCGCGCGTACGTCGCGGCGTCGACACGCAGTCGGCTGCGGCCGCCAGCCGAGACGCGCGGCAGGTCGCAGTGCTCGACCAGCCACTGTGCGGTCTCCTCCGTCCGCCGGCCCGTGACCTCGACGCCCCGATGTCCCGGGTCCAAGGGCTCGACCTCGGCGTTCTTGCGCTCCGTACGCCTGAGCGCGAGCGGCCCGCCCAGCCGCAGGACGAGATAGAACGCCGCGTAGGCGACGGGCACGACCACCCATCCCTGCGCGCTGCGGCCGGCCGCCACGTCGAAGCGATCAGCACCATGGCGGCACTGACCAGCATCCCCTGCAGCAGGGCCAGGCGGAACGCGAAGAAGGCGTACTGGAGCACCGGTACGGAGAGCAGCAACCCGACCACCACGTAGGCAGCCAGCAGCCACGCAGGTGAGACTCCGCCGTCGCGCCCGGCGACGGCGAGCGCGCCGGCGTACGCCACGACGGCGACGGGCAGCCAGGGCAGGACACGCGCGAGCAGCGGGTGGAAGGGCACCGCCATCGTGCCGATGGGGAAGACCCACGTGAAGCCGAGCCAGCGGCCGAGGCGACCGAAGGGGGTGGCGCGACCGAGCCATCCACGCGCCGGACGGGTGGCGCGTCGCTCCGGCATGGGCGCATCCTGGTGCACGCAACGCCGTTACCGCCTGAGTTTCGGGACTTATCCGCCCGACCGACGCGTCGCCGAAGGACTGACCATGACCGTGACGATCAGGGCAGCCGCACCGGACGATGCTCCTGCTCTCGGCGAGGTGATGGTGGCGGCCTGGCTGTCGACGCACCACGGTCAGATGCCCGACGAGGCCTGGCGCAAGCGGGTGGCCGAGTGGACGCCGGAGGTCTCCGCCCGAGGATGGGCGCAGGTTCTGTCGGAGCAGTCAGGACGCGACGTGCCGATCGACGTGCTCCTCGTGGCCGAGGACGACGAAGGACGTCCTGTCGGCCTCGTGTATGCCCGCGAGGGTGACGACGCGTCCGCATCCACCGCGGAGATCACCGCCCTCTACGTCGCCTCGGGTCGTCGCGGCGAGGGCTGCGGGAGTGCTCTTCTCCGCACTGCGGCAACAGAGCTCATACGGCTGGGCTGCACCAGAGCACGGCTCCAGGTGCTGTCCGCCAACCTCCTGGCACGCGGCTTCTACGAGCACCTGGGCGGCCGCGAGGTCGGGCAGGGCTGGTTCGACGAGGACGGGCAGCTGCTGCCCGTCACGTACTACGAATGGGCGTGCGAGCAGCTGGCCGTCCGCACGACCAGCCCGGAAGACCAGCCCGGACGGAGCGCCTGACGATCAGGAGGCGCAGGCGGATCCGCGCGGCATCTTGTAGGGCGCGCCGATGCGGTAGACGCCGGCCTCGGTGGCGTGCAGCACGAGCCAGTTGTCGCGCGGGTTGTCGACACCGCGGTCGGTGGCCAGCCCGGAGAGGCACGGCTGCTCCAGCTGCACCCCATCGGGACCGTCGGCCCCGTCGGTCGGCAACGGCTCTCCCCCGGCGTCCAGGAGTCCCAGCCACTGCGAGTAGGCGACCCGGACCACGATCGGCCCGGGCTCCGGTGTGGAGAGCGTGATCAGGGCGGAGTCGAACGACAGCACCTCCGCCGGCTCGGAGACGAGCGGCCTGGGCCGGCGTACTTCGTAGAGGGTCCACTCGTCGTCGGACCACACGCGGTCGAGGTAGGGCAGTCCGTCGGCGACGAGCGCGGCCTCCTCGACGGCGGCGACGTCGGGCTTGGCCTCGGAGAGCACGACGAAACGCACCGCCCAGCGCCGCAGCCAGCGTTGGTAGGCGTCGGCCGTCAGCGGGACGTCGCGGTAGAAGAGGCGGTTGCGTCCGGCGTCGGCCTGGCGGTTCCAGCCGCGGGCCAGGTTGGCGTACGGCGCGAGGGCAGCCACCTCGCGGTGGCTCGCGGTCGGCACCACCTCGACGCGACCGAGCCCCGCGCCGCGCGCCTCGAGCTGCTCGACCAGGGGCTGGAGGTTGAGGCTCAGCGAGGTCGGAGGAGCGGTGCTGATGGCGTCGCGGGCAGCGAGACCCACCTGCCACGAGACAGAGGTGATCAGGGCGGCGCCCACCAGGCCCGCCGAGAGGGTGCGACCCAGCCGGGCGGCGGCGGACGACCGCGCCCAGTCGCGACCCGGCAGGGTGGCCACCAGGCCGACGCCGGCGAAGATCAGCCCGAGCCGGCTGATGTTGGTGCCGACGGGCGAGGGCACCAGCCACGCGAGCTGGACGGCCAGGAAGTAGACCAGGCCGAGCACGCGCAGCATCCGCCACTCGCGCGGGAAGAGCAGCACGGCCGTCAGCGCGGCGGCCGTCGGCAGCACGGCGGAGTACCACGACATCGGCTGCTCCCCCGACAGCGGGAACAGCCACGCGGAGACGACGACCACCACCAGCGGCGGAAGCCCCATCGCCAGCGACAGCCTTCGGTCGCCGGTGAGCCAGAGCGCCGCCGCGACGAGCCCCAGGATCAGGCCCGCCACGCCGCTCGCTGCTGCCGTGAGAGCGGTGAGCACGACGATCACCGCCATCCGCAGCCGGCGCACGGTTGGGCGACGGCTGAGGTCGGCGGACCAGGTGAACGCCGCCACCAGGGCGGCCAGCCCGAACATCATCCCCAAGCCGAAGGTGACCCGGCCCGAGACGGCGTTCCCGGTCAGGGCCAGGGCTCCGAAGACCGCCGGCAGCATGGGGCTGCTCACGTGGCGACTGCGCTCGAGGAGCAGGGCCAGGAGCGCCGCGGCCACGGTGCCGGCGACGACCATGGTCGGCCGCACACCCAGGAAGGCCATCAGGTAGGGCGAGATGGCGCTGTAGGAGACCGGGTGCATGCCGCCGTACCAAGCGAGGTCGTAGGCGCTTCCCGGGTGGGCCTCGGCGAACGCCGCCCAGGCGTCCTGTGCGGCGATGTCTCCGCCGGGCGTCGCGAGCAGCTTCCACCAGAGCAGGTGCAGCACGCCGGCGAGGCCGGTGGCGACCACGACGGGGTTCGTCCACACCGCGCCCGCGACGCTAGGTGACGCGACGACCAGCGTGGCCGGATCGACCGACGCTTCTTCGACGGCCGTCACGCCGCCTCCTCGCGACCGGGCGTGGACCGGGCTGACCACGCAGGCGGGAAGACGGTCCACTTGCCGAGCTGGACGGCTGCCAACCCCAGCAGCACCCCGGCGATGTCGTCGACGACGTAGTGCCAGCCGAAGTAGACCGTCGCCACGATCACGGCCGCGAGGTAGCCGGCGAGGACCCGACTGGTGCGCCGCAGGCCGTAGTAGCGGGCCATGAGGAAGACCAGCGTGGTGAACCCGACGTGGAGGCTGGCGAAGGCCCCCAGGCTGACGAACGCGTCGGACGCCGAGGGGTCGGCCAGGAAGAAGGCGCGCTCGACGAGGTACTCGGCCTGGGTGTCGGTGATCGGGGTGTGCTGGAGGCTCGCGAACTCGCCGGGAACCTCGGCGTAGGGGCCCAGGCTCGGCAGCAGGTAGTAGCTGAGCGTGCCGAGGATCCACGCCCACGTCGCGGCGCTGAGGAAGACGTAGGCCCTGCGGACGTGCGGGACGAGGGCCAGGCTCCCGACCAGGCCCAGCACGATGACGTAGGTGAACGAGCGGTAGACGACCGCGAGGGTCTCGGCGGCGTACGACTGCCCGAGCAGTGTGTGGAGCAGGACCGCTGGACTGTGACCGAGGAAGAGCGCCTGGTCGACGGCGAGCAGGTCGTCGTCGCGCAGTGGGTTGAGAGCGTTCCAGCTCTTGAGGTTGCGGTAACCGAGGTAGACCACGTGGTAGCCGACCAGGCCGGTGATCACCAGGAGCAGGCGTTGCCGGGTCCACCGCTCACGCAGCACCCGGGCGACACCACCCACGAACCCGTCACGCGCCCGCCGACGTGAGCGGGCCCTGACCACCGCCTCGACCAGCGCGATGACGGCCAGGAAGACCAGGGCCTTGGTGAGCCGGCCACGGAACATCTGTCCCTCGGGGTCGCGCACCGGGATGCCCAGCGCGTCGGACCGCACGACGACCAAGGCCGCCCACAGCACGACGATGATCCAGAACCGCCACACGAACCCGTGCCCGTTCTCCCCGTGGTCGGGGGACACCGAAGGGACGTCCGTCAGGCGCGCTCGCCTGGTGGGTCCCGTCTGGGTCATGGTGGAGTCTCCTCGAGTGCACGCTGCAACAGTCTCCATCGTCGCAGGATCGGGGTGTGCCGAGCACCCTCGGGGGAAGGGCAGCGCTGGGTGCCGCAACGATCCCGAGGCGACGTCAGTGCATCAGGGTGGGCTGGCTCGAGCCCGGCCGCCGCACCGCTGTGCGGTGAGCCAGATCGTGTCCAACCTCGACCAGGACGTTCCAGGGTGACGCGCTGAGTGAGCCATCGGTGGGGCCGCGGAGCTCTGACTTCGACTTCGGCACCATCTGCGGCAGTCGATCATGGCCGTTCGGACATTCCTGACGGAAACGGCACACAACGGGCGCCTGTCAATGTAATGCTGACGCCGCCGCGTTCAGCCAGGAGCGCGTGATGGCACACCTTGGGGAGATGAACTCGCATGACGAGGGGTACAACCGCGCCCGGATGGTTCCCGGACCCGCACGACAACAACCTGCTGCGCTGGTGGGACGGCCAGGGTTGGTCGGAGCACACGACACCCCGCGGCCTGCCCGCAGCGCAGCCGACTGCTTCGCCGGCGACCGCGGTTCCCGTCCCGCCCGCCCGCAGCCCGAAGCCCTGGTACCGACGCTGGTGGGCGATCGCCGCCGCCGTCTTCGTCGCCCTCGCCATCATCGGCAGCTTCATGCCCGACGAGGAGTCTCCCAGCGCCAACGCTGACACGTCTGAGACCGCTCAGGACTCCGACGCCGATGCCTCCTCGACCGAGTCGGAGCCGGAGTCCGAGTCAGAGAGCGACACCGAGACCGAGCAGGTCGCCGAGCCCGAGCCGGTCGACACCGACGGCGACGGAACCGTCGACGACGAGGACGTGCGTCCCGAGGATCCGAAGGTCCAGACCGAGGACGACATCGACACCGACAAGGACGGCGTTGCCGACTACCAGGACGCCTTCCCGAAGGACGCGAAGTACAGCAAGGACACCGACGGCGATCGGGTCGCCGACCAGCTGGACGCGTTCCCCAAGGACGCCGACTACAGCAAGGACTCCGACGACGACCGCGTCGCGGATGCCGTCGACGCCTTCCCGCTGGATCCGAGCCGCTCGAAGATCACTCTCGCTATGGAGAACGCGCTCTCGGCGGCCGAGGACTATCTCGAATTCTTGGCCTTCAGCCGTCAGGGCCTCATCGACCAGCTGACCTCGGACTTCGGGTCCGGCTTCGAGGTCGCCGACGCGACCTGGGCCGTGGGCCAGCTCGGCGTCGACTGGAAGCAGCAGGCAGTCAAGGCGGCCAAGCAGTACCTCGACACCATGTCGTTCTCCCGGCAGGGCCTCATCGAACAGCTCTCCAGCCCGTACGGCGGCCAGTTCACGCTCGAGGAGGCCGTCTACGCCGTCAACCAGATCGGCCTCTGAGACCCAGGAGAAGACGCGCAGCTGGACGCTCCACCCGCGAGGGAGCCGACGCCTGCACGTGCAGGTTTCCGCAGCACTAGTTGATGAATCGCCACACTTTCACGTCGGAGGGTCCCTCATGCGCCGCCTCATTTGCGCCACCGTCATGTCCTTGACCACCATCTCGCTAACCGCGTGCTCGAGCAGCGAGCCCGCGTCAATGCCTGAGATCGTCGGAGAGCGACTGGATGTCGCTCTTAGTGACATAGAGCGCGCTGGGTTCGACGAGGAGGTCGAAGTGCTCGGCGGCGGCACGTTCGGCGTCCTCGACGAGTCGAACTGGACGGTCTGCAGCCAGGAACCGGTCTCCGGCGAGGAGATCACCAGTGCACCCCGCATCACGGTCGACCGCTCCTGCAAGGGAGACGACCAGGGTGACCCAGAGGCAGCCGAATCGGACGAGGCCGCCGACGATCAGGCGGTCGCTGCCCAGCGCAAGAAGGAGAAGAAGCGGAAGCAGAAGGCCGTCGCCGCCGTAAGCGACACGTTCGTCATGCCAGCCCTCGTGGGAATGAATTTGCAGGAAGCCCAGAACAGGCTCCAGGCTCGCGGCAGCTTCCTCCTCACCCAGACCGATGGCACGGGGCAGGAGCGCTTCCAGATGCTCGACTACAACTGGAAGGTCTGCGGCCAACGCCCTGCGGCAGGAACGGTGACCGATGTCGCGACACTCGTCGAGCTCGTGGCGGTCAAGCTGTCTGAATCCTGCTGACGACTGCTGTTCACGCCCCTCCGCGCAGACTGGGCTGCGCCGGCGTTAGAACACCCTCAAGTTTCCAGCTGCACGACGGAAATCCCGGCAGCTGCTAGCGCGAAGTGGACGCCCAGGCAAGTCGAGCTTTCCCACGTCAGCACCAACACCAGCGTGACTCTGGACGGGTGTGGATCGACTCAGGCGAGCTCGATAGGGACGCACACAAGGACGCAGTCGACAGCACTGCGCTGAGCTGTCGTCGAGTGCGTGGTTTCGATCCTCGTCTCGGCAGGCGACCGACCTCTCCAGGTCTACGAGCTACTTGAACTCCAGCTCTGGGCGCGCGGCGCAATTGCCGGGGTCTGGGGGTGTGGTTGGAGTCCTTACCCATGCGTTGCGTACACCGAGGCCGCACTCGTCGAATCCGAGGGTGTTGTGGGTGTTGTTCGGAGCGGTGAAGAGCCAAGCCGTGACCCACGCAGAGGCGTGCTGTTGGGACCACTCGGGTCGTGCGAAGGCGTCGAACTGCCCCGGAATGAAGAGCAGAGGCGTGCCATCGGGATCGGGCGGCGGTGGCGACGCCTGTCCCGGTGTCGCCCACTCCTCGCATGCCCCCCTGTACGGCGAGCGGGCGAAGACCTGTTCGTATGCGGGGTCGCCGTCGACGGCAGAGCGCAGCGCCACCTCGTCGAGACCGGGAAGCTGGTCGTGGCAGAGCGAAGTGAAGAACACGCCCCACGCGAACGACGCCGGTTGGATGCACAACGGGCGGTAACCGGCGCAGAAGAGCGGGTCGCTGGCGACGAGGTCGGCCAGGTGGTTATCCAGTCGACCGGAGGCCGCGTTTGTGATGATCCGCGGCAACCAGCGGAGGTTCGCGGACCCGTCGCCGCCGAGTGAGTAACGGGCGAACCGGAGGAGCTTGGCGTCGTCCACCAGCACCCGGACCCGGTCACGGTCCAGGTTGCGGCCAACCCCTTGGAGGGGCGTCCGCGCAGTGCGGAGCAGCGCGCGCTCCCAGGCCGCCTCGAGGTCCGGGTAGCGCGAAGCGCAGCGTTCGTCCTTGGTGCAGGCCGTGAAGAGCTCATCCAGCGCCGACCTTGTGCCTAGGGCGCCGCCGGTCAGGTCGTCTGTGTGCGGGAACCAAGGCGAATCCAGAAAGGCCCCGTCCAGGCGGCCGGGAAAGTCATGCAGGTACCTGAAGAGCACCCGGGACTGGGTGCCGTAGGAGCCTGCCATCCACCACGAGTCAGCGCCCATGGCGCTCAGGAGGTCATCGACGTCGGCGGCGGCAGCCGCGGCGTCGAAGTTCGCGGGCTCGATCCCCCCAGCCCGCAGGCGGGACGCACATCGGCGTACGCCTTCGAGGAACGCGGATCGCAGATCGCGGTCGGCATCGGGCACCGCGGCAGCCCGGTCCGACAACGCATCGAGCTCCGGGCAGGTCAGGTCCGGCGTGGAGGGAAAGGTGCCACGCATGCCCAGCTGGACGCCGACGTGACGCAGGCGGGTGGCGCCCATCGCGGCGCCGCCGGTGAAGTTCGCCGGGTCTCCGACGTTGGCGCCGAAGGAGGTGCCCAGGCCGGGTTCCGGCTCCACGCCGACCGGCCAAGTCTGAAGGACCGGGAGGTCCAGGGTGCCGCGATCCGGATCACCGCGGTCCTGCGGGACGGTCAGCGTGCCGCACCGGTGCTTGGACAAGAAGGTCGCTTCCACCGCGTCGTCACAGGCGTGCCAGACAACTTGTGGGGCCGCCCTGGTGCCGCCGTCGAGGTCAGGATCGGAATCCCGGTCGGCGTCGTTCGTGCAGGCCGTTGCGGACAGCGCCACGGCCACGACGAGGGGGATGAACGACCTCATGGTTGCCTCTCGAACACGCCTTCGGTGACGAAACGCGTGGCAGCGAGCTCCTTCGGGCCGTCACTCGACTCATGCCCCACAAGGGTTAGGTGCAGGCTTTGGCCGCTTAGGCGCCACCGGTAGGTGTACACGCACGGCGCACACGCTTCGGACTCGCCTGCCATGGTCACCTTCTTGCCGGGGGCGTATGACAGCGTGCCGGCCTCCCCCGGCTCGGGAATCCCCCCCGCTCTCGCGACAAAGATCGTGAACCTGTCGCCACTGACCTTGTAGGTGTAGCTGACGGAGTCGCGGTTGCCGAAGTCTCCAAAGACGAAATCCGCGACCTCGGCAGCCTTGGCTGCCGCACGAGTGACGGTCTTGGAGTAAGCCCCGTCCGGGATCTTCGGGCCCGCCCATGCCGGCGCACTGGACGTGGCAGGCGCGCTCGAGGGTTCGGGCGCGCTGGAACTGGCCGTAGCCCGCGCGGCAGAGGCCTTGCTGGGGGCGTCATCGTCGCTGCACGACACGACGCACATCAACAATGCCGGGAGCGTGATGACTACTCGGTTGGGACGCATCGGCAACCTCCAGCTTCGGCTGAGCCTGTCACCTTCTCAAAGGCTCGGCCAACGAAGCCGGTTGACATCCATGACTGCCGAGATCTGCTCACGGGCTCGCGACCCAGTCGTTGTCGGTGAAGAAGTCCAGACGTGTCCGGCACGGCTCGGCGTCGGCTCCGAGGATCAGCCTGTCGTCCTCGCGGGCCCAGGTGTACTCCCCGTTGCCAAGGTCGGCGCAGACGTCCTGCGCGAACAGGTTGATGCGCAACGTCGTGGAATCCGCGGTGAAGAGGGTGCCCGAGACCACGCCGGAGTACCGGTCGGGGGGCGTGACGACAACGGTGCCGTTGCCGTCGAGCTCGAGCACCCAGCGCCCCGCCAACCGTGCCGGCGAGCTGACCTCGGCCGCGTAGCTACCGAACAGGTCGGAGGTGGCGGGCGGCGCCTGGGTGGGCCTCGTCGGCGCGGGGCCACCCGGCCACGCGAGGACCGCCACCACTGCGACGGCTGCAGCAGCGACCCCCGCGGCAACCCCTGCGCGCCCCCAGGCATGGCGCCGTTGCCCGCGTACGGCGTCGAGGCTGGACTCGACCTCCGGCTGGTACGACGTCGCGTTGCCCTGCAACCCTGCCCGGATGCGCTCGTCAATGGACATCGTCGGTCACCTCCTCGCCGAGCAGCGTGGCGAGCCGGGCACGTGCTCGGAACAGATGCTGCTTCACCGTCGACTCCGACACCTCGAGTGCACGGGCGATGTCGAACACCGTGTTGTCCTCCCAGTAGAAGAGCACCACCACCGCCCGCTGCATGGGACTCAGCTCTGCCACCGCGGCCGCGAGGTCCGGATCGGGCAGGGACGGCATGTCGAGATCCGGCTTGGACGCCAATCGTTCGACCTCGGGGCGCACCCGCTCCCGCTTCGCGCTCTTAACGGCCATCCGCACAGCGACCCGCCGCACCCACGCGTCGGGCCTGTCATACCGCCGCACCGCCGACCAGCGCTGCAGCATCTTGACGAACGCCTCCTGCGCGATCTCCTCGGCCCGACCACGATCACCCACGACGAGGAACACGGTGCGCTCGACCGACGAGTAGCTGGCGCGGAACCACCACTCGAACTCGGTACTCGCCTCGGTCCTCACCAGCACCTGCCCGTCTTGACCCTGTTGTCTCTATTGAATGCCGCGAGGACGATGCCGGCCAGCACCGACCGAGACGGCACACCGAGCAATGCGCCTTGCCACCTCAGCCCCCGGTGATGGCCCGGCAGACCCAACCCACGAAGGCGTCGTCGGTGAAGAACGTGTCAAACAGCGCGTCCACGTACGTGGTTGTCGTCCCGTCGATGGTCACCTGGCCGGTGAAGGTAGGTGCGGCATCGGGCGGCTCCACTAGCGTGCCGACGGCGCGGAAGATTGCTTCGCCCTTCGAGCTGCGGATGTCGTAGAGCAGGCCGCTCGTGATGACCGTGATAGTCGAGTCGTCACCGGGCACCGCGAAGGGCTCCCGGAACCGGACGTTCGCGGAGATGGTCGCAGTCGCCGGACCTGACGGCTCCGTGCTGAGGTAGTCGACGTCATGGCTGCGGAACCAGCGATCGTAGTTGAGGTACTGGGCGTTGTAGTAGCGCGTTTGCCACCGGTCCTCCGTCCGCGCTCCGTAGACCGGAACGCCGCAGGGAAAGTCGACCGGTGCCCAACCCTCGACCAAGTGACGCTCGCCGGTGCAGACAGGGCCGGTCTGCTTGGCCTTGCATACGAACGGTGCGAACGACGAGTCCAAAGTCGTCGGCACGAGCAGCGTCTGGTCGACCTCGTCGGGCGCTTCTGCGTTCGCAGGTCCAACGACGGCGGCGACGAGCAATGCGGCGGCCAGAGCGGCGTGGCGGACGTGAGCCATGGCAGAAGTTCCCTCCCCGGACTCGTTCGGGTCCGTCACCCTGTCAAAGCCCCCAGTCGGCCCTCGGGTTGACAGCCAGGTCCTTGAAGTCGCGGCTTGCGCTCAAGATTCACCGGCCAGGATGGCCGGTCGCTGGGCGCGAGCGCTCCATAGGGCGCTGGCGACGATCGGTCCGACGACAAGATCGAAGACCACACACCTCTTGCACTCGCGGAGCTGCGATCCGTCCGTACGAATGTCCGATGGGCATCCCGTCGGCAGGTCTGTCCCTACAAGGGAGCCCTAGAGCCGCGAGGCGATCGAGCTGAAGGACGTTGCTGCCCGCGGTGCGGCAGGTCTTGGACGCGGAGCCGGATGGGCCGTCCCCGCAAGTGGTGCTCACAAGCGTGCCGACGAGGGGCGTACGAAGAACGCCGAGCCGCAGCGAACGGCGCCATCGCGACCCAGGTCGTCGAGCGCGTCACCGTCGTCGAGCACGACCTCGACGAATGCGTCAAGCGAGTCCTCGACTCCCCGCCGCGTGTCGCCACTTCCTTCGAGGACTACTCGAGCCGGCGCGGCTAGCACAACTCGACCACGAGGCGCGCTGGATGTCCTGAGACCTCACACTGTCGGGCTGACAGTGTGCTGGTTCAGGACAGCGGAAACCCATGTCTCAAGACATAGGAAACCCGGTCGCGGGTTCGATGCTCGGCCATGTCGAAAGCCAGGCTGGTCATCACCGCCGTCGTCCTCGAGGGCCGCACCCAGGCCGAGGTCGCCACGTCCTACGGCGTCTCCAAGGCCTGGGTCTCCAAGCTGATCGCCCGCTACCACCTCGAGGGTGAGACC
>NZ_BAAAQQ010000008.1:0-119637 GCF_039531755.1 Nocardioides bigeumensis
GCAGGCGCGCACAAACTTCAACGACTATCAAACACACTGTTGAGTTCTCAAACATCAGACGCACACCAGAGCGACCCCGGTGGGGATCGTCTTGGGGGCAACCTGAGAAAACTTACCGGACCGCGTAGGCCCGGTCAACTTCGCAGAAGCTGACCGAGGCGGGTCCCGAAGCCTTCGACTGCCGCCCCTCTACGGGGCGACAGAGGACAAGACTACCCACGTCGATCAGCCGGGCCAAATCGCGCCCCTCGTGGCCCGTCGGGCGGCCCGCTCACGCCTGGCGACGGGGCCGGGCGACGGGTCCGGGTGACGGCGGGGCGGTACGCCGACACCGACCTCTCCCCCGTCGTCCAGAACCGCCAGCTCCGGTCGGCCGCGTGCCGCAGACCGACGCGCGGACCCGTGCTGATCGCGGACCGGGCGACCGGTCGCCCGGCCAGGGTCAGGGTGATCGGCCCGGAGGCCAGGTCCGTCCCGCCGTGCTCCCGGCCGATGCCCAGGGTCCGGCACAACCTCGCCGGCCCGCGCGCCAGGTCGCGGTCGGATGCCCCTGGCCGGCGCTCACGGGCGACCTCCAGCCCGTCCACGACCTCACCGGCCCGCAACAGCACCGCTGAAGGCGTGCCCACCGGCCCGACCACCACGTTGCAGCAGTAGTGCATGCCGTAGGTGAAGTAGACGTAGAGGTGACCGGGCGGGCCGAACATCACCTCGTTGCGCGCCGTCTGGCCTCGGTAGGCGTGCGACCCGGGGTCGTCGGGGCCCGCGTACGCCTCCACCTCTGTGATGCGCACGGCCACGTCGTCGTGCCGGAGCTCGGCGCCGAGCAGTCTCGGAGCGACCCGGAGCACCGGGCCGGCGAGCATCGAGGCCAGATCAGGAGCGCGCACGCGCCACGGCCACATCGAGCTGGGCCAGCTGCTCGCGCACCCTGACCGGGGCCGTCCCGCCCGCCCCGGTGCGGGACGCCACGGACCCCTCCACCGTCAGCACCGAGCGGACCTCGGGGGTGAGGTGCGGGGACATCGCCGCGAAGTCGGCGTCCGAGAGGTCCGGAAGGTCACAGCCGAGCTGCTCGCAGCGGCGGACGCAGGCACCGGCGATCTCGTGCGCGTCGCGGAACGCGACCCCCTGCCGCACCAGCCACTCCGCCACGTCGGTGGCGAGCGAGAAACCTTGCGGGGCCAGCTCTGCCATCCGAGCAGCGTCGAAGGTCAACGTCGCCACCATGCCCGTCATCGCCGGCAGCAGCACCTCGAGGGTGTCGATCGAGTCGAAGACCGGCTCCTTGTCCTCCTGCAGGTCCCGGTTGTAGGCGAGCGGCAGAGCCTTGAGAGTGGTGAGCAGGCCGGTCAGGTTGCCGACCAGACGACCCGCCTTGCCGCGGGCCAGCTCGGCGATGTCGGGGTTCTTCTTCTGCGGCATGATGCTCGACCCGGTCGACCAGGAGTCGTGCAGCGTGATGAAGCCGAACTCCCGTGTCGACCACAGGATGAGCTCCTCCGCCAGCCTGCTCACGTCGATCCCGATCTGGGCGGTGACGTAGGCGAACTCCGCGACGAAGTCGCGCGACGCGGTCGCATCGATCGAGTTGGCGGCTGGCCCGCCGTAGCCGAGCTCGGCGGCGACCAGCCCGGGGTCCAGGCCGAGGCTCGAACCGGCCAGCGCGCCGCCGCCGTACGGCGACTCGGCGGCGGTACGCCGGATCCAGTCGGCCAGCCGGTCGACGTCGCGCACGAGGGCCCAGGCGTGGGCGAGGAGGTGGTGGGACAGGAGCACCGGCTGCGCGTGCTGCAGGTGGGTGCGACCGGGCATGATCACGTCGAGGTGGTCGTGCGCCTGGGTGCGCAGCGCCCCGACCAGGTCGAGGACGGCGCCCGACACGACGCGACAGTGGTCGAGCAGGTAGGACCGGAAGAGCGTGGCGATCTGGTCGTTGCGTGACCTGCCGGCCCGGAGCCGTCCTCCGACCTCGGGTCCGACCTCGGCGACCAGGAGCCGCTCGAGCGCGCCGTGCACGTCCTCGTCCTGCGCGTCGGGCTTGAGCGCGCCGGAGGTGAATCTCTGCGTGAGCACGTCGAGGCCGCGGTGGAGCTCGGCCTCCTCCTCGAAGCTGAGCAGCCCTGCCGCGGCCAGCGCCTTGGCGTGCGCGTGAGAGCCGGCGATGTCGTAGAGGGCGAGCCGCCAGTCGAAGTGCGTCGACCGCGACAGCGCCACGAGCTCGGGAGACGGTCCGGTGTCGAAGCGGCCGCCCCAGAGCGCGCCCTCGTGCGTCTGCCGCGCGGGCGGCGAGCCCTCGCTCATGCCGCCGCCTCTCGCAGCGCGGCGACGCCGAGCCGGGCGATCTCCGGCAGCAACGCGTTGGAGAGCGCCACCCCTCCGGCGAGGTCGTCGATCGACCACCAGTCGGCGGCCATGATGTTGCCGATCTCGGCCTGCTCCAGACCCGAGAAGTCGACGGTCACCGGATCCGCGAGCCGGGTCACGAACCAGTCGTTGTCATTGGTGTAGGCGATTCCGTCGTAGGAGAACGAGACCGGTGCGCGGTGGAAGGGGCCGGTGAGGTCACCCGGGGCGACGACGAGTCCGGTCTCCTCGACCATCTCGCGCGCGGCCGCCTCCGCTGGGGTCTCCCCCGGCTCGACGGCTCCGCCGATCGTGCACCAGTAGGGCTCCGTAGGTCGCGCGGGGTCGCGGCTGTAGAGCAGCAGCACGCGGTCCTCGGCGTCGAAGGGCAGGACCCGGGCCGCACGGCGCAGGAGGGGGACGGCGCTCCGATCGGTCATGGTGCCTTGCTATCAGGCGAGGCCAGCGTCAGGAACTTCGAGGCCAGCGCCGGACCGCCCTTGGCGTCCCGGGCGATCACCAGGACGGTGTCGTCACCGGCGATCGTGCCCAGGACTTCGGGGAGCTCGGCCTTGTCGAAGGCCGAGGCGAGGAACTGGGCGGCCCCAGGGGGCGTGCGCAGCACGACGAGGTTGGCGCTGCCCTCGGCGCTGACGAGCAGCTCCGCGCAGAGTCGACCGAGTCGCTGCGACGCGGCCGCCGTCTCGTAGGGCATGACGGGCGCCCGGTCGCCGCCCTCCGCCGGCACGGCGTACACCAGGGCGCCGGAGCGGGAACGGACCTTGACCGCGTCGAGCTCGACGAGGTCGCGGGACAGCGTGGCCTGGGTGACGTGGACGCCCTGCGCGCCGAGGAGGTCTGCGAGCTCGGTCTGGGAGCGGATCTCGTGGTGGGCCATCAGGTCGACGATCCGCTGGTGCCGGGCTCCCTTGGTCGGCGGCGAGCCGGGACCGGTCGTCTGGGTCGTCACGCGCGCTCCAAGAGCCAGGCGAGGATCGCCTTCTGGGCGTGCCGGCGGTTCTCCGCCTCGTCCCAGACGACGCTGTGCGGGCCGTCGAGCACGTCGGCGGTGATCTCCTTGCCGCGGTACGCCGGCAGGCAGTGCATGACGATCGCGTCCGGCGCCGCGTGCGCGAGCAGGCGGGCGTCGAGCTGGTACGGCGCCAGGGCTGCGAGCCGCGTTGCAGACTCCTCCTCCTTGCCCATCGACACCCAGGTGTCGGTGATGACGACGTCGGCCCCCGCGACGGCGGCGACCGGGTCCGACTCGGCTGCGACCGACCCGCCTGTGGTGGCGGCGATCGCCGCCGCCCGCTCGCCCATCTCGGGTGAGGGCAGGAAGCCCGCTGGTCCGCTCACCCGCACGTGCATCCCGGCGGTCGCGCCCGCGAGCAGCCAGGAGTTGCCCATGTTGCAGGCGGCGTCGCCGAGGAAGGTCGCGGTGAGGCCGGCCAGGGTGCCCTTGCGCTCGCGCACGGTGAGCAGGTCGGCGAGGAGCTGGCACGGGTGGAAGTCGTCGGTGAGCGCGTTGACGACCGGCACGCCGGAGTGCTCCGCCATGAGGGCGAGGTCGGACTGGGCGTAGGTGCGCCAGACGACCATGGCCGCCTGCCGACCGAGGACCCGGGCGACGTCGGCCACCGACTCGCGCTTGCCGATCCCGGCGAGAGCACCGTCGACCAGCATGGGGTGGCCGCCCAGCTCTGCGATGCCGGCCGCGAACGAGGCTTGGGTGCGCAGCGTCTGCTTGTCGTAGATCGTCGCCACCGTCCGCGGCCCGGCCAGCACCTTGTGGTCGAAGGGCGCTGCCTTCATCGTCGCGGCGAGGTCGAGGACCTCCGCCTGCTCCTGCGGGCTGAGGTCGTCGTCGGCGACGAAGTGTCGTGTCACGCGTGGACCTCCTGAGCGGCCGAGACGATCCCCGGCCAAGCGTCGGCGAACTGAGCCACATCCTGCTCCGTCAGCACCAGCGGTGGTGCGAAGCGGAGCCGCGACGGGCCGGTCGCGTTCAGAAGGAACCCACGCTCCTGGGCTGCTGCGACCACGCGCGGCGCGATCTCGTCGCTCAGCTGGGCGCCGAGCAGGAGCCCGCGACCCTCGACCCGTTCGACCTCGGGCACGGCGGACACGGCCACGCCCAGCTGGCGGCCGCGGCGGACCACCTGCTCCAGCAGTCCTTCCTTCTCGATGGTCTCGACGACCGCGAGACCGGCGGCGCAGGCCACAGGATTGCCGCCGAAGGTGGTGCCGTGGTTGCCCGGCTCGAAGAGGCGTCCGGCGTCGCCGAGGCCGATGACCGCACCGATCGGGATGCCGCCGCCGAGACCCTTGGCCACGGTGACGAGGTCTGGCGCGACGTCGGCAGAGTGGGCGAACCACTCACCCGTGCGACCGATACCGGTCTGGACCTCGTCGAGCCAGAGCAGCGCCCCTGCTTGCGTCGCGATCGCGCGGGCCTCGGCGAGGTAGCCCTCCGGCGGCACGACGACACCCGCCTCGCCCTGGATCGGCTCGAGCACGATGGCCGCGGTCTGGTCGGTGGTCGCGGCCCGCAGCGCGGCCGCGTCGCCGTAGGGCACGAAGGTGACGTGGCCCGGGAGCGGCTCGAAGGGCGTGCGGTACGCCGCCTTGGCGGTCAGCGCGAGGGAGCCCATCGTGCGCCCGTGGAACGCGCCCTCGGCGGCGACCAGGTGGGTCCGGCCGGTACGCCGGGTGAGCTTGAGGGCCGCCTCGTTGGCCTCGGTCCCGGAATTGGTGAAGAACACGCGGCCCCCCGCACCAGCGGGGTTGCTGGCCGGCAGCAGACCCAGCAGTCGCTCGGCCAGCTCGACCTGCGGCTCGCTGGTGAAGAAGTTGGAGATGTGGCCCAGCGTCGAGAGCTGGCGGTTGACCGCCTCGAGCAGCGCGGGATGTGCGTGGCCCAGGGCGTTCACCGCGATGCCACCGAGGAGGTCGAGGTACTCGCGACCGTCCGCGTCCCACAAGCGGGCCCCCTCGCCACGGGTGAGCACCAGCTTGGGTGGGCCGAACGCGTTCATCAGCGCCCCGGCGTACCGGTCCTGCCACTGCTGCCCGGTCACGAGCGCCCTCCCTTGGCCTTGCGGATCTTGGTGGCGACGCCGGGCAGCACCTGGGTGCCGACGCCCTCGTCGGTGAACAGCTCGAGCAGCACCGCGTGCGGCTCGCGCCCGTCGACGACCGTGGCCCGCGGGACCCCTTCGCGCACCGCCTTCAGGCACGCGCCCATCTTGGGCACCATGCCGCTGGCGAGCGTCGGCATCAGCTCGGCCAGCGCGTCGGGGTTGATCTCCCCGATCACGTCGTCGCTGTCGGGCCAGTCGCGGTAGAGACCCTCGACGTCGGTGAGCACGAGGAGCTTCTCGGCCCCCAGCGCGACCGCGAGCGCGGCCGCGGCGGTGTCGGCGTTGACGTTGTGGATCTGTCCTTGGTCGTCCGGGGCGACACTGCTGACGACGGGGATCCGTCCGGCTTCGATGAGGTCGAGAACCGACTCAGGACGCACGTGGGTGACCTCTCCGACGAGACCGAGGTCCACCTCCTCGCCGTCGACGACGGTGTTGGTGCGGGTGGCGGTGAAGAGCCCGGCGTCCTCGCCGGAGAGCCCCACGGCCAGCGGACCGTGCTGGTTGACGAGGCCGACGAGCTCCCGCTGCACCTGCCCGACCAGGACCATGCGGACGACGTCCATCGCAGCGGGCGTGGTCACCCGGAGGCCCCCGCGGAACTCCGACTCGATGCCGAGTCGCTCGAGCATCTTCGAGATCTGGGGTCCGCCGCCGTGCACCACCACGGGCTTGAACCCCGCGAAGCGCAGGAACGCGATGTCCTCCGCGAAGGCGGTCTTGAGCGTGTCGTCGGTCATGGCGTTGCCGCCGTACTTCACCACCACGATCTTGCCGTGGTAGCGCTTGAGCCACGGGAGCGCCGCCGCGAGGGTGGCGGCCTTGCCCGCGGGCGCTGCGGAGTGGGACGCGTGCAGCTCGCTCATGAGGAGTACGCGCTGTTCTCGTGGACGTAGGCGTGGGTCAGGTCGTTGGTCCAGATGGTCGCCCGCTCCGCGCCGGCCTTGAGGTCGATCGTGACGGTGACCTCGCGTCCGGACAGGTCGACGGTCGACGGGTCGGCGGCCGGGGTCGAGGACCGGCAGACCCAGACGCCGTTCATCGCGACGTCGAGGTCGGCCGGGTCGAAGGCCGCCTGCGTGGTGCCGATCGACGCGAGCACGCGTCCCCAGTTGGCGTCCTTGCCGAAGACGGCGGCCTTGAAGAGGTTGCTGCGCGCGACGCTGCGGCCGACCTCCAACGCCTCGTCCTCGGTCGCGGCGTTCAGCACGGTAATGGTGATCTCGTGGTCGGCGCCCTCGGCGTCGGCAAGCAGCTGAAGGGCCAGGTCGCTGCAGGCGCGGGTCAGCGCCTGCGTGAAGTCCGGCAGGGAAGGCGTGATCCCGGACGCTCCACTGGCCAGCAAGGTCACGGTGTCGTTGGTCGACATGCAGCCGTCGGAGTCGAGGCGGTCGAAGCTCACCCGGGTCGCCGCCCGCAGCGCCTGGTCGAGGTCGGCAGCGCCGACGACCGCATCGGTGGTGAGCACGACGAGCATCGTGGCCAGCTGGGGCGCGAGCATCCCGGCTCCCTTGGCCATCCCGCCGATCGACCACCCGGCGCCCTCGACGTGCACCTGCTTGGCGACCGAGTCGGTCGTCATGATCGCAGCGGCGGCGTCGGGTCCGCCCTCGGCAGCGAGCGCGGAGTGGGCAGCGTCGACGCCGGCGAGCAGATCCTCGCGGTCGTTGGCCAGACCGATCAGGCCGGTGGAGCAGACGACGACGTCGATCGCACCGATGCCCAGCGAGGAGGCGACCCGTTCCGCCACGGCGTGCGTGGTCTGGAAGCCCTCAGGTCCGGTGTAGCAGTTGGCTCCGCCGGAGTTCAGCACGACGGCCCGGACGACACCGTCCTTGACCACCTCCTGGCTCCACAGCACCGGGTTGGCCTTGCAGCGGTTGGCGGTGAACACCGACGCGGAGTCGAAGGACGGACCGTCGTTGACGACGAGCGCGAGGTCCTTGGCCCCTGTCGACTTGAGGCCGGCGACGACGCCGCTGGCCCGGAAACCCTGGGGAGAGGTGACGCTCATGGCGCGAGTCCCACGGTCGTGAGGCCGAGGGCCTCGTCGAGTCCCAACGCGAGGTTGAGGCACTGGAGGGCGCCGCCTGCGGTGCCCTTGGTGAGGTTGTCGATGGCGCCGACAGCGACCAGCCGTCCGGCCGCCTCGTCGATCGTCACCTGGAGGTGGACCGCGTTGGAGCCCGCGACCGCCTGGGTCTGCGGCCACTGGCCGGGGGGCAGCACGTGGACGAACGGCTCGTCGGCGTACGCCTTGCGGTACGCCGCCTGCGCGTCGTCGACGGTGACGCCCGGGCGCAGCGGAGCAGAGCAGGTGGCGAGGATCCCCCGAGGGGTCGGGACCAGGATGGGCGTGAAGCTGACCCGGACCTGAGCAGCCGTGAGACCGGAGAGGTTCTGGACGATCTCGGGGGTGTGCCGGTGCCCGCCGCCGACGCCGTACGCCGACAGGTTGCCCATCACCTCGCTGCCGAGCAGGTGCGGCTTGGCGGCCTTTCCGGCGCCGGAGGTGCCGCTCGCGGCGACCACGACCAGGTCGGGCTCGACCAGGCCCGCGGCGACGGCGGGTGCCAGGGCGAGGGTCGAGACCGTCGGGTAGCAGCCGGGGACGGCGATGCGGCGGGCCCCACGGAGGAGGTCGCGCTGCCCCGGCAGCTCGGGCAGGCCGTAGGGCCACGCTCCGGCGTGGTGGCCGCCGTAGAAGCGCTCCCACGTCGCCGGGTCGGTCAGACGGAAGTCCGCGCCGCAGTCCACGACGACGCAGTCGTCACCGAGTGCCTCGGCGATCTCGGCCGACTGGCCGTGCGGGAGCGCGAGCACGACCGCGTCGTGACCGGCCAAGACCTCCGTCGTCGTCTGCTCCACGACGCGGTCGGCGAGCGGGAGGAGGTGCGGCTGGAGCGCCCCCAGCTGCTCGCCGGCCGACGAGCCGGCCGTGACAGCCCCGATGTGCAGAGCAGGATGCCCGAGCAGCAGGCGCAGCACCTCGCCACCGGCGTACCCGGTGGCGCCGGCGACGGCGACGGAGATCTTGGCCATGTGCATGACTATACAGAAGACTGTAATGCTATGCATCCTCGTCGGACCCGTGGCGAGTGTCCGAGGGTCTGGCTAGCCTGACTCGCATGTCTCATCTCGACTCCCGCCCCTCGACCCGTCTCGAGAAGTCCGCCTACCTCGAGCACCTGGAGCGGGAGTCACTCAGGTTCCGAGACGTGCTCGCCGCCGCCGATAGCGGACTGCCCGTGCCCAGCTGCCCGGCCTGGATGGCCGGCGACCTCCTCTGGCACCTCGCAGGCGTCCAGCACTTCTGGTCGTGGGTCGTGTCCACTCGACCGGACGACGCCGAGGGCTACGACGAGCCCAAGCGCCCCGACACCCCGGAGGACGTGCTCGCCTTCTTCGACACCGCGAGCGCCGCGCTGCAGGCGGCTCTCGCCTCCGCCGAGCCGACGGACCCCTGCTGGACGTGGTCGGACGACAAGACGGTGGGCTTCGTGATGCGCCGACAGGCCCTCGAGGCGGCGATCCACCGGATCGACGCCGAGCAGGCCGCGGGCGTCGACGTGACCGAGATCGATGCGCGGCTGGCGACCGACGGCGTCGACGAGGTGCTCGACGTGATGTACGGCGGTTGCCCACCCTGGGGCGACTTCTCCCCGCTCCCCCACTACATCCGCGTCGACGTGCGCGACACCGACACGTCGGTCTGGGTGCAGCTCGGGCGGTTCTCGGGCACCGACCCCAAGGACGAGGTCCGCTACGAGGAGGACGACATCCACGTGGTCGCGGATCCCGGCGTCGAGCCCGACGCCGTCATCGAGGGATCCGCCTCGGTCCTGCTCGCCCGGCTCTGGCGCCGAGGTGACGGCGCCGACATCCACCTCGCTGGCGACATGGGCATCGTCGACCACTTCCGGACGGCCATCCACCACCCGATCGACTAGTCCGAGGTCGCTCAGCGCTGGACGGCTCCGGTGAGCTCGGCGGCGCGGGCGACGGCGGCATCGCGGGCAGCAGACGTCTCGGCCTCCGTCAGCGTCCGGTCGGGCGCCCGGAAGCGCAGCGCGAACGCCAGTGACTTCTTGCCCTCGCCGACCTGCGCCCCGGTGTAGACGTCGAAGAGCCGCACCGTCTCCAGCAGTTCGCCCGCCCCTTCGCGCAGGGCTGCTTCGACAGCCGCGGCGGGCACGGCGACGTCGACGACGAGCGCGACGTCCTCCTTGGCGACCGGGTACGTCGAGAACTCCGGGCCGGGAACGACGTCGACGGCCTGCTCGAGCAACCGGTCGAGGTCGATCTCCGCCACCGCGGTGCGCGCCGGGACGCCGTAGGCCTGGCAGACCTTGGGGTGCAGCTCGCCCGCGTGGCCGAGCACGACCCCTGCGGCGAGGATCTCGGCGCAGCGACCGGGGTGCCACGGGGCGCGTACGGCAGAGCGCACCTCGATCTCGACCCCCACCGCGCGCGCGACCTCGCGCACGCCGGCGACGGCGTCGGCCCAGGAAGCGGCGCGGCCCTCGCCCCACCAGCCCGAGGACTCGCGCGATCCGGCGATCAGCAGGCCGAGGTGCAGCGGCTGGTCGGGCAGGGCCTTGTTGAGGTCGTCCCACTCGCCGTCGGTGGGTCGACGGTCGACCGGCAGGATCGGCGCGCCCGGTCCGTCATGGGGCAGCGTGACGGTCGCGGTCTCGAAGAGCGCCACGTCGACGTTGCCCCTGCCGGCGTTGCGCGCGGCAGTGGTGAGCAGCCCGGGAAGCAGCGTCGTGGTCATCGACGGCTCCTCCGACGACATCGGGTTGGCGAGCCGCAGCGTCTGACGCCGTTCGTCGGCGGCGTCGAGCCCGAGGGCGTCGAGCTGGGACGTGCCGATGAAGGGGAAGGAGATCACCTCGACGTAGCCGGCTCCGGCCAGCGCCCGGCCGATCCGGCGCCGGAGGCGCTGCCCTCGGGTCAGCCCACGACCCGCCGGGGCCGGCGGCAGCACCGACGGCACGTTGACGTAGCCGACGATCCTCGCCACCTCCTCCACCAGGTCGAAGGGGTCGGTGAGATCGGGACGCCACGGCGGCGGCGTGGCGGTCAGGGTGACGTCGGAGCGGTGCACGTGGCAGCCGACGGCCTCGAGGTTGGTGACCACGGTCGCGGCGTCGATCTGCATGCCGGTCACGCGGGCGGGGAGGTCGTAGGAGATCGTGATCGGCTCCGGCTCGGGTGGCGTGCCGACGACGGTGACACCGGGGTCGGCCGACCCGCCGCCGTACGTCGTCAGCAGCTCGACCACCCGATCGGCCGCGGCCTCGGGGATGGTCGGATCGACGCCACGCTCGTTGCGCTTGCCCGCCTCGGAGGTGATCTTGTGGCGCCGCCCGGTCCGGAACATCGAGACCGGGTCCCACGAGGCGACCTCGACGAGCACGCGGGTCGTCCCAGGTCCCATCTCGGTGGTCTCGCCACCCATCACGCCACCGAGGCCGATCGGCCCGGAGTCGTCGGTGACCACGAGGTCCTCGGCCGTCAGCACCCTGTCGACGCCGTCGAGGGTCGTGAGGTGCTCACCCTCGGTCGCCCGGCGGACCCGCACGGTGCCGGAGAGCTTGTCGAGGTCGTAGCCGTGGATCGGGTGACCCATCTCGAGCATGACGTAGTTGGTGACGTCGACGGCAAGCGAGATCGGGCGCATGCCGGCCAGCTGGATGCGTCGCGCCATCCAGTCGGGGGTCGGCGCGGTGGGATCGAGCCCCGAGACGGTGCGAGCCACGAAGACCCGGCAGCCCTCGAGGTCGTCGATCGCGATCGGGTAGCCGTCGTCGTTGGCTGCGGGGGTCTGGCGCAGCGCCGGGTCCCGGAAGGTCGTGCCGTAGTGCAGCGCCGCCTCGCGGGCCACGCCGCGCAGCGAGAGGGCGTAGGCGCGGTCGGGGTTGATCTCGAACTCGATGACCTCGTCGCGCAGCGGGAGCACGCCGAAGGCGTCGTCGCCGGGCTCCCCGGCGTCGGCGGGCAGCACGATGATCCCGTCGTGGTCGTCGCCGAGGCCGAGCTCGCGGGCGGAGCAGATCATCCCGGCCGAGACGTGGCCGTAGGTCTTGCGCGCACTGATCTCGAAGTCGCCAGGCAGCACGCCGCCGGGCAGGATCACCACGACGAGGTCGCCCTCGGCGAAGTTGTGGGCGCCGCAGACGATGCCTTGGGGCTCGCCGGTGCCGTTGGCCGAGCCGACGTCGACCTGGCACCAGCGGATGGTCTTGCCGTTCTTCTGCGGCTCGTCGACGCACGACAGGACCCGGCCCACCACGAGGGGGCCGGTGATGTCGTCGCCGGGCTTCTCGATCGCCTCGAGCTTGAGGCCCAACGCGGTCAGCGCGGCCGCCAGCTCCTCGACGGACACGCCGTCGGGCAGGTCGACGAATTCGCGGATCCAGGAGACAGGAGCCTTCATGGGTGGTCAGATCTCCGATCCGAAGGCCGTGGAGAAGCGGACGTCGCCCTCGAAGACGCTGCGCAGGTCCTCGATGCCGTGACGGAACATCAGCGTCCGGTCGATGCCCATGCCGAAGGCGAAGCCGGTGTAGCGCTCCGGGTCGACGCCGCAGGCGGAGAAGACGCGCGGGTTGACCACGCCGCAGCCGCCCCACTCGATCCAGCCCTCACCGCGGCAGGTGCGGCAGGACTCGACCACGCCGGCGACGTTGCGGCACACGAAGCAGACCAGGTCGACCTCGGCGGACGGCTCGGTGAACGGGAAGTACGACGGCCGGAAGCGCGTCGTGATGCCCTCACCGAACATGGCGGTGGCGAAGTGGTCGAGCGTGCCCTTGAGATGGGCCATCGTGATGCCCTCGTCGACGACGAGGCCCTCCACCTGGTGGAACATCGGCGAGTGGGTGGCGTCGTACTCGTCGGTGCGGAAGACGCGCCCGGGACACACGACGTAGATCGGCGGCGTGCGCGTGAGCATGGTGCGCGCCTGCACGGGCGAGGTGTGCGTGCGCAGCACCAGGTGCTTGTCGGCGGGCTCGGTCCAGAACGTGTCCTGCATCGTGCGGGCCGGGTGGTCCGGACCGAGGTTGAGGGCGTCGAAGTTGAGCCACTCGGCCTCGACGATCGGGCCCTCCGCGACCTCCCAGCCCATGGCGACGAACACGTCGGCGATGAACTCCGACCCCGTCGTGATCGGGTGCCGGGCGCCTCGCGCCGCTCGGTCGACGGGCACGGTCACGTCGACCGTCTCCTCCACCAGCATCCGCTCCTCGTGCTCGGCCTCGAGCACCTCCTGCCTCGCGGCGAGCGCCTGGCCGACGGCTGCGCGTGCCTGGCCGACGCGCTGGCCCGCGTCCTTGCGCGCCTGCGGCGGCAGCGCGCCGATCTCGCGGTTGGCCGACGCCAACGGCGAGCGATCGCCGGCGTGGTCGATCCGGACCTGCTTGAGGGCGGCCAGGTCGGCGGCCGCCGCGATGGCGGCCAGCGCCTCGTCGCGCCGGGCCTCGACCTCGGGCGCGCTCAGCGGCGTCACCTCGACGGGGTCGTAGTCGGTGTTGGGTCCGGACATGCTGCGCAGTCTAGGAAGCGGACCGACCGCGACACGAACCGGTTAGCCGGACCCACCGAGCAGGTCAGGTGTCGGGACGATCTCACCCTCGTCCGTGTAGGGACAGAACACGCCGTCCATCCGCACCTCCACCCCCGTCGTCTCGAGGGCGCCACGGGCCCGAGCGCGCCCGACGTTCCACTCGAGCCAGTCGTCGTCGTCGGCCAGCTCGGCGGTGTTCAGGCACTCCGGGGCGAAGGCCAGGCCGTCGAGGAGGACCGGGACCGCGTCCGCGGACAGGGACTGCAGCAGGTACTGGGCGTCGACTGGTGTCGTCGACAGGTCCTCGCGCTCCAGGTTGTGCCGGGCGATCCAGGCGTCGGGGTTGATCGCCGCCAGCCCGAGCAGCGCAGCCGCTCCCGTCAGCACGGCCGCCCGTGGCAGCCACCAGCCGTTCAGCCGGACTCCCGCGACGAACACGCCGATGACGAGGAGCCCGAGCCAGCCCTCGAAGACGTCGACGAGCAGCCGGGTGCGGGTGAAGCCGTAGGCCTCCTGGTAGACGTGCATCCGGTAGAGCGCGGACGCGACCACCACGAGCGTGAGTGCGCACAACAGTCCCAGGGCACCGCGGAGCCAGAGCACGTCGGCGGGGGTCGCCCTGGGCGCCTTGCGTGAGGCCGCCCACACCACCAGAAGGGTGAGCGCGGTCGCGACAGTGAGCTGCCCGAAGCCCTGGTGGACGTAGTCGGCGTACGTCAGCCCCGTCTGCGACTCGAGGTAGGTGTGGCCGCCGAACACGACCGTGGCCTGGGCCACCAGGAAGAGGAGGAACACCCCGTTGACGAGCGTCACGGGGACCAACCACTCGTAGCGCTGACGCACGGGCACCCGCTGCCGGCCGGCGAACGGCTCGGTGTGGGGCGGGTTGAGGGAGAGGTACGCCGCCGCGAGCACCACCGCGAAGACGAACCCGCCGATGAAGGCACGGGGCACGAAGGTGCCGGGGTTCCAATCGGGCAGCACGGCGTTGACCCACGAGGCGACCAGGGCGTCGGCGGAGACGAAGAGCAGCCCGAAGACGAGGACGGCCAGGATCGACCAGGCCACTGTCCGGGCCAGTGCCGTGGTGCTCCCCTGCACGCCGAAGGCTCGCAGCGTGCGGCCGAACCACGGCAGCCCCCGCAGCGACGACAGCGGCCAGCAGATCCCGGCCAGGACGAAGCCGAGCGCGCTGCGGCCGCGCGTCACGCCGACGACCAGCACGACGATGCCGGCGAGCACGCACAGGGTCGCGATCCAGGCCGCATCGAGGAGGAACACGGGCAGCACGGACAGCACCCCCAGCACACCGCAGGCCAGGGTGAAGGGCTCCCGGCGGTGCGGCGAGCTCAGGAGCACCGTCAGGCCGCAGGCCCACAGGACCAGGGCGTAGCCGATGCCACCGTCGCGGTACGGGATGATCGCGCCCGCCAGCACACCGGCGACCGCCGCGCCGACGACGACCGAGCGACGGGCGGGGCTCGCGTCCGGCCAGAAAGTCCCGAAGAACCCGTCGAGCACCGGTGGCGGGGTGGCGGGCTGGGGGCGGCGGTCTCGTGACGGTCGTGGCACGACCTCCTCGACCACCAGTGGGGCAGGTGGTGTCTGCGGCGTACCGGTCGGGAACTCGGCGCGGACGCGCGCCCCGCCCTGGTCGAGGCCAGGCTCGAGGAAGGCGATCCGGCCACCGTGGAGCTGGGCGACCCACCGCGCGACCGCCAACCCCAGGCCGGTGCCACCACCGGTGACGCCTTCGAGGGTGCCGAAGCGCTCGAACACCCGCTCCCGCTCCGACGGGGGAACGCCCGGCCCCTCGTCGCGCACCTCGATCCACCAGCCGGCCGAGGCCGCGCCCGCGGAGACCGTCACCGTGCCGCCGGGCGGGCCGTGCCGGACCGCGTTGTCGAGCAGGTTGACCACCAGCTGCCGCAGCCGTGCCCGGTCCGCTGTCACGATCAGCTCGGGATCCACGTCGACGTCGTACGTCGCCGCGCGGCCCGGCAGTGCGACGTCCGCACGAGCCTCCTCGACCACGGCGGCGAGCGGCACCCTGTCCGCGTCGAGCGACACCAGTCCTGCGTCCAGCCTGGAGAGATCCAGCAGGTCGGCGACCAGCGAACCCATCCGCTGCGCCTGGGCCAGCACCTCGGCGAGCGTCGATGGCGTCGGCTCCTCGACCCCGTCGGCGAGGTTCTCCAGTCGGGCGGCCAGCGCCGCCAGCGGCGTGCGCAGCTCGTGGGAGACGGTGGCGATCAGCGCGCGGCGCTCCCGGTCCACGGCGGCCAGGTCCTCCGCCATCCGGTTGAACGTGGCGGCCAGCCGGCCGACCTCGTCCTGCGAGGTCGCCTCCACGCGCACGTCGTAGACCCCCCGCGCCATCTGCTGGGCCGCCTCGGTCATCTGCCGCAGCGGCGACGTCATGCCCGCGGCGAGCAGCTGGGTGACCCCGAGCGCGACCGCGACGGCGACGGGGATGGTGAGCAGGATCGGGACTCCCCCGGCGCGACCGACCGCGCCGAGCACCGCTGCCAGCAGCACGCTGACCCCGACGAGCACGGCCAGCTTGACCTTGATCGAGGTGAGCGGGTCGAGCGGTGCCGTCGGCGGGCCCGTCACAGCGGCTCCAGCGCGTAGCCCACTCCGTGGACGGTGCGCACCCGGTGGGCCCCGATCTTGGCGCGCAGCGCCTTCACGTGGCTGTCGACGGTGCGGGTGCCCGAGGCGCCGGGCCAGTCCCAGACGTCGGACAGCAGCCGCTCGCGCGACCACACCTGTCCGGGCGTGCTCGCCAGGCAGGCGAGCAGGTCGAACTCCGTCTGCGTCAACGACGTCTCGGCCCCGGAGACCGTCACCCGCCGCGCGCCCGTGTCGCAGACGACGTCACCCACCTTGTAGACGCGGCTCCCACGCTCGGCGGCCAGCACCGGCGCCCGGTCGACCCGCCGGAGCAGCGCCGCCACGCGGGCCACCAGCTCGCGCATGCCGAACGGCTTGGTGAGGTAGTCGTCGGCTCCCGCCGCCAGGCCGGCCAGCACGTCGGACTCGTCGTCGCGGGCCGTCAGCATCAGCACCGGCACCGGGTGCTCGGCCTGGATGCGCCGGCACACCTCGTGGCCGTCGTACCCGGGCAGCATCACGTCGAGCACGACCGCGTCCGGAGTGGACTCGCTGCAGGAGGTGACGGCCGCCGGACCGTCCCAGACCTGGTCGACGACGTACCCCTCCGCGCGGAGCCGCAGGGTCACTGCCTCGTTGATCGCCGCGTCGTCCTCGACGACGAGGATGCGGCGGGCTGAGGTCACGGCACGAGGCTAGGCGGGCGCGTCGCCGGTGACGGCCAGGACGCGTGAAGGAAGTGTGCAGATCCCGCTGCGCACCCGACCTGGGTCGCGACTAGGTCTCGAGCTCCACAGGTTCTGCTGGCTCGCTGGGCCAGCGCACGATGATGCGCGCGCCGCCGTCGGGCGAGTCCTCGATGACCACGCGGCCGTGGTGGGCACGGGTCAGGCCGTTGACGATGTACATGCCCAGGCCTGAGCCGCCCCGCGACCCGTGGGTCCAGAACTTCGTGAACACCCGGCGCCGGATCTCCGGCGGGATGCCGCGACCCTGGTCGTCGACGACCAGGGCGACGCCCTTGATGTCGGTCCCCTGCTCGGTGCTGCGCAGGGTCACGGTGACGGTGCCCTCGCCGTGTCGGACCGCGTTCTCGATCAGGTTGGTGACCACCTGGGTGAACTTGTCGGGGTCGGCGTGGATCTCCGGCAGCAGCGGCTCGGGGGTGAACTCGATCGGTCGCGCGGTCCCGGCGCGCACGGAGTCGACGACGCGGCCGACCAGCAGCGAGGCGTCACAGCCGCGTGGGTACATCGACAGCCGCCCGGTGTCGATGCGGGCCACGTCGAGCAGCTCGGCGATCAGCCGGCTCAACCGGTCCGCGTCGGCGCTGACCGTGGCGAGCATCAGCCTCTTCTGCTCGTCGTTGAGCTTGTCCCAGCGGTTGATGAGCGCCTGCACGAAGCCCTTCACACCGGTCAGCGGCGAGCGCAGCTCGTGCGCCACCGTCGCGACCAGGTCGGAGCGCTCCCGGTCCAGGCGGGCGCGCCCGCGGCCCGAGCGCAGGCTGATCGCGACGCTGTGGACGGCGCCGCCGGGGACCAGACGGTTCATCGCGGCGGCCACCAGCACCTCCTGGCCGTCCGGGGTCAGCCAGGACTGCTCGGGGATGCCCGTGCGGGTCGGGAGGCCGCCGTACGGCGTGTTGATCTCGACCCAGGCGTGGCCGGTGCGGTCGAGCAGGGTCAGCACGTCCTCGAGCGGCCGCCCGACCGACTCGTCCCGGTCGATGCCGAGCATCCGCTCCGCCGTCGTGTTGACCACCACGACGTGGCCGTGGGCGTCGGCGACCACCACGCCATCAGGCAGCGAGTCGACGGCGTCGGGGGTCACCTGCTCACCCTAGGACGGGGGCGCGGGTGGTGATCGGTAACGCGCCTACAGGACTGCTTCTGGCCCGTCATGACGGGGCGGAAGCGCCCTTGAGGGCGCGTTAGCCACGCGACGCCCGCTGCGCCCGGGCGGTGGCGTAGAGGCAGACGGCGGCGGCGGTGGCCAGGTTGAGGCTCTCGGCGCGGCCGTGGAGCTGGATGCGGACGCGGTGGTCGGCCGCCGCCGCCAGCTCGGGGGCCAGCCCACGGGCCTCGTTGCCGAAGAGCCACGCGACCGGCCCGGAGAACAGGTCGTCGGCCGCGGCGAGGTCGACCTCGCCGTCCCCGTCGGCGGCCAGCACGGTGAGCCCTGCCTCTCGGGCGGCCGTCACGGCCGCCTCGGCGTCCGGCGCGACCGCCACCGGAAGGTGGAAGAGGCTGCCGGCCGAGGCTCGGACGGTCTTGGGGTTGTAGGGGTCCACCGAGGAGCCGGCCAGGATCACCGCGTCGGCGCCCATGGCGTCGGAGGTGCGGATCACGGTGCCGGCGTTGCCCGGGTCGCGTACGTCGGCACAGATCGTGACGAGTCGGGGCGAACCGCCCACAGGGTCGGCCATCAGGGCGTCAGTGACGGGGACGTCGAGGAAGCGGCACACCGCGACGAGGCCGGCCGGGGAGACGCTGTCGCTGAGCGCCTCGACCGCGCGCGGCTCGGCCAGGGTCCACCGCGGCGCCCGCTCGGCGAGGCCGGCGTACCGCTCGGTCGCCTCGAGCGTGGCGAACACCTCCACCACCCGGTCGGGCACCTCGAGGGCGCCCTCCACGGCGTTCGGACCGTCGGCAAGGAAGAGCCGCCGCTCGGAGCGCTCCGAGCGGCGGCTGAGCTTCGCTGCGTCCTTGACCCGCTGGTTGGCGCGGGCCAGCGGTGTGGTCAGGCGGAGACCTTGGGCGCGTTGACGTCGTCGGGCAGCGCGTCCTTGGCGGCGGCGACCAGCACCGAGAACGCGGCCGGGTCGTTGACGGCGAGGTCCGCGAGGATCTTGCGGTCGACCTCGATGCCGGCGAGGTTGAGGCCCTGGATGAAGCGGTTGTAGGTCATGCCCTCCGCGCGGGCAGCGGCGTTGATCCGCTGGATCCACAGCTTGCGGAAGTTGCCCTTGTTCTTCTTGCGGTCGTTGTAGGCGTAGACCAGCGAGTGGGTGACCTGCTCCTTCGCCTTGCGGTAGAGGCGCGAGCGCTGGCCGCGGTAGCCGCTGGCGCGCTCGAGAGTGGTCCGGCGCTTCTTGTGGGCGTTCACTGCCCGCTTGACGCGTGCCATGGTGGTACTCCTTGGTGCTTGTGCTCAGGCCGTCGTGCCGACCTGCGAAAGGTGGACGGGGACGGTCAGAGACCGAGCAGCTTCTTCACGCGCCTGGTGTCCGCCGCCTCGACGGTCACCTCGCCGGCGTTGCGCCGGTGCTTCTTGCGGCTGCCCGTGGTGGGCGCCGACGCGAACGCGGCGCCGGACTTGCGGCCCGCCTGCAGGCGGCGGATCTTGCCCGTTCCGGTCACCTTGAACCGCTTGCTCGCGCCCGAGTGGGTCTTGTTCTTCGGCATCTCACTGTCCTTCGTTGTTGCCTTCGTTGTTGCTGGTGTCGTTCTGTGGGCGCCAGGGTGTCGAGACGGTCGCGGCGCGACCCTCTCGACGGGCGGCGCTGGCTCTACGCCTCGATCTCGGGGTCCAGGTTTTCTGAGCGCCCGCGCTCCTTCTTCTGGGCGACCGCGTGACCGGCGTTGTGGGCGACGCGCTCGGCGTGCTCCTCGGCCTCGGCTGCGGCGCGGGCGGCCATCCTGGTCTCCTTCTCCGCGGCCATCTCGACCTTGGCGTCGGCCTTCTTCTTGTGCGGGCCGAGGACCATGATCATGTTGCGGCCGTCCTGCTTCGGCGAGGACTCGACGAAGCCCAGATCGGTGACGTCCTCGGCGAGGCGCTGCAGGAGCCGGAACCCCAGCTCGGGCCGGTGCTGCTCACGACCGCGGAACATGATCGTGATCTTCACCTTGTCGCCGGCTCGCAGGAACCGGACCACGTGGCCCTTCTTGGTCTCGTAGTCGTGGGCGTCGATCTTGGGACGAAGCTTCATCTCCTTGATGATCACGTTCGTCTGGTTGCGGCGAGCCTCACGGGCCTTCTGGGCGTTCTCGTACTTGAACTTCCCGTAGTCCATGAGCTTGCAGACCGGCGGACGCGCCATCGGCGCGACCTCGACCAGGTCCAGGTCGGCTTCTTGCGCGAGCTTGAGGGCCTCGCCCGTGGGGACGATGCCGACGGTCTCACCGTTGGGTCCGACGAGCCGGACCTCGGGAACCCGGATCCGGTCGTTGATGCGCAGCTCGGTGCTGATGTGTACTCCCATTGCTAGGCGGCAGGTCGGTGCGGAGAGCGACCAAAATGAAAATTGGCCTCCGCGTGGGTGCAAGCGGAGGCCAGTACGCCGCACAACTGCCGGAGCAGCTGCGTCTGGACCGGACCCGACGACCTGTGGTGCTGGGCGGTCGATGCGGGTGGGAGACGATGGAGCACGAGTCCCCGCTTGGAGTGATGCGCCAAGACCTGTGGGTCCTGACTCATCGGTCAACGACAGAGGTTAGCGGATCATTCCTGCCCCGTGCCAATCCCTGTGCCGATCCCCGCGCCAACCCTTGTCCGAATCACCGCAGGTCAGCCCCCTGATCACCCAGTTCCGGCGGTGTTCCCGCCAAGGCCCGCAGCAGCCGGCCCTCGACCGCCAGCGGGACCGGCCCGGCGAGGTCGACCATCAGCGCGTCTGCGCCTTCAGCCAGGGCCGACCGCCCGGCGTCGCGGGCGGTGACGGGGACGGGGCGAGCGTCGCCGCGCCAGCGGGACAGGGCGTTCAGTCCCGTGAAGGCCAGGAGGGCCTGACGGCCGTCGCGGCCGGTCAGCAGGACGGCGGCCATCTCGCTGCTCTTGTCGTGGGTGAGGCCGGCCTCGTCGACCTCGGAGTCCCCGAGGATCGCCACGACCGGAACCAGCAGCCTGCTGCTCGCCAGGGCGGTCAGCGCAGCGGCGTACGTCGCGGGGTCGTCGGGCGCGCCGGCGTACGCCGCCAGTGCCTCGACGAGCGCGGGGTCCGCGACACCCTCATCGCCCGCGAAACCGGGGTCCGGCACGGTCGTGCCCTCGAAGCGTGGCTCCACACCGTGATCCTCGCAGTCGTGCAGCGGGCCGTCTGCTCCACCTCACCCACCCACCGCCCGTGTGCCAGAGTTGAGGGGTGGACGAGACCACCTGGGGAGCACTCGCTCTGGTGCTGACGCTGCTCGGCGGTGTCGCGACCTGGTGGGCGTTCAAGAACCGCGGGACCGCCACCGCCCTGCGCGCCCTCGCGGTGACGCTCCTGGTGCCGGCCGCGTGGGCCACCGGCACCCTCAAGATGTTCAGCGCGATGGTCGGCGCGGTCGTCGACTGGCTCACCGACTTCGTGTTCTCGCCCCTGAGCTGGGCCGGGATCGGCCTCGCCGGCATCGCCGTGGTGCTCTATGTCGCGGGCGGGGTAGCCCGTTCGCGCGGCGTGGGCACGGCGCCGGCCGCTCGGCCTGATGGGCAGGGCGCCACGCCCAAGCAGCTCCCCCGCGGCCGGGCCGCGAGGAGCGAGCCGGTCATCGACCCCGAGCTGGCCGAGATCGAGGCGCTGCTCAAGCGCCGCGGCATCGAGTGACCCCCCACCACGCCTCAGGGACTGTCACCCCGGCGAGCGTGCTCTCCCTGGCGCAGGCCCGGCCGCCGACGCTCGGCCGGGGTCGGCTCGTGTGCGTGGACGGTCCTTCGGGCTCCGGCAAGACCACCCTCGCCGAGGGCATCGCCGCCCTGCGCCCCGGCACGCCGGTGGTGCACATGGACGACCTCTATCAGGGGTGGGACGGGCTCGCGGGCGTCGCCGACCAGCTCGACGGCTTGCTCCGACCCCTCGCCGGCGGTGTCGCCGGGCGCTATCGCCGCTGGGACTGGGTCGCCGGAGACTGGGCCGAGACGCACCTGGTCGAGCCCGGTCCCCTGCTGGTGCTCGAGGGGGTCGGCTCGGGTTCGCCGGGCACGGCCGACCTGATCACCGTGCTGGTGTGGGTCGAGGCGGCGTACGACGACCGGATGGCGCGCGGGATCGCTCGCGACGGCGCCGCGTACGAACCCCACTGGCACCGCTGGGCCGAGCAGGAGGCGGCGCTCTTCGCCGAGCACGACACACGCGCGCGATCCGATCTGGTGCTTCGGACGTGAACGGGTCCTAGGGTGCACACCATGGTGTCGCCGACCGGGGAGCAGTTCGAGATCTCGGGAGGCGGCTATCGGGCCGTCGTGGTCGAGAGCGGTGGTGCGCTGCGCATCCTCGAGCACGAGGGCAGGCCGCTCGTCGACGGGTTCGCCGAGGACGCGATGCCGACCGGTGGCCGGGGGCAGGTGCTGATGCCGTGGCCGAACCGGGTGCGCGACGGTCGCTACACCTTCGAGGGGCGCGACCTCCAGCTCCCCCTGTCCGAGCCCGGCCGGCACAACGCCTCGCACGGGCTGGTCCGCTGGGTCGCGTGGACCGTGGAGGAGCACACGCCGGCGTCGGTGTCGTTGACGTACCGGCTGATGGCGCAGACCGGGTACCCGTGGGCGCTGGACCTGCACCTGCTCTACGACCTCTCGGCCGACGGGCTCACCGTCACCCACACCGCCACGAACCTGTCGTCCGAGCCGGCGCCGTACGCCGCCGGGATGCACCCCTACCTGACCGTCGGCGAGCCACGCCGAGGCCGTGTCGACGAGCTCGAGCTGCTGCTGCCAGGAGCGACGAGGTGCCTGGTCGACGACGAGCGCAAGCTGCCGACAGGCACAGAGCCGGTCGACGGCACGGCGTACGACTTCCGGGTGTCGCGCCCGCTGCGCGGGGCCGTCCTCGACCACGCCTTCACCGATCTGCTCCGTGACGAGCGCGGGCGGGCGGTCGTCGAGCTCCGTGACCCCGGCGATGGATCCGGGACGGCGCTCTGGCTCGACGAGCGCCACCCGTGGGTCCAGGTGTTCACCGGTGACGAACCCGACGGTGACACCTACCGACGCGGGCTGGCGGTCGAGCCCCTCACCGCGCCCGCCGACGCGTTCAACTCCGGTCAGGGCGTCGTCACCCTCGCTCCTGCCGGTCAGGACGGCGACGAGCTCTCCGCCTCGTGGGGCATCTGGGCCCTCTAGCCGACCAGGCAGGTCAGGGCGCGTCGAGGACCGCGCGCAGCTCGCGCACGGCCACACGGGCCCGGTCGCCGTCGGAACCCTGGATGCCCATCACCGGGACCGTCGATCCGTCGTCGAGGTCCAGGGTCGCCCAGGGCGCGCCCCGGCCCATCGACACCGCGACGACCGCGTGCCGGTCGAAGACGCGGCGCCGGTAGCCGTTGACCACCACGACGCGGTCGACCTCCGCGGTGACTCGGGACCTGCTGAGCGCGTGCAGCGCCGCGACGATCATCAGGCCCAAGCCCAACAGGGTGAGGCGCTGCGGGACGGTGAAGACGTCACGGATCTCCTGGTCGAGACCCACCCACGCCATGGCGCAGATGGCCAGCAGTCCGGCACCAAAGATGAGCGAGGCCATCCGCACGCCGAGCGGACGCCAGGTGTGTGGGAGAGACACCGGGTCAGAGCCTGCAGGCATGGATGTCGGTGAGCAGGATGCCCCGGGCACCGAGCTCGTAGAGGTCGTCCATGATCTTGTGCGCGCCGGCCCTCGGCACCATCACCCGCACCGCGCTCCAGCCGTCACGCTGCAGCGGAGCGACCGTCGGGCTCTCGATGCCCGGTGCGAGCGCCGCCGCCACCGGCACCTGGGCGGTCGGGATGTCGTAGTCCATCATCACGTAGTTGCGCGCCACGAGGACGCCCTCCAGTCGGCGACGGAAGATCTCGAGCCCGTCCGGCGCGATCCCGCCACGCGTGATGAGCACCGCCTCGGAGTCGAGGATCACCTCACCGAAGGTCTCCAGGCCGGCCGCACGCAAGGTGCTGCCGGTCTCGACGACGTCGGCGATCACGTCGGCCACACCGAGCTGGATGCTGGTCTCGACCGCGCCGTCGAGGCGGGTCACCGTGGCGTCGATGCCCCGCTCCTCGAGGAAGCCGCGCACGATGCCGTCGTACGACGTCGCGATCCGCTGGCCCGCCAGCTGATCGAGGCTGGAGAACCGTCCCGTGGGCCCGGCGAAGCGGAACCTCGCCCGGCCGAACTCCAGCGTCAGCACCTCCTCGGCCTTCGCGCCGCTGTCGCGGAGCAGGTCGCGGCCGGTGATGCCGACGTCGAGCTGGCCTTCGCCGACGTACAGCGCGATGTCGCGGGGACGGAGGTAGAAGAACTCGACGCCGTTGTCGGCGTCGACGAGCCGGAGCTCGACGTTGGAGTGCCGCTGGCGGTAGCCGGACTCGCGCAGCATCTCGGTGGCGGCTTGGGACAGGGCGCCCTTGTTGGGCACGGCGACCCGCAGGCGAGGGGTCTGGGGAAGCTCGGTCATGGAGGAGTCCCTCGATCAGAGGTGGGCATAGACGTCGTGGAGGGCGATGCCGTTGGCCAGCATCAGCACCTGCGCGTGGTAGAGCAGCTGGCTGATCTCCTCAGCGGCCCGCTCGGGGCCCTCGTGCTCGGCAGCCATCCAGGACTCAGCGGCCTCCTCGACCAGCTTCTTGCCGATGGCATGGGTGCCCGCCTCGAGCAGCAGTACGGTGCCGGAGCCCTCAGGCCGCGCGGCGGCCTTCTCGCTCAGCTCGGCCCAGAGCCCCTCGAACGTCTTCACGTTGGACAAGCCTAGGCGCTGCTGCCGCGCAGCGAGCGCAGTGTCCGGGCGGTGACGAGCGCCGCGGCGGTGGCCTCGTAGCCCTTGTCCTCGTGGGAGCCATCGAGACCGGCGCGGTCGAGGGCCTGCTCCTCGGTGTCACAGGTGAGGACGCCGTTGCCCACGGCGACGGTGTGGTCGAGCGCCACCCGGGTCAGTCCCTCGGTGGCCGCCTGGCACACGTACTCGAAATGAGGGGTCCCGCCCCGGATGACGACGCCGAGAGCCACCACGGCGTCGTACCCGCTCTGAGCCAGCGCCGAGCAGACCACCGGCAGCTCGAAGCTCCCCGGCACCCGGACGACGAGGGGCTCGGACACCTGGAAGTCCTTCAGCGCGCGGGCCGCGCCGGCCAGCAACCCGTCCATCACCTCGACGTGCCAGCTGGCCGCGACCACAGCGACCCTGAGGTCACGGGAGTCGACCGGCTGGGCGACGGGCGCCCCCGTGCCGCTCACCGCTCGCTCCCCGTCAGGGTCTCGATCACCGGCTCCACCAGGGGCTCGACGACCGCTTCCGGGAGACCCGCGATCACGTGCCCCATCCGGTCGCGCTTGGTGCGCAGGTAGGCGATGTTGTGGTCGTTGGGCCGCGGAGTGAGCGGCACCCTCTCGGCGACAGGCACGCCGAAGACCTCCAGCTCGTGGGTCTTGTCGGGGTTGTTGGTCATCAGGCGCACCGACCCGATGCCGAGGTCGCGCAGGATCTGCGTGGCGGTGCCGTAGTGGCGGGCGTCGGCGGGCAGTCCGAGGTCGAGGTTGGCGTCGACGGTGTCGCGGCCACCGTCCTGGAGCTGGTAGGCCTGCAGCTTGGCGACCAGCCCGATCCCGCGGCCCTCGTGCCCGCGGAGGTAGACCACGACACCCCTGCCCTCCGCGACGATGCGCTCGAGCGCCTCGTCGAGCTGGGCGCCGCAGTCGCAGCGGAAGCTGTGGAAGACGTCTCCGGTGAGGCACTCGCTGTGCACGCGGGTGAGGACGGGCTCAGGACCGCTGACGTCGCCGTGCACGAGGGCGACGTGCTCGCTGTCATCGATGCTGATGCGATAGCCGTACGCCGTGAAGTCGCCGTGCTTGGTCGGCAGGCGGGTCTCGGCGACCCGCTCGGCGTGCCGCTCGTGGCGGCGGCGGTAGCGGACCAGGTCCTCGATCGAGATCATCGCCAGGCCGTGCTCGTCGGCAAACGCGCGCAGCTCGGGGCCGCGCTTCATCGTGCCGTCGTCGTTGACGATCTCGACGAGGACGCCGACCGGGGTCAGCCCGGCGAGGGTCGCCAGGTCGACGGCGGCCTCGGTGTGGCCACGCCGGACCAGGACGCCGCCCTCGTGGTAGCGCAGCGGGAAGACGTGGCCGGGCCGGGTGATCTCCCACGACTCGGTCGCCGAGTCGGCGAGCACCTTGACGGTGTGCGCGCGGTCCGCGGCCGAGATGCCGGTGGTGACGCCGTCGCGCGCGTCGACCGAGATCGTGAAGGCGGTGCGCATCTTGTCCTTGTTGTGCGGGGTCATCAACGGGATCTCGAGCCGGTCGAGCATCGCCGGGGGCATCGGTGCGCAGATCACTCCGCTGGAGTAGCGGATGGTGAACGCCATCAGCTCGGGGGTCGCCTTGGACGCCGCGAAGATCAGGTCGCCTTCGTTCTCGCGGTCCTCGTCGTCGACGACCACGACGGGACGGCCGGCCGCGATCTCGGCGATGGCGCGCTCGACGGTGTCCAGGGGCACGTTGTCGGGGCGCACGTTGTCGGGGCGCACGTCGTCGCGGCGCAGGTTGTCACTCATGGGGTTCCTCCGGGTGGTGCTGGGCTGGCGATAGGTGGGATGGCGGCACGAAGGCGCCGAGGTAGTGGGAGACGAGCTTCTCGACGTGCTTGGCGACGACGTCGACCTCGAGGTTGACCAGGTCACCGGGCTGCTTGAACCCGAGGGTGGTGCGGGCCAGGGTCTCGGGGATCAGCGAGACCGTGAAGGTGTCGTCGCCCACGGTGACGACTGTCAGGCTCACCCCGTCGACGGTGATCGACCCCTTGTCGACGACGTACTTGGCCAGGTCGGCGGGCAGCTCGATCTCGACGACCTCCCAGTGCTCGCTGGGGGTCCGAACGCGGATCTGCCCGACGGCGTCCACGTGGCCCTGCACGAGGTGGCCGCCCATCCGCTTGTCGGCGGTCACCGCGCGCTCGAGGTTGACGCGGTCGCCCGGGCCGATCCCAAACAACGACGTCTTGTCGAGCGTCTCCTGCATCACGTCGGCGGTCCACCGGGTCGCCGGCGTGCCTTCGGTCGACACGACGGTCAGGCAGCAGCCGTTGACCGCGATCGAGTCGCCGAGGTGGACGTCGTCGAGCACGGTGCTCGCGTCGACCGTCAGCCTGATCGAGTCTCCGAGGTCGTCGATCGAGCTGACGACGCCGAGCTCCTCGACGATGCCGGTGAACATCAGGTCCTCCTCTGGGCTGGGGCGGGCGAGAGGGTGATGCGGACGTCTGTGTCGTTGCCGTCATGGCCGTCGAGCACGGTGACGTCGGTGACGTCGAGGTGGAACGCATCGGCGATCGTGTCGATGCCGAGGTCGCCGACGGCCGACCGGCCGGAGCCGAGCAGCATCGGGGCGACGTACGCGACCACCTCGTCGACCAGCCCCGCCTTCAGGAAGGCGGCCGCGATGGTGGGGCCGCCCTCGAGGAAGACGTGCTGGACGTCGCGCGCGAAGAGGGTGGTCAGAGCCGCGAGCGGGTCGCGGGTGCGGAGGTGGACGGTCTCGGCCGCCCCGTCGAGGACCCGCCGGTCTGCGGCGATGTCCCGCTCCCCCATCACCACCCGGAGCAGCTGGCGGGGCAGCGGCTGGTCGGTCTCGTCGCGGACGGTCAGCTGCGGGTCGTCGATCTCGATGGTCGCGGTGCCGACGAGGATCGCGTCGCACAGCGCGCGCAGCCGGTGGGTGTCGCGGCGGGCAGCCGGGGAGGAGACCCACCGCGACGTGCCGTCGGCGGCTGCGCTGCGGCCGTCGAGGGTGGTCGCGAACTTCCAGGTGACGAAGGGCCGCCGGTTCTCCACCGCGAAGGTCCAGGCGCGGTTGAGCGCCCGCGCCTCGTCCGCCAGCAGCCCCCCTTCGACCTCGACACCAGCGACCCGCAGCGTCTCGCCTCCACCCGTGGCGACCGGGTTGGTGTCGGCCTGGGCGAAGACGACGCGGCGTACGCCGGCGGCGACCAGCGCCTCGGCACAGGGGCCCGTGCGCCCGGTGTGGTTGCACGGCTCGAGGGTGACCACGGCGGTCGTCCCGCGGGCCTCGTCGCCGGCCTCGGCGAGCGCGGCGACCTCGGCGTGCGGGCTCCCGGCGCCCTTGTGGAACCCCTCGGCGACCTCGAGGCCGTCGGGACCGAGGAGCACGCAGCCGACGCGGGGGTTGGGCCCGAGGGGGACGCCCGGCGTCGCGGCGAGCTCGAGCGCGCGGTGCATCGCCGCCCGCTCGGCGTCGGAGAACGCCATCTCGCCTCCCGTCCTGGTCCTGCTCACGGACCCCGGGGGCGTCGACGGTGGCCGCGTCGCCGGACCGGACTCGATCGAACGGTCGGCGGACGGGCATCGCCTGCGTGCACTTCCCATCCGGACTTTGACCGTCGGTCCAGGAATTTCACCTGGTCAACCGGCCACTGGCGGTGGCCGGGTCGCGGACTTTAACCGCCGGTGCGGACTTTCACCGCCCCCAGAGCACGCGAGCATTGTCTGCTCGTACAGGCACAAGCCTGCCACAGCAGGCCCCACGGAGGAACGTGACCTGCCTCTCGCGACGTGGCGAGGACCTGCGGTTTGGTCGCCAACCGCAGATCTGAGAGCCGAAAACCTGCGGTTGGTGACCAAACCGCAACACTCAGCCGGCAGCAGCTTCCGCGGCCGCACGCAGGGAGGCGACCATCGCGTCGGGGTCGTCGGCGGAGTAGACGGCCGAGCCGGCGACGAAGACGTCGGCCCCGGCCTCGGCGCAGCGGCCGATCGTCTCGAGCGAGATGCCGCCGTCGACCTGGACCCACGTCTCGAGGCCGTGACGAGCCACCAGCTCGCGAGTGCGGCGGATCTTGGGCAGGCAGATGTCGAGGAAGGACTGCCCGCCGAAACCCGGCTCAACGGTCATCAGGAGCACCATGTCGAGCTCGGGGAGCATGTCCTCGTAGGGCTCGATGGGGGTCGCCGGCTTGAGGCCCATGCTCACCCTGGCCCCGGCCGAGCGGATCTCGCGGGCCAGGCGCACGGGCGCCCGGGCCGCCTCGACGTGGAAGGTGACACTGCGCGCCCCGGCCTCGACGTACGCCGGCGCGTGCCGGTCGGCCTCCTCGATCATGAGGTGCGCGTCGACCGGCAGCTCGCTGGCGGCGGCCAGGGCCTCGACCATGCCGAGCCCGAAGGTCAGGTTGGGCACGAAGTGGTTGTCCATCACGTCGACGTGGAGCCAGTCGGCGCCGGGGATCCGCCGCACCTCCGCGCCCAGGGCGGCGAAGTCGCTGTTGAGGATGCTCGGCGTGATCTGGATGCCCACGGGCCGAAGCCTAGGAGACCTGACGGCTTGGGTACGCCACGCGCCACCGCCGCACGTGTCGCACCACCCAGCTGAGCCGGCTGGCGACAGGGAGCAGCACGACCAGGCACGCCAGCCCGATCCCGATCCCGGCCCAGCCGTTGTCGAGGAGCACGCCGGCCACCGCGGCCACCAGGAACGCGAGGACGCCGGCGGCGATGACCAGCAGGGAAGCCAGTCGGTTCATCCGCACGGCGGTGCGCAGGTTGACACGGTGCGCGACGTTGCGCATGGCGCAGTAGACGGCCACGGTGACCGGCGCGGGCTCGCCGGCGCGGGCCAGGTGCGCTTGATGCGCCTCCCAGAGGACGGCCGGGTCCTGGGTGTCAGCGATCTCGATCGAACGGCCGGGCACGTCGTCGAACAGCTGCTCGGTGGGTCGGTCGGTGTGCTTCCAGTACCGCTGGATCGCGATCGGCCAGGGCGGGTCGACCTGCCACGGTGTCCGCGTCAGCACCGGACGCCCGTCGGTGAGGATGCTGGCGAGCTCGACCACGGGGGTGTCCCAGAACCAACCGACCAGGGCCAGCGTCGCGCCGTCAGGGCTGGTCAGGGCGGTCGAGGGCACGTGCGTCCAGCGTCGGAACCCGGCTTGCGCCTGAGGTTCGAAGCCCGAGACCAGGTCGTCCATCGTCGCGGGCGTCACGTCCTCGACCACCCCACCCGACCGGCGGAAGCCCAGCGCCTCGAACGCAGCCCCCACCTCAGGGAACAGCTCGGCATTGCCGGTCAGCTCCTCCGCGGTGGCGGGACGGTAGGTCAGTCCTGGGTCGTCGACTCGCACGGCCGCACAGTAGGCGTCGGCTCAGCCGTCCGGGGCCGTTTCCGGCTCCTCGGGCGTCTCGGCACCGTCGGCCTCGTCGCGGTCGGCCCACTCGAGCAGTGGCGCGATGTCGAAGACGTGGCCGTCGATGTCCTGGTGCAGATCGCCGATCTCGGCGTACCGCGCCGGCATCGTGCGCATCGTGAAGTCGAGCGGCTCGCAGTCGTCGACCTCGTCCCAGCGCACCGGCGCGGAGACGCGGGCGTCGGGGAAGCCGCGCACGGAGTACGCCGCCGCGATGGTGTGGTCGCGGGCGTTCTGGTTGTAGTCCACGAAGAGGTGGTGCGGGTCTCGGTCCTTGCGCCACCACGCGGTGGTCACGTCGTCGGGCGCGCGCCGCTCGACCTCGCGCGCGAAGGCGAGCGCGGCTCGGCGCACGACCTTGTGGCCGTGGTCGGGCTCGATCCGGACGTAGACGTGCAGGCCGCTGCCGCCGCTGGTCTTGGGGAAGCCGACCGCGCCGAGCTCGTCGAGCACCTCGTGGGCCACCTTGGTGACCCGACGTACCTGCGCCCAGTCCGACAGCGGACCCGGGTCGAGGTCGATGCGCCACTCGTCGGGCTTCTCGGGGTCCTCACGGCGGCTGTTCCACGGGTGGAACTCGACGGTCGACATCTGGACCGCCCAGATCACCGCACCCAGCTCGGTGACGCAGAGCTCGTCGGCGGTGCGGTTCCACCGCGGGAAGTGCAGTCGGACGGTCTCCACCCAGTCGGGTGCGCCGCGCGGCAGGCGCTTCTGGTGCACCTTCTCCCCCGACAACCCGGTCGGGAAGCGGTGCAGCATGCACGGCCGCTCGAAGAGCGCGTTGACGATGCCGTCGCCGACGCTGAGGTAGTAGTGCACCAGGTCGAGCTTGGTCGCGCCCGAGCCGCCGAGCTCGACAGGGAAGTAGACCCGGTCGGGGTTGGAGATCCGGACGACTCTGTTGTCGACCTCGATCTCCACCGCGGGAGACTTGCCGCCTGATGCACCGGGCACGCGCTCTAACGTAGCCGCCGTGACCCCCGGCCCCGGATCAGACACCATCGACTTCGACCAGCCGCCGGTGTGCTGCGCGTCGAGCTGGGCGCGCAGGCGGACCTCTCCGGCAGGCGCGCGGCCGCGGCGTACGGACTGTCGCCGAAGCGCGGCTCGACCGGCAGCAGGCACCTGCGCGACGACTGACCGGACCGATGGTCTCCGTTCAGTCGTCCCGACACTTGCGGTTTGGTCACCAACCGCAGGAATCGCCCCCGGAAATCTGCGGTTGGTGACCAAACCGCAAGTGTCGGGAGAGGGTGGCGGCATGACCCTGAGCATCCAGTGCCTCGACATCGACGCGGCCGACCCTGACCGCCTGGCGACCTTCTGGCAGGAGGCGCTCGGCTGGCGGCGTACCCACGACACCCCCGACGAGGTGGCCCTCGAGCCGCCCGAGCACTCGCTCGAGGACGGCGTCGTCCCGGACCTGCTGTTCCTCCGCGTCCCCGACGAGCGGGCGGGCAAGAACCGGCTCCACCTCGACCTTCGGCCGGACGCCGAGCCGGGCCAGGCCGCCGAGGTCACTCGCCTTGAGACGCTGGGAGCCACCCGGGCCGACGTGGGCCAGACCGGCGAGGAGGGCTGGGTGGTGATGGCGGACCCGGAGGGCAACGTGTTCTGCGTGCTCGAGCCGCTCACCCCGGCTCAGCTCGCCCACCTCGAAGAGATCCGGGCGGCCCGCTGGCCCGCGAGCTAGGGCCCCGCAAGGCGGTACGCCGCAGCAGCGCGATGAACATCGCGTCGGTGCCGTGCCGGTGCGGCCACAGCTGGACCGTGCCGGGCATCGGTCCGTCGCAGTCGGGCACCTCGGCGAGCAGGGCCCGCGCGTCGTCGAGCTCGGCGTCGGCTCGCACCTCCAGGACGGCGCGCACGACGCCGGCCGTCTCTGCGAGGACCGGTGAGCAGGTCGCGTAGACCACGGCTCCCCCAGGCCGCACGGAGTCCAGCGCCGAGGACAGCAGGGCCTGCTGGAGGGGTACGAGGTCGTCGAGGTCGGACGGGGTACGCCGCCAGCGGGCCTCCGGGCGTCGGCGCAGCGCCCCCAGGCCGGTGCAGGGCGCGTCGACCAGCGCCCGGTCGAAGGACCCCGCGGCCCACGGCGGGCAGGTGCCGTCACCGGCCACCACCCCCAGCACCCCGTCGGCGCCGATCAGCTGACGCACCACGAGAGCTGCGCGGTGCGGCAGCCGTTCGTTGGCGAGCAGTCGGGCACCTTGTCCCGCCGCGAGGGCCGCCAGGAGAGCGGCCTTGCCGCCGGGACCGGCGCACAGGTCGAGCCACCGCTCGTCGCGTCCGTCGACCTCGGCCCACGCGGCTGCGAGCCCCACCAGCTGGGAGCCCTCGTCCTGGACCCCGGCCCGGCCCTCGGCGACCGCGGGCACGGCGCCGGGGTCGCCCGCGCCCAGCACGACGCCGTACGGCGACCAACGGGTCGGCTGCCCGGGCAGCTCGGCGGGCTCGCTGCGGCCGGGACGGGAGGCGAGCACGACGCGAGGCGGCTCGTTGTCGGCCCGCAACAGTGCCTCGACCTCGGCGTCACCGACCGCCTCGCGCAGCAGCGCGACCACCCAACGGGGATGGCTGTGGGCGACCGCCAGGTAGCCGTCGGGGTCGGCCCCCGGGTCGGGAGCCACCTCGACGATCCACGCGTCCCGGTCGCGCTTCGAGACGGTCCGGAGCACGCCGTTCACGAAGCCTGCGGGCCGGTGGCCGACCTCGCGACGCACCAGGTCGACCGAGGTCGAGATCGCGGCGTGCGCCGGCACCCGCATGGAGAGCAGCTGATGCGCGCCCAGCCTCAGCACGTCGAGCACCGCCGCCTCGAGGTCGTCGAGCGGACGCTTCACGCAGGCGGCCAGCACGGCGTCGTACGTGCCCCGGCCGCGCAGCGTGCCCGAGACGAGCTCGGTGACGAACGCCGCGTCCCGAGGGGGCAGCCGTCGCTCCCGGAGCTCGGCAGCCAGCGCGAGGTTCGCGTAGGCGCCGTCGGCCCGCACCGCCGTGAGGACGGCGTACGCCGCCTGCCGTGCAACGTCGAGGGGCACGATCAGCGCTCGCCGGCCCCGAAGTAGTCCGCGACCAGACGTTTCGGGGCCTTGGTGGCCCAGGCCTCGGTGATGATCTCCCGCAGCTCGTCGACGGTGAGCTCACCGAGCCGCGACCGTTGGACCAGGACGGCGCTGTAGCCGTTGAAGTGGTCGATGGTGAAGAACGGCGTCGCGGGGTCGTCGACGAGCGCGCGCTTCTCGACCTCGGTCGGGGTGGTGATCACCAGCAGGTCGTCGTAGGGCTCACCGGTCGTGGGATCGGTGGCGTTCTTGTGCGGCGGTCGGTGGAGCAGGAAGCCTTTCGCCTTCGGTCCTGCCGGCACCTTCCAGGTCGGGGCGTCACCCCAGCTGGTCGTGCGCTCGGTCTCGGGCAGCGACGCACAGATCGCGTCGACGTCTGCTGCCGTGGCGGGGCGGGAACCGTCGGGGCTGGCCATCGGGGCGGGCACCCCTCAACCGTCCCCGAAGCGCGCGCCGGCGTCCACCCGGACACCGCGTGCCCAGTCGGCCGCAGCCATCTGCTTCTTGCCGAACGCCTTGACCTCACCGAGGCGCACCGCATCGGTCGCGGTACCGACGTGCACGGTGTTCTTGCCGACCGAGAGCTCGCCGGGCGGCAGCGCCGGGACGTCGAGGTCCACGCGCAACGGGCCGACCTTCACACGCTCGCCTCCCCAGGTCGTCCATGCCCCCGGGAACGGCGTGCACGCCCGCACCTGGCGGTCGACGACCGCGGCAGGTCGTGTCCAGTCGACCCGGGCATCGTCGGTGGTGATCTTGGGGGCGAACGACACCCCCTCGAGCTGCTGCGGCCGCGCCTCCAGCGAACCGTCCTCGATCCCGTCGAGGGTGGCGACGAGGAGCCCGGCGCCGCCCTCCGCGAGCCGTTCGAGCAGGTCGCCGGCGGTGTCGTCGTCGCGGATCCGCTCGGTCATCACGCCGTACGTCGGCCCGGCGTCGAGCGCCTCGACCAACCGGAACGTGGTCGCGCCGGTGACCTCGTCACCGGCCCAGATGCTGTGCTGCACAGGGGCGGCACCGCGCCAAGCCGGCAGGGCGGAGAAGTGCAGGTTGACCCAGCCGTGCGGCGGGATGGCAAGCACGTCGGCGGGCAGCAGCGCGCCGTAGGCCACCACGGGGCAGCAGTCCGGTGCCAGGGCACGCAGGGCGTCCTGGAAGTCCGGGTCACGCGGGTGGACGGGTGTCAGCACCGGGAGTCCCAGCTCGTCGGCGCGACGCCCGACCGGGCTGCGCTGCATCGAGCGGCCCCGGCCCGCGGGGGCGTCGGGGCGCGTGACGACGCCTACGAGCTCGTGCCCCGACGCGGCGATCGCGTCGAGGGAGGGCAGGGCCACCTCGGGCGTGCCGGCGAAGACGACCCTCATCAGAAGCCGAGGCCGCGGGTCGCGTGCGGCGACAGCTTCACCGTCGGCCGCTCGACCCCGAACCACTCGGACTCGCGGATGGCCTTCATCGCGGCCTTGCGGCCGGCCGGGTCGAGGCGGTCCACGAAGAGCACACCGTCGAGGTGGTCGGTCTCGTGCTGGATCGCGCGCGCGAGCTTCTGCGACCCCTCGATGCGCAACGGCTCGCCATGCTGGTCGAACCCGTGGGCGACCACCGAGAGCGCGCGGATGCAGTCGAAGGCGAGCTCGGGGATCGAGAGGCAGCCCTCGAAGCCGTCCTGCTCCTCCTCGGACAGCTCGAGCGTGGGGTTCACCAGGTGCCCGACCTCGCCGTCGACGTTCCAGGTGAAGACCCGCAGCCCGACGCCGATCTGCGGTGCGGCCAGACCCGCGCCAGGGGCGTCGAGCATGGTGTCGGTGAGGTCCCCGACGAGGCGGCGCAGCTCGCGGTCGAAGTCGATGACCTCGTCCGCGCGACGGCGCAGGATCGGATCGCCGAAGAGGCGGATGGGAGCGACGGGCACGGCGCCGAGTCTAGGAGGGGTCTCATCGCTGCACCGCGACCGGCATCGAGCGCGGGCAAGTCGAGCATCGCCCGTGCGCGGCCGAGCTCACGCGTCGCGAGGGCTAACCCAGCGCGACCGGGTCGACCTGGATCCGGACGGGGTCGAGCTTGCGGGCCGACCGCACGCGCTGCACCTCCAGCAGGGCAGCGGACAGAGCGGCCCCCTGGGCGCGCGGGACCCTCACGATGACCCGCGACTCGTCCCGGTCGACCGGCACCGGGCCGAGCACCTCGGCGCCGTCCGGCGGGACCAGCAGGGTGAGTGCGTCGTCGACGGGTCCGGGTTCGCCGGTGATCGTGGCCAGGCGCGACGCCGGCGGCAGGTGGGCGTCGTGCCGCTCGGCGATCTCCCGCTCGGCGAAACCCACCGGGTCCCAGCGCACCAGGGCCTGGAGCGCGGGATGGGCCGGGTCGCCCACCAGGACGGCTCGCCCACCGGGTCGGACCAGGCCGATGGCGGCGGCCCAGCGGCGTACGGCCTCCTCGGCGGTACGCAGGTCGGCGCGGGCCAGGGTGAGCCAGGTGTCGAGGACCACGACGGCGGCGTAGCCGCCTTCGGCGACCGGCTCCGCGCCAGGCGTGGCGACGACGATGGCAGGGGTGCCGGGCACGGTGGCGACCACCTTGTCGCCGCTGGAGGACCGCACCCGCACGGCGGGGAACGCCCGGCCGAGCTCCTCGGCGGTGCGTGCGTCGCCCACCACAGGAGCGCGGAGGCCGCGGTGACCGCACTGCGAGCACGCCCAGTCGGGCTGCTCGGTGCCGCACCAGCGGCAGACCAGTGGTCGCGTGGGCGCGGGCAGGGCCAAGGGGCCCGAGCAGACCCGACACCTGGCCGGCTCGCGGCACCGCTCGCAGGCCAGCGACGCGGCGTACCCGACCCGAGGGACCTGGACCAGCACCGGCCCGGTCCCGACGGCGTCCTTCACGAGACGGTGCACCTCGGCGGGGATGCGCGCCGCGCCGGCGTGCGGGTCGCGGCGGTTGTCGGCCCCCGCGACGGCCACGGCGACCCGCTCGCGCAGCGTGGCGCGCGCGGCGGCGATCTCGTGCGCCCAGCCCGTGCGGACGAGGTAGTGGGCCTCTGCCGAGCGCGCGAAGCCGCCGAGCAGCACCGCCGTGCCCTGCTGGGCGGCCCGGAGGAGCAGGGTCTCGCGGGTGTGGGGGTAGGGCGCACGGGGCTCGGCGTGCAGGTCGTCGCCGTCGTCCCAGCAGACCACCAGGCCGAGGTCGTGAACGGGCGCGAACGACGCCGAACGGGTGCCGACCACGACCCTGACGGCGCCCCGGCTGACCGCGAGGAAGCGCCGGTAGCGCTCGGCAGGTCCCTCGTCGGCGGTGAGCGTGAGGTGCTGGCCGTCGCCGAGGACCTCACCCAGGGCCCGCGACACCTGGTCGACGTCACGGCGGTCGGGCACGCAGACCACTGCTCCCCGGCCGCTCGCGACCACGGCGGCGACCGCGTGCGCGACCATCAGCGGCCAGTCCGACCCCGGCGCCGCCGACCAGACGGCACGGGGCGCGCCGCCGGTCGACAGGTGGCCCAGGAAGGCCATGGCGTGGTCGTGGTCTGCCCAGGCGGCCCGGGCGGCCCTGGCGGCCCTGGCGACATCGACATCCGTCCGCGGCACGGCTGCCGGCGCTTGCGGCTGCTCCTCGGCCTCGGTCTTCGCGTGGCGCGGCGGGACGGCCAGCCGCAGCACGTCGGCTCGACTGCCGGCGTACCGCTGCGCGAGCGCGCCGCTCAGCTCCACGATCTCCGGCGCGAGGACCGGCTCGGAGCTCACCGAGCGGCGCAGCAGCGTGAGCTGACCGGGGTGGTCGCTGGTGGCCGCGCGCTCGACGACGTAGGCGTCGACGTCCTGTCCGGCGAAGCGCACCTTCACCCGGCTGCCGGGCACCACCGCGTCGGCGAGCTTGGCCGGCACGAGGTAGTCGAAGGGTCTGTCGAGGTGGGCGAGCGGCACGTCGACCAGCACCCGGGCCACCGGGTCGACCGCGGCCGGGTCTGCCTCGGAGACCTTGCGGCGACGGGTCGCCGCCGCCTTGGCCTGCGCGTCCTTGACGGTCGCCCTCAGGCCGGGCAGCTGCTCCTGGGGCTCGTCGGTCATCGCGGCTGTTCTACCAGCGGCCACCGACGACCTGCGGGGTCAGACCCCGGCTGCCGCCCTCAGGGCGTCGACGCGGTCGGTGCGCTCCCAGGTGAACTCGGGCAGCTCGCGACCGAAGTGGCCGTACGCCGCGGACTTGGCGTAGATGGGCCGCAGCAGGTCGAGGTCCTGGATGATCGCGGCCGGCCGGAGGTCGAAGACCTCGAGCACGGCCTCCTGGATCTTCTCGTCCGGGACGGTGCCGGTGCCGAAGGTCTCGATGAAGACACCGACCGGCTGGGCCTTGCCGATCGCGTAGGCGACCTGCGCCTCGCAGCGCCGGGCCAGGCCGGCGGCGACGACGTTCTTGGCCACCCAACGCATGGCGTACGCCGCCGAGCGGTCCACCTTGGACGGGTCCTTGCCCGAGAAGGCGCCGCCGCCGTGGCGGGCCATCCCGCCGTAGGTGTCGACGATGATCTTGCGGCCGGTGAGCCCGGCGTCGCCCATGGGGCCGCCGACGACGAACCGACCGGTCGGGTTGACGAGGAGGCGGTAGCCCTCCGACGGCAGCGAGAAGGACGCGAGCACGGGGTCGATCACGTGCTTCTTGATGTCGGGCTCGAGCGTGGTGACCAGGTCGATCTCCTCGGCGTGCTGGGTCGACAGCACGACGGTGTCGACGCGCACCGGACGATTGTCGGCGTCGTACTCGATGGTGACCTGGGTCTTGCCGTCGGGACGGAGGTAGTCGAGCGTGCCGTCCTTGCGCACCTCCGAGAGGCGCTCGGCCAGCCGCTGCGCGATCACGATCGGCAGCGGCATCAGCACGTCGGTGTCGTCGCACGCGTAGCCGAACATCAGGCCCTGGTCTCCGGCACCCTGCTTGTCCAAGGCGTCCACCGAGCCGGTGCGGCTCTCGTGGCCGGTGTCGACGCCCTGCGCGATGTCGCCGGACTGGCCGCCGATCGCGACCATGACGCCGCACGACGCGCCGTCGAAGCCCTTCTCCGACGAGTCGTAGCCGATGGCGAGGATCCGGTCGCGCACCGTCTGCTTGATGTCGACGTAACCCGTGGTGGTGACCTCGCCGGCCACGACGACCAGGCCCGTGGTCAGCAGCGTCTCGACGGCCACCCGGCTGTGCGGGTCCTGCTCGAGCATCGCGTCCAGGACCGAGTCGCTGATCTGGTCGGCGATCTTGTCGGGGTGACCCTCGGTCACGGACTCGGAGGTGAAGAGGCGTCCGCCCACAGTTGCTGCTCCCGTTCGGTCTGGTTCGGTCGTACGTCGCCTGGCCCGCACGTGGCGGGCGGGTGGCGACCGCTCAGGTTACTCGCGGACCAGCATGCGGGACTCGGGTCTCATCGGACGAATCAGGACTCCCCCTGAGCGGAGAGCGGCGCCGCTCAGCCGAGCCGTGCGACGACCTGGTCCCAGATCGCGTGCGCCAGCGCGGTCTTGGAGCCGCGGGGCACCTCGACGGCCATCCCGGACGCAGCCAGGATGACGGCCTCGTTGTCCTCCGCCCCGAAGACCGCGCCGCCGGCCACGTCGTTGACCACCAGGAGGTCGCAGCCCTTGCGGGCCAGCTTGGCCCGCCCCAGGTCGAGCACCGACCCCGTCGCGTCGCCGGTCTCCGCGGCGAAGCCGACCACGACCTGCCCCGACCGAAGCCGGTCGTGGGAGATCTCGGCCAGGATGTCGGGGTTCTGCACCAGCTCGATCGGCGCCGCGGACCCGTCGCCTGCCTTCTTGATCTTGGCACTGCTCACCGAGACCGGCCGGAAGTCCGCGGGGGCCGCGGCCATCACGACCGCGTCGGCGGACCCGGCAGCGGCGACGACCTCGTCGCGCAGCTGGGCGGTGGTCTCGACGTGGACGACCTTCACCCCGGCGGGGTCGGCCAGCGTGACGTTGGCGGCGACGAGGGTGACCTGGGCGCCGCGCGCGGCCGCCGCCTGGGCCAGGGCGTAGCCCTGGCGCCCCGACGACCGGTTGCCGAGGAAGCGCACCGGGTCGAGCGGCTCGCGGGTCCCACCGGCCGAGACGACGACGTGCCGGCCGGCGAGGTCGTGAGCGCGGCCGGCCGATGTCAGCACCTCGCGCACCACCTCGAAGATCTGCTCCGGCTCGGGCAGCCGCCCCTTGCCGGTGTCGGCGCCGGTGAGCCGGCCCTCGGCGGGCTCGACGACGAGCACGCCGCGCTCGCGCAGGGTGCGCACGTTGGCCCGGGTGGCGGCGTGCTCCCACATCTCGGTGTGCATGGCCGGCGCCAGCACCACCGGGCAGCGCGCGGTCAGCAAGGTGTTGGTGAGCAGGTCGTCGGCGAGACCGTGCGCGGCCTTGGCCAGCAGGTCGGCGGTGGCCGGCACGACCACGACGACGTCGGCGCTCTGACCGATCCGCACGTGCGGCACCTCGTGGACGTCGCTCCAGACGTCGTCGTGGACCGGCTGGCCGGACAGGGCAGCCCAGGTCGGCGCCCCCACGAAGCGCAGCGCCGCCGCGGTCGGCACGACACGCACGTCGTGGCCGGACTCGGTCAGGCGTCGCAGCAGCTCGCAGGCCTTGTAGGCCGCGATGCCGCCACCGACACCCAGGACGACGCGCGGCCGCGCCCCGGAGGGCACGGCCGTCGCCTGGTCCTCGCTCATGGGCGCGGCGGCGTCAGATCACTCGCCGGACTTGAAGGACGCTTCGGCGGCGGCCTTGCGGGCCTCCTCCTCGGCGGCCAGCTCGGCCGGGTCGACGTCCTCGCAGGTGAGGAGGTCCTCGTTGATCTCGCGCAGCGCGATCGAGAGCGGCTTCTCCTGGACGTGGGTGTCGACCAACGGGCCGACGTACTCCAGCAGGCCCTCGCCCAGCTGCGAGTAGTAGGCGTTGATCTGGCGAGCGCGCTTGGCGCTGTAGAGGACCAGCTTGTACTTGCTGTCGGTCTTGGTGAGCAGGTCGTCGATCGAGGGGTTGGTGACGCCCTCGGCGGCGATGTTCGGAGCAGACAAGAGGAGGCCTCACAGGGTCTGGAGAGTGGTCGGACGATCAGGACGGCGGCGCGCCGGGTCGTGCGCAGCGAAATCGGCGCAGGTCAGGCCGGGTGTCCAGTCATCAAGCCTACCAACTCCTCCGCAGCCTCGTGAACTTCACGATTGACGATGGTCACGTCGAACTCCGCCTCGGCGGCCAGCTCGGCCACTGCGGTGTCCAGGCGGCGCTGCCGCTCGTCCGCGGACTCGGTGCCCCGCCCGACCAGCCGCCGGACCAGCTCGTCCCACGACGGGGGTGCCAAGAAGACGAAGAGCGCTCCCGGCATCGACTCGCGGACCTGCCGCGCGCCCTGCAGGTCGATCTCCAGCAACGAGGGGCGCCCGGCGGCGAGCGCCTCCTCGACGGGCCGACGAGGCGTGCCGTAACGCGCGGCACCGTGCACGACCGCCCACTCGAGCAGCGCGCCCGTGGCCACCATCTCGTCGAACTCCGCCTCGGAGACGAAGTGGTAGTGCTGACCGTCCACCTCACCGGGCCGGGGGCGACGGGTGGTCGCCGACACCGAGATCCAGACCTCGGGGTGCCGCTCGCGCACGGCGGCGGCGACGGTGCCCTTGCCGACCGCGGTCGGTCCGGCGAGGACGGTCAACCGCGACCCTCCGTCGGCGGGGCGGGCGACCGGGTCGGTCACCCGCGTTCGCGCGGCGCGAACTCGCGCTCGAGCGCGGCCACCTGCTTGGTGCCGAGCCCGCGGACCCGGCGGCTCTCGGCGATCCCGAGCCGCTCCATCAGCTGGCGGGCGCGCACCTTCCCGAGGCCCGGCATGGACTGCAGCAGGTCGACCACGCGCATCTTGCCGATGACCTCGTTGGTGTGGCCCTCGTGCAGCACGTCGACGATCGAGGCTCCGGCGTTCTTGAGCCGGTTCTTCACCTCGGCCCGCTCCCGACGAGACGCGGCTGCCTTGTCGAGGGCGGCCTGGCGTTGTTCGGGCGTCAGCGGAGGCAGTGCCACGTGGGTCCTTCCGTTCTGGGCCCTGCTTGGACCAGGTCCGGCAGTCTGTTCGGGTTCCGGCCAATCTAGTCAGAACCCTTCGGCAGGAGCAATCGGGCGAAGGGACCTGGACGATCCGTGTGAGTCAGACCACCAGCGGAGTCCCGCACACGTCGCGAGCCTGCTGCTCGAGGTCCGCCAGGGCCCGCCGGGTCTGCTCCGAGCCGAGGTCGCGCGCGGCTCCCTCGATCCGGTCCAGGTCGTCGGTGCCCAGGTCTGCCGGGGGCTGGTCGGCGTCGTACGTCGCCGCGTCGACCCCGGCCTCGTCGAGCGCGTCGCGCAGCGCGGTCACCCGCTCGAGGAGGATCGACCACTCGTCCTGGATGTCCTCGGGTGCCTCGTCGGCGAGCGACTGCAGGACGTCCAGCGCGCCGATGAGGTCGGTCGGCCCTCCACCGGCCACTTGCTCGGACAGCTCCGCCTGGTGCTCTTCGACTGCGCCGCAGTAGCGCTCGCGGTCGTCCGCGCACCCGGTCACGAGCAGGCCGAGGAGCAGCAGCGCGAGGGCGGGACGCATCAGCCGGCGCGCAGCACGGTGAGCTCGTCGTTGGCCTGTCTGGCCGCAGCAGCGAGCCCACCCGCGTCGGGGCCGTGGCGGAGCAGGCCGCGGCTGGTGCTGGCCAGCACGTGGGCCGCGGTGGACCCGAAGATGCGGCGCAGGTCGTCGACCGTGCCGCCCTGGGCGCCGTACCCCGGCGCCAGCAGCGGCCCGTTGATGGCGAGGTCCCAGTCGTGGGAACGGTCGGGCGCACCGACCGTGGCGCCCACGACGGCCCCGAACGAGCCCAGCGGAGTGGCCCCTGTGTTGAGGGACCTGAGGTGGTCCAGCATGAGCGCGGCGACCGACTGGCCGCCGGGCGTCGTCGCGTGCTGCACCTCGGGACCCTCCTTGTTGGACGTCAGCGCCAGGACGAAGACGCCCGCGCCGTGCTTGCGTGCCGCGTCGACCATCGGGTCGAGCGAGCCGAAGCCGAGGTAGGGGCTCGCGGTGACGGCGTCGGCCGCGAGCGGGGAGGCGGGGTCGAGGTAGGCGTCGGCGTACGCCTCCGTCGTGCTGCCGATGTCTCCGCGCTTCACGTCGAGGAGGACGAGCGCCCCGGCCTCGCGCGCGGTGGCGATCACCCGCTCGAGCACGGCCACGCCCCGGCTGCCGAAGCGCTCGTAGAACGCGCTCTGCGGCTTGACCACCGAGCAGACGGGCGCCAGCGCCTCGGTCGCGGTGAGCGCGAAGCGCTCCAGCCCGGCCACGTCGTCGTCGAGCCCCCACTCGTGCAGGAGCCCGACGTGGGGGTCGATGCCGGCGCAGAGCTGGCCGCGGGCCTCGAGTGCGGCGTGGACGCGGGAGCCGAAGTGGTGGGTCACGCGGTGGGTGCTCCTTCGGGTGCGAGCTCGGCGACGAGCCGGGCGGCGGTGGTCGGGTCGTGGAGGAGGGCGGTGCCCACCTGGACGGCCGTGGCGCCGGCGTCGAGGAAGGAGCGCGCGTCCTCGGCCGTCGAGATCCCCCCGCAACCGACGATGGGGAGGTCGGGCAGCTCGGCGTGCACGTCGGCGACGCACCGCAGTGCCAGCGGACGGATGGCGGGACCGCTGAGGCCACCCGGGCGGCCGTCGGGCAGGCTCGCCGGCAGCGCGTTGCCGACGACGACCGCGTCGGCGCCCGCCTCGGCGACGGCGCGCGCGGTCTCGACCGCGCGGAAGACGTCGGCACGCAGCTTGGCGATGACCGGCAGGCCTCTTGGGAGGTCGCGACGCACGGCCGAGACGACCCCGGCCGCCTGGAACGGCTCGCGCACGTCGAAGACCCCGCCGCCGAGGGCGTCGGGTGCGGACAGGTTCACCTCGACGGCCGCCAGGCCCGGGGCGCGGCCGAGGCGCCGGGCGAGGTCGGCGTACTCCCCCATGCTCGCGCCCGCCATCGAGACGACGACGGGCACGTCCTGGGACACCAGCCACGGCAGCTCCGTGGCGAGGAAGTGCTCCAACCCGGGGTTGTCGAAGCCGACGGCGTTGACCAGGCCGCCGGGCGTCTCGACCATGCGGGGCATCGGACCGCCAGGGCGGGGGTCGAGGGTGATCGAGCGGGTCACGAAGGCGCCGAGGCGGGCCAGGTCGGCGTACGCCGCCAGCTCGCGGCCGGTGCCCCCGCACCCGGAGGCGACCATCACCGGGGAGCGCAGGACGAGTCCGCCCAGGGTCGTGCTCACGCGTCGACTCCCGTCAGGTCGGCCCAACGGACCCGATCGCCGCGGAAGACGGGCCCGTCGACACACGCGCGGACGGTGCGCGGAGCCCCGTCCTCGCCCACGACCGGGACGGCGCAGCCGTGGCAGAGACCGGTCGCACAGACCAGTGTCTCCTCGAGGGCGACCTGGCTCCAGGCACCCTGCGCCTCCGCGGTCAGCGCGACGGCGTGCAGGAGCGGCGCCGGTCCGCAGGCGTAGACGACGTCGGCGGCGGCGCGCTCGAGGATGCCGTGCAGGTGGGCCTCGAGAGACCCGCGCAGGCCCACCGAGCCGTCTCCGGTCACGACCGTCACCGCGCGCGCGGACCGCCGGGCCTCCAGGGCGGCGAGAAGGTGGGTCTCGTCGGGCGCGGAGAGGACCAGGGTCACCGCACAGCCGCGCTCGCGCAGGCGCTCGGCCAGCGGGAACAGCGGCGCCGCGGAGTGCCCGTGGCCGACCAGCACGCACGACACCTGCTTCTGGTCGGGTGACTCCTTGGGCAACGAGAAGGGCCTGCCGAGCGGGCCCGTCACGTCGATCTCCGCACCCTGACCGAGGCCGGCGAGCCACCTCGTCCCGGGACCGACCGCCTCGACGACGATCTCGATCGTCAGCCCGTGACCTCCCGTGGGCTTGACCCGGTGCACCCAGAAGGACCGCCTCGCCAGGCGGGTGCGGTACGCCGCGTCTCCGGCGCCGACGGACAGGGCGACGAAGGTGCCGGGCCGGAACCGCTCGGCGATCCCGGGGGCCGAGAGGGTCAGGTGGTGGTAGGCGCCGACCTTGCGGGTCGTCAGGAGCAGCGCGCGGACGTGCAGCGGCCCGAGCGGGCGGGGGCTCTCGGCCGGCGCGGCGGTCACCCTGCGAACCCTCCAGCGAGCCCTCGGGCGATGCGTCGTGGCCACAGCGGGCCGCCGTAGACGAACCCGGTGTAGGCCTGCACAAGTGCCGCGCCGGCCTCCAGGCGGGCTCGGGCCTCGTCGACCGTGCTGATGCCACCCACCGAGACGAGGGTGAGGTCGTCGCCCACTGCCTTGCGGAGTAGTCGGAGCACCTCCATCGACCGGTCCGCGAGGGGCCGGCCCGACAGCCCCCCGGCGCCGATCCCCTCCACGACAGCGGGCTCGGAGACCAGCCCGGCACGGCTGATCGTGGTGTTGGTGGCGATCAGTCCGTCGAGGCCGAGCCCGGTCGCCAGCTCAGCGACGGCCAGCACGTCGGCGTCGTCGAGGTCGGGGGCGATCTTGACGAGCAGCGGGACCCGCGCCTGCGTGACGGCGTCGGCACGACGGCGCACTGCCTCCAGGAGCGGGCCCAGGCGGTCGACGGCCTGGAGGCTGCGCAGACCTGGAGTGTTGGGCGAGGAGACGTTGACGACGAGGTAGTCGGCGTACGGCGCCAGGAGACCCGCGCTCTTCTCGTAGTCGGCTTGCACGGCCGCCTGGTCGCCGTCCGGCACGACCTTGGACTTGCCGATGTTGACACCGACGATCGGCCCGCGCCGGGAAGGCTCGTGGAGGCCCCGGGCCAGTCGCGCGGCCTGTCGCGCGGCCAGACGCGCCGCCACGGCGACCGCGCCGTCGTTGTTGAAGCCCATGCGGTTGACGATCGCGTGGTCGGCCGGCAGCCGGAACAGCCTCGGCGTCGGGTTGCCCGGCTGCGGCAGCCCGGTGACGGTGCCGATCTCGACGTGCCCGAAGCCGAGCGCGGCCAGGGCGTCGATGCCGACGGCGTTCTTGTCGAAGCCGGCGGCCAGGCCGAGCGGGTGCGGGAAGGTCAGCCCCATCGCGTGCACGGGCCGCCTGCCGGTGCGCAGGGCACGGCCGGTGACCGGTCGCGCGGCCCGGATCGCGCGGAACGCGGCGTGGTGCGCCTGCTCGGCGTCGGTGCGCGTCAGGACCCGGTCGAACAGCGCGTCGTAGAGCTTCAACGGGCGGCTCCGGTGGAGGAAGCGGCGCCACGACCGCCTCGAAGGGCCCAGTCCTGCAGCGACCGCACCCCGATGTCGCCGGCGATCAGCGCCTCGATGCCCTGCACCGCGGCACCGAGGCCCTGGACCGTGGTGATGCAGGGGATGTTGGCCTGCACCGCCGCCGTGCGGATCTCGTAGCCGTCGATGCGCGGCGAGCCCCCAGAGGCGCTGCCGTGCGGGGTGTTCACCACGAGCTGCACCTCTCCGGCGGCGATCAGCTGGATCGTCGTCGGCTCGCCTCCGGGCCCGGGACCCTCGAAGTGCTTGCGCACCACCGTGGCCGGGATGCCGTTGCGGCGCAGCACCTCGGCGGTCCCCTGCGTGGCCAGCACCTCGAACCCGAGGTCGGCCAGCCGCTTGATCGGGAAGATCATGGTGCGCTTGTCGCGGTTGGCCATCGAGACGAAGACCTTGCCCGAGGTCGGCAGCGAGCCGTACGACGCCGTCTGGGACTTGGCGAAGGCCGTGCCGAAGACCGCGTCGAAGCCCATCACCTCGCCGGTCGAGCGCATCTCCGGGCCGAGCACGGTGTCGACGGTCCGGCCGTCGGGGGTCTTGAACCGGTTGAACGGCATCACGGCCTCCTTCACCGCGATCGGCGCGTCCGGCGGCAGGTCTCCCCCATCGCCCTCGGCGTCGAGCAGCCCGGCCGCCCGCAGCGACTTGATGGGCTCGCCGAGCATCACCCGGGCAGCGGCCTTGGCCAGCGGCACCGCGGTCGCCTTGGACACGAACGGCACCGTGCGCGACGCGCGCGGGTTGGCCTCCAGCACGTAGAGCACGTCGGAGCCGAGCGCGAACTGGATGTTGAGCAGCCCCCGCACGCCGACGCCGCGGGCGATGGCCTCGGTGGCGACCCGGATCCGCTTGATCTCCGCCGCGCCGAGGGTGATCGGGGGCAGCGCGCAGGAGGAGTCGCCGGAGTGGATGCCGGCCTCCTCGATGTGCTCCATGACCCCGCCGAGGTAGAGCTCCTCGCCGTCGAAGAGCGCGTCCACGTCGATCTCGACCGCGTCGTCGATGAACCGGTCGACCAGGACCGGGTGCTCGGGACTGACCTCCGTGGCGCGGTGGATGTAGCCCTCGAGCGCGTCGTCGTCGTACACGATCTCCATGCCGCGGCCGCCGAGCACGTAGGAGGGCCGGACCAGCACGGGATAGCCGATCTCGGCGGCGATCTCGAGGGCCTCGTCGTACGACGACGCGAGGCCGTGCTTGGGCGCCGGCAGCCCGGCCTCGGCGAGCACCCGCCCGAACGCGCCGCGCTCCTCAGCGAGGTGGATCGCCGCCGGAGGGGTGCCGACGATCGGGACGCCGGCGTCCTCCAGACCCTGGGCGAGGCCGAGCGGCGTCTGACCGCCGAGCTGACAGATGACGCCCGCGATGGGGCCTGCCTGGCGCTCGGCGTGCACGATCTCGAGCACGTCCTCGAGGGTGAGCGGTTCGAAGTAGAGCCGGTCGGAGGTGTCGTAGTCGGTCGAGACGGTCTCGGGGTTGCAGTTGACCATCACGGTCTCGTAGCCGACCTCGCTCAGCGCCATGCTGGCGTGCACGCAGGAGTAGTCGAACTCGATGCCCTGACCGATCCGGTTGGGACCCGAGCCGAGGATGATGACAGCCTCCCGCTGGCGCGGCGCGACCTCGGTCTCCTGGTCGTAGGACGAGTAGTGATAGGGCGTCCGGGCCGCGAACTCGGCGGCGCAGGTGTCGACGGTCTTGTAGACCGGCCGGATGCCCAGCGCGTGGCGCACCCCGCGGACGACCTGCTCGGGCAGGTCGCGCATCCGCCCGATCTGGTGGTCGGAGAAGCCGTGGCGCTTGGCGTGACGCAGCAGCCCCGGAGTGAGCTCGGGGGCGTTGATCACGTCCTGCGCGATCTCGTTGACGAGGCAGAGCTGGTCGACGAACCACGGGTCGATGCCGGTCGCCTCGTGCACCTCGTCGGGCGTCGCGCCCGCCCGGATGGCGTCCATGACCACGCGGAGTCGCCCGTCGTGCGGCGTGCTCGCCTCGGTCAGCAGCCCGGCCTTGTCGAGGTCGATGTGGCGGTGGCTCCAGTCGAACGGCGCGTGCTTGCTCTCCAGCGACCGCAGCGCCTTCTGCAGCGCCTCGGTGAAGTTGCGCCCGATCGCCATCGCCTCGCCGACCGACTTCATGTGCGTGGTCAGGGTCGGGTCGGCGCCGGGGAACTTCTCGAACGCGAACCGCGGCACCTTCACCACGACGTAGTCGAGCGTCGGCTCGAAGGCCGCCGGCGTGCTCTGCCCGTCGGGTCGGGCGGTGATGTCGTTGGCGATCTCGTCGAGGGTGTAGCCGATCGCCACCTTGGCCGCGATCTTCGCGATCGGGAAGCCGGTGGCCTTCGACGCCAGGGCGCTCGACCTGGACACCCGTGGGTTCATCTCGATGACGACCACCCGGCCGTCGTCGGGGTTGACCGCGAACTGGATGTTGCAGCCGCCGGTGTCGACGCCGACCGAGCGGATGATGCCGATGGAGAGGTCGCGCAGGTGCTGGTACTCGCGATCGGTCAGCGTCATCGCCGGCGCCACCGTGATCGAGTCGCCGGTGTGCACCCCCATCGGGTCGAGGTTCTCGATGCTGCAGACGATGACGACGTTGTCTGCCTTGTCGCGCATCACCTCCAGCTCGTACTCCTTCCACCCGATGATCGACTCCTCCATGAGGACCTCGGTGGTCGGCGAGGCCGCGAGCCCGGAGCCCGCGATCTGGCGCAGGTCGGCCTCGTCGTAGGCCATGCCGGAGCCCGATCCGCCCATGGTGAAGGACGGGCGTACGACGCAGGGGTAGCCGAGCTCCTCCGCCGCCGCCACGCACTCCTCCATGGTGTGCGCGATCCGCGACGTCGCGACCTCGCCGCCGAGCTCTTCCACGATCCGCTTGAAGGACTCGCGGTTCTCACCGCGCTCGATCGCCTCGATGGAGGCGCCGATCAGCTCGACGCCGTACTGCTCGAGGACGCCGGCCGCGTCGAGCGCCATCGCTGCGTTCAGCGCGGTCTGCCCACCGAGGGTCGCCAGCAGCGCGTCCGGGCGCTCCTTCTCGATGACCTTGGTGACGAACTCCGGGGTGATCGGCTCGATGTAGGTCGCGTCGGCGAACTCCGGGTCGGTCATGATCGTCGCCGGGTTGGAGTTGACCAGGATCACGCGGATCCCCTCGGCCATGAGCACCCGGCACGCCTGCGTCCCGGAGTAGTCGAACTCGCACGCCTGCCCGATGACGATCGGCCCCGAGCCGATGACCAGGACGCTCTTGATGTCGTCGCGCTTCGGCATCAGGCCTCCCCTCCGGTCACCCGGTCTCGTGACGGTCGCTGCGCGACCTCCTCGACCATCGACGAAGAGACCATCAGGTCGACGAACCTGTCGAAGAGGTACGCCGCGTCGTGCGGCCCGGCCGCCGCCTCGGGGTGGTACTGCACCGAGAAGGCCTTGAGCGCGCCGTCGTCGCCGCGCAGCTCGAGCCCCTCGACCACGTCGTCGTTGAGGCAGACGTGGGAGACGGTGGCGGTGCCGAAGAGCGTCTGCGTCGCCGCGTCCAGGGGCGCGTCGACCGCGAAGCCGTGGTTGTGCGCGGTGACCTCGACCTTGCCGGTCGTGCGGTCCAGCACCGGCTGGTTGATGCCGCGGTGCCCGTACTTGAGCTTGTAGGTGCCGAACCCGAGCGCCCGGCCGAAGAGCTGGTTGCCGAAGCAGATGCCGAAGTAGGGGATGCCGCGCTCGAGGGCGCCGCGGAGCAGGTCGACCTGGGCGGTGGTGGCCGCCGGGTCCCCCGGGCCGTTGGAGAAGAACAGCCCGTCCGGCGACACGGCCAGCACGTCGTCGAGCGACGCCGTGGCCGGCAGCACGTGGGACTCGATGCCGCGCTCGGCCATCATCCGCGGGGTGTTCGCCTTGAGCCCGAGGTCGAGCACGGCGACCCGGAGCGTCCGTCGGTCGGTCGAGCCCGTCGAGACCAGCGCAGGCACCACGTAGGGCTCTCTGGTCGAGACCTCGGCCGAGAGGTTCGCCCCGCTCATCTCCGCGGACTCGCGCACCCGCGCCAGCAGGGCCTCGGGATCGGTCTCGGTCGAGGAGATGCCGACGCGCATGGCCCCCTCCTCCCGCAGACGGCGGGTCAGGGCGCGGGTGTCGATGCCCGAGATGCCGACCACGCCCTGATCACGCAGCTCCTCGTCGAGCGAGCGGCGCGAGCGCCAGCTGGAGACGCGCCGGGCGGGGTCGCGGACGACGTACCCCGCGACCCAGATCCGCCCTGACTCGGGGTCCTCGTCGTTCATGCCGGTGTTGCCGATGTGCGGCGCGGTCATGACGACGACCTGGCGATGGTACGACGGGTCGGTCAACGTCTCCTGGTAGCCCGTCATCCCGGTCGAGAAGACGGCTTCCCCGAAGGTCTCGCCGGGGGCGCCGTAGGACTCTCCCTCGAAGACCGTCCCGTCCTCCAGCACGAGCATCGCTCCAGTGCTGGCCCCGTGGGACTTGGTTGGTGCAGTGGCATGCAGAGGCACGCCGACCTCCTTCTCCGCCTCACAGGACGGATCGTTAAAGGATGTGCGAGCGAGCCCGACCCTACCAGCGTCAGAGGGTCCTGGCCGCACCCACCACCCGGTGGTCGAGGAGGCCGGTCACGGACGTCACGAGACGCGTCCACCGGCAGGCGACCGCGACCTCGACCACCGGTGGGTGCGTCAGCTGCGGCGGGCCTTGTCGCGCAGGATCCGCTCGGACGCGAGCTTGCCTGGGGCGCCGATGACGCAGCCGCCGGGGTGCGTGCCGGAGCCGCACTGGTAGTAGCCGTCGATCGGGGTGGCGTACTGCGACCAGCCCGGCGAGGGCCGGAAGAAGTACATCTGCGGCGCGAGGAACTCACCGGCGAAGATGTTGCCCTCCGACAGGCCGGTGACCCGCTCGATGTCCGCGGGCGTCACGATCTCGCGCTGGAGCACGAGCTTGCCGAAGCCCGGGAAGTGCTCCTCGAGCACCGCCTGCGTCTTGTCGCCGAAGTTCTCCTTCTCGGTCTCCCAGTCGACCGACTTCCCGTCCTTGCGCAGGTCGTAGGGCGAGTACTGCACGAAGCACGAGAGCACGTGCTTGCCCGGCGGGGCCATGTCCGGGTCGAGCATCGACTGCATGGCGCCGTCGATGAAGGGACGGTCGGAGTACCAGCCGTACTTGGCCGCGTCGTAGGCCCGCTCCATGTACTCCAGTGTCGGGCCGATGTTGAGGAAGCCGTTGAACGGCGCGGACGAGCCCGGCAGGCCCGGGAACTCCGGCAGGCCGTCGAGGGCGAAGTTCACCTTCGACGAGACACCGCGGTAGCGGGTGCGCTTGACGTTGTCGACGAGGTCGTCGGGCAGCTCGCGCGGGTCGACGAGGTCGAGGAAGGTGTGCCGGGCGTCGAGCGCCGACACGACGATCGGCGCGGTGAGCTCGGTGCCGTCGGCCAGGGCCACGCCCACGGCGCGCCCGTCGCGGGTGATGACGGAGGCGACCTTCGCGTCCAGCTCGATCTCGGCGCCGTAGGCCTGCGCGGCCCGCGACAGCACCTGCGTGAAACCGCCGTTGCCACCCTTGTGGAAGGCCCACGAGCCGAGGTGTCCGTCGTGCTCGCCCATCTTGTGGAAGAGCAGCACCAGCCCCGACCCGCCCGACATCGGCCCGATCTGGGTGCCGATGATCGAGGACGACGCCAAGTAGCCCTTGATCGCGTCGTGCTCGAAGTAGTCGTCGAGCAGGTCGGCGGCACTTCCGGTGAGCATCCGCACGGTGTCGTGCAGGGTCTTGCGGTCGGCGTTGCCGAGCTGCTTGAGCATCCAGGCCACGTCGGCCTGGTCCTCGGGGTCGGTGCCGAAGATGTCGGGCGGCGGGTTGTCGAAGAGCGGCCGCACGGTCTGGATCACGCGGTCGAGGTCGTAGCTGTAGCGGTTGTAGGCGTCGGCGTCGTGCTTGGAGTGCCGGCGGATCTCCTGGAGGTTCTGCTCGTGGTCGTCGCCGAAGAGCAGGTAGTCGCCGTCGCCGGTCGGGTGGAAGTCGCCCGGCATCATCAGCGGCATGAAGCCGTGCTCGACGAGGTTGAGCTCGTGGATGATCTCGGGCCGCAGCAGGCTCAGCGCGTAGGAGAACGTCGTGAACCAGTAGCCCGGCTTGAGCTCCTCGGTGATCGCCGCACCCCCGACCAGGTGCCGCTGCTCGAGCACCAGCACGCTCAGCCCGGCCTTGGCGAGGTACGCCGCGTTGGTGAGCCCGTTGTGGCCGCCGCCGACCACGATGGCGTCGTACGACGTCCCGCTGCGGCCGTTGACCGGCGATGGGACGGCGGCGTGCGCGGTGTGCTCGTAGGTGCTCATGACCCGAGTCCTGCCCTGGCCGTCTTGCGGGCGGGGTTGTAGAACGGCAGCGGCGAGGTGCTGACCGCGAGCATGTGGGTGGTGTGGTGCAACGTCGTCTCCATCCGAAGTGCGGTGCCCCCCTGGTTGCCGGGGGCGGCGAGGTCGGGCCGGACGCGGGCGATGCCGATGTGGCGCTGCAGCACCGGCGAGTAGAAGAAGCTGGTGACGTAGCCGATCTGCTCGTCGTCCTCGAGCCTGAGCCACTGCTCCCAGCCGACGGGCTGCTCGTCCTTCGTGGGCAGCTCGCCGGCGTCGCGGTAGAGGCGGTCCCAGTCGGCCCAGTCGACCACGATGCCGGTGGTCGCCCAGCGGGAGGTGCCGTCCTCCAGCTCGCGCCGGATCGCCTCGCTTCCGATGAAGCGGCGCGACCCGTCGCGCACGCCCTTGAGCATCCAGCCCTGGCCGAGCTCCTTCGGGGTGACCCGGTCGCTGTCGGTCCAGGCGGTGCGGCTGTCGTGGAACTCGATGTCGACCAGCGGGAGCCCGGCCTCGATGCGCAGCATGTTGAGCGCCTCCTCGCCGAACGGCCGGAGGCCGTGGGGAGTCCCGGCCTCCAGGATCGCCTCGAGGACCGCTGGCGCGTCGTCGGCGGGGACCATCACCTCGAACCCGAGGTCGCCGGTGTAGCCGGTGCGCGACACGCTGACCGGGACGGTGCCGATCTTGCTCTCGGCCACGCCGAAGTACGGCAGGTCCTCGACCTCCGGCGTGAGGCCGGCGAGCGTGGCGCGCGAGCGCGGACCTTGGACCTGGAGCATCGCGTAGTCGTCGCTCACGTCCTCGATCTCGACCCGCTGACCGTGGCGATGGTCCGCGAACCAGCCCATCGACGGGCGCGCCGAGGTCAGCAGCCACTCACGCTCGGACTGGCGGAAGAGCACGCCGTCCTCCATCACGAAGCCGCGGTCGTCGCACCAGAGGGTGTACGCCGCACGCCCCGGCCGGATCCCGGACAGGTCGCGCACGACCATGCGCGAGAGGAACGCCTCGGTGTCGGGCCCGGTGATGCGGTACTTGAACAGGGGTGAGGTGTCGAAGATCCCGACGCCGTTGCGCACCGCGAAGTACTCGTGCTTGGGCGCGTTGGAGTAGCGCAGCGCGGAGAGGTAGCCCGACCAGTGGGTGTAGAGCAGCTGGTCGTTCAGCGCGGTCAGCCCGTCGTGGAACGGCGTCGTGCGGATCATCGGGCTCTCCTTCGTGCGGCGCAGGTCACTCGGCGGAGCCTACTGAATGGCTGTTCAATCCGCCAGGCTGAGTGATGGTTCAAACGGCCTTTCGGCTCGCCTGGTCTCGTGACAGGCGCTAGCACGCCTTCCTCGACCACCGGCAAGGGTCCATCGGTGGTCACGAGACCCGGTGAGCTACAAGACCGCGTCCAGGAACGCACGCGTCTCCGGGTGCGCCGGGCTGCTGATCAGCTGCTGCGGCGGGCCCTCCTCGAGGATCCGGCCCTCGTGGAAGAACGCCATCCGGTCGGCGACCTCGCGGGCGAACCCCATCTCGTGGGTGACCACCATCATCGTCATGTGCATCTCGGTGGAGAGCGTCTTCATGACCGACAGCACCTCTCCCGTGAGCTCGGGGTCGAGCGCGGAGGTCGGCTCGTCGAAGAGCATGACGTCGGGCTCCATCGCCAGCGCCCGGGCGATCGCCACGCGCTGCTGCTGCCCGCCTGAGAGCCGGATGGGGTGCTCCCCCGCCTTGTCGGCCAGGCCCACCCGCTCGAGCAGCTCCTGGCCACGCTTGGTGATCTCGGCGTCGCTGCCCTTGCCCGCGCAGCGGGGGGCGCACGTGACGTTGTCCAGGACGGTCATGTTGGGGAACAGGTTGAACTGCTGGAACACCATCCCGACGTGCACGCGCAGCTGCCGGATCTGCTCGCGCTTGCGCTTGGTGCGGTGCCCACCCTCCAACCGGATGCCGGCCACCTCGATGGAGCCGGACGTGGGGTCCTCGATGAAGTTCACGCAGCGCAGCACCGTGGACTTGCCCGACCCGGAGCGGCCGAAGATGACGACCACCTCGCCCCGATGCACGTCCATGTCGACGCCCTTGACCACCTCGAGCTGGCCGAAGCTCTTGTGGAGGTCCTCGATGCGGACGACCACGTCACTGACGTCGTCGGAGCTCATCTCGGCACCCCTCCCCCGTGCGGCTGCTTCTGCCGGGCCGCGACCGCGTTGACCGCGGCGATGTGGGCGCGGTCGTAGCCGCGGCCGATACGACGCTCGAGCTTGGCCTGGAAGAACGTGAAGATGACGGTGAGCCCCCAGTACATGAGCGCCACGGCGACGTAGGCCTCGAGGTTCTTGAAGTCGGCCTTGCCGACCAGCTGCGAGCGCCGGAAGATCTCGGCGCTGGCGACCGTCACGCCGAGGAACGACACCAGGGCGGTGTCCTTCATCATCGCGATGAACTCGTTGCCGGTCGGCGGGATGATCACCCGGAACGCCTGCGGGAGCACGACCTTGCGCATCTTCTGCCCGTGGGTCATGCCGAGGGCGTCGGCCGCCTCGCCCTGCCCCCCGGCCACCGACTGGATGCCGGCGCGGAAGATCTCGGTCATGTAGGCGCCGTAGTTGAGGCCGAGCGCGATGGTGCCTGCCGTCGCCGCCTCGAGGATCAGCCACTCGTTGAAGTCCTCGGGGAGCCAGGTGTAGGACAGCTCGAGGTTGCGGCCGACCGGAGGCAGGGCGAGGTAGATCAGGAACATCTGCACGATGAGCGGCGTCCCCCGGAAGAACGAGACGTAGAAGCCGGCCACGGCGTACGCCACGGGGTTGCGCGAGATCCGCGCCAGCGCCCCGAGGAGGGCCATCACGATCGCCAGCGCGATGCCGCCGAGCGCGATGGCCGCCGTGTAGGGCAACCCGCCGAGGATGTAGCGGAAGTTGTCCCTGATCCACTGCAGGTCGAAACCCGCAGCGTTGCCGAAGAACCCGATCAGGACGAAGAGGACGACCCAGACGGCGGCGGTCTTGGCGCGGAACGGAACTCGCGCGGACGCGAGCTGGATCCGTTCCCAGGTGCTCTCCCGGCCCGGGGCCTCGGGCTGAGTCATGTCGGGCCGGCTCTCTCCTGGCCGACTCACTCCTGGCCGACTCACTCCTGGGTGGTCAGGTCGAGGCCGTACCACTCCTCGGAGAAGGCCGTGAGGGTGCCGTCCTCGTGCATCTCGCCGACGATCGCGTCGACCGCTTCGTAGAGGCTCTCCGACGACGGGTCGGCGCTCTTGTCGAAGCCCACCGAGAGCGGCTCGTAGAAGACCGGGTCGCCGACGATCTTCACCGGGTTGCCGGCGTCGATGTAGCCCTGCGCGGTCGTCACCGAGGTGATCACCGCGTCGAGGCGGCCGTTGGCGAGGTCCTGGAGCGCCGTTGTGTCGGTGTCGTACCCCGCGACCTCGGCGTCGTCGATGATGAAGTCGAAGTCGTAGCCCTCGATGGCCAGCGTCTTGGTCAGGAACTGGTCGTAGGTGCAGCCGCTGCAGACGCCGATCTTGGCCCCGTCGAGATCGGTGCTGAGGTCGGAGACCTCTTCGTTGTCAGCGGTCACGACCACCACGGCGGGCGTGTAGTTGTAGGGCTGGGTGAAGTAGAGGACTTCCTGGCGGTCGTTGGTCGGGGTCATCGAACCGACGGTGGTGTCCCAGCGGCCGTTCCAGCTGCCGGCGGTGATGACGTCCCACGAAGGCGCCTCCCAGGCGACGTCGACGCCGAGACGGTCGGCGATCTCGGTGGCCACGTCGATGTCGAAGCCTTCGTACTCGCCGGTCTGCTCGTTGAGCGACGACTGCGGCGGGTACGCCGGGTCGGTGGAGACGGTGAGCACGCCCTTCTCGCAGACCTCGGCGAGCAGGTCGGTGGCGTCGGTGCACGGGCCGTCGTCGGCGGCCGAGGTGGTCTCGTCGCCACTTCCGCTCCCGGTGCCCGGGTCATCAGCCTCGTCGTCGCCGCCGCCGCAGGCGGCAAGCAGGGCGATCAGGGTCACCGAGGCAAGGGCGAGAAGGGAACGCTGACGCATGGACGTCCTCCGAATTGGTGGGTCCGAGACTTGTGGACCAAGATTTTTCCGCTGGCGCGGACTATGCCACGGGGATTCGAGGTTGTGACCCCTCCATGCCGGAGGTTTGCCGATCCGTGACCCGGTGCCGGCAGCGCGTCAGGGTGCCTGGCCCTCACCCAGCAGCACCTGCGCCAGGCGGATGACCATCGGCCAGGCGCCGTCGCTGGTGTTCGACAGCACCGCCCAGGTGAGCCGGCGGGCCTGGTGGACGGAACCGAACGATGCGCCGACGTCGGAGCCCCGCAGCTCCGTGGCGGCGCCCCACCGCCACACGCCGAGCCCGTAGCCCTCGTTGTCGTCCACGTCGCTGCGCGAGCGCTGCGCGTCCGCCCACGTCGCCGGCGACACCACCCTCCCCGCGTCGAGGGCGGCCCACAGGGCGCAGACGTCGCCGGCAGTCGTGAAGATCCCCCCGTCGCCGCCCCCGACGACCGGCAGGTGCAGCACGTTCGTGCGCAGCGCCTCCGCGTGGTCCGGGCCGTGGAGGTAGCCCCAGGCAGCGTTGTCGGGGAGCGCGTCCGAGCGAAGGTACGCCGTGTGGGCGAGCCCGGCCGGCTCGATCACCAGGCTCCGCACCAGGTCGTGGAAGGGTTCCCCTCCCGCGCGCTCGGCGAGGAGGGCGAGCACGCAGAACCCGCCGTTGCAGTAGGAGAACCCGGTGCCTGGTGGGAACTTCTGGGGGAAGCCGTCGAGGACGGTGAGGTAGGACTCCGCGGAGTCGAGGCTCCTCAGGGGCACCGGCAGGGAGAACGTCGAGAAGTCCTCGACGACGTCCTCGTCGAGGTAGTCGCCGATGCCGGACCGGTGCGAGAGCAGCTGCTCCACAGTGACGGCGTCGTCGATCAGCGGCAGGTCGGCGCCCAGCAGCTCGCGGGCGCGCGTCTCGAGGGTCAGCCGACCCTCCTCGACGAGCCGCAGCACCGCCAGGGCAGTGAACGTCTTGGCTCCGCTGGCCACCCCGATGCTGGTCTCCGGGGTCATCGGGACCGCGTGGGCACGATCGGCGAGCCCGTAGGCCTCGTCGTGGACGACGACCCCGTCCTGCTCGACACGGACGTGTCCGGAGAAGCCGGTGTCGGCGACCACCGCGTCGACCTCAGGAAGTCGAGTCATGGCGTCGAGTCATGGCGTCGAGTCATGGCGTCGATCACTGCAGCTTGCCGTCGAGCACCGTCGGGCGCCCGCGCAGGAAGGTCGCCACGACCCGCCCCGGCAGCTCGCGGCCGGCGTACGGCGTGTTGCGCGACAGCGACGCCGACTCGGAAGCCTCGATCACCCGGCGAACGGACGGGTCGTAGAGGACGACGTTGGCCGGCGCGCCCACCTCGAGCGGCTGGCCGTGCTCGGCCACGCGGCCGATCCGCGCCGGCGCGTAGGACATCCGCTCGGCGACGCCGGCCCAGTCGAGCAGCCCCGTGTCGACCATCGTCTCCTGCACGATCGAGAGCGCCGTCTCGAGACCGAGCATGCCGAAGGCGGCGGCCGCCCACTCGCAGTCCTTGTCCTCGTGCGGGTGCGGCGCGTGGTCCGTCGCCACGGCGTCGATGGTGCCGTCGGCGAGCCCCGCCCGCAGCGCCTCGGTGTCGGCCGTGGTGCGCAGCGGCGGGTTGACCTTGAAGATCGGGTCGTACGTCGCCGCGAGCTCGTCGGTCAGCAGCAGGTGGTGCGGGCAGGCCTCGGCCGTGACGTTCCAACCCTTGGACTTCGCGTCGCGCACGATCTGCACCGACCCGGCCGTCGACACGTGGCAGACGTGCAGCCGGGAGCCGACATGGGCCGCCAGGAGGCAGTCACGTGCGACGATCGCCTCCTCGGCGACGGCCGGCCAGCCCTGGAGCCCGAGCCGGCCCGAGAGCTCGCCCTCGTTCATCTGGGCGTTCTCGGTGAGCCGCGGCTCCTGGGCGTGCTGGGCGATGACGCCGTCGAAGGCCTTCACGTATTCCAGCGCCCGCCGCATCATCACCGCGTCGCTCACGCACTTGCCGTCGTCGCTGAAGACCCGGACCCGGGCGGCCGAGTCGGCCATCGCGCCGAGCTCGGCCAGCCGCTCGCCGGCGAGACCGACGGTGACGGCGCCCACCGGGTAGACGTCGCAGTAGCCGGCCTCGCGACCCAGCCGCCAGACCTGCTCCACGACGCCGGCCGTGTCGGCGACGGGGTCGGTGTTGGCCATCGCGTGCACGGCGGTGAAGCCGCCCAGCGCCGCTGCCTGGGTGCCGGTGAGCACCGTCTCGGCGTCCTCGCGACCGGGCTCTCGCAGGTGGGTGTGCAGGTCGACCAGGCCCGGCAGGGCGACGAGCCCGTCGGCCTCGACCACTTCCGCCCCACCGGCATCGAGACCCGCGCCGATGGCAGCGATGACGCCGTCCTCGATCCGCAGGTCGGTCGGCGCGCCGCCGAGGATCGACACGCCCTTGATGACGTAGGTGCTCACTCGTCGCCCCCTTCGCTGCCGCCGAGGAGGAGGTAGAGGACCGCCATCCTGACGGCGACCCCGTTGGTCACCTGCTCGACGATCACCGAGCGCGCCGAGTCGGCGACGTCGGCGGTGATCTCCATGCCCCGGACCATCGGCCCGGGGTGCATCACGATCGTGTGGTCCTGGAGGGTCGCCATCCGGCGGCCGTCCAGTCCGTAGCGACGGGAGTACTCCCGCGCGGTCGGGAAGAACGCGGCGTTCATGCGCTCGCGCTGGACTCGCAGCATCATCACGGCGTCGGCCTTGGGCAGCACGCCGTCGAGGTCGTACGACGTCTCGACGCCCCAGGTCTCGACGCCGACGGGCAGCAGGGTCGGGGGCGCGACGAGCGTGACCTCGGCACCCAGCGTCTTGAGCAACAGGGCGTTGGAGCGCGCCACCCGGGAGTGGAGCACGTCGCCGATGATCGCGATGCGCTGTCCGTCGAGCGTCCCGCCGTTGGCGGGTCCGAGGTGCCGCCACATCGTGAAGGCGTCGAGCAGCGCTTGCGTCGGGTGCTCGTGGGTGCCGTCGCCCGCGTTGACGACCGACGAGCGCACCCACCCTGAGTTGGCCAGCCGGTGCGGTGCCCCTGACGCGTGGTGCCGGATCACGACGGCGTCGGCGCCCATCGCCTCGAGGGTCAGCGCGGTGTCCTTGAGTGACTCGCCCTTGGACAACGAGGAGCCCTTGGCCGCGAAGTTGATGACGTCGGCCGACAACCGCTTGGCCGCGGCCTCGAAGGAGATGCGCGTGCGGGTGGAGTCCTCGAAGAAGAGGTTGACCACGGTGCGCCCGCGCAGGGCCGGCAGCTTCTTGATCGGCCGGTCTGCGAGGGAGCGCATCTCCTCGGCGGTGCTGAGGACGAGCTCGGCATCGGCCCGGGTGAGGTCGGCGGCGGAGAGAAGGTGACGCTTCATGAGACCAACCCCGTGATCGTGACGGCGTCGACGTCGTCGACACCGGTGAGGGAGACCCGCACTCGCTCGACCAGCGAGGTCGGGAGGTTCTTGCCGACGAAGTCGGCACGGATCGGCAGCTCGCGGTGGCCGCGGTCGACGAGCACGGCCAGCTGGACCGCCGCCGGGCGACCTACCTCGGTGAGGGCGTCGAGGGCCGCGCGGATCGTGCGCCCGGAGAAGAGCACGTCGTCGACGAGCACCACGGTCTTCCCCTCGATGCCGCCGCCCGGGATCTCGGTGTGCAGCAGGGCGCGGACCGGGCCGCTGCGCAGGTCGTCGCGGTACATCGTCACGTCGAGGGAGCCGACGGGGACCTCGACGCCCTCGACCGCGGAGATCTTCTCGGCGATCCGGCGGGCGAGGGGCACGCCTCGGCTCGGGATCCCGAGCAGCACCAGGTCGCGCGGACCCTTGTTGCGCTCGAGGATCTCGTGCGCGATGCGGGTCAGCGCCCGCGTGATGTCCGGGGCGTCCATCACCACGCGGCCGACGTCGCCTGGTCTGTCTCCAGCGGAGGCGGTCGATGGATCGGAGGTGGTGGTGTCAGGTAGCGCAGGCACTGCCGCGTGACCTCCTTCTCCGCCTCACGGGACGGCTCGTTAAAGGATGTCTGGGTGGGTTTGGTGCGCCGCGAGAGTAGCAGCCGCCGCCGTCCCGACGTGAGCCCGTGGCGCGTGTCCGTGCTCGTCCGTGGCAGGGTCGGTCCCGTGCCGAAGCCACCGCTGCCCGACGACGTACGCGAGTTCCTGCGCAGGCCCCTGCCTGCTGTGATGGCGACTCTCCGCTCCGACGGGATGCCGGTGAGCGTGGCGACCTGGTACCTCCTCGAGGACGACGACCGCGTGCTGGTCAACATGGACCACTCGAGGATCCGGGTGAAGCACCTGCGGCGTGATCCGCGCGTGACCCTCACGGCGCTCGCGGAGGACTGGTACACCCACGTCTCGATCACCGGCGTCGTCGTCGAGATGGCCGAGGACGGGGGCCTGGAGGGCATCGACCGGCTCAGCCGGCACTATCGCGGGCGGCCCTACCCGCGCCGCGACAGCCCGCGCGTCAGCGCCTGGATCGAGATCGAGCGTTGGCAGGGCTGGGGCGCGCACCGCTCCGAGGGCTGAACGGTCACAGCTCGTCCCACTCGTAGGACCGGGTGGCCGGCGCGGGCTGCGTCGCGCGCACGGCCAGCCACGGGAGCGCGCGCGACACGAGCGCCTCTCGGAGGCGGACAGCAGCTGCGGCATCGGGCGCCAAGCCGAGTCCGAGGTCCCAGAGCGCGCCGTGCCCGGCGCCTCCGGTGAGGATCGCCGTCTCCTCGAGCTCGTGCACCCGTGGCGCGTCCTCCTGCGGGAACGGGCCTCGGCGCAGCCCGACCCGCACGTCCGCCAGGCCGTCGTCGACGCCGATCACGACGGCGTCCTGATGACGGTCGAGGGTGCGCACGAACGTCATCCCCCGCACATTCTCGAACCCCGCCTCGCGCAGCGCCGGGGCGACCTCGGCGCGGACGAGTCTCACCAGGTCGGCGCGCTGCCGCCTCGGCAGCGGGTTCGCCTGGCGCGCCTGCACGCGTCGCTTCTCCTCGGCCACGCGGACGTCCTGCTCGCCAGCGGCGACAGGGTCCGTGCCCAGCGCCGCGTGCACGCGCTTGAGGAGATCCCGCCGCGTGAGCTCCTCTGAAAGGAGCCGCAGCTGTTCGGTCGCTCTCGGGTCTCCGGTGGCGTGGCGCGAGATCAGGGCCTCCAAGGCGCCACTAGCAAGGGGAGCGCACTGAGCCAGGGTGACGAACCGCTCGGGGTGCTGGGCGGCACCCCTCAGCACGAGAAGGCCAAGGAGTGGGATGAGGCTGTCGACGAGCTCGGGGTCGTCGACGTACGCCGTCGCGAGAGCGGCGCCACGGAGCAGGACCGCGTTGCCTGGCGTCACGAGCCACGTGCTCGCCGACCAGTCGAGGTCGTCGTGCGGACCGGCGGTCCGGGCGGGCGTCAGGTCAAGGGTCGGCAGCGACGCGAGGAGGTCGTGCAACAGCATGGCTGCGACGGCGGACCCGGAGACGAGGCTCGCCACCGCACGCGTCCACGTCGCCGTCGGCCGGACCGTGCGCACCTCGCCCAACCGCGGCAGCAACGCGACGAGGGCAGGATCCTCCGCCACGGCGGCCTCGAACGTCACCCGCGCCCCGGCTCCCCACCCGTCCGCGACGGCGATCGTCGAGAGGTCGATCAGCTGACCTGGCGCCTGTGCGGCCAGGAGGGTGCGGGCGCGCTGTCGGAGCTCTGGCACCTGGTAGACGTGCACGGGGGTCTCGACCAGCACCCGCTCGACGTCGACGAGGGCGTCGTACACGAACGGCTCTCCCGGACGGTCCTGCAAGAAGCGCTTCGCGACTCCGAGCGCGTACTTCACCGCGGCCTGGTCGAACCCCGCCACCGACGCCCGCAGCAGCAGCGCCACGTCTCCCGGCGTCCAAGGCAGCCGGCGCCCACGCAGTGCTCCGAGCACCGTCCTGCCGAGCAGCTCGTCGACAGCCAGCTCTGCCGGGTACTCCCCGGGAGCGTCCGGCCACGCACGCAGCCCCGCGGTGGTCACCAACGCGACTGACACCAGGAGGTCAGGGTCGAGCGCCAACAGCTCCGCGCCTCCGGGCCACGCCTTCAGGTGCGCGGTCGAGTAGCCGGTGAAGCCGTGCAGTGCATCGAGCGACGCCGCGACGCGAGCCCGGTGCTCACCGAGGCGTACCCGGTCGGTGATGTCCACGCAGGAGGATCTCCTACAGCGCGCCGGCCATCGCGGCGCAGGCGTTCAGCCAGGACCGGCGGGTCTCGACCGAGAGCCGCGGGTAGGGCACCACCGACCCGGTCACCAGGGCCGGGTCGAAAGGCACCCGGTGCACGCTGCGGGTGCGTTGGCCGTAGACCTCGACCAGGTCGCGCGCGAGACCCTCGTCGACGCGGTGCGAGGGGTCCGACAGCACGGTGATCGACTTGTACTTGAGGTTGGGGTAGCCCGCGTCCGCCAGCGCGTCGAGCATCCAGAGGCCGCTGTAGCCGGTGTCCTCGCGCACGGTGCTGGTGACGACGAGGAGGTCTGCGGCCTCGGCGGCGGCCAGCCAGTTCTCGGCGCGCATGTTGTTGCCGGTGTCGACCAGCACCAAGCGGTAGAAGCGCTCCAGGAGCCGGTGCACGTCGGTGTAGTCCTGCGCCCGGATGGTGCCGGTGACGTCGGGGCGCTCGTCAGAGGCCAGCACGTCGAAGTGGGCGTCGCCCTGGTGCCGGACGAAGGTGTCGAGGTCGCCGATCCGTGCGTCGGCCGCCGAGAACCGGTCGAGGTCGGCGATGAGCTCACGTGTGGTGTTGGTGTGGCTGCTCCTGACCGCTCGGATGCCGAGCGTGCCGCGGGTCTCGTTGTTGTCCCAGGCGACCACGCCGCCGCCTCGGACGGTGCCGAACGTGTAGCCAGCCGCCAGCACGCTGGTCGTCTTCGCGGCGCCGCCCTTGGGGTTGATGAACGCGATGGTCCGCGGCCCGTCGAACTCCTGGCGCACCGCGGCACGGGCCCGCTCGTGGGCGCGCTCCGCGCTGCTGCGGCGCGGCTGGACGGCGCCCCCGGACCACCGGGTGAGGGCACCACGCCAGCCCCACGTGGCGGGCCCCTCCTCGACCGGCGCGGTGCGGCGGTCGAGGAAGTCGCTCGCAGTCGCGTGCCGGCGTACTTCGGCGTGCCGTCGGGGCTCGGTCTCCTCGCCGGCCCCGGCCTCGGCCGGGTCAGGGGCGTCGGCACCGCGGTCGAGAGGGAGTGATCGGAGATGGGTGGGGTCGGGGGTCATCGCAGGGCCTCCGCCTTCCGAGAGCGTGGGGGGGTTCACCCCAGGGTAAAGGAACTCCCTCCTCTACCCAGGGAGGCGGAAGTCAGTCGGTCAGCAGCTCCTTGAGCACGTGCTCGACGGCCCGGTGGAAGGTCGGGTAGGCGAAGTGCATCGCGGCGAGGGTGGTGATCGGGATCTCGGCGTGGACGGCGGTGGCGATCATCGACATCACCTCGCCACCACTGGTGCCGACGACCGTGCCGCCGACCAGGATCCCCCGGTCGGCGTCGGCGACGAGCTTGACCAGGCCCTCGTCCTTCTCGAGCCAGCCGCGTGCGCCCAGGTCGCCGGTCGCGACGCGCACGTCGATCCCGGCCTCGCGGGCCTGCTTCTCGCTCATCCCGACCGAGGCGACCTCGGGCTCGGTGAAGGTGACCCTGCTGACCGCCCGGTAGTCCGCCCACGGACCGTCCTCGCCGAGCACGTCGCGCACGACGACGGCGGCCTGGTACATCGACACGTGGGTGTACTGACCCTTGCCCGTGATGTCACCGATCGCCCAGAGCCTCTCCCCCGCGTGCAGACGCTCGTCGGTCTCGACGACCTTCGCGTCCGGGTCGAGACCGACGGACTCAAGCCCGATGTCCTGGAGGTTCGGGCGCCGGCCGGCGGCGACCAGGAGCTTGTCGGCCGTCACCTGCTGGTCGCCGAGGTCGAGGGTGAAGGCGCCGTCGGCGTACGACACCCGTTCGGCGGTGACGCCGGTGAGCACCTGGATGCCGTTCTCCCGAGCGAACGCCTTCTCCAGCAGCTCGCCGGCCTCCGGCTCGTCGTTGAGGAGCAGCCGGTCGGCCATCTCGACGATCGTGACGCGCACGCCGAACCGGGAGAACACCTGCGCGAACTCGCAGCCGATCGGCCCGCCTCCCAGCACCACGATCGAGTCGGGCAGCTCGGTGAGGGCGACCGCGTCGCGGTTGGTCCAGTACGGCGTGTCCGCCAGGCCGTCGATCGGCGGTGCTGCCGGCGCGGTGCCGGTGTTGAGCACCACGCCCTTGCGGGCGGCGTACGTCGTGTCACCCACCACGACCCGGCCGGGCCCGTCGAGCCGGGCGTGACCGCGCACGAACCTCGCGCCGTTGTCGACGAGTCGGTCGACGGCGACCTGGTCGTCCCAGTCGTCGGTGGCCTCCTCGCGGATCCGGCGGGCCACCTGCGCCCAGTCGGGCTGCACCTGCGCAGCCCCGGCGAAGTCCGGCACGCGGCCGACGTCGTGCACCACGCGTGCGGCGGCGATCATCATCTTCGACGGGACGCAGCCGTAGTAGGGGCACTCACCCCCCACGAGGCGGCTCTCCACACCCACGACGTCGAGCCCGGCCCGGCCCAGCTTGATGGCGACGTGCTCGCCACCCGGGCCGAGTCCCACGACCACGACATCGACGTCCACCGTCTCGCTCATGGTGGCCACGTTCCCATGACGCACAAGTCCCATGCGGGCCCATCCACGACGGTCATGACCGACACCGGCGCATGACCTGAGTCCAGACCGGGACGCGACGCGCCTTCCTGGGCGCCGGGCTTGCCGGCGGCGCTGTTCTCGTGAGCGGCTGCACGTCCTCTGACGACCCGGAGACGCCGGCCGCGGACGTCACGTCCACCTCATCGCCCAGCAAACCGTCCACGACCACACGCGGATCGGCCGCGACCGAGTCGTCGCCCGCACCGTCGAGCAGGCGACCCGTCTCAAGGGACGCCCATCGCTCCGGAGGTGTCCGCCGGGATCGTTGGTCTGACCGCGGAACCATCGCGACGACGTCGGCGACGGAGCGGGCTCGGAGTTCACGGAGGACGCGCAACTGCTCCCGGCCGAGGCCTTCGCCGACTGAGGCGCTACTTGCCGGTGTGGTGGGCCGCCCGGGCGAACTGGAAGAGGCCGTAGCAGATGATCCCGAGCGCGATCAGGACCAGGACGACCGGTCCTCCAGGGGCGTCGAGGACCTCCTGGAGTGCCTGGTCGAGGCCGCCCGACTTCTTCGCCTCGTGGGTGACTCCGGCGTAGGCGAAGAGGATGCCGATGATCCCGACGGCGATGCCCTTGGCGACGTAGCCGGCCTTGCCGAAGTAGACGTAGGCGTCGCCCTTGCCCGTCGCGGCGATCTTCTCGCGGAACTTCTCGTTGAAGGCCTGGCGGATGTAGTTGGCGCCGTAGACGATGACCGCCAGCCCGACGATCACCACCAGGATCTGGCCACCCGGCAGGTCCATGATCTTCTTGGTGGTCGAGTCGGTGCCGCCGCCGCCACCGCCGGAGCCCGTGGCGGTGCGGATCGCGCTGATGCCGATCGCGCCGTAGAGGATCGCCTTGAACACGTCCATCGCGCGCTTGGCCCAGAGCTTGCCGCCGTCCTCCTCCTGGTGGCCGAAGGCGGCGTCGAGGAGCTTCCACAGCACCAGGGCGAAGAGACCGAGGCCGACGATCCACAGCAGCGGCGTCCCGACGGAGGTCTCGGCGAGCTGCTGCATCGCGCCCTGGCTCGATGCCTTCCCCTCCCTCTCGCCGAAGGCGAGCTGGAGCGCGAGCCAGCCGACGAGGAGGTGCACGATGCCGTAGGCGACCAGCCCGATCTTGACGGCCTTGTCGAACCACTCGGAGTTGTCGACCTGCTGGCCGGCCCGTCCGGCGCGGTTGGTTACTTCACCCATAGGGGCAGTCAAGCAGCGGTGAAGGCGGGTGGATAACACCCCTAGGGGCGGCGCGCCATGATCTGTCCGCTCAGGAGGCGGTCAGCGTCGGCTTCTGCCGGATCAGCGTGTCGAGCACCCCGTTGACGAAGGCCGGCGACTCGTCGGTCGACAGCTCCTCGACGAGCGTCATGGCCTCGCTCACGGCGACGACGTCGGGCACGTCGTCGGCGTAGAGGATCTCCCACGCGCCGATGCGCAGGACGTTGCGGTCGATGGCCGGCATGCGGACCAGCGACCAGCTGCGGGAGTACGTCGACAGCAGCTCGTCGATGCGCGCCTGCTCGGCGACCACACCGCGGATGATGTCAACGGTGTAGTCGTTGGTCGGCCCCGCACCCTCTTCGATCGCCGCATCGAGCGTCGTGATGGGGTCGTCGCCCCGCAGCTCGGCGGCGTACAGCAGGTCGAGTGCTCGCTTGCGCGCCTTGGTGCGGGCGCCCTTCACCACGGCAGGCTCAAGACTTGACGCGCCCGAGGTACGACGAGTCGCGGGTGTCGACCTTGACCCGCTCGCCCTGGGTGATGAACAGCGGGACCTGGATCTCGTGACCGGTCTCCAGCGTCGCGGGCTTGGTGCGTCCCGTCGCGGAGTCGCCCGCCAGCCCGGGCTCGGTGAAGGTGATCTCCATCTCGACCGAAGCGGGGAGCTCGATGTAGAGCACCCGACCGTCGTTGGTGGCGACGATCGCCTCGTTGTTCTCGAGGAGGAAGTTCTTGGCGTCGCCGACGATGTCGGGGGCGATCTCGAGCTGGTCGTAGGTGCCGGTGTCCATGAAGACGTAGGACGTGCCGTCGTTGTAGAGGTACTGCATCGTGCGCTTGTCGACGCTGGCGACGTCGACCTTCACGTCAGCGTTGAAGGTCTTGTCGACGGTCTTGCCGGACTCGATGTTCTTCAGCTTGCTGCGCACGACCGCGCCGCCCTTGCCGGGCTTGTGGTGCTGGAACCAGATGACCTGCCAGAGCTGGCCGTCGAGGTTGAGGACCATGCCGTTCTTGAGATCGTTGGTGGTGGCCATGAACGCGCGGACCAGCCTTCGTGTCGAGGATCGGGACGGCGCAGGGACATGTCACCAGCGCCAGCGATGCATGTTACCGGCGGGCGACGGGCCAGTCCTAACCGGCGATGGTCACCGCGGCAGCCCGCCTCGCTCGACGCTGCGCGTCTCAGAACTGCTCGGCCGCCAGCAACCCCAGCGCCTGGCGATAGCCGTCGATGCCCTGGCCGGAGACCGTGGCGAGGGCGTGCGGCTCGACGACGGACGTGTGCCGGAACTCCTCGGGACGCTGCTTGGGCTCGGAGATGTGCACCTCGACGAGCGGAGCGGTCAGCTGCGCGCACGCGTCGTACAGCGCCAGTGAGTAGTGCGTCCACGCGCCCGCGTTGAGCACCACCGGTGTGTGCTCGTCGGCGGCGGTGTTGAGCAGGTCGAGCAGCACGCCCTCGTGGTTGGTCTGCACCACCTCGACGTCCATCCCGAGCTCGTGTCCCCAGGTCGCGCAGAGGCGCGCGAGCTCGCCGTGCGTGGTGGTGCCGTAGATCTCCGGCTGTCGCTTCCCGAGCCGCCCGAGGTTGGGGCCGTTGAGCACGAGGACCTTCATGTCGCCACGCTAGCGGTCAGCGGCCCGAGACCAGGACGTCGTACGCCGCCCGCAGGTCGTCGACGGACGGGTCGGCCAGCACGCGCGGCCGGCCGATGTCGTCGAGCACGACGAAGCGCGACACCGACCCCCGAGCCTTCTTGTCCACCCTCATCGCCGCCATCAGGTCGTCGAACGAGGCGCCGGACCACTGGGTCGGCAGCCCGACCCGGGCGAAGGTCTCGTGGTGGCGGGCGACGACGTCGGCCCCGAGCGACCCGGCGCGGGCGGCCAGCTCGGCCACGAAGACGCACCCCAGCGCCACCGCCTCACCGTGCCGGACGGCGTACCCCGACGTCCGCTCGATCGCGTGCCCCATGGTGTGGCCGTAGTTGAGGACCTCGCGACCCGGATGACCATCGGACCCGCCGGTCTCGCGCAGGTCGGCGACCACGACGTCGATCTTCACCTTGATGGCCCGTTCCACGAGCTCGCGCAGCACGTCCGAGCCGGCGACCAGCTCACCGGGGGGCGTGGTCTCCACGAGCCGGAGGATCTCCGGGTCCGCGATGAAGCCGCACTTGACGACCTCGCCGAGGCCGGCCACCAGGTCCTCGCGCGGCAGCGTGGCCAGGTGCGAGAGGTCGCAGAGCACGCCCGCCGGCTCGTGGAAGGAGCCGACGAGGTTCTTGCCGGCGCCGGTGTTGATGCCGGTCTTGCCACCGACCGCGGCGTCGACCATGGCGAGCAACGTGGTCGGCACGTGCACCACGCGGACCCCGCGCAGCCAGGTGGCCGCGACGAAGCCGCCCAGGTCGGTCGTGGCGCCACCACCGACGGTGACGACGGCATCGGACCTGGTGAAGCCACGCTCGCCGAGCGCCTCCCAGCAGTCGGCTGCCACGACCGCCGACTTCGCCTTCTCGCCGTCGGGCAACCCGAGGGCGAGCACGTCGTACTCCGCCACCAGGGCGTCGAGGACCGGCTGCACGGTCTCCTCGAGCCCGCCCGGGAAGAGCAGCGCGACGCGTTCGACGCCGGGCCCGAGGATCCCGGGCAGTCGCCCGGCCAGCCCGTGGCCGACCACCACGTCGTAGGGCGCGACGCCGCGCACCGGCAGGACCGTCGCCTCAGCCATCTGCGGCCTCCAGCCCGTCGAGGGTCACCCGCACCTCGTCCGCGACCTCCTCGGCCGAACGGCCGTCGGTGTCGACCGTGACGACGGCGACCGACTCGTAGATCGGTGTCCGCTCGTCGAGGAGCGCCTTGATCCTGGATCGGACGTTGCCGAGCAGCAGTGGCCGGGCGCTGCCGAGCCCGACCCGCTTGACCGCGTCGCTCAGCCCGACCCGCAGGAAGACCACGCGGTGGCCGACGAGGGCCTCTCGGGTGGCCGGGTCGAGGACTGCCCCACCGCCGAGGGCCAGCACCCCGTCATGGGAGTCCAGCGCGTCCGCGACCGCCTCGACCTCCCGCTCGCGGAAGTAGGCCTCGCCGGAGTCCACGAAGATCTCCGCGATCGGGCGGCCCTCCGCAGCCTCGATGTCCTCGTCGGTGTCGCGCACGTCGACACCCCACGCCCGCCCCAGCAGCCCCGCGACGGTCGTCTTGCCGGCGCCCATGGGCCCGACCAGCACCGCCCGCGGCCGGCCCGGCCGGGTCACCGGAACCTCAGCGTGTCCAGATAGCTCTCGACGTTGCGCCGCGTCTCGCTCACCGCGTCGCCGCCGAACTTCTCGACCAGCGCCTCGGCGAGCACCAGGGCGACCATCGCCTCGGCGACGATCCCCGCGGCCGGCACCGCGCACACGTCCGAGCGCTGGTGGTGGGCCACGGTCTGCTCGCCCGTCGCGACGTCCACGGTGCGCAGCGCGCGCGGCACCGTCGCGATCGGCTTCATCGCGGCGCGAACGCGCAGGAGCTCGCCGGTCGACATGCCACCCTCGGTGCCGCCCGAGCGGCCCGACGTACGCCGCAGGCCCTCGTCGGTGGGCACGATCTCGTCGTGCGCCAGCGAACCCGGCGTGGCCGCCAGGGCGAAGCCGTCGCCCACCTCGACGCCCTTGATCGCCTGGATGCCCATCAGCGCGCCGGCCAGCCGGGCGTCGAGGCGGCGGTCCCAGTGCACGTGCGACCCCAGCCCCGGCGGCAGTCCTTGCGCGACGACCTCGACGACGCCACCGAGCGTGTCGCCGTCCTTGTGTGCCTGGTCGATGCGCTCGACCATCGCCCTCGACGTATCCGGGTCGAGGCAGCGGACCGGGTCCTCGTCGAGGCGAGCGACGATGCCCGGCTCGTCAGGGTGGGGTACGACGCCGGGCGGCGACGCGACGCCGCCGAGCTCGACCACGTGGCTGGCCAGGCGGATGCCGGCAGCCTGCTCGAGGAAGGCGGACGCGACCCGGCCGAGCGCCACTCGCGCGGCCGTCTCGCGGGCGGAGGCGCGCTCGAGGATCGGCCGGGCCTCGTCGAAGTCGTACTTCTGCATGCCCACGAGGTCCGCGTGGCCCGGACGGGGGCGGGTCAGCGCCGCGTTGCGTGCCAGGCCGTCGAGGATCACCGGGTCGACCGGGTCGGCCGACATCACCTGCTCCCACTTCGGCCACTCGGTGTTGCCGATCTGGATCGCCACGGGGCCGCCCTGGGTCTCACCGTGACGGACTCCGCCGACGATGGTGACCTCGTCGGCCTCGAACTTCATCCGCGCGCCCCGGCCGTAGCCCAGCCGGCGGCGGGCCAGGGCCTCGGCGACGTCGTCGGTGGTGATCCGCACGTGCGCGGGCATGCCTTCGAGGATCGCGACGAGCGAGGGTCCATGGGACTCCCCTGCAGTCAGCCAGCGCAACACGGTCCCGATCATCTCATCGAGGGCCGACCACGACGCGCGCGCGTCGGCTGGTGGTCAGCGTGAGAGCAGCGCGGAGAGCAGCGGATCGCCCCACAGGATGCCCACCAGAGCGCCCGCGGCCATGAACGGCCCGAACGGGTTGCCGCGACGAGCGATCAGCCGCAGCACGATGAGAAGACCGCCGACCACCCCGAGCAGCAGGAAGCTGAAGAACAGCCCGACCAGGACCTCCGCCAGGCCGAGCTGGCCGAGCGCGAGCCCGAGGACACCGCTGAAGCGCACGTCGCCGAAGCCCATCACCCGCGGCGAGATGAACCACGTGATGCCGAAGTAGCCGAACCACACGACCAGCCCGATCCCTGCCCGCAGCAGGTCACCGAGGTCACGGGTGGCGACCAGGCAGACCACGAGGCCGACCAGCACGACGGCGTACGCCGGCCAGACCAGCCGCTTCGGGAGCAGCAGAGTCCGCCAGTCGATCCACGCCAGCATCACCGTCAGTGGGACCAGCGGAACGAGGTAGACCAGCTCCCACGCCCAGCCGAGCTCCAGGCCGACCAGGGCAGCCGCGACCAGCGCCACCAGCCCGATCTGGACGGCCAGTCCCCGCCGGTCCGCGATCGCGACGTAGGTCTCCTTGTCCTCGACGGGCTCGTCGGGCTCCGGGACGAGCCGGATGACCCACGGCGCGGTCAGCCCGCCGGCCAGCGCGAGCAGACCGCAGACCAGGGCAGGGAGCCACTCGTTCACCCACTCGTTCACCCACTCGTTCACGGGGTCACCCGCGTTCGCAGGGCGTCCTCACCCGCACGCCGCATCTCACCGACCGGCGCAGGGGCGCCGGTGAAGAGCTCGAACTGGAGCGCCGCCTGGTGAACCAGGAGGTCCAGCCCGGACACCAGGGTCCGGCCCGCGGCCGTCGCGGCCGCCGCCAGCGGGGTCGGCCAGGGGTCGTAGAGCACCTCGAAGACGACCGGCACCTGGCTGCTCCGGTCGACGAGCGCGTCGTCCTGTGCGGACGCTGGGATCGTGCTCACCACGATGTCCCCGCTCACGGCAGCCGAGCCGAGGTCGCCTACGGCCACGGCAGGCGCCGCCGGGTGCCGCGACAACCGGTCGACCGTCTCGGCGGCCCGCACGGCGTCGCGCACCAACAGGGTGATGGAGCCGCAGCCCAGCCCTGCGAGGGCCAGCCCGACCGAGGTGGCCGTCGCGCCACCACCGAGGATGGTCGCCGCTGCGACGCTGCCCACCCCGCGCTCGGCCAGCGCGGCGACGGCCCCCGGGACGTCGGTGTTGTCACCCGCCGGACCGTCGGGTCCCAGCAGGAGCGTGTTGGCGGCACCCGTCGCGGCCGCGGTGGGCGTCAGTGACACGACGAGCCCGACCGCCTCCCGCTTCAGCGGCATCGTCAAGGACAGTCCGCGCCAGGAGTCGTCGAGGTCCCCGAGGAACGCCGCCAGGCCGCCGCTGGCCACCCGGCACGCGTCGTACTGCCAGTCGAGTCCCGCCGCGGCGTACCCAGCGCGATGCAGCGCGGGTGACAGCGAGTGCTCGATCGGGTCACCCAGGACCGCACACCTCATGGCAGCAGGATGGCAGGGCTGAGCCCGGCCACGTGGCTGATCCACACCTCAGCAGGCGTCGGAGGTCTGGCAGTACTCCTCGTACTCCGCGCGGTAGCCGAGGAACTCGTCGTAGGTCTCGGCGAACTTGGTCTCGCCGGTGCGCAGGTTGACCGTGACGTAGAAGTACCAGTCACCGTCCGCCGGATGCGCGGCAGCCTCGATGGCCGCGTCGCCGGGCGCCTCGATGGGCGTGGGCGGCAGACCGGGGTTGAGATAGGTGTTGTAGGGCGTGTCGATCGCCTTCTGCTCATCGGTGATGACGACACCGAGCTTCTGGTCGAGCCCGTAGTTGACCGCGGCGTCGATCTGGAGCAGCCCGTTGGTGTCGGAGTCGTTGGGCACGTCGAGCCGGTTGTAGATCACGCGCGCGACGTTGGGCATGTCGTCGGGGAAGGCCTCCGCCTCGACCAGGCTGGCGACGACCATCAGCTCGTGGGGTGTGTAGCCGAGCTCGGCAGCCGCCTCCTCGAGGCCGGCCTCGTCGGCTGCCTGCTGCCAGCGGTCGACCATCTTGCTGAGGATCGCCTTCGGTCCGTCGTTGGGTCCGAAGTCGTAGGTCGAGGGGAAGAGATAACCCTCAGGAAGGCCTTCGTCGGTGAGCACGGCGTAGTCGGGGAGCCCGATGGAAGCGGGGTTCTGCAGCACCTTGAGGTACTGCTCCCGGCTGAAGTCGGTGTTGCCGGCGAGGCGGTCGAGGATCTGGTTGACGGTGAAGCCCTCGGGGATGGTCACGGTGTTCTTCAGGATGTTGGCCGGGTCCACGAGGATCGCGAGGGCGTCGGCGGCCGGCATCTCCTTCTGGAGCTGGTAGTAGCCGACCTGGATGCCGTTCGCCTTCGGCTCGTTGAGTGCCGCGGCGGTGAAGGCGTCCACCGACTTCACGACGCCCTGCGCCTTCAGGTTGCGACCCATCTGGGCGACGGTGTCACCGGCCTCGACCTGGAAGGTGACCTTGCCGCGACCCGGGCCGGCGTAGTCGCCGGGCGAGGCGAGCTGGTCCTTGAGCAGCTCCACGCCGCGCGTGGCCACGAAGTAGAGGCCGCCGAAGAGGATGGCCAGCGCCACGAGCGCCGCGAGGCAGCCGGGCACGCTCCGCAGCGGCTTCTTGCGTCTGCGCCGGCCACCCTCGGGGCGGTAGTCGTCCAGGACACCGTCGTCGACGGCATCCTGCTCGGCGGAGTCGTCGTAGTCGTAGGCGTCGTCGTCGTGGCCACGACCCTGTCCGACCTCAGTCATCTCCCGCCTCAGCGATCTCTCCTGGCGCATCCCCCGTGCTGCGCTCGGTGTCCAGTGCGTGCTGCAGGATCAACACCGCGGCGGCCTGGTCGACGACAGCGCGACGCTTCTGGCCCTTGCGGCCCCGCTCCCGGAGCACGGATTCCGCTGCCACAGTAGTCAACCGCTCGTCACACAGCCGCACAGGCACGGGTGCGACGCGCCGGGCGAGCAGGCCGGCGAACTCGCGCACGCGGGCCGCCGAGGGGCCTTCGCCGCCCGAGAGGGAGAGCGGGAGACCGACCACGACCTCGATGGCCTCGGCCTCCGCGAGCAGCTCCACCAGCCGGTCGAGGTCGCCGGGACCGCGCCGGACCGTCTCCACCGGGGTCGCCAGGAAGCCTGACGGGTCGCTGCGCGCGACGCCGATCCGTGCCTCGCCGGGGTCGAGCCCCAGCCGGGTGCCGTGACGCATCGAGGGTGCCTAGGCGCCGGTGGCGCGGGCTACCTCGGTCTCGACCAGCGCCAGCGCCTCGTCGACGCGCGAGGCGTCGGCGCCGCCGCCCTGGGCGACGTCGTCCTTGCCGCCACCCCTGCCGCCGACCAACGGACCCACGACCCGCACCAGCGCGTTGGCGGACACCCCTCGCTCGCGCGCGAGGTCGTTGACCGCCGCCACCACCGACACCTTGCCGTCGGCGACACCGATCACCACCGCCACACCCGGCTCGCCCGCTGGCAGGCGGCCGCGCACGTCGAGCGCGAGCTGGCGCACGTCGCCGCCGCCCACCCCGTCGGCGCGGTGAGCCACGAGTCGGACCGGCCCGACCAGGCGGGCGCCGGAGGCCAGGTCGGACCCAGCGTCGAGCAGCTGCTGCACCCGGACCTTCTCGATCTCCTTCTCGGCGGCACGAAGGCGCTCCACGATGTCGTGGACCCGCTCAGGCAGCTCCTCTGGCCGCACCTTCAGCGTGTCCGAAAGCTGGGCCACCAGCACGTGCTCGCGGGCCAGGAAGCGGTAGGCGTCGCCGCCCACGAGGGCCTCGACGCGGCGTATGCCGGAGCCGATCGACGACTCGCCCAGCAGCTTGATGACGCCCAGCTGTCCCGAGCGACCGGCGTGGGTGCCGCCGCAGAGCTCACGCGCCCAGTCGCCCACCGAGACCACCCGCACCTGGTCGCCGTACTTCTCGCCGAACAGCGCCATCGCGCCCGAGGCGACCGCCTCGCGCTGCGTCATCACCTCGGCGTGCACGGAGAGGTCGTCGAGGATCACGTCGTTGACGCGCGCCTCGACGTCGGCCATCACCGAGGCGGGCACGGCTCCCGCGGCGGAGAAGTCGAAGCGGAACCGGCCGGGCGCGTTCTCCGAGCCGGCCTGCGTGGCCGTCTCGCCGAGCGCCTCGCGGAACGCCTTGTGCACCATGTGCGTCGCGGTGTGCGCGCGCGAGATCGAACGACGACGCTCGAGGTCGACCGCCGCGTGGGCGCGCAGCCCGGGCGTCACCTCGCCCTCGAGCACGCGGGCGTGGTGCACCACCAGCCCGGTGATCGGCGACTGGACGTCGAGCACCTCGACGCGCGCGCCGTTGTCGAGCTCGATGTGGCCGGTGTCGGCGAGCTGCCCACCGCCCTCGGCGTAGAACGGGGTGCGGTCGAGGACCAGCTCCACCTCCGCGCCGGCACTCGCCGTGCTGACCACGCCGTCCGCGGCGACCAGACCCGCGACGGTGCCCTCGCTCACGGTCTCGGCGTAGCCGGTGAACTCCACCGGCCGGCCGAGCCTGTCGGCGACGGCGCGGTACGCCGAGGCGTCGCGGTGGCGCCCCTTCTTCGACCTGGCGTCGTCCTGGGCGCGTCGGCGCTGCTCGCCCATCAGCCGGCGGAACTCCACCTCGTCGACGACCAGCCCCTGCTCGGAGGCCATCTCGAGGGTCAGGTCGATCGGGAACCCATAAGTGTCGTGCAGCGCGAAGGCCCGCTCGCCGCTGAGCGTGTGTCCCCCGCCCTGCTTCACCTCGCGCGTCGCGAGGTCGAAGATCTGCGTGCCGGCCCGCAGCGTCTGCCGGAAGGCGTCCTCCTCGGCGTAGGCCACCGTCGAGATGCGCTCCCAGTCGGTGATCAGCGACTCGTAGGTCTCGCCCATCTTGTCGCGGCTCAGCGGCATCAGCTCGGGCAGCACGCGGTCCTCGACGCCCAGCAGCCGCATGGAGCGCACCGCGCGACGCAGCAGCCGGCGCAGGACGTAGCCGCGCCCCTCGTTGCCGGGGGTGACCCCGTCGCCGATGAGCATCATGCCGCTGCGGACGTGGTCGGCGACGACGCGCAGGCGTACGTCGTCGTCGTGGTCGGCGCCGTAGCGCTTGCCGCTGATCTCCTCCGCTCGCCGGATGACCGGCATCATCACGTCGATCTCGTACATGTTCTCGACGCCCTGCAGCAGGAAGGCGACCCGCTCGAGACCCATTCCGGTGTCGATGTTCTTGTTGGGGAGGGACCCGATGATGTCGAAGTCCTCCTTGCTGCGCACGGCGCCGAGCTCGTCCTGCATGAAGACGAGGTTCCAGATCTCGAGGTAGCGGTCCTCCCCCTTCGGGCCGAAGTCGCCGTCCGGCCCGTAAGCGGGCCCTCGGTCGTAGAGGATCTCCGAGCACGGGCCTCCCGGACCGGGGACGCCCATCGACCAGTAGTTCTCCTTGGGGCCCAGGCGGATCACCCGGTCGTCGGGGACGCCCGTGATGCGCTTCCACAGCTGGAGGGCCTCGTCGTCGCCGTCGAGGATCGAGGGATAGAGGCGGCTCTCCTCGAGCTCCCAGCCGCCGTCCGCCAGCGGCTTGGTGACCAGCTCCCAGGCGAGCCGGATCGCCCCTTCCTTGAAGTAGTCGCCGAAGGAGAAGTTGCCGCACATCTCGAAGAACGTGCCGTGCCGCGTGGTCTTGCCGACGTCCTCGATGTCGGGCGTGCGGACGCACTTCTGCACGCTGACGGCGCGGTCGTAGGGAGGGGTCTCCTGGCCGAGGAAGAAGGGCTTGAAGGGCACCATCCCCGCATTGACGAACAGCAGCGTCGGATCGTCCAGCAGCAGGGACGCCGAGGGCACGGCTGCGTGGGCGCCCACCGAGGTGTCCTCGGCGAAGTGCGCCACGAACCGGCGTCTGATCTCGGCGGTGTCCATCAGGCTGTCCCTTCTTCGCTGGTCGAGCTCGTCGAGCCGTCCCGGCGGTGCCGGGGCGTCTCGATCTCCTTCGGACCACTAGGCACGAGGTGGAGTCGCTCCCGCAACTCGGTTTCCTTGTCGGCCTGACCCTGGGCGACCTCGTCGCGGAAGGCGCGCAGGCCGACGAGCGCGGCGCCGGCCCGATCACGGAGACCGTCCGGTGTGAAAGCCTCCGCGAGGCGACGGGCGCGGACCACGGCGTAGACACCGACCCCCGCCCCGGCTGCGAACCAGAGGGTGCGCGGCATCAGGCTGCGTCCTCCCCGCGGTGCACGCCGGCCCGCTGCAGGTCGGCCAGGTGGCGCCTGGCGGCGCGGACGTCCGCGCGCCGCTGCTTGCGGGCGCGCTTGACCTCCTGGCGCATCAGGAACCGGATCCGGTGCCGCGTCTCGGGCGACAGCGCCCGGCCCACCCCGTAGGCGAGCGAGACGCCCTTCACCAGCGACTCACGCAGCACCAGGTCGGCGAACAGCGATCCGTCGATCCGGTGGTCGCTCGCCGGCGCGGGCTCGTCGATCCGCGTGATGACGACAGCCCCGGCTGTCGAGGAAGACGCGCCGGCGCCGGTCGCGAGAGGTCCAGGCCTCGCCTCGAGCTCGTCGACGCGTTCCTGCAGGTCGGCGATGACGGCGTACGCCGCCGCCAGCTCTTCGCGCCGACGCGAACGGTCGCGGTGCAGGGCCGCCGCGAGCGCCAGGAAGCCCAGCGCCAGCAGGGTGACAGGCACCCAGACGACCCACTCACTCACACCGGAACCCTAACGGGTCACGCCGCGGACCATCTTCCTGATGCGTTCCCACCGCTCCTTGACAGCGCCCTCCGCCCCGAGCGAGGTCGGCTGGTAGTAGCGGGCGTCCTGCACCACGTCGGGGGCGTACTGCTGCTCGGCGACGCCGAACGGCTCGTCGTGGCTGTACTTGTAGCCCTGACCGTGGCCGAGCTTCTTGGACCCGCCGTAGTGGGCATCGCGCAGGTGCGCCGGCACCGGGCCGATCTTGCCGGCCCGTACGTCGGCGGTCGCGGCGTCGATCGCCATGATGACCGCGTTGGACTTGGGCGCGACGGCGAGGGCGATGGTGGCCTGGGCCAGGTTGAGCCGGGCCTCCGGCATCCCGATCAGCTGGACGGCCTGGGCCGCGGCCATCGCCGTCGTCAAGGCGGTCGGGTCGGCGAGGCCGATGTCCTCGCTGGCCAGGATCACCAGCCGGCGGGCGATGAAGCGCGGGTCCTCCCCCGCCTCCATCATCCTGGCCAGGTAGTGCAGCGCGGCGTCGGCGTCGGAGCCGCGGATCGACTTGATGAACGCGCTCGTCACGTCGTAGTGCTGGTCGCCCTGCCGGTCGTAGCGCACTGCTGCCTGGTCGACGGCCGTCTCCGCGGTCTCCAGGTCGATCGCCGACGAGACCTTGGACGTCGCCGCACCCGCGGCGGCCTCGAGATAGGTGAGCGAGCGCCGCGCGTCGCCGCCGGACAGGCGGACCAGGTGGTCCATCGCCTCGTCGGTGATCGTGAACCCACCCGCGAGCCCGCGCTCGTCGGCGAGCGCGCTCGTCATCACCTCTCGGACGTGGTCGTCGGTCAAGGGCTCCAGCCGGAGCAGCAGGCTGCGCGAGAGCAGCGGCGAGATCACCGAGAAGAAGGGGTTCTCGGTCGTCGCCGCGACCAGCGTCACCCACCGGTTCTCCACCCCGGGGAGGAGCGCGTCCTGCTGAGCCTTCGAGAACCTGTGCACCTCGTCGACGAAGAGCACCGTCTCGCTGCCCCCGCGGACCAGCTCCTGTCGGGCGCCGTCGATCGCCGCGCGTACCTCCTTGACGCCCGCGGCGACGGCCGAGACCTCGACGAAGCGCCGGTCGGTCTGCTGGCTGAGGATCCCCGCGATCGTGGTCTTGCCGGTGCCGGGTGGTCCCCACAGGAGCAACGACAGCGACTGGCCGCCCTCGATCAGCTGGCGCAACGGCGACCCGGGGGCGCGCAGCTGCTCCTGCCCGACCAGCTCGTCGAGCGTGCGCGGACGCATCCGCACCGCCAGCGGCGCCGCCGCGTGCGCCGACCCCGCCAGCGACCCCGCACCGGGGTCCACAACACGAGCCGCGCCCATCTCGAACAGCCCGTCCACAGGTCGACCCTAAGCGGTCCCGCCGACGTCAACCGACTCGGCCGACGGGCGACTTCCGGGCCAAGACGCTCAGACCCCGGTGACCGCCTGCTTCTTCACGTCGAACCAGGTCTTGTCGTAGCTCGGGCTCGGCGGCGGGACGTCGATCGTGGAGCCGCCCGAGGTGGGGCTGCCCTGGTCGTCGACACCCAGGATCCCGGTCGTGATCGGCCGCGTGGGGTGCTCGTGGAGCTCGCCGGCGAAGTGGCAGGCCACCTTGTGCCGCTTGCCGATCTGCAGCAGCGGCGGCTCGACCTTCGCGCAGATCTCCTTGGCGATCGAGCAGCGAGTGCGGAACCGGCAGCCGGACGGCGGGTTGATCGGCGACGGCACGTCGCCCTCGAGCCGGATCCGCTCGCGCCGACCACCGATGGCAGCCTGCTTGACGTCGGGGACGGCCGAGAGCAGCGCCTGGGTGTAGGGGTGGTTGGGGTGGGAGTAGATGGTCTCGCGGTCGCCGATCTCGACGATCTTGCCGAGGTACATGACGGCGATCTCGGGGCAGAAGTGCCGCACCACCGCAAGGTCGTGGGCGATGAAGAGGAACGCGATGCCGAACTCGTGCTGCAGGTCCTGGAGCAGGTTGATCACCTGCGCCTGGATCGACACGTCGAGCGCGGAGACCGGCTCGTCGGCGACGAGCAGCTTGGGGTTCAGGGTCAGCGCCCGGGCGATGCCGATGCGCTGGCGCTGGCCGCCGGAGAACTCGTTGGGGTAGCGGTTGTAGTGCTCGGGGTTGAGGCCCACCACCTCGAGCAGCTCCTGAACGCGCGGCAGGATCTGGTTCTTGGGCACGATGTTGTGCACCGAGAGCGGCGCTCCGACGATCGCGCCCACGGTGTGACGGGGGTTCAGCGAGGTGTAAGGATCCTGGAAGATCATCTGCACGTTGCGGCGCAGTGGCTTCATCTCGCGCTGGCTGAGCTTGGCGATGTCGTGGCCCTCGAACATCATCGAGCCGCCGGTCGGCTTGTAGAGCCGGGTGATCAACCGTCCGGTCGTGGACTTGCCGCAGCCGGACTCGCCGACGAGTCCGATCGAACCCGCCTCGGGCACCTCGAAGGAGATCCCGTCGACGGCCTGCACGTGACCCACGGTCCTGCGGACCAGGCCCGGCGCCTTCACGGGGAAGTACATCTTCAGGTTCTCGACCCTGAGCACCGGCTTGGCGTCGGGGTCGAGCGCGGACGCGACGTGGCCCAGCTCGGCCAGCTGGCCGAACGAGGCGATGCTGGCCCCGGACTCGTGGGCGGCGGTGACGTCGGCGGCAGCCGGGTCGGCAACGGATCCAGCAGCTGGGTCAGCGGCCGGCGAACGGCTGCCGGTCGCGCTGTCCGCGTCGTCGGTGGAGGAGATGTTCACGTCGGTCATCGAGACTCCTCCTGAACCAGCTCGGGTGCGATCTCCGGGAGCACCTCGGTCTGGTAGATGGCGTCGGGGTTGGGCAGGTGGCAACGCTTCAGGTGGGCGTCACCGCGCTTGCCCGGCGTCAGCTCGGGCAGCTCGGTCACGCACAGGTCGCCCGGCACCTTGTCGCGGTGCACGCAGCGGGGGTGGAAGGCGCACCCGCTGGGGGGACGCAGCAGGCTCGGCGGGTTGCCCGGGATCGGGATCAGCCGCGCGCTCGTGTCGGCGGCGACGTCCGGCACGCTCGAGAGCAGACCCCACGTGTAGGGCATCTCCGGGTGCGTGAGCAGCTCCTTGCAGGAGCCGTACTCGACTGCGCGGCCGGCGTACATCACCAGGACGTCGTCCGCCATCTCGGCGATGACACCGAGGTCGTGGGTGATGATGATGACGGCGGAGTTGAACTCGCGCTGGAGGTCCTGGAGCAGGTCGAGGATCTGCGCCTGCACCGTGACGTCGAGCGCGGTCGTGGGCTCGTCCGCGATGAGCAGCGACGGGTCGTTGATCAACCCCATCGCGATCATCGCGCGCTGCCGCATGCCGCCGGAGAACTGGTGCGGGAAGTCGTCGACCCGGCGGTCGGGCTGCGGGATGCCGACGCGATCGAGCATGTCGATCGCCTTGCGGCGAGCGTCGCGCTTCGAGGCGCCGCTGTGGTGGACGAGGTAGGCCTCGGACAGCTGGTCTCCCACCTTGTAGAAGGGGTGCAACGCCGCGAGGGCGTCCTGGAAGATCATCGCCATCGCGTTGCCGCGCAGCTTGCGCATCCGGGACTCGCCCAGGCCGATCACCTCGGTGCCGCCGACGCGGATCGAGCCGGTGATCTGGCTCGATTTGGCGTCGTGCAGGCCGAGCACAGCCATCGACGAGACGGACTTGCCCGAGCCGGACTCACCGACGATCCCGAGCGTCTTGCCCATCTCGACGGAGTAGCTGAGGTCGGTCACCGCGGTGACGACCCCGTCCTCGGTCGGGAACTTGACGGTCAGGTCCTCGACGATGAGGAACGGTTCGGACGAAGAAGCAGACTCGGACATGGCCTCGCTGGAGGTCATGGTGTCGGTCACGAAAGCCTCACCCTCGGGTCGAGAACGCTGTAGATCACGTCGACGACGATATTGGAAATGATCAGGACGGTGGCGCTGAAGATCGCCGTGGCCGCGACCACAGGGAGGTCCCGTGCGCCCACTGCCTGGAGGCTCCAGAAGCCGATGCCGTCGATGTCGAAGATACGCTCGGTGAAGATCGTGCCGGCCAGCAGCACGCCGAACTCGATGCCGAAGATGGTCACGACGGGCACCAGCGCCGAGCGCAGGGCGTGCTTGTAGACGACCGTCCTGGTCGGCAGGCCCTTGGCTCTCGCGGTGCGGATGTAGTCCTCGCCGAGCGTCTCCACCATGGCACCGCGGGAGTAGCGGGTGTAGGTCGTGCAGCCGAAGATGCCGAGCGCGACCCAGGCCAGGAACATCCCGGAGAACCACTTCGCGGGGTTCTCGGTGATCTTGAAGTAGCCCGTGTCGGCGAAGAGAGGTATCTCCCACTGGATCGTGAGGTACAGCCACGTCAGCAGGGCGAAGAGGTAGTAGGGCACCGAGCTGATCACCAGGAAGCTCGACACCAGTGCCTTGTCGGCGACCGTGCCGCGTCTTCGGGCAGCTGCGACGCCGATGGGGATGCCGAGGAGGAGGTAGAGCGTGGCGCCGCCGATGGCCACCGAGAAGGTGGCGGGCATCCGCTCCTTCATCTCCTCGAAGACGGGGACCTTGGTGCGGTAGGAGTAGCCGAGGCACGGGGCCGGGCACTCGTAGACCGTGGCGTTGCCGAACTGGACTTCGCGTCCGGCCACGATCCCCTTCATGAACTTGCCGTACTCCTCGTACCACGGGTTGTCGAAGCCGAGGTTGCGCTCGAACGTCGCGAGCCGCTCCGGCGTGCACCGGTTGCCGGTGTCGCGGTCGCAGATCGGCTGAGCCGGAGACGACGGTCCGTAGAAGAACAGCAGGAAGACGCTCAGGGAGACGAGCAGGATGACGACGAATCCCGAGATGAGCCTCTTGATGATGTAGGCGAGCATGCGTGGGTCCCTTCCCGCTGGCTGAGCCGTGGGGGCCCTCGGAAGCCGAGGACCCCCACGGTCAGTGTTGCACTATGCGTGTTCCGGAGGAACGACTCGGTGGGTACCGAATCCTCCGGGTCTAGCTACTGCCTGAGCCTCACTCAGCTGCGACGTAGAGGTTCTGGTAGTACGGCGCACCGATCGAAGCCAGACCCGCCGGGGAACCGACCCGCTCGCCGAAGGCGTAGAGGTCGTTCCGGAAGGCCGTGACGATGCTCGGGAAGTACTCGGTCCCGATCTTCTCGTCCAGGGCACCCCACGCGTCAGCCTGCTCCTCGAGCGGGATGGTCGCGATGCGGTCCATCTCAGCGTCGACATCCGCCTCGGAGAACAGGGCGGTGTTGTAGACGGCGCCGGTCTTCAGCAGCGGCGGGATCATGGTGGAACCCGACGGCCAGTCGGAGCACCAGTTGACGCCACGCATGTTGAGCTTCTTGTTGATCTTGTTGTCGGGGTCGAGCCAGATGTTGTAAGCCGACTCGGTGGCGGCGATCGGAATGCCGGTCACCTTGAATCCGCCCTCCTCCCAGCCCTTCACGAGCTGCTTCTGGACCGCCGACGCGAGGGTCTCCTCGCTGTAGACCATGGTGATCTCGTACTCACCAGGCTCGTAGCCGGCCTCGGCCAGGAGCTCCTTCGACCGCTCGGGGTTGAACACGAACTGCTCCCCGTCGGCGAAGTACTCCTTCTTGCCCGCCATGCCCGGAGGCATGTACGAGTTCGCCGGGATCCGGGTCACGCCCGGAACCTCACCGCCGGCCAGCCAGATGTCCTCGTAGGGGTAAGCCCACGCGAGCGCCTTGCGGACGTTGATGTCGGTGATCTTGGTGTAGTCCGGCGTCAGGGTGCTGATGCACTGCGCGCCCTGCTGGACCAGACGGTCACCCAGCTCGGAGTCGAACTGCTGGTAGTTGTCAGAACCGATACCGGTGGACACCGCGGTCTGCGACTCAGCGTTGCCGGACAGCATGATCTCGTCGGTCTGCGCCTGGTCGGCGTTGAACTTGAAGACGAAGCCGTCGGCGTACTGGTGACGAGCCGGGTCGGAGTCGGGGTTCCACTGGTCGTTGCGGCTCAGGACCAGCTCTTCCTGCGGGCGGAAGGAGTCGATCTTGTAGGGGCCGGTGGTCAGCGGGTCCTTGCCGTAGTCCGGCGGGTTGGAGGTGTCACCCAGCGGGGCCGGGCCCATCGCCATGAAGGAGCCCCAGTAGTCCATGTCCGGGAACGGGGTCGACATCTTGATCGTGACGGTGCGGGCCGCCTCGTCGAAGGTGACGCCGTCGTAGGACTTGCCCTTGTCGGTGTAGGGGCCCTTGTACTTGTCACCGTCCAGGAAGTAGTGGACGGAGTACTCGGTGCCGGGGCCCGACGGGAAGGTCTCGGAGTCGAGCGAGCGGGTGATACCGAACGCGACCTCCTCGGCCGTGATCGGGTCGCCGGTCTCCCAGGTGACGTCGTCCTTGATGGTGAACGTCCACTCGGTGTAGTCCTCGTTCGGCGTGCCGAGGTCGGTGGCCAGGTCGGGGACGAGGATGGCGTCGCCGTCCTCGTTGCGCATGAACTGGGTCAGCGACCGGTGGGTCAGCGCCTGCTGGATCGAGTTGCCGGTCACGGACCAGCCCTCGGTCGGGTCCAGCGAGTCGGGACCGGGGTCCGAAGTCAGGTAGACCGTGATGGTGCCACCCTCCTGCGCGCCCTCGACCTCGGGTGCGGGGCCCTGGGCTTCGGGGTCCTTGTCGCCAGCGCCGGTCTCGGTGAAGTCGCGGTCCGCGCCGCTGCCTCCGTTGCCATCGCCGTCATCCCCGCCGCCACCGCAGGCAGCCAGGGCGAACATGGCAGCAACGGTGGCTACAGCCGCAAGCGGCTTGCTCCGTCTCATCTGTCCAGCCTTTCTTTCATTTGTGGTCGCGCCTGTAGTCGGGCGACGGCAGGCGACGTGAGGTTCGGCGACTAGCGCCGGGTCTTGGGGTCCAGGGCGTCGCGGATCGCGTCGCCGAGGAGGTTGAGCGACAGCACCAGCAACGTGATGCCGATCATCGGCTCGTAGAGATAGAGGGGATAGGTGTCGAAGTAGGGCACGGCGAGGTCGATCGTCCGTCCCCACGAGGCGCCGTCGGTGACGCCGATGCCGAGGAACGCCAGTCCCGCCTCGAGGGCCACGAACGCCGGCAGCATCAGCGAGACCGACACCACGATCGGCGCGGCGAGGTTGGGCAGCAGCTCCTTGACCAGGATCCGCCGGGTCGGCATCCCGAGCACCCGGGCCGCCTGGACGAACTCGCGCTCGCGCAGCGAGAGCACCTCACCACGGATCAGGCGCGCCACGCCCATCCAGCCGAAGCCGGCGAGCACGCCGATGAGCGTCCAGCGTTGGATGGTGAAGTAGTGGGGGCTGGTCGAGAACCGCTCGCTGATGATCGGGGCCAGCGTGAGCGCGGCCAGCAGGAACGGGATCGTCAGGAACAGGTCGGTGACGAACGAGAGGATCTTGTCGACGAGGCCACCGGTGAAGCCGGCCACCAGGCCGATGACGATGCCGACCGTCGCCGCGACCAAGGTCGCGCTGCCCGCGATGATCATCGAGGTGCGGCAGCCGTAGAGCCAGTAGGCCAGGTTGTCCTCACCCGTGCGGGGGGCGATGCCGAACGGGTGGTCCGGGTCGAAACCGTGCAGCGGCGGGCCCTCCTTGGGGAGACCACCGTTGAGCATGTCGAGCACCGAGGACGCGAACGGCGTCTCGAGGGAGACGCCGAGGACCTTGGAGATGACGCCCGCGAAGAGGGCGATCAGGACGAAGATGAAGGCGACGATCGCGCAGACGACGGCGATCTTGTCGCGGAGGAGACGCCCCAGGGCGATCCGCATCGGCGACTTGCCGGAGATCTCCTTGGCGGTGCTGCTGTTGGGATCGACGAGCGCGGTCTCTTCGGAGGTTCCACCCAGGGTTTCCGGACCAGTCGTCGGCAGCGACATTCGTCATCCCATCTGCGTCGGGGGCGGACTCACCTCGCGAGGATCGCCCGCTTGGATCACCAGCGCCCGGGGGCGAGCGCCGTTGGGGACTCTATGTGACCCACACCGACTGAACGGTCACCAGGCGGTAACGATCTGGTCTCAACGGGCGGACGGCTCCCGGGCTACTCGCAGGTACGTGCCCACCCCTACGGAGGGGGCATCCACGCGGGCACGGCCCGGCGCACGTCACCGCGAGGCTGGGGACTCCACAGGCGAGGAAGGCTTGGCGTCGACGCCGGCCTCCTTGCGCTGCTCTGGCGTGATCGGGGCGGGCGCAGAGGTCAAGGGGTCGAACCCGCCCCCGGACTTGGGGAAGGCGATGACGTCGCGGATCGACTCGGTGCCGGCGAGCAGGGCGACGATGCGGTCCCAGCCGAAGGCGATGCCACCGTGGGGCGGCGCGCCGTACTTGAACGCGTCGAGGAGGAAGCCGAACTTCTCCTGGGCCTCGTCCTCGCCGATCCCCATCACCTTGAAGACGCGACGCTGCACGTCGTCGCGGTGGATACGGATCGAGCCGCCGCCGATCTCGTTGCCGTTGCAGACGATGTCGTAGGCCCAGGCCAGGGCGTTGCCCGGATCGGAGTCGAAGGAGTCGAGGTCCTGCGGCGAGGTGAAGGCATGGTGGACAGCCGTCCAGGCCCCGGACCCGACGGCGACGTCGCCTGCCGCCGTGGCCTCGTCGGCGGGCTCGAAGAGCGGCGCGTCGACGACCCAGAGGAAGCTCCACGCGGACTCGTCGATGAGCCCGCCTCGACGGCCGATCTCCAGACGTGCGGCACCTAGCAGCGCACGGCTGCTCTTGACCGGGCCGGCAGCGAAGAAGACGCAGTCACCGGGCTGCGCGCCGACGTGGGCGGCGAGGCCGGCACGCTCCTCCTCGCTGAGGTTCTTGGCCACCGGTCCCCCGAGCTCGCCGTCCTCCTGGACGAGCACGTAGGCAAGCCCGCGGGCGCCGCGCTGCTTGGCCCACTCCTGCCACGCGTCGAGCTGCTTGCGGGGTTGCGAGGCCCCGCCCGGCATGACCACCGCGCCGACGTACGGCGCCTGGAAGACCCGGAACGGTGTGTCCTTGAAGTAGTCGGTGCACTCGACGAGCTCGAGACCCATGCGCAGGTCGGGCTTGTCGGAGCCGTAGCGCGCCATCGCCTCGGCGTACGTCATCCGCGGCAGCGGCGTCGGGACGTCGTGGCCGATCAGCGCCCACAGGGCGACGAGCACCTCTTCGGCGACGGCGATGACGTCGTCCTGCTCGACGAAGCTCATCTCGATGTCGAGCTGGGTGAACTCGGGCTGGCGGTCGGCCCGGAAGTCCTCGTCGCGGTAGCAGCGGGCGATCTGGAAGTAGCGCTCCATGCCGGCCACCATCAACAGCTGCTTGAAGAGCTGCGGGCTCTGCGGCAGGGCGTACCAGCTGCCCGGCTGCAGGCGTGCCGGGACCAGGAAGTCTCGAGCGCCCTCGGGGGTGCTGCGGGTCAGGGTCGGCGTCTCGATCTCGACGAACCCCTGGTCGTCGAGCACGTCCCGCGCGGCCTTGTTGACCTTGCTGCGCAAGCGAAGCGCGCTGTTGGGGCCGCTGCGGCGCAGGTCGAGGTAGCGGTGCTTCAGCCGGGCCTCCTCCCCCACTTCCACGTGCTCGTCGATGGGGAACGGCAGCGGGGCCGACGCGCTCAGCACCTCGAGGTCGGCGGTGATCACCTCGATCTCACCGGTGGGCAGGTTGGGGTTGGCGTTGCCCTGCGGGCGCAGCGCGACCTCCCCGGTGATCTTGAGGCAGTACTCGCTGCGCAGGCTGTGGGCGACCGCCTCGTCGCGCACGACGACCTGGACGACTCCGCTCGCCTCGCGCAGGTCGAGGAACGCGACCCCACCGTGGTCCCGCCGGCGCGCGACCCACCCCGCGAGGGTGACGGTCTGGCCGGCGTGCTCGGCGCGAAGCGCGCCGGCGTCGTGGGTGCGGATCAAGGTGACTCATCTCCATCGTCGGTGCTGGTGGTCGTTCGAGCTGCGACGACCCGCGGGTGCAGGTCCTCGGCGGGTGGGGTCCAGGTCGCGGGGTCCACGTCCCATTGGTCACCGGTGCGGATGTCCTTGACCTGGTGGGTTCCGTCGGCCTGCGGGAAGAGCACATAGGGGATGCCGCGACGCTCGGCGGTCCTGATCTGCTTGCCGAACTTCTGCGCCGACGCAGCCACCTCGGTGGGTACGCCGTGGGCCCGGAGTGCCGCCGCGGCCGCGCTGCTGACAGCACGGGAGTCCTCGTCCGTGACGGCGACGAGCACCGCGCTCGGCACCGAGCGACTCCCGGTGAGCACCCCTTCGGCGAGCAGGGGCACCAGCGTGCGCGACACGCCGAAGGAGACGCCGACACCCGGGTAGGTCGTTCGCCCGTCGCTCGCGAGCGCGTCGTAGCGCCCTCCCCCGCCGGCGGACTTGAGGCGCTCGTAGCCCTCCATGAAGATCTCGACGACGGTGCCGGTGTAGTAGTCGAGGCCGCGCGCGATGCGCAGGTTGGCCTCGACGGTGACCTTGCGGTGGCCTCCCCTGTGATCACCGGCCGCGCAGCCCTCGATGACGGCAGCGAGCTCGTGCAGGCCCTGGTCGAGCAGCTCGTCCTCGACGCCGAGGGAGCGCACCCGGTCGACGAACGACGCGTCGGGGGTGCGGATAGTGGCGAGCTCGAGGCAGCGGGCAGCCTGCTCCGCACTGGCCCCGGCATCCTCCAGCAGCTCGGCGACCGTCTCCGCCGGCAGCTTGTCGAGCTTGTCGATGGTGCGGATCGCGGCGGTCACGTCAGGCAGGCCGAGACCGCGGTAGAACCCCTGGATGAGCTTGCGGTTGTTGAACTGGAAGCTCATCGGAGGCAACGGCAACGCGTCCAGCGCCTCGACCATCACGCGCATCACCTCGACGTCGTGGTGGAACGGCAGCTCGTCGCGACCGACGATGTCGACGTCGGCCTGCAGGAACTGCCGGTAGCGGCCCTCCTGAGGGCGCTCACCACGCCACGCCGGCTGGATCTGGAACCGCCGGAACGGGAACTCCAGGTGTCCCGCGTGCTCGAGGACGTAGCGGGCGAACGGCACGGTCAGGTCGTAGTGGAGCCCCCAACCCGTGTTGTCGTCGGCGCCCTCGGCCTGCAGCCGGCGCAGGACGTAGATCTCCTTGTCGATCTCCCCGCCCTTGGCGAGCCGATCGAGGGGCTCGACGACGCGGGTCTCGATGTTGGCGAAGCCGTGCAGCTCGAAGGTGCGCGAGAGCGAGTCGATGACCTCGCGCTCGACGACACGGTCGGCGGGCAGCAGCTCGGGGAACCCGCTGAGCGGGCTGATCTTGGTGGCCATGCGTGAGTCAGAGTCCTCGGGTCGTCCGACCTGCGGCTCCGGTGTCGAGGAGCTCGAGCAGGTAGGGGTTGGTCGCGCGCTCGCGACCGATGGTCGTCTGGTCGCCGTGCCCGGGAAGCACCACGATGTCGTCGGCGAGGGGCAGCACCTTCTCGGTGAGGCTGCGCAGCATCGTGGGGTGGTCGCCGCCCGGGAGGTCCGTCCGGCCGATGGAGCCCTGGAAGAGCAGGTCACCGGAGAACATGACCTCCGAGACGTCGTCGGCGTCGTACGGCGTGCGGAAGGCGACCGATCCCTCGGTATGCCCGGGCGTGTGGTCGACGACGAAGTCGAGGCCGGCCAACGACACCGTCACCCCGTCTGCGAGCTCCTCGACCCGGTCGGGCTCGACGAACGTCAGCCGCTGACCGAGCAGCATCTGGGCCGTCTCGGGGGACAGGCCCCGCATCGGATCGGTGAGCAGGTGCCGGTCGCCCGGGTGGATCCAGGCGGTGGCGTCGTACGTCCCGGACACGGGCGTGACGCTCCACATGTGGTCGAGGTGCCCGTGGGTGAGCAGCACGGCCACCGGCTTCAGCCGGTGCTCCCTGACCACGTCGGCGATGCCGGGGGCGGCGTCCTTGCCGGGGTCGACCACCACGCACTCCGCGCCGGGCGCGGTCGCCACGACGAAGCAGTTGGTGCCCCACGGACCTGCGGGGAAGCCGGCGATGAACACCCCGGAAGCCTAGCGAGCGGGCTCACGAGCGGGCCGCCCGCCTCATGCGCAAGCGTCCTCCTCCTAGGATGTGTGGCTCGGAGCCGGTCTCGACCCAAGACGGGCTCCCTGTGCCGTAGTTGCATGCCACCCGGCCCGACCAGGCCGAGCGACCAAAGGATTGTCTTGTGACGAGCCACGAGTGGGGCCGCGTCGATGACGACGGGACGGTCTACGTCCGCACCGCGGACGGCGAGCGCCCCGTCGGCCAGTACCCCGAGGGCACGGCCGAAGAGGCCCTGACCTTCTACACCGAGCGGTACGCCGCGCTCGAGACCGAGGTCGGGCTGCTCGAGCAGCGCGTGCGTGCCGGACGGCTGTCCCCCGACGAGGCCACCGCGACGGTGCGCGCGGTCCGCGGCCAGGTGGCCGAGGCCAACGCTGTCGGGGACCTCCAGTCACTGCTCGGCCGGCTGGACTCGCTGGGGCCGGTGATCGCCGGCCAGCGCCTCGCCCGCAAGGAGGAGCGCGCCAAAGCCGCTGCGGACAGCAAGATCGCCAAGGAGGCCATCGTCGCCGAGGCCGAGAAGCTGTCCGGCTCGCAGGACTGGCGCAACGGCGTGACCCGGATGCGCGAGCTGCTCGACCAGTGGAAGGCGCTGCCGCGCATCGACCGCGCTACCGACGACGCCCTCTGGAAGCGGTTCTCCAGCGCTCGGACGACCTACACACGCCGCCGCAAGGCACACTTCTCCGAGCAGTCCGAGCGCCGCGAGGGCGCCAAGGTGGTCAAGGAGCGGCTGGCCAAGCAGGCCGAGGCGCTCGCGACCTCGACCGACTGGGGTCCCACCGCCTCGGCCTACAGGGACCTCATGCGCGACTGGAAGGCTGCGGGCCCCGCCCCGCGCGAGGTCGACGACGCGCTGTGGAAACGGTTCCGCGGGGCGCAGGACACCTTCTTCGGCGCCCGGGACGCCGCCAACGCCGCGCTCGACGAGGAGTTCGCCGCCAACGCCGAGGTGAAGCGCGAGCTTCTCACGCAGGCCGAGGCCCTCGTCCCCGTCACCGACCTCGAGACCGCCAAGCGAGCCTTCCGCGACATCGCCGAGAAGTGGGACGCCGCCGGCAAGGTCCCCCGTGACCAGATGAAGGACCTCGAGGGCCGCCTCCGGAAGGTCGAGCAGGCCATCCGCTCGGTCGAGGAGGAGCAGTGGCGCCGCAGCGACCCGGAGAAGTCGCGCCGGGCCGACGACATGGTCTCCAAGCTCGAGGCCGCCATCGCCGACATCCAGGCCGACCTCGACAAGGCCCGCGCCACAGGTGACGAGCGGAAGATCAAGTCGATCGAGGACAACCTCGCCTCCCGCCAGGCCTTCCTCGACATGGCCCGTCGAGCATCGGACGAGTTCTCCGGGTGACTGCCGCCTGAGGGACGATGTCGCGACCGGTGAGTCGAGACGATCCGCTCGCAAGCTCGCTGCTCGACCACCGAGGGTGAGCTACTGAGTCACGCGGTAGACGTCGAAGACGCCGTTGACCCCGCGCACGGCTGCGATCACCGAGTCCAGGTGCGACGCATCGGCCATCTCGAAGGAGAAGCGGCTCTTGGCGACGCGGTCGCGGGTGGTGTTCAGCTGGGCGCTGAGGATGTTCACGTGGGCGTCCGAGAGCGCCATGGTGATGTCGGAGAGCAGGCGGGCCCGGTCGAGGGCCTCGACCTGGATGTTGACGAGGTACGTCGACGAGCTGGTCGGGGCCCACTCGACCTCGAGGACCCGCTCGGGCTGTGCGTTGAGGGAGGCTGCGTTGGTGCAGTCCTTGCGGTGCACGGAGACCCCGCCTCCCTTGGTGACGAAGCCCAGGATCGGGTCCGGCGGCACCGGCGCGCAGCACTTGGCGAGCTTGGCCCACACGTCGGAGGCACCCTTGACCACGACGCCCGCGTCGCCGCCCGCGGCGACCTTGCTGCGGCCGCGACGGCCGGTGATGGTGACGCCCTCGCTCAGGTCCTCGGCGGCGCCGTCGTCACCGCCGTGGAGGTCGATCACCCGGCGTACGACGGCCTGGGCGCTGATGTTGCCCTCACCGACGGAGGAGTAGAGGGCGGAGACGTCGGCGAGCTTGAAGTGCTGGGCCACCAGGGTGAGCGACTCGTGGGTCATCACCCGCTTGAGGGCCATGCCCTCCTTGCGCATCAGCTTGACGATCTGGTCCTTGCCCTGCTCGATGGCCTCCTCGCGCCGCTCCTTGGTGAAGTACTGGCGGATCTTCGACCGCGCGCGCTGCGACTTGACGAAGGTCAGCCAGTCGCGCGACGGGCCGGCGGTCGGGGACTTCGAGGTGAACACCTCGACGACGTCGCCGTTGTCGAGGGGTGACTCCAGCGACACCAACCGCCCGTTGATCCGGGCGCCGATGGTGCGGTGGCCGACCTCGGTGTGCACGGCGTACGCGAAGTCCACCGGCGTCGCTCCGAGGGGCAGCGCCTTGACCTCGCCGCGTGGCGTGAAGACGTAGACCTCGGCGCGGTTGATCTCGAAGCGCAGGGACTCCAGGAACTCCCCCGGGTCGTCGACCTCGCTCTGCCAGTCGAGCAGCTGGCGGACCCACGACATGTCGTCGTGGTCGGCGGACCGGTCGGTGTCGATGCCCTTGCGGGCGTCCTCCTTGTACTTCCAGTGCGCCGCGACGCCGTACTCCGCACGCCGGTGCATGGAGTAGGTCCGGATCTGCATCTCGACCGGCTTGCCGTGCGGGCCCATGACCGTCGTGTGCAGCGACTGGTACATGTTGAACTTCGGCATCGCGATGAAGTCCTTGAACCTGCCCAGGATGGGGTTCCACCGCGAGTGGAGGACGCCGAGCACGGAGTAGCAGTCGCGGTCGTCGTCGACGAGGACCCGGATGCCGACCAGGTCGTAGATGTCGGAGAAGCCGCGGCCGCCAAGGATCATCTTCTGGTAGATCGAGTAGTAGTGCTTCGGCCGGCCGGTGACGGTGGCCTTCACCTTGGCGTCGCGGAGGTCCTGCTCGACCTGCTCGATGACCTCGGCCAGGAACCGGTCGCGCGACGGGGCGCGCTCGGCGACCAGGCGCACGATCTCGTCGTAGATCTTGGGGTGCAGGGTCGCGAACGCGAGGTCCTCGAGCTCCCACTTGAGCGTGTTCATGCCGAGGCGGTGGGCCAGCGGCGCATAGATGTCGAGGGTCTGCCGGGCCGTGCGCTCCTGGGACTCGCGGCGCACGTAGCGCAGGGTCCGCATGTTGTGGAGCCGGTCGGCGAGCTTGATGACCAGGACCCGGATGTCGCGCGACATCGCGACGATCATCTTGCGGATGGTCTCTGCCTCGGCGCCGTCGCCGTACTCGACCTTGTCCAGCTTGGTCACGCCGTCGACGAGTGCGGCCACCTCGGCGCCGAAGTCCTTGGTGAGCTGCTCGAGGGTGTACGGCGTGTCCTCGACCGTGTCGTGCAGCAGCGCGGCGACCAGCGTCGGCTCGGTCATGCCGATGTCGGCGAGGATCGTGGTGACGGCGAGCGGGTGGGTGATGTAGGGGTCGCCGCTCTTGCGCATCTGGGTGCCGTGCATCTGCTCGGCGGTGAGGTAGGCGCGCTCCAGCAGCGACAGGTCGGCCTTCGGGTGGTTGGTCCGGACCGCGTTGAAGAGCGGCTCGAGCACCGGGTTGCCCGGCTGGCTCTTGGTGCCGATGCGAGCGAGGCGCGCACGCATGCCCCGGGCACTGGTGGCGACCTCGGGCGCAGGCTCGCGGACGGCCTCAGCCGGCCGCTCCTCCGTGCGCTCCTCTGTCACCTGTCCAGTCTAGTTGGCTGGGGGGCGACGGCCCGGAGGCTCAGACCGTCATCAGGACGGTGAACGGCAGGTTCCCGACGGCGCCGCGACCCGGCAGGAAGGTGAGCTCCATGAGCATCGCGACCGCGACCACGTCGCCGCCGCACGCCTCGACCAGCTGGCGGGTCGCGGCGAGGGTGCCGCCGGTGGCCAGCACGTCGTCGATCAGCAGCACCCGCTCCCCCGGTGCGACCGCGTCCTGGTGGATCTCGAGCGTGGCGTCGCCGTACTCGAGGTCGTAGGCCACGGTGTGCGTCGCCCTCGGCAGCTTGCCCGCCTTGCGCACCGGCACGAACCCGGTGCCCAGCTCGACCGCGACGGGTGCGCCGAGGATGAAGCCGCGCGACTCCATGCCGACGACCTTGTCGACGACGACCTCGCCGCCGTCACGGCCCGCGTCGGCGAGCGCGGACACCACGGCGGCCAGCCCGTCGGCGTCGGCGAGCAACGGGGTGATGTCCTTGAAGACGATGCCCTTCTGCGGGAAGTCGGACACGTCGACGACGAGCCGGGCCAGCGCCTGCTGCGCCCTCTCCATGTTGCTCATGGGTTGCTCATGGGTTGCTCATGGGTTGCTCACCTGGGTTGCTCACTTCTTGCCGCGCTTGGACCGGCTCTGCCTGGTCGGCTGCACGCGTCCGGCCGAGCGCGATTCCTTCACCGGACCGTGCGCCGGAGGTACGACGCGGCCCCGGCCGGGCTCGTCGGGGCGCGCGTCCGGCCGGCCAGGTCGGGGCGCGGTGCCGCCCGGGGAGGCGGGCACGGCATCACGGTCGGGGCGCCGCCACGAGTCGTCGTCCTCGAGGCCTTCGAGCGCATCGGGGTCGGCCTGGACCGGCGCGTCGTCGCGGTAGGTCGGCACCGAGGCGTAGCGGTCGGCGTCGTGACGACGCCGGACCTGGGCGCGCCGGTCGCTCTCCTGGACGCTCTTCTCCATGCCCTTGAGGTGCACGAGCAGCGGGGTCGCGATGAAGACCGACGAGTACAGGCCCACGGCCATGCCGACGAAGAGGGCCAGGGCCAGATCCTTGAGGGAGCCGGAGCCGAGCTGGAAGACACCGACGTAGAGGATCGCGCCGACCGGGATCAGCGCCACGATCGAGGTGTTGATCGAGCGGACCAGGGTCTGGTTGACGGCGAGGTTGGCGGCCTCCGCGTAGGTCATCCGGGTCTTGCGGAGGTTATTGGTGTTCTCGCGGACCTTGTCGAAGACCACGACGGTGTCGTAGAGCGAGAAGCCGAGGATGGTGAGCAGACCGGTCACCGTCGCCGGGGTCACCTCGAAGCCGGAGAGGGTGTAGACGCCGACGGTGATCAGCATGTCGTGCGCGAGCGCCACCAGGGCGGCCACGGACATCTTCCACTCGCGGAAGTACGCCCAGATGAAGAGGACGACGAGCACCAGGAAGACGACCAGACCGATCAGTGATCGTTCGGCGATCTCGCGGCCCCAGCTCGCGCCGAGCTCGGACTGGGAGAGGTCGTCCGGACTCGCCCCGGTCGATGCGAGGATCGCCTCGACGACCAGGTCGCTGCCCTCGTCGTCGAGCGCCTCGGTCTGGACGAGCACGGCCTCGTTGCCGGACGTCGTGACGACAGGAGAGCCGGCCGCCTCCACCCCGGTCGCGGCCACGTCCTCACGCAGCTGGTCGGCCGTGTCCTGCGTGACCTGGTCGCTGGGCAGGGTGACGCGGAACTCCGCGCCGCCGGTGAACTCGATGCCCATGTCGAGGCCCTTGCCGACCAGGCCGAAGACCGACACCGCGATCAAGACGGCCGAGATGGCGTACCAGAGCCAGCGCTTGCCGACGAAGTCGACCGAGACGCGGCCTTCGTAGAGATCGTTGCCGAGGCGTGAGAACTTGCCCATCAGGCCCTCCCTCCCACGAGGTCGCGATCGGAGCCGGACCGGCCGTCCCGGTTGCTCGGTAGCCGGTCGACACCGAGCGTCTCGGCCGACAGACCGGACAGGCGGTGCCCCGAGTTGAAGAACTTGAAGCGCGCCAGGAAGGTCAACATCGGGTGCGTGAACCAGAAGAAGACCGCGAGGTCGATCAGGGTCGAGATGCCCAGGGCGAACGCGAAGCCCTTCACGACACCCGCCGCGAAGATGTAGAGCACGACCGCGGCGAGCAGCGACACCGCGTCCGCGGCCAGGCAGGTGTTCCGGGCGCGGGCCCAGCCGGTCTCGACCGCGACGCGCATGGACTTGCCGTCGCGCATCTCGTCACGGATGCGTTCGAAGTAGACGACGAAGGAGTCGGCTGTGATGCCGACCGCGACGATCAGCCCGGCGATGCCCGGCAGCGAGAGCGTGAAGCCTGCGGTCTCGCTGAGCAGCAGCACCAGGGCGTAGGTCATGGCCGCGGCGACCATCAGGGACGCCAGGACCACCAGGCCGAGCCCGCGGTAGTAGACCAGGCAGTAGAGCATGACGGCACCGAGGCCGATGAGCCCGGCGAGGATGCCGGCGGAGAGCTGGTTGCCGGCCAGGGACGGCCCGACGGTCTCGACCGGCGGGTCGGACTCGAACTGGATCGGCAGGGCGCCGAACTTGAGGCTGTTGGCGAGGTCGCGCGCCTCGGCCTCGGTGAACTGTCCGGTGATCTCGGCGGAGCCGTTGTGGATCGGGGCGTTCATCGTCGGCGCGGAGATGACCTCGCCGTCGAGGACGATCGCGAACTGCCGCTGGGTGCCGTAGAGAGCGTCGGAGATGCGCCCGAACTCGTCGGACCCCTCGTCGTTGAACTGCAGCTGCACGGCGTACTCGACGCTCGTCTGCGTCGGCGGACGCAGGCCGGCGTCCGTGAGCTGGGTGCCCTCGACCATCGCGACCGAGAGGAGGTACTTCGTGCCGTTCTCGTCGCAGGTGACCAGCGGCTTGTCGGGGTCGTCGTCGACCTCGGGCGCCTGACCGGGCGGCGGACAGGAGAACGCGTTGAACGCCGCCAGCGACTCCTCGTCGGGGTTGAGCACCCAGTTCAGCGGGTCGTCGATGCTCGGAGCCCCTGAGGCCCCGTCAGTTGGCGTCTCGGTCGGGGTCTCGGTCGGCTCGTCGGTGGCGCCGTCCGTCGCACCCTCGGAGCCGTTGCCGGCACCGGGGGACTCGGTCGACTGCTCGCCGGGCAGCGAAGTGGCGTCGAAGCTCGGCGACTCCGTCGCCCCGTCAGTGGCCTGCTCCTGGTCGGCGGTGAACGGGGCGCGGTTCTTGGGCGAGGAGGACGACTTCGGGGTCTTGGTCTCCTTGGGCTCCCCGGGCGACGCCGACTCCGACGGGGCGATCGTCACCACCGGCTCGGAGGGGATGTCGCTGGGCTCGGCGCTCGACCCGTCACTGGGATCGGCCGTGCTGGACGGGATGGCGGTGCCGTTGGCGGACTGGGCGACCACGCGGAAGCGCAGCTGTGCCTGCCGCTTGATGGTCTCGACCAGGTCGCGCCGGCTCTGGCCGGGCACCTCGACCACGATGAAGCGGTTGCCCTGCGTGGAGACCTCGGCCTCGGTCACACCGGAGCCGTTGACGCGCTGCTCGAGGATCCGCCGGGCCTCCTCGAGGTTCTCCGGCGTGGTGTTCGCGCCGTCCTTGGCGATCAGGGTGATGCGGGTGCCGCCCTGGAGGTCGAGACCGAGCTCGGGCGTCCAGCTGCCGGCCAGGGCCACGAGGCCGTAGAGGACGGCGAGGACGGAGAAGAACGCGACCAGCGTGCGGCCGGCTCGGGTGACGCTGGACCTGGCCACCTCAGCGCCCCTCGCGCGGCTCGGTGCCGTCGTCGGCGTGCGCGTCCTCGTCGACCCCGTCGACCTCGTCGGCTGCCTCAGCGGGCTCGGAGGTGACGTCGTGCTCGACGGAGGCGACCGCCCCGGAGGCGATCTCGATCACCGTGCCGGGGGCGATCTCGACGGTGGCCCGGTCTCCCTCGCTGCTGACGAGCGTCCCGAAGATGCCGCTGGTCAGCATGACCCGGTCTCCGGGCGCCAACGAGCGGCGCAGGTCCTGGAGCGCCCTCTGGCGGCGCTGCTGGGGTCGGATGATCAGCAACCAGAAGACCAGGAAGATGGCCGCCAAGGGCAGCAGGGTGGAGGCGAGCTCCGGCACGGCAGTACTCCTCGAGCGCAGAAGGTTCTGATGCGCGGGCGCATGTCCTGGCGGCCCGGCCAACGGTGAAGTGTACGCGCGGGGCCCCCGCCACCCGATTCGGTGTCCTCACCCCATCGTCAGGGGTCGTCGATCACTCCTCGAACAGGGTCGGGTCCGGGCCGTCGGCGCGTGGCTCGCGCGCCGGCACCGCCAGCCCGAGGTGCCGCCACGCGGCAGGCGTCGCGACCCGGCCGCGCGGGGTACGCGCCAGCAGGCCCATGCGCACGAGGAACGGCTCGGCCACCTCCTCGACGGTCTCCCGCTCCTCGCCGACGGCGACGGCGAGGGTCGAGACACCGACCGGGCCTCCCCCGAAACGCGTGCAGAGGGCGTCCAGGACCGCGAGGTCGAGGCGGTCGAGACCGGACTCGTCGACTTCGTAGAGCTCCAGCGCCTGGCGAGCGACGGTCAGCGTCACGACACCGTCCGCGCGCACCTGCGCGAAGTCGCGGACCCGTCGCAGCAGCCGGTTGGCGATGCGCGGAGTGCCCCGCGACCGGGAGGCGATCTCAGTGGTCCCGCGGGGTTCGACGGGTACGTCGAGGAGCCTGGCCGAGCGGTGCACGATCTGGTCGAGCTCGCCGGGCTCGTAGAACTCCAGGTGCGCGGTGAACCCGAAGCGGTCGCGCAGCGGACCGGGCAGCAGACCGGCCCTCGTGGTGGCGCCGACCAGCGTGAACGGCGGGATCTCGAGCGGGATCGCGGTCGCCCCCGGACCCTTGCCGATGACGACGTCGACCCGGAAGTCCTCCATCGCCATGTAGAGCATCTCCTCGGCGGGCCGCGACATGCGGTGGATCTCGTCGACGAAGAGGACGTCACCGTCGTTGAGGCCGGACAGGATCGCGGCGAGGTCGCCCGCGTGGGTGATGGCCGGGCCGCTGGTCAGCCGCAGCGGCACGCTCATCTCGTGGGCGATGATCATCGCGAGGGTGGTCTTGCCCAGGCCGGGTGGGCCGGAGAGCAGCACGTGGTCGGGTGGACGCTCCCGCTGCCGCGCGGCTTCGAGCACCAGACCCAGCTGCTCGCGGACGCGGACCTGCCCCACCACCTCGTCGAGGGACCGCGGTCGCAGCGCGGCCTCGATGGTGCGCTCGTCGCCCTCGGCCTCGGCGGCGGTGAGGCTGCGCAGGTGCTCCTCCTCGACCGCCTCGAGGTAGTCCTCGGACGGGCTCTCGGACCGACGGTTGGCACCCATCACGTCAGGCCTTGCTCAGGGTGCGGAGGGCGGCGCGCAGCAGCACCGCGACGTCGCTGGGGGCGGGCTGGTCGGCGGGCAGGTCGGCGGCCACGGCGTCGACGGCCCGGTCGGCGTCCTTGGCCGACCAGCCGAGCCCGACGAGGGCCTCGTGGACCTGAGCGCGCCAGGCGTCCGCTGCTGCGGGCGCGAAGGCTGCCCTGGCGCCGCCACGCGGGGCACCGAGCCGGTCCTTGAGGTCCAGGATGATGCGCTGGGCGCCCTTCTGGCCGATGCCGGGCACCTTGGTCAGTGTCTTGACGTCCTCGTGGGCCACCGCTGTGCGCAGGGCGTCGGGCGGGAGCACGGCGAGCACCGACTGCGCCAGCTTGGGACCCACCCCGCTGGCGGTCTGCACGAGCTCGAAGACCGCCTTCTCGTCGTCGTCGAGGAAGCCGAAGAGGGTGAGCGAGTCCTCGCGGACGACCATGCTGGTCGGCAGCGTCGCCTGCTGACCGACGCGCAGCGTGGCCAGGGTGGCGGGGGTGCACTGCAGCTCGAGGCCGACGCCTCCCACGGCCAGCACGGCGCTGGTGAGGGTCAGGTCGGCGACCTCGCCACGGACGAAGGCGATCATCGGGTGCTCCCGTGTCGGGCCAGCGCGGCGTCGATGCGCGCCTGCGCCCCGCCTCGCCAGATGTGGGTGATGGCCAGGGCCAGCGCGTCGGCGGCGTCGGCCGGCTTGGGAAGGGCGTCGAGCCGCAGGATCCGGGTGACCATCGCGCCCACCTGCGCCTTGTCGGCCCGGCCGCTGCCCGACACCGCCGCCTTGACCTCCGACGGCGTGTGGAGGGCGATCGGCAGCCCGCGTCGGGCGGCGCACACCATGGCGATGCCGCTGGCCTGCGCGGTGCCCATGATCGTGCTGGAGTCCGACCGCGCGAAGACCCGCTCCACCGCGACCGCGTCGGGGCTAAACTCGTCGAGCCAGGCGTCGATGCCGCGCTCGATGGTCACCAGCCGCTCCGCGACCGGCCGGTCGGCGCTGGTGCGCAGGACGTTGACGTCCACGAGCGTCAGCGGCCGCCCCACCGAGCCCTCGACGACGCCGAGGCCGCAGCGGGTCAGCCCCGGGTCGATCCCGAGCACGCGCATCTGCGTCTCACCCTTCGCCGTCGACGGTCCGAACACCTGTTCGGGAGAAACTATCCCGGCGTACGCCGCCGTGCGGGGGCGACACGCGGGTCTCGACTGACCGCTCGCTGCGCTCGCTGCTCGATCACCGGCTCTCGACCTAGGCGTCCGCGTCCTCGAGCTCGGCCATCACGTCGTCGGGGACGTCGAAGTTGGCGAAGACGTTCTGCACGTCGTCGAGGTCCTCGAGCGCCTCGACCAGCCGGAAGACCTTGCCCGCGCCGTCGCGGTCCAGCGCGACCTGCATGTCGGGCACGAACTGCGCCTCAGCGGAGTCGTAGTCGACCCCGGCCGCCTGCAGGGCGGTGCGGACGGCCACCAGGTCGGTGGCCTCGGAGATGACCTCGAAGGACTCGCCGAGGTCGTTGACCTCCTCGGCGCCCGCGTCGAGGGTGGCCTCCAGGACGACGTCCTCGTCGACCCGCCGGCCCTCCTGCTCCACCGGCACGAGCACGACGCCCTTGCGGTTGAAGAGGAAGGACACCGAGCCCGGGTCGGCCAGCGAGCCGCCGTTGCGCGTCATGGCGGTGCGGACCTCCATCGCGGCGCGGTTCTTGTTGTCGGTCAGGCACTCGATGAGCATCGCGACGCCGGAGGGCCCGTAGCCCTCGTACATGATCGTGGTGTAGTCGGCGCCGCCCGCCTCCGCACCCGACCCGCGCTTGACCGCGCGGTCGATGTTGTCGTTGGGGACCGAGGACTTCTTGGCCTTCTGGATGGCGTCGTACAGCGTCGGGTTGCCGCCCGGGTCGCCACCGCCCATGCGCGCCGCGACCTCGATGTTCTTGATGAGCTTGGCGAACATCTTGCCGCGACGGGCGTCGATGACGGCCTTCTTGTGCTTCGTGGTCGCCCACTTGGAGTGGCCGGACATGCGCTCCTCTTCTGCCTTCGCGTTCAGTCTGCGGCGCTCATGCTCGACGCACCGCGGCGACGAACAAGGCGTGGATCCGGTCTCCTCCCCCGAGCTCGGGGTGGAACGAGGTCGCCATCAGCGGCCCCTGGCGGACCCCGACGATCCTACCGGCGGCGAGATGCGGACCCTCGGGCACGCGGCTGAGCACCTCGACGCCCGCGCCGACCGCCTCCACCCAGGGTGCCCGGATGAAGACCGCGTGCACGGGCTCGTCGAGCCCGGCGAAGTCCAGCTCTGTCTCGAAGGAGTCGACCTGGCGGCCGAAGGCGTTGCGCCGGACGGTGACGTCGAGGCCGCCGATCGTCTCCTGGTCCGACGTGCCGTCCACGATCCGGTCGGCCAGCAGGATCATCCCGGCGCAGGTGCCGAAGACCGGGAGCCCCGCGGCGACCCGCTCACGCAGCGGCTCGAGGAGCTCGAAGGTGCGCGCGAGCTTGGCCATCGTGGTCGACTCCCCGCCGGGGAGGACCAGGCCGTCGCAGCGCACGAGCTCGCTCGGACGACGCACGGTGATGGCGTCGGCGCCGAGGCGGCCGAGCGTCCGTACGTGCTCGCGCACGTCGCCCTGGAGGGCGAGCACGCCGATGGTCGGGGAAGACACCGGTTCAGCCTAGAGACGCGACAGTGGCCCGGTCGGGGGCGGCCCCGGGATGGCCGCCGACGATCGGGCCGACGTGTCAGGCGTCGTGCAGCTGGAGAGCGTGGCGCAGTGGAGAGCGGAAGTGGGGTGAGTTCTCAGACGAGGACCGGGCGACGGGCGGCGTGGCGACCCGTCTCGGTGATCTCGCTGGGGAACACCAGCGTGACCGTGCGAGCGCGTGAGCGCATCCGCAGGGCGACGCCGAAGGTGATCACGGCGTACGCCGCGAGGAGGGCTTGCAGGACGACGATGCTCATCGAAATCTCCTTCGATCCGGGGGGAGGAGCGAGTGTCGTTGAGGAGACGCCGAGCCTAGGGCGAGATGACGCGGAAAAGTTGAAACTTTTCGGGAAATAGTTCATATGGGCCATCAGCCCTGGTCAGAGCCCGTTTTGCCGGACCCTTCGGCAGGGTCACCAACCGCGCTCGGCGAGGCGGTGGGGCGCGGGGATCGCCTCCACGTTGATGCCCACCATCGCCTCGCCCAGGCCGCGGCTGACCTTGGCGACCACGTCGGGGTCGTCGAAGAAGGTCGTGGCCTTGACGATGGCCGCGGCACGCTCAGCCGGGTTGCCGGACTTGAAGATGCCCGAACCGACGAAGACGCCCTCGGCGCCCAGCTGCATCATCATCGCGGCGTCGGCCGGGGTGGCGATGCCACCGGCGGTGAAGAGCACCACGGGGAGCTTGCCCAAGCGGGCCACCTCGACGACCAGCTCGTAGGGCGCCTGCAGGTCCTTGGCCGCGACGTACAGCTCGTCCTCGGACAGGCTCTGCAGCCGACGGATCTCACCGCGGATGGTGCGCATGTGCGTGACCGCGTTGGAGACGTCGCCGGTCCCGGCCTCGCCCTTGCTGCGGATCATGGCCGCACCCTCGGTGAGCCGGCGCAGCGCCTCGCCCAGGTTGGTGGCCCCGCACACGAACGGCACCCGGAAGCTCCACTTGTCGATGTGGTGGGCGTAGTCGGCCGGGGTGAGCACCTCGGACTCGTCGATGTAGTCGACACCCAGGCTCTGCAGCACCTGCGCCTCGGCGAAGTGGCCGATGCGGGCCTTCGCCATCACCGGGATCGACACCGCCGCGACGATCCCGTCGATCATGTCCGGGTCGCTCATCCGGCTGACACCACCCTGGGCGCGGATGTCGGCGGGGACGCGCTCGAGCGCCATGACAGCCACCGCGCCGGCGTCCTCGGCGATCTTGGCCTGCTCGGGGGTGACCACGTCCATGATCACGCCGCCCTTGAGCATCTCGGCCATGCCGCGCTTCACGCGGGCGGTGCCGGTCTCGCCGGTGGGCTGGTCGGTGGGGTTCTGGGTGACGGGTGCAGCCTCGGACATGACGCAATCGTAGGGCTGAGACGGCTGCAGTCCCCAACTGGGACCGGACGCGAGAAGGTGTCACCATGACCTCCACCCGCCCAGGCACCCGACCGGGCACCCGACCAGGCACCCGACTGGGCCTGCACGCGGTGGCGACGTACGTGCTGGCCGGCCCGCAGTACGCCGCCTCCGGGACCATCAGGTTGCGCGTGGACGACGCCGGTGTCTCGACCGTGGCCGATCCCGCGCTGCTGCTCACCGGGGCCGCTGTCGTCGCCGCCGGCGGGGCGGAGACCGGCTTGGCCGGGCACACGTCACGCACCCTTGCGGAGTCGCTGCGGCTGTCACCGAGGAGCCTCGCCGACGTGTACCCCGACCAGCCCGACCTGGGCCTCGACGACCCTCTCGACGTCGATCCGGCGCAGGCATGGGAGCTGATCGCCGCTCTTGCGACCGGTGCCTCCGCGCTGAGCGGCCTCGGGGCCGCCGAGCCGCCGGTGCTGTGGCCGGAGCACTTCGACGTCGGCGTGAGCCTCGACGAGGTCAACTACGGCGTGTCCCCGGGAGACGGAGGCGTGCCCGAGCCCTACGCGTACGTCGGGCCCTGGACCCGGCCCGAGCAGGACGACTTCTGGAACCAGCCGTTCGGGGCCGCCCGCGCGATGGCCGACCTCGGCGGCGTCGACGAGGTGCTGGCGTTCTTCCGGGAGGGCCAGGCGCGGCTGGCAGGACAGCCGGGCTAGCGGCCGACCTCGGCGAACGCCTGGCGCCGCACCACCCACACCCGCTGCCCGACGGTGACGGTGGCCGCGATCGCGAGCGCCCACAAGGCGACGTACATCAGGACCGGCAGGTCGAGGAGATCGGCGAAGAACGTCGGGACCAGGATCCCCACGAGCCGGTCGGGGCGCTCGGCGATGCCCACCTTGGCCTCGAAGCCGATGCTCTCGGCCTTGGCCCGTGCGTACGACGTGATGGCCCCCATCGCGAGGACGACCAGGCACAGGACGAGGTAGAGGCGGCTCTCCGCCTGCCACGCGAAGTACAGCGCGAGGCCGCCGAAGATCGCCGCGTCGGCGACGCGGTCGAGGGTCGAGTCGAGGAAGGCCCCGAAGCGGTCCTGGCGTCCCATCGTCCTGGCCATCTGGCCGTCGATCAGGTCGCTGAAGACGAACGCCGTGATGAACAGGACGCCCTGCCAGAGCATCCCCTGCGGGAAGAACACGAGCGCGCCGACGCTGACGCCGAGCGTGCCGACCAGCGTCACGGCGTCCGGGCTGATCCCGAGCCGGAGGAAGAGCTTGATGAACGGCGCGAGCGCGACGGTCTGCCAGAAGGTCTTGAAGCGGTCCAACAACATGGTGGCCGCACGGTACCCCCGCCGGTGCGACCGGCGGGGGAACGGGGTGGATGTGCGTCAGGACGTCTGCTCGGAGTGCCACGCGCAGAAGTCGACGTTTGTCTGGACCATGCGCCGAGCCGACAGCCCGGCTGTATCACAGGGGTATCCAGGCTGACGATCGCCCCACCAGTGGCCTTGTCGACCGCCGGCTCCCATGGCCGATCGGCCATGGGATCTGACCTGAAGTGACCATCCCTGGGGCCTCGGTTCCACGGACGGGACCGACTTTGGTCACTAGGCTTTTACCCATGCTTTTCAAGGGTGCCTTCACCCTCGCCGTCCTGATGACCCTGGCCTCGGCCGCCCTGGTGGGTGGCCGGACCCTGGGGTTCATCGGCGACGCCCCCGCTGCGACGACAGCGGTGTGCGACTCGTTGACCGCGGCGCAGCGCAAGAGCCTCCTGGGCGAGAAGACGCCCTATGAGCAGGACCTCGACGAGTTCGAGGACAGCCAGGTCTGCCGCTGGTCCCTCGAAGCCGGCGACGAGGCCACCTTCGTCGAGGTGACGGTGACGTCGGCCCAGCAGTGGGCTGCCGACTACGCCGGCAGCATCGCCGAGCAGGGGGGCCCGTCCGATGCCGCCCGGCGCGCGGTCTTCCGCAAGGCTCTCGAGCTCGGCACCTCGGCCACTGACCGGGAGGCGTGCGGCCTGGCGTCCCGGGTCTTCGAGCTCAACGGGGCCGAGCAAGGCGCCCAGAGCGGCGTCACCTTCGACGAGGGCAACCGGCGCAAGAGCCCCCGCGTCGTCGCGGAAGGCTGCAACGACGGGGTCTTCGTCTCGGTCGTCGCCGCCTCCCCGAACCTCAAGGAGAGCTCGACGCTCGACCGCCGGGCACTCCAGGCCCTCGGGGTCGTGCAGCGCCGCCTCGGCTGAGCTGAGCCCGCCCTGCCCCGGTAGACCTAGTCGGCCACCCAAGCCGCCTCGAGCAGTGCCCGGGTCTCGTCGAGGAGCTCCGGCAGGGTCTTGGTCCGCCCGATGATCGGCATGAAGTTCTGGTCGCCGGCCCAGCGCGGGACGACGTGCTGGTGCAGGTGCGCGGCGATGCCGGCGCCCGCGACCGCCCCCTGGTTCATCCCGAGGTTGAACCCGTGGGCGCCGGACACGGCCCGGATGGTCCGCATCGCCTGCCGGGTGAGGTCGGCGATCTCGTCGCTCTCGGCGTGGCTGACGTCGGTGTAGTCGGCGACGTGCCGGTAGGGGCAGATCAGCACGTGGCCCGGCGAGTAGGGGTAGAGGTTCAGCACGGCGTAGGCCAGCGCGCCCCGGCGTACGACGAGGCCGTCGTCCTCGCGCGGGATGCGGCAGAAGGGGCACTCCCCCGACGACGCGTCCGCCGGCTTGTTCTCGCCCTGGATGTAGGCCATCCGGTGCGGGGTCCAGAGCCGTTCGAGGCCATCGGGCTCGCCAGGACCGTCTCGTCGGGGCCGGCGCTCGTCGTCACTCATCGCTTGCGATAGTAGTGAGCCATGCACCTGCGGCCCGCTACCCCCGACGACATGGCCACGGTGGCCGACATCTGGCACGCGGGCTGGCACGTCACCCACCCCGGCCACGTCCCCGACGGACTCACCGAGCGCCGCACGCTGGCCGCCTTCCACGACCGCGCTCCCGGCCGCGTCGACGACACCGTCGTCGCCGAGCGGGACGGCTCGGTGGTCGGCTTCGTGATGGTGACCGGTGACGAGGTCGAGCAGGTGTACGTCGCCCCGACCGCCTTCGGCACCGGCGTCGCCGACCTGCTGCTGGCCGAGGGCGAGCGGCAGGTCGCAGCGGGAGGCCACGAGGTCGCCTGGCTCGCGGTCGCGCGTGGCAACGCGCGTGCGCGGCGGTTCTACGAGCGGCAGGGCTGGACCGACGAGGGCGACCTCGACTACCCGGTGGTCGCGCTCGGCGAGAGCTTCATCTCGCCGTGCCGGAGGTACACGAAGGCGGTCTGAGGCTCAGACCTGCTCCCGCGCCTCCACCGCCGCCAGGACCCGCGCGATCGCGTCGTCGATCGGTACGCCGTTCTCCTGGTGTCCGTCGCGGTAGCGGAACGAGACCGCGCCGGCCTCGACGTCCTGGTCACCGGCGATGACCATGAACGGCACCTTCTGCAGCTGGGCGTTGCGGATCTTCTTCTGCATCCGGTCGTCGGACTCGTCGACCTCGACGCGGACCCCGGCCGCCTGCATGCGCCGCGCGACGTCGTAGAGGTAGTCGTTGTGCCGCTCGGCGATCGGGATGCCCTGGACCTGCACCGGCGCGAGCCACGGAGGGAACGCGCCGGCGTAGTGCTCGACCAGCACGCCGAAGAACCGCTCGAGCGAGCCGAACTTGGCCGAGTGGATCATCACCGGCTGCTGGCGGGTGCCGTCGGCGGCCTGGAACTCCAGCTCGAAGCCGGCGGGCTGGTTGAAGTCGTACTGGATCGTCGACATCTGCCAGGTCCGCCCGATCGCGTCGCGCGCCTGCACCGAGATCTTGGGTCCGTAGAACGCGGCACCACCGGGGTCGGGCACCAGCTCGAGCCCGGTCTCACGGGCCGCCGCCTCGAGCACCGCTGTGGCCGTCGCCCAGTCCTCCTCCGAGCCGACGAACTTGTCCGGCTTGGAGTCGTCGCGCGTCGACAGCTCGAGGTAGTAGTCGTCGAGGCCGAAGTCGCGCAGCAGTCCGAGCACGAAGGACAGCAGGTGCTTGATCTCGCCCGGGGCCTGCTCCGGCGTGACGTAGGAGTGCGAGTCGTCCTGGGTCAGTCCGCGGACCCGGGTGAGGCCGTGCACGACGCCGGACTTCTCGTAGCGGTAGACCGACCCGAACTCGAAGAGGCGCAGCGGCAGCTCGCGGTAGGACCGCCCGCGCGACCTGAAGATCAGGTTGTGCATCGGGCAGTTCATGGCCTTGAGGTAGTAGTTCGCGCCCTCGAACTCCATCGGCGGGAACATCGTGTCGGCGTAGTAGGGCAGGTGGCCCGAGGTGTGGAACAGCCCCTCCTTCGAGATGTGCGGCGTCCCGACGTACTGGAAGCCCTCCTCGATGTGGCGCTGGCGGACGTAGTCCTCCATGACCCGTTTGATGACGCCGCCCTTGGGGTGGAACACCGCCAGGCCGGACCCGATCTCGTCGGGGAAGGAGAAGAGGTCGAGGTCGCGGCCGATCTTGCGGTGGTCGCGCCGCTCGGCCTCCTCGAGCCGGTGCAGGTAGGCGTCGAGCGCCTCCTTGGACTCCCAGGCGGTGCCGTAGAGGCGCTGGAGCTGCTTGTTCTTCTCGTCGCCGCGCCAGTACGCCGCGGCGGACCGCATCAGCTTGAAGGCCGGGATCCGCTTGGTGGTCGGCAGGTGCGGGCCGCGACACAGGTCGCCCCAGGCGACCTCTCCGTCACGGCGCACGTTGTCGTAGATCGTCAGCTCGCCCGCGCCGACCTCGACGCTCGCACCCTCCACGGCCTCGGCGGTCGAGCCCGTCGTGGCGCCCGCGCCCTTGAGACCGATCAGCTCGACCTTGTAGGGCTCGTCCTTCAGCTCGTCGAGTGCCTCGGCATCGGAGACCGACCGGCGGGAGAACCGCTGGCCCTCCTTGATGATCTTGCGCATCCGGCTCTCGATGGCGTCGAGGTCCTCGGGCTTGAACGGCGTCTCCACGTCGAAGTCGTAGTAGAAGCCGTTCTCGACCGGTGGCCCGATGCCGAGCTTGGCGTCGGGGAAGAGGTCCTGCACCGCTTGCGCCATCACGTGGGCCGTCGAGTGCCGAAGGATGTCGTGGCCGTCGGCGCTGTCGATCGCGACGCCCTCGACCTCGTCGCCGTCGGACAGCTCGTGGCTCAGGTCGCGCAGCACTCCCCCGACCCGCGCCGCGATCACGGCGGCGTCGTCACGGAACAGCTCCCACGCCTTCGTGCCCGTCCCGACCACCTGCTCCGCAGTCGTTTCGGCAGTGCGGACGTGGACCTTGATCACAGACACGATGGAAGCCTAACGACGAGCCTGTCGGTCCCCGTCAGGCAGGGACCGGCGACCGGGGCGAGTCGAGTGCGCAGGTGGTCGTCCGGGCAGCCACCAGCGCGCTCGACCTTGCCACGACGCGGCAGGATGGCAGCCGTGGACTACACCAGACTCGGATCCTCCGGCCTGAAGGTCAGCCGCATCGCGCTCGGCTGCATGAGCTTCGGCATCGGCGAGCACGCGCACGGCTGGGCGCTCGACGACGCGGAGGCGGCGCCCGTCTTCCGGCAGGCCGTCGAGCTCGGCATCACCTTCTGGGACACCGCGAACATCTACTCGCGCGGCAGCTCGGAGGAGATCACCGGGCGAGCCATCAAGGAGTACACCCGCCGGGAGGACGTCGTCCTCGCCACGAAGGTCTTCTTCGAGATGCACGGCGGTCCCGGCGGCTCGGGCTTGTCGCGCAAGGCGATCATGGAGCAGGTCGACGCGTCGCTGCGGCGGCTCGGCACCGACCACGTCGACCTCTACCAGATCCACCGCTTCGACCCCCACACCCCGGTCGAGGAGACGATGGAGGCGCTGCACGACGTCGTGAAGGCCGGCAAGGCGCGCTACCTCGGCGCCTCCTCGATGTGGGCGTGGCAGTTCGCGGCGATGCAGCACGCGGCCGACCTCGGCGGCTGGACGCGCTTCGTGTCGATGCAGAACCAGTACAGCCTGCTCCAGCGCGAGGAGGAGCGGGAGATGTTCGGGCTGCTCGAGTCGCAGGGAGTCGGCAGCATCCCGTGGAGCCCGCTGGCGAAGGGCCGGCTCGCCCGTCCCTGGGACGCCCAGACGACCCAGCGCGCCGGGACCGACGACCTGCAGCGCAGGTACGACGACGAGTCCAACGCCCCGATCGTGTCGGCCGTGCAGCAGGTCGCCGAGTCGCGCGGCGTGCCGATGGCCCAGGTGGCCCTCGCCTGGGTGCTGCGCAACCCGGTCGTGTCCGCACCCATCGTGGGTCCCACCAAGGAGCACCACCTGACCGACGCCGTCGCCGCTCTCGACGTGGAGCTCACCGACGACGAGGCCGAGGCGCTCGAGGCGTCGTACACGCCCCGGCTGCCCTCCGGCTACAGCTGACCGTGCGGGTGCACCAGGTCGCGCCCGCGGTCTGCCTGGCCGCAGTCGTCCTCAGCGCGTGCAGCCCAGCCGTGCCGGCGGCTCGCCCACAGTCCCAGGCCTCGCGGTCCCCCACTGCCGGGCACGACCACTCCCACGACGGCGTGTCGATGCTGGTGGGCGACGGCACCAGGGGCAACGAGGTCGGCTACACCCTGCGCCACATCCAGCTGCCCGAGACCCCGGGTCAGCCGGGCGAGGTCTCCTTCGAGATCGAGCGGTACGACGGCGCGCCGGTGACCGACTACCTGCCCGACCACACCAAGGACCTCCACCTCTACGTCGTCCGTGACGACCTCGCCGTCTTCCGGCACCTGCACCCGACGCAGGCCGGCGACGGCACCTGGTCGGGCACCGTGACCTTGCCCGAGCCGGGCGTCTATCGCGTGGTCACGGAGTTCGTGGCGCGGGACGAGGCGGGCAGCGGGGACCACGTGATGCTCGGGCGCTCGGCGGTGGTCGGCGGCGACTGGACGCATGCGCCCCCTGACGTGGGGAGCACCAACGATGACGGCGTCATCGAGGTGCAGGCCGGGCCGGGGCTGCGCGCGGGACCCGACGGGCGCCTCGACCTCGTCGTCACCGACGCCCGCGGCCATCCCGTCGTGTTGGGGAGCTACCTCGGCGCCCAGGCGCATGTCGTCGGCATTTCCGAGTCCGACGGTTCCGTGGTCCACCTGCACCCGACGGGTCGGGGCGCTCGCGGCGACGGCGGTACGCAGCTGACCTTCGTCACCGAGCTGGCCCAGCCGGGTCCCTACTTGTTCTTCGTGCAGGTGCGCGTCGACGACTTCCTGCACACCGTGCCGGTGCGCGTCGAGGTCCCCAACTGATCACCCGACGTCGAAGGACAGCACCCCGACGGGATTGGTGAACTCGTCGAGCCGCAGCGACACCTGGACCTGCCACTCCCCTGACGTCGGGAGCAGCACCTCGCCTGAGTAGGTCCCCGCCCCGGTCGAGCGGAGAGCGACATCACCGAGGTCGACGTCGTGGGACGACACGGACACGACCGGGGCCTGGCTGCCCTCGGCCGGCTCGCCTTCGGCGTCTTGGAGCTGGATGGACAGCTGGTTCTGCCCACTCTCCCCCGGCGTCAGCGTGGCGAGGACGCTGAGGTCACCGAGTGGGGCCTGCTGGACCGTGCTGGCCGCAGGATCTGCCGCTGACGGCGGGCCCTCCGGGCTCTTGTTCACGAGGAACCCGGTGACCGACAAGACGGCGACCAGCACGACCGCCTCGGCCGCGACCGCGCGGTGCAGCGCGCGCACGCCGCCACCTGCCCGGGCCCGCGGCAGCAGCACGAACCTGTTGCCGGCCGCGATCGCGACCGCGACCGCAGCGATCGCGACCTTGACCAGCAGCAGCTGGCCGTACCCGGTGTCGACGAGGCCGGCCCACGACTCCACGATCCGCCACGCCATGAAGGAGCCGGCCGCCACCAGCGTCGCGAGCGCACCGGCTGCCAGCGTCGAGAACCGGCCGATCAGCCGCGCTCCGGGCTCGGCGGCGAGGCCGGGGAGCGTCAGCGCCAGACCCACTAGGCCGCCGAGCCAGATCGCGCCGGCCACCAGGTGCAGAGCATCGGCGAGCACCGACAGGGCGACGGGTTCGGCCGCCCGGGTGTGGCCGGTCAGGGCCGGCGCGCTGACGGCGACGAGCCCGGCGAGCGCCCCGGTGCGGCCCCCGATCATCAGCGCGCCGAGCACTCCGGCCGAGACCAGGAGCGAGACGAGGTATTCCTCCCCCGGCAGGGTCTGCCAGGTCGCGGACGCGAAGGCCTCGTCCAGTCCGACGCCGCGCTGATAGGCGCCGGTGAGAGGCAGCCCGACCATCCAGCCGACGGCGGCGACCGCGGCTCCGGCGGCGGCGAGCCGGGTCCGCCGTCCGCCGCCGTCGTGGGAGCCCCGGGCCACCAGCAGCCCGAACCACAGCAGGCCGACCGACAACAGCAGTCCGAGGTACGCCGCCGCGCGGGTGATGCTCAACGCGATCGGGACGCCGTCTGCGGTCTGGTCTGCGCCGGGGGCCGCCACCGACTCGCTGGGCGCGCCGACCGAGAAGGTCAACGAGCCCGCGATCGGGTGGCCGTCGGCCGACACGACGCGCCAGGCGACGACCAGGGTCCCGTCGGCCACCTCCGTGTCGAGGGTGACGACCAGGTCGGTGTCGCGCGTGGCAGCCGAGGAAGCGACCACGTCTCCGGCGGCGTCGAACACGGTGACGCCCTCCGGCACCGACAGCACCGGCTCGTTGAAGGTCAGCAGGATCTCCTCGGGCGCGGCATCGAGCACGTCGCCCTCTTGGGGCGTGGTGCTGACCAGCTGCGCATGGGCGCTCGCCGGCGCGGCGGTCCCGAGGGTCAGGACGGCCGCAGCCGCGGCGGCGAGGAAGACTCCCCACCACCGCGACCGAGCCGTCGTCGACGTCACGCCTGACCGATCAACTCTGTCGACGCCCCCGGGCAAGCGCTGCGCCGCCGAGCAGGATGCCCACGATGCCGGCGCCGAGGCCGGCCCCGGCGAGCAGGTTGCCGGCGTCGCCGTCCTCGGTGTCGGTGGCCGCGGGCTCGTCGGCGGACCCCTCCGCCTCGTCGCCGTGGCCGTCTCCCTCGGACGGGGTGATCGTGAAGCCCGGCGCCGGCAGCTCGAGGTCGTCCTCGCTCTGCCCGTCGGCCGGCACCTCGATCCACGCCGACTCGCCGTCCTCGCAGGTCTGCACGACCGGGAAGACCAGGGTGGTGCCCTCCGCGTCCGGGATCTGCAGGGACAGCTCGAACGAGTCGCGGTAGCCCTCCGGCAGGGGCTCGTCGGTGGTGTAGGTGACCGTCGCGACCCGCTCGGTGATCTCGTTGCCGTGCGCGTCCGTGACGGGCGGGTCGAGCTGCTGCATCTCCTTCTCGACCTCGTAGAGCGCATTGCGCGTCGGGGTCACCGCGTTGACCTCCTCGGGCATCTGGATGGCGACGCTCGTGGTCGGCGAGCCGTCGCAGCCGTGCGGCACGCTGACGGTCAGCACCGCGAAGGCGCCGGCAGCGGTGGTGTCGGGCGTGATCGTGACGTGCGCCGACGCCGGGGCGGCGAGGGCGAGCACGACGAGGCAGGCGGCCGAGGCGACGGCTGCGGGCCGCGCGAGCGCGCGTGGGTGTCGCAGGGACATGGTGCTCCTTGGTTGCTGGGTGGGGACGACGGCAGGCGTCACCGGCCGGACCCAGCACCCGGGGCGGGGTCAGGCGGCGACGAGCGCCCGCGGCGGAGCCCGGCCGGGGTCGCCCAGCAACCAGGGACGCGTGTGCGGCCGCGAGCGCGGCCGGCTCGGGAGTCGGGGGGCGTGCCGGCACACCAGGGCGCCGACCGGCGCGACCAGGCGCAGCACGTGCTCGACGGTGCGGCGGCGCAGCCACCACACGAAGCCGGTGACCAGCGCGCTCAGCACGTGCGCCAGCACCATCTGCGTCGACAGCCCGTCGAGCAGTGACGCTCCGCCCGCCGTCATCGGCATCGGGTGCCCGGGGTGGACGTGCCCGGCCATGGGCGCCGCGGAGGCGGGGGCGGAAGCGGTCAGCGCCACGTGCAGTCCCAGCTGCGCGCCGGCGACAGCCCCTGCGGCGACCCAGATCGGGACCCGGAGCCGCATCACGCACGCCGTGCCGACCAGCACGAGGACGCCGACCACGAGCAACCAGGCGGACGACGGGATCCCGCCGCCTGCCAGCGAGTGCGCGACGACCGTCAGCAGCCACACCTCGAGGGCGGCGAGACCGGTCCGTGCGCTCACGTCGCTCATTATCCGTGTGGACCGCCTGCTCGGGGCACCGGACCAGACCGGCAGGATGGCGGCGTGGACCGCAGCCGCGATGTCGTGTCGCTCCGCGAGGCGACGAAGGCGTGGTTCCTCATCTCGCTGCAGACCTTCGGCGGACCGGCCGGCCAGATCGCGGTGATGCAGCGCACGCTGGTCGACGAGCGGCGCTGGATCGGGCAGCAGCGGTTCCTCTTCGCGCTGTCCTACTGCACGCTGCTGCCCGGCCCCGAGGCGCAGCAGCTGGCGACGTACGTCGGCTGGCTGCTCAACGGCGTACGTGGCGCCCTCGTCGCCGGGACGCTGTTCGTGCTGCCGGGCGTCGTGGCGATCCTGGCGCTGTCGGGGATCTACGTCGCCTACGGCGAGACCGGCGTGGTCACCGCCGTCTTCCTCGGTCTGGCTCCCGCGGTGATCGCGATCGTCGTCCAGGCACTGTGGCGGGTGGCCAGGCGCGGCCTCACCGGCCCGGCGATGTGGGTGATCGCCCTCGCGTCGTTCGTGGCCCTGACCTTGCTGGGCGTGCCCTTCCCTCTCGTGATCGGCGCAGCAGCGGTCGCCGGCTGGTTGGTCGGCCGCCGCGGTGTCCCCCTGGCCCGCGCCGTCGCCCCGGACGACGGGCCTCCCCCGCTCGTGGCTGACGACGCCCTCCACCACGAGCCCCCGTCACCGCGTCGTACCGCGCTGATCCTGGTGCTCGGGCTGCTCGCGTGGTCGCTGCCCGTGGCGTTGGCTGCCGTGCTGCTCGGGGCGAACAGCGTGTACGTCGACCAAGGGCTCTTCTTCGGCGGCACCGCCCTGATCACTTTCGGCGGCGCCTACGCCGCGCTGGCGTTCGTGGCCCAGCAAGCAGTGAACGTCTACGGCTGGCTCGCGCCCGGCGAGATGATCCGGGGGATGGCTCTGGCCGAGACAACCCCGGGACCACTGATCATGGTGGTGCAGTTCGTGGCCTTCCTCGGCGCCTACCGCGATCCCGGCGTGCTGGACCCGTGGGTGGCCGGGATCGTGGCGTCGCTGCTCACCACCTGGGTCACCTTCGTACCGAGCTTTCTCTTCATCCTGCTCGGGGCGCCCTACGTCGAGCGACTGCGCGGCAACCGGTCGCTCGCCGCCGCGCTGGCCGGCATCACCGCCGCCGTGGTCGGGGTGATCGCCAACCTGGCCTTGTTCTTCGCGCTGCACACCTTGTTCGGCTCCACGGGCCGCGTGACGACCGGGCCGCTCGACCTGGAGTACCCCCACCTCGACTCGGTGCAGTGGGCGCCGCTCGCGATCACCGGCCTCGCGTGCTTCCTCGTCTTCCGCCTGAGGTGGAGCGTGCTGCGGGTCCTCGGTGTCTGCGCCCTCGCCGGGATCGTGGCGCACTACGCGTTCTAGGTCGCGTAGACCGACACCTCGTTCGCCTTGACGGCGAAGTACGCCGGCGTGCCGGGCGCCAGGTCGAGCTCGGCGACCGCTCGCGCGGTCACGTCGGCGGTGAGGTCGCCGGCGCGCACCCGGACGTGCCCCGCCTGGGGCTCGACGTCCGTGACCGACACCGCGAGCACGTTGCGGGGGCTGCCACCGGGCGGCTCGAGGAAGATCGAGACAGTGTGCGGGCGGAAGACCGCGACCACGGCGTCACCAGTCGTCGGCACGGGGTCGAGGGCCTGGCCCGCAAGCGTACGGCCGTCCTCGGTCACCACCATCTCGTCGCGCCAGATGCCGGTGAGCATGTTGAGCCCGGCGAGCTGCGCGGCGAAGGCGCTGCGTGGCTGGGCGAGCACCTGCGCCGACGGGCCCTCCTCGACGACACGGCCACCCTCCAGGACGAGCACTCGATCGGCCAGCAGCAGCGCGTCCAAGGCGTCGTGGGTGATGAGCACGACGGTCTGGTCTGCCAGCACCCGGCGCAGCATCTGCCGCAAGGCAGGTGTCACTGCCACGTCGAGCGCGGCCATCGGCTCGTCGAGCAGCAGCAGTCGGGGCTCCGCTGCGAGCGCCCGCGCCACCGCCACCCGTTGCGCCTGACCGCCGGACAGCTCGCCCGGCTTCCGAGCGGCCAGGTCTCTGGCGCCGACCTCGGCGAGCCATCGGTCGGCGACCCCCCGCGACGGCTCCCGTCCGAGACCTCGGCTCCGCGGCCCGAAGGCGACGTTGTCGCGCACGTCGAGGTGCGGGAAGAGCAGCGCCTCCTGGGCCAGCAGCGCGACGTGCCGGTCGTGCGGCGGCACCTGCGCCTCAGGCGCCGCTCCCTTGCTGGGCCGTCGTGTCAGCGCCCGCCCGTCGAGCACCACCTCTCCGCGGTCGGGGCGCAGCAAGCCGGCGATCACCGAGAGGACCGTGGACTTGCCCGCGCCGTTGGGGCCGAGCAGCGCGACCGTCTCGCCTTCGGCCACCTCGAACGAGACGTCGACGCCGCGGTCGGTGACGCCGGCGTCGTAGAGCAGCGTCATAGTGCGCTCCGCCCTTGGCGTGCGAAACCGATGACGAGCACGGCGACCACCACGAGCACCAGGGAGAGCGCGACGGCGGCCTCCGCGTCGGTCTCGCGACGCAGGTAGATCTCGAGCGGGAGCGTCCGGGTGACGCCCTGCAGGCTGCCGGCGAAGGTGATCGTCGCCCCGAACTCGCCGAGCGCCCGCGCGAACGCCAGCACCGCCCCCGACACCAGCCCTGGCAGCACCATGGGCAGGGTCACCCGCCGGAAGACCGTCGTCGGGCTCGCCCCCAGCGACGCGGCGACGACCTCGAAGCGTTGACCGGCCGTGCGCAGCGCACCCTCGAGCGAGACGACCAGGAACGGCAGCGCCACGAAGGTCTGCGCCATCACCACCGCCGTCGTCGAGAACGCCACCTGCACGCCGAGCACCTCGAAGGTCTCCCCGAGCAGCCCGCGTCGCCCGAAGGTGTAGAGCAGCGCGATGCCGCCCACGACCGGCGGCAGCACGAGCGGCAGCAGCACCAGAGACCGGACGACGCCGAGCCAGCGGCCCTCGCTGCGCGCCAGGACGGTCGCCATCGGCACGCCGAACAGCACGCACAGCAGCGTGCTCGTCGCCGAGGTGCGCAGGCTCAGGAGCAGCGCCTCCCGAGAGGCCTCGGACGTGATCAGGTCGAGGAACCGGCTCCAAGGCGTGCGCAGCACGATCGCGAGCAACGGGAGCAGCACGAAGGCCGCGCCCGCCAACGCGGGGACGTAGATCCAGGTCGGTACGCCGACCCGGCGGCGGGGATCGGTCATGGCCTCACGGCGCCGGCGCGAAGCCGGCGTCGGCAAGCACCTGCTGACCTTCGTCGCTCAGCACGAGGTCGACGAACTGCTGGGCGAGCTCGGCGTTCTCGCTCGCTGCGACAGTCGCGATCGGGTAGACGTTGACCGCCGCCGCGGACTCCTCGAACTCGAAGCCCTCGACGCCGTCGCCGGCGGCCCTGACGTCGGTGACGTAGACCAGCCCGGCGTCGGCCTCGCCCGAGGTGACCTTGGCGAGGACGTCGGTAACCGACTGCTCCTCGCTCACCGGCGTGAGCGTCACGCCTGCCGACTCGGCAATCTTGGCCGCGGCGGCACCACAGGGCACCTCGGGGGCGCAGACGACGAGGTTGAGCTCTGCTTCGGTGAGGTCGTCGAAGGACTCGATGCCGGCCGGGTTGCCCGGTGGCACCACGATCTCGAGGGTGTTGGAGGCGAAGGCCTCCGGCGCGGAACCCTGGAGGTCCTCCGCGGTCAGCTTCTCCATGTTGGCCTCATCGGCCGACGCGAAGACGTCGGCGGGCGCGCCCTCCTGGATCTGGGCCACGAGGTCGGAGGAGCCGGCGAAGTTGAGCTCCACCTCGACGCCGTCGTGGTCGGCCTCGAAGGCGTCGCCGAGCTGCTCGAAGGTCGCGGTTAGCGAGGAGGCGGCGTAGACGGTGAGCGTCGCGCCCTCGTCGTCGCCGCCGTCTTCGCCACCGTCGTCGCCACTGCCGGATCCGCAGCCGCCCATGGCCAGCACCGTCACCAAGGCGACGGCAAGGGTCGGCACGCGCCTCATCGCTCGACCTCGACGACCACGTTGGTGGACTTGATGACAGCGACGGCGACGGAGCCGAGCTCCAGGCCGAGGTCGTGGACGGCCTCGCTGCTCATCAGCGAGACCACCCGGAACGGACCGCACTGCAGCTCGACCTGCGCCATCACCGTGTCGACCTTGAGCTCGGTGACCAGACCGACGAACCGGTTGCGCGCCGAGCTGGCCCGCTCGCCGGGAGGGCCCGGGAGGCTGGCGTGCTCCCTGGCGACGCGCGCGACGTCGTACCCGTCGACGACCTTGCGGCCGGTGTCGTCGGTGGTCGCCGGCAGGAGACCCCGGTCGATCCAGCGGCGCACGGTGTCGTCGCTGACGCCGAGGTAGGCAGCGGCGTCACGAACCCTCAAATGCGGCACGAGGGACATGCTAGCGCCGCACCTGCGGCTGGAACAGCGCCAAGCGCCGGAGGTTGAGGAGGTGCCGCTAGCCGGACGTCACGAAACATGTCAGAAGTCCTGCGGTTGGGTGAAGAACCCATCGGGGTCGTACGTCGCGCGCACATGTGCCAGCTTGTCGGCGTTGGCCCCGAAGTAGGCGTCCTGGTAGTCGCTGATCGAGGAGTCGGCGTAGTTGACGTAGGCGTGATTGCCCCAGTGGGGGGTCATGGCGGCGCGGAAGCCCCGCACGAAGGAGTCGGCGGTCTTCGCATCTCCCGGGGGGAAGGTCGCGGTGTACTGCACGGTCGCGAGTGCCTTGCGGTGCACGAAGGCCGTCGCGTCGCTGTCGACGTCGCGGACCTTGCCGCCCAGCGCGTCGATGGAGATGCCCGCCTCGAGCAGGCCCGAGTCCTGCGCGGCCTGCACCTGGTCGAGCAGGTCACTGGTGCCTCCCGCGTCGAGCGGGTCGTAGACGACGTGCGAGGTGGCGGCGAACGCCTCCCGGGTCAGCGAGCCGCCGGGTCCCGTGTGGCAGCGGTCGATCGGGATCGACGAGCAGCCGGCGTACGACAGCATCGCGTCGAGGTAGCTCCGTGAGCCGCGGGTGTCCGTCCCGGGCGGGGGCACGTGGTCGAGCAGCCCGGACAGCTGCTGGTCGAACGATCCCGGAGGACCGGTCCAGGTGCCCGAGAGCAGCAGGACGGGGCCGCTGCCGTGCTTCTGGCCGCCGAGCGCCTTGAGGGTCGACCACAGGCGCGCGTCGGCGCGGGGCGCCCACGACTGCCAGGCCTCGATCACCTGCTCGGCCGCCGAGATCGGCCACTGGAGGTAGACCGTCTGCAGCGTCGGCGCGGCCGCCGTCGTCAGCTCGAACGACGTGACCACGCCGAGGTGACCACCCCCTCCGCCGCGCAGGGCCCAGAGGAGGTCGGGCTCGCTCTGCTCGCTGACGGTCTTGATCGACCCGTCGGCCAGGACGACCTCCATCGAGGTGACCTGGTCGGCCGTGAGCCCGAGGGCCCGGGTCAGCACGCCGACTCCCCCGCCGAGGGTCAGCCCGGCGATGCCGACGGTCGCGCAGGAGCCCGCGGCGATCGCGCGGCCGGCGTTGCCGACGGTGTCGTAGACGCTCGCCAGCGCGGCACCAGACCCGATGGTCACCGAGCCGTTGCCGACCCTGACGGCGTTCATGGGCCGGCAGTCGATGACGAGCGCCTTGGGGTTCCCGCCGCCGGACCACCCGGGATAGCTGTGCCCGCCCGACCGCACCGCCACCGGAATCGCGTGGTCCTGCGCGAACGCCAGCCCCGCGGCCACGTCCTTCGCGTCCTGGACCGACAGCACGGCGAGCGGCTTCTCGCCGTCGTACCGCCGGTTCTCGGTGAGGCGCACCTGGTCGTACGTCGCGTCCGACGGCAGGCTCAACGTCCCCTGGACGCTCTTGCCGAGCTGTGCCCAGTCGGCCTTTGTCGGAGCCGCGGCTGCCGACGAGGTCGCGGTCGCGCTGGCGCTCGCCGAGCCCGCGGACGTCGGGGTCGTGCTCGAGGTGGTCGGGGACGGTGTGGTCGGGGTCGGTGTGGTCGGGGACGGGGAGTCGGTCGAGCAGGCCGCCAGCGTCCCGAGTGCTCCGGCGACCAGCACGCCACGACGACTGACACTGGTCACGAGGTCACGTTAAGGCCTTCGTCTCACTCAGCCGGACGACTCGCCAGCCGGTTCAGCACGTCAGTCCATCCCACGCGGTAGCCGTCGTGCGTCTGGTCTTCGCTCATCAGGTGCGTGACCCGGACCAAGGTGCCGTCGCCGTCGCGGATCAGCTCGACGGCGACGCGGTCGACAGGCCCGGGGACACCGGCCTCGAGCCACTGCCAGGTGAGGACGAGCCCATGCGGCTCTTCGACCTCCAGGAACTCACCCTGCACACCGATCCCCGCCGCGGTGGACTCGATCCGGTACCTCCCACCAGGCTTGCCGTCCACCCCGTAGGTCGCATCCGGCAGGTGCGGCCACCACCATCGCGCCAGCCCCTCCGCCGACGTCCACGCGGACCACAGCGCCTCCGGCGCTGCCGCGACGTGCTGCTCGACAACAAGGGGGTCAGTCATGTGGACATCTTCGATCAGCGTTGCTACCCGCGCAGCCCTCGGTCGACGACGATCGCTCGTACCCGGGTGGATGTGGGTGCAGTCGATCGACGAGGTCCACCTAGGCCGCGCGCGGCCTGGCTTTGAGCGACGACCGTCTGGTGCCGTGGTGGTCGCGGAGGTAGGTCAGGCCGTGGGGGTCGGTCCAGCGCCAGCCGATGTCGAGAGGCAGGCGTTCGTAGGTCCAGGCGGTGTGGGTCTTGAGCCGGTGATGTCGCCGGCACAGCGGGGCGAGGTTGTGGTCGCACGTCTCGCCGCCCTCGGCGTAGGGCGTGCAGTGGTCCTTGTCGCACTGTCGGGCTGGTCGGGAGCACCAGGGGAACACGCAGGTGGGTTCGCGCAGGGCGGCCCGCAGGGCCATCCGGGCGCCGACTTCGTACCGGTCGACGCTCACGGGCTGGTTGAGGTCGATGACCTTGGTGACCCTCACCTCCGTCTCGGGCCGGCCGCACCAGTTGGCGACCTGTTGGGCCAGCACCGGGCGGCCCGCGCCACCGGTGGTGGTCTCGACCCGGGCGACCTCACCCCCGAGCGCACCGTGCAGGGACTGCTCGGTGACATGGACGAACAGGTGCACACCCCGCCGTGACCGCCTCGCGGCCCTCCCCGACCCCGCCCCGGGCGTCTCCGCGCCGGGCGACCCCGCCCCGGGCGTCTCCTCGCCGGGCGTCTCCGCGGCGGGTGTCTGGGTGCCGGCGGCGAGCAGCGCGGCGGCGTGGGCGGGGTCGGCGAGCACCCCGA
>NZ_BAAAQQ010000009.1:0-34240 GCF_039531755.1 Nocardioides bigeumensis
GGTCCGGCAGTTTCCAATGTCTTGAGACATCACAGTGTCGGGCTGACAGGACTTGAACCTGCGACCCTTTGACCCCCAGCCCGCAGAGGCGGGTCCAGCGTCGTCCACTGATTTCTCAATCCCCTTATTTTAAGGGCGATTCTCGATTCGTGGACTGTGGCGGACACCCTTGGACGGAACCCGTAAGTACGTTTGTAAGTACGCCGCCCGCGGGGCTGATCCGCTTGCCACGTCGGCGTTGCAGCTGTCGGCGCCAACCCGCCACTGAAGCATAGATACGCCGGCCACGCTAAAGGCGCCTCGGGATGTCGAATGGGGTCATGCTCATGCCAGTGATGGTGCTCGTCAAGGTACTCAGGATCGACGCGGTCGAGCCCGGCCGCCGCGCCGCGCTGCGGTGAGCCAGATCGTGTCCAATCATGACCAGCACGTTCCAGGGTGAGGCAGTGAGTGAGCTACCGGGAGGAGGGACCGCCGGAGTGCCAAGTCGATGTCGACCACGTGAAACGGCGATCAGCACCAGTCGGACTTTCGACCGGCGCCGATCGAAACCACGGCGATCGAGCCTGCCGACTGTGCACCCATGGGATGGCGTCACGACAAGCGTCGCACCACTTCAGCACCGAACTCGGACGTCGTCGCAGAGCCGCCGAGGTCCGCGGTGAGACAGCCGTCTGCCATCACGCCAGTAAAGGCGGAGTACAGGTCGTCGGCCGCCTCTGCCTCACCGAGGTGCGCAAGCATCATGGAGGCCGCCCACAAGGTCGCGACCGGGTTGGCCACCCCCTTGCCGGCAATGTCCGGAGCGGAGCCGTGGATGGGCTCGAACATCGAGGGGTGGTCGCGCTCGGGGTTGAGGTTGGCGCTGGGCGCCACGCCGAGCGAGCCGGCGATGGCCGAGGCCAGGTCGCTGAGGATGTCGCCGAAGAGGTTCGAGCCGACGACCACGTCGCAGGATCCCGGCGCAGTCACGAGACGAGCTGCGAGGGCGTCGACGTGCACGGCCTCAACGGCCACATCCTCCTGGGCGCACACCTCGGCGACGACCTGGTCCCAGAACGGCATCGAGTGCACCAGTCCGTTGGACTTCGTCGCAGAGGTGAGCCTGCCCGACCGCTCGGCGGCCAACTTGGCGGCGTACCGCGTCACCCGCTCGATGCCGCGGCGCGTGAACACGGACTGCTGCAGCGCCGTGGTGGCACGAGCGTTCTCCTCGACCACACCGCCGACCTGGGAGTACTCGCCCTCGACGTTCTCGCGCACGATGACCAGGTCGAGCTCGTCGACGCCCCGCAACGGTGAGACGACACCGGGCAGCAGTCGAGCCGGGCGGAGGTTGACGTACTGGTCGAAGGCGCGCCGGATCGGGATCAGCAACCCCCACAGCGACAAGTGGTCGGGCACGCTGGGCCAGCCCACTGCCCCCAGCAAGATGGCGTCCGCGGAGGCCAGCTGGTCCAGGCCGTCGTCCGGCATGAACGTGCCGGAGCGCGCGTAGCGTTCGCAACCCCAGTCAAGCTCCCGCCACGTCAGCCGCACATCGTGCCGGGCCGCGGCTCGCTCGGCGCAGGCCAAGGCGACCGACACGACCTCCGGCCCGATGCCGTCGCCGGCGATCACCGCGATGGAATGGCTACGAGACATGTGGACTCCTTGAGGATGAGTGTTTCTTTGAGCGGTACGCCTCTCGCAGGCGATCCAATGTCATCCGGCGAGACCGGCACGCACACGACCGGGCCCTGCGCGACGTTGGTGGGGCAACCGCGGATGAACCTGCGTGGACGTCGATCTTACGCTCAGATCGTGGCTTTTCGGCCACCCAGTGCTCCCGATGTGAAGCATGCGGACAATCGAGGGCGCCGTCCCAAGAGGCGAGCCACCGATCGTCGTACCGTTGACACAGAGATGGAAGCGTCGCTACTTTCGACCAGTAGCCGTTTCTCTGAATGGAAAGGTTGTGGCAAGCATATGCGGGCGGACGACACTTCGGAGGCGGCTCGAGCGCCGGAGCCGGCGGTCGAGGACGCGATCGTGGGTGACCTCAGGACTGCCGCCTACCAGGCGTACGTCGTCGGCCTGAAGCGCTACTGGTCCACCGAGCTCTACGCCGTGGTCGCCTCGCAGGCAGCCCACGTTGCGGAGCAGCCGCCGCGGGAGATCGAGCAGGCGATGAGCACCTCGCACGCCTACCGCGCGTTCGCGTGGCTCGAGGTGCACCTGCAGCAGATGAAGTACTACGGCCGCTGGGGGCTGGTCACGCTCTTCGCCGAGGCCGACGACCAGCTGGCCGGGGAGCTCGCCGAGGGCCAGAAGCGCGAGCCCGACAAGCTGGCCAACGACGTGGAGCGCCCGCTCCCCGACTACTACGTCGACACCGACTTCCACCAGCACCGGGGCGGCATCTGGTCCGACCCGAGTGACGCCTTCGCCTACGAGGCCGCCGCCAGGAGCACCACTCCCGTCGCGAGCGACCACGGCGATCTGCACAGCCGGTTCGCCGACCACGTGCGGGCGATCACACCCGCCGACGGGGTGGTCCTCGACATGGGCTGCGGCTTCGGCAAGACCACCGAGCCGATCCGCCGGGCGATGCCCGGCGCGACCGTCGTCGGCGTCGACCTCAGCCCGCAGGTGCTCGGGCTGGCGCACCTCCGCGCGGTCCAGCAGGGCCTCGACATCCGCTACGTGCAGGACCGTCAGGAGGACCTCGTCCACTTCGAGGACGAGAGCGTCGACACCATCGCGGCGTCCATGCTTATTCACGAGGTGCCCACCGACGTCCTGGTGCAGTCGCTGCGCGAGGCCTACCGCGTCCTGAAGCCGGGCGGACGCCTGGTCTACCTCGACTTCTACGAGGTGCCCGGGGGAAACGTCGGGCGGTTCTTGATCCTCGGCCACTCGACGCGCAACAACGAGCCGTTCATCCGCAGCCTGCTGGCCATGGACTTCCACGCGGAGATGGCCGCCGCCGGCTTCACCGACGTGGCGACCACATCGTTCGAGGAGGAGCCGGACGCCTTGGCCCGCGGCACCGAGCTGCCCGAGTTCTGGCGCTTCCCCTGGACGCTGCTCGCCGGTACCAAGCCTGCCACCGAGAGCGCGGGCACCACCCGGACGGCCGACATCTCCGTCGCCTCCTGATGACGACCTCGACACGACGGGAGCGAGCGTGACCACGAGTGCCACCAACCTGACCGAGGCCTACGCCTACGACCCTGCGACCGGCCTCGGGGACCCGGTCGCCGACCGGCTGCTCGGCGTGATCACCGCCCTCGCGGGAGAGCTGTTCACCTGCAAGGCCGAGCTCGAGCACCTGCGACGACGGCTCGTCGACGCCGACGTCCTGGTCGACGGCGACGACGACCGCGCCGGAGCGGACCCCGAGCTGGCAGCCTGGATGAAGGCCGAGGCGTCGGCGTACAGCAAGCACCTGCTCGACCCGCTAGCCGCGCAACCGGGCGAGCGCCTCTTCCGCTTCGGGTTGTCCCCGGAGGACGCCCGGCTCTAGCTCTCGCGCCCCTGCCCCTCGTCGCTGGCGAGGGGTGCTGCGCCCTGGCCTCTCCGCGACCCGAAGGAGCACGATGTCCCCGTCCGACACCACCACGGCCCTGCTCGGCCTCGCCGACAAGGGCGCCTGCCCGCCGTTCAGCGACACCGGGCTCTCGAGCGTGGTCCGGCACTTTCAGGTGCACCCGGACAACGCTGCCGAGTCCGTTCGCACCCGTGGCCTGGTCGCTCACTGGCCGCTGGACCCCGCCGCGATCGCCGACCTGCTGCCCGAGCCCCTCGCCGTCGACCCGGAGGACCGCAACGTCTGGTTCGTCGCGCGCCAGAGCGAGCAGGCGATCGGACCGGGCCGGCCGAGCTGGGCGGACGTCGAGGAGACCCGATGGCACGAGGCCGCGATCATGCTCCCCTACGTCCACGACGGGAAGCGTGGGCTCTTCACATGGATCCGCTTCCACGAGCGCGACGCCGCGATGCTGGCCGGCGCCTACCTCGGCGTCCCCACGAAGCAGGCGCGGTTCACCAAGACCTTCCCGTTCGTGGGTCAACCGCTCAACCGGGCGATGGGCGTGGGCACGGGCTGCATCATGGTCGCCTCGCGCTTCGACGCGCGGGTCTTCACCGCGCGGTTCAAGGCGCACACCGAGCACGACCCCTCCTCCGCGGAGGCCGCCGCCCTGCGCTCCCGGCTCGAGCGAGTGGCTGGGATCCGCTACCTGCCCGACTGGGCCAGACCCGGCTCGCCCGCCCCGGTGAACGACGTGGTGTCGTGGGAGGTGAGCGGCATCGAGATCGCGTCGTGCTTCGCAGGCGACCTCGACCTCGCCCTGGCCTCCAGCGACGAGGACGAGCTGGGGCTGGTCAGCCCCGCGGACCCGGCAAGCGTCACGGGCTACTTCCTCGACTGGTCGCACGGTCCCACCGGTCCTGTCACCGTCGTCGGAGGACGACCCACCGAGCAGCTCGACGGCGTACGCCGCGCCGCCAGTGGAGTCGTCCTGCAGGGGGCATCGACCCCGCTGAGCCCGTCCGGCAACGCCGCCATCAGCCGCTCGACCGACCTCGGCGGAAAGCTCGGCGTCCAGCTGCGCCAGGCCGGCCACGTGGGCATGTACGTCCATTGGCGGGCCGACATCGAGGGCGTCCGGAAGATACTGCCGCCGCCGTTCGAGGTGACCGAGGAGAGCGACCGCATCTGGCTGTTCATGAACCAGACGCAGAGCGGGATCAACCAGCACGGAGGCCACCGCCCGGGACCTCCCGGCTACCTCGCCGACCGCGAGCCCCACCACGTCAACTGGCACGAGGCGATGTTCCGGATCCCCTGCGCCGTCGGCGGCAAGAAGGGCTACCTGCTGCACGTCCAGTACAAGGACCAGGACCACGCCCTGGTCTTCGGGATGATCGACGGCTACACGACCAAACGCGCCGACTTCCGCGAGTACTTCCGGCTCTACAACGGCAATGGCGACGGCGAGCTCGCCCCCGGCGACCGCGTCGGGATGCACGTGTCGCGACACGGGGCGCCGATCATCACCGCGCACCTCGCGGTGGAGCGGGAGCTGCCGGAGGAGGAGCGGGAGTCCGAGGGCATCCGTATCTTCGGCGTCCGGCACTTCCCGGACCTCACCACACCGCAGCGGGACCCCCTCGTGCACGACATCATCAGCTGGAAGTTCGCGAACCGGCGCTACCGGCGGGCGTGGGCCGGCAACGCGACAATCACCTTCGGCGACTCCGACCGCGAGGAGCTGCACAACCTCGAGCCCGTCGAGATGCTCGAGAGTCTCTTCGTGCACCTGGAGTACCAGTCCGGCCCCGGCACGGGTGAGATCCTGCACGACTACCTGGACGCCTGAGCAGCCCGTGCCCACCGCCGTCAGGTTCACCGCACCGGGGCCGCCCTCGGTGCTGCGCCCCGTCACCGTCCTGGAGACGGGACCGAGCGCGGGCGAGGTGCTCGTCGAGATCAGGGCCACGGCCGTCAACCACCTCGACCTCGACGAGCGCGACGGCACCTCGGGCTTCGACGTGACGCCCACGGGACAGCTCGGACGGGAGGGTGCCGGCGTGGTGAGCGAGCTCGGACCGGGAGCCCGGGGGTGGCGAGTGGGTGACCGTGTGATCGTCAGCGCCTACCCGCCGTGCGGGAGCTGCCCGCCGTGCGGCCGCGGCTGGATCAACGTGTGTGAGCGCCCGCGCCGACCGGGCATCGACACGCCGGGCACCTACGCCGAGTCGCTCGTCGTCCCCGACCGTGCTCTCTTCGCGCTGCCAGACGACGTGGACCTGGCACAGGGCGCCTGCCTGCAGCTCGGCTTCGGCACCGCGTGGCACGGACTGCTCACCCGGGGCCGGCTGCGCGCCGGCGAGACCGTGCTGGTCACCGGCGCCGGTGGCGGCGTCGGCTCGGCCGCCGTCCAGGTCGCCCGGCTGGCCGGCGCCCGCGTCGTCGCAGCCGCGAGCACCGTCGCCCGTCAGGAGCTCGCTCGCGACTGCGGTGCCGACGCCGTCGTCGACTCCGGCACGGTGGAGATCCTGGCTGCCGAGGTGCGCGAGGTGACCGGTGGCGCCGGCGTCGACGTCGTGTTCGACGCCGCCGCCGGCGAGCACCTACGCGTGCTCATCGACCTGCTCCGGGTCGGCGGCCGCTACGTGCTGTACGGCGCCCACGCCGGCCAGCACGCCGGCATCGACGCCCTAGCCCTGTTCCGCCAGTACGTCGAGATCGTCGCCTCCCGCGGCTGGCAGCTCCCCGACATCCGCGGCGTCATCGACGCCGTGGAGGTCGGACGGCTGCGGACCCGGATCGACCGGCAGCTGCGGCTCTCCGAGGCCGCGCAAGCCCACGAGCTCCTGGCCCGGCGCCAGGTCACAGGAAAGGTCGTGCTCATCCCATGACTCTGCCGACAACACCGCCGACATCACCGGCGTCACCATCGACCGCCCCGGCAGCGCTGCGCGCACTCCTCGCCGGCGAGGAGACCGTCGTCTGCCCGGGGGTGGTCGGCCCGCTCTACGCGCGGATGGCCGAGGAGATCGGCTTCCGGGTGCTCTTCGCGACCGGAGCCGGGATCGCCAACGAGGCCTACGGCCTGCCGGACCTCGGCGTGATCGGCCTCCGCGAGATGCTCGACGTCACCACCCGGATCGTGCGGAGCAGCTCGCTCCCGGTCATCGCCGACATCGACACCGGGTACGGCGGCACCCTCAACGTCGTCCACACCGTGCGCGAGTTCGCCCTCGCCGGGGTCGCCGCCGTCCAGATCGAGGACCAGACGCATCCCAAGCGCTGCGGGCACTTCGCGGGCAAGCAGGTCGTGTCCACGGGCGAGATGCTCGAGCGGCTCGCCGCCGCCGACGAGGCGCGCGGCGGCTCCGACCTCGTCATCCTCGCGCGCACGGATGCCCTGGCCCTCGAGGACTTCGACTCAGCGATGGAGCGGGTCCGTCGCTACGTCGCCGCAGGCGCCGACGCGGTCTTCGTCGAGGCGCCGACCACGATGGAGGAGCTGCGGCGGATCCCCGGCGAGGTGCCTGCCCCACTCGTGGTCAACATGGTCGAGGGCGGCCGCACCCCGATCGTGCCGACCGCCGAGCTGAACGAGATGGGCTACCGGATCGCCCTGTACGCCAACTCGGCCCTGCGCAGCGCCATGGCCGCGACGCGCAAGGTGCTGGAGTCGCTGCACGCGACGGGCGGGACCGCCGAGGTGGTCGACCAGTTGGTTCCGTGGGCCGACCGGCAGGCCGCGGTGGACCTCGAAGGCTGGCTCGCGCTCGACGACGAGATCTCCTCCAGGGCCTCGGGCTTCGCGGCGTCGGGCTCCTGAGGCGCATCGTGCACGAGGTCCACGGCAAGCAGGTCTTCGACTCACTCTCCGAGGTGGTCGACCCCGCACACACCGCACTCCTGATCGTCGACATGCAGAAGGACTTCCTCGACCCGGCCGGCGCCTATGCCCGCAACGGCGACGACGTCGCCCTCACCGGCGCCATCGTCCCGGTCGTCGTCGACCTCGTGCGGCAGGCCCGGGAGGCCGGCGTGCTCGTGGCCTTCACGCTCAACACCACGCTCCCGGACGGCCTCAGCGACTCCCCCGCCTGGGTCTACTTCAAGAACCACGCGCGGCCCTTCCTGGGCGGGGAGTACACCCTGACCGGCACGTGGGGGCACGAGCTCGTCGACGAGCTGGCCGCGCAGCCCGGCGACCTGCAGGTGCTCAAGCACCGATCGGACGCGTTCGTGGGCACCGATCTGGACAACCTGCTGCGCGCCAACGGGGTCCAAACCGTCGTGGTCGCCGGCATCGTCACCAACGGGTGCGTCGAGGCGACGGTCCGCCACGCGGCATTCATCGACTACTACACCGTCGTGGCGGGGGACGCGTGCGCGTCGGCCTCCCAGCGGCTTCACGACATCACCCTCGAGTTCCTCTCGGCCCGCCACGACGTCGTCACGGCCGACCAGCTGAAGAAGATATGGAGCGCATGACCATGGAGCAGTTCGACATCGTCATCAAGGGCGGCACCGTCGTGAGCGGCCAGGGCGAGACCCAGGCCGACGTCGGCATCCAGGGCGAGACGATCGCTGCCGTCGGGCCCGACCTGCGGGGCGGGGCAGCGCGCGTCATCGACGCCCGCAACAAGCTCGTCCTGCCCGGCGTGATCGACGCACACACACATCCCGTCTACACCGACGACATGGCGGCCACCTGCCGCGCCGGCGCCTCCGGCGGCGTGACGACCATCCTCTCCTTCGTCGGCGCGTTCCCGTCATGGGGCTTCCCCAAGACGACGCCCAGCGAGGTCGTCGGGTCCTTCGTGGACGCGTGGAGCGGCCAGGTCGCGTGCGACTTCGGGCTGCACGCCGCCTTCGACGCGGCCGACGACGTCGCCGCCGAGGTGCCCAAGCTCGTCGCGGCCGGCGTCTCGTCCTTCAAGTTCTTCATGGCCTACCGAGCGCGCAACATGATGGTCGACGACCGCTCCCTCATCGAGGGCATGAAGGTGATCGCCGACCACGGCGGGATCGCCATCGTGCACGCGGAGAACGGCGACGGCATCGAGTACTTCGAGAGCCAGTTCTGGGACCAGGCCGACGTGCCCCACGCGACGTACCTGCACTGCCACACACCGTTGTTCGAGACCGAGGCGACCCTGCGCGCGATCGCGCTGGCGGACGCGGTCGGCTGCCCGCTCTACGTGCCTCACCTGGCGGTCGCCGAGGGCATCACCGCAATCGAGCTCGGCCGGCGCACCGCGTCGACGACTGTGTGGGTCGAGACCTGCCCGCACTACCTGCTGCTGACCAACCGCGAGGTGATCGAGCGCGGAGCTCTCAGCAAGATCGCCCCTCCGATCAGGCTCGAGCGCGACAACGAGTCGCTGTGGAGAGGCGTCGCGGACGGCACCATCCAGACGATCGCCACGGACCACGCGGCACGCACGGTCGAGATCAAGTCCGACGCGCCCAACCTGCTCCAGGCGCCGTACGGCGCCGAGGGGATCGAGCACCTGCTGCCCCTTACCTACAGCGAGGGCGTGCGTGGCGGCCGCATCTCTCTGCAGCGGATGGTGCAGGTGCTGTCGGAGAACCCTGCCGACATCTTCGGGCTTTCGCCGCGCAAGGGACGGATCCTGCCCGGCGCCGACGCCGACGTCGTCGTCCTCGACCCGGCGGGCGAGGCGCTGTGCACGGCCGAGAGGCACGTCGGCAGCAGCGACTACTGCCTCTACGAGGGCCAGCGGCTGGTGGGAAAGGTGACCGAGACCCTGCGCCGCGGCCACGTCGTGGTCGACGGCGGCAAGCTGGTCGACGACATCACGGGCGGTCGCTACGTCCCACGATCGGCGTTCCGGCAGGCGACCCGCGAGGACGAGACCCAGGAACGACGCACCATGCCCGTTCTGTCGTGACGCTTCGGTCCTGGTGGACGTCACGAGCGCACCAGGACCGGCAATCCCGCTATTGTCTTCGCCGGTGCAACCTCTCGAGAAGAACGAGTCCCGATGACCAATGACGCTCCGCGGCTCGCGCGGCCCGGCACGGCAGGCGGAACGCAGTCGGCCGACCGCGTGGCCGACGTCCTCCTCCTCTTCGCCCAGGCGGACCACCCGCTGGGGGTCTCCCGGATCGCGCGCGAGCTGAAGATGAGCAAGGCCGTCGTGCACAGGATCCTGCAGTCGCTGACGTCCCGCTCGCTGCTACAACCCGTGCCGGGCGACAACGCCTACGGCATCGGGCCGGCCGCCACGATGCTGAGCCACAAGGCGTGGAGCCAGATGGATCTCCGGACCATCTCCTCCCCGATCCTGCGGAAGCTCCGCGACCGCACCCGCGAGACGACCACGCTTTCGGTGCTGGTGGGCAACCACCGCATCTACCTCGACCAGTTCGAAGGCCCGCAGGAGGTGAAGATGGTGGTCGAGATCGGCCCGCAGTTCCCGCTGCACTCAGGCGCCTCTAGCCGTGCCATCCTCGCGTTCTTGCCCGACTCTTTCACCGAGGCGGCGGTGCGCCAGAAGCGGCAGCTCGAGCTCGACTTCGACGAGGCGGCGTACCGCGCCGTGCTCGCCCGGACGCGCGAGGACGGGTACGCCTCCTCCCGCAACGAGCGCAACACGGGTGCGTCGTCGATCGCGGCTCCCTTCTTCGACCCCGCCGACAACGTGATGGGCTCGATCACCAGCTCGGGTCCGATGTTCCGCTACGGCCCCGAGGGGCACGAGGACCACGTCCGCCTCGTGCAGGAAGCCGCCCGGGCCATCACCGCGGCGCTCCGTGCCTGATCCCGCCTCCGCGGAGCAGCCGCTTCCCCGCTCGTTCCTCTACGTGCCGGGGCACCGCCAGGACCTCGTCGCCAAGGCGAGGGCCGGCTCAGCCGATGCCCTCATCGTCGACCTGGAGGACTCCGTCCCGCTCACGGCGCGGGCCGGGGCCAGGGACCTGCTGCGCGCCCTCGCCGGGACGGGCGCGGTCGACGCACCTGGCCGGCCAGAGGTGTGGGCCCGGATCGACCCGGACCACCTCGACGACGACCTCGACGCGGCGGTCGGTCCGGGCGTGCGCGGACTGGTCGTAGCGAAAGCGGACGCGGACGTGCTGGGACGGCTCGCGCCCGGCCTATCCCGGCTGGAGGGCGAGCGGGGGCTGCCAGTCGGCCGGACCCTGGTCGTCGGTCTGGTCGAGGGCGCACGCGCGCTCCTCGAGCTCGACCGGCTCTGCCGACACCCACGACTGACCAGCCTCGGGCTCGGCGAGGCCGACCTGCACGCGGACCTGCGCCTGACGCGGAGCGCCGTGACAGCGACCGCCGTCGACGCGTTGCGCCTCCTAGTCGTCCTGCACTGCGCAGCGGCCGGGTTGGCCGCGCCGGTCGCACCGACGTCCACGGACTTCCGCGACCTCGCCGCCTTCGAGGAGTCCAGCCGGCAACTGCGCGACCTCGGCTTCCGGTCGCGCACCGCGGTGCACCCCCACCAGGTCCAGGTGGTGAACCGGGTGTTCACACCCGACGTCGCCACGGTCGAGGCCGCCCGCGACGTCGTCAGCCGGCTGGAGGCGGCAGCGGGGGCGGCGACCACGGACAGCTCCGGCAGGCTGATCGACGCGGCCGTCGCGCGCGCGGCCCACGAGATCCTCGCTCGCGCGAGGACCTCCTAGCTAGTGCTGGCTCAGCCTCCGGACCTGCGGACGAAGGCACCTCGCGGCTCGCCCACGATGCTCCCGTCGGTGAGCACCGGGGCTCCACGGAGATAGGTGTCGGTGACCCGCGCGGTCATCTGGTAGCCCTCGAGCGGGGAGTACTCCTGGGTCGAGAACGAGTCCTCGGCACGAACGGCGTACTCCACGTCGTCGTCGACGAGGCAGAAGTCCGCGTCGAACCCCACGGCCAGGTCGCCCTTGGTGCGCAGGCCGAAGCGTCGCGCCGGCGACGCCGCCACCAGCTCGGCGATCCGGTTGTAGGACAGGCCGCGGCGGCGGCCCTCCGACACCATGCCGCTGAGGAGGTACTCCGTGCCGCCGAAGCCGGACTTGGCGAGGAACACGTCGTCGGCCGGCTCGCCGAACTTGGTCTCCTCGCGGCAGCACGCGTGGTCGGAGGTCACCCACGACACGTGGCCCGCCAAGAGGTGCTCCCACAGCGCCTCGACGTCCTCGCGCGAGCGCAGCGGCGGGTTCACCTTGCCGCCCACGCCGCCGGTGGTGAAGTCGGCGAGCAGGTGACCGATCGTGACCTCGCGACGGAAGTCGATGTGCGGGAAGGTCGACTGCATCAGCATCGCCGCCTCGATGGCCTTGCGCGAGCTGAGGTGCAGCAGGTTGATGTTGGGGAGCTCAGTCTCGTGGGCGAGGTACGACGCGATGGTGATCGCGAGTCCCTCGGAGTGCGGCGGGCGGGACGCGCTGTAGGCCTCCAGACCGGTCAGGCGCCCCTCCTTCTCCACGATCTCGGTATAGGCACGCATGATCTCCGCGGTCTCGCAGTGCAGCGACAGGGAGACGACGTCACGGTCGGTGGCGAACCGCTCGTCCTCGCGCACCTCCTGCAGCCGGCGCATGATGAACTCGAAGTGTGCGTAGTCGTAGCTCTCGTCCTCCGGCATCATCAAGAACGAGCTCTGGTCCGTGGACCGCCCGTGCAGCCCGTGACTGCCGTAGAACATGAAGATCTTGAACGATGGCACGCCGAACTCGCCGACGAGCGCGGGGATCTCGTCGAGGTGCTCGCGAAGGATCGGGGCCACGTGAAAGGCGTAGTCGACGTAGGCGCGGCCCTCCACGCTCGACAGGATCTCCGGGAACAGCTCGCGGTAGGGCCCCGACTTGTTGAGGTAGTAGGCGCCGGTGCGGATGTAGGTGATCCCGGTCGTCACGCCGCCCTGGGCCGCCGCGCGGCTCTCCGTGGCGGCGTCCTCGGACAGCGGGTTGTAGATGCCCCAGTGCTGGTGCACGTCGACCACCCCCGGGAAGAGGTGACGGCCCTCGGCATCGACCACCGTCGTGGCGCTGGACGGGTCGATCGTCTCCTCGATGGCGCTGAAGACCCCGTCCCGGACGGCGACGTCGAGCGGCTTCGGACTCTCCGCCCCGGGTCGCACCACTTGGGCGTTGCGGACGATCAGGTCGTGCTGGGACATGCCTCTCCTTCGATCGGTGGGTGGTGACGAACTCCTCAGCCGGGCACCGGCGCGGCCTGAAGGTCGACCGCCCGCAGGGGCGAGATCAGCTCCGAGACGTGGGCGACCTCCTCGAGGCGACGGCAGGTCCCGGTCACCGCGCTCGCGGCTTCGGCGGTCAGATGCGGGTCGACGTTGGAGTGGAACTTCTGGCTCAGGGCTGCGAACGACAAGGGGCGGTCCGGTCCTCCTTTGTTGGTCAGGACCTCCTCCACCACCGTCTCGCCGTCGGTGAGCAGCGCCGTGACGATCGCCGGGAACTGGTGGGGGAAGATCTTGGTGCACCGGTCGTCGGCCACGATGTCGACCCGCTGCATCAGAGCACGACGCGCCGGATCCCCGGCGAGCTCGTCGGTGTAGTCCTCCAGCGACGCCCCCAGACCGCCGCCGCCGAAGAGGCCGACGGCCGCGGCGTAGGGACCGCTGAACTGGGCCATGTAGCCGGTCTCCGGAGACCGCTTCACCTCGATCGGCTCGCCGATGGTCCGCACGATCGGGGCCGGCACGCCGACAGTCAGCCGATCGATGCGTGAGGGATCGATGCCGCGTCGGCGCAAGGCCGAGGTCGCGTCCACGATCGTGTGCGTGAAGTGGTTGGCAGGATAGGGCTTGAAGAAGATGTCGGGCACCGACCACACGTCTCCGAGGCCCTTTGTCACCGCGTCGGCGTCGAAGCGGCCGTGCAGCCATGCCTGGAAGAACCCGAAGCGCCCCTCGAGCACCGTCGGGGGGCCAGTGATCCCCAGGTCGGACAGCTCGCCCGCGGAGACCGCGGCATGCGCGGCCCAGCCGCAGTGCAGCCGCTTGATTGTGCCGCCCGTGCGGTTGCCCTCGATGATCCCCGACGCCATCGACGCCGCGACGCCGAGCGCGTGCACCACGCGGTCGGGGCGGCCGGCGAGGACCGAGGCCGCCACGGCGCCGCCCATCGCACCGCAGATCGAGGTTGCGTGCTGGCCGTGCTCGAAGAACGTCGAGCTGCCGGACTCCTCATCGTAGCCGGCCATGCCCAGTCTCACGCAGGCCTCGAGCCCGACCGCGACGGCGTGGATGAGTCGTGGGCCGTCGGCCCCGGCCCGCTCGGCCGCCGCGAGCGCCGCCGGGACCACGCTCGCGCTGGGGTGCAGCACCGAGGGCAGGTGGGTGTCGTCGTAGTCGAGCGAGTGCATCAGGACACCGTTGACGAAGGCAGCCAGGTTGGCCGGCAGCTTGTCCTCGACCCCCACCGCCGACGCGTGCCCTGCGCCGGCCTGCTCGACCGCCCAGCGTCGGGCGGCCCGGCTGCTGTCGAGACCGGCCGCCGCCACAGCGATGCCCAAGGTGTCGAGCAAGCGCATCTTCACGCTCTCGACGACGGCCTCAGGCAGGTCGGAGTACGACGACCCGCTCGCGAAGTCGGCCAGCTGCTCGCCGAGGGTGCGCCCGCTCATGCTGGCACGACCGCAAGGGGGCGGACCGGCGACCCGGTGGCGCCGTAGATGTTGAGCGGGCTCAGCACCAGGGTGAACTGGTGCCGCCCCACGGCCGCCAGGCCCTCGAGGTCGAGCGTCTCGACGATGTAGATGCCGTGCTCGACCAGCAGCACGCGGTGCGCCGGGAGCAGGCTGTGACCCGCACCCCTCGCCAGTCGCTCGAAGGCGATCGTGTCGGCACCGACGGTGTGGGCCCCCTGGGCGGCCAACCATTCCGCCCCGTCCTCGCCGACGCCCGGGACCCCGGTGTCGTGCCCCATGAAGGCAGCACCCTCGTCGAAGAGCTGGCCCCAGCCGCTGCGCACGAGCACCACGTCGCCGGGTCGGACGGAGACGTCGTGAGCCTTCGCCGCACCCTCGAGGTCGTCGGGGGTGATCTCGTAGCCGCCCTCGCAGCGGCTGGTCCCGAGGAAGGCCGGGATGTCCAGGAGCACGGCCCGCCGCACCATCGGCTCGATGGTGTGCACGCCGAGCAGGTCGTACTTGCCCCCGCGACCGGCATCGTCGGCGTCGATGCCGCCGTGCATCTTGCCGTCGTGCGACACATGGGCGAGCGCGTCGATGTGCGTGCCGACGTGGGTGCCCATCGACACCAGGTCGTTGGCGGCGCTGCCGCCGTCGGCGCGCCGCATGTCGCCGTGCCGGCGTGGCAGGGCGTGCGAGAACGCCGGGTGGTTGGGCGACTGGGGCATTCCGACCCGCAGCTGACGGCCGAGGTCGACGACGCGGACCCCGGACTCGACCGCCGCCAGCAGCGCGTCACCCTGCGTGCTGCTCATCGGGCCACCCCGTCCGCGACCAGCCGGTCGATCTCGTCCGTGTCGAGGCCGAGGCCGGTGAGCACCTCGCGGGTGTCGGCTCCGTGCTCACGGCCGGTGAAGCGGATCCGGCCCGGGCTCTCGCTCATCCGCCACATCACGTCGTGCTGGAGCAGCGGCCCTAGGTCGGGGTCGTCGACCTCTACCAGCATGCCGGTCGCCCTGACGTGGGCGTCCTCGGTCAGGTCACGGGCGTCGTACACGGGCGCAACCGCAGCGCCTGCCGCCTCGAACGCCTTGATGACCTCGGCGCGACCGCGCTCGCCGATCCAGTCGGCCACGTAGCCGTCCAGGAGGTCGCCGTGGGCGACGCGCCCATGACCAGACGAGAACCAGCCCTCCTCGATCACCTCGGGGTGACCCACCAGCTCGAGCACCCGCTCGGCGATGCGTTGCGCGCTCGTGGAGACGGCGACCCAGTGGCCGTCCACGGTGCGGTAGGTGTTGCGCGGAGCGTTGCTGGAGGAGCGGTTGCCGTGCCGCCGCTCGACGACGCCGAGCTGTTGGTAGACGGTGGGGCCCGGGCCGACCGCCTTCATGATCGGCTGCAGGATGCTCAGGTCGACGACCTGGCCGCGCCCGGTCTGGTCGCGATGGCGCAGCGCCATCAGGGCGGCAGAGCTCGCGGCAAGTCCGCAGATCGAGTCGGCGAGCCCGAACGCGGGCAGTGTCGGGGGGCCGTCCGGCTCCCCCGTCGCGGCTGCGAAGCCGCTCATCGCCTCGGCGAGAGTGCCGAAGCCCGGGCGGGCGGCGTAGGGACCGGTCTGACCGAACCCGGTGATCCGCACGACGACGAGACGGGGGTTGCGCGCGATCAGCTCCTGCGGGCCGAGGCCCCACCGCTCGAGGGTGCCCGGTCGGAAGTTCTCCACCAGGACGTCTGCGGAGTCGGCGAGCCGGCGCAAGAGCTCGGCTCCCTCGTCGGTCTTCAGGTCCAGGGCGATCGTGCGCTTGTTGCGGGAGACCTCCTTCCACCAGATCGGGTGGCCGTCCTTCTGGTGGCCGTGCCCGCGCAGGCTGTCCCCCGACACCGGGTGCTCGACCTTGATCACGTCGGCGCCGAAGTCCCCCAAGACCTGGCAGCACAACGGGCCGGCCAGCACCGTCGACACGTCCAGGACCGTCAGCCCCTCGAGAGGCATCGGCCGCTCCCCCACGCCATCACTCCGTTCCGCAGATGGAAACATCGTCCTGCTCAACTTATCGGCCCCGTTCCGTTCAGGGGAAGCCTTGTCCACGTACCGAAAGTGCAGATTCCTTGCCACGCAGCGGAAATCTGCGGTGGGACACAGACGGTGTACGCCGCGAAGGCGTTCCGCGTGTCGAAACACATGTTAGGCATCCATCTCCGGCACCGGCTCCCCCGCGTGCCAACGGGAGATCACCTCGACCACCTGCTCGAAGAACACGCGGTACATTCCGCGCGTCACGTAGCCGATGTGGGGCGTGAGGACCACGTTGTCCAGGCTGCGCAGCGGGTGCGTCCGGGGCAGCGGCTCCTGGTCGAACACGTCGAGTCCGGCACCGGCGATCCGGCCCTCGCGCAGCGCCGCGACCAGCGCACGCTCCTCGACGATCGGCCCGCGGGAGGTGTTCACGAGGTACGCCGTCGGCTTCATCGACCGCAGCGCCGCCTCGTCGACGAGACCACGCGTGCGGTCGCTGAGGACCAGGTGGATGCTGAGGAAGTCCGAGCGGGCGAAGAGCTCGTCGCGGTCGACGAGCTCGACACCGGCGGCCGCGGCCCGCTCAGACGTGAGGTGCTGGCTCCATCCGACGACCCTCATCCCGAATGCCTTCCCGAGGGTGGCCATCTGGGAGCCGAGCGCCCCGACCCCTAGGAGGCCGAGGGTGCTGCCGTCGAGGTCGGTGCCGACCGTCTGCTGCCAACCGCCGCGGCGTACGTTGGCGTGCTCGGTCACCAGGTGCCGGGCGAGCGCGATGATCAGGCCCCAGGCCAGCTCGGTCGTCGTGCGTGGCCAGGCGTCGGTGCGAGTCACCGTGATGCCGAGACGGCGTGCTGCGTCGAGGTCGACGCCGGCGTTGACCGGTCCCGTGCTGGCCAGCAGCCGCAGGCCCGGCAGCCGCTCGAGCACGTCGGCGGGGAACCTGGTGCGCTCACGCATGGCGACGACCACGTCGTAGGGCTGCAGCGCCTCGACCACAGAGCCCGCCTCACCCAGGTGCTCGTCGAACACGTCCACGCGGGCGAACGAGTCCACGCGCGACCAGTCCGCCATGGTGCGCGCGACGCCCTGGTAGTCGTCGAGCACCGCGATCTGCACGGTCATCGGCTCACCTCAGCCCACGTAGTCGTGCACCTGGCGGCAGGTGCCGAGACCGGACTGGTACTGGAGGTGCACGAAGAGGCTGGGCAGCATCTCCACCGGCTCCAGCAGGGTGAGCTGCTCGTCGGCACCGCCGCCGAAGGTGATGCGACCCTCCCCGGACCACCCGCGGGCGTAGCGCCGACCGGCCATCCGCCACTCGACGACGTCGTGCACCAACGGGGGCGCCCCGGATCGGGTGAGGTCGGGGAAGAAGCGCGTCCCGAAGATGCTGATGCCGCCGGTCTCCCGCTCGGCCTCGGTGAGCTCGCGCTGCGCCGAGAACGACGCGGTGACGATCCGCTGCCCTCGGCGGGACACGCACATCTCCGCCGGCTCGCCCGCGACGAACTCGGGGTCGTCGAGGCCGAAGTGCAGCGGAAACCGCTCGACGAAGGTAGCCCGCTTCGTGGTGAACCCGTTGTGGAAGCCCAGGTGGAGGCTGTGGTCGTGGTCCTTGTACTGCAGGTGCAGCAGGTAGCCCCGCTGTCCACCGATGGAGCAAGGGATGCGGAACATCGCCTCGTGCCAGTTCATGTGGTGCGGCTCGACGTCGGCCAGGAAAGCCGTCGCGCCCTCGGCTCCCTCGCCACGGTGCTTGTTCACCCCGGTCTGCGTCTGGTTCATGAACAGCCAGATCCGGTCGCTCTCGTCGTTGAGCTCGAAGGGCGGCGGCAGGAACTCGCGCACCCCCTCGAGATCAGCCCGCCAGTGGATGTACATCCCCACGTGGCCGGCCTTGATCGGCGTCTCGTCGTCCTCCGACGAGCGTCCCCAGCCCAGCGTGGCTGCCCGCCCGCTGGCGTTGAACGGAGGCGACGAGCCCCGCAGCGCGTCGCCCGCGAGCGTCGTGCGCGCGGGGCCGCCCTGCGCCGGCGAGGTGTCACCGGTCCCTGCGACCACGCTCTGCGGTCCTGGCCGGCCCAACGTCCATTCGGCGTAGAAGCCGTCCAGGGGCCCGTCGACCACGAACGGCGCGAGCCCTTCCTCGTCCGCCGAGGACAGCTCGACGCGGGCCGTGCCACGTCGGAACATCGTCGCGTCGACGGTCCCGGCCGTCCACCACAGCACGTCGTCGACCAGTGGCGCCTGGCGCGTCACCCAGTCCGGCAGGTAGCGCCGCCCGGCCCCGCGGGTCAGCGCACGCAGCTCGTCGAGGCCGTCCGCGTCGACGGCGTCGCCGGCCCCGCCGACGTAGCGGGCGGTGAGCACCCGCGCGTCGAACCTCGCGGCCACGAAGATCGCCCCGGTGCCCTCGGACATCGTGCGGTTCAGGGGCTGTCCGGCGAACGGGAAGGTCTTGGAGAACAGCGCCTGCTTGGTCGCGATGCCGGCATACGCGCCGTCCATCACGCCGTGGTCGCGCTCGTGGTAGCGCACCCAGGTGTAGAGACCGTCCTCGCCCCCATGGGTGAAGGGCAGCAGGAGAGACGCCTCGTGCCAGGAGGTCTCCTCGAGCGGGCCCTGGGAGGCGCGGTCGCCGGAGTAGGCGCTCTGGCACTCCAGCGCGACCAGCCACGCGACTGCGTGGCCGTCGGCGTCGGCGCGCGGTTGCAGCGGGGCCGGCAGGTGCCGGGCCACCACCCCGAGGTCGAGCGGCATCCGGACGACCAGCCCGCGCGCGCGGGTCGCGAGCGGGTCCACCTCGTCCGCCGGGGCGGTCCAGCCCCGGAGGAACGCCGAGCGGCCGCTCATCGACGCGGTCCCGCTACGGGTGAACGGCGGAGTGGATCCCCACCCCGCCGGGAGGCCTCGCTGCTCCCACAGAGCGGTCTGCTGGGCGTGCGTCTGCCGGCTCATGCGCCCAGCGCCTCCACCCGGCCACGCCCGTTCTCCATCACCAGCACCTCGTCACAGATGCTGGCGATGGCCTGCTGGTCGTGGGAGATGCAGATGATGCTGAGCGAGAGCTCCTCGCGCAGGCGACGCAGGAGGTTGAGCACGTGTCCCCGCACCGACACGTCCAAGGCTGAGGTCGGCTCGTCGCACAGCAGCAGCTCGGGGTCCGAGGCCAGGGCCCGAGCCAGCCCGACGCGCTGTGCCTGGCCGCCACTCAGCTCGTGGGGGTGGTACGACGCCAGCGCCGCCGGCAGGTTCACCATGTCCAGCAGCTCGAGCACCCGATCCTCGAACTGTTCCTGGGGGCGGCGGTCGTAGAGGTGCAGCGGCTCGGCGATGAGGTCGCGCACCCGCCGGCGGGGGTTCAATGCGCCGACGACGTCCTGCCAGACCATCTGCACACGCGGCCAGTAGCTCGCCCGCAGCCGCTCGTCGTCACCGGCCGCGACGCGGTCGCCGTGGAAGAGGATCTGGCCCCTCGAGGGCTCCTGGAGGCCGGCGATGCAGCGCGCGAGCGTCGACTTCCCGCACCCGCTCGGCCCCACGATCCCCAGGGACGCGTTGGCCTCCAGCACGAAGGAGACGTCGTGGATGCCCTGCCCGGTCGCCTGGTCGCGCCGGGTCGGCCGGTAGGTGAAAGTCACGTCGCGGACCTCGAGCAGTGGGGTGCCCCGCTCGGGGCGCTCCCGGTCGGCGGGCACGTCCGGTGCCGTCTCCGGCTCGGGGGGTGGCTCGAGCCGGGCGACCTCGACCGTCGGCGCGTCACCGACGTGGTGGCACGCGACCAGCTGGCCGTCCGCTCCGGCTTCGGTGAGCTCGGGACGGACGGTGCAGGCCTCGTCGGCACGGGCGCACCGCGGCGCGAACGCGCACCCCGCGACGTGGCCGTCACCGAGCGAGGGCACCATGCCGGGGATCGCGAAGAGGCGTCCATCGATCATCTCCCCCGCGGCCGCGCGGATCAGCCCGATGGAGTAGGGGTGCTGAGGGTTCGAGAGGACCTGGTCGACCGGCCCCTGCTCGACGACGCGACCGAAGTACATCACCGCCACGTCGTCGGCGGCGGCGCGGATGACGCTGAGGTCGTGACTCACCATGATCACGGCAGCCCCGTCGACGCGCGCCGCGCGCTCGACCAGCGACAGCACCGCGTCCTGCGAGCTGAGGTCGAGCGACGCCGTCGGCTCGTCGACGAGGACCAGGCGTGGGCGCGCCGCGGACACGCCGAGCGCGAAGAGGGTGCGTTGGGCCTGGCCGACGCTGACCTCAAACGGGTAGCGCCCGGCGAGGTCGTCGTACTGCAGACCGAGCTCCTGGTCGAGGGTCCGTGCGACCCGCTCCCTCGCCTCCTGCTTACGGCCGCCGGACCGCTCCATGCAGTAGCGCATCTGCGTGCCGAGCTTGGCGGTCGGGTCGAACGCCGTTGTCGTCCACTGCGGGACGTAGGTCATCGCGGTCCCGCGCAGCGCGGCGCGTGCCTTGGCACCGAGCCGTGTGAGGTCCTGGCCGGCGAACTCGATGCTGCCGTCGGTGACGGACAGGCCCTGAGCGAGCAGTCCCTGGATCGCGCGGATCAGCATGCTCTTGCCGGAGCCGGTCTCGCCCACGATCCCGAGCACCCGCCCGGGCGGCACGGACAGGCTGACGCCCTTGAGGAGCTTCAGCGTGGACGAGCCGTGGGTCGCGGAGACCTCGAGGTCGGAGACGGTCAGTACCGGCGGGACGGTCTCCTCGGGCGGCGTGGCCACGGTCGTGCGCTCGGCTGCGAACACGTCAGACGCTCCTCACGGTCGAGATGCCGGTCTTGCGGCTGGTGGAGGGGTCGAGCGCGTCGCGGAGGCCGTCGCCCATCATGTTCAGGGCCAGGGCGCTGAGGAAGATGATCAAGCAGGGGAAGAAGACCAGCCACCAGGCGCCGAGGACGAAGTAGCTCTGCGACTCGGCGAGCATGTTGCCCCAGTCGGCGGCCGGTGGACGCACCCCGAAGCCGAGGAAGCTGACAGCGGAGGCACTGAGGATCGAGAGCGCGACGGTGAACGAGAACTGCGCGATCAGCGGCGCCGACATGTTGGGCAGGATGCTGTGCCGCACGAGGTACCACCCGTGGGACCCGGACAGCCGGCTGGCCACCACGTGCGGCTTCTGCAGCTCCGACAGGGCGCTCGCCCTCGACACCCGGGCGAAGAGCGGGGCGTGGCTCACCCCCAGGATGAGCAGCAGGTAGAGCTGGCTGGCGAAGGCGCTGTCGGCGCCGCCGCGGGCCGCAAGGACGCCGGCGATCACGACGGTCAGCAGGATCGTCGGCACCGCGATCAGGACGTCCATCACCCGCATCAGCAGGCCCGCGACGAAGCGGTTGCGCACGAACGCGCTGGTCAGCCCGAAGGCGCACCCGAGCACCAGGGCGAGGATCGTCGCCCCCACCGCGATCGTGAGTGAGGTGCGGCCGCCTGCCAGCCAACGCGCGAAGTAGTCCCGGCCCAGGCTGTCGGTGCCCATGATGTGCGCGGACGACGGGCCTACGAGGAGGTCGCCGCTCGTCTTGTCGGGGCTCACGCCGTGGACGATCGGTCCGACCACCACGAGGAGCAGCACGACGGTGAGGATGACGGCTCCGACGGTCAGCATGGATCTCCGGCGCGCGTCGAGCCACGAGGCGACGCCACGTCCTCTGCCTCGTCTGGCCCGAGCCGTCTCGACCTGGGTCGTCATCACGCGGTCACCGCCTTCGCACGCACGGTGGCGGCACGCCGTTGCCGGGGGTCGATATAGACGTTCACGAGGTCGGCGAGCACGCTGCTGCCGACCGCGATGATCGCCATAATCAGCATCACCGCGTTCACGGCCGGGTAGTCACGGTTGTCGAGGGAGAGCAGGAGCAGGCTGCCCAGGCCGGGCAGCCCGAAGATCTCCTCGACGACGACGGTGCCGCCCACGCTCGTGGCGGCCAGCAGCCCGATGGTGGGCACGACGGGCGTGAGGGCCCGGCGGAGCATGAATCGGGACATGACGCGCCAGGGACTGTGCCCCCAGCTGCGGGCGTACCACACCGAGTCGGCGTTGATCGTCTCGAGCATCGACGACCGCGTCATCTTCGCGACGATCGCGATCGCCGGCAGCGAGAGCGTCAGGGTCGGCAGCAGCAGGTGCTGGAAGTTGCCCGCGACGCTCTCCTCGATCGGCACCCAGCCCCGGTGTGGAAAGACGCCCTCGAGCACGTAGCCGAACAGGTAGACGAAGCCGAGCCCGAACGCGAACCCCGGCACCGCGACCGCGACCATGGTGACGTTGCGGATCACCGAGTCGAGCCAGGTTGCCCGGCGCAGCGCACTGGCCGCGCCGAGCGTCACCCCGACGACCACCGACAGCACCAGCGACGCGACGACCAGCTCGACGGTCACCCCGATGCGCCCGGCGATCATGTCGTTGACCGAGGCCCCTGTCGTGACCGACGTCCCGAGGTCTCCGGAGAGCAGGCTCCGCAGCCACAGCACGAACTGCCACGGCCACGGCTTGTCGAGGCCGTACTGCGCGTTGATCGCGGCCACGGCCTCAGGCGTCGCCTCCTGGACGCCGAGCAGCAGCTCGGCCGGACCGCCGGGCGCCAGGTGCAGGAGGCCGAAGCCCAGCAACGAGACAGCCAGGACGGTCAGGACGAAGCCGCTGAGTCGGCGTAACAAGAAGTGCATGGACCATGCTCGCAATCGTCGGCGGTCGCTGGTACTCGGGGCTCAGGCGAAGCTGGCGAGCGGGACGCCGTAGGGCACGTTGCCCAGGGCCGACGGCTCGTAGTCGTTGAGCTTCGCTCCCTGCGCCTCGAGGTAGTGCGGGTAGCACATGGCGATCTGGCACGCCTGGTCGATGTCGACCTCGAGGAGGTACTTCATCGCCTCCTGCAGCTCCTCGTCGGTCGTCGCCGTGCGCGCCGTCTCGATCGCGGCGTCGACCTCGGGCGTGGTGAACCCGCTGAACAGCGAGCCAGCGCTGGAGTAGTCGGCGATCGCGCTCGGCATGTAGCCCGGGCCAGTGCCGAGGTAGTCGATCAGCATCCACATGTCGTAGGTCTTGCCGCGCAGCTTCTCCGAGGCCGCACCTGCGTCGAGCTGCTCGAGCACCACGTCCACCCCGAGCTCGGCCCAGTTCTCCACGAGGATGGTGCCGGCGGCGGCGTACTGCGAGCCCTGCAGCATCGTGAGGACGATGGGCTTGCTCGGCTTCTTCGCCTGGGCGAGCAGGCTGCGCGCCTTATCGAGGTCCGGCTCTTCGCCGTACGGCGCCAGCGAGGTGTCGTAGTAGACGCTCTTGGGCGACGTGCTCGTCTGACCGATGTCGGCGTAGCCGCGCCAGACGGTGTCGACGATCTGCTTTCGGTTGATCGCGAACGCCAGGGCCTGCCGGAAGAGCTTGTCCCCGAGTTCCGGCTTTGTGGTGTTGATGTAGAAGTAGTGCCGCGTCGGCGCGGACGACTGGACGTGAACTGTGACGCCCTCCCGCTCGAGCAGCTCCACGTCGCCGGGCGAGACGTCGGAGGTGAACGTGGCCGTGCCGTTGATCAGGTCGATCGTCCGCGTGCCGTCGTTGGGGACGACGTTGTAGGTCAGCTTCTCCGTGGCCGGGACGCCGTCCTCGTAGTAGTGCGGGTTGGCGACCAGCACGATGCTCTCGCCAGAGGTGTAGGACTCGATCATGTAGGGCCCGGTGCCGAGCGGCTTGGAGTTGAGGTCGTCGACCGAACGGGCCTGGGAGGCCTTGACGATCGGGATGGGAGCGATCTCGTTGACGATGAAGTTGTCGACGGTCTTGAGGGTGAACTCCACCTCGTAGTCGGACGTCGCCCGCACGCTGTCGAGGGCCAGCACCCGGTTGCGGTACGTCGAGCCGTAGGCCTCGTCGAGCACGGCCTCGAAGGTCGCCTGGACGTCCTCGGCCGTGAACGGCGAGCCATCGTGCCACTTGACGTCGTCGCGCAGCTGCACGGTGAAGACCTTGTCGCTGATCCGCTCCGGCGGGTTCTCGGTGGCCAGCTGGGCCACGAACTCCCCCGGGTTGCTCCCGAAGCGCCACAAGCCGCTGGAGATCCAGCTCACGACCCGCTTCACCTGGGGCGAGTTGGTCGGGCCGATCGGGTTGAGGAGGGTCGGCGCGGCCGACGACTCCCACACGAACGCTCCCGCCTTGGTCCCACCGCCGCCACCCGAGGTGCCCCCGCACGCGGAGAGGGCGAACGCCCCCGCGCCGAACATCCCCAGCTTCAGGACTCCTCGCCTGGTCGTTGCCACCGAGGGCTTCGCCAGACCCGCCATCTGCGCCATCTGCGTCACGTCTGCTCCCTGTCTGATCCTGGATGAGCCACTGTTTTCACCGGATCTCGACACCCTCCGGTCAGGTCGGCACCCGTCCATCCGAGACGAGTTCCCTGATCGACTTGGAACTCTGTATACCGCTTATCGGAACGGGATTTCGGGCAATCCTGGTGATCGCTACGCTGCGTGTCAAGCAACTCGTCCAGAAAAGGTGCTCCATGAGGTTCGCTCAGCGGAACGGCCGGCGTCAACGTGGACACGGTCCTTTCCGAGCCGCTCGACACGGCGGCTTCGTGCTGTTCTGGATCGGGTTCATGCTGGGCCAGCTCGGCTACTGGATGACGACGACCTGGCTCCAGTGGTCAGTCTCCCTGGACACGGACGGCGACCCGATGGCCCTCGGACTGCTCTACTTCGTCACCCTCGTCCCGCTGCTCGTGCTCTCGCCCTGGGCCGGCGCGATGGCCGACCGGCGCAACCGGGCGCGCATCATCGCGTGCTCGCAGGGCGTCATCGCGGTGCTGTGCGCCGCGTTCGTCCTGCAGATCGTGCTGCTGCCGGACCTGACCCTTCCCGGCACCTTCGCCTTCGCATTCGGCATCGGGACGATGCTCGCCGTCAGCGCTCCCGCCGGTCAGTCGCTGGTCGCGACGCTGGTGCCTCGTACGGACCTCACCAGTGCAATCGGCATGCAGTCGATGAGTATGAACGTCGCCCGCATCGCCGGTCCCTCGCTGACGGGGCTGCTCCTCGCGGGCTCCCGGTCGTCCGCGCCCGTCGTCGTCTACGCCGTCGCCGCCGCGGTCTCCGCCTGGACGGCCTGGCGGCTGCCCGCGGTTGCGCGACCGCCCATGGCAGAGGCGGCAGCACCGGCGTGGCGGCGCGTGCTCTCCGGGGTGCGTTACGTGCGGCAGCACCCACCCTGCGGTCTCGCGCTGGTCATGCTCGCGGTCACCTCGATTTTCGGGGCGTCGTACGTCGCGCTACTGCCGGCGATCGCGACCGAGCGGCTCGGCGGCGGGTCCGGCACCTTCACCGCCCTCGTGGGCGCGACGGGCATCGGTGCGGTGCTCGGCGTTCTCGTCACCTCGTGGCGCGACGGAGGCATCGCCACACCCTGGCGGATCGGCCTCTTGATGGTGCTGCTCGGCACCGGCGTCACCCTGCTGGGTGCGCTGACGGTGCCCTGGGTCTCCCTGGTGGTCGCCGCCCTGACCGGAGGAGTGAACTTCGCGATCATGACCAGCACCAACGGGCTCCTGAACGCGTCGGCCGACGACCAGCACCGCGGTCGGGTGATGAGCCTCTACGTCCTGGCGTGGGCGGGCCTGGTGCCGGTCGGCGCGGTGCTGCTCGCGGCGCTCGCGTCCGCCACCTCGCTGCGGACCGCTTTCGCGGCGGCAGGGCTCCTCCTCGTCCTGCTCACCTTCGTCCTACTGGGATGGCACCACCGCGCCACCGGACGCTGGGACGTCCCCGTCCAGGCGGCGGCGCGGGCGTTCGACGCCGCCCGCTACAGCCACGGTCATCAGCCAGCCGTCCTCTCCGCGCACGGGCAGCGCACCGCGCACGACTCGTGCGCGTACCTTCTGCCGCACCTGCGTCCGGGCCAGCGCGTACTCGACGTCGGCTGCGGGCCGGGTTCCATCACGCTCGACCTCGCCGCTCTCGTTCAGCCCGGGCGCGTCACCGGGCTGGAACCCACGGAGGCCCCGCTGGTCGAGGCGCGCCTGAGGGCGGTTGCGCGGGGGGACAGCACGTCCCAGTTCGCCACGGGCGATGTCTACGACCTTCCCTTCCCCGCCGCCACGTTCGACGTCGTCCACGCCCACCAGGTGCTCCAGCACCTCGAGGATCCCGTCGCCGCGCTTCGTGAGATGTGGAGGGTCTGCAAGCCCGGGGGCGTCCTTGCCGTTCGTGACGTCGACTACGGGACAATGACCTGGTCTCCTCCAGACGCCGGTGTCGCACGATGGCACTCGCTCTACTGCTCAATGGCCCGTGAAAACGGCGCCGAGCCCCATGCCGGCCGTTTCCTCGACACGTGGGCACGCCATGCGGACATCGCGCACTCGACGGCGACGACATCCGTCTGGACCTACGCCAATGCAGCATCGACACGGTGGTACGCCGCCCGTCAAGCGTCCCGGGTCCTCGACTCTGCCTTCGCGGGGCATGCACGAGCTCGCGGGCTCGACCTCGAGGATCTCCGAAGCCTGGCCGCCTCCTGGATCGCCTGGGGCGAGGCTGATGGGGCGCGACTGACGATGACGCACGGCGAGCTGATCGCGGTCAAGCACCCGCAACCTGTCGTGCCGCTCCAGGTGACCAGCGTTGTCAGCCGCTTCCTCACCAGCAAGGAGGGAGCCGACCTCGGGGTGTCCCAGGTCTCCCGCCTCCTCACGCACGCAGGAGTCGGCGCTTTGGACCCGATGGCTCTCAACCTCACGGCACGCGTGACCCGCACGCTCCACGAGGAGCAGCTACGAGAGGGCTCCAGTGCGCCGCTCGACCGACTCGTGGACACGCTTGCCCTGAGGGACGATGACACAAAACGCGCGATCCTGGATCGTGCTCTGGCAGACGTCGGATATCGGCTGGAGGCGTCTGGCGTCCGGCCTGCCTCCTCCTAGGCAGAGCGCCGCAGCCACGCAGGGTCGCGTCGACACCGAACGACCCCCGCAGCGGCGGCAGTCCTCGGTCGTGCCACCGTGCCGTTTGTGGCGTCTCGCCGTGACTCCCTGCGCGCACGCTACCGGTCGTGCGCGTCAGTCGGCACGACGCTCGGCGAGGTAGTCGGCGATCCTGCGCAGGTTGCCGCGGAGCTGCGTGACGCCACCGCCGCTGGCACCGCCCCAGAACAGCCGCGGTGCGACAGCCCCGTCAGTGACCTCGCCGATGAGGTGAGCCAGGATGTCCTGCTGCGCACGTGGAACGGCGTTCTCCAGCACAATGAGGACGGCTCGGAAGCCAGCCCGCTGCGCATCCAGCACTCTCTGGGCGATCCTGTGGCTGACGCCCGTGCCGATGACTTCGCCGATAGAGGTGACGACCGCGACGCTCCGATCAGGACCATCGTCGGGACGCATGACGATCCGCCCATCCCACGTGTCCGACGGTCCCGGCTCGAAAGAGTGGACGAAGACGAGCTCGAGGCGGCTCGCTTCCATGGCCACCCGCTCGACGGCGCCCGCTCGCGTCGTCCCGCGTGGGGACGTGGTCCGCAGCTGCTGCGCCAGCAGGTGTTCTTGTGGCGTCGTGGCGACCGACTCGACCACTTCCGCCAGCTCCTCCGAGTCCGCCCCAGCATCGATCGCATGCTGGACCACCCGGTCTCGCCACTCAGCGCTCTTGTCCCCCCACGTGAGCTTCGACGGCCATCGACCAAGACCCGACGTGACGAGGAAGAGCGCCCCCACGAGGGCGAGAGCCGCCGCTCCCAGTTCGTTGTCGGCACTCAAGGTGGCAACCGCCGCGACCACCAACAGCGCGGCGCCCCCGATTCCCAGGGAAAGTCGCCAGCCCACAGCGATCTCCGCTGGCACCGGCGGCACCTCCTCGACCTCGGGCGGACGGGCGTCAGTGGCGTCAGGCTTACCCATGCCGGAAACCTAACCGCTCAAGTTGTCCGCTCATGTGACTGAGCCGCCTCGCTCCGTCCACGAGAGTCCACCGACTCCATCACCCGGCCGACACACACTCGAGGGACCGCGTCCGCCATGCGCGAAACGAAGGCATCAATTAGATGGCTGACAGACTTCGAACCCGCGCCCCCTTGACCCCCAGCCCGCAGAGGCGGACCCAGTGATGTCCACAGATTTCTCAATCCCCTTATTTTAAGGGCGATTCTCGATTTGTGGACTGCGGTGGACACCTTCGGACGGAACCCATAAGTACGTTTGTAAGTACGCCGCCAGGACTGCTAATCCCCTTGCCACGTTGGCGATGCAGCTGTCGGCGCCGACCCGTCCCTGAAGCATAGAGACGCCGGCAACGCTCAGAGCGCTCGGGATGCCGAATGGGGTCATCCTCCGGGCTCGTGATGGTGCCAGTGAGGTGCTCAGGACCGACGCGCTCGCGCCGACAGCCGCACCCGGCGCGGTGAGCCAGGTGGTGTCCAACCTTGACCAGGACGTTCCAGGGTGAGGCGTTGGTGAGCCACCTGTCAGGCCGATATGCCTGTCTCCTCGGGGCCTGGTGTCAGCCCCCTCGAGTCTGGTCACCACGCCCCGGCATGGAATTCCTGACTAGACCGGCCTTCCGCGCACGTCGACGGGCTGTCCGCGCCTAGGCTGTGGGACGGCCGCGGGGCGGGATGTCCGCACGCCAAGCGGCCGATGTCCCGGGACCACGAGGAGCCGACGTGAGCGCGCTGTCGCCGTACGAGCAGAAGGCGCTCGTCAACATCGAGCAGGAGAAGCAGCGTAGGCTGTCGACGTCCCCGCGCCGGTTGATGCCGCCCAAGGTCAAGGCCGTGGCAACGGGAGCCGGGCGGCGGGTCAAGGACCTTCCGGGCGCCGACAGGGCCGCCGATGCCGCGGGACGCGGGTATGCCAGGGCGGCCGAGGGGGTCGGCAAGTTCCTGAGCCGATCCAGTCAGTTCACCCTAAGCAGTCGGCGCGTCGTCCGCGCCTACCATCGACGAGGGTTCGACGTGGAGGGCCTCGAGGACATCCGCGCGCTCGACCTGCAGACGATCGACGGTGTCGCCCGCTTCAAGAGGCTGGCCAACCTCTATGCCGGTGCTGTCGCTGTCGAGGGCGCGGGAGCCGGTCTCGCGATCTCCGGCGGCGCACTCCTCGCGGTCGGGGGAAGCGCCGGCGCGGGCGCTGCGGCCGCGCCAGGGCTCGCGGTCGTGACGGGAGCCGTGGCTGGGGACGCGGTGGCCGTACTGATGGCCGGCTCGCGGGTGGTGGCACACACGGCCCTGTACTACGGCTACGACCCGGAGGACCCCCGGGAAGAGGTCTTCGCCATGTCGGTCATCAACCTCGGCGCCGCGACGACCCAGGGCGCGAAGATGAGCGCGTACGGCGAGCTCTCCCGGCTCACCCAGCTCCTGGCTCGGAGCGCTCCGTGGGAGAAGCTCAACCAGTCGATGCTGACGAGGGTCGCCCAGCGGTTCGCGGCGAAGTTCGGCCAGGACCTCACCAAGAAGAAGCTCGGACAGCTCGTCCCCGTGGCCGGGGTCGTGGTCGGCGCGGGGATGAACTACGCGCTCGTCGACAGCATCGCCGAGGCTGCGTACTGGAGCTACCGCGAGCGTTTCCTCCGCGACAAGTTGGGTCAGGCCATGAGTGTGCCCCTTCAGCCCGACGCACCGCCAGACGACGTGGAGTCCGACATGCAGGTCGACGAGGCCATCGACCTCCTGGGACTGCTCGAGGACGAAGGATTCGACACGACTGACCCCGATCGTCCGTGACCGTGACGGGCGCGCTCAGAAGCTCAGCTTGCCTCCGCGCGTGTGGGTCAGGATCTGCAACAACCGGTACGCCGGCTCGCTCGGCGTCCTCGTGTCCTTCGCGGCCAGGTCGACCAGCTGCTGCAATCGCTGCGTGTACTCGGAGTTGATGACGAAGGTGACCTCGACCCCGTTGGCCAGGCTGCTGTCGACGTGCTCCGTGAACCACGCCGTCGTCTTCCCGACAGGCACGTTCGGAGCCCAGAACTCGACATGGGTCACATGGTCCGGGAACAGCTTGCGTGCGAAGGCCGCCGCGCGCTCCAACTTGTTGGCGATCTTGTTCGTCATCTGGCCGAAGTCCGCGCCGTAACCCAGGCCCGCGATGTGCGTGGCCACCTCACACAGCCAGACCTCAGGCACGTCACCCGCCCGCACGCCGATCACATCGATTTCACCCTGCGCCTCGGTGCGTTCGTTGTAAAGGACCATGTCGCAGTTCTTGACGTACCGCAGGTAGGCACCGACAAGGCTTTCGCCCATCTCAATCATGAGGTTCCCTTCTGTCCGTGTGAGGCCGTAGGGCGAGAACACGCGACGATCGCCCGGAGCGCAAGCACAGTCCCGACACGGCGGGACCGCCTCGACCTACGCCATGGTGCCCAATGTCATCGCCGAGTTGCACGGCGTCCTGCTGCGACCGGGCGGCGCAGCCGCGAGGTGCGGAGACGGCAGACGAGTGCCGCCAGCGCCATTCGAGCCACACATCTTGGGTGGGGCCGGAAGCAAGCCGGCAAGCGCGCTGTGCGGTCGCCAGAGGTCCCTCAACGTCAGCCTGCACTGACGCTGAGGACCTCGACCATCCAAGCCACCGAACACGCACCAACGCGTCGCTGGACCACATTCGGCATCAGTAACGACCTCACGCCGAGGCGTCACCGCGACGCTGCCTACGGCTTCCGTCTGCCGAAATCCAAATCGGTCACACCTCTTGCACTCGCGGTTCTCGGAGTTTCGTCCGTACGAAACTGTCATGTCGCGCGAGGTCGCAACTGAAGCCGCTGGAGTTTCGTCCCGACGAATGTCCGATGCGGGTCACTGCACTGGGCATGTCTGGGTATGCAAGGACATGAGGAGGTCTCGTTGATGTCCTAACCGCGATGCCCGCGCTGCGGTAACACCTGGCAGCCGAGCCAGACGGGGCGCCCCCGCAAGTGGTGCTCACAGACCTGCCGCCGAGCGGCCTATCAGGAACGCCAAGCTGCGGCCGAGGGCGCCGCGGGCCGACAGGTAGTCGAGCGAGTCACGATCAGTGGACAACAGACTGGCTCTCCACAGCCCACGCCGACGGTGAGCCTCCGGAGACGTGCCCAATGCGACGATCATCTGATGCCCACACGTCGAGTTCGGGGCCAGGGAACGATCATGCGCGGTGCGAACGGACGGTGGATGGGTCGGATGTGGGTTACCGACTCGCTGACCGGTGTCCGCAAGCGCGTGCAGGTCAGCGGAACCACGAACGCTGAGGTCAGCGCCAAGCTGCGGGCGATGAACGATCGGGTGGACGCCGGCAAGAGCGCTCGCGACCACCACATCTCGTTCGGCGGGTTCGCGCAGCTCTGGCTCGAGTCGAGTCTGCCGGCCTCGGACCGTCGGCCGTCGACGCAATGGCTGTACGAGAACCTGACGCGCGGGCACATCTTGGGCAGCGACCTTGCCCGGGTCTCGCTGCGCGACCTGCGGCCGTCGACGGTCGAGCGGTTCGTGATGCAGCTGCGCGCCAAGGGGCTTTCGTCGTCGAGCGTACGGCAGATCTACACGATCGGGCGCGCCATTGGAGACGCCGCGGTGCGGGACGGTCTGGTCGGTCAGAACCCGTTCGTGGCGGTTCGCCGGCCACGGATCGAGGCGCGGGAAGCTGCGTTTCTCACGCCAGACCAGGTGCGGCTGCTGCTGGAGGCTGCCGAGGAGTCGCGCTATCTACCCTTCCTGGCGCTGCTGGTGCACACCGGGCTGCGACGGGGTGAGGCGCTGGCGCTCACGTGGCGCGACATCGGGTCCGAGGCGAGCTGAAGCTAAGCGAGCCCAAGACGGCGCGGTCGCGGCGTACGGTGCCGCTCTCCGAGCTGGCGGTGGCGCTCCTCCGACAGGTGCGCCAACGCACCGCCTTCGAGCGGCGGCAGGCGATGGATCTCTGGGTCGAGACCGGGTTCGTCTTCGTGACCGACATCGGGGAGCCGATCGACCCGCGGAACGCGCTACGGGCGCTCGAGGTAGCCAGGCGGAAGGCCGTGCTCAAGGAGGCCAACCTCCACACGCTCCGGCACTCTGCGGCGTCCGTGATGCTGACCAACGGCGTCCCGATCCCGGTGGTGTCCAAGATCCTGGGCCACTCGGGCATCTCGATCACCGTGGACGCCTACGGACACGTGTCGCCGGAGGTGTCCCACGAAGCGCTCAACGTGCTCGCTGAGGCGCTCTCCGCGGAGGGCGTAAGTACGTCTGCAAGTACGCCGGGCGTGAAAGAAGGCCGTCCCGACGGATTCGACTCCGACGAAAACGGCCTCTGATGCGATGAAGGGGCGGGGCCTCCCGCCCTCGTGTGTCCCCGGCGGATGCTGGGGGTGTACTCACGTCGACGACGAAGGAGGCCCCTCATGTCAGAGTACGCAGGGCGTCAGTTTGTCGGGATAGATCTGCATCGCCGGCGCAGTGTGATCGTGCGGATGACCGAGGCCGGTGAAGCGCTCGAGTCGGTGCGGATCTCGAATGATGTCGAGAGCCTGGGCCGGGTGATCGCGCGTGCTGGGGAGGATCCCGAGGTGGTATTGGAGGCCACTTACGGCTGGTACTGGGCAGTCGACGCTCTTGAGGAGGCCGGTGCCCGCGTGCACCTGGCGCACCCCTTGGGCGTCAAGGCGTTCGAGTACCGGCGGGTCAAGAACGACTTCCGCGACGCGGCCGACTTGGCCGACCTGCTCCGGATGGGTCGGCTACCCCAGGCGTGGATCGCGCCTCCTGCCACCCGTGAGCTGCGCGAGCTGGTCCGCCATCGGGCCAAGCTCGTCGCGTTGCGCTCGGGCTGCAAGGCCGAGGTCCATGCGGTGCCTGGCCAAGTGCGGGATCCAAGTGTTGATGAGCGACCTGTTCGGAGTAGAGGGCACCAAGCTGCTGGATCGGCTCGACCTCCCGGCCGCGTACACGGCCCGGATCGGGTCGTTGCGCCGGATCATGGACGACCTGGACTTCGAGGTCGAGGTGTTTGAGAACCTCACCCGAGGCCGGCTACGCACCGACCCCGGCTACGCCGCGGTCCAGCAATTCCCCGGGATCGGGCCGATCCTGGGCGCGGTGTTCGTGGCGTAGGTCGGCGACGTCACCAGGTTCGCCACCGCCGCCCAGCTGACGTGCTGGGCAGGGCTGACACCCAAGCACCACGAGTCCGACACCCACGTACGCCGCGGCAGGATCACCAAACAGGGATCCCGGCTGGTCCGCTGGGCCGCGGTGGAGTCGATCAAACGCCTCGGCGCGCATACCCGGGTCGGCGCCCTGCGAGACCGGGTCGCGGCCCGCCGCGGCGGCAACATCGGCGCCGTCGCGGCCGCCCGCCTGCAGGTCGAGTACGTCTTCTACGCGCTGCGCGACGGCCACGTCCGCGCCCTACAGCGCCCCTCCCGGGAGGCGGCATGAGAACCGCTCACCACAGACACCGGTCGGTCGCGGGTCGTGCAGGTCATGACCCCCGTGGACGAGTACGTCCGCGGCGAGGTCGCGCGTTCTGATTGACCCCGACCGACCGGACGCGGCGCACCCCATCATGCCGCCCCAGCCGACCTGCTGACTGGGACCAGCGCGGCGAAGGGATGACCGAGCAGCACCCACGCCTGCTCCCGACCGGCCACGCAACGGCCCTGATGCGAGTCACGTCCACCAAGCCACCACCCATCCCAGCGGAGACAACCCTGACCCTCGACAACCCCACAGCATGCACCGAACAGTGACGGCATCAAGGCCCTCCGGCCGCTGCGCGGTCGGGCTCCGCCCGAGCCCTGACCCCGTCGCCTCATCGGCGCGCTCATAGACCGGGTCGAGGGCAACAAGAAGGCCCGGCCAACACTCTTGACCGGCCCCGCCCCTTCAGGGATGACCTGCGAAAACTCTGTGTCGGGCTGACAGTGTGCTGGTTCAGGACATAGGAAACCCATGTCTCAAGACATAGGAAACCCGGTCGCGGGTTCGATGCTCGGCCATGTCGAAAGCCAGGCTGGTCATTACCGCCGTCGGTCTCGAGGGCCGCACCCAGGCCGAGGTCGCCAAGTCCTACGGCGTCTCCAAGGCCTGGGTCTCCAAGCTGATCGCCCGCTACCACCTCGAGGGTGAGACC
>NZ_BAAAQQ010000010.1:0-13619 GCF_039531755.1 Nocardioides bigeumensis
GGTCTTGGGGGTCGAGGTTGGCGATGAGGTCGCGGAACGCCTCGCCGCGGACTTGGTCGGCGGTGAGGCGTTGCCCGGTGGCTGGGTCGGTCCACCCGCCGGCGGTGTCGCGGCGTCGGGGTGAGGACTTGGCGTCGATGACGGTCTTGAGGATCGCGCCCTCGACGGGGGGCAGGACCCCGGAGTACTCCAGGGACCCGTCGGGTCTGGTCGTGTAGGTCAACCGGGTCCGGGTCTCGACGCGCCTTTCGGCGGCCTCGAGGGCTTTGCGTTCGGCGTCGTCGGCGACCTGGGGGGCGACGTAGGCCAGGATCCGGTCGCCGAGCTTGACCAGGTCACGCGGCCCGAAGTCGTCAGCGAACTCGAGGAGCTGTTCTTCGGCGAGACGGCGGACCTCGGGGCCGATCTGGGGTGGGAGCTGGTCGAGCGCCCGGACGATCACTCGGGCCTGGTCGAGGTGCACCCGCCCGGAGGTCACCCCGCCGCCGATGCGGGTCCACCGTGCGTCGAGGGCTTCGGCGAGGGTCTGCTGGGCGTGGGCGGCGCGTTTGTCGCACCTGGTCTGACGGGAGACCCAGTCCGCGACACGTTTGTCGGCGTGCTCGGCGGCGACGTCCTCGGAGGCTGCGACGACGCGGAGGCGTACGCCTTCGGCTTGTGAGACGAGCGGGGTGAGCCGGCGCAGCAGATCTGACTTCTGCTCAGTGGACAGGTAGGCCGGGTCGACATCGACCACTTCCGCGAGCGCCTTCTCCAAGACGTCGGCGAACTCCACCAACGGGTGGCGCGGGGTGGGTGTCGAGTAGCTCATCACCGGCAACGCTAGGGGTGACCACCGACAACCGAGGACCCTCAGAAGCCATCATCCACAGGGTTTCCGACGTTGTTGGTGTGACGCTGACCTCATCGATGGCAGCGCTGCCCGGAGAGTGGTCGCCGGGTCTCGTGACGGTCTGCGAGACCTCCTCGACCACCCGGGGGTGGTCTCGACTATCCGCTGGCAGGCTCGCTGCTCGACCACCGGGGTGGCTGGGCGGTCGCCTCGGCCACGTGGGGGTGGTCTCGACTATCCGCTCGCGGGCTCGCTGCTCGACCACCGGGGTGGCTGGGCGGTCGCCTCGGCCACCAGGGGGTGGTCTCGACTATCCGCTCGCGGGCTCGCTGCTCGACCACCGGGGTGGCTGGGCGGTCTCCTCGGCCACCCGGGGTGGTCTCGACTATCCGCTCGCGGGCTCGCTGCTCGACCACCGGGGTGGCTGGGCGGTCGCCTCGGCCACCCGGGGGTGGTCTCGACTATCCGCTCGCAGGCTCGCTGCTCGACCACCGGGGTGGCTGGGCGGTCTCCTCGGCCACCAGGGGTGGTCTCGACTATCCGCTCGCAGGCTCGCTGCTCGACCACCGGGGTGGCTGGGCGGTCTCCTCGACCACCCGGGAGTGGTCTCGACTATCCGCTCGCAGGCTCGCTGCTCGACCACCGGGGACCTCGCAGGCTCGCTGCTCGACCACCGGGGACCTCGCGGGCTCGCTGCTCGACCACCGGGGACCTCGCAGGCTCGCTGCTCGACCACCGGGGTCGCTGGGCGACCTCCTCGATCACCGGCCGAGACGGTTTCGGTCAGTGGCCGTGCCGGATGGCGGTGCGCAGGTCCTTGTTGAGCTGGGAGATCACGTCGAGCGGGATCTCCTTCGGACAGGCGGCGGTGCACTGGCCGATGTTGGTGCAGCCTCCGAAGCCCTCGTGGTCGTGCTGGCTCACCATGTTGACCACGCGCGAGTCGCGCTCGGCCTGGCCCTGCGGGAGCTCCCCGAGGTGGGTGACCTTGGCGCCCAGGAACAGCGAGGCCGACCCGTTGGGGCAGGCGGCGACGCAGGCACCGCAACCGATGCAAGTGGCGACGTCGAAGGCGCGGTCGGCCTTGTCCTTCGGGACCGGGGTGGCGTGCGCGTCGGGGGCGGCGCCGGTGTTGACCGAGATGTAGCCGCCGGCCGCGATCATCCGGTCCAGGGCCCTACGGTCGACGCAGAGGTCCTTGATCACCGGGAAGGCCGTGGCCCGCCAAGGCTCGATGGTGATCGTCTCGCCGTCGCTGAAGGACCGCATGTGCAGCTGGCAGGTCGTGGTGACCTCGGGGCCGTGCGCGTCGCCGTTGATCATCAGGCCGCACATGCCGCAGATGCCCTCGCGGCAGTCGGAGTCGAAGGCGATCGGCTCCTCGTCGCGCGCCTGCAGCTCCTCGTTGAGGACGTCGAGCATCTCGAGGAACGACATGTCCGGACTGATGTCGGACACCTCGTAGGTGTGCATGGCCCCCGGCGTCGCCGCGTCCGGCTGCCGCCAGATCTTGAGGGTCAGGTTCACTTGTAGGACCTCTGCTTCATCTCGACGAACTCGTAGGTCAGCTCTTCCTTGTGCAGGACCGGGTCCTCGCCGTCGCCTGTGAACTCCCAGGCCGCGACGTAGGCGTACTGGTCGTCGTGGCGCAGCGCCTCGCCGTCCTCGGTCTGCGACTCCGCCCGGAAGTGTCCGCCGCAGGACTCGCGCCGGTTGAGGGCGTCGATGCACATCAGCTCGCCGAGCTCGAAGAAGTCGGCGACCCGGCCGGCCCGTTCGAGCGACTGGTTCAGGCTCTCGGCCGAGCCGAGCACCTTCACGTTGCGCCAGAAGTCTTCCTTGAGCGAGCGGATCAGGTCGATGGCCTTCTTCAGCCCCTCGGCGGTGCGCTCCATGCCGCAGTACTCCCACATGATGTGGCCGAGCTCGCGGTGGTAGGAGTCGACCGAGCGGGTGCCGTTGTTGGTCATGAAGTGGTCGATGCGGGCCTTGGCCGCTTGCTGCGCCTCGAGCACCGCCGGGTCGTCGTCGGCGATCCGGTCGAAGGGACCGTCGGCGAGGTAGTCGCGGATCGTGTTGGGCAGCACGAAGTAGCCGTCGGCGAGGCCCTGCATCAGGGCGGAGGCGCCGAGCCTGTTGGCGCCGTGGTCGGAGAAGTTGGCCTCGCCGGTCACGAAGAGGCCGGGGATCGTCGACTGCAGGTCGTAGTCGACCCAGAGCCCGCCCATGACGTAGTGCACGGCGGGGTAGATCCGCATCGGCACCTGGTAGGGGTCCTCGCCCGTGATCCGGGCGTACATGTCGAAGAGGTTGCCGTACTTGCTCTCGATGGCCTTGCGGCCCAGGCGCTCGGTGGCCTCGGCGAAGTCGAGGTAGACGCCGCGGCGTACACCCTCGACCTCGGGGCCCACGCCGCGGCCCTCGTCGCACATGTTCTTGGCCTGACGGGACGCGATGTCGCGAGGGACGAGGTTGCCGAAGGCGGGGTAGATGCGCTCGAGGTAGTAGTCGCGGTCCGCCTCGGGGATCTCGCGCGGGTCCTTCGCGCAGTCCTCCTTCTTCTTGGGCACCCAGATGCGGCCGTCGTTGCGCAGCGACTCGCTCATCAGCGTCAGCTTGGACTGGTGGGCTCCCGACACCGGGATGCACGTCGGGTGGATCTGCGTCATGCAGGGGTTGGCCATCAGCGCGCCCTTGCGGTGCGCCCGCCAGGTGGCGGTGACGTTGCAGCCCATCGCGTTGGTGGAGAGGAAGAAGACGTTGCCGTAGCCGCCGCTGGCGAGCACGACGACGTCGGCGAAGTAGGTCTCGATCTCGCCGGTCACCAGGTCGCGCACGATGATCCCGCGGGCGCGCCCGTCGACCACGATCAGCTCGACCATCTCGTGGCGGGTGTAGCACTTCACGGTGCCCGCGGCGACCTGCCGCTCGAGCGCCTGGTAAGCGCCGATCAGGAGCTGCTGCCCGGTCTGGCCGCGAGCGTAGAACGTGCGCGACACCTGGACGCCGCCGAAGGAGCGGTTGTCCAGCAGGCCGCCGTACTCACGGGCGAAGGGCACACCCTGGGCCACGCACTGATCGATGATGTTCACGCTCACCTGGGCGAGCCGGTAGACGTTGGACTCGCGCGAGCGGTAGTCGCCGCCCTTGATGGTGTCGTAGAAGAGCCGGTACACCGAGTCGCCGTCGCCCTTGTAGTTCTTGGCCGCGTTGATGCCGCCCTGCGCCGCGATCGAGTGGGCGCGACGGGGGGAGTCCTGGTAGCAGAAGGACTTCACGACGTAGCCCGCCTCACCCAGCGTCGCCGCCGCGCTGGCGCCTGCGAGACCGGTGCCGACGACGATCACAGAGAGGCGACGGCGGTTGGCGGGGTTGGCGATGCGCGCCTCGAACTGGCGGGTGCCCCACTTCTCCTCGAGGGGGCCGCCGGGCGCCTTGGTGTCACGGATGGGCTTGCCCAGGCGGTAGTAGCCGGCGGCGTCGTCGTGCTCCTGCTCGGAGTCGACGTGCAGGGAGGGGTTGCCGGTCAGCGTGGTGTCCGGCATGTCGGGGTGGGTCGGGTGGGCAGGAGGGGTCACAGGGGCGGCCTTACTTCTCGATGACGCCGGCGAGCACGCCGAGCGGGACGATGCTGAAGCCGATCACGATGATCAGCGCGAGCGTGAAGCCGACGGACTTCGCGGCCTGGCGGGCCCGCGCGGTGCTGGTCCAGCCGAGGGTCTGGCACGCGCTCCAGAAGCCGTGGTGCAGGTGGGCCCCGAGCATCGCCATCGCGACGAGGTAGATGAGGGTCAACCACCAGACGTCGAAGGTGTCGACGAGGAGGTTGTAGGGGTCGTCGGTCGGCCCGCTCTGGGGGTTGACCTTGCCGATCGTGAAGTTGAGCAGGTGCCAGACGATGAACAGCAGCAGCGTCAGCCCGCCCCAGCGCATGATCAGGCTGGCCCAGGTGGCGCCGGTGCGCTTCTTCATGACGTACGGCGTCGTGCGGGCCTGCTTGGCCCGGGCCCAGAGCGCGAACGCGGCGTAGACGTGCAGCACGAACGCGACGATGAGCCCGACGCGCAGCACCCACAGGAACCCGGAGTGGGGCAGCATCGGCTCGCCCAGCGTGCGCAGGTGGTGCGCGTACTCGTTGAACGCGTCGTGTCCCGCGAACGCCTTGAGGTTGCCGTAGGCGTGGCCGATGACGAAGGCCACGAACAGCAGGCCGCTGAGAGCCATGAGCATCTTCAGGAAGATGGTCGAGCGGACCGCCCGTCCGTCTCGCACCAGGTCGGTCGTAGCCACGAAACATCAAGGTACTCGTCCTGGCATCCGCGTCACGAGTCGAACGGGTGTGACATTCCCCGGCCCACCCCTGCGGGTGCGGTGGCGGGTTCGGGTCAGCGGGGCAGGCGGACCCGCAGCACGGTCTCGGGAGGCTCGACGGCGGTGTCGTGGTCGATGTCGATGGCGCCGCTGTGGCGCTCGACGACGATGCGTCGGGCGATGTCGAGACCGAGGCCGGTGCCGGAGCCGACCTCCTTGGTGGTGAAGAAGGCGTCGAAGGCGCGGGCGGCCACTTCCGGCGGCATGCCGGAGCCGTTGTCGCGCACCTCGACGACCACGCTCTCGTGCTCGGCTGCGCTGTCGTCCGCGAACACGCGGATCCGGACCCGGCCGCCCTCGACCTCGCGCACCGCGTCGAGGGCGTTGTCGAGCAGGTTGGTCCACACCTGGTTGAGCTCGCCGGGCAGGCCCTCGATCTCGGGGAGCTCGGCGGCGTACTCCTTGACGACCTCGATGCCGCGCGCCTTGTGGGCCAGCATGACCAGGGTGCTGTCGAGGCCCTCGGTGACGTCGAGCCGTTGCGCCGACGCGCGATCCATCTGGGTGTAGGACCGCACCGACGACACCAGCTCGGAGATCCGCTGGGTCGCGTCGGCGACCTCGGTGAGCATGGTGAGCATCGACATGGTGCCGGCGATCCACCGCAGGCCCGGGGTGACGGCGGCGGCGGGGATCTCGTCGAGCAGCCGCTCGATCCACGCGACGTCGGCTCCGCTCGTGGCCAGCGCAGGGGCGATCGTCCAGGCGTCGTCGACGTCGGCGTCGTCGAGGCGTTCGCCGAGCTCCTCCTCGCGGTCGGCCAGGTCGAGCCCGCCCGAGGGGGCGGGGAGGGCGATCAGGTCGCGGCGGATGCGGTCGAGGGTCAGGAACTCGTCGGGGCTGAGCTGAGCCTGCGCGAGCCCGAGCAGCGCGTCGACCAGCGCACCGGCCGTCTCCTCCATCGCCCTCACCCCGCGCGTCGCGGCAGCAGCCGGGTTGTTGAGCTCGTGGGCGAGCCCGGCGGCCAGGGTGCCGAGGGTGACCAGGGAGTCGCGCTGCCGGGCGTTGGACTCGATCGACCGGGCGGTGCCGTACAAGCCGCTGATGAGGTGCATGCCCAGCGGGAACCAAGCCGTGATCTTCTCCCGCAGCACGGCGGACGGCACCTTGAGCACCCGCCCCTCGACGGCGCCTCGGCCGGTCGCGAGGTAGGTGCCGTTGGGGTCCCACGCCTGCATGCCGCCGGCCCAGCGGCCGGCCACGTCCATCCGGCCGACCACGACGTCCTCCCGACCGACGTGGCGGATCAGGTCGAGGGCGCCGTCCAGAAGCACCCACCAGTACGACGCAGGCTCGCCCTCGGCGAAGTACACCGTGCCCGGCTCGAGGACGACCTCTTCGGCCGCAGCCACCAGCTCGGTCCGCTGGTCGTGGGTCAGGCCCTCGAAAAGTGGGACGTCGGCGATGTCGGCGACCAAGTCCGGCGACCGGCCGTCTCCCACCTGGGTCTCTGTCATCTGGGCATCTGTCGTCGAGTCGGCCCTCAGACCGTCGCCAGGTAGCGGTGCACCAGGTGGACGGCCATCGCGCCCTCGCCGACGGCCGAGGCCACCCGCTTCATGGAGTCGAGGCGCACGTCGCCCGCCGCGAACACCCCGGTCACGCTGGCCTCGAGCGGGTACGGCGAACGGCTCAGCACCCAGTGGGCGCTGCCCGCGCCGTCGTGCCAGGCGATCTCCTGCCCCGTGACGACGTAACCGGCCCGGTCGCGGACGATCGCGTCGCCGAGCCAGTCGGTGCGCGGAGAGGCGCCGATGAACACGAACATCCACGTGGCGGGGACGTCCTCGCGGGTGCCGTCGCTGTGCTCGAGGGTGATCAGCTCGAGATGGCCCTCCCCGCAAGCCGCGGCGACCTGGGTCTCGTAGCGCACCGAGATGGTCGGCGCGGCCAGGATCCGGTCGACGAGGTACTGCGACATCGAGGCCTCGAGGCTCTTGCCCCGCACCACCATCACGACCTGCTTGGCGTGCTGCGCGAGGTTGAGGGCGGCCTGGCCGGCGGAGTTGGCGGCGCCGACGATGAAGACGACCTCGTCGCGCACCTGGGCGGCGTCGCTGGCGTCGGCGCCGTAGTAGACACCACGTCCCGTGAGCGTCTCGAGCCCGTCGGCCTCGAGCTTGCGATAGCTGACGCCGGTCGCCACCAGCACGGCCCGGGCCTCGATCTCGTCGCCGCCGGCCATCAGCACCGCGCGCACCGGACCGCGCTGCTCGAAGCCGACGACGTCACGCGCGAGCACGAGCTCGGCGCCGAACCGTCTGGCCTGGGCGATGGCGCGGTGCGTCAGGTCGGCACCGCTGAGCCCGCGCGGGAAGCCGAGGTAGTTCTCGATGGAGGCGCTGCGGCCGGCCTGCCCGCCCGGTGCCTCGCGCTCGACGACGACGACCTGGAGGCCCTCGGACGCGGCGTACACCGCGGCGGCGAGGCCCGCAGGTCCGGCGCCGACGATGCAGAGGTCGTAGAGCGGCTGCTCGGCGTGCGTGCGCAGGCCGAGGCGGTCGGCGAGGTCGACCGTCGACGGCGAGACCATCGGGTCGGTGTCGGGCACCAGCACGACGGGCAGGTCGTCAGGCCCGGCACCGGCCAGGCCGGCGAGCCGGCGGCCCTCCTCGTCGACCTCGACGTCGAGCCAGAGGTAGGGCACGTGGTTGCGGGCCAGGAACGTCTTGACCTCGTAGGTGCGCTCGGACCACCGGTGCCCCACCACTCGGACGTCGACCTCGGCGTCGGGGTTCTCGGCACGCCAGTCGTCGAGGAGGTCGTCGACGACGGGGTAGAGGCGCTCGGTGGGCGGGTCCCACGGCTTGAGGAGGTAGTGGTCGAGCCCCACGTCGTTGATGGCGGCGATCGCGACGTCGGTGTCGGCGTACGCCGTCATGAGGAGGTTCTTGGCGCCGGGTGCCTTCGAACCGGCCTCGGCCAGCAGCTCGATGCCGGTCATGCCCGGCATCCGCTGGTCGGTCACGATGAGCGCGACCGGCCGGGTGCGCAGCGCCAGCTCGGTGAGGATGTCGAGCGCCTCCTGTCCCGAGGTTGCCCGGATGATCCGGAACTCCTTGCCGTAGCGGGTGCGCAGGTCGCGGGCGAGCGCAGCCGAGACCGGCTCGTCGTCGTCGACGGTGAGGATCGTGGGTCTGGGCAAGGCCGCTCCCGGCTCGGCATCAGGACGACCGGGATGGCCCGAGCAGTCCCGAGCAGTACCGCCTGCCCCCCGGTGACCGGCAGCCTACCTCCGGCCCACCGGCGGCTGCCGCAGCTGGTGTGATCCATTGCACATCGCGCAACCGAGACGCCGACGAGGCTTCCCCGAGCGGACTCGGGGCGGCATGGTGTGATGCTGCACAGCGTCAAACCCCCGGCGAGTGGTCCCGACAAGGTCGACCACCGAGGGGCGCACGGAGGTGGAATGGCTACGACCGACAGTGGTGTCACCGGACCCACACGAGCGCAGATCCCTGAGAAGACGCTGCGCGCGGACCGTTGGTGGCTGGCGCCGCTCACGACGTTCGTCGTCTTCTTCAGCTTCGTGGTCTACGCGACCATCCGGGCATTCATGGGTCGCGACTACTACGCGTCGCCCTATCTCTCGCCGTTCTACTCACCCTGTCTGGGCGACTGCGTCGAGGGCGCCTCGGACTTCGGGCAGCCCTTCCAGTGGTGGCCGCTGTCCGCGGCGCTGATCATCCTGATCTTCCCGCTGGGGTTCCGGATGACCTGCTACTACTACCGCAAGGCCTACTACCGGTCGTTCTGGCTGTCCCCGCCGGCCTGCGGCGTGGCCGAGCCGCACGCGTCGTACTCCGGCGAGACGCGCTTCCCGTTGATCCTGCAGAACGCGCACCGCTGGTTCTGGTACGCCGCTGTGGTGGTCGCGCTCATCCTGACCTTCGACACGGTGCTGGCCTTCCGCAACGAGGACCACGAGTGGGGTCACATGGGCCTCGGCACGGTCCTGATGCTGATCAACATCGCCTTCATCTGGCTCTACACGCTCTCGTGCCACTCGTGCCGGCACATCGTCGGTGGCCGGTTGCGGCACTTCTCCAAGCACCCCGTGCGCTACAAGGCGTGGACGTTCGTGTCCAAGCTCAACCAGAGCCACGCCAAGTACGCCTGGTACTCCCTCTTCTCGGTGGCGATCGTCGACCTCTACGTCTTCCTGCTCGCCACCGGCACGATCGAGGATCTGAGGTTCTTCTGATGAGCGAGATCGCTGAAGGCGGCAGCACCCGGCACCCCATGACCGGCAACGAGATGTCCTACTACGCCGAGGGCGGCATCGAGCGGCACACCTACGACGTCATCGTGGTGGGTGCCGGCGGTGCCGGGCTGCGCGCCGCGATCGCCGCCCACGAGGCGGGTGCCAACACGCTCGTCGTCTGCAAGTCCCTGCTGGGCAAGGCCCACACGGTCATGGCGGAGGGCGGCATCGCCGCCGCCCTCGGCAACCGCTGGCCCGAGGACAACTGGGAGGTGCACTTCCGCGACACCATGCGTGGCGGGAAGATGCTCAACCACTGGCGGATGGCCCAGCTGCACGCGCAGGAGGCGCCCGAGCGGGTCATGGAGCTCGAGGACTGGGGCGCCCTCTTCGACCGCACCGACGACGGGCTGATCTCCCAGCGCGACTTCGGTGGGCACCGCTACGCCCGCCTCGCCCACGTCGGCGACCGGACGGGCCTGGAGATGATCCGCACGCTCCAGCAGCGGGCGGTGCAGATCGGCATCGACGTGGCCATGGAGTGCACCGTCACCGAGATCCTGAAGGACGGCGAACGAGTCTCCGGGGTCTTCGGCTACTGGCGCGAGACCGGCCGCTTCGTGGTCTTCGAGGCACCGGCGGTGATCCTCGCCACCGGCGGCATCGGCAAGGCGTTCAAGGTGACCTCCAACTCGTGGGAGTACACCGGCGACGGCCACGCGCTCGCCCTGCGTTCGGGGGCGTCCCTGATCAACATGGAGTTCGTGCAGTTCCACCCGACGGGCATGGTCTGGCCGCCGTCGGTGAAGGGGCTGCTGGTCACGGAGTCGGTGCGCGGCGACGGCGGCATCCTCAAGAACTCCGAGGGCAAGCGGTTCATGTTCGACTACATCCCCGACTTCTTCAAGGCGGAGACCGCCGACACCGAGGAGGAGGCGGACCGGTGGTACGACGACAAGAAGAACAACCGCCGACCCCCCGAGCTGCTCCCGCGTGACGAGGTCGCGCGCGCGATCAACTCCGAGATCAAGGCCGGTCGCGGCACCCCGCACGGCGGCATCTACCTCGACATCGCGTCGCGGCGTACGCCCGACTTCATCCGCAAGCGGCTGCCGTCGATGTACCACCAGTTCAAGGAGCTGGCCGACGTCGACATCACCCAGGAGCCGATGGAGATCGGGCCGACCTGCCACTACGTGATGGGCGGTGTCGAGGTCGACCCCGACACCCAGGAGACCGCGGTGACCGGGCTGTACGCCGTCGGCGAGTGCTCCGGCGGCATGCACGGCTCCAACCGCCTGGGCGGCAACTCGCTCGGCGACCTGCTGGTGTTCGGCAAGCTGGCCGGCGAGGCGGCGTCGTCGTACGTCCAAGGCCTGCCGGAGCGGCCACCGGTGGCGGACGAGCAGGTCCGCGAGGGGCAGTGGAGCGCGGTGGCGCCGTTCGCCTCCGAGGGGGGCGAGAACCCCTACTCCATCCAGTCCGACCTCCAGCAGGCGATGAACGACCTGGTCGGCATCATCCGCACCGCGCCGGAGCTCGAGGAGGCACTGAGTGCCATCGAGGCCCTCAAGGCGCGGGTAGGGACGATGTCCGTGGAGGGGCACCGGCAGTACAACCCCGGCTGGCACCTCTCCCTCGACCTGCGCAACATGCTGCTGGTCTCGGAGTCCATCGCGAAGGCAGCGCTGGCCCGCAAGGAGTCGCGGGGCGGCCACACCCGCGACGACTTCCCGAAGACAGACCACGACGTGTGGGGCAAGAAGAACCTCGTGGTCACCCTCGACGAGGCCGGGACCGGAGTCGTGCTCAAGGAACAACCGTTGCCCGAGATGCCCGACGAGCTCAAGAAGTACTTCGAGGAGTCCTGATGGCCTACGAGCTGAAGATGCGCATCTGGCGCGGTGACGCCGAAGGCGGCGACCTCGCCGACTTCACCGTCGAGGTCTCCGAGGGCGAGGTCGTGCTCGACGCCCTGCACCGGGTGCAGGCGACGCAGGCGGGGGACCTGGCGATCCGCTGGAACTGCAAGGCCGGCAAGTGCGGCTCCTGCTCGGCGGAGATCAACGGGCGACCGCGGCTGCTGTGCATGACACGGCTGTCGGACTTCGAGCCGACCGAGACCATCACGGTCACGCCGATGCGCACCTTCCCCGTCGTCCGCGACCTGGTCACCGACGTGTCGTTCAACTACCGCAAGGCCCGCGAGCTGCCGTACGCCGACCTCGGTCCGCGCGACGACGACGGCAAGCGCCGGATGGCTCAGGTCGATGTCGAGCGCGGCCAGGAGTTCCGCAAGTGCATCGAGTGCTTCCTCTGCCAGAACGTCTGCCACGTCGTGCGTGACCACGAGGACAACAAGCAGCACTTCGCAGGTCCGCGCTTCTTCCTGCGGTACGCCGAGCTCGACATGCACCCGCTCGACCGCAACGACCGCCGCAAGCTGGCGCAGGAGCAGGCCGGCCTCGGCATGTGCAACATCACCAAGTGCTGCACCGAGGTCTGCCCCGAGGGCATCCACATCACCGACAACGCGATCATCCCGATGAAGGAGCGCGTCGCCGACCGGAAGTACGACCCGTTGGTGTGGCTCGGCAACAAGATCGGCATCCGCAACAAGGACACCGACAGCCGCACCGAGGTCTGAGGCGCAGCCGCAGGACCTCGTCAGCCGGACCTCAGGCGGGCGCCGTCCAGGGACGGGCGATCAGGGCTCCGTGCGGCGGGTGGCATGCTCCCGGCCTCTCGGGTCAGCTCGGTGCATTGCGGATCCGCGCCGCGAGGCGCCTGATCGTGCTGACGCCGCGGGCGGTGCCCTTGACCCCGGTCAGCTGCTCCAGCGTGGGCCCGGCGGTGCTGCCCGGGCCACGGGGGTAGCGCTTGAACGACGTGATGGCGTAGCCGGCGCCACCTCCGAGGATGCGCAGATGACCGTCCGGGCTCGTCCACGGGATCTCGACGGGAACTTTGGCGTCGAAGAACACCACCTCGTGAGCCTCGTCGTCGGGAAGGTCGAGCTCGTCGGACTCCTCCGCGACGCACCAGACCCAGTTGGCGGTGCGGACGACGGCGATGTCTGCGTAGCCGGTGAGGTCCTTGAGAGTCGCGAGGACGGCGCGGGTCGTCGAGACGTGGGCTGCTGCCGTGAACAGGATCGTCCCGTTGGACTGCACGTTGTCGACGTCGGTCGCGCCAGCTGCTTCGTACGCCGCCACCAGCTGTGGCCGGGTCGGCGCCCAGCCCTGACCGAGGTTGAGGTTGCGGAAGAACGCGACCGACCGAGGCACGCGCCCAGGCTAGGCGGCCATCAGCTCACTGCGGTGATGGCGCCGGGTCCGGTCCACTCGTAGCCGCCTTGGGGCAGGCGGGTGTAGCGCCAGAGTCCTGCGGTCTTGGCGCGGTGGTGTCGTCGGCAGAGGGCGGCGAGCTTGGAGGGGCTGGTTTGTCCGGGTGGGCCGTGGGGGTTCGGCTTGGCAGCCGGGGGGTCTCGACTTTCCGCTCGCAGGCTCGCTGCTCGACCACCGGTGGTCGAGCGAAGTCGAGACCGGTGGGTCGTGACGGTCGAAGGTCGGTTCTACCCACCGGTGGTCGAGCGAAGTCGAGACCGGTGGGTCGTGACGGTCGAAGGTCGGTTCTACCCACCGGTGGTCGAGCGCAGTCGAGACCGGTGGGTCGTGCCGGTCGACGGTCGGTTCTACCCACTGGTGGTCGAGCGAAGTCGAGACCGGTGGGTCGTGGCGGTCGAGGGTGGGTTCGGGGTGGGCTGCTTGGCCGGTGTTCATCCAGATGACGGGTTGGATCTTCACCCGGGTGTGGCCGACCCAGTCGTGGAGCTTGGCGGTGGTGAGGGGGCCAAGCTTCTCGACCTCGCCGACGGCGACGGGTTCGTCGAGGAGGTCGGTCAGGTCGGCGTGCACGTAGAGCACCGTCTCGCTGGTGGTCGAGGAGGTTGCGCAGCGACTGTCAGGAGAGCCCGGCGGGGTGTCGACGAGTCCGCAGAGGGCTTCTGCTTTCCGGGCCCCGAGGGGTCGGTCGTCGCCGGCCTTCGCGGCCTCCTTGGCTTGTTGGCAGGCGTGTTGGTAGAGGCGGGTGAGTCCGAGGGTGTCGCCGGTGATGTGGAGCTCGCTGGTCCCGGCGTAGGCGGGGGTGGCGGTGGCGACCCGGCGTGCTTTCCAGGCGGGGACCTTGAGGGTCTCGACCATGGCGTGGCAC
>NZ_BAAAQQ010000011.1:0-563264 GCF_039531755.1 Nocardioides bigeumensis
GCAGGCGCGCACAAACTTCAACGACTATCAAACACACTGTTGAGTTCTCAAACATCAGACGCACACCTCAGCTCGGCGCACGGCCAAGCTGTCGGGACTGGTCCGACTCCCACCCGGAGAACTCCGCACCCCGCGCGAACGCGACGGTGCCGGGAACTCCGAGAGGGGATCTGCGCTGGGGGCCGAGAACCCGTCCTGACCGGACTTGCCCTCCGCCGCTCCCTGGCGACGAGGTGAAACACTAGGTGAGTACGCGGCCCCTTGCAAATCGACTCCTTGTGACGCGGGGCACAATCTCGTCGTCGCAGGTCAGAGGGCCTTTGGGGGCAGCACGACGGCGACGTCCCGCGTGTCGGCGACGTCGCTGCAGCCGGCCAGGCGGAACGCCTCGGTCGTCTCGTCGCGCAGGCGACGCAGGTACGACGCCACACCGGCCTCCCCCTGCTCGAGCGCCAGGATCGGCTGCCGACCGAGGAAGGCGGCGTCGGCCCCCAGCGCCACTGCGGCCAGCACGTCCAGCCCGCAGCGGACTCCCCCGTCGACGTAGACGGGCACGGCGCCCCCGACCTCCCGCGCGACGGCGGGAAGCGCGTGCGCAGTGCGCAACGCCCGGTCGAGCTGGCGACCACCATGGTTGGAGACCCAGACGGCGGAGACCCCCGCGTCAACAGCGCGGCGCGCGTCGTCATCGCGCAGCACCCCCTTGACCACGACAGGCAGCCCGGTCCGTGCCGCCAGCCAGCCGATGTCGTCGGGTCCGAGGTCCGTCGCCTTCTGGGAGCCGGGCAGGTCGTCGTAACCGGGGTCGAAGTTGACCCGGACCAGCGAAGGATCGACCGAGTCCCACACCGAAGGCCCCCGCTTGCTGCCCACGACCGGGGTGTCGACGGTGAGGACGACAGCCCCGGCCCCCGCGGCGACGGCGCGCTCGAGGAGCGGGATCGCAAGAGCACGGTCGGCAGGCAAGTACACCTGCAGCCACCACGCGACCCCGGTCGCGGAGATCCCGGCGAAAGGTGTCCCCGTGTTGCTGGACACCACCAGCAGCACGCCCTCAGCGGCGCAGGCGCGCGCCATGGCGAGGTCGCCCTCTGGATGCACGGCCCGCTGCAGGCTCGTCGGCGCGATCGCGAAGGGAGCGCGCACCGACGTACCCAGCAGGTCCGCCTCCAGATCGACCTTGGTGACGTCGCGGAGCACGTGGGGGGCGAAGCGGACGTCGGACCAGCCCGCCTCGACCGCCGAGGTGCCCTCCCCGGCGCCGTCGACCAGGTAGTCGCGCAGGACCTGGTCGAAGCCGGTCACGGTCTCAGCCCAGCTCGACGCCGGCCAGCTTGCGCTTGCCGCGCCGGAGCACCAGCCACGACCCCGCCACCAGGTCCGCGTCGCCCGGCACGAAGTCGGGGTCCTCGACACGCACGTTGTTCAGGTAGGCGCCACCCTCGGCGACCGTGCGGCGGGCCTCGCCCTTGCTCTTGGCCAGCCCGGCGGCCACGAAGAGGTCGACGATGCCGGTGCCCTTGTCGGCATGCACGGCCCCCGCCTCGCGGAGCGCTGCCGCGAGGGTCGCGGGACTGAGCTCGCCCAGGTCGCCCGAGCCGAAGAGCGCAGCCGACGCGGCCTTGATGCGCTCGGTCTCGGCCGCGCCGTGGACGTAGGTCGTCACCGCCTCCGCGAGAGCCTTCTGTCCTGCGCGCAGGAACGGCTTCTCCTCGGTCTGGCGCTCCAGGTCCTCGATCTCCTGCACCGACAAGAACGTGAAGACACGGAGCAGGTGCCCGACCTGGTCGTCCTCGACGTTGAGCCAGAACTGGTAGAAGGCGTACGGCGACAGCATCTCCGGGTCGAGCCAGAGAGCTCCGCCCTCCGTCTTGCCGTACTTGGTGCCGTCGGCCTTGGTGATCAGAGGCGTCGCGAAGGCGTGCGCCTTGCCACCGTCGGACCTGCGGATCAGCTCCACCCCACCAGTGAGGTTGCCCCACTGGTCGGAGCCGCCGAACTGCAGGGTCACCCCGTGCTCGCGGTAGAGGTTGAGGTAGTCCATCGACTGCAGGAGGACGTAGCTGAACTCGGTGTAGCTGATGCCGTCCTCGAGCCGGCTGCGCACGACGTCGCGGGCCAGCATCCGGTTCACCGGGAAGTGCTTGCCGATGTCACGGAGGAAGTCGAGGACCGACAGGTGCTCGGTCCAGTCGTAGTTGTTGACCAGGGTCGCGGCGTGCGGGCCCTCCAGGGACACGAACGGAGCGACCTGGCGGCGTACGCGCTCGGTCCAGTCCTTCACCGTCTCGACCGTGTTGAGCACCCGCTCCCCGGAGTCTCTCGGGTCACCGATCATCCCGGTGGCTCCGCCGACCAGGATGTACGGCGAGTGGCCGGCGTCCTGGAGACGGCGCGCGGTGGTCAGCTGGACCAGGTTGCCCATGTGCAGGCTCGGCGCGGTCGGGTCGAAACCGACGTAGAACCGGACGCCGCCCTCGCCGAGCGCCGCGCGCAGCGCGTCGCGGTCGGTGGAGTGCGCGACGAGGCCGCGCCACTCGAGGTCGTCGAGGACGTTCGTCCCACTGTCGTCGGTCACCCGGCCAAGTCTGCCCCACTCCCCCGCGGCGCCTCGACGCGATATCAGGTGCGCATGCTCAGGCGCGGACAACGCCGCAGGATCGAGAGTGGGGTCATGAGCTCTACGCCGCTCGTCCGCCCTGCCCGCAAGGCACGCGGGTCCCGCCTCGGCGAACTCGCGGACGCGACCCCCGACTCCCGCAACCGCGTCGTCGACTTCCTCCGGGCCGCCGCGATCCTGGTCGTGGTGCTGGGCCACTGGACGGTCGCGGCCGTCTACGTCGACGAAGGTGGCGACCTCCCCGTGCTGCACAGGGCGGACCTGCTCGAGCTGGCCACCTGGACGCACCCGCTCACCTGGGTCGTCCAGGTGATGCCGGTCTTCTTCCTCGTCGGCGGCTACTCCAACGCCCTCTCCTGGCGCTCGGCCGCCGCCCGCGGCACGACGTACGGTGGCTGGCTGCGCGGTCGGTTGCGCCGCCTCACCATCCCGGTGCTGCCGCTCATGGTCTTCTGGGCCGTCGTCGCCCCGGTCGCCCACGCCCTCGGCGCCAGCGGCGAGACGTTGCGTATCGCCAGCCGCGCGTCGCTGGTGCCGACCTGGTTCCTGGCGGCGTACGTCGTCGTCGTGTCCGTCGCACCACTCACGCTGCGTCTGTGGGAGCGGTGGGGCTGGGCCACCGTCGGCGCAGGTCTCGCGCTGGGCGGCCTGGTCGACTTCGTGAGCATCGGCAACGACCTCTTCCTGCTGGGCTTCGTCAACTACCTCGTGGTGTGGGCTGCCGTGCACCAGCTCGGCTACGCCTGGCTCGACGGCGATCTCGCCAGCACCGGACGCCGCCTCCTGCTCGCCCTGGTCGGACTGGTCGGGCTGCTGCTCCTGGTGCGCGTGGGTCCCTACGGGGTCTCGATGGTCGGCGTCGGCGGGCACGGCGTGAACAACGCGTACCCGACCCGGGTCACCCTCGGGTTCCTCGGGATCCTGCAAGCCGGCGCCGTGCTCGCGCTCGAGCCGGCGCTGGCCAGGCTGACCGCCCGGCGACGTGTGTGGATGGCGACGATCCTGGTCAACAGCCGGATCATGACGGTCTACCTCTGGCACCTGACCGCGCTGGGCATCGTGGTCGCGGTGTCCCTGGCCCTCGACGGCGCCGGCCTCCGCGAGGAGCCGCTGACCTCGACGTGGTGGCTCACCCGCCCGGTGTGGTTCGCGGTGCTGGGCTCGGTCACGGCCGTGTTCGTGCTCCTGCTCGGCCGCTTCGAGCGGGTGCCCGGTGACGACCGGCCGGCTCCCCCCGCCCTGCTCCCGCTGCTCTCCATGGCCGCGACCTGCGCGGCGCTCGGCCTGCTCGCGGACTGGGGCATCGCGGCGGACGACGGCACCGTGCGGTGGTACCTGCCGCTCGTGCCCGTGCTGGGCGCGATGGTCTTCGGCGTGCTGCGCCCACCCCTGCGCAGGTAGGGCCACCAGGACCACCCACCTAAGATGTCGAGACGTGATCGCCGGCCGCTACTCGCTCGACCGCGAGATAGGTCGAGGTGGGATGGGCGCGGTCTGGGTCGGTCGCGACGAGCTGCTCGGCCGCGAGGTCGCCCTGAAGAAGATCGGCATGTCACCGGGCGCCGACCTCCCCGACCTGGCGCGAGCCGAGCGCGAGGCCAAGCTGGCCGCGCGGGTGAACCACCCGCACGTGGTGGCGGTCTACGACCTGGTCGACGAGGCGGACGAGCAGTGGCTGGTGATGGAGCTCGTCGAGGGACTCAACCTCGCCGCGCTCGTCCGACGAGACGGCCCCATGCCACCCGACCGCGCCGCCGCCCTGCTGGGCCAGGCCGCCGAGGCGCTGGCCGAGGCGCACGCGGCGGGCATCATCCACCGCGACGTGAAGCCGTCCAACATCCTGGTGACCGAGACGGGCCAGGTGAAGCTCACCGACTTCGGCATCGCACGAGCGGAGGCGGACGCGTCGTTGACCCAGACCGGCCTGGTGACCGGCTCGCCGGCGTACCTCGCTCCCGAGGTGGCGTCCGGACAGACGGCCACGGACGCCGCCGACGTCTGGTCACTGGGGGCGACGCTCTATCACGCCTTGGAGGGCCAACCGCCCTACCACGTGGCCGACAACGTGATGGGCACGATGTTCCGCATCGTCAACGAGGACCCGCCGCGGCCCGGCCATCCCGGGTGGCTGGCGCCGCTGATGGTCGCGACGATGGCCAAGAACCCCGACGACCGCTGGACGATGCGCGACGTGCAGCGGTTCCTGCAGAGCGGCCCGCCGAAGAGCGAACCGACTCGGGTCGCCGCCGCGGCGCCGCTCCCCGGCGTCGAGCAGACGGCCGTCCTCACCTCTCCCCCGACGCCCCAGCCCGTCGCCGCACCGAGGCCGGCCGGGCCGGCGTACTCCCGGCGCCGACGCAGCCCGCTGCTGCCGGTCCTGGGCGTCGTCGCGCTCGTGGTGATCGCCGTCATCGTCACCGCGCTCGTCGTCGGTGGCCCGGACGGAGACGGTGGCCAGACGCCCCCTTCGGGAGCCGACGGCACGAGCCAGACGCCGGAGGAGACGCCCTCGCAGTCCGAGCCCACGGAGAGTCCCAGCGACGACGGCGTGCGTGCCCAGGCGATGACCGACTTCGTGCAGACTTATCTGCAGACCGTCGTCGACGACCCTGCAGCAGCGTGGGGCATGCTCACGCCGGACTTCCAGAAGGCCAGCGGCGGCTTCGGCAAGTACAAGAAGTTCTGGGACCCCGTCGACGGAGCGGACGTGACCGACATCGGGGCCGATCCGCAGTCCGGCACCGTGCAGTACAGCGTCAGCTACTCACGTGACGGAGGGGACGGCTTCGACGACGAGGTCGAGCTGCGGCTCCAGGACGACGGTGAGTCGTTCCTCATCGCCGGAGAGACACCGGGTTGATCCTGGAGCTGGTGGCCGGTGACCTGCTCGGCAAGCTGGGCCTGGTCTCCGCAGGTCTCGAGGTGGGGGGGCTCAGGCCGCGTCGGTGGTCGAGTCGGTGGTCGAGTCGATGGCAGCGCCAGGGGCGAAGGAGAGGTACGCCGAGCGGGCCGCGTCGGCGGCCGAGCGCGACTCCCCGATGGCGGTGACCGCGGCGAGGAACTCGTCGGCGGAGATGGCGTAGAGGTCGACCGGTTCGGCAGCGCGGACGGTCATCGTGCGCGTGGTCCCGCCCAGCAGCGCGATCTCGCCGAAGCCCTCGCCGTGACCCATCGTGCGGACCAGCTCGGCGTCGTCGAGCACCTCGACGGTGCCGCTCGCCACCACGTAGAAGCAGTCGCCGGCGTCGCCGGCCGCGAACACGTTGGCTCCCTCGGCCACCACCGCGTGGTCGACCGCGATGGCGAGCCGCTCGATGACCGGCACCGGGAGGGGGCGGAGCATCGGCACCTGCCGCAGCAGCTCGATCGCGTCGGTCCTGACGGCCACGCTCGCGTCGATCGACGTGAGGCGACGCCACCACAGCAGGCCGACGACCGGCGCCAGCGCGCCGAAGGCCACGAGTGCGGCGCGCGGGCCGAGGAGGGCGATCAGCACGGGCGCGCCCAGCGAACCCACAGCGACCGCGAGCGCGCCGAAGCTCTCGAGCAGGCCGAAGACCCGCGCCATCACGGAGTCCGGGACCATCCGGGCCAGCAAGGTGAACGCCGTCACGTCGACCAGCGCGTTGCCCACCCCGATGACGCAGGCGATGGAGAGCGCGACGACGTACTGCGGGACCAGGCCCATGACGGCCAAGGGCAGTCCCCACAGGGAGACACCCACCGCGAGCCACCTGGTCATCCGGCGGCTGCCGACCAGCTTGGAGCAGACGACACTGCCGACGATCGCGCCCACGCCGACGGCTCCTTGAAGCACGCCGACGGCTGCGTCGTTGCCGTTGAGCAGGTCGATGGCGAGCACCACCACGAAGACGCTGAACGCGCCGCGGATCACGCACTGCAAGGCCACGAAGCCGACCACGGTCGCGACGCCGTCGTACGCCTTGATCGCGTGCAGCCCCTCCCGGATCTCGCCGACGAGGTGCCGCTGCGGGTGCTCCTTCACCGCGAGCCGCTCGTAGCTCAGCCCCAGCAGGAGGACCGCTGACAACAGTCCGCACACGCCGGCGAAGACGAACACAGACGACACGTCCCCGACAGCCACGAGGACCGCGGCCACCAAGGGGCCGAGGACCACGCTCACGGAGTCCAGCGCTCCACGGACCACGTTGACCGACGTGAGCTCGTCCGGGGTGCGGCACAGCGACGGCATCAGCGCGGAGTGGCTGGCCCGGAACGGAGTGAACGCCACGGTCGAGACGATCGCGAGGACGTAGACGACAGCCGTCGACCATCCCCAGATGAGCGCCGGTCCGCAGGCCAGGGTCGCCAACCCCCGCACCAGGCTGGACGCCATCAGCACCCGCTCGCGGGGCAGCCGGTCGGCGTACACCGAGATGACCGGCGCCAGCACCGCCGACGGCAGCAACCGGAGCATGCCCACCAGGCCCGCGGCGAACGCGCCGCCGTCCGCGAAGGCGACGAGGGTCAGCGCCACGGTGAACGCCCACTCGGCGGTGTACGCCGCTCCGAAGGACAGCAACGCGCGGACGAGCGCTCCGTTGCGGAGCAGGCGCAGGTTCACCGATGCATCGTCACGCATCCGGACCGGTAGCGCGAGACCCTCGGCATCCGCTATCCGGGCGGACGGCTGGTCCCTGGCTCGACATCCCCGCCCTGACGCTGGTGAGGCGTAGGCTGAAAACCCTCCAAGGCCGACGGAGGGATCGTCATGGGCTGGGTGTTGCTGATCGTGGCCGTGTTGTTCGTCGCGTGGGCGGCTTACCGCTACCGGGGCCGCAACGACAGACGCGCCGGCCCCGACGCCACCGAGGGACGTCACGGCAACCGAGGCGCCTACTGGACCAGCGGCGGGGGCGGCTGACCGCTCGACGACGTTCGGTGGGCGGTTCGGGCAACCGCGCCCGCCGAATCGTCGGACCCTGCCGTCCCGGTCAGGCCGCGTCCACCTGGAGCTGCATGACGCAGTTGAACTGGCCCTTCGGCCGGACGTAGGTGAAGCCGACCCGTTCATACATGCGGCGGGTGCCGTTGTAGATGAAGGACGCCGAGACCTTCTTGAAGTCCTTCAGGGCCATGTCGTGCGGGTACCCCTCGACCAGTCCGCCCCCGGCTGCCGCTATCAGGTCGAGCGCGCCACGCAGGGCCGTCTCGGCGAGCCCCTGGCGACGATGGGTCTTCGCCACCTGGATGCAGGTCACCCGCCAGTCGGCGTCGCGCTCCTTCTCGGCGTCGTACTGCTTGCGATGGTGGATGTTGGGCAGCTCGGCCGGCGATCCGTACTCGGCCCAGGCCAGCGCCCGGCCGTCCTCCACGACCAGCGCAGCGTGCGCGACGCCCTCGCGCACCCAGTGCTCCTTGGCGTTGCGGTTGCCGTCCTTGGTCCCGTCGCGCAGCTCGCTCTCGGGGTGGAACCACACGCACCAGCAGCCGCCGAAGAGACCGCCCTGCCGCTCGACGAGGTCGGCGAACAGGGGCCAGGTCTCGGGTGTCAGCGCGACGATCGACCGGTCAGCCATGAGGACAAGGTACGTCGGACGCGCGCTGCACCCCGGACGCGCGCGGGCCCCCGGCCGGCGACCGGGGGCTCCGCTCCAGTGCTCCGTGCTGCGGCGCCTCAGGCCTCGATGGCGGTGCGCTCCGCTCCGGACGCGATTTCGATCTTGCGCGGCTTCGCCTTCTCCGCGACCGGGACGGTCAGACGCAGCACGCCGGCGTCGTACGACGCCTCGATGCGCTCGAGGTCGAGGTTGTCGCCGAGCACCAGCTGGCGGCTGAACATGCCCCGCGGGCGCTCGGAGGCCAACATCTCCCAGTCGCCGTTGCGGCCGACACGCTCAGCGCGGACGGTCAGCACGTTGCGCTCGACGTCGAGGTCGATGGACTCGGCGCTCACACCGGGCAGGTCGAACTCCAGGACGAAGGTGTCTCCCTCGCGCCAGGCATCGACCGGCATGACGGCCGGGCGGTTGGTCGTCCCCGTCGAGCCCAGCAGCTGCGCGGCCAGACGGTCGAAGTCGCGGAAGGGGTCAGCGGTTCGGAGCAACATCTCGGTTTCCTCCTTGCATGTCGTCTAGGGTGATGAACTGATGCAGGTAACCTGTATCGCTGGTTACATATTCTTTGTAACTCTTCCCGCAGAAAAATGCAAGGAGTGACATGGACAACCAGTCGCGCGGCGTCTACGCCATCTCGGTCGCCGCCGAGATGACCTCCCTGCAGATCCAGAACCTGCGCGTCTACGAGCGGCGCGGGCTGGTCGAGCCCGACCGCACACCGGGCGGGACCCGCCTCTACAGCAACGACGACGTGGCGCGGCTGCACCGGATTCGCGATCTGCTGGCTGATGGTCTCAACCTCGCCGGCATCGCCCGGGTGCTGAGGCTGGAGGAGGAGGTACGCCGGCTGCGGACCGAGCGGGACCGGTTGCGGCGGCGGCTCACCACCGCGTGAGAGGGAGCCAACGCTCGATGAGGCCGGCCAGCTCTCCGGGGTGGCTGTAGTTCAGCGCGTGCGCCGCCCTCTCGACGAGGGCCACGCGCCACTCACCACCCCCGTCCCCGGAGACCGACCGAACCGGGTGATGGAGCACCCCGACCACTTGCTCGAGGCTCTTCAGCGAGGTCGCAAGGTCATCTGGACCCAGGGAGCGCCTTGAGGTGCCGGCGATAGATGAGCCTGCTCCGCACGCCGTCGTTGTCCACCAGGACCCCGGCCTTGGGGTCGTTCAGTGCCGGGTCGAACACGTAGCCGCTCGGCGCCTCGAAGGTGAGCGTGTAGACGTAGTTCAGGTTCTTCTTCGCCTTCGACCCGAAGTTGCCACCCGCGAGCTTCCAGTCGGCGAAGAGGAAGCCCGACCACGGGCTGGTGGTCAGGATCGCCGTTCGCGGCTGCTCGACGACGTCGCCGACGACCGGGATCTCCGGGAAGCTGATGATCGGCTCGATCTCGGTGATCGTCTGCGTGGCTGGGACGTCCGGCCCGTTCACCCAGATGGGGTTGGTGATGGCACGTCGGTTGCCGGTGGCGGTGACAGCGGCGAGGGCGAACCACTGCTTGCCTTGGACCCCGTCCACCTTGAGGGTGAAGTCCTTGGACGTGGCCAGGTCGGCACCCGTGTAGGTGGTGCGGGAGATCAGGTTGTTGAGTCCGTTGAACCCGCCCGTCGAGGTCCCCGTCCCGGTGCTGCCGAAGACGTAGATGTCGGTGATGTTGTTCAGCGCCTTCACGTTGAAGTCGGCCGTGAAGGATCCGGTCTGGTCCGCCCTGTAGGTGTTGCCGAACACCTTGCCACTGGTCGGCGTGATGAGGGCTCCGTTGGAGACGAAGCTGTGACCGGCCGCCTGGCTCCTGCTGAACTCGAGCGAGAAGGCGTCGAAGTCCGCTGCACTCTTGGCCTTGCCATCGGCCACGTGGACGTACGACCGCTGGCCACCGCTGCCCGTTCCCTGGCCGGAGTCGTGGATGTCGGTGGACCCGTGGATGTAATGGGGCCTGTTCACCTCCACCCCGCGACGGGTTGCGCCGGACAGGAACGCGCTCCAGAAACCGAAGGCCTCGTTGATGGTCCTCACGCCGAAGCCTTGGATCTCGATGCCGTCGAAGTCCCCGCTCATGCCACCCGGCACCGTGCGGTCGTCGTCGGCGAGGAAGAGTCCGTAGGAGCTGTTCGGGTGATTGACGCCGATGGCAATGCCGTGCTCGTGGGCGTCGTCGAGGATGCCCTGGTGGTTGGTGTTCGTGTTGATGATGGGGTTGACCTGGTCGCAGTCGCGGAAGCGGTCGTAGGCGTAAGCGGTCAGCGGCATCATGTTGTGGTGGGCCCAGCTCGGCGTGATCTCCTCGTTGGGCATGTAGCCGATGGCCCCGAACTTGCGGGACAGGTTGTAGACGGGACAGTTGTCCAGGACGAACTGGTGGTCAGCCAGGGACAGCACCTCCAGTCCGGCGGTCATCTGCGCATTCGCTGACACCTCCGGCGGCGAGAACGCATCCATGCGCCCGCCGTGGTGGTGGTTGTCGACACCGAACCAGTCCGTGGGAGCACTCAGCGGCTTGTTGATGACGACGGTCTGGGTCGGATCGGTCGCCGTGTTGCCGGTGACGGTCCGCGAGAACGTCTGGGGGTTCGTGGTGTAGGAGTAGAAGCCGTAGCCCTCACCCCACGCAGTGGCCGAGTAGTTGCCCGGCGCGACCATCGCGGTGACCACGCCCTTCTTGGCCGTTCCGTCCGCGTTGCGGTCCGAGAAGTAGTAGTTCTCCCCGGTGTAGATCATCTGCGGGAGGGCACCCACGGAGATCCGTCCCCAGACGGGATCGCCGTTCTGGTCCTTGAAGGTGAACGTCACCGGCACCTTCTGGGCACCCGTCTGCAGGTCGAGACCTCCCGAGGGGACGGTCTCACTGGTGAAGTTGGCGCTGGGCGTCGAGGGAACAGTGCCCTTCTTCTCGACGCGCAGGGTGTAGGTCTGCGTCGTGCTCTCCTCGGGCAGGTCGATGCTGTAGTGCCCGTCAGCGTCGCCGACCACCGAGCCGTACAGCGCGCCCCCGCGATTGACGATGACGGTGGGATATGCCGCCGGAGCTCCGGAGGCATCGGTCACGGTCCCGGAGACGTTGAAGGTGTCCAGGCCCTTGTAGTCCGCCCAGAAGTCGTAGACCTTCTGCCAAGATGCGCGGTCGTCGATCATCAGGTAGGACTCGTAGAGCCGCGTCTCGCCCGCGACGTAGGGACGGTTCGCGGGCGAGAACATGAGCTCGCGATAGCCCCGTGCCCCGGTGAACCCGCTGAAGGGGTGCGACCTTCCGTCCGAGCCGAGGTTCTCTCCCGGAGAGATCATGGTCGTGGAGAACTGCTTCGTGGGCTGTCCATTCTCGTCCGTCACGAAGTTGAAGGTGTTGGCGGCGCTGAGAGCGCCCACCGTCTTCGTGTCGATGCCCACGCTGCCCTTGTTGGAGATCACCACCTCGTTGAGCGCCTCCGTGGAGAAGGCGTCCCCGTTGTTGTGGACGGTGTCGAACCAGTAGGCGTAGTCCTTGTCGGGCGCGATGCTGTAGTACGAGACCACGTCGAGGTCGCGCGGAGTGGAGACGCCGTTGAGGTTGTAGGGGACGGTGAACTTGCGAGTCGCCTGCACCGCCGGCATTCCGTTGACGTCGTCGATCGCCTTGGTCTCGAAGTTGTAGTTGACCAGGTCGAAGGAGACCATGCCGGCGTTGGACGGGGCCCAGGCATCCCAGGTGTTGAAGAGGAACTGAGCCGTCAGCACGGTGTCGTCGCCAAAGGTGGCGTTCCTCAGGTCAGGACTGCCCTCGGGCACCGTGACCCGACCGGCGTCCAGGATCGAGCCGCCGGGATAGCCCCAGGGGTCATCGGTCCCCGCAGCCAAGACGATGCCGACCCGGTCGTTCATGATGAGGATGTCGTAGGGGTGGACTCCGAAACCCTCCCCGAAGACGGGCGTCTTCCCGTCCGCCTTCTCCCCGAGGTAAGACTTCACGGTGCCGATGTAGAGGTCCTGTGTCGAGACGCTCCCGTTGGCGATGGCCTCGTCGATGGAGAACTTGATGGGGTTGTCGGGGTCGTCCTGGACGACCCTGTCGCCGGCGGCCGTCGGAAGAGCTGCCTGGAGGACAATCCCGTCCTTCGCCAGGGCTGGTGCGGTCGCGACCCCGAGGCTCAACAGCAGCGCCATGACGACGAGGACGCGTGAACGGGCATGGCTTGCAAACTTCAACGTCGGCTCACTTCCGGGAGGGTGCCACTGTCCGTGTCCCGGCTCGTCTCAGCCCGAAACCCGTCGTTGCGTATGGGGCAACAGAGGTGCGTCGCGCGCAACGTAATGCACAATGCTCGAACTTGCGCATGGTCGTCAAGAGGGAGCCGATGACTCGCCCACGTTCGATAAGTGAACACGCAGTAGTGGCAGGCGGACTCGAGCCCGCTCGCCGCGTGCTCGCCCCACCACCGTGCACGGTCTTGCGGTGCACCGAACCGAGATGCACCCCATCAGCCGAAGTAGGTGTCACCAGGCGAAGTCGTACGAGCGGGGAGTAGGGCGGGTGGGGCTCGAACCCACGACCCAAGGATTATGAGTCCTCTGCTCTGACCGACTGAGCTACCGCCCTGAGGGCGCCGAGCCTAGGGCACACCCGTGAGGACACGCGCGCCGCGCGCGGCGTGGATGGGTGCCGTCGAAGCGGGCGGTGGCATGCGATGGTGGGTCACCGGGTACATAGGTCCTGGATCAGCCGACCGGGAGGCCGAATGGACGTCAAGACTCCTTGTGCGGAGCACGTGTGGGTGCTGCGCGAGATGCTCTACGACGACTTCGGCGTGGGCCGGGACGAGGAGTGCGCCACCTGCGGTCAGACCCAGGTGCGTGCGGACGGCCGCTACGCCAGCTAGGGCCTGCTAGATCTTTCGCTGCATCTCGTGCATCCGCTCCACGACGCGGAAGCCGAAGCGCTCGTTGGTGCGGATCATCGCCGCGTTGCCCGGGGCGGTCCACGTGTGCAGGAGCTTGCGCTCAGGGTGGTCGCGGTGGAGCAGGGCGAGGTTCGCCTGCTTGAGACGTAGCCCCAGCCGGCTTCCCCGGTGGTCCGGCATCACCAGGGTGTCGTCCTGCTGGGCGTAGGTCTCGCCGTGCGGCAGGAACAGCTCGGAGTAGCCCACCATCGCGCCGCCCGCATCGTGGAGAGCGGCGGCGACGAGCCGCTGGTACGACCGCGCCGTCCGCGCCTCCGAGACCCGCACCCGCTCCTCGTCGAGCAGCACCGGCTCGAGCTCGAGGTCCCCGATCGGGACGTCGGTCTCCATCTGGTTGCGCATGGCGACGTACGCCGCCACGTGCTCGTCGGGGCAGCGCTCGGCCCACGTGACCACGGTGTAGGCGGCGTCCGGCGGGAGCTCCTCGACGTCGGCCGGGAGCGCCAGCACCAGGTGGTGCTCCAGGTGCGACGACGCGTAGCCGAGCGCGGTCGCGAAGGGCACGGCCGGGCCGTCCCCGTCCGGGCTCTCGCAGGCCTCGCCGATCACCGTGGTCCGTGACTGCGCGCGCAGCCGTCCGATCGCCGTCTCGTGGAGCAGGCGGCCGATCCCCTGCCGCCACCGGTCCGGACGCACGTTGACCTCGATCTCGCCGAGGTGGGTGTTGTCCTGGAGTGGCCACGAGACGTCCACCCCACCGATGAGCTCGTCCCCGTCCACGGCCGCCAGCAGCACCCGCCCGTAGTAGGGCGACGGGTCACGCATGGTCGCCGTCAGTGCGTCGTAGGTCCGCAGCACGGGATCCCGGCGCTCGGCCCGCTGGGCGACTTGCTCGTTGTCCCAGAACGCCCGCAGCAGGTGGTCGTCGTGAGGATCGACCTCGACGATGTGGAGCGTTGTCGTGGCCATGCGTCCAGCCAAGCCGAGCCGGACGCCCGCGCCAACCGCTTATCGGGCATGCTGCGCTCATGGCTGACGCACCCGAACCCCTCGAGGCCCTGCCCGAAGACTGGTCGCGCATGCTCTGCGTCGTCGCTCACCCCGACGACCTCGAGTTCGGCGCCGCCGCAGCGATCGCTCGCTGGTCCGGACAGGGCAAGGACATCGTCTACTGCATGGTGACCTCCGGCGAGGCCGGGATCGACGGCATGCACCCGGACGAGGCGAGAGCCGTGCGTGAAGCCGAGCAGGTCGAGTCGGCGCGGGTCGTGGGCGTGTCCATCGTGGAGTTCCTGGGCCTGCAGGACGGCGTCATCGAGTACGGCGTGCCGCTGCGGCGGGTCATCGCCGAGATGGTGCGCAAGCATCGCCCCGACATCGTCGTCACCGGCAACTTCCGCGACACGTGGGGCGGGCGCAACCTCAACCAGGCCGACCACATCGCGGTCGGGAAGGCCGTCCTCGATGCGGTGCGCGACGCCGGCAACCGCTGGATCTTCACCGACCAGCTCACCGACGGGCTGGAGCCCTGGGGCGGGGTCCGGGCGGTCTGGGCCGCCAACTCCCCCGACTCCACCCACGGCGTCGACACCACCGACACCTTCGATGCCGGCGTGGACTCGCTGGTGGCCCACGCGGCGTACATCGAGGGACTCGGCTGGGAGGACTGGGACCCGCGCGAGTTCCTGGAGGGCTTCGGCCGACAGACCGGTCAGCGCCTGGGCGTCGCCTTCGGCGCTGCCTTCGAGGTGTTCCCGATGGGCTGGGGCGAGTAGTCCAGGAGGTCGTTCCCCTCCCGTTGCTCGAACAGGTGTTCTAACCTGAGCCCATGGCGCGAGGCGGGTACGGCAGCGGGTCCGGGATTCCGCTTCGCGACCGCGTCCGCGCCGGTGGCTCGCCGGCCGCGCCGGTCGACCGCCCGTCGTACGAGCCGGAGGGGTTCTCGGTCGACTCCCCCGCCCGGCACTGCTGGGTGGCCGTGCCGGTGGATGGCAGCCGCCCCTCGCCCGGTCTGCTGCTGGAGTGGCGCAAGGTCGAGCGCGGCCGCTTCGAGGGACTGGTGGTGTACGCCGCGCAGCTGCGCCCGGGCCGCTGGAGCACGGTGACCGAGTGGGTGCCCGCCGAGCTGCTGACCCAGGCCGGACCGTGATGCCGACGGGGTGACCGGCGGGGTGACCGGCGGGGTGACCGAGGAGCCTCGCGGGCGATCTCCGGCGAAACCACACACGCACCAACAGCCTCATCTATGGTGGAAACACCCCCTAGTCAAGACGACACGCCGCCCCCCATCGGCAGGAATCCTCCATGTATCGACCCCTGCGCGCCTTCGTCGCGGCAGCCGCCGTGCTGACCGCGCTCACCCCGCTCACCTCCGCGGTCGCCACCCCCACCCGGGACGCCCCCACCCCGAACGCCCCCACCCCGAACGCCGCTGCCTCGACCGCCGCTGCCTCGACCGCTCAGGCGGCCGACGAGCTCAACCCGCTGGCCGGGCGCCCGTGGGGCGTCTACCAGGGGCGTCTCGACCAGGCCTGGCAGCCGTGGGCCAGCGCGACGGGCACCGACAAGGCGCTGCTCGGACGGATCGCCCTCACGCCGAAGGGCAAGTGGTTCGGGGGCTGGATCCCCAACGCCCAGATCGGCCGCAAGGTCCGCGACTACGTCAAGAGCGCGCAGGCCGGCAACCCCGAGGCGCTGGTCCAGATGACGGTGTTCCGGGTGAACCCGTGGGAAGAGCGAGCCTGCAGCCGTCTGCCCACGCGGGCCGAGAAGAGGTCCTACCGCGACTGGACCAACCGCTTCGCGGCCGCCATCGGCACCGCCCACACGGCGATCGTGCTGCAGCCCGACGGCCCCTTCGCGCTCTGCACGCCCGGAGGCTCGACGATCCCGTCCAAGCTGATCGCCTACTCCGCCCGGGTGCTCAGCGCCCTGCCCAACACCAGCGTCTACATCGACGTCGGCGCCGCCGACTGGCCGCACCCGACCAAGGGCGGCGTCGACGCGGTGCTCAAGTTCCTGCTGCCGGCCGGGATCCAGTACGCCCGGGGCATCGCGCTGAACAGCACGCACTACTCCTCCACCACCAACGAGGTGGCCCGCGGCGCTGCCGTCGTGCAGGCGCTCGAGACGCTCGGCATGCCCGGCAAGAAGGTCGTGATCAACACGTCCTCGAACGGCAAGCCGTTCGACTTCGGGACCTACGACGGCGTCGACGCCGAGAACGCCCGCGTCTGCAGCTCGCCGCTCGACCCCCGCATCTGCGTGACGCTCGGCATCCCGCCGACCACCGACGTGGCCAACCCCGCGTGGGGACTCTCCCCGGAGACCAACGCGCTCGCGACGGCGTACGTCGATGCGTACCTCTGGTTCGGCCGCCCGTGGCTCTACAAGCAGGCGGACCCGTTCGTGCGGACCCGGGCCCTGGGCCTCGTGACGTCGTGGCCGTACGCCGGCGTGCCGGTCAGCTACGCGGGCTGACCCAGCCGCCGAACAGCCGCTCGCCAACCACCACCTGGGAGCGCGAAACGGCCCGCCCGGCGACAGGTCGCCTGGCGGGCCGCTTCGATCGTTGGCTCCCCCGGTTGGACTCGAACCAACAACCCTCCGGTTAACAGCCGAATGCTCTGCCAGTTGAGCTACAGGGGACCGCTGCGTGCAGCCCGCACAGGCTAGCAAGCAGTCGACGCCTCCCTGAAATCAGGCAAGGCCAACCTCTTCGCGCGCCTGGGCCAGGGCGGCCCGAGCGGTCTCGCGGACCTCGGGGTCGTCGGGATCGACGCCGGCGTCGTACTCGTAGATCCAGGTGACCCGGCGGTCGCCGCCGGGGGCGCGGCGGGCGATGACACGCAGGCCGCGCCGGCCGTAGACGGGGATGTGCCGCTGGAGGACGACGGTCGCGGTGACCCGCTCGCGGACCAGCTCGAGGAGCCGCCCTGGATCGTCGAGCGTGAGCACGTGCTCCGGACGGGCCTCTCCCCACGAGCCGACCTCGCTCACGCGGAGCACCGACGTGTCGGCGTCCCAGTCGGCGGCCTCGACCTGCTCCCACGGCACCCGGACGGTCCCGGCGTCCGAGTGGACGTAGAACGCGTCGCGGGTGCCGGCGGCGACGCGGCCGTCGGTCGCGCCGGCCGAGGCGAGCACCTTCTCCCCCGCTGCCACGGGTACGCCGGGGCGCCGGCCTCCGCGGAGCGGGCTCACGGCGTCCTCACGGGGTGCCGACCACCTTGTTGCGCAGCGTCCGGCGGTGCTGCTCGAGAGCGACGAGCTCGCCGAACATGCGGTTGTAGTCGATCGGGTGCTCCACAGGGTTGGTGCGCTGCAGCCTGGACTTCACCTCGGCGATCCGGCGGTTGACCGTCAGCTCTTGGAGTCGGTAGACGTGCATGGCGACGTAGGCTTCGTCGGGCTGGCGGGCCGTCGGCAGCGGCTCGACGGTGAGCGCCGCGATGGCGCCGGAGACCGCAGGGTCGGGGGCGGCGTCGCGCAGCCGGGAGGACCAGTCCGCCGTCGCCGACGACGGCCCACCGGCCTTGGTGATCAGCTCCCACACGGCGCGGTACGTGGGGTGCAGGAAGTCGTTGGGACCGACCTCGGCCGCCGTGCGCCCCACCAACGCCGGCACCTGGATGACGAGCTTGAGGGTGTCGCGCTCGAGCGAGAACCGCGGGTCGCGCAGGTCGGGCAGCTGCTGCCGAGGCGGCGGCTGCGGGGGCGGAGCGTCGGCGGCGGGGCGACCGGTCTGCCTGTGCTGGTCGGGACGGGCCGCACGGTTCTGGGCGCGCTTGACCTCGGAGCGCGCCTCCTCGACGTCGACGCCGATCATGCCGGCCACCTCGCGGGAGAAGGCGTCGACCTTCGACCGGTCGCGGATGCTCGACACCAGGCGCGCCGCCTCCCGCAGGGCGTCCACGCGCCCGTCGGCGCGGTCGAGGTCGTACTTGCTGACGACGTTGCCGAGCACGAAGCGATAGAGCGGTACCCGGCGCGCGATCAGCTCGCGCACGGCCGCATCCCCCTGCTGCAGCCGCAGGTCGCACGGGTCGAGACCGGTGGGCTCGACCGCGACGTAGGTCTGCGACACGAAGTTCTGGTCGCCCTCGAAGGCCCGGATCGCTGCCTTCTGTCCCGCGGCGTCGCCGTCGAAGGTGAAGATCACCTCGCCGCGGAGCTGCTCGTGGTCGAGCAGGAACCGCCGCAGCACCCGCGCGTGCTCGTCACCGAAGGCGGTGCCGCAGGTGGCGACCGCGGTCGGCACGCCGGAGAGGTGGCACGCCATCACGTCGGTGTACCCCTCGACGACGACAGCCTGCATCGACTTCGCGATCTCGCGCCGGGCGAGGTCGAGGCCGTAGAGCACCTGGCTCTTCTTGTAGAGGGACGTCTCCGGGGTGTTGAGGTACTTCGCCTCGTTGCGGTCGTCGTCGTAGAGCCGGCGGGCTCCGAACCCGATGGTGTCGCCGTTGGCCTCGCGGATGGGCCAGAGCAGGCGCCCTCGGAACCGGTCGTACGCCGACCTCCCGACCGCGACCAGCCCGGCGGCGACGAGCTCCTCCTCGCGGAAGCCCTTCTGCTGCAGGTGACGCAGCAGCACCTCACCGCCGCGCGGGGCGAAGCCCACCCCGAACTGCGCGGCCGCGGCCTGGTCGAAGCCGCGCTCCCCGAGGAACTGCCGGCCCACCAACGCGTCAGGGGTCGCGAGCTGCTCGGCGTAGAACTCCTGGGCGAGCCTGTTGGCCTCGACCAGCCGCGCGCGGGCTGGGCCGCGCGGTCGCTCCGGGGCGCCGCTGCGACCGCCACCTCCACCGCCAGGGTCCTCCTCACGCCGCAGCTGCACGCCGTACTTGTCCGCGAGGCTCTCCACCGCCTCGCCGAAGGAGAGGCCGTCGTGCTTCATCAGGAAGGAGATGACGTCGCCGCCCTCCTGGCAGCCGAAGCAGTTGCCGGTGAGGATGTTGTCCTCGAGGGTGAACGCGTGGCCGTCTTCGACCTCGGCGCAGTAGACCTCCTCCACGCGGTCTGTCTCCTCGACGGACTGGACCATCCACCCTCGGCGAGCGAACGCCTTGGACGGGGCCAAGAAGCGCTCCCGATGGGTGTCGATCAGGAAGAAGTCCTCTCGCAGGTCCTCCGAGACGAAGTCGATCCGGTGCAGCTCCGAAGGCCCCCGGCCGGGAAGACCTTCTCTCACCTGCGTCGTGATCCCGTAGGTGCCGATTCCGAGCCGAGTGCACACGTCGCGGACGAACTCGAGGTCCCTGCGATCTGCGGAGCTGAGGATCACCGCGCCCTCCGCCGACACGCAGCCGTCGGCAGCGAAGAATCCAGCGAGCCAGCCGTAGAGATAGGACACCGACTCGTCCAGCGGTGGGAGCGACTTGAAGAAGCCCGGCAAGTGGTGCACCAAGAGGTTCGGCCCGAAGGCTGTCGTCTTGTTGTTGGGGAACCACTTGAGCATCGCCATGTCCTTGGGCGGACACAGCAGCGCCATGCTCCCCGTGCCGCTCCGGGTTCCGTCGCCGTAGGTGAAACCGTGCGCTATCCCGAAGGGCGAGGGAGTCGACTCGGCGATGCGGGTTCCAGGGAACGTCGACGTCAGTCGATGGCCACGCACGAGACCGGTAGTGACTACCTCGCGACGCTTGGTCTGGTCCGTGCCCGATCGAACGAACCAGCGGTGCCCGCTGGTGGCGTAGAGCTCCTTGACCTCACGGTTGCGAGAGACCGTGATCCTGAGCAGTGGCTGGACGCCGTACGCCTTGAACGGAGCGTCGATCCATCGCCCGTGCGCGCCCAGGACGCGGTGTGTCCCGCCTGCCAGGTCGCGGATCTCGCGGACGCCCTCCCAGGTCAGGACCCGGGTCTCCCCCGCCAGGCAGTGGAAGAAGCCGCGCGAGGGGGTGACGTGGAACGACGGGGACTTCTCGTCGTGGAAGGGGCACAGACCCTTGAGCGACCCCCCGCCGGCGTTGCGGAGGGCGACGTATTGGGACACCACGTCGTCGATCCGGGCCTTCTCGCGCACCTCTGCGATGTCGTCCTCGCGGATGCGTCCTGCCACGTCGCGGAGTCTACGGGCCGGAGCCGACCACGAGACCCGGTGTGCACAGGAGTGACCCACCGGGTACCGGGACCTGAGGGGTGGATCGACCACTCCCAGGGAGGGTGTCTCCCCCGACTAGATTGGGAAGGGTGGAAGCCATGAGCGACCAGCGCATCTCGGGCGCGGCCCACGCGTCGACGGAGTCGACGCTGGGCGGGCTCGTCCACGACCTCTCACAGCAGCTGCCGGAGCTGATCCGGTCCGAGCTCCGGCTCGCGCAGGCCGAGGTGGCCGAGAAGGGCAAGCGAGCGGGCCTGGGGATCGGCTTGTTCAGCGGCGCGGGACTCCTGGCGTTCTTCGGGTTCGGCACGCTCGTCGCCACCGCGGTGATCGCCTTGTCGAACGCGCTGCCCGCCTGGCTGAGCGGCGTCATCGTGGCCGTCGTGCTCTTCGCCGCCGCCGGGATCGTCGCGGTGCTCGGCAAGGGCCAGGTCCAACAGGCCACGCCGCCGAAGCCCGAACGCGCGATCGAGGGCCTCAAGGAAGACGTCGCGACCGTGAAGTCCTTCAAGGAGAGCCACCACTGATGAGCACCACCGAACAGCAACGGCTCGAGGCCGAGATCGAGGCCCAGCGCGCGCAGCTCGCCGACACCGTCGACGCGCTCGCCGCCAAGCTCGACGTGAAGGCCCAGGTGGCCGCCCACAAGAGCCAGCTCGTCACCTGGGGGGCCGCCGCGGCCGTCCTGGTAGTCGGCTGGGTCGTCTGGAAGCGGGTGCGGTCGTGACCACTGAGCCGACAGCCGGCATCGACCGCAAGGAGGGCCAGGTCCCCGAGCCGGACGACCCGCGCAAGCCGGAGAGCCCCACCGACCTCACCAAGAGATCGTGGCTCTACGTCCTGCGCAAGACCTTCCGTGAGTTCCTGGACGACCAGTGCACCGACCAGGCGGCGGCACTGACCTATTACTCCGTCCTCTCGATCTTCCCCGGCGCCATCGCCCTGGTGTCGCTGCTGGGGCTCGTCGGCGACGCTCAGGACGCCGTCAACACGGTCGTCGATGTCCTCCGCCCGGTCGTGAGCGCCGAGGTCCTCGGCAACGTGCAACCCGTGCTGGAGGACGTCGCTGCCAACCAGGGAGCCGGACTGCTCTTCGTGGTCGGCCTGCTCGGCGCGATCTGGACGGCGTCGGGCTACATAGGAGCGTTCGGGCGCGCGATGAACCGCGTCTACGAGATCGCCGAAGGGCGTCCGGTGTGGAAGCTGCGCCCGCAACAGCTGCTGATCACCTTGTCCGCCATCCTGCTGCTCGCCGTGGCCCTCGTGCTGCTGGCCGTCTCCGGCCCGCTCGCCGAGAGCATCGGGGACAAGCTCGGCCTGAGCGACACGATCGTCACGGTGTGGAGCTTCGCCAAGTGGCCGGTGCTGGCGCTCGTCGCCATGCTCGTCGTCGCTCTCCTCTACTACTCCACTCCCAACGTGAAGCAGCCGAAGTTCCGCTGGCTGTCGATGGGGGCGTTCGCCGCCCTGGTGACCGGGGGCCTGGCGTCGGCGGCGTTCACCTTCTACGCCAGCCAGTTCGGCAGCTACAACAAGACGTACGGCTCGCTGGCCGGCGTGGTCCTGGGCCTGCTGTTCCTGTGGATCATCAACCTCGCGCTGCTGTTCGGCGCCGAGCTGGACGCCGAGCTCGAGCGCGGGCGTCAGCTCCAGGCCGGCATCGCGGCCGAGGAGGAGCTCCAGCTCCCGGCGCGCGACACCCGGGGCATCGAGAAGGCCGAGAAGCGGCAGGCCAAGGACGCCGCCCGAGGACGCCGGATCCGCGAGGAGGCGTCGACCACCTGGCCGCCGCCTGCCGGGTCCGGGTCCGACCGCCCCGACGATCCCGACAGCCCGAACAGCGCCGACAGCGCCCGTGAAGCAGATGGGGACGACGACGTGCACGACAAGAGGGCCGCTATGACGGCCAAGGGACGACACAAGGAGAACTCATGAAGAAGCTGTTGCTGCTGGCGGTCGCCGGCGCCGGATACGTGCTCGGGGCCAAGGCCGGACGCCAACGCTACGAGCAGATCAAGTCGGGGTTCGTGAAGGTGAAGGACAACCCGACCGTCCAGCAGAAGGCCCACCAGGTCGCCGACGTCGCCAAGGAGCAGGCGCCTGTGGTCAAGGACAAGATCGTCGAGGCGGCCGGGGTGGCCGCCGCGAAGGTCAAGCCAGGCGGCGGGTCCGACGACCTCGCCGACCAGCTCAACCCGGACTCGACGGTCCACCAGGGCGACAAGGCCTACCCGCAGGGCGACCTGCCCTAGTAGGGCTGCCGGGGTTTCGCGACGGTCGTTGCACGACCTCCTCAACCGCCGGTGGTGCCGACCAGGTTGACCAGCGGTTCGCCGGCGGCGTACCGCTCCAGCTGCGCGCGCACCAGCTGGTGCGCGCGCGGCCAGAAGGCGGACGTCGAGCCGCCGGTGTGGTGCGAGACCAGCAAGTGGGGCGCGTCCCAGAGCGGGTGCTCGGGAGGCAGCGGCTCGGGGTCGGTGACGTCGAGGGCAGCGTGCACGCGACCTGCGTGCAGGGCGTCGATCAGCGCGCTGGTGTCGACGACCGACCCGCGGCCGACGTTGACCAGCAGCGAGCCTGGCTTCATCGCCGCCAGGAACCCCGCGTCGACGAGCTGTCTCGTCTCGGCCGTCGCGGGCACCACCAGGATCACCACGTCGGCGTCTGGCAACAGGCGCGCGAGCTCGTGCACGGCGTGCACCGGCGGCGAGCCGTCGCGGGCCCGGCGGGCCACCCGGACGACCTCGCACTCGAAGGGCAGCAACCTGGCCTCGATGGCCGCGCCGATGCTGCCGTAGCCCACGATCAGCACGCACTTGTCGGCGAGCGCCGGCCGCCACCCCCACGCCCACCGGTGCTCGGCCCGCGCCCGCTCGAACTCAGGGATCCCGCGCAGCGAAGCGAGGGTCAAGGTCACCGCCAGCTCAGCGGTGGACGCGTCGTGGATGCCGCGGCCGCTGCAGAGCAGCACCCCCTCGGGCAGGTGCGGCACGACGTGCTCGGTCCCCGCCGTGAGCATCTGGACCACGCGCAACGAGGGCAGCCGACCGAAGAGGCTCACGTCGACGTCGTGGAAGAGGTACGGCGGCACCCACAGCTCGACCTCGTCGAGCCCGTCAGGCAACGGCGCACCCGGGGCGGCGACGGCGTAGCGCAGCCCTGACGGCGGGTCGGCGAGGTCGGACGCGTCGAAGGGCAGCAGGACGATCGGCTCGCTCATCGTGGACCGCTCGCTTTCAACAGCTGGTGACGGGCTCGTGCGCTGGCGTCGGTCAACGACGCGACCTGGTCGATCACCACCCGGAGCCGGCCGGCGTCGTCCGCGGCATCCGCCCAGTCGTCGGCGAACGGCCGGTCCAGCGAGTCGGGTCCTCGCTCGAGGAGCATCGCCACCAGCTCGGCCAGCAGCTCGCGCTGCTCGACCATCAGGGTCACCCGGTCGTCGGTGCGCATGACGTAGTGGGCGGCGATCGCCTTGAGCACGGCGATCTCGAGCAGCGTGCGCTCAGGCGCGACCACCGACGCTGCGTAGCGGACGAACGGCCCGCTCCCCGTGGCGAAGGTCGCCTCCTGCACCTCCCAGCAGAACCGCCCGATCAGGTCGCTGGTGAGGTTCTTCAGCGCCGCCAGCGCGGCTCGGCTGCCGTCGTACGGCGTGTGCGGCCAGCTGGCGATCTCGCCCAAGCCGGCCAGCACCTCCTTGACCACAGCACTGTCGGCGCCCGGGACGTACCACTCGTGCAGCGTCTGCGCGAGCGCGTCGACGTCCAGCCGTGTCAGGTCGACCCCGCCCGCGACGATGCCGTCCTCGACGTCGTGCACGGAGTAGGCGATGTCGTCGGCGAGGTCCATCACCTGCGCCTCGAGGCAGGTGCCCGGCCCGGTCCGCCCGTCTCGGACCCACCGGAAGACCGGCTGGTCGTCGTCGTAGACGCCGAACTTGACCACCACCCGCGGCGAGCCGTCGGCATGCACGCCCGCGGGCACACCCGCGTCGGCGAGCGACCAGGGGTACTTGGTGCAGGCGTCGAGCGTGGCCCGGGTGAGGTTGAGCCCGACGGAGCGACCGTCGGAGTCGTGGGTCTTGGCCTCCAGCCGGGTGAGGATCCGCAGGGTCTGGGCGTTCCCCTCGAAGCCGCCGCAATCCGCGCTCAGCTCGGCGAGCACCCGCTCGCCGTTGTGGCCGAACGGTGGGTGACCGAGGTCGTGGGCCAGCGCGGCCGTCTCGACGATGTCGGGGTGACAGCCGAGCGCCCGCGCCAGGTCGCGGGCGACCTGGGCGACCTCGAGGGAGTGGGTCAACCGGTTGCGGACGAAGTCGTCGGTCTGCGGTCCGACGACCTGCGTCTTCGCGGCCAGCCGGCGCGTCGAGGCGGCGTGGACGACGCGGGCCCGGTCGCGCTCGAAGGCGCGACGGATGGGGGCCGGCACGCGCTTGGGCGGCTCGGCGACGAGGCGCTCGCGCGCTGCGTCGTCGTACCGCTCCTCCACGTCCACTCCGCGCTCCATCGCCGGCGAGCCTAGTGGGCGGCGGGGACGCCCCTCTGGGTGAGGCGATCTGAGCAGTTCTGGCAAAGACTTGACTCCAGAGCCCTCGGCAGCCGCCGTAGGGCTTCACTCGGGACACGTCGCGGGGTTACCGTCGCGGCTCTACGCCTTTGGAAGGGGAACCATGACTCTCAGCTCCACTCTCGTACGCCGTGCCGGCGTCGTGACGGTGGCGCTCGGCCTCGCGATGGGTGCGACGGCCGCGCCCACGCTGGCCAAGCCGGCCAAGGACAAGACCGTCGACTGCATCGACTACGGGTCCGTCGCGAAGGCGCCCAAGGGTGCCGTCCCCCGCGACGACCAGCACGTCGTCAAGCACGACCCGCTGAAGATCGAGGCAGCCAAGGCGGCGCGTGCGAGCAACGGCAAGGTGTCGGCCGCCGCTGTCATCCCGACGGAGCCCGACCCCGCCTTCGACGTCGAAGTGCCCGTGCGCTTCCACGAGATCATCAAGACCCAGGGCAACGGAGGCGGCGACCTCTCCGACGCCCGGCTCCAGGCGCAGGTCGACGCCCTGAACCTCGGCTACGGCGGCACCGGCTTCACGTTCGTCTACGACAAGGCCGGCAGCACAGAGACCGTGCAGCCCGAGTGGTTCAACCTGGTCAGCAACGGCGCCGAGGTCAGCTACTTCCGTGGCGGCGGCAAGGAGGTCGCCATGAAGAAGACGCTCTCCAGCCAGGACTCGAGCGTGCTGGACGTCTACACCGCCTCGCTCGGGCAGTCCCTGCTCGGCTGGGCGTGGTTCCCGTCCGACTTCACCGACGCGACCTCGTCGGAGTACGGACCGTTGCACCGCTACTTCGACGGCGTGGTGATCGACTTCCGCACCGTCCCGGCGGTGCAGGAGGACCCCTCCGCCGGCGACCAGCGCGTCTACCCCGAGGGCACCTACGAGCGGGGCGACACCCTCACGCACGAGGTCGGCCACTGGCTGGAGCTCTACCACACGTTCCAGGGCGGCTGCGCCGGTGTGGGCGGCGACAAGGGCGACATGATCGCGGACACGCCTGCCGAGGCGTCGCCCAACTTCCTGTGCCCCGAGCCCGGTGACGAGCCTCGCGACACCTGCCTGGACGACCCCGGCTTCGACCCCGTCAACAACTACATGGACTACTCGTTCGACTCCTGCCTGACGGAGTTCACCCCGGAGCAGGCCGCACGCATGCAGTTCGCCTGGGACACCTACCGAGGCTGATCCCCACTCAGCAAGACGACACGAGCCCGGCATCCCCGAGGGGGTGCCGGGCTCGTGCGTCTGATCCTGGGACGAGTCTCGGTGGGCTTCAGCGGTCCCGCCGAGAGGAGACGTCAGAAGGTGGAGACGTGGACGTGGTCGTAGTGGTTGGCCGTCGACGAGCCGCGGTCCGACATCGGCCGCCAGCCCTCGCCGCCCCGCTCCACCGACCAGATGTGCTGGGAGTAGATGACGTAGGAGACGCCGAGCTCGGCGTAGTGGGCTCGCACGAAGTTGGCGACGTCCCAGCCCATCGAACCGCTGACCATGATGTCGACGGCGCGGCCGAGCGGGTGGTCGCCGCCTCCGCCGCGCAGCGTGCCGTAGGTCGTGATCGACGGGAACGCGGCGCAGACGGCGTCGTGGACGGCCACGACGTTGCTCGAGACACCGCTGGAGACGGCCGAGCCGTTGGCGCACACGCCGCCGATGCCGGCGATCGGCTCCTCGTCGGAGAGGTAGCCCTCGGTCACCCAGCGCGACTTCTGCTCCCAGACGATCTCGACCCGGTCGAGCGCGCGGCGTCCGGTGACCAGGACCTTCTCGCCGGCCTTCACCTCGCCGACCTTGTCGGCCTTGGTGGAGGGGTCGCTCCACAGGTTGAGCGGCGCAGTGGTCCACAGCTTGGTGTCGGCCTTGGCGATGGCCTTGCGGGTGACGGCCTGAGCCTGGCGGCGGTCGAAGGCGCTCTGCTCGGCGAGGATGTACTCGGCGCCGCGCAGCACCGAGTCCTCCTCGACGGCGGCACGCGAGCCGGAGCGGGAGAGCGGCGCCCTGCGGTCGAGGTCCCTCAGCTCGAGGCTGGTCTGGCTCGACAAGGTGGCGGCGGTGAGGCTGCTCTCGGGTCGCACGAAGTCACCCGTTGCCGGGTCTGCGGCCATGACTCCGAGGGCGACGGCGGGAACCGTCACCAGGACGGCGAGGGGGCCGGCCACGTGGGCGGCCTTGGGCATTCTGCGGGCATTGGTGTCCCGCTTGTGGCGATGGTGAGCCACAGCGCTGATCCTTTGCTGCTTGAAGACAGGGGACGCGCCCGCTTCATAACGAAACGGACACGACGAGCGAGTCAAGCACAGTGGTTGAAGCTTGTCACAACGTCACGTCCATTTCCGGCGTGTTCCGGGTCACCCCTCTCACTATCCGGACGCCGCCGCACGGACTCACGCTCAGCCGCCCCCTCAGCCGCCCCCTCAGCCGCCCCCTCAGCCGCCCTTTCAGCCGCCCGTGGTCTCGTTGGCGTCCTCCCGGACGCGCCAGTCACTGCCGTCGGTGTCGTCGAGCCAGCCCTCGGGCAGCACCACCCTGCTGCGCGGCGAGCCCTGCCGACCGCGAGGAGTGCCCAGCTCGGCGACCGGGAACGGCTCGTCCGGGTCGAGCTCGGCGAGCAGCCCGTCGAGCGCGGCCAGCGAGTCGACCAGAGCCAGCGAGTGCCGCAGCGTGCCGCCGGCCCGGAAGCCCTTGAGGTACCACGACACGTGCTTGCGGAACTCCTTGCAGCCACGCTGCTCCCCCATGTGCTCGCACAGCAGCTCGGCGTGCCGCCGCATGACCGCCCGCACCTCACCGAGCGACGGCAGGGTCGCGACCCGCTCACCGGCGAACGCCGCAGCGAGGTCGCGGAAGAGCCAGGGGCGGCCCAGGCAGCCGCGCCCGACGACCACTCCGGCGGCGCCGGTCTGCTCGACCATCCGGATCGCGTCGCCCGCCTCCCAGATGTCGCCGTTGCCGAGGACGGGGATGTCGACGTGCGCGACCAGCTCGGCGATCGCGTCCCAGTCGGCCTGTCCCGAGTAGGACTGCGCCACCGTCCGGCCGTGCAGGGCGATCGCCGCGGTACCGGTCTCCTGGGCGATCCGGCCGGCGTCGAGGAAGGTGAGGTGGTCGTCGTCGAGCCCCTTGCGGGTCTTCATCGTCACGGGCACGTCGTAGGGCGTCGCGGCCGCCACCGCGGCGGTCAGGATCTCGCCGAGGAGCCCGCGCTTCCACGGCAACGCTCCCCCGCCGCCCTTGCGGGTGACCTTGGGCACCGGGCAGCCGAAGTTGAGGTCGATGTGGGCGACGCCGTAGTCGGCGCAGAGGATCTCGGCGGCTCGGCCGACGTACGCGGGGTCCGTGCCGTAGAGCTGCACCGACCGCACCGACTCGAGCTCGTCGAAGACCAGCATCGCCTTGGTGGTCTCGTCGCCCTCCACGAGTCCGCGGCTGGTGATCATCTCGCAGACGTAGAGGCCGGCACCCTGCTCGGCACAGAGGCGCCGGTACGCCGCGTTGGTGATGCCTGCCATCGGCGCCAGCACCACTGGGGTGTCCACGTGCACGGACCCGAGGGTCAGCCCCTGGGGCAGCGTGGCCGTCGACATGCCTCCATTGTCCGAGAGGCGGGCGTGGTCTCCAAAGTCCGGAGGCCTCGTGACAGGCGCTAGCGCGCCTTCCTCGACCACCGGACGACGTCCCCCGTCCAGGTGATGGGGTCGAAGTCCTGGGTCGGGCGGAAGCTCACCGCATCGAGGCCGCCATGGTCGGGGACGAGGTAGAGCAGGCAGAAGGACACCCGCTCGCCGGTCGGGAACGGCGAGGGCAGGGGCGTACTGGCGCACGGCCCGAAGGTGGCGCCGACCGGGGTGGCCTCGACCAGCCGGTCGCGGTCGTCGAGGACGTAGAGCGGGACGTCGGCGCCCGCGAGGTCGGTCTCGCCGAGGTTCTCGACCTTTCCGTGCACGTAGTAGAGCGACGACCGGCGTTGCGACCGGTCCAGGCCGAAGGCGGCCAGGGCCCTGATCGGGGCGCGCTCGAGACGGGTGACCCGCACGTCGAGGACGCCGACGACGTCGGCGCGCGGCTGCCACGAGACGCTGGCGTGGTCACCGACCGCCAGGTCGCTCCCCTGGGTGGTGAGCTCGACGCCTCCCGGTGCCGTGGCCGCCGGCTCGCTGGGGATCGAGGGCGTCGTGGCCGCCGATGTGGTCGCCCCCGGCGGGGGCGACGCGTCCGGCTCGTCCGCAGCGCTGCAGGCGGCCGTCAGCAGCGCGAGCGCCACTGCCCCCGAGAGCCGCCACATGGGATCAGGGCAGGCGCTCGACCAGGTAGGCGGTGACCCCGTCGAGGGGGACCCGCTCCTGGGCCATCGAGTCACGCTCCCGCACCGTGACCGCGTGGTCCTCGAGGGTGTCGAAGTCGACGGTCAGGCAGAACGGCGTACCGATCTCGTCCTGGCGGCGGTAGCGGCGGCCGATCGCACCGGCGTCGTCGAAGTCGACGTTCCACCGGCGGCGCAGCTCCGCAGCCAGGTCCTTCGCCTTGGGCGAGAGGTCGGCGTTGCGCGACAGCGGCAGCACCGCCGCCTTGACCGGCGCCAGCCGCGGGTCGAGCCGCAGCACCGTGCGCTTGTCGACGCCGCCCTTGGTGTTGGGCGCCTCGTCCTCGGTGTAGGCGTCGACGAGGAAGGTCATCAGGCTGCGCGAGAGCCCGGCCGCCGGCTCGATGACGTAGGGCAGGTAGCGCTCGTCGTTGGCCTGGTCGAAGTAGGTGAGGTCGTGGCCGGAGTGCTCCTGGTGCGTGCCGAGGTCGAAGTCGGTGCGGTTGGCGATGCCCTCGAGCTCGCCCCACTCCGAGCCGGCGAACCGGAAGCGGTACTCGATGTCGACGGTCCGCTTGGAGTAGTGGCTCAGCTTGTCCTTCGGGTGCTCGTAGTGGCGCAGGTTGTCAGCGTCTATGCCGAGGTCGACGTACCACCGCGTGCGCTCGTCGATCCAGTACTGGTGCCACTCCTCGTCCTCGCCCGGCTTGACGAAGAACTCCATCTCCATCTGCTCGAACTCACGGGTCCGGAAGATGAAGTTGCCCGGCGTGATCTCGTTGCGGAACGACTTGCCGGTCTGGGCGATGCCGAAGGGCGGCTTCATCCGCTGGCTGGTCACCACGTTGGCGAAGTTGAGGAAGATGCCCTGCGCGGTCTCGGGCCGCAGGTAGTGGAGCCCGGACTCGTCCTCGACCACGCCGAGGAAGGTCTTGAGCAGGCCGGAGAACAGGCGCGGCTCGGTCCAGGCGCCGCGGGTGCCGCAGTTGGGGCAGGCGAGCGTCGAGAGCTCGACGGAGTCGGGGTCGTCGATGCCCTTCTTCTCGGCGTACTCCTCCTGGAGGTGGTCGGCGCGGAACCGCTTGTGGCACGACTGGCACTCGGTGAGGGGGTCGGAGAACGTCGCGATGTGGCCCGACGCCTCCCACGTCTTGGTCGGCAGGATCACGCTCGAGTCGAGGCCGACGACGTCGTCGCGCATCTGCACCGTCGAGCGCCACCACTCGCGCTTGATGTTCTCCTTCAGCTCCACGCCGAGCGGGCCGTAGTCCCACGCGGAGCGGGTACCGCCGTAGATCTCGCCGCACGGGTACACGAAACCCCGGCGCTTGGCCAGGGCGACGACGTGGTCGACGGCGGACGGAGGCGGCTTGGCCACGAGTGGTGCTCCTGCTGTGTGGTGGTCTCGGGAACGTCCAGCCTATGGGGGCGTGGCTATCCGGTTTCCGTGGGGCCGAATCTTCTGGGGACCGCCTCGTTGAGACCGGCGCCCGGCTCGACGAGCTCGTAAGCGCTGGGCTCATCCAGGGCGCGGCTCAGGATCGGGACGGCGGTCAGCTTGGCGTCGTAGGTCGACAGGGCTCGTCGATACGCGCCCACGTGCTCCCATCGGGTGGCCAGCGTCCACAGCTCGGGGTCGTCGACGTTGCGGCCCACCACCCCGGCGACGTAGCCCTTCTGCGCAGCGAGCACCTCGTGGGCCCGCACCAGGTCCTCGCGGAAGACCGCGGCTTCCGGCTCGGGCACGCGGAACCTGTTGACCACCAGCACGCGAGCAGCCTAGGGCCCGTTCGAGAGTCGGCCTGTCGCCTTGGGGGGTCGAGCTCGTCGAGACCGACTTTGACAACCATTCTCAATTAGGGTGAGAATCGTTCTCATGATCAGGGTCGCGACCGCCGTTGCCGCCGCGCTGGCGCTGTCCGGATGCGGCGCGCTCGGCGTCGGCGACCCGGGTGGGCCCGGCTCCGGGGTCACGGTGGTCACCGCCTTCTATCCCCTGGAGTACGTCGTGGAGCGGGTCGGCGGCGACCTCGTCGACGTCGAGAACCTCACCGCGCCGGGCGGTGAGCCCCACGACCTGTCGCTGTCGGTGCGGCAGACCGCCGAGGTGGCCGGGGCGGACCTCGTCGTCTACCTCGCCGACTTCCAGACGGCCGTCGACGACGCGGTCGAGCAGACAGCCGAGGGCGAGGCCCTCGAAGCAGGGGCCGTCGTCGACCTGGAGCCCGCCGCCGAGGGCCACGATCACGCCGAGGAAGAGACCGGGGAAGAGTCCGGGGAAGACGAGAGCCACGACCACGGACCCCTTGACCCGCACTTCTGGCTGGATCCGCTGCGGATGGCAGAGCTCGGCGACGCGGTCGCCGCGAGCCTCGGCCGGGTCGACGGCGACCACGCCGACGCCTACTCCGCCAACGCCGCCGAGCTCCGGGCCGACCTCGAGAGCCTCGACACGGCGTACGCCGATGGTCTGTCCGCGTGCGACCGGACCACGACCGTGGTGTCGCACGACGCGTTCGGCTACCTCGCCAAGTACGGTCTCGACATGGAGCCGATCGCCGGGCTCTCCCCCGACGCCGAGCCGACTCCGAGCGACCTCGCGCACCTCCAGGAGGTGGTCGAGGAGGACGGCATCACCACCGTGTTCTCGGAGCGCCTGGCCAGCCCGAGGCTGACCGAGACGCTGGCGGACGACATGGGCATCGAGACGGCCGTGCTCGACCCGATCGAGGGGTTGACCGACGAGACCGCCGACGAGGACTACCTCTCCTTGATGGAGTCCAACCTGGCTGCGCTCGAGACGGCGAACGGGTGCGCGACGTGAGCCATCCGGTGGAGCTGGTGTCGGGGGCGGTCGCGATCGGCGGGCGGCCGGTCCTGCGCGGTGTCGACCTGACCGTCGCCGCGGGCGAGTTCGTGGCGCTGATGGGCGCCAACGGGTCGGGCAAGTCGACCCTCGTCAAGGCGCTCGTGGGACTGCGGCCCCTCGTGACCGGCGAGCTGCGCCTCTTCGGCACCCCACTGGACTCCTTCGCCTCGTGGGAGCGGGTCGGCTTCGTCCCGCAGCGGCAGGGCGCCACGTCCGGTGTGCCGGCGTCCGTCTGGGAGGTCGTGGCCTCCGGCCGGCTGTCGCGCCGGCGGCTCTTCCGCCTGCTGTCGAGCGCGGACCGCGCGGCGATCGACGACGCGCTCGCCGTCGTCGGGCTCACCCACCGGGCCCGCGACGGGATCTCCCAGCTCTCCGGCGGCCAGCAGCAACGAGCGCTCATCGCGCGTGCCCTCGCCGCGGAACCCGAGCTGTTCTTCCTCGACGAGCCCACCGCCGGGGTCGACCTGCCGCACCAGCAAGGCCTGGCCGACGCGTTGACCGAGCTCAAGGCCCGCGGCGCCACGATCGTGCTCGTCGCCCACGAGCTCGGGCCCCTGGCGCCCCTGGTCGAGCGCTCGGTGGTGATGCGCGACGGCCGCGTGGTGTACGACGGCGCCCCGCTCGGGGACGTCGCCGTGCACGACCCGCACCTGGGCGACGCGCTCGAGCGCGGGCACCACCACAGGTCGGGCGAGGTCCACGACCACGCGCCCCACATCGGCTCTCCCCTGGACCGCGGCTGATGGAGATCTTCGGACTGGCCTTCATGCAGCGGGCGCTCCTCGCCGCGGTGCTCTGTGGCCTGGCCGCTCCTGCGGTCGGCACCTACCTCGTCCAGCGCCGACTCGCCCTGATGGGCGACGGGATCGGCCACGTCGCCGTCACCGGCGTCGCGTTGGGCCTGCTGACCGGCGCCTCTCCCACGTGGACCGCCGTCGTGGTCGCGGTCCTCGGGGCGACCCTGATGGAGCTGATCCGCGAGCGCGGGCACACCAACGGTGATGTGGCGCTCGCGCTCCTCTTCTACGGGGGCCTCGCCGGCGGCATCCTGCTCACCGGTCTGGGCGGCCAGAGCACCTCGCGGCTGCAACAGTTCCTCTTCGGTTCGATCACCACGATCTCGGCCTCCGACGTCTGGGTCACCCTCGTCCTCGCCCTGGTGGTCGTCGCTGTGTGCGTGGGGCTCGCTCCGCAGCTGTTCGCCGTGGCACAGGACCAGGAGTTCGCCCAGGTCGCCGGGCTCCGGGTGCGCGGCTACAACCTGCTCGTCGCGGTCCTCGCCGCCGTCAGCGTGACCGTCGCGATGCGGACCGTGGGGCTGTTGCTGGTCTCCGCGCTGATGGTGGTGCCGGTGGCGACCGCCCAACAGCTGACGCGGTCCTTCCGCACCACGCTGGCAGCCGCGATGGTCATCGGCATGCTCGCCTCGGTCGGCGGCCTGTCCCTCTCCGCCCTCGCACCGGCCGGCACCACGGTCGCCCCCGGCCCGACGATCGTCCTGCTCGCGCTCGCCGGCTTCGTGGTCACCTGGCCGGTGGGCGCCTGGCTGCGCCACCGCCAGCGGCTGGTCGCGCCGTTCGAACCCGTCGTACCCACCGGGCACGAGACGACCGGGCCACACACCGACCACCAGCACGGGCCCGACTGCGGCCACGTGGCAGTCGAGCACGGCGACCACCTCGACTACGTGCACGGCGGCCACCGGCACGCGCCGCACGGAGAGCACTATGACGAGCACTGACCGCGGCCACGACGCCATTCCTGACCCGGCCCGGCCGCCCTTGCGGCCCACCAAGCAGCGGCTCGCCGTCCTCGACGTGCTGGAGTCCTTCGACGACTTCCGCTCCGCCCAGGAGATCCACGAGCTGCTCGGCGACCGCGGCGCCGGCGTCGGGCTCGCGACCGTCTACCGCACCCTCCAGCTGCTCGCCGACCACGGCGAGGTCGACACGATGCGCTCCGAGGACGGCGAGTCGATCTACCGCCGCTGCTCCGACACCCATCACCACCACCTCGTCTGCCGCTCCTGCGGAGCCACCGTCGAGGTCGAGGGCCCCGCCGTCGAGCGCTGGACCTCCGCCATCGCCGCCGAGCACGGCTTCTCCCAGATCTCCCACAACCTGGAGATCTTCGGCACCTGCCCCCGCTGCGCGTAGGCGCTGTCGGTTCATCAGGCGGAACCGCCTACGACGAGTTGGGGATCGCCCCGCCATAGCGGCGATCGCGGGAGGCGTAGGTCTCGATGGCGGACCAGAGGTCGCGACGGTCGACGTCGGGCCACAGCACGTCGGTGAAGACCATCTCGGCGTACGCCGCCTGCCAGAGCATGAAGTTGGAGAGCCGCTGCTCCCCCGACGTGCGCCACACCATGTCGGCGTCGGCGACCTCGGGGACGTAGAGGTGGCGCGCGAAGGTCTTCTCCGACACCTTGTCCGCGTCGAGCCGGCCAGCTGCGACCTCGCGGGCGATCGAGCGGGCGGCGTCCGCGAGCTCGGCCCGACCGCCGTAGTTGACGCACATCGTCAACGTGAGCACGTCGTTGCGCCGGGTGAGCTCCTCGGCGACCTTCAGCTCGTCGATGACCGACTTCCACAGCCGCGGCGCCCGGCCCGCCCAGCGCACCCGCACGCCCAGCTCGTTCATCTCGTCGCGGCGCCGCCGGATCACGTCACGGTTGAAGCCCATCAAGAACTTCACCTCGTCGGGGCTGCGGGTCCAGTTCTCGGTCGAGAAGGCGTACGCCGAGATCGCCTTCACGCCGATCTCGATGGCGCCCTCGACGACGTCGAAGAGCGCGGGCTCGCCGCGTTCGTGCCCGGCGGTGCGGGGCAGGCCGCGCTGCTTGGCCCAGCGACCGTTGCCGTCCATGACGATCGCGACGTGCTTGGGCACCAACGAGCGCGGGAGCTGGGGCGGCCGCGCTCCCGAGGGGTGCGGGGTCGGCTGGCGGACGGCGCGTCTCACGGTCAGCGCTCGACGTAGGCCAGTGAGCGCAGCCCGCGCTCGAGGTGCCAGGCGAGGTAGGCCGCCACGATGCCGCTGGCCTCCTTGAGGTGACGCGGCTCGGCGGCGTGGACGATCGGCCAGTCGCCGGTGAGCAGCGCGCCGAGCAGGACGATCGCGCCGGTGGACGGTGCGGCCGAGCCAGGCAGCCGGCAGTCCGCGCACATCACGCCGCCCGCGGAGGGGTTGAACCACTTGTGCGGACCCTCGTCACCGCAGCGCACGCAGTGGTCGAACGACGGCGCGTAGCCGGCCACCGCCAGCGAGCGCAGGAGGTAGGAGTCGAGCACCTGCGACGCGGCGTGCTCCCCCGCCGCCATCGCACGCAGCCCACCGACCAGCAGCAGGAACTGCTGGAGCATCGGCTGCTTGTCCTCCGACGCCAGCCGCTCGGCGGTCTCGAGCATCGCCGTCCCGGCGGTGTAGCGCTCGTAGTCGGCGCCGAGGCCAGAGCCGTACGGCGCCCGCGTGTCCGCCTGCGTGATCACGTCGAGCGTGCGGCCCTCCGCGATCTGCAGGTCGACGTGGGTGAACGGCTCCAGCCGCGATCCCCACCGCGACGACGTCTTGCGCACCCCGCGCGCGACCGCACGCACCCGCCCGTGCTCACGGGTCAGGAGCGTGATGATGCGGTCGGCCTCGCCCAGCTTCTGGGTGCGAAGCACGATCGCCTCGTCGTGGTACAGCGGCACCGCACCATTGTCCTCCCTAGGGGGAGGTACGCCGCTTCGCCGCGCCAGCCCGGCCCCCAGTACGCCCCGCAGGACGCCCGGCCCCACGTCCGGCCCCGCGTCCGGCCCCGCGTCCGGCCCCGCGTCCAGCGCCGTGCCACGCCCTGAGGCAGAAGTCGGCCGCCAGGGCGTTCAGCCGATCGGGTCGCAGCCGCCACTCGAGGATGTCCTTGGCCTTCACGAAGGTGGCGTTGGGCATCTCGGCGGCGAGCATCGCCGCGTCGGCCGCCGGGTGGATCGGGTCGGCCGGGTGACCGACGACCAGCGCGGGCGCCTGGATCGCGCGGCGCTGCCGCGAGGGTGGCGCGATGCGGCCGAAGAACAGCCCGTGCACCACGGCGCCCATCGAGGCCGGGCGCTGGTCGAGCGTGTCGAGCACGATGCCGACCCAGAAGGGCACGAGTCCGCGCGGGATCGGCCGGGTCGTCCAGCGGACGGCGTCGACGGTGAACGGCAGGAAGCGGGCGGCGAACATCAGCGGCGAGAAGGCGATGATCCCGGCCTCGACGGCGTTGTCGAGCACGGGCATCTCGACCAGCAGCCCGCGGACCCGGTCGGAGGCGATCACGGCCACCTCGAGCGACACGTTGGCGCCCAGCGACGTACCGCCCACCACAGCCTGGTCGGCGCCGAGGTGGTCGAGCAGCAGGACCACCTGCTCGGCGAAGGCGGTGACGGAGTAGATCAGGGGGTCGGCGGGCCGGTCGGAGCGACCGTGGCCGAGCAGGTCGAGCGTGACGACGTGCAGGCCCTCGCCGGCGAGCGCCCGGGCCAGGGGCTGCTGCATCCGGCGTGGCATCAGCTGCCCGTGGAGCAGCACGACCCATCGGTCGCCGCTGCCGTACTCGGTGTACTCCAAGCGGTCGCGGCCGGCGTCGCTCTCGACGAAGAACTGTCCGATGCGCTCGGAGACGAGGGTCGCCATGACGAGGAAATCTACTCGCAAGTAACGGTCGGCGCTGGCAGGCTGACCGGGTGACCGAGCGTTTCGACCGGGCCGAGCTCCTCCAGCGACTCGAGCGCTACTACGACACGGTGCCCCGCGCTGCCGCCGAGCCCGAGGACGTCGGACCCTTCACCAGCTTCCGCCCGGGCCCGGTCACGAAGTGGCAGTTCTACGCCCGGCCGCGCCTGGGGTACGACGGTGACTTCACCGCCGACGACGTCCGTCGGGTGCTCGCGCGCCGGGCCGAGCAGGGTCTCGCCCGCAACGTGGAGTGGGTCGAGGAGGTGACGCCCACGCTCTGGGCGGCCGTGGCCGAGGCCGTGGGCGACAAGGCGCATCGCTATCCCCTGCTCGTCCGCCGGGACCTCCCGCCGTCTGCCGAGCCCGAGCGGGTCTCCGTGATGACTCCCGACCACCCCGACCTGGCCGCCTCGGTGGGAGCCGTGCACGCCTCCTTCGGCGAGACGGACGACCTCGAGCCCGCCGAGCTCACCGGACAGCCTGACCTGATCGCCTCCGGCGAGCTCATCATGGTCGCCGCCTACGACGACGAGGGCGTCGTCGTCGGGGGCGGCTCCGCCTCGCCACGCGGTGAGGTCTGCGAGCTGATGGGCATCGGCGTGATCCCCCGGGCGAGGGGGCGGGGTCTCGGCACCGCCACCACGGAAGCGCTCACCAGGGCGACCCTCCGGTCGGGGGCGACCACGGTCTTCCTCTCGGCGGGGTCCGACGGCGCGGCCTCGATCTATCGCCGCGTCGGCTTCGAGGACGTCGGGACCGCCTGCATCCTCGAGCTCGATGACTGAGCGCCGCCACCGCGAGCTCCGCCGCGTCCACCAGGACGATTGGGAGCTGTGGCGCGACGTCCGGCTGCGCTCGCTCGCCGACGCCCCTGACGCGTTCGGGTCGACCTACGAGCGCGAGGCCGCCTTCACCGAGGACGAGTGGCGCGACCGGCTCAAGCACGGCCCGCGGGTGCTGGTGCTCGTAGAAGGCGAACCGGTGGCGCTCGGCGGCGGCGTTTCCCACGAGGGCGAGCTCTTCGTCTTCGGCATGTGGACAGACGAGGCGCACCGGCGCCGGGGCCACGCCGACGCCGTGCTCGACGTCGTCGTGGCCTGGGCCCGTGAGCGCGACCTACCGGTGGTGCTGCACGTCAACACCGCCAACCCGGGCGCCCGGGCGGCGTACGAGCGCTACGGATTCGTCGCGACCGGCCACCTCGAGGAGCTGCGCCCCGGCTCCGACCAGCGCATCGAGCTCATGCGACTCCCCGAGCCGTTCACCGACCCGGCGGCGCCTCCACGTTGACCGTCGGGATGCCGCCGCCCGCACGGGCGATGACGGCGACCGACGGCTCGTCGCCGGGGTTGCTCTCGCGATGGACGGTGCGCGCGGGCACGTGCACGAAGTCGCCGGGGTGCGCCTCGACGTACCCCTCCAGGCCGTCGCACTCGAGCCGGAGCACACCGGAGACGACGTAGAGGCTCGACTCGTTGACATCGTGGTGGTGCCAGCCGGAGACCGCTCCGGGAGCCGTGACGACGCGGCCCGCCCAGAGCAGCGGTTCCTCGAACGCCAGCGCCCGCGCCATCCCGGACGTCGGGTCGGCCTCGACGAGGTCCTCCGGCGGGATGACCCGGACGACGCGGATCGCGGTCACATCTCCCCCGCCATGCGGGCACGGCCGCCGGGGTCCCGTCGTGCACGACGAAAGACTTGAGCACCGCGGCCGGTGACGTGGGCGGCAGCGGTGCCGCCGAGCACGGTGCGGAGGTTGAGAGTGGCGTCCGAGAACGACATGTGGTGACTCAAGCACTCGGGGTGCTCTGCTGTCACCGGTCGAGGCTGAACGCCTTGTGAACCACCGGGGGTTTCGCTGGCAGTCTCAGAACTCGTCCTTCTTCTTCAACGGTCCTGGCCTCCCGTCGGGGTCGTGCACCACGAGGTACGCCGGCAGCGCGAGCGCCCGGGTCAAGGGGTTCATCTCCGGCGGGCTGAGTCGGCGCAACCGGCCCGGCGGACGCGGCCCGACCCGCCCGCCGGCGTACCACTCGTCGAGGCGGGCGGCGGTGCGCTCGAAGACGTCGTACATGTCGTGCGGGTCGAGGCAGTCGTCCATCTCACCGTTGTCGAGGGCGTCCTCGTCGCGGCCGAGGTGCTCGGCGGCGAGCGTCAGCCGCAAGCGACGGGCGTAGGCGTCCTCGGTGTCGACGACGGCGGCGGTCAGCTCGGAGTCATGGGTCCACGAACGACGGTTGAAGTTGTCGGAGCCGATCGTGGCCCAGGTGTCGTCGACCATGCAGACCTTGGCGTGGACGTAGATCGGCGTGCCTGCGTCGTTCTCGAGCCCGAAGACCGCGACCCGGTCCGCGGCGGCGCCCGTCAGCTCCAGCATCGCGCGGCGACGGCCGAGGTCCTCGGGGACGCCGCTGAGGCCGGGCAGGTCTGGGTAGATCGGCACGACGGCGAGGACCCGCAGGTCGGGGTTGGCCCTCAGCGAGCGGGTGAACACGTCGGCGACGTGGTGCCCCCACAGGTACTGGTCCTCGACGTACACCAGGCGCCGGGCCTGCTCCACCGCCTTGGTGTAGCCGCGGGCCACGCTCCGCTCACCTCCGCGAGCGAACGGGTAGTCGCGCCCGTAGCGCAGGTTGGGATAGGTGCGGAGCAGCTGGACGGCGTGGGTGCCGCCGTCGGGCGCGGGCGGGGGCGGCCACTGGTCGGGCAGCGGGTCGGGGTCCATGTCCATCCCGAGCCACTTGTCCTTGGCGAAGAGCACGGGGTTGCGAGTCAGCCGGGTCGGGTCCTCCCAGCGCTCCCGGAAGACGGTCTCGACATCATGGACGGCCGGGCCGCTGATCCGGGCCATGATGTCGTGCCACGGCGGGGTGTCGCCGTACACCTTGCTCATGTTGTCGACCGCCTGCTTGGCTCCCCCGTGCGCACGGGTGTCGCGACGGGAGTAGCAGAGGTCGATGCCGCCGACGTACGCCACGTCACGCTCGGGCTCGCCCTGGTAGCGGATCACGACGAACTTCTGATGGTGCGAGCCGCCCATCCGGATCCGCATGTCGACCAGCACCTCGGCTCCGCGCTTCTGCAACGCCTTGCTGAGGCGCCGGTTCTCGGCCGCGGTGACTGCGCGGTGGGAGCGCCAGACGAGGCCGCGGACGTCGACACCGCGTTCATCGGCCCTGCCGAGGACGTCGACGACCTTGCTGTCCTCGTCGTCGGTCAGCCGCTGGTCGGCGTCGCCCTGCCAGTCGGTGAAGAACACCAGGTCACCGGGACGGGTGGCCTCCAGGTGCTCGTGGAGATCCTGGAAGTACGTGGCCCCGTGGATCAACGGCACGACGAGGTTGCCCTCCGACCAGGCCTGGTCGCCGGGGTGCTGGTCGTCGAGCGTGGTCCGCGGGTTGCCGCGGTCGGACTTGGTGAGGAACCAGTCGGCGGGATCGGTCACCCGGTGTCAGGCCCCCTGCACAGCGGCGGCGACGAACGGCTCGCCGTCGCGGGGACCGACCGTCAGCGTCTCGCCCGGGCCGACGTCGGCACCGGCGACCCGGGCCACCGTGATGACGTAGGGACCCGCCTCGACGACGGTGGTCGCGCCCTCGTCGCGCGGGCACGGCGTACCGGTCTCCGCGACGGGGGCTCCGGCAGTCCCGCTGCCCTTGGCCGACGTCCGCGACGGGAACTCCTTCGTCTCGCCGTCGCTCGAGACCTCCAGCGACGCCTCGCTCCCACCGGTCAGCACCACGGCAGCAGTGACGCTCGCCCAGACCGGGTCGCCGCACCCGTCGTAGATCCAGCGCCGGCCCAGCACGGTGTGCTCCATCGTCGTGATCAGGTGCTCGTCGGCGCCCTCGAGCGGCGCGCCACGGTAGGTCAGTGGCGCCTGCACGATGTCGCCGCCGGCACGCACCAGGATCGTCTCGACGCCGACTTCTCCGTCGGGGTCGTCGAAGCGGAACGAGCCTGCTGTCTCGACCTCGGCTCCGGGATCACCGCCGGGCCACCACGGGCGCGTCGGCAACCACGCTGCGAGCAGCTCCTGCTTGCTGGGGGTGATGTCCGCGTCGGGGTGCACGATGGCCATGACGCCGACTCTAGGGTGCTCGACCCTAGGGTGTGGGTGTGAAGGCGACTCTGCTCCATGCCCCAGGTGACATCCGCGTCGAGGACGTTCCCGACCCGTCGATCGTGACGCCGAACGACGCGCTGGTGCGGGTCACGGCCGCGTGCGTCTGCGGCAGCGACCTGTGGCCCTATCGCGGCATCAACAAGGTCAGCGGCCCGCGCCGGATCGGGCACGAGTTCGTCGGCATCGTCGAGGAGGTCGGGTCCGACGTCAGCACGGTCCGGCCAGGTGACTTCGTGATCGCCCCGTTCCTCTACTCCGACGGCACCTGCGCCCACTGCCAGGCGGGCGTGCACACCTCGTGCGTCAACGGCGGCGGCTACGGGCACCCCGACGTTGACGGCGCCCTGGTGGACGCCGGCCAGGGCGAGCACGTCCGGCTGCCGTACGCCGACGGCACCCTCGTGTCCACGCCCGAGGTCCCCGACGAATCCCAGGTGCCAGCCCTGCTCACGCTGTCGGACGTGATGGGCACCGGCTGGCACGCCGCCCTCTCGGCGGGCGTCGAGGAGGGTCACACCGTCGTCGTGGTCGGCGACGGGGCCGTCGGACTCTGCGGCGTGCTGGCCGCATCGCGCATGGGCGCCGAGCGGGTCATCGCGATGTCGCGGCACGAGCCGCGCCAGGCGATCGCACGGCAGTTCGGGGCGACCGACGTGGTCGAGGTGCGCGGCGACGACGCCGTCGCCGCGGTCAAGGAGCTCACGGACGGGATCGGCGCCGACGCCGTGCTCGAGTGCGTCGGCACCGGCGAGTCGATGGCGACCGCCTTCGGCTGCGCCCGCCCGGGGGCGACGGTCGGCTTCGTCGGCGTCCCCCACGACGTGGACCTCCCGATGGGCACCATGTTCGGCGAGAACGTCGGGCTGCGCGGTGGGGTCGCTCCGGTCCGCGCCTACCTGCCGATGCTGCGCGACCTCGTGCTCGCGGGCGAGATCGACCCCGGTGTCGTCTTCGACCTGGAGCTGCCCCTCGCAGAAGCCGCCGAGGCGTACGCCGCCATGGACGAGCGTCGCGCGATCAAGTCCCTGCTGCGCCCCTGAGTCGAGGCTAAGCCAGGCCGAGCTCGTCGGCCCTGACGACGACCTGACGCCGGTTGCCGAGACCGAGCTTCATGAGCACCGCGGAGACGTGGTGGTCGGTGGTCTTCGGTGAGATGTACAGCCGCTCGGCGATCTCGGCGTTGGTGAAGCCGCGGGCGACGAGCCTGGCGACGTCGAGCTGCCGGTTGGTCAGCCCGCCGGGGTTGGCGCGGGTGCTGGCCCGCGGCTTGGCGGGCGCGGTGGCGATGCCGTCGCGGCGCAGCTCGGCCCGGCGGCGGTCGGCGGTGCCGACGGCGCCCAGCCGGTCCAACAGCTCGACGCCGCGGGAGCGGTGCGCCGGGTCCTCCGAGTCGCCCCACGCCATGGCCTCGGCGAAGGGGTCGCCCGTGCGGTGCCACCAGGCCGCGGCCTCGTCATGGCGGCCCGACAGGCTGAGCCGATAGGGCTCGGGCAGCCGCTCCGGGTCTGGCACGGGTGTCGGCAACCCCAGCCGGCGCAGCCACACCACGAGGTCACCGACCGCCCACGACAGGGCCGGGTCGCCGTCGTACGACGCCAGCACGTCGGGCGTCCCCTCCCCCACGTGCGGGTCGGGATCTCCGGTCGTCCAAGCGCTCTCGACACGGGCCGTGTGCACCGGGATCCGCATCATCGGCTCGCCGATCCGCGCAGCCAGGTCCGCCGCCTCGTCCAGGGCGAGCTCGGGACCGGCCTCGCCGCGCCGAAGTGGCACGAGAGCCGACACGAGGAGCGGCCACACCATCGCGAGCGGCATCCCGTCGTCGATGAGCACGGCCCCGGCGTCCTCGAGCGCGGCGCTCCAGTGACCTTGGGAGAAGTGCAACCGGGAGCGGACACCGGTCTGCCAGTGCCGGCAGATCGGGATGTCCTTCTCGACCGTGAAGGGCAGCGACTCCCCCAGGACGTTCTCCGCCGCCCGGAACCGGCGCTGCTCGACGTCGAGGCTGACGAGGTTGGAGTAGCCGGTGGACGCCAGCTCGTCGAGGTCGAGCGAGCGGGCCGCCTCGATCCAGTCGGCCAGCTGCGCTCGGGCGTCGCCGCTCCCCTTGGCGAGGTCGGACGCGGCGTGCAGGAAGCGGCTGCGCAGGGTGAGCTGGTCGTCGCCCATGCGGACGGCGACCCGGCTGGCGTCGTCGTTCCACTGGAGGGCCCGGTCGTACTCGCCGCGTCGGTAGGCGAGGTAGCCACGCGTGGCCTGCGCCGAGCCGAACACCAGGTCCTCCGGGGCCGCGGATCGCGCCAGGTCGGAGGCGTGGTCCGCGTGGGAGCGGGCCTGCTCGGCACGCGCGTTGTAGTACTCGAAGACGGCCACCATCTCGTGCGCGGCCGCGAGCCCGGCGGCGTCGTCGGCCGACTCCCAGAGCGTCATCGTCGACTCGACGTGGTCGATCGCCTCACGCAGCCGGCTGGTCATGTAGAGCTGGAAGGCGAGCTCCAGCGTCAGCTCCGCCCGCTCGCGGGGATCGTCCGTGACGAGGTGGTCCAGCGCGGTCTCGAGGAAGGCGGCGGCCTCGGTGTGCGCGGCGGCGCGCACGGCGTCGTCGGCGGCCGCACGGGCGTAGCGGAACGCGCGCTCGCGGTCGTGCGCCGCCACGGCGTGGTGGGTGAGCACCGCGGGCTCGTCCATCCCGACTCGCTCCATCGCTGCCAGGAGCCGGGCGTGGAGGTCGGCCGACCCTCCTGCAGGGACCGTCGTCTCGACCGCCTGACGGGCCAGCTCGTGTCGGAAGACCAGTCCCCCACGCGCCCGGTCGAGCAGGCCGGTCTCCTGGAGCCGGCGCAGGGTCGGGAGGTCGACTCCCAGCGCGGGAAGGACCCGGTCGACCAGTCGGTCCGGCGCGGCGGCCACGAGCTGGAGGACGTCGAGGTCGGCGTCGTCGAGGTCCGCCGCCCGGGCCAGCACTGCGTCACGGACTGACGCCGGCAGTGGCCGGTCCGGGTCCTTGACGACCTCGGCGACGAAGAAGGGGTTGCCACCCGTGACCTGGTGGACCTGGTCGGCAGCGAGGGCGGTGCCGGCGACCAGCTGCTCGACCGCGCCGATCGAGAGCGGGTCGAGCGCGAGGGTGGTGAAGCCGTCGTCCCTGGCCAGGTCGCCCAAGAGGGCACGGGCCGGGTGCCGGGGACCGATCTCGTGGTCGCGATAGCTGACCACCAGGGCCAAGGGCAGCGACCCGCTGCGATGGGTGAGGAACCGCAAGACCTCCACCGAGGCGGCATCGACCCAGTGCAGGTCCTCGACGACCAGCAGGGTCGGCGTCGCACGCAGGGCGTCGTACACCTTCTCGCAGACGGTGGTGAGCGCCTCGTCGCCCGCGAGGAGCTCGATGTCGAGCTCGCTGGCGGTGTCGAGGAAGGGACCCAACGGCCGCGGCGTGCGCAGCGGGTCGCAGCCGCCGCGGACCACGCGGAGCCCGACCGGGTCGGTGGCCGCGGCCCCGATGAGCGTGGACTTGCCGGCCCCCGGCTCACCCGAGACGGCGACACCGCCGCCCTCCCCCCGGGAGGCGGCGGCCAGGGCGGACCGGATCACGCCGAGCTCGTGGTCGCGTTCGAGCAGACGCACGAGCCCAGCGTAGATCGTCGGTCGGGTGGCCGTGAGGGTCACGCGACCTGCGACTCGGTGGCGGTGTGCGGGCCGAACTCGGCCACGACCACCTCGACGACGTCGGCCGGAAAGCCGCCGCGTCGCGCGTGCTCGACGATCGTCTCGGCGTCCTCGGCTTCGTGGACGCAGTAGATCTTGTCGCCGGCCACGTAGCTGTTGACCCAGACGTACGGAACGCCCAGCGAGGCCACGGCCGCGCAGGAGGTCCGGGCGATCTGGACCAGGTCCTCGTGGGTCAGGTCCTTCGCGCCCTCGATGTTCCGCTCGATGATGAAACGCTTCATTGCACTTGCCTTTCTGTGTGGACCAGCAGCCCTCGCTGCCGGTGACCACAACTCTCGGCCAGCGCGAGGGCGACGCCATCGGGAGCGGCTCCCTATGTTGCGAGGACGTCCGACGGGGCGTGGATCCCTAGGTGCCGACCCGCGCCGGCGGGCCAGCGCGCCCAGCAGGCCGTCGACCTCCGCAGGAGTGGCGCTGAACGGCGCGACCGGCGGTCCTTGGAGTCTCGTCTCGCCCCGAGCCTAAGGTGGGTTGCGGACGCTTCTCTTCCGGAGACATCGCACCATTCAGCGCGCAGGGGGTGGCCAGCATGACGACGCCGAGGGACGAGACCAGTCCCTTGTCACGGGCCCTCCTGACCCTGGAGCTGATCCAGAACGAGCCGGGCATCGGTGCCGACCGGATCGCCGAGCGGCTCGGCGTCTCCGACCGGGCGGCCCGCCGCTACGTCGCCCTGCTGCGCGAGGCCGAGGTGCCGATCGAGTCGTCGCGCGGCCCGTACGGCGGCTACCGCGTCGGTCGCGGGCTGCGGCTCCCACCGCTGATGTTCACCGCACCCGAGGCGCTCGGGCTGGTGATGGCGCTCGTCGAAGGCCCGCACGCCACGACCGACACCGACACCGCGATCGGCAGCGCCCTCGGCAAGATCATCCGCGTGCTGCCCGAGCGGGTGGGAGCCGCGGCCGACACCGTCCTCCGCGGCAGCGCCCGGGCGCGTCACCGGGTGGCGGTCCCCGACCCGGACACGACCGCCACCCTCATCCGCGCCGCCGAGCAGAACCAGCGCGTCCGGATCTGGTACTCGCGTCCCGCCAGCGGCGACGGCGGCGCCGGCTCCCCGACCCGCGACCGCGAGATGGAGCTCGATCCGTGGGCGGTCGTGGTCCGGCACGGTCTCTGGTACCTCCTCTGCTGGTCCCACACCGTCGACGCGCAGCGGGTGCTCCGCGTCGACCGCGTCCGCACCGTGCGCGTCACCTCGCAGACCTTCGACCTACCCGGTGACCTCGACCCCCTCGACGCCGTCGAGCAACACCTCTCCGAGGGCTGGAAGCACGCCGTCGACGTCACCTTCGACGCTCCGCTGGTCGAGGTCGCACCTTGGTTCCGCCGGTCCCGGGGCGAGCTGACCCCGCTGGGTGACGACCGCACCCGCCTCACCGCCACGACAGGCGACCCGGCCTGGTTCGCCGCGATGCTCGCCGAGACGGGCCTTTCCTTCCGCCTCCACGGCGGCCCGGAGCTGCGTGCCGCGGCTGCCGAGGCGGGGCGGCGCCTGCTGGACGCGGTCGAGCCCGCCTGACAGCCCTGATGCGTCGTGTGACAGGTGCCACATGAGCCTCCGGGAAAGAGTGCCATCTGTCGCGTCATGGACGCCGATCTCGTGTGTATAGTCATACGTACGGATTAATACTCAATGATCTTGCCTTAGCGTCGCGAGGGGGGCCTGGCGACGCCGATCTCGGGAAGGCGACCTCTTTCTCTCTCAGGGGGACCTTCGATGACCCACCAGATGCTCCACGCCGCCACCTCCGTGGGCGCCCGCCCCGGCAGGGCCAACGCGACCCGGCGCAGCGTCGTACGCGCCGCGGCGTGGGCCGCCCCGGCGGTGATCGTGGCCGCGACCGCGCCTCCCGCCGCAGCCTCGGTCGTCACCACCGAGTGCCAGCTCAGCCTGGCGCTCGGCGCCACGTACGTGGCGGCGAACGCGGACTCGTGGTCGCTCTACTTCAGTGGTGCGAGCGTCCTCAACATCGATGGTCCGGTGATTCCCGCAACCAAGCTGCAGCTGAGCATCTTCTTCTTGCCCAACGGCGGCGGCCCCGCGCCGTCGTTGACAACCAGGACCACGGCTTCCCAACCGACCTTCCTCCTCGCCAACCCCGGAGTCGTGCCTTTTCCGCGATACCAATGCAACCTGGCGGTGACAGCCGACCAGCCCGTGGGTCTGACAGACGGCGTCTGGCTGACGACACCCGCCACCGGTCGCCCACCGGGCCGTTTCGAACTCGTGCTGTCCGTCCTGGACGCGTCCGTGAGGTGGAAGTCGATCGGTTGGCGGGTCGCCACGCCCTGACCTGGATCGACACCGCCGCCACCGACTACGCCGCCACCGATATCGACATACCGGAGACAGCCGATGACAGAGCAGCACCTACAGGAGCCTGATGGCGTCGTGCCGATCCCCACGACCCGACGAGCTCTGGTTCGTGCCGGGGCCTGGAGCGCCCCGGCAGTCATGGTCGCCGCCACCGCACCCGCGGCGGCCGCCGCGTCGCCGCCACCCGCTTACCTGTCCGTGTCCGGCGCGATCGGCGCCCTCCAGGCGCGGCCGAACTTCCAGTGGACCTGGTCCTTCACCCTCGACTCGATCACCATCGCCAACAACGGCCCGGCAATCGATCCAGGTCGGCTGTACCTGCGGATCCGCTTCCAGGGCAACGAGATGAAGGCGCCGAACCTCCAGGTGAACGAGCTGCGTCACCCTGCCTCCGACTCCTGGGACGGCCTGACGCTCGCGACCAGCGGCGCCGGTCCACACGCCGAGCTCGTCTACTACAACGCGGCACAGATACCGGCCGACACGACGGTCACCTTCTCCTCACTGAGTCTCCAGACACCCGAGACCTCGTTCCCGCAGCCCGGCACGCTCATCGTCGCGGTCAGCTCGACGGGACGCACCGTGACGGCGCCGTTGACGCTCGAGGTGCCCACCGACCGCAGGGTCGACTTCCATCCAGGCACGTCCCGGCTGGGCACGGTGAACGGCCGGAGCGCCATCGGGTTCGAGGGAGCATCGATCTCCGTCGTCGGACCTGACCCGCTCGTCGGAGCAGACTTCCTCCGGTTGCGCATCCGGTTCATCCCCGACCAGTCGACCAGCTCGGAGCTCCTCGATCTCTATCCGGCCCGAGCTCAGGGCGGTGCCGTCCCGAACGGCGCGCTCACCTGGACACCCGAGTTCGGGTCGTTGCCGGACGCCATCCTCGAGTGGTCCGCGGAGCTGACCCGTCGCGACGGCACCACCGCGACGATCCCCCTCGCCGATGGGGACTGGGTGGGCGTCGGCCAGAGCGTCACGAACCTCCCCGGACAGTTCTGGGTGGAGGTCTGGGCCGACCAACGCAACGACTTCTGGTGGGATCGCTGGGTGCTGATCTCGCCCTAGACCTCGGAGGACCTAGGCGCGCGGACGCTTCTTCTGCGGGTCGTAGACCGGCAACCCGTCGACTGTTGCCGAGACGTTCTCGTCGCCGACAGCCACGTCCAGGGTGCTTCCCGGCGCCGCGTGGGCTGTCTCGACCACCGCCAGCCCGATCTTGCCGAACCTCGGGCTGTCGGTCGGGCTGGTGAGGACGCCGACCTCCTGGCCGTCCTTGGTGACGGCGGCGCCGTACTCCGGGAGCTCGTCGGCGTCGTAGCGCAGCGTGACGAAGCGATGGGGCGGGTGAGCGGCGACGTCGCGCAACGCGTCCTGGCCCGCGAACCCGAGCCCGAGGTCGGGCCGCACCATCTTGTCGAGATTGAAGTCGTACGGCGACCGCTCGTGCGGCTCGTAGTCGTAGCCGGTGACGATCAGCCCCGCTTCGATCCGGGCGATCTCGATGGCGTCGGTGCCGATCGGCGTCACGCCGGCGCCGACCACGGCGTTCCAGAGGGTCTCGGCATCGGCGGGGTCGGTCAGGAACAGCTCGTAGCCGAGCTCGCCGCCGTACCCGGTCCGCGACAGGTGGACCTCCACGCCCGCGACCTCGACCGGCCGCGGGATGAAGCGGAAGTAGCGCAGCGACCCGAGGTCCTCGTCGGTGAGCGTTTGGACGACCTCACGCGAGCGCGGCCCGGTGACGCCGAGGTGCGGCATCGACAGCGTGACCCACTCGAACTCGACGTCGAGCCCCTGCAGGGCCTCTGCGAAGCGCTCATCATGGTCCCGGCCGTTGGTCATCACCCAGCAGTGGTCGTCGAGCCCGGTGTTGAAGACCGTCCCGTCGTCCACCATCAGCCCGTCGGCGTCGAGGAAGGCGCCGTAGCGGACCTGCCCCACCTCGAGCCCGAGCGCGTCGTTGCTGAACAGCCGCTGGGCACCCTTCAGGGCGTCGGGTCCGCGGAAGTCCCACTTGTTGAGCGGGGAGACGTCCCACACCGCCACGTCGTCGCGGAGCGCGGCGTACTCCTTCGCAGGGTCGCCGAACCCCTCGAGCCACATCCAGCCGCTGTCCTCGAGGAACGAGCCGCCCTGCGCGGCGGTCACGCCGTAGAACGCGGACCTGATCGTCTTGCTCTCGTTCATGCGGGCCTCCCAGCCGACGGGTGCCGCATCCTCCCACGCGTTTGACTGAGTGTTCAAGTAGGAGAGTTCACGCGCGGTTGACCGCGCTGATGACCGCCTTGAGCGAGGCGGTCACGATGTTGGCGTCGAGCCCGATACCCCAGAGGACCTGGTCGCGGACCAGGCACTCGACGTACGCCGCAGCGATGGCGTCCCCGCCCGCGGAGAGCGCGTGCTCGTGGTAGTCGAGCACCCGCACGTCGAAGCCACCATCGGGGCGCTCGACCTCGTTGATGGCGTTGACGAACGCCGCGATCGGGCCGTTGCCGGTGCCCTCGAGGCTGGTGAGCTCGCCGTCGACGTACACCTGGGTCTGGAGCTGGTCCTTCTCGCCGGCGGTTGACGAGGTGTGCACCGAGTCCAGCCGCAGCGGGGTCTCGCGGGCGAGGTACTCGGCCGTGAAGACCTCCCAGATCCGCTCCGGACTGATCTCGCCGCCCTCGGCGTCGGTGTGCTCCTGGATGACGCGGGAGAACTCGATCTGCGCGCGGCGCGGGAGGTCGAGCTTGTGCTCGGCCTTGAGGACGTAGGCGACGCCGCCCTTGCCGGACTGGCTGTTCACCCGGATCACGGCCTCGTAGGAGCGGCCGACGTCCTTCGGGTCGATGGGCAGGTACGGCGCCTCCCAGGCCAGCTCCCCCACCGGTACGCCGGCCTGCTTGGCCTTCTCCTCGAGGTCCTCCAGCCCCTTCTTGATCGCGTCCTGGTGCGACCCGGAGAACGCCGTGTAGACGAGGTCGCCGGCGTAGGGGTGCCGCGGGTGGACCGGCAGCTGGGTGCACCACTCGACCGTGCGACGGATCTCGTCGATGTCGCTGAAGTCGATCTGCGGGTCGATGCCCTGGCTGAAGAGGTTCATGCCCAGCGTCACCAGGCAGACGTTGCCGGTGCGCTCGCCGTGGCCGAAGAGGCAACCTTCGACGCGGTCGGCCCCGGCCATCATCGCCAGCTCGGTGGCGGCGACGGCGGTGCCGCGGTCGTTGTGCGGGTGCAGGGAGATGGTCGTGAACTCTCGGCGGGTCAGCTGCCGGGAGAACCACTCGATCTGGTCGGCGTACACGTTTGGCGTGGCCATCTCGATGGTGGCCGGCAGGTTGAGGATGATCTCGCGGCCGTCGTCGGGCTGCCAGACGTCGGAGACCGCCTCGCAGACGTCGACGGAGAAGGGCAGCTCGGTGCCGGTGAAGATCTCGGGGCTGTACTCGTAGCCGATGACGGTCTTGTCGAGCCACGACTCGGCGTACTTCATCACCATCTCGGTGCCGCGCACCGCGATGTTGCGCACCTCGTCCTTGCCGGCGTGGAAGACCACGCGGCGGAAGAGCGGGGCGAGCGCGTTGTACATGTGGATGTTGGCGTGGTGGACGCCGACGAGCGACTGCACGGTGCGCTCGATCAGGTCCTCGCGCGCCTGGGTGAGCACGGAGATGGTGACGTCCTCCGGCACGCGGTCCTGCTCGACGAGCTGGCGCACGAAGTCGAAGTCGGTCTGGCTCGCGCTCGGGAACCCGACCTCGATCTCCTTGTAGCCCATCGACACGAGCAGCTCGAACATGCGCATCTTGCGGGCCGGGCTCATCGGGTCGATGAGCGCCTGGTTGCCGTCGCGCAGGTCGGTGGAGAGCCAACGCGGCGCCTGGGTGATCCGGTTGGCCGGCCAGGTGCGGTCGGGCAGGTCGATCGGCTCGAAGGCGCGATAGCGGTCGAACGGCATGGGGCTCGGCCGCTGGGTGTTGGCGAAGCCTGAGTTCTGCAGAGTCATGAGGTCGCTGTCCTTGATGAGGTGGTGGGCGCCGGCGCGCAACCCGCTCTCCGCAGCGAGGAGGTCCGGCGTTCAGGCCCCGCTGCGGCAGCGAAGGAGGAGAGTGCGACCGCTCATGAGGCTGTCAGCCTAGCCCCGTGCGCGTGGCCCCGGCCACGACGCGTCCAGCACGCGGTCGCCCGGGATGGCGAAGGTTCACCTGACGGACCCGGAAACTTCGTCGAAGGTCACCTCGTCAACGCGTGCGGACGCTGCTTAGAGTGCAGCGCACGTCCCCTTCTCGGGCCCACCTCGGGCACCACACCTTGACTCGGAGCAATCGCATGCGTCGACGCGCCACCGCCGTCCTGTCCTTCCTGGCGGTCGCCGCCAGTCCGCTCGCGGTGCTCGCCACCGCTCCCGCCGCCGAGGCCGCACCGACCGAGCTCTTCTTCTCGGAGTACATCGAGGGCAGCGGCGTCAACAAGGCGCTGGAGATCTACAACGGCACCGCCACGCCGGTGACGCTGAACGCCGCCACCCCCGCCGATGCCTACAGCGTGCAGATGTTCTTCAACGGCTCGGCCACGGCCGGGCTGACGATCAACCTCACCGGCACCGTCGCCGCGGGCGACGTCTTCGTGCTCGGCCAGACCGCAGCCACGCTGCCGGAGATCCTCGCAGCCGACCAGCTCAGCAGCGCCGGCTGGTACAACGGCGACGACGCCGTCGTGCTGCGCAAGGGCTCGACGGTGCTTGACGTGATCGGCCAGATCGGCAACGACCCCGGGACCGAGTGGGGCACCGGAGCCACGAGCACGCAGGACAACACCCTCCGCCGACTGTCGTCCATTCAGGCCGGCGACACGGACGGCTCCAACACGTTCGACCCGAGCGTCGAGTGGGAGGGCTTCGCGCTGGACACCGTCAGCGACCTCGGGATCCCGCCCGGTGGCGACGAGGAGCCGGCGACGCCGGTCATCAACGAGTTCAGCGCCTCGACGACGGGAACCGATGTCGAGTACGTCGAGGTCCACGACGCCCCGTCGACCGACCTGTCGGCGTACAAGGTCCTGGAGATCGAGGGTGACACCGGTGGGACCGCGACCGGCGTCGTCGACGAGGTGATCAGCCTCGGCGCGACCGACGCCGACGGCCTCTACCTCGCCAGTCTCCCGGCCAACGCCCTCGAGAACGGCACGCTCACGCTGCTCCTCGTCAAGGGCTTCACCGGCGCGCCGACCAACGACCTCGACACCGACGACGACGGCACCCTCGACTCGACGCCGTGGACCGCTCTCGTCGACGCGGTCGCCGTCAACGACGGCGGCGCGGGCGACCGCACCTACGGCACGCCGAGCCTCGGAGTGGCGTACGACGGTCTGGCGTTCGCCCCCGGCGGCGCCTCCCGGATCCCCGACGGCACCGACACCGACGCGGCCGCTGACTGGATGCGCAACGACTACGACCTCGCTGGCATCCCCGGCTTCACCGGCACCCCGACCGAGGGCGAGGCCCTCAACACACCGGGCGACCCGAACGCGGCCTACGAGCCTCCCGTCGTCGTCGACACCTGCGAGTCCGCCATCACCCCGATCCACGACGTCCAGGGCAACGGCGCGGCCAGCCCGCTCGACGGACAGTCGGTGCTGACCGAGGGCGTGGTGGTGGGCCGCTTCCAGAGCGGGACGCGCGACGCGATCTACATCCAGACACCGGTCGTCGACGCAGACCCGAACACCTCCGAGGGCGTCTACGTCTTCGCCGACGCAGCCGGGTTCGCGAACGGCCAGACGGTCCGCGTGCGCGGCACCGTCGACGAGTTCGACGGGCTCACCGAGATCACGGCGGTCTCGAACATCTTCCGCTGTGGCGAGGGCACCACGACCATCGAGCCCACGACGCTGTCGTTGCCGATCGACGCACCGGGCGACCTCGAGAAGTACGAAGGCATGCTGGTCACCTTCCCGCAGGACCTGGTGATCGCCGAGTACTTCAACTACGCGCAGTTCGGTGAGGTCTCGCTGACCGCGAACCGGCAGGACACCCCGACGGCGGTCGTCGAGCCCGGCCAGTCCGCCATCGACCTCGCGGCCGAGCAGGCCCTCGCCCGCGTGCTGCTCGACGACGGACGCAGCGCCTCCAACCCGAGCCCGCCGCGGCACCCGGACGGCGCGCAGTTCACCCTTCAGCACTCGTTCCGCGGTGGTGACCTCCTCAGTGGCGTCACCGGCGTCATGGACTACCAGTTCGACGAGTACCGCATCCAGCCGACCACAGGGGCGACGTACACCTCGGCGAACGAGCGCCCGTCGGTGCCCGACGTGGGCGGCAGCCTGACCGTGTCGTCGTTCAACGTCCTGAACTACTTCTCCACCCTCAACAGCCGCGGCGCCAACACCGAGGCGGAGCTGGTGCGGCAGGAGGACAAGATCGTGGCCGCCCTCGCGGAGATCGACGCAGACGTGTTCGGACTCCTCGAGATCGAGAACAACGAGGCCGCTCCCGAGCGGCTCGTCGGCGCGCTCAACGAGAAGGTCGGCGCGGGCACCTACGACTACATCAGCACGGGCACGATCGGCACCGACGTCATCAAGGTGGCGCTGATCTACAAGCCCGGCACAGTCACTCCCGTGGGCGCCCACAAGATCCTCGACGAGACGGTGGACGGGCGCTTCGACACCTCGCGCAACCGGCCCGCCGTGGCCCAGACGTTCCGAGAGAACGGCACCGACGAGGTGGTCACGGTGGCTGTCAACCACCTGAAGTCGAAGGGCTCGGCCTGCACTGGCGACCCGGACACCGGCGACGGCTCCGGCAACTGCGACGAGACCCGCACGCAGGCCGCCGCTGCGCTGGTCGACTGGATGGCCTCGGACCCGACGGGCTCGGGCTCTCCGAAGAACCTCATCATCGGCGACCTGAACTCCTACGACCACGAGGACCCGATCGACACGTTCGTGGCCGGCGGCTACACCGACCTGGTGAAGAAGTTCGGTGGCGAGTCGGCGTACTCCTACGTCTTCGACGGCAAGATCGGCTACCTCGACCACGGTCTGGCCAGCGCGCCGCTCGTCGACGAGGTCACCGGCACGAAGGCCTGGCACATCAACGCCGACGAGCCGTCGATCCTCGACTACGACATGACGTACAAGGCTCCGGCCGAGGACGCGCTCTACGCGCCCGACCCCTTCAGGTCCTCCGACCACGACCCGGTCATCATCGGCCTGGCGCTGGACTCGGTGGCGCCGGAGTTCGACATCACGTTGAGCAAGGACGTGCTGTTCCCGCCGAACCACAAGTACGTCACGGTGACCGCCGACGTCGAGGTGACCGACCCGAGCGGCGTCGCGTCATGGGATCTCGTCTCGGTGACCTCGAACGAGCCTGACGAAGCTCCCGGAAAGGCTGACGGCAACACCGTGAACGACATCGTGATCGTGAACGACACGACGTTCAAGCTCCGCGCGGAGCGCAACGAGCTGGGCTCTGGCCGCGTCTACACGATCACCTACGAGGCGACCGACAACGCGGGCAACACCGGTACGGCGACAGCGACCGTGCGGGTGCCGATCTCACGGTGACCTCTTGACAGCTGGGCTCCAGGTCGAGCGCGTCGATCCCGGCGCGCTCGACCTCGGCCTGGCCACCGAGCTGGCAGCCCTGATCTCGGCGGGGCGTGAGCAGGTGCCCACCGAGCGGCCCACCGGTGAGTCGTTCCTGCTCGACGTGACGCTGACCGACGAGCCTGCGAAGGCCTGGTGGCTCGCCCGCATCGGGGGCAGTGTGGTCGGGATGGTCGAGCTCAACGAGCCGGAGCACGAATACACCGACGCGGCCTTCCTCGGGGGCGTCGTGCACCCGGACCACCAGAGGTCCGGCATCGGCAACGCCTTGCTGGACCAGGTCGTGGCGGCGACGCAACGGCCGGTGCTGCGCACGGGAGCCTGGCGAGGGACGGCGGGAGCCAGGGCCCTGCCGGCGATGGGCTTCCGCCGGATCATGACGCACGGCATCAGGCGGCTCGACCTGACCGACGCCGCGGTCGCTGCCCCGGCCCTGCGAGATGAGGTGGTCGCTGCATCGGAGCACTTCGACCTGGAGAGGCGGGTCGGGCCCACACCCGACGCGGATCTCGCGGAGATGCAGGTCTTGCGGGAGGCGATCAACGACGCGCCCGACGCCCACGAGTGGGAGTCCTACCCGCCGGAGCGCATCGCGGCGTACGAGCAGTCCTTGGTGCGCCGCCGGCAGACCCAGCACACGATCGTGGCCCGCGACCGCGCGACGGGCGCACCTGCGGGCCTGACCATGGTCTGCGTCAAGGAGCTGATCCCGGGGTTCGCCGCGCAGGAGGACACGTCGGTGCTGCCGGCGTACCGCGGCCACGGGCTGGGCCTGCTGCTCAAGCTCGAGATGGCGGCGTGGCTGCGCGCGGAGCGGCCCGACGTGCGCGTGATCGACACCTGGAACGACACCACCAACGCGCCGATGCTGGCGGTCAACCAGCGGCTCGGTACCAGGATCGTCGCGGAGAACAGCGCGTACCGTCGCGCCCGCTGACGAAGGAGCTCGGTCCGAGAACTCCTGTGGAACAAGGGCCTCGACCCTGGGGCGTTGTCGGTGGTCGCTGCTTGGATTGGTGACATGACAGCAGCACGTGACGAGCAGCCGGGTCTCGATGACCTCGGCCCCAGCGCGCTGCTCGACGCGCTCGCCGTCGTGGACCGGCGCGCCCGCCAGGCCGAGGCCGACAAGCTCCAGATCGCCTACCAGTGGGCGATCATGCACCCCGCCACCGCCGAGACCGGCACCAGCACCTGGGGCGGCGACTCGTTCCTGCTCACCGATGAGTCGTTGGGCGGGGACGGGTGCCCCGGCGTCGAGGCTTTCGTCGCCGAGCCCCTTGCTGTGACGTTGGAGATCTCCCCGGCGTCGGCGCGGCAGCTGATTGCGGACGCGCTGGACCTGCGCCACCGGCTCCCGTTGTGCCACGGCATGGTCGAGTCGCTCAAGGTCCCCGCATGGAAGGCCCGCAGGGTCGCCACCGCGACGCATCACCTTTCCCGGGAGGCCGCGTTGGAGGTCGACCGCAGGCTCGCACCCAGGCTCAAGCACGCCGGCCCTCGTGTCATCGACAAGGCCATCGCGATGGTGATCGCGAAGCACCAGCCCGACCAGCAGGCCGAAGCCGAGCAGGCCGCGACCGCCGGGTGGGAGGTCACCCTGTTCACCCCCGAAGCGCCTGTGTTCGCCGGGTCCAGCGAGCTCCACATCACCGGGGACACGGTGGGGCTGACCCGGCTCTACAAGTACGCCTGCCGCCAGGCCAAGGAGGCGGGGAAGGCCGGCGACGACCGTCCCCTCGGCGCCCGCAAGGCCGACGCGCTCTGCGGACTCGTCGGTGGCCACCCACCGGTGGTTGAGGAGGAGCCGCTAGGCGACGTCACGAAACCCCCGCACCCGACCACCGCGATGACGCTCTACGTGCACGCCGACCTCACCGACCTCCTCGACGAACCCGTTGCGGTCGGCGAGGTCGAGCGCCTCGGGCCGATCACCACCACCAAGCTCCACGAGTGGATCGCGCACACGAGAGTGAAGATCCAGCCCGTGATCTGGATGGACACCGGCCAGACAGCCCGCCCCGAACCCTCGGTGGACCGGCACGACCCACCCGAACGCATCCGCGAACAAGTGATCCTCAGAGACAAGACCTGCGTGTTCCCCGGCTGCCAAGTCGACGCGAGACGTTGCGACGTCGACCACATCGAGGCGTACAACCCGAACGGCCCTCCAGGACAAACCGCACCTTCGAAACTCGCATGCCTCTGCCGACGACACCACCGTGCCAAGACCGCAGGCCTCTGGCGCTACTGGAGGCTGCCCGCACACCTCCCCGATCACTACGTCTGGACAGGACCCTGTGGCATCACCGCACGCGCCTGACGGCCCACCGTCAAGGGTGTAGACGTCAGGGTGCGCCTCACCTACCTTGAGCGGGCCGCTGGTCAGCGGCACTGACTCTCGGGGGTCCCCATGCGACGTACGACCATCCTCGCTTCGGTGCTGCTGACCGGCGCACTCGTCCTCAGCGCGTGCGGCGAGGACGAACCCGAGCCCGCCGCGTCCGACAGCTCGTCGGAGGAGACGGCCTCCGCGGAGGAGTCGACGGGCGAGGAGTCCGCCGACGAGGAGCTCTCCGACGAAGGGGACCGCGAGGACAAGGCCGCCAACGCTCTGACAGCCGACTTCGCCAGCGGGTCCGACGCCGACTTCCCCCTCACAGCAGAGCAGGCGTCTTGCTTCGGTGAGGACCTGGTCGACACGCTCGGCGTCGACGCGCTGGTCGAGGCCGGCGCCTTGACCGAGGACCTCGAGGTCCGTGACAGCGACGACACCGCGTTCCCGCCTGACCAGGCGGCGCAGGCGGCGGAGGTCATGGTCGGCTGCACCGGTGCCGAGCCGTTCGTCCAGGCCGTGTTCTCCGAGGCGAAGGACGCCCCTGCTTCTGCCCGCAGGTGTGTCGAGCGCGAGATGGACGAGGCGGCGCTGACCCAGGTCTTCACCCCCTACTTCGAGGGCGACCAGGACAAGGCCGAGAGCCTCCTGACCGCCGTGGTCGGCAAGTGCGCCCCCAAGTGACGTGGCGCACGCCCGCGGCCGGACAGTCCCTGTCGGACGCGTTCTACGACGAGATGGGCGACGACGAGGACTTCCCGATCACCGCCACCCAGGCCACGTGCATGGGCGTCGACATCGTCGAGAGGATCGGGGTCGACGACGGCCTAGAGGCAGGCACCTAGGCTGTGCGGCATGGTGCGCCCCGCTGCCGCGGTCTGGAGCGCGACGGCAGGTCTCGTCGCGCTCCTGCTCGTCGCGCTCCTGTCCTCGTGCGCTGCCGACGCCGAGCCCGACGGCGACAAACCAACGGAGACCATGCCGGAGCTCGGCGCGTGCCGGGTGCTCACCCCGGACGACGTCAGCCGGCCGAGCAACAGCACCGAGCCCGTCGACTGCGCCGAGGACCACACGGCTGAGACGATCGCGGTCGGGGCGCTGCCCGACGAGTTCGCTGAGGCGGAGTACGACGACCAGGAGGTCGGCGCGTTCGCCTACCGCACCTGCTCGAAGGCGTTCGCCGAGTTCGTCGGGGCTGACGAGAGCCTCATGATGCGCACCGTGCTCAACTGGGCGTGGTTCCGCCCGTCCGAGGCGGACTGGTCCGACGGAGCCCGGTGGTACCGCTGCGACGTCGTCGGCGGCGGCGAGCAGAGCGCGGCGTACGTCAACCTGCCGGAGAGCGCCGAGGGCATCCTCCTCGGCAAGCCGGACGATCGCTGGCTGGTGTGCGCCGACGGGGAGTCGGTCAGCGGAGCGCCCAAGGTGCCGTGCTCGGAGAAGCACAACTGGCGCGCGGTGACGACGATCAAGCTCGGGCAGCCGGGCGACGAGTACCCCGGCGACCGGGTCGTCGAGGTGCGCACCCGCGACTTCTGCTCCCGCTCCGTCGGTGCCTGGCTCAACTACCCGGTGACCTACGACTTCGGCTACACGTGGTTCCACGAGGCGGAGTGGCAGGCGGGGAACCGGCGGTCTGTGTGCTGGGCCGCCACGGAACAGTGACCGCGCGCAGACGGGTGGCCGGGTGGCTGCTCTTCCCGATGCTGCTGGCCTCCGCCTGCTCGCCGTCTGGGAGCAGCGACGGCCCCGCGGCGGCTCCGACCGCGTCCTCGAGCCCGCCGTCGTCCTCAGCCGCACCCACGTCGGACCCGTCCGCCCTGGAGCCGCCTCCGAAGCCGCCCGAGGTACGCGCCTGCTACCGGCTCGACTTCGACCAGGCGCTCGAGGCGGTGACCCACGTGCCGGCGAGCTCCTGCGAGCGGCCGCACACCGCGCGCACGTACGCCGTCGGCCGCATCGGCGGGCTGGTCGATGGTGCCGCCGGGGCCGTCGACTCGCGCCCGGTGCAGGACGCGGTCGCGACCGAGTGCCCACGCCGGCTGGCGGCCTTCCTCGGCGGCCCCGAACAGGCGATCAGGCTCAGCATGTTCCGGCCGGTGTGGTTCACGCCCAGCCTCGAGCAAGCCGACCGCGGCGCGGACTGGTACCGCTGCGACGTCATCGCGCTCGCGTCCGAAGGCTCCCTGGCCCGGCTCGAGGGTCGGCTGGAGGGCCTGCTCGGTCGCAACCCGGCCTGGAAGGCGACGTACGGACTGTGTGCGACCGCCGAGCCGGGGAACCCCCGCTTCGAACGGGTCGCCTGCGGCTCCCCGCACTCGTGGGTGGCGTTGAGCACGGTGCCGATCGAGCCCGGACAGGGCGGCCGCTACCCCGGCGTCGACGCGGTCCGCAACCTCGGCACCACCCCGTGCACCGACGCCGCCCGCCAGGTCGCCGAGGACACCCTGGACTTCCGGTGGGGCTACGAGTGGCCGACCCTGGAGCAGTGGCGGCAAGGCCGCCGGTACGGCGTCTGCTGGGCCCCGACCCCCTGAGCTCGGGAAACGACCAACCCGCTAAGCCCTCTTCCGCGAGGCGCTAGATGCGGGCCAGGCCTCAGAAGCCGAGCTTGCGCAGCTGCTTGGGGTCGCGCTGCCAGTCCTTGGCGATCTTGACGTGCAGGTCGAGGTAGACCGGCGTGCCGAGCAGGGCCTCGATCTGCGCCCGGGCGGTGGTGCCGACGGCGCGCAGACGGGCGCCCTTGTGGCCGATCACGATGCCCTTCTGCGAGGAGCGCTCGACGTAGAGGTTCGCGTGGATGTCGAGCAGCGGCTTGTCGGGCGGCCGGTCCTCGCGCAGGCCCATCTCCTCGACCACGACGGCGATGGAGTGCGGCAGCTCGTCGCGTACGCCGTCGAGCGCGGCCTCACGGATCAGCTCGGCGACCAGCGTCTCCTCCGGGGCGTCGGTGAGGTCGCCGTCGGGGTAGAGCGGCGGCCCTTCCGGCATCAGCCCCACGAGCAGGTCGGCCAGCAGGCCCACCTGGTCACCGGCGACAGCCGACACCGGCACGATCTCGGCCCACTCGGTGCCGGTCTCCTCCCCGAGCCGCTGGATGTCGAGCAGGTGCTCGCCGATCCGCTCCGGCGAGGCCAGGTCGGTCTTGGTGGCGACCGCGATCCGCGTCGTGCCCCGCACCTTCGCCAGCTCGGTCACCAGGAACCGGTCACCAGGCCCGATCTTCTCGTTCGACGGGAAGCACACGGCGACCACGTCGACCTCCGACCACGTGGCGTGCACGAGGTCGTTGAGGCGCTCCCCCAGCAACGTGCGCGGCCGGTGCAGTCCGGGGGTGTCGACCAGCACGAGCTGGCCGTCCTCGCGGTGCACGATCCCGCGCACGACGGTGCGCGTGGTCTGCGGCTTCTCGGAGGTGATCACGATCTTGGTGCCGACCAACGCGTTGGTCAGCGTCGACTTGCCGGCGTTGGGGCGGCCGACGAAGCAGGCGAAGCCGCTGCGGAACCCCTCGGGCCAGCCCCCTGAGAAGTCCGTCATCGGTTGCTCTCTCTCGCTGCGTCGTACTCGGACCAGATCTCTTCGTCGGACTTGCCGGCGGCCTTGCCGGCGCGCCAGATCGGCCCCGGGTCGACGGCGCGTGGCTGCCGCTTCGCGACACCGCGCCAGTAGCCCATCACGTCGTACGCCGAGTTGGGCAGGCCACGGTCGCGCTTGAGGTAGGCGCGGATCTGCCGCATCTGCGCGGACTCCCCCGCCATCCAGAAGTAGCCCGGCTCGGTCGGCCAGTCCAGGCCGGCGACCACCTCGGCCAGGGCGCTCGACTCCAGGGCGGGTGGGCGCAGCCAGGTGACGGGAGCGTCGGCCGGGAGGTAGTCGGAGAGCCCCGGCTCGTCGGGGACCTCGGCCCAGATCCGGAGGGTCGGACGGCTGTCCCCGACGGTCTCGACGATCCGCGCGATCGCCGGCATGGCGGTCATGTCGCCCACCAGCCACAGCCACTGCGCGTCCGGAGGCGGGTCGAACGACCCGGCGGGAGCAGTGAGGACCACGCGCTCCCCCACGCAGTCGCGCGAGGCCCACTCGGTGACCAGGCCGACCTCGTGCACGACCACGTCGAGGACCAGCTCCCCCGACCCGTCGGCGTCCCACGACCGGACCGTGTAGTAGCGGCTCTGGAACTGCCCCGGCACCACCAGGCCCACCCACTCGTCGGGCACCCCGGTCGAGCGGAAGCCCGCCAGGCCGTCGCCGCCGAGCACCAGCCGCACCAGGTGGTCGGAGAGCGGCTCGCGACGCAGGACGACGGCGTCGTGCTGCTGGGCCCGGGTGCTCACCCCAGCAACGCTAGCGCCGGAGGTCTCGTGACGGCCTTAGCGGGCTCCTCGCCACTGAGGCGGTCACCAGGTCGGGCGCAGTGGGAATCCGTCGTTGCCCTGGTCACCGGTCTTGGTGGCGAGCACCTGGTGCAGCTGGATCTCGTTGCGCTCGAAGGCGAGCCGAGAGCCGGCCATGTAGAGGCCCCAGACGCGCGCGGTGCCCTCACCGACCTCGGCGACGCACTCGTCCCAGTGGTCGACCAGGTTGCGGCACCAGCCGGCGAGGGTCAGGGCATAGTGCTTGCGGAGGTTCTCCTCGTGCATGACCTCGAGGTGGGCGTTCTGGATCTCGGTGATGATCCGGCCCGACCCGGTGAGCTCGCCGTCGGGGAAGACGTAGCGGTCGAGGAACTGACCGATCTCCTGGCGGTGGTTGTGCGGCCGCGTGATGCAGTGGTTGAGCAGCCGACCCTCGGGGCGCAACCGGTCGCGCAGGAAGGCGAAGTAGGCCGGGTAGTTGCGCACGCCGATGTGCTCGGTGAGGCCGATCGACGACACCGCGTCGAAGCCCGACTCCGCGACGTCGCGGTAGTCGAGGTGCCGCACCTCGGCGAGATCGCCGAGGCCCTCCTCGTCGATCCGCTGCTTGGCCCACTCGGCCTGCTGGAGCGACAGGGTGACGCCCAGTGCCTTCACGCCGTACTCCCGCGCGGCGTGGCGGACCATGCCGCCCCAGCCGCAACCGACGTCGAGCAGACGCTGGCCGGGCTGCAGGTCGAGCTTGCGCGCGACCAGGTCGTACTTGGCGAACTGCGCCTCCTCCAGCGTCGCCTCGGCGGTCGGGAACACCGCACAGGTGTAGGTCATCGAGGGCCCGAGGACGAGCTCGTAGAACCGGTTGGAGACGTCGTAGTGGTGGCTGATCATCTCGGCGTCGCGGCCCATCGAGTGACGGACGCCGTCGAGCATCCGGCGCCACTTGGCCGGCGCCTCCTGCTGGGGCGGTGGCGGCGGCTTCAGCTTGTCGAGACCGACGCTGCGCACGATGGCGAGGGCCTCGCTGGGGCTGGGCGCCTTGAACTTCAGGTGGTTCATCAGCAGCTTCAGCAGGTCGTGGGGATCACCGGGGTGCACGCCCTCGACGGCCAGGTCGCCGGTCACGTAGGCCCGCGCGAAGCCGAGGTCGCCCGGCGCGGTGAGGAGGTAAGCCAGGCCGCGCTCGGTGCGCAGGTCGATCCGGTACGGCGCGTCGGCCGGTCCGGCCGCGCTGCCGTCGTACGCCGTCAACCGCAGCGGCAGGCCGTCGCGGAGGAGGCTCGCCAGGGCATCAGCCACCGCCAGCTGCCCACCTCCGTGACCCGAGCGGGTCGCGTTCGTGCTCACTTGCGCTTCACCACCTTGTCGTAGAGCGATGTCAATCGGTCGTCGGGGTCGTAACGGCGCTTGACGGCCGCGAGGTTGTCGCCGTCATAGAGGTCGTCGAACGTCTCCCGGTCGTAGAACGCCTCGGAATAGAGGGACTTGTGCCCCCCGAGCTCGTGGACCTTGGCCTCGATCGCACGGTTCAGGGGCGCCTCGGACGCTTCGTCCCCGACGCGCACACCACCCCAGAAGCCCACGTTGATGTAGGTGCGGTGCGGCTCCAAGGGGTAGGTGGGCCAGTCGCGGAACGCCACCACGGGACACAGCCAGACCGGGCGCATGCCGATCTTGCGGTCGAACCACTCGAGGAACTCGGGCAGCTGCTCCACGGGGATCTCGACGTCCTGGATCACCCGCTCGCGCACGGGGTTGCCGAGGCGGCGGTCGATGCGGTCGGCCACGTCGTAGCGCCGGTCGAGCGCGATCAGCTTGTGGTAGAAGTCCGAGCGGCGATAGCGCTTCGGCCACAACCTCCGCACGGTGGGGTTGCCGAGCCCGAAGGCGCCCGAGCACCAGAACCAGTCGGTGTCCCAGCGCCACAGGTAGTCATAGGTCGTGAGCAGGTCGGTCTCCCGGGTCTGCAGCGACCGGTAGTAGATCAGGTCGCCGGTGTAGTCGGAGGCGACCTCCGAATGGTCGGGCGCGGTCGAGACCCAACGCGCGATCGTGAGGTAGTGCTCGCCCGGCTGGAAGCTCGCGCCGTCGAGGCCGTCGACGCGCCTGCCTTCGTGCTCACCGGTCTCGACGATCTCCGAGACCGTCTTGGCCAGCAGAGCGGGGTCGTCGAAGCGCAGGTGCCGCAGCGCCACGTGGCTGCCGACGCGCTCCAGCCTGATCCGCAGCCGCGTCGCGTAGCCCAGCGAGCCGAAGGAGTTGGGGAAGGTCGCGAAGAGCTGCGCGTGCTCGTTGTCCGGGGTCGCGGTGACGATCTCGCCGGAGCCGGTGAGCACGTCCATCTCGATGACGGACTCGTGCGGCAGCCCGCTGCGAAAGCTGGTCGACTCGATCCCGAGGCCCGTCACCGCTCCCCCGAGGGTGATCGAGCGCAGCTGGGGCACGACGTAGGGGATCAGCCCGTGCGGCAGCGTCGCGTCGACTAGGTCCTCGTAGGTGCACATGCCCTGCACGTCGGCGGTGCTGGCCACGCGGTCGATCGAGATGACCCCGTCGAGCGCGGCGACGTCGAGACCCGGCCCGGACGAGGCTGCGCGGGGCCGGAAGAGGTTGGAGGTGCGCTTGGCCAGTCGCACCGGGCTCCCGCTCGGGATGGCGGCGTACGACGCGCGCAACCGCTCGACGGCTCGCGCGTGCTGGGCACTCCCCCGCACCTGGAACACGGCGCCAAACTACTACTGGATCCCCTCCTCAGGGGTGTGAGGTGGCCTCAGGTGGTCTCGGTGCCGTCGAGGACACCGGTCGGAGCGCCGTGGTGGACGGGTACGCCGCCCCCCGCGAGGTCACGGAGCGCGTCGAGGTCTTCCGTGCGGACCGCCGGCGCGTCCCCGAGGACCACGCCGGCCTCCAGACCCCTCGCCCCGGACGCCACCGCCATCGCCACGCAGGCCTGGAGCGCAGAGACGGCCAGCGACGGCAGAGCGACCGTGGCGGCGGCGTACGTGCGACCGTCGAGGTCGCGTAGGGCGGCGCCCTCGGCCGCACCCGTCCGGGCCCGCGTCGCACGCGCGAGCGTCACCAGCTTAGCGTCCTCGGCGCTGAGCCCTTCTCGGAGCTGATCGCTCGACGCCCCGTCACTCATGGGCGTCAGCGTAGTGAGGCTGCGCGGGCGCAGCCGCCTCGTGCGCGACCCTGCTGACCAGGACGGTGCCGATCTTGTTGCGGCGGCCGGTGACGCCCTCGGCCTCGAACCGCAGACCGTGCGCCTCGACGTGCGAGCCAGGGATCGGGACCCTGCCGAGGTGCTTGGCGAGCAGGCCGCCGACGCTGTCGACGTCGTCGTCGACCACCTTGATCCCGAAGAGCTCGTCGAGGTCGTCGACGGGGTAGCGCGTGGAGACCCGGGTGACGCCCGAGGGCAGCACCTCGACCTCGACCTCGTCGGCGTCGTACTCGTCGGTGATCTCGCCGACGATCTCCTCGAGGATGTCCTCGATCGTGATGATGCCGGCGGTGCCGCCGTACTCGTCGACCACGACGGCGATGTGCTGGCGCATCGTCTGCAGCTCGGAGAGGAGTGAGTCGACCGGCTTGGAGTCGGGGACGAAGTGGGCGGGGCGCATCACCTCCTCGACGTGCTCGGTGAGCTCGGCGTCCGGGTCGTCGAAGTCACGGCGGACGACGTCCTTGAGGTAGACGAAGCCGAGGACGTCGTCGAGGTTGTCTCCGATGACCGGCAGCCGGGAGTAGCCGCTCTTCAGGAAGAGCGACCGGGTCTGGCGGAGGTTCTTGAAACGCTCGATGTAGATCACGTCGTTGCGCGGCACCATCACCTCGCGGGCGATGGTGTCACCGAGCTCGAAGACGGAGTGGATCATCTTGCGCTCGTTGTCCTCGATGAGGCTGGACGCCTCGGCGATGTCGACCATCTCGCGCAGCTCGGTCTCGGTGGAGAACGGGCCCTCGCGGAAGCCACGCCCCGGCGTGATCGCGTTGCCGATCGCGATGAGCAGCCGCGGCAGCGGACCCAGGATCGACGTGATGGCCGTGACGGGGCCGGCGGTGAGCAACGCGACCCGGTCGGAGTGCTGGCGGCCGAGGGTGCGCGGAGCGACCCCGATGGCCACGAAGGACACCACCAGCATCACCGCGATGGAGGTGAGCAGCGAGCGCCAGAAGGCACCGTCGTAGGCGTCCCGCAGGAGCTGGGTGACGATGACGATCGCGCCGATCTCGCAGGCGAGCCGGAGCAGGATCAGCGTGTTGAGGTAGCGCGGAGCGTCGGCGAGCAGGTGGACCAGCCGCTTGGCGCCGGCGCGGCCCTCGTCGGCCAGCTCCTCGGCCCGCGCGCGGGAGTACGACCCCAGCGCTGCGTCAGCGGCGGAGAAGACCCCGGCCAGCGCGACCAGGACCACGGCGGTGATGACCAGCCATATGTCCGCGCCGCTCACGACGCGGCCCTCCATTCGCTCAGCAGGTCGTCCTGCAGCCCGAACATCTCCTTGTGCTCCTCCGGTTCGGCGTGGTCGTAGCCGAGCAGGTGCAGGATGCCGTGCACCGTGAGGAGCTCGATCTCGGCGAGCGTGCCGTGTCCGGCGCTCTCACCCTGTCGCTCAGCGACCGCGGGGCAGAGCACCAGGTCACCGAGCACGCCCTCCTCGGGATCCTCGTTGACCAGGCCGGGACGCAGCTCGTCCATCGGGAAGGCGAGCACGTCCGTCGGCCCCTCCTTCTCCATCCACTGCTCGTTCAGCGCGGCGATGGTGGCCTCGTCGACGGCCTTGATGCAGAGCTCGGCCAGCGGGTGCACGCGCATCCGGTCCATCACGAACCGGCTGAGCGCGGCCAGGCCTTGCACGTCCAGCTCGTGGCCGGACTCGTTGAGCACCTCGATGGTCACGGCGTCACGAACGTTTCTCACGCGCCTCGGCGTTGAAGCCACCGCGCGCGTCGAAGTCGTCGTACGCCGCCACGATCTTGCCGACCAGGCGGTGCCGGACGACGTCGTGGCTGGTGAGCCTGTTGAACGACAGGTCCTCGATGCCCTCGAGGATGCCCTGGATCACCCGCAGCCCCGAGCGGGTGCCGCCCGGCAGGTCGACCTGCGTGACGTCGCCGGTGACCACGATCTTGGAGCCGAAGCCCAGCCGGGTCAGGAACATCTTCATCTGCTCCGGCGTGGTGTTCTGCGCCTCGTCGAGGATGATGAAGGAGTCGTTCAGGGTGCGGCCCCGCATGTAGGCCAGGGGTGCGACCTCGATGGTGCCGGCGGCCAGCAGCTTGGGGATCGTCTCGGGGTCGATCATGTCGTGCAGGGCGTCGTACAGCGGCCGGAGGTAGGGGTCGATCTTCTCCGACAGGGTGCCGGGCAGGTAGCCGAGCCGCTCGCCTGCCTCGACCGCCGGCCGGGTGAGGATGATCCGGTTGACCTGCTTGGCCTGGAGCGACTGCACGGCCTTGGCCATCGCCAGGTAGGTCTTGCCGGTGCCGGCGGGGCCGATGCCGAACGTGATCGTGTGCTTGTCGATGGAGTCGACGTAACGCTTCTGGTTGAGCGTCTTGGGACGGATCGTCCGGCCGCGGTTGCTCAGGATGTTGAGCGACAGCACGTCGGCGGGGCGCTCGGTGGTGTCCGCGCGCAGCATGCCGATGATCCGCTCGACGGTCTCGGTGGTGACGCCCTGGCCGGTGCGGATGATGGTGACCAGCTCGTCGATGAGCCGCTCGGCGAGGGCCACCTCGCCGGGCTCCCCGTGCAGGGTGACCCTGTTGCCGCGCACGTGGACGTCGGCGGCGAACGCCTTCTCGATCAGTCCGAGGTGCTCGTCACCCGGTCCCAGGACGCTGACCATGTTGACGCTGTTGGGCACGACCACGACGTGACGAGTGCGCGTGCTCCCGTGATGGACCCCGTGAGGGACCCCGTCGTTGCCCCCGTCGTTGCCCCCGTCGTTGCCTCCGTGATCCGGCGCGGGGGCCGGGGGGGTGCCCGTGGTGGATCCCGTGGTGGATTCGGTCATGTGAGCCCGCGAGGGCTGCCTTTCTACGGCGTGCTGGGACCGCTCCATGCTACGGGGAACCACCCACAGGTCCCACCTGATTGCCGGGTGGGCGCCGTACGCTGGTCCTATGGGGGACGAACGTCGTCTCGAGTCGTCCGGGGATCCTGGGCACAGCGAGGACGCGCCGGCACCGTGGGCGCCCGCGCCGATGCCGGACGACGCCGCACGGATGGGCCTGGACCGCAACGTCCCCGATGGTGCCTGGATCCACTTCGTCGCCTCCCTCGACGGGAGCCGGCTGTCCCACAAGCTCGTCGCGTGGGCCCTGCTGCTGCTCTTCGCCTGGGGGCTGCTGCACCAGCTCGGAGACGTGTTGCGGTTCGGATGACCGCTTTTCGGACGGAGTGGCCCCCGCGCGATTAGGGTCGACCACATGTTGCGCGCCCCGGCGTGCGCGGCGATCTCGGCTCTCGCCCTGCTCGGCGCGCTCGTCTCACCTACGCCGTCCTCAGCCGTCCCCGCGGCGTCGTCCCCGATCGCCGTGGCGCCGGCGCACACGCTGGCCGTCACCGGTCCCGGCGTGAGCCTCGCGCCGGCGTACGACCCCGCGATCGGCCGGTACGCCGTGCGCACCACCGGCGCGTTCACCGGGAGCCTGACCGTGAGCGCCGGGACGGACGACCCGTCCGGCCGCGTCCGGGTGGATGGCCGTCCGGTGAGCGGCGGGTCGACGACCCTGACCGGCGTCGAGCCGGGTGACGAGGTCTCGGTGATCTTCGACGACGCGGGCGGGCGCGCCGTGCACTCGCTGATCGTGCTGCCGGCCGCGTTCCCGGCGTTGAACGGCACCGGTCCGGCCAGCGGCGTCGCCGAGGGCTCGTTGATGCTGACGATGAACAGCTGGAACGCCGACCCTGACCGCTTTCACGCGCTGGTGGACGACTGGGGTGTGCCGCGGTGGTTCCGGCGGATGGCGATGTCGTCGCACGACTTCCGCGTCCAGCCCAGCGGCTCGATGACCTGGTCGGAGCCCGCGCCCACCCGAGAAGCCGCCAACGTCATCGTGGAGGTGGACGGCCGGTTCCGCGAGGTCGCCCGCCACAAGACGATCGGTCTGGTCAACACCGACTTCCACGACTCCCTTCTGAAGTCCGACGGCAGCATGCTGCTCACGGCCTACGAGTACGACGTCCCGCGGATCGTCACCGACTCGGTCTTCCAGGAGATCAATCCCGACGGCAGCGTCTTCCACACCTGGAGCACGGAGGACCACGTCGACCGGCACGCCGAGACCGTCGTCGACACCGACGATCCCTTCGCGCGCATGGACTACTCGCACCTCAACGCGGTGACCATCACCCCTGACGGCGACTACCTCGCGTCCTTCCGGCACCTCAGCTCCGTCTTCAAGATCGCGCGCACGGCCCACGACGGCTACGCGCAGGGAGAGATCATCTGGCGGCTCGGCGGCCGCCTGAGCGACTTCGAGTTCGTCGACGACCCGTACGACGGCCCGTGCGCCCAGCACACGGCGACGATGCTGCCGAACGGCAACGTGATGGTCTTCGACAACGGGTCCATGGGGTCCACACAGCACCCCGGCTTCTGCGTCGACAGCGCGGACCCCTCTGGTCCGACCCACGCCCGTCAGGTGAGCCGCTACGTCGAGTGGGAGCTCGACTGGGATCCCGAGCTGGGAGCCGGCACCGCGACGATGGTCCGGCAGTACACCGGGGAGGACCCCGGCGAGACGGACGGCGCCATCTTCGCCCCCTTCACCGGCTCGGCCTTCCCTCTCGACAACGGCAACACGCTCGTCGGGTGGGGCGCCACGGGCTGGGCGAAGCCGCCCGGGCCCGCGCCGAGCCCCATCGCCACCGAGCTCGACGGGGCGGGAGCCAAGGTCTGGGAGCTGACCACGCCGACGCGACAGGGCAGCTACCGCGTCTACCGCGAGCAGGTGCCGGACGCCTTCGAGCCGACCGTCGACCTCCAGGTGCCGGCCCCGGGAGCGACCTACGGGTACGGCGAGCAGGTGCGCGCCGACTACGGCTGCACCGACGTGGGGGGCTCGTCCCTCCAGTCCTGCGACGGGCCGACGACGTCGGGCGCCTTGCTGCCCACGACCACACCCGGCACGCACACCTTCGAGGTCGTCGCCCTCGACGGCGACGGCAACCGGACGACGCAGCAGCGCAGCTACACCGTGCTGAGCGCGCCAGCACCGCCCGCCCCGCCGGCCCCGGAGCCGCGCGCCGACCTCGCCATCAAGATCGGCAAGGACGACTGGGTCGGTGTCGGGCGCTATGCCCCGCCCTCGCAGGCTGCGCGAGCGCTCCTGGAGCTCCGCGGAGAGGTCCGAGGGCGACTGCGGCTGGAGAACACCGGCACCGCATCCCAGGAGTTCCGGATCCGGGCCCGCAAGGGCCGCTTCGTCCACTCGAGCTGGTACCTCCAGGGCAAGAGCCAGACCCCGATGATCCACCGAGGCCGCGTGCACGTGCGGCTCGAGCCCGGCGAGCGGGTCCGGCTCAGGTTCCTGATCGAGGCCACCCGGCGTACCGAGCCGGGTCAGCGCGTCCCGATCCGGATCGTCGCCAAACCCCGGGTCGGCACCGAGACGCTGGACCGGGTGCGGCTCAAGCTGCGCGTCCCCGGGGCCTGAGGGTCACTGCTGACCCCGTGGGAGGCTGTCGCGGCTGTGGTGCAGAATCGGCGGGTGGACATCGCCCTACGCCTGGACGGCAAGCACGTCCTCCTGACCGGGGTGACCGGCTTCGTGGGCGAGGCCCTGCTGCAGCTGGTGCTGGACGAGGTGCCGGGCCTGCGCCTCACGCTGCTGGTCAGGCCCAAGGGGACGACCAGCGCCGAGGCGCGCATCGCGGCCCTCCTCAAGAAGCCGATCTTCAGCGAGCTGGTCGAGAGGGCCGGCGGCGTCGAGGCGCTGATGGCGTCGCGGGTGACCGCGCTCGAGGGCGACCTGGCTGACGTCCCGCCCCTGCCCGACGACCTCGACGCCCTCGTGCACTGCGCCGGCGACGTGTCCTTCGACCCACCGGTGGACGAGGGCTTCCGCACCAACGTGGTCGGCACCCGTGACCTCCTCGGCCGGATGGCCGAGGCCGGAGGCGCCACCGCGACGGCCCACTACGTGCACATCTCGACGGCCTACGTCGCCGGACGGCGGCGCGGCGTCGTCGAGGAGGGCCCGGTCACCCACGGCGCCGACCTCGAGGCCGAGCTCGCGTGGGGGCTCGCGCAGCGCCAGTCCGTCGAGCACCGCTCGCGCACGGCCGCCGTGCTCGAGAAGGAGCGCCGCAAGGCCGAGAAGGCGCACAGCCGCGCCGGCCTGCTCACGGCCGCCCGGGCGACCGAGGAAGCCCGCAAGGAGTGGGTCAAGCGCGAGCTCGTCCGGCTCGGCACCGAGCGCGCCCGCTCGCTCGGGTGGACCGACTGCTACACCTTCACCAAGGCTCTCGGCGAGCGCGTCGTCGAGGAGCACGCGAAGCGGCGGCCGTGCTCGATCGTGCGGCCGAGCATCATCGAGTCCGCGCTGGTCCGGCCGCATCCCGGATGGATCGAGGGCTTCAAGATGGCCGAGCCGCTCATCCTGGCGTACGGCCGGGGCGAGCTGCCCGAGTTCCCGGCCGCCGCCGACACCATCGTCGACATCGTCCCGGTCGACCACGTGGTCGCCGCGATCGTCGCGGTGCTGGCGCACCCGCCCGAGATCGGCGCGCCGGCGTACTTCCACGTGTCGTCGGGCTACCGCAACCCGTTGACCTTCCGCAACCTCTACAACAACGTCCGCCAGTACTTCGACAAGCACCCCTTCATCGCCAGCGAGCGAGGCGCGGTCCGGCTGCCGGACTGGCGGTTCCCGGGTGCGCAGACCGTCGAGCGACTGCTCAGCACGAGCGAGCGCGCCCACAAGGTCGCCGACTACGTCATCGGCCACGCGCCCCGCGGCGACCGCACCCGCGACCTCGCGCGCAAGCTCGACCAGCAAGGTCGGCGGCTGGAGTTCCTGCGCCGCTACCTCGACCTCTACCGGGAGTACGCCCAGGCCGAGCTCCGCTACGACGACGGTCACACCCTCGCGCTGTTCCAGGCGCTCTCGGCCGAAGACCAGGTGCGGTTCGCCTTCGACACCGCCGTCGTCGACTGGGCGGTCTACCTCCAGGACATCCACTGCCCCGCCGTCACCGCGCCGATCCGCAAGCTCGACGAGCGCAGGCTCGCGAGCAAGCGACCCGACCGCAGCAAGCTGAAGGCCCTGGTCCCGACCACTGGAGAGGGCGCCTCGACCGAGCCCGGCCGGCGGAGCAACATCGCGGCGTACTTCGACATGGACGGGACGCTGCTGTCCTCCAACGTCATCGAGGGCTTCCTGTGGCTGCGGCTGCAAGAGCTGTCGGGCCTCGACCGGCTGGCCCAGCTGGGCCGGGTCGCGTCGAAGGTGCCGTCGATGGTGCAGGCCGAGCGGCGCGACCGCAGCGACTTCCTGCGCACCGTCTACCGCGAGTACGCCGGTGCGCGCCTCGACGAGCTCGAGGCGATCGTCGACGGGCACCTCACCACCCACGTGCTCACCCGCCTCTCGCCCGACGCCGTACGCCGCATCCGCGAGCACCGCAAGGCCGGCCACCGGACGGTGCTGATCACCGGTGCGGTGAGCCCGCTGACCCGGCCGCTCGCCCCGCTCTTCGACGACATCGAGGCGGCCGAGCTGGCCGTCGACGACCGTGGCCGCTGCACCGGCCACCTCGCCCGGTCGCCGCTGGTCGGCGAGTCCCGCGCGGCGTGGATCGAGGACCACGCCCGCGAGCACGGCATCGACCTCGCGGCGTCGTTCGCGTACGCCGACTCCCACTCCGACCTGCCGCTGCTCGCGACGGTCGGCAACCCGGTCGCCGTCCGCCCCGACGTGTCGCTGTTCCGGCACGCCCGGCGCTCGCACTGGACGATCGTCGACTGGGCCTCCCCCGACACCGCCGCACGCCCCCTGAACCCGGCCCTGGAGACACTCGCATGAGGGGGTTCTCGGCATGATGCTCGCGCTGGAGATGTTCCGGTCGCTGCCGCGGACCGTGGCGGGCCGGACCCTCGGCGGCCGGGTCCCGATGGTCGGTGCGATGGCGCAGCCGATCCGCATGGTCACCATCGACCCGCCGAAGGCCGACAGGCCAGGTTGGGCCCGGCTCAAGACCCGGCTGTCCGGCATCTGCGGCTCCGACCTCGGCGCGATCTCCGGCAAGACCAGCCTCTACTTCTCGGCCGTGGTGTCCTTCCCCTTCGTGCCCGGCCACGAGGTCGTCGCCGACCTCATGGACGACGCGGAGGCCGAGGGGCACGACACCCTCACCAAGGGCACCCGGGTCGTCCTCGACTCGATCCTCACCTGTGCGGCTCGCGGGGTCGACCCGTGCGACAACTGCGCGGCCGGCCGCACCAACGTCTGCAGCCACATCACCGTCGGTCACCTCGCGCCGGGGTTGCAGACCGGCTTCTGCTCCACGACCGGGGGCGGCTGGGGCCAGCAGCTGTCGGCGCACCGCTCACAGATGCACGTCGTGCCCGAGGGCTACTCCGACGAGCAGGCCGTGCTGATCGAGCCGATGGCGTGCGCCGTCCACACCGCTCTGCGCGCCGCGCCCACGCGGGGCGCGCGGGTGCTCGTGAGCGGCGCCGGCTCGGTCGGCCTGCTCACCACGCTGGCCCTTCGTGAGCTCACCGACGCCGGCGAGATCACCGTGGTCGCCAAGCACGGCCACCAGAAGGAGCTCGCCATCGAGCTCGGCGCGACCGAGGTCGTCACGCCCAAGGAGGTGCTGCGTCGCGTACGCCGCAGCACCGGCGCCTTCCAGCTCGAACCCGACTACTCGAGGGGCTACCTCCTCGGCGGCGTCGACCTCGCCTTCGACGCGGTCGGCAGCAAGGAGTCGCTGGAGACCGCGCTGCACGCGACGAGGGCCGGCGGCAAGGTCGTGCTCAGCGGCATGCCCTCAGCCGCGGACCTGTCTGCCGCCTGGTTCCGCGAGCTCGAGGTGGTCGGCACGTACGCCTCCACCCGGTCCGACTTCGAGAAGGCCATCGAGCTGGTCGGCCACGACGCCGTCGCCCGGATGGCCAAGGGCGTGGCGCCCTACCCCCTCCATCGTTGGCGCGAGGCACTCGACCACGCGCAGTCGGCCGGACGGCTCGGCACCGTCAAGGTCGCGTTCGACCCCAGGAAGCGAGGCTGACCTCCATGTCACGACCAGGATTCGTGCTCGAGGTGGACGACCGGACCCCTCCTCTGCTCGTCCACGAAGGACTGGGCTTCCGGATGGAGGACTTCCCGCTCGGCACGCGGGTGGTCTACCCGCCCGAGTCCCTGCCCACAGTGCCCGACGTCGACGAGGCGATCCGGGAGGCGCTGCTCAACCCCACCGACTCCGACCCCTTGCCCGCGCTGCTCAAGGCCGGCATGAAGCTCACGATCGCCTTCGACGACGTGTCGCTGACGCTGCCGACGATGCGCGCGCCCGACGTGCGCCAGCGGATCATCGAGCAGGTCCTCACGATGGCCGCGGCGGCAGGCGTCGACGACGTCGAGCTGATCTCGGCGAACGCCTTCCACAGGCGGCTGACCACCACCGAGCTCGAGCACATCGTCGGCGAGCGGGTCTTCCGGTCCTTCTACGGCCAGGGCCTGCTCACCAACCACGACGCCGAGGACCACGACAACCTCGCGTTCATGGGCAAGACCGAGAAGGACGAGCACGTCGTGATGAACAAACGGGCGGCCGAGTCCGACCTGCTCGTCTACGTCAACATCACGCTGGTCCCGATGGAGGGCGGCCACAAGTCCGTCGGCGTCGGGCTGTCGGCCTACAACTCGCTGCGCCACCACCACAACAACGACACGATGGTGCACTCGACGTCGTTCATGGACCCGCCCAACTCCGAGCTGCACGCCTCGGCCTGGCGGATGGGCCGGCTGATCGGCGAGCACGTCAAGGTCTTTCAGATCGAGACCAGCGTCGACAACAACGTCTTCCCCAAGCCCTACGACTTCTTCATGAAGCGCGAGTGGGAGTGGTCGGTGCGCGACCAGGCGTCGATGCTCGCCGTACGCCGCGGTCTGTCCGTCGCCCCGCAGCGGCTGCGCCACAAGATCTTCCACGACCTGCGTGCGCCCTACGGCATCACCGGCGTCAACGCCGGCGCCGTCGAGCCCGTGCACGAGAAGACGATCGCGAAGGTCTACGAGCAGCAGGCCGTCGAGGTGCAGGGCCAGTCCGACGTGCTCGTCATGGGCGTCCCCTACCTCGGCCCCTACAACGTCAACTCGTCGATGAACCCCGTGCTCGCCACCTGCATGGGACTGGGCTACTACTTCAACTCCTACCGCGGCGCTCCCGTCGTCCGCCGTGGCGGAGCGGTGATCCTCTACCACCCGCTCGACGAGGGTTTCAACCAGCTGCACCACCCGTCGTACGTCGACTTCTACGAAGAGGTCCTCGCCGAGACGACCGACCCGGCGGTGATCGGGCAGAAGTACGAGCAGCAGTTCGCCGACGACCCGTGGTACATCCACCTCTACCGCACCTCGAACGCCTACCACGGCGTGCACCCGTTCTACATGTGGTACTGGGCGGCCCACGCCATGGACCACGTCGACGACGTGATCTGGGTCGGTGGCAACCGCCGCGCCGCCGCACGGATGGGCTTCCGGGCCGCGTCCACCCTGCTCGACGCGCTCGAGATGGCGTCCGACACGGTCGGTCCGTCGCCGTCGATCACCTACCTGCACAACCCTCCGCACCTGATCGCGGACGTCACGCCGTGAGCGGCCGTGGCAACCGGTCTCCCCTGATCCGCGGTGGCGTCGCCGACGTCAAGCAGGCCGCGCGCGGCTTCCGCTGGGGGCGGCGCTCGCAGGTGCCCCGGTCGGCCGAGCCGTTCGTGCCCGAGGCGACCTCCACGGTGTTCCGCTCGGACTGGTCGCGGCGCAAGCCCGCCATCGTGGCCCGCGAGGCGGTGCAGAAGGCCGGCCTCGAGCCCCTCTTCCGCTCGCAGGTGCGCACCTCGGTGCGCGGGCTCGACGTGTTCGACGGCTTGAAGGGCCCGGTGATCTTCGCGGCCAACCACGCCTCCCACCTCGACACGCCGCTCGTGCTGCTCTCGCTGCCGGACGCGTGGCGACGCAGGACTGCGGTCGCCGCCGCGGCCGACTACTTCTTCGACACGTGGTGGCGGGCCGTCGGTTCCTCGGTGCTCTTCAACACCTTCCCGATCGACCGGCGCGGCGGCGCGATGGCGCAGACGCCCGGCGAGGTGCTCGACGAGGGTTGGTCGCTGCTGATCTTCCCTGAGGGCACCCGCTCCCCCGACGGCTGGATGCACAACTTCCGGATGGGCGCGGCGATGCTCGCGCACACCCATGGCGTCCCTGTCGTGCCGATCGCGCACCAGGGCACGTTCGCGGCGATGCCGCGCGGCCGCAACTGGCCTGCGCCGGGCCGTCGGCTCCTGACGATCCGCTTCGGCGCCCCGATCAGCCCGCGCCGCGACGAGACGGTCCGCGAGTTCGCCGCCCGCGTCAAGGACGCGATCGCCGCCCTCCTCGACGAGGAGACCTCCACCTGGTGGGAGTCACAGCGCCGCGTGGCATCGGGCTCGACCCCCGACCCCGAGGGCCCTCAGGTGGCCCAGTGGCGCCGCCTCTGGGACCAGACCGAGCCCCTCGCCGACGAGCCTGAGGACCGCGTCTTCGCCTGGTCTCGGCGCAAGTAGGTCTCGACCTCTTCCCGCCCCGACAACTCCCGCGCAATTGCGTAGTTGTTGCCGCCGCAAGTGCCCCCACCCGACAATTTCCGCGCAATTGCGTAGTTGTTGCCGCCCCGGGGGCGCCGGACCGACCACAACCGCGCAATTGCGCACTTACGGTCGCGTGATGGTCAGGATCCCCAGGCACATCTCGTCGGTGGTGCCCTCGCCCCAGACGACGTAGCGGTCCTCACGCTGGGTCTCGAAGGCCGGGTCGGCGTCGCGCAGCCACTGGGCGTGGCGGCAGGTGACCTTCACGGTGTCGAACGGCTGCAGGTGGATCGGGTCGACGGGCCGGGCGCCCTGGTCGTCGAAGTTCCAGGGCTTGATGTCGAGGATCGTGCGCGCGGACGGCGTACCGGGGTTGACCTCGATCTTGATCGCGCGGCCGAGCAGGTGCATGTGTCCGGCGACGGCGCGGATGGTCGTCGGCTCGTTCATGGTGCGCACGCAGGACGAGACGGGACCGGACTTCTTCCGCTCGCCGCAGAGGAAGTAGAGGAGGTCGTTGGTCGAGCCTGGGCCCTGCCCGAAGCGCGCCTTGACGTCGGCGACCGCCGCCGCACGGTCGCACAGCTCGCCGTCCGCGTGCTCGGGCCGGCACGGCAGCTCGACCGGCGCAGGGATCAGGAAGGTCTGCAGCTCGGTGAGGTCCGCCGAGCGTGGCACCAGGCGCAGCTGCATGCCGGAGATGTCCGGCTCGGTGCCGGCGAGCAGGTTGTAGTGCACCTGCATGACGATGCGGGTGCCCTTGGTGAGGCGGGTGCCGAAGCCGGCCGTCGCCACGGCCTCCTCGCCTCCAGGCGCCCAGGCACCGAGCCACTGCGCGTTGTCGAGCTGCTCGCCGGGCGCGCGACCGAAACCCATGTTGCCGAAGCAGGTCCAGCCCAGCCCGGGGTCGGCGGCGTCGGACTGCTCGGCGGCTGCCCCTGCCTCCGGCGGCAGCTTGAACATGATCACGTGGTGCACGACCGCAGGGTTGCCGGGCAGCACGTTGGTGCCGGTGAGGTAGGCGTCCTTGCCCAGCTGCGGATCGAGGATGAAGCACCGGTAGTCGTCGGTGCCGACGCCGTTGGGCGCCGAGGGGGTGTACGCCTCGGGCATGGCCAGGGTGACCCGACGCTCGCCCGCGCGCAGCGGCTTCGGCTTCACCGAGGGCGACGGCGTGGCCGGCAGCTCGTGTCCCTCGTGCTCGGCGTCGGTGGCCTTGTCGCTCGGCGCCTGCGTGTCGGACGTCGACGAGGCACCGGGAGCGCTCGCGGACCGCTCGTCCTGGTCGCCCGGACCGCACGCGGTCAGCACGAGGAGGCCCGAGACCACCAGCGCGAGCAGGCGGGGAATCGAGGCGGCCGTCATCCCGGCGGCCAGGTCATCGGGCGACCGCCGAGCAGGTGCAGGTGGGTGTGGAAGACGCTCTGGCCGGACCCGGCGCCGGTGTTGAGCACGAGCCGGTAGTCGCCTCCGAGTCCCTCGGCGTCGGCGACCTGAGCGGCGACCGAGACGAGCCGGCCGACCAACGCGGGGTCGGCAGCCGCCGTGGCAGCGGCGTTCTCGGCGTGGTCGACGGGAACGACCAGGACATGCGTGGGTGCGGCGGGGTTCAGGTCGCGGAAGGCCACGGCGTCGTCACTGCGCTGCACGACCTCGCCGGGGATCTCGCCCGCCACGATCTTGCAGAAGATGCAGTCCGGATCGGCCGCCATTTCTCGATGGTAGTCGCGCCCCGAGCGCGCAGAGCTGAGATGCGCGTATCAACTTGCGACCTCGGTGGACCTGCCCGCGAAAGTCCGCGCCACCGGCGTGTAAACCCCCGGGGCAGGTGTGGCGTGGAACTACCGTGTTGACCCATGCTTCCCCAGCCGCGCAGGCCCCTGCCCGGATGCGTGCTGTGCGGCCGGTGCGCACGCGGCGTGTGCGGCCGGTGATGGCCACGGAGCAGCCCGGCCGCGTGAGCGCCGAGGTCGCGCTGGAGGAGCTGTACGCCGCCCACTGGCGCTCCCTCGTGCGGTTGTCGGTGCTGCTGGTGCGCGACCAGGGCACGGCCGAGGAGGTCGTGCAGGACGCGTACGTCGCGCTGTACCGACGTTGGGACCGGCTGCGCGACCACGGCCAAGCCCTGGCCTACCTCCGGCAGAGCGTCGTGAACGGCTCGCGGTCGGTGCTGCGTCGGCGCGGCACCGCCCAGCGCTGGCTGGCCCGCGAGGCCGGGTCCGTGCCCCGTCTCGAGGTCGCCACGGACCCCGCCGACGCGAACGCACGACGCTCGGCCGTGCTCGACGCGATGGCCGGGCTCCCGGAGCGGCAGCGCGAGGTGCTGGCGCTGCGCTACTACCTCGATCTCTCCGAGGCGGAGATCGCCGAGGCCCTCGGCATCGCCGCGGGCACCGTGAAGAGCCATGCGTCGCGCGGCGCCGAGGCCCTGCGCGCGGCGCTGGGCCCCCAGCTGGAGGAGCTCTCGTGACCGACGACCCCACCGCCGACGCCCGGCTGAGGCGACTCCTCAACGACGCCGTGTCCGACGTCGAGCCCCGGGACGCCTTGCAGGAGATCCGGGCCGACATCCGCGATACCTCCGGAACCCAGCGTTCTTCCCACCTCATCCCCCTCACGAAGGAGACCACGATGGCCAGCGCACGTCAGTCGAACGGCTCGTGGACCTATGCCCTCTCCGGCGCCCTCCTTGCGGCCGCCGTGATCGCCGCGGTGTTCCTGCTGGTGGGCAACCCGCTGAGCGACCCCGACGACACGGACACCCCCGTGGCCGGCGACACCGGGAACGGGCGGGACAAGCCCGACAAGCCGGGCAAGAACGACCCGTCACCGGCTCCCACCCAGGACCCCAGCACCGAAGCCGGCTCGGAAGAGGTCGGCGCGGTCTACTACGTCGGCATCACGCCGGGGGGCCCGAAGCTCTACCGCGAGTTCCAGTCGGCCAATGGCGCCGACGACCTGGCCCGGGCATTGACCCTGCTCCAGCGCAACCCCCTCGACCCCGACTACATGCCGACCTGGCCCGAGGGCAGCCTGGCCGACGCGTCGTACGACGGCGACGTGATCCGCGTGTCGATCACCGACCCGGAGTACCGCTCGATCCCGCAGGGGCTGGACCAACCGATCGCCCAGGCCGCGGTGGAGTCGGTGATCTACACCCTCCAGGGCGCCGTGCAGGACCGTGCCCCGGTGCAGTTCATGCTCGACGGCAACCCCGTCGACCAGGTCTTCGGCGTGCCGACGTCCGAGCCGCTGGCCAACGGCGGCGTGCTCGAGACCCTCAACCACGTGAGCATCACCGAGCCCGTGCAGGCCTCGACCCACAGCGGCGAGCTGACGATCTCCGGGGTCGGCAACTCGTTCGAGGCCAACCTCACGTGGAAGCTGGTCTCGTCGGACGGCGAGACCGTCCGCGACGGCTTCGCGACGGCCGAGGGCTGGATGGAGGAGAAGCTCTTCCCCTGGGAGGCCACCGTGGACCTGTCCGGGCTGGAGCCGGGCTCCTACACGCTCCTCGTCCAGACCGACGACCCGTCCGGCGGTGCCGAGGGCAACGGTCCCGACGTCGACACCAAGGACTTCAGGGTCGAGTGAGCGCCCGGCTGGCTACCCTCGGCCCGTGCGACTGAGCAAGCGGGCGCTGAACCGGACGCTTCTCGAGCGTCAGCACCTGCTGCGGCGCACGAACCTGGCGGTCCCGGCGATGGTGAAGCACCTGGTCGGCCTGCAGGCCCAGGCGCCCATGCCGCCGTACCTCTCCCTCGCCGCGCGGCTCGAGAGCTTCGACCCGCTCGACGTCACCCGGGGCCTCGAGGAGCGGACGCTGGTGCGCTACCTCTCGATGCGCAGCACCGTGCACCTGCTTGTCGCCGACGACGCGCTGTCGATGCGCTCCTTCACCGCGCCGGTGCACGCCAAGGAGCGCAAGATCAGCCAGAACACCGCACCGGCGCTGCATCTGGACCCCGCCGAGGTCGAGGCGGCGGTCCGAGAGGTGCTCGCCGGCGGGTCGCTCCCGCTGGCCAGGCTCGGGGAACGGCTCACCGAGCGCTGGCCGGAGCTCCCGCCCAACGCCCTCAACGCGCTCGCGAGGCTGGACGCCCCGGTCGTGCAGGTGCCTCCTCGTGGCGCGTGGAAGCAGTCCGGCGGGGTCGCCTACGCCTGCGTCGACGACTGGCTCGGAAGACCGCAGACGGCGATGGACGTCGAGGACCTCGCCCGCCGCTACCTCTGCGCCTACGGACCGGCCAGTGCCGCCGACATGGTCGCCTGGAGCTCGATCACGGGACTGGCGCCGATGCTCAAGGCGATGCCGGACCTGGAGGTCGTCGAGGACGAGGACGGGAAGAAGCTCTACGACGTCCCCGACGCGCCGTACGCCGACGAGGACGCGCCCGCGCCGGTGCGCCTGCTCGGCCTCTACGACAACGTGTGGCTCTCGCACGCCGGCCGCGACCGGGTCACGGCGCCGGACAAGCGGAAGCTCTGGATGGGCGCCAACGGCGGAAACGACGCGACGATCTTCGTCGACGGGATGATGGAGGGCCTGTGGCGCGTCGTCGAAGGCCGCCCGCAGGTGGTCACGACGTTCCGGACCCTGACCAAGGCGGAGCAGTCGGACCTCGACGACGAGCTCGACCGCGTCGCAGCCCTCCTGGCGGTGACCTAGGCCGGAGCTGCGCCGCCACGAAACCCTGTCCAGCTCACCGCCAGCGGGGGGTGCGCGAGAGCAGGGCGGAGACGGCGGCGACCCCGGCCGTCGACGTCCGCAGCACCTCGGCGCCGAGCCGGACGTCGTGCGCGCCGGCAGCGGTGAGCGCGCCGACCTCGTCGTCGGTGAGCCCGCCCTCCGGGCCGACCACGACGAGCAGCGACCCGGCCGTAGGAACGTCGAGCGCGGCCAGGGGTGCCGCGGCTCCCTCGTGCAGGACGACCGCCAGGTCGGCGGCCGCGACGAGACCGGCCACGTCGATCGTCGTGGCGAGGTCGGTCACCTCCGGGAACCAGGTGCGCCTGGCCTGCTTGGCGGCCTCGCGGGCCGTCGCCCGCCACTTCACGACCGACTTCGCCGCGCGCTCGCCCTTCCACACGGCGACGCAGCGCGCAGCCGCCCACGGCACGACCCGCGCGACCCCGACCTCGGTGAGCACCTCGACGGCCAGCTCGCCCCGCTCGCCCTTGGGCAGCGCCTGGACCACCGTGACGGCAGGCACCGGCTCAGGCTCGACGCGCAGCTCGCCCAGCTCGACGGAGAAGGTCCGCTTGCCGGTCTCGGTGACGGTCCCGACCGCGGCCCGCCCGCGCCCGTCGGTGAGCACGAGCGGCTCACCCACACGCAGCCGGCGTACGACGACCGCGTGGTGCGCCTCCGCGCCGGTCACCTCGACGACGCCGCCGGCCACGAGACCGTCCAGCGACGGCACCAGGTGGACCGGCAGGCTCACGAGACGGCTCAGTGCTGGTTGAACGCGTCGCGGAACCGGCTGAAGACCGACTTCTGCGAGGGACGCATGGACCCGTCGTGCGACTCCTCGCCCCGGATCTCGGCCAGCTCGCGCAAGAGCTCCGCCTGGCGGGCGTCGAGGCGCGTCGGCGTGTCGACGAGGACCGTGACCACCAGGTCGCCGCGGCCACCGCGCAGCCCGGGGACGCCGCGACCGCGCAGGACCTTCTCGCTGCCCGACTGGGTGCCGGCCTTCACCTCGAGCTCGAACGTGGTCTCCAGCCCCGATCCGGCCCCTTGGTCGAGGTCGGCCTCGAGCGTGGGCAGGGTGAGGGTCGTGCCGAGCGCGGCGGCGGTCATCGGCAGGCTGACCGAGCAGTGCAGGTCGCTGCCGTGCCTGGTGAACACGTCGTGCTGCGCCACGTGGATCTCGACGTAGATGTCACCGGCGGGGCCGCCGCCCGGGCCGACCTCCCCCTCGCCGCTGAGCTGCACGCGGGTGCCGTTGTCGACACCGGCGGGAATCTTGACGTTGAGGTTGCGGCGCGAGCGCACCCGGCCGTCGCCCGAGCACTCACGACACGGCTCGGGGATGATCGCGCCGAACCCGCGGCACGCGGCGCAGGGCCGCAGCGTGCGGATCTCGCCCAGGAACGACCGTTGGACGTGGGCGACCTCGCCGGCGCCGCGGCAGGTCTCGCAGGGGACGGGATGCGTCCCGGGCGCGGTGCCCTCGCCACGACAGGTCGTGCAGACCACCGCGGTGTCGACCTTGAGCTCCCTGGTGACCCCGAAGGCCGCCTCGGCGAGGGTCACCTCGATGCGGACCAGCGCGTCCTGACCTCGACGGACGCGAGGACGGGGCCCTCGGCCCGCGCCCGTGCCGCCCGCGGCCGCGCCGCCGAAGAAGGCGTCCATGATGTCGGTGAAGGAGAAGCCGGCGCCCTGACCCCCGAAGCCCCCCATGAAGGCGTCGCCGCCACGATCGAACGCTGCACGCTTCTGCGGGTCGGACAGCACTTCGTACGCCGCTGTGACGTCCTTGAAGCGCTCCTGCGTCGCAGGGTCGGGGTTCACGTCGGGGTGGAGCTGCCGGGCCAGCTTGCGGTAGGCCTTCTTGATGGCGTCGGCGTCGGCGTCACGCGGCACGCCGAGCAGCTCGTACGGGTCCTGGCTCACCTGTGTCCTTCGGTGTCTGTGTCCTTGGTGGTCAAACTGGTGTCTTCGGTGATCGAGCTCGTCGAGCTCCGCTCACGCCTCGTCGAGGATCCGCGAGACGTAGCGCGCGACGGCACGCACCGCCGCCATCGTCCCGGGGTAGTCCATGCGGGTCGGGCCCACGATGCCCAGCGTCGCCAGCGCATGCTCGCTCGGCCCGTAGCCGGTCGCCACCACGCTGGTGGAGGCGAGCTCCTGGTAGGGCCCCTCGTGGCCGATGCGGACCGTCACGGTGCCGCCGCCCGTCGCTTCCCCGAGCAGCTTGAGCAGCACGACGTGCTCCTCGAGCGCCTCGAGGAGGGGGCGTACGGCGGTGTCGAAGCTGTCGCCGTACCTGGCCAGGTTGGCCGTGCCGCCCACGACGACCCGCTCCTCGGAGCGGTGGTCGCTCATCGCCTCCACGAGCGCAATCACCACGGCGGCCGTCGTCGCCGACGCGGGCCCGTCCGGGCCGGGGTCGAGGGCGTGCAGCGCGTTGGCCGCGTCGGGCAACCGCGCACCGACGGCGGCGTGCAGGAGACCCGAGCGCAGCCGGGCCAGGTCCTCGTCCCCGACGGGGGTCTCGACCTCCACCAGGCGCTGCTCGACGCGACCGGTGCTGAGGATCAGCACCACCAGCAGCCGGGTCGGCGTGAGCGCCACCAGCTCCACGTGGCGCACCGTGGACGCCGACAGCGTGGGGTACTGCATCACCGCCACCTGACGGGTCAGCTGCGAGAGCAGCCGCACCGAGCGCTGCACCACGTCGTCGAGGTCGACGGCGCCGTCGAGCAGCGTCGCGATCGCGCGCTTCTCCGCGACCGACATGGGCTTGACGGTGGTCAGTCGGTCGACGAAGAGGCGGTAGCCCTTGTCGGTCGGCACCCGCCCCGCCGAGGTGTGCGGCTGGGTGATGAAGCCCTCTTCCTCGAGGGCGGCCATGTCGTTGCGGACGGTGGCCGGCGAGACTCCGAGCCCGTGCCGCTCCACGAGCGCCTTGGAGCCCACCGGCTCCTCGGTCGCGACGTAGTCCTCGACGATCGCGCGCAGGACGGCGAGCTTGCGGTCCTCGACCACGCGCCCACCCCCTCTCACGTCTCTGGTCAGACGTCTCTGGCACTCCGGACTGACGAGTGCCAGCGTACTAGGACGCGGAGGCGAGCCACCCCTTCGTGAGGCGGGCCACGTCGGCGGGTCGCTCGAGCGCCGGCAGGTGCGCGACGTCGTCCCAGTGCTCGTGACGCGCCCCGCGGACGCCCGCCAGCACCGCGGCGGCGGCCTCCCCCACCGCGGTGAGGTCGTGCCCGCCGGTCAGCACGAGAGTCGGTACGTCGAGCTCGTGCAGCCGGTCGAGCGGCTCCGGGTCCGGCTCGGCCTCCTCGATCTCGTCCCAGTCCCCCGTCAGCTCGAAGGCGCGCTTCTGCATCGCGTGCACGAGCGCGCGCACGTCAGCGGGGACAGCGTCGGCCGAACGGCCGGGTCCGACGAGCCAGTGGTCGACGTTGGCCTGAGCAGCGGCATCGAGGTCTCCGGCCTCCAGAGCGTCGTTCTCGGCGACGGCGAAGGCCCGCAGGTCGTCGGTCATCCGCGGGATGAGCGACCCTCCGGGGGCCTGGAGGAGCAGGGACGCCACCATGCCAGGGTGCTCGAGCGCCACCTCGACGGCGACGCCCGCCCCCATCGAGGCACCCACGAGGTGCGCACGCGCGATGCCGAGGGCGTCCAGCGTGGTCAGCAGATCGGCCGTGATCGACCAGCCGTCCGAGGGCCGTGTCGTGGACTCGCCGAAGCCGCGCAGGTCGACGCGGACGACGTCGTGCTCGTCGGCGAGGAGGGGCACCAACCCGTCCCACATGCGCCGATCGGCCACCCCTGCGTGGATCAGGACGACGGGTACGCCGGTCGTGGGGCCGGAGCGGTCGTGGGCGAGGAGCTCGTCGGTGGTCATCGCCTCGACCCAACCGCGACCGTCCTGGCGCTGCAAGCCAATATGGAGCGCATGCCCGACTTCCTGGAGGTGGGCGACCGTGTGTGGGTCGCCCGCTACGACTGGTTCGACGTCAACGTCACGCTGATCGGGTCCGACCGCGGGCTGGTCGTCGTCGACACCCACGGCTCGACCCGGATGGGGCACGAGGTCGTCGGCGACGTCCGTCGCCTCGGCCAGGGCGACGTGACGGTCGTCGTCAACACGCACTGGCACTTCGACCACACCTTCGGCAACGCGGCGTTCCGGGCGGCGTACGGCGCCATCCCGATCCACGCCCACGAGCACGCCGCCACCGAGCTGGCCGAAGGAGCGGAGAGCCGCAAACAGCGCTACCGCGACAGCGACGACCCGCACCGCGACGAGGTGATGGAGTCCGAGATCGTGCTGCCCGACCACACGTTCTCGTCCGTCCGGGTGCTCGACCTCGGTGACAGGCAGGTCGAGCTGTTGCACCCTGGCCGCGGCCACACCTCGGGCGACATCGTGGTGCGGGTCCCCGACGCCGACGTGGTGCTGGGCGGCGACCTGGTCGAGGAGTCGGCGCCGCCGTCCTTCGGGCTGGACTCGTGGCCGATGGACTGGCCGCTGAGCCTCGACACCGTGCTCGGGGTCATCACCTCGGGCACGGTGGTGGTGCCCGGTCACGGGGCGCCGGTGGATCGCGACTTCGTCGAGGCCCAGCGCAACGACATCGGCATCCTCGCGGAGACCATCCGCGACCTCGCCGGCCGCGGCGTGCCGCTCGACCAGGCGCTGGCCGCCGCCGACTGGCCCTTCCCCGAGGCCCACCTGGAGGCAGCGGTGCAGCGCGGCTACGAGCAGCTCCCGCGCAGCCAGAAGCGCCTGCCTCTGATCTGAGCCGCGAGTGGGTACGCCAACACCATGACCACCACGCCGCAGGAACCGCTTCCGCAGCCCGACGTCGTGCCCTCGGGCGACCCGCCGCCGATCGAGACCCCGGACCCTCACGAGGACCCGCAGACCCAGCCGGCCCCGCCGGCGGGTGACGACCCGCGCCCATGAGTGAGCAGACGGGCGAGCAGGACAGCCCCGAGTCGCAGACGCCGGGGATCGACGACCAGGACCTGCCCGAGGACCTGCAACCGGGCGAGGACAACCCGCTCGCCGAGCCGCTGGAGCCGGGAGAGGCACCCGAGGTCGACCTGAACGAGAAGAGCCCGTCCTACGAGCGACAGCTCGAGGACGAGGGCGACCAGCAAGACGACGGCGCGTCGGACGACGCCTGATCCGTTCGCCCGCCTAGCGTGGGCCGGTGACTCCTTCCCCGGACCGTTACGGCACCGACGTCCTGGCGACCGACTGGCGCGCCCCCAAGAACGGCCGTGCCGTCGAGGCCGCGGCGACGCTGGGCGACGTCGTGGAGGAGGTCGAGACCGACTTCTGCGGTGAGATCGTCGCCGTCGACCGCGACCTCTACACGCTGACCTTGGAGGACCGCCGCTCCCGGCGGCGTACGTTCCCGCTCGGTCCGGGATTCCTGCTGGAGGGGCGGCCGGTGATCCTGGTGCCGCCGGTCACCCGCCCGGCGCCCGCGAAGCCGACCCGGACGGCCTCGGGGTCCGTCGCCGTGCACGGAGCCAAGGCGCGGGTGGCGCGCGCCAGCCGCATCTTCGTCGAGGGGCGACACGACGCCGAGCTGGTCGAGAAGGTGTGGGGCGACGACCTGCGCATCGAGGGGGTCGTGGTGGAGTACCTCGGCGGCGTCGACGACCTCGCCGAGCACCTGCGCGACCACCGCCCAGGACCGGACCGCAAGGTGGGGGTGCTGGTCGACCACCTGGTGCCGGGCTCGAAGGAGAGCCGGATCGCCGCCTCCATCGCGCGCTCCGAGGTCGGCAAGCACGTGCTGATCGTCGGGCACCCCTTCATCGACATCTGGCAGGCGGTCAAGCCGTCGCGCCTCGGGATCGCCGCCTGGCCCGACGTCCCCCGCTCCATGGACTGGAAGCACGGCACCTGCCAGCTGCTCGGCTGGCCGCACCGCGACCAGGCCGACATCGCGCGCGCGTGGAAGCACGTCCTCGGCGGCGTCCGCGGCTTCCAGGACCTCGACCCGACGCTGCTGGGCCGCGTCGAGGAGCTCATCGACTTCGTGACCGCCTGACGTCAGGCGGGCGCGCTGGCGAGCTCGCGCAGCCAGCGGGTCGCCCCCAGCTCCTCGAGCAATCGCTACGGCGCGTCGCGGCGAGGAACCGCCTTCGAGGTGGCTGGAGCTGCGGCCGAAATGAGGAGTGGCCGCCCGACGTGGCCGGGCGGCCGGTGTTCCCCCGTGGTTCCCCATGCTCGTTTGCTATCCGTGTCTCCACGGACTTCCGTCAGGAGCTCCCCCGTGGGCCCCTGATGGAAGCGGACCGCTGACGAGGTCGATCAGTGCTTGATCACGTACCCCTCGACGTCGTCCCCGCCGTCGACCTGGAAGCGGATGTGCGCCTCGGTGTCCTCGTCGGGGCCGTCGAGCTTGGCGCGCAGGTGGCCCTCGGTGTCGTCGTCGGGACCGTCGACCTTGGCGCGCAGGTGGCCCTCGGTGTCGTCGTCGGGGCCGTCGAGCTTGGCGCGCAGGTGGCCCTCGGTGTCGTCGTCGGGGCCGTCGACCTTGGCGCGCAGGTGGCCCTCGGTGTCGTCGTCGGGACCTTCGACCTTGGCACGCAGGTGGCCCTCGGTGTCGTCGTCGGGACCGTCGACCTTGGCGCGCAGGTGGCCCTCGGTGTCGTCGTCGGGGCCGTCGAGCTTGGCGCGCAGGTGGCCCTCGGCGTCGTCGTCCTCGGTGACGCGGGGCGGGCGGAGGTGACCCTCGGCGTCGTCGTCCTCGGTGATGCGCGGCGGGCGGACGTGGGCCTCGGTGTCTTCGAAGTCGTCAGGAGAAGGCTGGAAGCGGTCTGCGTTGGTTCCGTTCTTGTTCATCGATCTGCTCCTTCGATGTGGGGACCTCGTCGGTCCGATGAGTGGATCCTGCTCCTGCCTGGGGATCCGTACTGTTCGGCCGCCGACACAACGGCGGTCGAGCTCATGACGCGTCCACGCCCGGCCGGGCTCATGCCGGCTGCTCCGCGTTCACGCTGACGGCCTGGAGGACCGCCTTGACCTGGAAGGGCGTGAGCCCCGGGTGCTTGCCGAGCAGCGCGGCGACCATCCCCGCGACGTGCGGCGCGGCGAAGCTGTTGCCGGTGGCGACCATCGAGCTGCCGTTGCTCCACGCGACGTCGACGTCGATCCCGCGCGCCCCGAACTCCACGGGCGGCCGGGGGTTGTAGGCCAGGGACCAGGGGTCGTCACCCGGCATCGCCGCGACGGACACCACGGAGGAGTACTGCGACGGGTACGTCGGCCCCGGTTGGTTGTTGGCGGCCGACACCAGCAGCGTGCCGCCGAAGTACGCCTGGTCGGCGACGTCGTGCAGGGTGGCGAACAACGCCTCGCTCTTGCTCGACAGCGACAGGTTGGCCACCTGGAGTCCCTGACGGACCGCCCACTCGACCCCGCCGGCGAAGAGCAGCCCGCGACCCTTCAGGTTGCTGCCGAGCACGCGGATGCTGTGCAGCTCCACGTCCGGGGCCAGCGACCGGATGATCGCCGCGCACGCTGTGCCGTGACCGACGAGGTCCTCGTGGGGCACCTCGACCGCGCGGTAGCCGTCGGGCTCGTCCGGCGCGGCCTCGATGGCCACCGAGCGCCTGACCTCGCCGACCCTCGGGTGTCCGGCCTCGACGCCGCTGTCGACGACCGCGACGGCCACGCCCCTCCCGGTCGAGCCGCCGAAGGCCCACTCACGGGCGTCCGGCAGCGGCAACGCGCGCACGCGAGCGAGCGCATCGTCGACGAAGGCGGCCGACCAGGCGGGGAGGCTCACCCGAGGTCGCCCTCCCGATAGCCCAAGGTCAGCTCGAGGACGCGGCGACCGAGCTCCTCCAGACGCGGCTCGTCGGCCCGGGGACCGCTCGCCACCAGGAGAGCGACCTGGCTGGCCAGGGTGCCGAGCACCGCCAGCACCCAGTCCGAGGCCTGGTCGATGCGCGGGTCGAGCACCGAGAGGACTCCGAGGGTCTCACCCTCGTGGTCGAACATCGGCGCGGCCAGGATCGTCGTCGGCAGATAGCTGGTCGCCTCCGCCACGTCCCGGGCGAAGCGCGCGTCCGTGCCGACGTCGCGCACCGCGATCGGCTGGCCCGAGATCACCGCCCAGCCCGCGATGCCGCGGGAGACCGGCATCTCGACGCCGATGATGCCCTCGGCCCCGGCTCCGTCGGACGCCGCGAAGCGCAGCGTCTCCCCGTCGGCGTCGACCAGGGCGCACGAGCACGCCGCCGCGTCGAAGAGGGTGCGCACGGCCGCGACCGAGCTCGTCAGGTCAGGTCTGACATGAATTGTGCCTGTCATCGTCGCTCCTCTGCTGACACACTGCGCCCATGGAGTGGCCGTTGCTTGCCTCGCTCGCCGAGGACGACCGGCGGGCCGTGCTCGCCGCCACCCGACTGCGCCGTTTCGCTCGCAGCGAGGTCGTCGTCCACGAGGGCGACCCCGCCGACAGTTTGCACCTGGTGGAGTCCGGCCGCCTGGCGGTGCGGGTCTCGACCTCTGGCGGCGAGCGCGCGACCCTGAACATCCTCGGTCCCGGCGACTACTTCGGCGAGCTGTCCCTGCTGGACGGGAGACCGCCGGTGCGCTCGGCCAGCATCGTGGCGCTGGAGGCCGCGCAGACCCGGAGCCTGCCCGCGTCGACGTTCCGGGAGCTGCGTGACCGCAGCCGCGGAGCCCAGCAGCTGCTGCTCGCGTTGCTGGCCCGACGCGTGGAGGAGCTGTCGGCCCGCGTGGTCGAGGTGATGTACGAGGGGCTCGACCGCCGTGTCCACCGTCGGCTCCACGAGCTCGCCGAGCTGTACGCCGACGGCGCGCCCGGCCCCGTCGTCGTACCCCTGACCCAGGAGCTGCTCGCCGAGCTCGTCGGCGGCACCCGACCCAGCGTCAACCAGGTGCTGCAGCGCCTGGTCGCCCAGGGCGTGGTCGATCTCGGCCGGGGCAGGATCACCGTCGTGGACCGCGCGACGCTGGCGCGCAAGGCCGGCTGAGTCCAGAGCACGTGTCATGGCCGGGCTCACACCCCCAGCCTGCGCGACACGATGTCCTCGGCTGCGGCGCGGGCAGCACCCACGCCGGTGATGGCATCGAGGAAGTCCTGGCGGCTCAGCGCGAGGAGCCTGGTCTCGGTGACCGCGGTGACGGTCGCGGTGCGGGGCACGTCGCGCAGCAGCCCGATCTCCCCGAAGTAGTCGCCGGCGCTCTCTCGGCGCAGCACCTCGGCACCGCGGGTCACCTCCACCTCGCCGGACTCGATGACGTAGAACCGGTCCGCGGTGTCGCCCTCGCGCACGACGATCTGGCTGGGCGCCGCCGTCACGGGCACGAGCCGGTGGGCCAGCTCCTCGAGCACCGACGGCGCGACCGGCTCCATCATCGGCACGCCCCGGAGCAGCGGGAGCCCCTCCGGCTCACCGAGGCGGTGGTCGAGGCCACGGAGCCGGGGCAGGCAGGAGAGCGTGTAGAGGCCGACCAGCGTCCCCGCCGCGGCGAGAGCGCCGCGCAGGCCGATCAGGTCCAGGGCCAGGGGTGCGAGCAGCGCACCGATCGCGACCGACGCGACGGCGGTGCTCTCCGCGGCGGCGTACACCCGGGAGATCACGCGCTCGGGGGCGAGCCGTTGCGGGATGGTCTCGAAACCGAGGTTGACCCAGGGGTCGCTGGTGCCGATGACCGCGAGCGCGAGCAGCGCGACGACGGGGGTCGGGGCGATCGCCATCGCCAGCAGCGGAAGCGCCCATCCGAGCACACCGACGGCCATGTCCTGCGCGAGGCGGCCCTTCGCCACGCGGCCCAGCACCAGGATCCCGCCCAGCACCGTGCCGACGCCCAGGATGGCGTTGAAGTAGCCGACGCCCTCGGGCCCGGTGCCGAGCTCGCGCGCGGCGATGACGACGAGGTAGACCGACAGGAAGCCCCACAGCAGCGACTGCGCCGCGACCAGCAGCGTGATCGTGCGCAGGTCGCCGTCACGTGCGACCAGCGAGAAGCCCGCCGTGATCTCGCGCAGCACCCCTTCCTCGTCCTCGTCGTCGCCGCCGGTCGAGGCGGACTCGGGACGCGGCGGCACCTTGATCAGGGCGACCAGCACGAACGACCACAGGAAGGTCGCCGCGTTGAGCCAGATGACGGGCCCGACGTCGGTCGCCGCGATCAGCAGGCCGCCGATCGCGGGGCCGGCGAAGCTCATGACGTTCTCGACGTTGGCGGTAACGGCGTTCGAGGCGGTCAGCTGGCCCGGCGACTCGACCAGCCGCGGGACCAACCCGGCCTGAGCGGACCGGAAGGCCGCGCCGACCACGGCCGTGACCACCGCCAGCGCGTAGACCGGCAGGGCCGGGCCGTCGAGCATGACGAGCACTGCAGTGACGGACACGATCGCGGCACGCGCGAGGTCGACGACCATCATGTAGGTGCGCCGGGACATCCGGTCGGCGATGGTCGCGCCCAGCGGACCGGCGACGGCGGAGGCGGTCATCCGGACGGCCGTGAAGACGCCGACCGCGGTCGCGCCGCCCTCCTGGAACGCCCAGACGGTGATGGCGACGGCGTAGGCCCAGTCGCCGGCCGCGGAGCCGGCGAAGGCCAGCTGCATCCGGCGGAGGTCCTTGTTGCGCAAGACGGCGCGCAGCGACTCCTTGGCGCTGTCGGGCGCCGTCGTGGACCCTGTCGCGCCGCTCACGCCGCTCCCATCCCCATCCCCCGATCGTGAGGTCACTTTAGGGACGGCAGCCGGATTCCGGACGTCTCGAGGACGACAGATCCCGTCGTGGTCTAGATGGGTCCAGCGGCCTGGCCGTGTCAGGGCAGCAGGCGGCGGACGACTGCGTCGGCGAGCAGCCGTCCACGCAACGTCAACCGGACACTGTCGCCGTCGCTCGAGACCAGGCCCTCGGCGGAGAGACCGGGCACGGCCGCACGCCCCTGGTCGTCGAGCACGTCGAGAGCGACACCCTCGGCCAGTCGGCTCTCCAGCAGCACCCGCTCGACGCGGCGGGTCTCCTCGTCGAGCACCTCCCGGGCCTGCCCGGGACTCTCGCCGGCGGCCAGGCGGGCGGCGTACGCCGCGGGGTGACGGACGTTCCACCACCTGACCCCGCCGACATGGCTGTGCGCGCCCGGTCCGATCCCCCACCAGTCGGCGCCGGTCCAGTAGAGCTCGTTGTGACGGCACCGGCTGGACGGCCGTCGCGTCCAGTTGGAGAGCTCGTACCACTCCAACCCGGCGGTGGTGAGCCGCTCGTCGGCGAGGAGGTACTTGTCGGCCATGTCGTCGTCGTCGGGAGCGGCGACCTCGCCCCGCTTGACCGCCCTGGCCAGCGCGGTGCCGTCCTCGACGATGAGCGCGTACGCCGACACGTGGTCGGGCTCGCTCGCCAGGGCGGCGTCGAGACTGGTGGCCCAGTCGTCGAGCGACTCCCCCGGCGTCCCGTAGATGAGGTCGAGGCTGATCTCGTCGAAGCCGGCCGCCCGCGCCCAGGCGACCGCTTGGGGCACCCGCTCGGGGTCGTGCGTGCGGTCGAGCGTGCGCAGCACGTGCGGGACCGCCGACTGCATGCCGAAGGAGACGCGGGTGAAGCCGCCGGCCCGGAGCCGTCGCAGCGAATCTGCGGTGACGCTGTCGGGATTGGCCTCGGTGGTCACCTCCACGTCGCCGGCCAGCCCGAGCTCGTCCTCGATCGTGAGCAGCAGGGTGACCAGGTCGTCGGCGGGCAGCAGCGTCGGCGTCCCACCGCCGACGAAGACGGTCTGCACCGGTCCTGCGTCGCCGCCCAGCACGCGTGCGGCCAGCCGGATCTCCTGGGCCGCCACCTCGGCGTACGTCGCCTGGCTCACCGGCGCGCTCGGCCCCCCGAGCTCGAGGGCGGTGTAGGTGTTGAAGTCGCAGTAGCCGCAGCGCACCGAGCAGAACGGCACGTGGAGGTAGACCCCGAACGGCCGCTCCCCGAGCTCGGCCAGCGCACTCTCAGGCAGGGACCCGTCCGTGGGGACGGGGTCGCCTGGCGGCGCGGTCGAAGGCACCGGTCGATCCTGTCAGGCAATCGGTCTCGTGACGTCGGCAGAGCCTCCGGACGTCGTGGGACGGGCCAGAGACCGGCGCTCAGGCGTAGAACGCGTCGATCTTGTCCTTGTAGTTGTCCTCGACGACGTTGCGCTTGACCTTCATCGACGGGGTCAGCTCGCCGGACTCGACGGTGAGGTCGTGGTCGAGCAGCTCCCACTTCTTGATGGTCTCCCAGCGGTTGAGCACCGCGTTGAGCTGGTCGACGTACCCCTGCACCATCGCCTGGCACCTGTCGGAGGCGACGATCGCGGCGTAGTCGCCGGACACGTCGTTCTCCTGCGCCCAGCCGGCGATCGCGTCGGGGTCCAGCGTGACCAGCGCGACGACGAAGTTGCGCTCGTTGCCGAAGACGATGAACTGGCTCGCGTAGGGGCACAGCGCCTTGAACTTCGACTCGATCGCCGGCGGGGCGATGTACTTGCCGCCGGAGGTCTTGAAGAGCTCCTTGATGCGACCCGTGATCGAGAGGTAGCCGTCGGCGTCGAGCGAGCCCTTGTCGCCGGTGCGGAGCCAACCGTCGTCGGTCAGCGTCTTGGCCGTCTCCTCGGGCAGGTTGTGGTAGCCGTCCATGACGCCCGGACCCTTGATCATGATCTCGTCGCCCTCGCCGAGCTTGACCTCGGAGCCCACGAAGACCGGGCCGACGGTGCCGAAGCGGTAGTCGCTGGGCAGGTTGACGAACGACCCGGCCGAGGTCTCGGTCAGTCCGTAGCCCTCGAGGATGACGATGCCGGCGGCGTGGAACCACTCCGCGATGTCGCGGTTGAGCGCCGCGGCACCCGAGATGAAGAACCGGACCCGGCCACCGAAGCGGTCACGGATCTTGTGGAAGACCAGCTTGTCGAAGACCTTGTGCTGCACAGCGAGCAGGGTCGGGACCGGCTTGCCCTCGCGCTTGAGCTTGTCGACGGCGAGCCCGACCTGGAAGGCCTTGTTGAAGATCTTCTCCTTGGCCCCGCCCTCGGCGGCCTGCATGGTGACGATCCGCCCGTGCGCCTTCTCGAAGATGCGAGGAGCCGCGCCCATGAAGGTCGGCTTCACGATGCCGAGGTTCTCCACGATCTTGTCGACCCGGCCGTCGATCGCCGCGGCGAAGCCGCACGCCATCTGCGTCGACATCAGCACCTTGCCGAACGAGTGAGCCATCGGCAGCCAGCGGAACTCGAGGTCGGTCTCGTCGAGGATGTTCTGCGCGCGGATCGCCTCGCCCTCGTAGACCCACGAGCTGTGCCGCAGCCGCACACCCTTCGGGCGGCCGGTGGTGCCTGAGGTGTAGATCAGGGTGGCGAGCTGGTCGCCCTTGATCGCCTGGGCCGTCTCCTCGATGACGCCCGGGTTGGCGGCCAGGTGAGCCTCGCCGAGGGCCTCGAGCTCCTTCACGCCGATGATCCAGTCACCGTCCGGCGTGCCGTCGAAGGTGACGACCTTCTTCAGGTGCGGCAGCTCGCCCTTGCGGGTCTTGAGCTTGGCGAGCTGCTCGTCGTCCTCGGCGAAGACCACCTGGCACTCGGAGTCGGCGAGGATGTACGCCGTGTCGTCCTCGTTGGTGCTCGGGTAGACCGTCGTCGTGGCCGCGCCCGCGCACATGATGCCCAGGTCGGCCAGGATCCACTCGTAGCGGGTGCCGGACGCGATGCCCACACGCTGCTCGGGCTGCACGCCCAGGGCCAGCAGGCCGGCTGCCATCTTGGCGACCTCGTCGCCGGCTGCCTTCCAGGTGACGGACTCCCAGGACTCGCCGACGGGGTAGCGGAACGCCTCGCGCTGTGGCGTCTTGCGCACCCGGTCGAGGAACTGGACGGCGACGTTCGGCGGCAAGCTCTGCATCCAACTGGTGTCGGTGTTCTTGGCCATAGGTCCCCTGCGCTCCTCGTCACCGCGAAATCGGTTGCTGAGTAACCTAGATCACCCGGTTACGGGAGGGTAGCCAAACCCCCTGCGGATGAGAGTTCTCTCATGTCCGAGCGCGTGGGTTCCGCGACGAAGGAGCGGAAACCCACGATCAGCGAGGAGGCGAGAGCGGGGAGGTTGAGGAGGGCTCGGCTCGACCGGAGCGACGGGCGAGCGACCCGTCTCGAAACCCGGCACCCCTCACGACGGGTCGACCGCCTTCATGATCGTGATGCAGCGGGTGATCCAGTCACTCTCGTCGCCGGTCAGCGGACGGTCCTGCCGTGCGGCCTCCTCGATCGAGGAGTACGCCCCCAGCACCAGCCGGAGCACCACCCATGCTCGGGCGCGGTCCTCGTCGAGCCCCGCCGCGTCGACGACGGTGAGGAAGCGTTCGTGGACGTCGGCACGGATCCGTCCCCTCGCGACGACCTCGTCCCAACGGCTCCACAGCAGCGCTGCGGGCTCCCAGTGCGGGTCACCGGACATCGGCTGCGGGTCGATGGCCAGCCAGGAGTCGCTCTCGCCAGGGTGCGACCGGAGCAGGTGGTGGTCGTGGAGGTCGCCGTGGACGAGCCGCCCGGTGCTGGCGGGGCCCGTCGCGGGGCCCGTCGCGAGGTCGCGAGCGTGCGACAGGGCCTGCTCGACAAGGCGGCGCGGGATCGGTGCGTCGCGAGGCAGTGCCGCCAGGGCGTCGGTCGAGCGGCCGACGTACGCCGTGATCGTGCGCAGCTGCGGCAGCGCCGGCACGTGCAGGCGCGCGTACGCCGCCGCCGCGACCTCGGCCGCCTCCAGGTAACCGAGGGAGGTCAGGTCGGTCGTGCTCGCGCGCTCGAGGAGCAGCGCACGGCGGTGCGGGTCGGCCCTGAGCAGCCGGACGGCGCCATCGCCGCCCCAACGCTGCAGCGCCAGGTGCTCGTGCTCGTTCTCCGGGCTCGGCGAGGAGATCTTGAGGACGGCCGCAGCACCGTCGCGGGTGCGGACCGGCACCACCACCGATGCGCGGCGATCGAGCACGTCGCCATCGAGGACCAGCGTCCACTCCTCGACGACGTCGTCGAGGAGGCGTGGTCGCCGCACGCGCTACTTCTTGCCGGTCTTCTCGGCGGGCCCCGACGTGGAGAGCGCGGCGATGAAGGCCTCCTGGGGCACCTCGACCCGGCCGACCATCTTCATCCGCTTCTTGCCCTCCTTCTGCTTCTCGAGCAGCTTGCGCTTGCGGGTGATGTCACCGCCGTAGCACTTGGCGAGCACGTCCTTGCGCATCGCGCGGATGTTCTCGCGCGCGATCACCCGGGCACCGATGGCCGCCTGGATCGGCACCTCGAACTGCTGGCGCGGGATCAGCTCCTTCAGCTTGCCCGCCAGCATCACGCCGTAGGAGTACGCCGCGTCGCGGTGCACGATCGCGGAGAACGCGTCGACCGGCTCGCCCTGCAGCAGGATGTCGACCTTGACGAGGTCGGCGGCCTGGTCGCCCTCCCGCTCGTAGTCGAGCGACGCGTAGCCCTTGGTGCGCGACTTCAGCTGGTCGAAGAAGTCGAAGACGATCTCGCCCATCGGCAGCGTGTAGCGCATCTCGACCCGGTCGGCCGAGAGGTAGTCCATGCCGAGGAGGTTGCCGCGCTTGGACTGGCAGAGCTCCATGATCGTGCCGATGTAGTCGCTGGGGCTCAGGATCGTGGCCCGCACGACGGGCTCGCGGACCTCCGCGATCTTGCCGCCGTCGGGGTACTCGCTGGGATTGGTCACCTCGACGACCTTGCCGTCCTCCATGTGCACGTCGTAGACGACGTTGGGGGCGGTCGAGATGAGGTCGAGGTTGAACTCCCGCTCCAGCCGCTCGCGCACGATCTCCATGTGCAGCAGGCCGAGGAACCCGCACCGGAAGCCGAAGCCCAGCGCTCCGGACGTCTCGGGCTCGTAGGCCAGCGCCGCGTCGTTGAGCTGCAGCCGCTCGAGCGCGTCGCGCAGGGTCGGGTAGTCGTCGCCGTCGATCGGGTAGAGCCCGGAGTAGACCATCGGGTTGGGGTGCTTGTAGCCACCGAGCGCCTCGGTCGCGCCGTGGTGCTGGCTGGTGACGGTGTCACCGACCCGGGACTGGCGGACGTCCTTCACGCCGGTGATGAGGTAGCCCACCTCGCCGACGCCGATGCGAGTGGCCTTCACCGGCTCGGGGCTGATGACGCCGACCTCGAGCATCTCGTGCACCGCGTTGGTCGACATCATCTTGATCCGGTCGCGGTGGGTGAGGTGCCCGTCGATGACGCGCACGTAGGTCACCACGCCGCGGTAGGTGTCGTAGACCGAGTCGAAGATCAGCGCCCGCGGCGGCTTGTCGGCCTCACCCACCGGCGGCGGGGTCTGGTTGACGATCTCGTTGAGCAACGCCTCGACCCCGAGGCCGGTCTTGGCCGACGTGCGGAGCACCTCGGAGGGGTCGCAGCCGATGATGCCGGCGAGCTCGGCGGCGTACTTCTCGGGGTTCGCCGACGGCAGGTCGATCTTGTTGAGCACCGGGATGACGTGCAGGTCGGCGGCCAGCGCGAGGTAGAGGTTGGCCAGCGTCTGCGCCTCGATCCCCTGCGCGGCGTCCACGAGCAGGACCGCCGCCTCGCAGGCCTCGAGCGAGCGGGACACCTCGTAGGTGAAGTCGACGTGGCCCGGCGTGTCGATCATGTTGAGGATGTAGGTGCCCGGCTCGGCGCCCTGCTTGTTGCCCACCGGCACGGTCCACGGCATCCGGACGGCCTGGCTCTTGATCGTGATGCCGCGCTCGCGCTCGATGTCCATCCGGTCGAGGTACTGCGCCCGGGCGGCCCGCTCGTCGACGACACCGGTGAGCTGCAGCATCCGGTCGGCCAGCGTCGACTTGCCGTGGTCGATGTGCGCGATGATGCAGAAGTTGCGGATCACCGCGGGATCGGTGTGGCCGGGCTGTGGCACGGCCGGACTGGACTGGCTGGGCACGGGGCGCTTTCGTCGACGAGATGGGGAGGCGGGAGTGCCCGACTCATTCTTCCACGCACGACCCGGGCGGCCCGAAACGTCGCGTCGCCGCGAGAGCACCGACGCCGACCCGCGGCACGCGAGACACCGACCTCCCGGGCCGCGGCGGCGATGCTCCAGCCACGCTCACGCAGCTCCGCGAAGCGCTGGCGTTTGGCCGACTGCGGACGCCGCCCCGGCCCTTCTTCACACGACGAGACGACAACACGACTCCCAGATACCAGAGGGAGTGTTGCGACGAGCGCTAGAAACCGCCTTGCCGTCTGGGGGTCAGCTTTCACGTGCCGTCGACATACTTGACTAGTCATCATCCACAGGACGGAGCCGACGAGATTGCGTGCTGCTCAGGTGTGCGTCTACACATGAACGTAGACGGCCCCACCGAGTGCTGGAACACGACGGCGGGGCCTTGATCCGACACCTTGCAACGAAGGGATCGAACCCATGCGCGACCGTACAGGCGACCTCAGATCCGCACCCCTGCGGGAGGCAGCCCGCTCCCTCTATCCCAGGGAGAACTGATGGCTCCGCACGGCGGTTGGGACTACTGCCCGTGGCAGCATCTCGGAGACCTGGACGGCGTCGAACTCGAATACCACAGAGACGGTGACATTGGCGTCACGGACTTGAGCGCCGGACCATCAGCCTCCGACGAGGGATGACGGGTGCACTGCGCAGAGTGACACTGGCGCATGAACTCATCCACCTGGAGCGAGGTCCGGTGAGTGAAGGGGCCGCGGCACGGGTCGAGGAGGTGCTGGTCGAAACATCTACTGCGCTTCGACTCATCCCCGCGGCGCTGCTCGCCGACCTGCCCGAACTAGTCTCCCGGCACGGGATCGATGCCGCCGCAGCCTTCTTGGCCATAGACCATCAACTGCTCCAAGTTGCCTTGCATGCCGTTCGGTCAACCTAGCAACGAGTCCTGGCGGCAGCGGAGCCACCGACTTCCCGAGCTTGCAACAGCCTCACCTCGGGCGGCTGGGCTCCAGGACCACTGATCACGATCGAATGCGCAACCGAACTGGCGCCTCGTCGTGATGTCAGGATGATTTACCAAATCTGCAAGGGTTCCTGTTCAGTTGCAGTCCGTCCATGCGGGCGTCGGGCCGCCTCGAACATTCCGCCCCGCCGATGAGCCAACGAAGCGGGCGACCGCTGTGCAAGGTCTGCGGTGGCTACAGCCTCGTTGTATCAGTAATACGCAAGCAGCTGAATGTAATCGACCCACATCTCAGAACGCGTGCCGCCACACGAAGAGCAGACAGCGTACTTGTTCGAGATAGTGACGAAATGGTCAGTGTTTGCTTGGACTCGCAGAAGCTTGTTGGAGGGCTTGGTCGTCTGGTACCTCTGAGCATACGAGTAGTCGTAGGCAGACATGATGAGGTTGTTGGTGCTGGCTACAGTCCACTCAGCCTGATATCTGTGGTAGCTATCCCATGGCTTGTTGCCAAGGGCGAAGAATCCGGGGATTTTGAAGTCTTCCCAGTCATTGTTGGCGCTCGTGACGTCCGGCTGGCAAGGATACGGCACGTTGGGAGCACTCTTTTCGCATTGATGCGTGGCAACCTGCGCCTTCTTTCCAGCCAGATCGTTAGGACCCCAACTCTCCACGACATCAATCTCGCCCCAGTTGGTGCTGCCGTGGTGACGCATGAAGACGCCAGCGAGGTTGCCGCTCGTGCTCGGCATCATGACGCCAGCCTGGAGTGCAAGGCGCGTGCCACTCGGGTAGTTGACCGGTGCGCTTCGGAAGATATTGGTTCCGACTGGAACATTGATGGCGCCCCACCCGGAATAGTTTGCGTTTCCCCAGCCGGCGGCACTGATTTGCCACCCCGCCGGTGCCGCCCCTGCGGGACCGTCGAAGTCTTCGGACCACACGAGGTGCTTGCAATAGCGTGAACGGCGTATTGATGAGTGATCGCTCTGACGAGGCGCTCCACTGCACTTGAGCGACGTCTCGCTGACCCTCCAAACGCCAACGGCAGCAGGCGATCAGATACTGCCGTAGAGGAAGTGCCAATGCGCCGACCCCTGCACGCGTGCCCGTAGCCTGAGTGGGCGCGATGGCTTCAAGCCCCCGCCGGGAACCGAAACCCGAAACCCGCACCCAAGTGGGGCTTGGGAGTGCACCGCCCGCACGTCGGGGCGGTCCTCACGCAAACAGGTGAACGGCTGCTCGTCACCCGCCGAATCAATGACCGAGAACTCGAGCTGTCTGGCCTCGGATCTGCCGACGAAGGCCCAGCCACGGGCGCGCCATAGATCGCCGACGTTGCGCACGTCATCGATATGCCACTCCAATCGAGTGTTCCAACCCGGATAGGCCTTGTCCAGGCGTGGCTCGCTTATTCCCTGAAGAGGGCCAGCAAGCGTTTCCATGATCATCGGCTCATTAAGCGCGCGCTCAATCAGCAGTTCTCTCCTCTGTAGGGCAGATTGCTGGCTCTCGGCAATGAGCTTCCCGGGATTCACGGCTTCGTTGAACTGCAGTTGATGCGTCCCATACCTAGCGAGCGCGTCTGGCGGCACGTCGAATGTCACGACGGGGCCAGCGGACGGCGTGTAACCGCGGCGGTTGACTTTGAACACCGTCTCGTGACCGTTTTGGCGGAGACCCTGCGCAAGAGACGCCAAGTATTCGGCCTCCGAGCGATGCATCGCGTGGAGGATGAACGCTTCAGGCAGACGATCGCGGTGGCTCTGGAAGTATTCAGCTGCGATAATGCTTCCCCATTGCTGACTTACGTCATCCTCCAGCGGGAAGGTCTCGTCGACGAGGAGTCGCCTACCGGCCTTAGTTCTGGCCGTGTGGGACCGGATCTGCCGGATGCGATCATCCATTCGGATGATCGACTTAACATGCGGGTCCGCTTGCAGGGGCGTAGATTCGCGCACTGGCGGTTGCCACGGCGATCGCCCAGCTTGAGGTAAATCCACAAACCATGGAAACGAGACGACATTGACGTCCTCAGCACTGGGTACGAATGCTGCAATGCTCGAGGTAAAGTCTCTTGGAACCCAGTATTCGTCCAAGTCCATGAACGCGACGTGCGTGTATCCCTGCGCGTTCGCTCGGCGCGCCATGCGCCAGTATGCTCTGTATTGGAAGTTCCTCCTTTGCGCGAGCGAATCAGCGAGGAGGTCGTCGACCACCTTGAAGTTTACGCTTGGGTAGGCGCGCCGTATTCTTCGCATCAACGGGACCGATCTATCGGTCGTGCCGTTAATGAATACTTCAATGCCATCGAACCCAAAGTAGAGGTGGTGCCCTACCCACTCTAAGAGGTATGCGCCCTCATCTTTCGCGATAGCGCAGAGCTTAATTCGCAGAACCACACAGCGAGGTTACATGCTGCTGACACCCAAGTTGGCGGCCATCCGGTTGCCCCTCGGAGTCAGGTCGTATGCCTACAGCAGCACGATCTTGATAGAAGTCGGTCAGACGACGAGCTAGCGTCGCCACGAGTCTGATCGTTGGCGATCACGGCGAGCGGTGGGGTGATCGAGACCTCCGAGCCGTGTGCGTGGCAGACCTGGACGATCGGGTCAGCCTGATCCACCGAGAACTAGTCCGCACCGGCCTGGCGAGTTGCGGCTAACGCGGGTACGTTCGTTGAGGACGAACTCGACCGCTCCGCCTCATGTCCCTGGACTGGAACGGACCTTCTGAAGTGCTGACAGGTCCTCGTGCGCTGTATCTCTTCACCGTTCCTTCCGCGATCCCGAGCTCGTCCGCGGGCTCCTTCACCAAAGGCCGAGCCGATGGCGCAGGATGACCACCTTGCGTGGCGTCGTGGGCGGCCCTGCAGCCAAGTTGGCGCGAGAGACCGAGGTTTCGACAGGCGAGTACCAAGGGGCAAGCACGAGGAGCAAGCGGCTCGGCCTCGGAGTGGCGTCTCGACGGCACCGGAGATATCGAATCAGCAAGCCGCGGGCTGGGAGTCAGATCCGCTCCCCAGAGTTCGCTGGGCGGACGGGACAGTGTTGCGTCTCCCACACTTCGCCGGGCCAAACACGAGGCGAGAGCGGCACGCCATAGAGCGCTTCGCTACAGAATCGAGGAGCCGGGTATGGCGGACGCACCGTAGCGCTTTGGGCGTTCCCAGTATTGAGCAGCCTCGAAGCAGAGCGCTTGTCGCCTGAACTCGACAAACCAATTCCTACCGCCGTCCAATCAACGACTCTGCTCGACAACGCTGGCGGTGCCTGGGGCGCCGCGCGGTTCAACGAATGAACTTCGCAAGCTCGAATCGAACGGCGGAAAGGTCTGGCGTCAACTTGCCGTGCACTTCCTGCCAGCTCACGAAACGCCCGCCTGCGGAGATGTCGTACAACCCGACCATGTTCCCCAATTCGTATACAGACGGCGAATCAGCGGTGAATGCAATATTCGCCCACGGCGGACGCGCCACCACTAATTTCGGCCCACACGACGAGTTCGTCGCCGACTCGCGGATACCCGAACGATTGTCCTTTGAGTCCGTCGATTGTCCACTCGTTCGTCTGGGTCTTGATGACGATTGCGTTCGCCGCCGGTCGGGCTCGAACGTCCAACTCCGGATCGTGTCGTTGGCGGCAAACCCAGCCAACCTAACTCCCGCGCGGGTCTCCGCGTGATCGATGATTTCAGGCTGAGCCGACGCGTGTCCGCGGAAGAGAATGTTCGTCGAGGCCTTGTCTCCCTTGACGTCAGTCTTTAGGGCTGCACCGTAGACCCCACTTGCCCGTGATCTGCGGGAAGGTCGCGTTGGCGGGAAGGCCGCGTTGGCAAGGAAGACCTCCGGCTCACAAGTAGCGATGTGAACCGCCCCGGGATGTCCGGAGACTTCATTAGTTGGAGGATGAGGTCATGGCACGTCCCTCGAAGTACCCGCGTGAGATGAGGGAGCGCGCGGTCCGGATGGTGTCCAAGGACGACTACCCCAGTGAGTTCGAGGCGATCCGCACGATCTCGGCGAAGTTGGGGATCGGGTCGAGCGAGACGCTGCGTAAGTGGGTCCGCCGGGCTGAGGTCGACGGCGGGACGCGTCCGGGGAAGACCACCAGCGAGCTGGCTGAGATCCGTGAGCTCAAGAAGGAGGTCGCTGAGCTGCGTCGGGCCAACGAGATATTGAAGGCGGCCTCGGCTTTCTTCGCGGCGGAGCTCGACCGCCTACCCAGGTACTAGTCGCGTTCATCGACGACCACAAGCAGGTCTTCGGGGTCGAGCCGATCTGCCGCGTGCTCACCGAGCACGGGATCCAGATCGCCCCGTCGACCTGCTACGAGGCAAGGTCGCGACAACCCTCGACGCTCAACATTGCCCAGAATGGCAAGCACACGGCGGACGCTGAAAGTGGCCGCCCCGCCTCGGTCATGGGCCCGAAGCGGGGCGGCATCAGTTGGCAGGTCTGCGAAGCGCTTCACGCCCCCCGACGTCGAGCTTCGAACAGATCCCCCCTACCTGAGAGCGAGTCTGCAGGAAGGCGGTGCTCAGCGCGGCAAAGTAGTCGGGCCGCCGTCGGCAGCGCAGCCGCGCTGCTGGTGTGGGCCTTCGCGGGCTGGGAGGCGGTCACCTCCCTCTCGGGGGACTACCGCGACCCCGGCCGCGACATCCCTCGTGCCACCGCCGTGGCCGTCGCGGTGATCGCGGTGCTCTACCTCGGCATCGCCTTCACCACCGTGACGGCACTGGCCGACCCGGGCCCGGCCCCGCTCTCGGACCTGCTGGCACTCGGCTTCGGCGAGTGGGCCAGACCCGTCACCACGGTCATCGCCGTGCTGCTGTCCGTGGGGGCGATGAACGCCTACTTCGCCGGCTCCGCGAGGCTCGGCGCGGCGCTGGCGCGCGACGGCTCCCTGCCGGGCTGGCTGGCCGAGGGATCCGCCCCCGGCGCGGTCCCCAGGCGTTCCCTCCTGGTGGTCACCGGTGGCGCGCTGACCACGCTGACGGTGATCGGGATCAGCGGCGCCCGTCTGGAGAGCACGCTCCTGGTGGTGACCGGTGCGTTCACGCTGGTCTACGTCGTGGGCACGGCCGCCGCGCTCCGGTTGCTGCCCCGCCGCTCGGCCGCCTGGCGTTGCGCGGCGGTCTCTTTTGTCGCCACCCTCGGGCTGCTGGTGCTGACCGGTCGCCATCTCCTGGTCTCGCTGGCCATCGCCGCGGGCGCGCTCGTGTGGACCCGGCTGGCGCAACGCCGGGATGCCTCGGGATCGCTGCTGCCCGTCACCGCGACCGAGCCCGATCCCGCTGGTGCCGGTGCTGATCCTGGTCCAGAACCTGTCCCAGCGCGCCGGAAGCCCGGCCGAACCGACTCCCTAAGCGTCGCCCGGTCCCCGCGCTCGGAGAGGTCGACGCTCAGGTCCATGGGCCCAGCCTGCCGCAGAGGGCGGACACCGTGGAGTGCGGACGAAACGGCTGCGGACGCAGAAGACCCGCCCGGTGGGACCGGGCGGGTCGTCAGTGCTGAGCGTGGATCAGAGAGCGGCGGAGCGCTTGGCGATCGACGACTTGCGGTTGGCCGCCTGGTTCTTGTGGATGACGCCCTTGGACGCGGCCTTGTCGAGCTTGCGGGCGGCGGTGCGGCCGGCCTCGATGGCCACGTCCTTGTCACCGGCCTCGGCGGCCTCGCGGAACTTGCGCACGGCGGTCTTGAGCTCGGACTTGACCGCCTTGTTGCGCTCGTGCCGCTTCTCGTTCTGCTTGTTGCGCTTGATCTGGGACTTGATGTTCGCCACGGATGGAACCCCTGTGTAGACGGACGGGTGAGAAAGACTGTTGCCAAAGACTGATGTGTCGTGATCGATCGGCTGCCGACAGCCCAGGTGAGTGGGCGGGCGCCGGGCACGCGAGGGACAACGCTACCAGCGGGTCACGGAGCGGCCCAAATCCTCTGGTGGGACCACGAGCCCCCCGCCGCACGCTTGTTCGGGTGGCTCTGCCAGCTGAGCGTGGCGCCGTTGGGGAGACCTGCCGATGAGGCGCAAGCAGCTGCTCACCCTGAAGAGGTACGCCGAGCGTGGCTGAGGCCGATCGGGAGCGTCAGGCCGACCAGCCGCGGCGCTCGCTGAGCCAGTCCCAGCACACCTCGGCGTACCAGCCCTGGTGCGCGCGAAGGTGCGGCGACGTGGGCGGCACGGGCTGGCCTGCCTGGCGCAGGAAGTAGCCCGTCACGAGCGCCAGCGCGACGTCGATGGACTCGGCGGGCACGTCGCGGGTCAGCGGGAGCTCAGCGAGGAGGGCGTCGACGTCGTGCCCGTCGCCGCGCGGGGCGACCAGGAAGAACACGGTGTCCAGCCAGGCCGCGCCGGTGACCGGCCAGTTCCAGTCGCAGAGCCAGGTCCGGCCGTCGTCCCCGAGCAGGATGTTGTCGTCGCGGACGTCGGTGTGCACCAGCGTGTCGCCGGCGGTCACCTCGGCGAACCGGACGGCCAACGCCTGCGCCTCGTCGATGTGCTGCAGGTCGGGCCGCTCGGCGCGAAGCTTGTCCCACATGCCTGCGAAGGCGGCGTACTCGTCCGCGAACGTGTCCAGCGCGAGGCCCTCTGGCGGCGGCGTGAGCGCCGCAGCGGTCTGCGCCAAGGTGGCCAGGACCCGGTCGAGATCGGCTCGCGACCACGGGCGGCGCGGCAGGCGGGCGTCGACGTGCTCGATGCCGAGCACCACCCAGTCGTCGTCGAGGGACCACAGGAGCCGCGGGGCTGGGACGGCGTCGGAAAGCCCACCCAGCTTGCGGGCCTCCTCGCGGTAGGAGTCGGCGAAGACGGGCTGGGCGACTGCCGAGGCGGCCTTGACGAAGTGGCGGGTGCCGTCGACGCAGGTGAGCACCGAAGCGAAGCCGGGCGTGAAGCCGCCGCCCTGGGACTCGGCGTCGACCACGGGTGACCCGCACCTGCGCTCGACGAGGGAGCGCACGTTCGGCGGCAGGAACGGCCAGGTCAGCCGCTGGGCGGTGCGGCCGAGCGGGACCGGGTTGGGACGCGGCTCGCGCACGCTCAGATGTCCTTCACGATCGCGGCCCGGCGCTCGGCGTACTCCGCTTCGCTGAGCACGCCCGCGTCGCGCAGCGCCGTCAGCTCGCGCAGCTTGTCGGCGGCCTCCTGGGTGCGCTCCTGACGCGTGAGGAGCGGCTCGGGCTCCTCGTCGGCCTCACGGCTGGTCCGCAGCCGCGCGAGACCCACGACGACGAGGACCAGGACGGCCACGACCGCCATCGCGAGGAGCGGAGTGCCGAAGCCACCCGGGTCGGGGAGCACCGGATCGAGCTCGGTGCCGTCACCAGTGCCCCAGCTCATGCGCCCCACAGCACCATCAGCATCCCCGCCGAGACCAGCTGGGTGGTGCGCCCGCCGCCCGTGGCATCGGCGACGTAGGCGCCGGCGAACCCGGCGGCCGGAGGCGCACCGACCGGGACGGCGAAGAAGAACGACCACCCGACCACGGTGGCGGCGCGAGCACCGAAGGCGCGGCGCGCATAGGTCGACACCCCACCGCCGTCGGGGTGCCGGGCTCCCAAGGCCGCGAACGTCGCCGCCAAGGGCACCGACAGCACCACCAGCACGGCCCACGACACCAGCGACGCGGGGCCGGCCACCTCCGCGGCCAAGCCAGGGAGGGAAAGGACGCCGGTGCCCAGCACCGCGCCCAGCATGAGGGCCACCCCCTGGGTGACCGTGAGTCCGCCTCGTTCCACGGCTCCAGCCTAGAAACTCATTGGAACGGCCAGTTGGCCAATTGCCGCCTGATCGAACTGACCAATCCAGGCTCAGCGCGTGTCACGCAGGCCAGCAATCGTGAGAACTAGGCGCTCCAGCGTGTAGGAGGCGTCGCTGGCCGCGCCCTTGATGTCGGCGTCGGCCTTGGCGACCGCGACGACGGCGTCGGCGATGGCGTCGTCGCTCCACCCCCGGGACTGGTCGCGCAGGGTGCGCAGCTTCCACGGAGGGACCCCGACCTCGCGCGCCAGGTCGTACTCCTTCATCCCGCGAGGGGCCGCCTTGTAGCGCGCCACTCCGCGGGCGCTGCCGGCGAAGGCCGAGGTCACCAGGACCGGGGCAGTGCCGCCGTCGAGGGCCCAGCGCAGCTCCTCCAGCGCTGCCGCCCGCCGCCCGAAGAAGGCGGCGTCGGCGACCGCGAACGACTTCGCCTCGGCCCGGCCTCCGAAGTAGCGCTTGATCTTGTCGGTCGTCAGCGCCTCACCCCGGAAGTCGCTCGAGAGCTGGTGCGCCGCGGCCGCGAGGGACCGCAGGTCCTGGCCCACCGCCTGCACGAGGAACCCGGCGGCCTCGTCCTCGATCGAACCCCCGTGCGCACGCACCTCCTGGGCGACGAACCTCGGGAACTCCGACGCCTTCAGCTCGGTGGACTTGACCTCGGTCACCGTGGCCAGCTTGCGCAGCTTGGCCAGCGTGCCCGAGCCCTTCTGGCCACCGCCGTGCACCAGCACCAGGGCGACGTCCTCGGCGGGCTCCTCGCAGTAGCCCAGCAGGCCCTCGACCGACTCGTCGGGAAATCCCTCGAACGCGCGCACGACCACGCACCGCGTGCTCGAGAAGAGCGAGGGCGCTGCCAGCTCGCCGAGCGTCGCCAGGGTCAGCTCGGCCGCGGCGGTCTCGGAGAGCTCGGCCTCCACATCGTGGGCACGCACGGCTGTGCGCACGGCCGCGACGGTGCGCTCGTTGAAGAACTCTTCCTTGCCGGTCACCAGGGTGACCCGGCCGAGCACGTCGGACGCCTGCGGACCTCTCACCGTGCGCAGCCTGCCACAAGGCATCGACACTCGAGCTGCCCGCCGGGCCCGCTCACCGGCCAGCTCACCGGCTGGTCAGCGGCTGGTCAGCGGCTGGTCAGGGTCGCGAGTCGTCCGTGGTCGAGGACGACCGCGAGATCGCCGTCCTGGTCGGTGCGCAGCACCGGTGTCCGGATCCGCTCGAAGGGCATCAACGCCTCGGGCGCAGGGTGCCCGTAGTCGTTGTCCGCCCCGACCGACACCAGCACCACGCTCGGCCGGAGGCCGGTCAGGAAGCCCATCTCCTGGGCGGCGCTGCCGTGGTGCGGCAGCTTCAGGACGTCGACCTGCAGCCCGGCGAGCACGCGAGCGAGCCCGCGTTGCGCCGCCGGCTCCACGTCGCCGGTGAGCAGCAGGGCGAGGCCGCCCACGCGGACCAGCAGCACCAGGCTCGCGTTGTTGGCCGGGCTGCCTTCGCCGCTTGGCGGCGCCCGATCGGGCGGCCAGACCACCTGGAAGCGCGCCGCCCCCACGTCGAAGGTCTCGGCGTACGCCGGCACCCGCACGGGCACCTGCGCCGCTGTCAGCGCCTCGACGGCCTCTGCGGTGCCGGACGGTGGCTCGGCGAGGGGGGAGACGAGCGCGGTTCCGACCTCACGTCCCTCGAGAACGCCGGCGAGCCCGTCGACGTGATCGGCGTGGAAGTGCGTGAGCACGAGGACCGGCACCCGGTCGACCTCGAGCCGGTGCAGGCAGGTCGTCACCGCCGCTGGATCCGGGCCAGCATCGACGACGACCGCCTCGCCCGCGCCGGTGTTGACCACGAGCGCATCGCCCTGTCCGACATCGCAGGCCGCGACGATCCACCCCGGCGGTGGCCACCCGGGACGCACAGGTCCGACCAGCACCGAGACGACGAGCACGGCTGAGAGGAGCAACGCGCCGGTCGGTCGTCCCAGCAGCCGGGGCATCACGAGGGCCAGGAGCACGCACCCGGTGCTCAGCAGCGCCAGCGACCAGACCGACGTGGCCCAGTCGACGGCAGCGCCCGGCAGTCGCGCGCCCACGGTGGCGACCACGACGATCCAGCCGACGCACCACGAGGCCAGCGTGCCGAGCACCGCGCCGGCCGGAGCCCAGACGAGACCGGTCACGCCGGCCGCCAGGCCGAGCACGGTCGCCGGTCCGACCACCGGCGCGACGAGGAGGTTGGCCGCGACCGCGACCAGGCTGACCTGTCCCGAGATCGCCGCGACCAGCGGGGTGCAGGCGAGTTGCGCCGCGAGCGGGACCGCCACCGCCTCGGCCACCCACGTCGGCACCCGCTTCGGCAGCCACCCGGCGATGGCGTCGCGCCATGGCGGCGCGAGCAGCAGGATGCCAGCGGTCGCCAGGGCGGAGAGCGCGAACCCGACGCTGGTGGCCAGCCACGGGTCCAGCACCAGCAGGCCGGTCACCGCCACGGCGAGGGCCCGGGCCCCGCGCCGGGCACCGCCGGATCCCAGGCCGACCAGCGCGACCACGCCCATCGCCGCGGCCCGCACCACGCTCGGCTCAGCGCGGGCGAGGACCAGGAAGCCCGCGATCCCGACCAGGGCCACGAGGGGTCGGCCCCGGCCGCGCACGCCGACCCAGCGCGACAGCAGCAGCAAGAAGCCCACCAGCAGCGTCAGGTTGGTGCCGGAGACGGCAGTCAGGTGGGTGAGCCCCGTGGTCTGGACGTCGGCCACCAACCCGGGATCCATGCCGTGGTCGTCGCCCACGACCAGGGCGGGGACCAGCGCGCGTTGGTCGGCGGGCCGGTGCGCCACGGCCTGTCGCAGCGACGCCCGCACCCGCTCGGCGGCGCGCCACCAGAGGTCGGGCGGGACTTGTGCGGACGGAGCCGGCGGCGGCCCTCGTACCGCCAGCAGGCCTGTCACGGCCGGATCGGGCGACGGGGCGAGACGACCCGCGACGCTGAGCCCGGAGCCGAGCCGGACCTCGCGCCAGTCGAGGCCGGCGGTGACCAGGACCGGCGCGCGCACGTCCACCACGCGACCACGACCGGTCGCCCACTCGACTCGGCCGCGGAAGACGACGTAGTCCTCGAAGCGGCCCTCCCTGACGCGCGGGTCCGAGGTGACGACCAGCTGGACGGTCACGGCGGCTCCTCCGGCGGCGAGGGTCGCGACCGGGTCGTGCGCCACGACAGCTGCACGCACGGCAGCAGAGACGGCGACAGCCACGAGGATCGTCACCAGCGCGAGCGCTGCCGGCGCCTGGCTGGCCCGGCGCCCTGCGCGTGCTCGGCCGGCCCAGGCAGCCGTCGCGAGGATCAGCCCAGACCCCCCGAGCACCCCCAGCGGCCCTCGGAGACCGGGGAGGTCGAGCCCCAGGAGACCGCCGGCCCAGGCGGCGGCAGCCACGACGAACATGCGCAGGTCAGCGCCCGTCGGCCGGTCGTCCGCCACGAGGCCAGGCGCCTCCACCGGGTGGCCGGTCAGAGCGTCACCAGTGCGGCCAGCCGGGCAAGCGTGGCCTCCCCGATCCCCTCGACCTCCAAGAGCTCGTCGACGGAGGTGAAGGCGCCGTGCTCGTCTCGCCAGGCGAGGATCGCCTGCGCCGTCACCGGCCCGACATCAGGCAGCGTCTCGAGCAGGGCCTGGTCGGCGGTGTTGAGGGCAACCAGGGCACCAGAGGGCGCCGGGCCTGGAGACCCAGGGCCAGACAGCGCACTGGCCGCCACTCCTCCGGCCGGTTGGACTCCGACCAGGATCTGCTCGCCGTCCACCAGCGGCCGAGCCAGGTTGAGGGCGGTCAGGTCGACTCCTGGCCGGGCTCCTCCGGCGGCTTCCAGCGCGTCCACGACCCGGCTGCCGGTCGCCAGGACGGCGATCCCGGGGCTCCGCACCTTGCCTGCCACGTCCACCACGACCTGGGCGGTGGACTGCTGAGCAGACGAGCCGGACGGAGCGGGGGGCTGGGACGGGAGGACGGCGGTGGCGGGCACGAGAGCGCTCAGCAGTGGTGAGGGGGCCTCGATGCCGCTCTGGGGCGGAGCGGCCACCTCGTGCGGACGGGAGCGGAACAACCACCACGCCGTGACCACGAGCGCCAGGACCGCCAGGACCGCGACGACGGCGACCTGGCCCGCTCCCAGCGCCACCCGGCTGCGCAGCGCGTCGAGAGGTGGCACCAGCCCCGGCGCGGGGACCCGCCGGCGGGCGTGCCGCCCGGGGACGGGCACCGGCGGCGCAACCTTGCCCCGTCCAGGTCCGGGTCGAGAACCGGGTCCGAACCTAGGTTCGGGCCCGGCTCCGAGCCCGGGTCCGGCCCCCGGCAGGGGCCGGACCCGGGTGGGCGGCGCGGGATCGCGCCACGCCTGCGCAGCGAGCCGATCGGGCCGGACCCGGGTGTGGGTCGCCGGGGCGGCCCACGGGTTCTCGGGCACCCCCTCCGCCCCGGCTCCCTCACCATCTTCCGGCCCCTCTTCCGGCCCCTCGTCCGGCCCCTCGTCCGGCCCCTCGTCCGGCCCCTCTTCCGGCCAGGACGCCACCAGCGGCCCCTCCCCCACAGCCGCCAGCTCGGCGCTCAGCTGCGCCAGGCGACGGGAGACCGCCGCCTGGTGCTCGGAGGACCGGTTGCTGCGCATGACGGGGACGCTAGGTCGCTGTGGGGACCGGTACGCGCCATCGCGGCAACGCCTGTGGACGAACGGGCGGCATCGCTGCCTGTGGACGTCAAGTGGGCCGGCCGGCTGGCCGGGTTCCGGCGCTCAGTCCGGCAGCGGTGACACGCAGACCGCGAGCATCCCCGGTCCCACGTGGGCGCCCAGCACCGCACCGAGCTCGCCGCACCAGAGCTCACGGCCGTCGAGGTTGCCGGCCAGCCGGATCCGCAGCCGGTCAGCCAGCTGTCCGGCTCGCTCGGCGTCGGCGAGATGGGAGACCGAGACGTCGACCTGCCGCTCCCCCGCTCGCTCGACGGCGAGGTCCTCCAACCGGGCGAGCGCGCGACCCGACGTCCGCACCTTCTCCAGCGTCGACACCCGGCCGTCGGCGATCGTGAGCAGCGGCTTGACCGCGAGGGCCCCGCCGAAGAGCGCCGCCGCGGCCCCGATGCGCCCGCCCCGCCGGAGGTACTCCAGCGTGTCGACGTAGAACAAGGAGGACGACTCCGCGGCGCGCTCGAGCGCAGCGCGGGCAGCCTCGCCGGCGGTGCCCCCGGCAGCGACGACCTGCGCCGCGGTCACGGCTGCGAAGCCGGTCGCGACACCGACCTGCCTGCTGTCGACCGCCGTCACGGGCACGGTCGCGTCGCGTGCGGCCAGCTGGGCCGACTCGAAGGTGCCGCTCATGTCTCCGGAGAGGTGGAGGGAGATGATCTCCTCGGCGCCCTCGGTGGCCAGCCGGTCGTAGGTCTCCGCGAACACCGCCGGAGCAGGGCGGGACGTGCTCACCGGCAGGAACTCGCGCAGCGCCGCCGCCACGCGCGCGGGGCTGGCCTCCGGGGTGCCCTCTTCGTGCACGGCCGCGCCGATGACCACCTGGAGAGGGACGACGACGATCCCGTGCTCGGCCACCACCTCGGGCGGCAGCGACGCGGTCGAATCGGTCACGACCCGGATTCGAGACCCAGCTCGCGACTCCATCTGGGGCATGCCGAGACCCTAAGGCACGTTTCTACAGCCCCACAGCCGTCACAGCCGTCACTGCCCACACAGCCCTCACAGCCCTCACAGCCCTCACAGCTTGGACGGACGATGGAACCGCCGCGGCTTGCCGATCCGCGCCCGGTCGAGCTCCCAGAGGCGGTCCAGCGCCTGGTAGTGCACCTGCTCCGCGCCGGCGCTCACCTGCTCCAGCACGGTCTGGAGCTGGTCCGGCGGCGTGTGGATCTCGACGATCTCGCGGACCACGACGGTCTGCTCACGCAGCAGGTAGTGCATCGACCGCGCCTTGTCGAGCACCTGGCCGACCAGCTCGAGGACCTTGCGGTCGTGCTCGTCGGGCTCGACGGCCCCGAGGTCCTCGAGCTCGCCGAGCGCCCACGCGGCTCCGCTCGCCTCCAGGACGAGCAGCTCGACCGTGTGCGCCAGCATGCGGCCGTCGCGGCGGAACCGCAGGAACGGGTTCTCCCGGGCCCTTCGTCGCTTCGCCTCGATCATCACGGGCTCGGGCTGGCTGAGCTTGAAGCGCTTCCTCGTCTCCCGGTCGTCGGCGATCTCCCGGTCCGTGCGCTCCTGCACGCGGTCGGACATCCGCGCGTGCAGCGCGGTCAGCTGCGGGTCCACGAGATCGGCGGCGAGGCGCTCGACCATGATCGCTGCGAGCCGCAGCCGCTCCCAGTCGCCCGGACGGGTCTCGATGCGGGCGCGCCGGCCCGACGCCCAGTCGAGCGGCTCCGCGCGGCTGCGCAGGCCGATCGACGCGGCGATCGACATCGACTGGTCGCGCGCGATCTCCAGAGGTCCGTCCGCCGACCGGCGCAGCTGGGCGACGTAGGCCTCTGCCTCCGGCGTGCCGATCTCGCGCAGCAGCGCGGGAGGCCGACCGAGGTCGGCCCGCAGTGCCTCCGACGAGACCCGGTCCATGGGCTGGAGGATCGGCCGCACCAGCCGGTAGGTCTCGTCGGCGACGTTGGCCAGCCTCTCGCGGAGGGTGGTGTGCAGGTCGAGCGTGGCCAGCGCGGTCGTGGTGACCCACTCACGGTCGGTGCGCTTGACCTGGCGGGCGTTCCAGAGGCTGACCGCGAGGGTGCCCACCACGATCGCCGACTGCGCGCCCACGAGCGCGCTGACGATGTTGGCGACCACCGTCCAGCCCGGCCCCTCCTGGCGGTCCGCCAGGACCAGCAGCGGGAGGAACATCACCCAGACAGAGAGGCTGAGCCAGAAGAGCGGAAGGCGCACGTAGAGACGGCCCGTGTCGGTGCCGCGTCGTGCCATGAGTCGCTCACTCCCGAGACCCGGGGGGTCCTCGGGTGCGACCGATCAGGGGGGTGAGGCTGTGGTCGCACGCGGTGTTGGGTCTTGCGCCAAGGGTACGGCGCAGCGCCCGTCGCCGTATCCAGCTTCGACCAATTTCGCGGGGCCTCACTTGGGGCAGCGGCAGGTCGCTCAGACGACCACGTTGACCAGCTTCGGCGCCCGCACGATGACGGTGCGCGGCTCGCGCCCGTCCAGCGCACGTACGACGGCCGGGTCGGCCAGCGCCGCGGCCCGCAGGTCCTCCTCGGACACCCCAGGCGACACCTCCAGACGCCCGCGGACCTTGCCCTGCACCTGGATCACCGCGGTGACCGTCTCCTCGACCAGCAGCGCCGCGTCGACGACCGGCCAGCCGGCTCGGGCGACCGACGGCTGGTGGCCCAGCCGCTCCCACATCTCCTCTGCGGTGTAGGGCGCGACCAGCGACAACAGGACGGCGACCGCCTCGGCAGCCTCGCGCACGGCGGGGTCGCTCGGTCCCGCCCCCGCGTCGATCGTCTTGCGGGTGGCGTTCACCAGCTCCATGGTCCGGGCCACCATCACGTTGAAGCGGTGCCGCTCGACCAGCTGGCCGGCCTCGTGCACGGTCTTGTGGGTGACCCTGCGCAGTGCGACGTCACCCGTCGAGGGGTCCGCACCCGGCTCGGAGGTGACGTCACCGGCCAGCCGCCAGGCCCGCTGCAGGAAACGCAGCGAGCCGCTCGGCGACATGTCGGCCCAGTCGATGTCGTCCTCGGGAGGACCCGCGAACACCAAGGTCAGCCGCACCGCGTCCACGCCGTAGGCCGATAGTTGCTCCCCCAGACTGACGCCGTTGCCCAGCGACTTGCTCATCTTCTTGCCCTGGTTGATGACGAAGCCCTGGTTCAGCTGCGCCGAGAACGGCTCGCGGAAGTCCACCATCCCCATGTCGTTCAGCACCATGGTGAAGAAGCGGGCGTACAGCAGGTGCAGCACCGCGTGCTCCACGCCGCCGATGTAGATGTCGCACGGACCCCAGGCGTTGGCCTTGGCCGGGTCGAACGGCTGGTGCGTGTCGTGCGGCGAGCAGTAGCGCAGGAAGTACCACGACGAGTCGACGAACGTGTCCATCGTGTCGGTGTCCCGCTCGGCGGGGCCGCCACACCGGGGGCAGGCAACCTCGACCCAGTCCCGGGCTGCGGCCAGCGGCGAGACGCCCTTGGGCTTCAGGTCGGCGCCGCGCAGCTCGGGCAGCACGACCGGCAGCTGGTCGTCCGGCACCGGCACCTCGCCGCACGTGGAGCAGTGCACGATCGGGATCGGCGCCCCCCAGTAGCGCTGTCGGCTCAGCAGCCAGTCGCGCAGCCGGAAGTTGACAGTGCCGCGACCCAGGGCCTTCTTGTCCAGCCAGTCGATGATGGTGCGCTTGGCCTCGGCGACCCCCATCCCGTCCAGGCTGATCTCGGCGTTCGAGGAGTTGGTGGCCGGGCCGTCACCCGTGAACGCCTCGCCGTCGAAGTCGGCGGGTGGCTGCACGGTGCGCACGATCGGCAGACCGAACTTCTCGGCGAAGTCCCAGTCGCGCTGGTCCTGGCCGGGCACGGCCATGATCGCGCCGGTGCCGTAGTCGGCCAGCACGTAGTCGGCGGCGTACACCGGGATCTGCTGGCCGGTGACCGGGTTCAGGGCCTTGCGGCCCAGGTCGACTCCCGTCTTCGGTCGGTCGGTCGCCAGACGGTCGATGTCGGAGGCCTTGCGGACCTCTTCGCGGTACGCCTCGAAAGCCGGCCGCTGCTCGTCGCTGACCAGTTCGTCGGCCAAGGGGGCGTCGGCGGCGACCACCATGAACGTCGCGCCGAACAGCGTGTCGGGACGCGTCGTGTAGACCTGGATCCCCTGGTCTGGTGACGCCTCGCTGCTCGACTCCTCGACCAGGGGGAACGTCACGTGCGCACCCTCCGATCGGCCGATCCAGTTGCGCTGCGCGTTGACCACCCGGTCGCCCCAGGTGGGGGCCAGGTCGTCCAGGTTGTCCAGCAGCTCCTGGGCGTACTCGGTGATCTTGAAGTACCACTGCGTCAGGTCGCGCTTGGTGACCTCGGCGCCGCAGCGCTCGCAGTGGCCGTCCACGACCTGCTCGTTGGCCAGCACGGTCTGGTCGTTGGGGCACCAGTTGACCGGGCTCTGCTTGCGGTAGGCCAGGCCCCGCTCGTAGAAGCGCAGGAACAGCCACTGGGTCCAGCGGTAGTACTCCGGGTCGGACGTGTTCAGCGTCCGGCTCCAGTCGAAGCTCGCGGCCAGCCGCTTGCAGGAGTCGATCGAGCGCCCGATGTTGCGGTAGGTGTACGTCGACGGGTGCTCGTCGTTGCGGATCGCGGCGTTCTCAGCGGGCAGCCCGAAGGAGTCGAAGCCCATCGGGTTCAGCACCTCGTAGCCGCGCTGCCACCAGTACCGCGCGACCACGTCGTGCAGCGAGAAGACCTCGGCGTGACCCATGTGCAGGTCGCCCGAGGGGTAGGGGAACATCGTCAGCGCGTAGCGCTTCTCGCGGGGGCTCTCGTCGTCGGCCCGGAACGGCTGCAGGTCCTCCCAGACCGGCAGCCACTTCGACTCGACCTCGTGGACGTCGTACCCCTCGCGGGCGTCGATCTCACTCATGGTGCGTCTCTCTCACGTCGTCGGGATCAGATCCAGCGCACAAAAAAACCCCTCGGGTGCGAGGGGCGGCCGCGTCGGGTGTGCTCACCGACGCGGCTAGCTAAGAAGCAGGATCGACCTCATGGAGCCATGGTAACGGCAAGCCACCGCGCGAGGGGAACCGAGTTCCTCTCGAGTTCCTCTCGCGCGGCAGCGAGGGACGTGGCGTCAGCGCACGAAGCGCGGGGTCATCGGCGGGTTCCACCACTCACCGTTGTTGGCCTTGATGGCGCCGAGCAGGTGCAGCACGAACGCCACGACGAGCGCGAGGCCGAAGGTCACGAAGCCGACCAGCACGAACATCAGCGGGATCGAGATCAGCAGGATGATGCCCGTGACGATCTGGATGTTCAGCGAGTTGGCGGCGTGCGCCCTCACGAACGGGCCCTTGTCCTTGTAGATCAGGAAGATCACGAGCGAGCCCACGAAGCCGAGGGTGCCGGCGCTGAGCACCATGGCCACCAGGGGGACGACGTGGCTGATCATGCCCCAGGTGCGCTCCTGGCCCGGGGAGATGGGTTGGGGCTGCGGCGCGTAGCCGTAGGACGGATCGGTCATGCTGCTTTCTCCTTTGGTGCGGTGGTCCTGTGCCGGAGGTCGGGCTCAGTCGAGACCACTCACCCCATTCAACGGCAAGCGGAGCCGCCGGTGTTCCGGGTTCGGGGACGGCTCAGGGGCGTGTCGGGGCCGAGTAGGGTCCGGCCATGACCGAGCCCAGTCCCGGCGCCAGTCCCGGCGCCAGTCCCGGCATCCTCGACCTGTTCCGGCTCGAGGGCCGCGTCGCGATCGTGACCGGCGCCTCCAGCGGTCTCGGCGTCGCGTTCGCGGAGGCGCTCGCCCAGGCCGGCGCCGACGTGGTGCTCGGGGCGCGTCGCGCGGACCGGCTCGACGAGACCGCGGAGCTGGTACGCGCGGCCGGGCGCCAGGCGCTCGCAGTCCAGACCGACGTCGCCGACCCGGCCCAGTGCCAGGCGCTCGTGGACGCCGCGATGGCGGCGTTCGGGCGCGTCGACGTCCTCGTCAACAACGCCGGCGTCGGAACGGCCGTTCCGGCGACGCACGAGACGCCCGAGCAGTTCCGGCAGGTCATCGACGTCAACCTCAACGGCTGCTACTGGATGGCTCAGGCATGCGGTCGCGTGATGCAGCCGGGGTCCAGCATCGTCAACGTCTCCTCGGTCCTGGGCATCACGACCGCCGGGCTGCCGCAAGCGGCGTACGCCGCCTCGAAGGCCGGCCTGAACGGGCTCACCCGCGACCTGGCCCAGCAGTGGACCGGCCGCAAGGGCATCAGGGTCAACTCTGTCGCCCCCGGTTTCTTCGTCTCCGAGATGACCGACCAGTACCCGCCGGGCTACCTCGAGTCCCAGCAGGCGCGCATCCCGGCCGCCCGCAAGGGAGAGCTCTCCGAGCTCGCCGCCACCGTCGTCTTCCTGGCCTCCCCTGCTGCCGGCTACGTCACCGGGCAGGTGCTCCCGGTCGACGGCGGGATGACCATCACCTGACGCGAGCAGCGTCCTCGGCGACGGGTCGGTGGCGTAGCAGCCACCAGAGCCCGGCGATCGGCAGGACCAGCGGCACGAAGCCGTAGCCGACCCCGTAGGCCGACCACACCGTCTGGTCGGGGAAGAGCTCGCCGTCGACGACCGTGAGGGTTCCGACCACCAGCACCCCGACGAGCTCGATCACCACCGCCGTCAGGGCGATGCGGTGCGCCCGGACCGAGGTCCGGCGGAGCGCGAGGGTCGCGACGAGGTAGACGAGCGCCGCGACCAGCGACAGCGTGTAGGCGAGCGGCGCCTCGTCGCCCTTCGTCGCCAGCTGGACCGCCGACCGGGACCCTGCGGCGATCGCGAACACGGCGTACACCGCGACCAGCACCTGACGGCCGGTCGTCGTCTGGCCAGGTGTCGTGGGCTCGCTCGTCATCGGGTCGCGGCCATCCGCCACACGACGACGGCGACGGCTGCCACGGCGATGACCAGGACCCAGAGCGACGACGGCTCGGGCTCGGTGCCGTCCTCCCCCTTGGGCCTCATGATCACCAGCGGGATGAGGGCGACGGCCGCGACGCAGTAGCCCACGTGGACCACGGGCTCCTCGGGGCTGCCACCGGCGGCCCACGCCAAGAGGTCCGCGCCGACCAGCACGAACATCAGGCCCTGCGCCAGCTCGACGCCGATGCGCACACCTCTCTCCAAGCCGGGGGCGACCGTCGCCGCGAGGCCGCACGACATGGCCAGCACGGCCAGGACGGCAGCGGCGATCCAGAGCACGACGTCCACGGCCGCGAGGGTATCCAGACCACCGTTGCCACCGACCATCGGCAGGGCCACGATGGAGTCGGCCCGGAGGGACCCACATGGCCGACCAGACAACCGCACGCTCCTCGACAGCTGGTGACTCGGGAGGAGTGGACCGCGCTCTGGCGGGGACCCGCGACCTTGCCGTCGCGACAGAGGAGATCCTCGCGGCGCTTGGGCGAGCCGGTGCCAACTCAGGCGAGATCCTCGACATCGTCATCGAGCGGGCCGTGCGCCTGTGCCGGGCGCACGCGGGTCAGCTCCACCTCAACGAGGGCGACGTCTATCGCCTGTCACGGGGCTCGAGCCTGGTGCCCGACGCGTTCCGCCGCTACTCGCTGGACCACCCCATCGCTCGCGACCGCCGCTCCCTGATGGGCCGCGTCGTGGCCGACCGCACGACCCAGCAGATCGGCGACGTCCTCGCGGACCCGGAGTACGGGCGCCAGGACCTGCAGAGGCTGTCCGGCTTCCGCACCCTGATGTGCGCTCCGATGATCCTGCACGACGAGGTGGTCGGGGCACTCTCCGTCTGGCGCCTGGAGGTCGAACCGTTCGACGACCAGCACGTGGAGCTGCTGAGCGCGTTCGCCGCGCAGGCGGCGATCGTCCTGCGCCAGGTGGATCTCACGACCGAGCTGGAGAGCAAGGTCGACCAGCTCGAGACCCTGCGCATGGTCGGGCAGGCCGTCACCGAGACGTTGGACCCGGACGAGGTACTCAGCCGGATCCTCCGTGGCGCGGTCGAGATCGCCGACGCCGATGGTGGCTTCGTGGCCGCGTACGACGACGCGGACGGCTCGATGGAGGTGCGAGTCCTGACCGGCGATCAGGACGACCTGCTGGCCCGGCTCGAGGCCGCCATCGACGACCCCGAGACCCCCAACGTCTTCGGCAGGTTCGGCACGGCCGCGATCCAAGGCGAGCTGCTGGCGATCCCCGACCTCGCACAGGAGACAACCGACCCCGTGGTCGATGTCCTGCTTGCTGACGGCTGGCGATCGCTGGTGGGCATCCCCCTCCAGCGCGAAGGGGCCCTGCTCGGTCACCTCGTCGTCGAGCGGTCGACGCCGGGGGGCTTCGCCGCCGACACGCACGACGCGCTGCTCACCCTGGCCGCCCAGTCGACCGCCGCGCTCGTGAATGCGCGGCTCTTCCGTGAGCTGCAGACCAAGTCCGCCGAGCTCGAGGTCGCGAGCCGGCACAAGTCGGAGTTCCTGGCGAGCATGTCCCATGAGCTGCGGACCCCGCTCAACGCGGTGATCGGCTTCTCCGAGGTGCTCCTCGACCGACTCTTCGGCGAGCTCAACGAGCGGCAGGACGAGTACGTGCGCGACATCCACAACTCCGGTCGACATCTTCTGGAGCTGCTCAACGAGATCCTCGACCTGTCCAAGGTGGAGGCTGGGCAGATGACGCTGGAGCCCACGGTCTTCAGGGTCACCGATGCTCTCGAGTACGCCGCGTCGCTGGTGCGCGAGCGGGCCGCCCGGCACGGGATCCGACTCAGCGTCGAGACAGCACCGGACGTGGGCACCGTCAGCGCCGACGAGCTCCGGTTCAAGCAGGTGGTGCTCAACCTCGCGTCCAACGCGGTGAAGTTCACGCCCGACGGCGGCGCCGTCGACATCCGAGCGGAGGTCCTTGCCGGGGAACTGCTGGTCACCGTCACGGACACAGGCGTGGGAATCCCGCCCGAGGACCGCGAACGCATCTTCGAGTCCTTCCAACAAGGAGGACGCGGCGTCGCCAGGGAGGAAGGCACCGGGCTCGGACTCACCCTGTCCCGGCGGATCGTCGACCTGTTCGGGGGTCGGCTCTGGCTCGAGTCCCAAGTGGATGTCGGGAGCACGTTCGGGTTCTCCATCCCGATGGGGACGCCCAGTGACGCGGGCGACGGGAAGGGGCAACACCCGTTGCTGCTGCTGGTGGACGACGACCGTGCCTCGCTCGACCTCGTGACGGCCTACCTCGAGGGCGCCCCTGTCCGTCTGGTGCGCGCCCACGACGGCGAGGCCGCGCTCCGTTGCCTCGCAACCGATCGCCCGGCCGGCGTCGTCCTCGACATCCGTCTGCCGAAGATCGACGGCTGGGAGGTGCTCAGCCACCTGCGCGCAGATCCGAGCACCGCGCACGTGCCCGTCGTCATCGTGTCGGTCGTCGACGAACGCACTCGCGGCCTCGAGGAGGGCGCGAACGAGTACCTCACCAAGCCGGTGAGCCGTGACGAGCTCGTCGGCGCTCTCGTGCGCGCAGGCCTGCCCATGACCCCGCTGACCGGGGCAGGGGTGGAGGGGGCGCCATGACCGGGGAACGCATCCTGGTGGTGGAGGACAACCCGCTGAACCTCAAGCTCGTGAGGGACGTGCTCGACGCCGCTGGGTACGACGTCGTCTCGGCCACCTCGGGTGAGGAGGGGCTGCGAGTGGCCGCGGAGCGCACACCGGACCTGGTGCTGATGGACCTGCAGCTTCCCGGCATCGACGGCACCGAGACCTTGCACCGGTTGCGTCGGGACGGGATGGCACCCGACGTCCCGGTGGTCGCGGTCACCGCCTTCGCCATGGCTGAGGACCACGCCAGGGCCGAGCGTGCCGGCTTCGACGCCTACGTCGAGAAGCCGATCAGCGTGCGGTCACTGGTGCACCAGGTGCGTCAGCTCCTCGACGGACGTGTGTCGTGAACGACAGACCCGTGACGATCCTGGCCGTGGACGACGAGCCGGCCAACCTGCGCCTGCTCGACGCTGTGCTCACACCGCGCGGGTACCAGCTCGTGACGGCGTCCGACGGGCGCGATGCGCTCGACCTCCTCGTCGACCTCGACGTCGATCTGGTGCTGCTCGACCTGAAGATGCCGGGGCTGAACGGCCACGAGGTCTGCCGACGGATCCGCTCGGACGACCGGACGGCGTTCCTGCCGGTCGTGATGATCACCGCGAGTGGACCTGAGGAGAAGCTCACTGCCGTCGAGTCCGGAGCCGACGACTTCGTCACCAAGCCGTTCGACCGCGCCGAGCTGCTGGCCCGGGTCGCCTCGTTGGCGCGGCTCAAGCGCTACCACGACACGATCGAGAGGCAGGCCGCCGAGCTGGCCCGGTGGAACACCGAGCTGGAGAAGCGCGTCGCGGCAGGTGTCGACGAGCTCGAACGGACCAACCGGCTGCGGCACTTCCTCGGTGCTCAGCTCGCGGACGTGGTCGTCGCGGACGACGCCCTCCTCGACAGCCACCGGCGCGAGATCGTGGTGGTCTTCTTCGACTTCCATGGCTTCACGTCCTTCGCGGAGACCAGCGAGCCCGAAGAGGTGATGGGCGTGCTGCGGGAGTACCACCAGGTCGTCGGCGAGCACGTCGTGGCCCTGGGAGGCACCCTCGAGCGGTTCACCGGCGACGGCGTCATGGTCTTCTTCAACGACCCCGTGCCGTGCGACGACCCCGCTCGCAGGGCCGTCCAGCTCGCGCTCGACGTCGACCGCGACGTGTCGCGACTGGCGAACGGCTGGCGACGAATGGGGCACGCACTGACGCACCGCGCAGGCATCTCGATGGGATACGCGACCCTGGGTCGCATCGGTTTCCCGGGTCGGTTCGACTACGCCGCGATCGGCAGCGTGACCAACTTGGCCGCGCGGCTCTGCACGGACGCAGGCGACTGGGAGATCCGCGTCAGCGACCGGGTGTTGGCCGCCCTCGGCGACGCTGTCGAGGCGGAGCTCGTCGGCGACGTCCAGCCTCGTGGCTTCGCCCGCACGGTGCGGGTCCACACGATCCGCTCGCTGGACGACGAGGTGACGACATGACGACGTACACGGTCGGCAGGGGAACCGGGGCGCGGACGTTGTCCGAGCTCCAGGACGACGAGCGCTACGCCGCTTTCGACACTCTGCAGGAGCGGCTGCCGCACGTGTGGGAGGGGATCCAGCGCGACCTCGACGACGAGAGCGTGGTCGTCGTCCCGTCCATCACCACCGCGAGCAGTGGCACGCTCACCCAGGCGATGGAGGAGCGGTCGCTCTTCCTCTTGCTGCTGCTGCGCCAGCCGCACCTGCGGATGATCTACGTGACATCGAGCCCCGTGAGCGAGGCGGTCGTCGAGTACTACCTGAGCTTGTTGCCCGGTGTCATCCCTCGGCACGCCCGCGCGCGCCTCACGATGATCGCCCTCAACGACGCGACCCCCGGGTCGTTGAGTGCCAAGCTGCTGGCGAGACCTCGGATCCTTCGCGACATCCGCCGGATGATCCCCAACCGAGCCGCGTGCCACTTGATCCCCTACAACGCCACACCCCTCGAGCGCGACGTCGCCCTGACCTTGGGGATCCCGATGTACGCCGCCGACCCCCGGCTGCTGCCCCTCGGGACCAAGACGGGCTGCCGCCGGATCTTCGAGGACGTGGGGATCCTGTATCCCCTCGGTGTCGAGGGTCTGCACACGGTCGACGACCTCGTGGAGGCGCTGGCTGGGATGCGCCGCAGCCGTCCACGCCTGTCACAGGCGATCGTGAAGCTCAACGACGGCGTCTCCGGTCGCGGCAACGCCGTGGTCGACCTCGGCGAGCTTCCGGAGCCGGGCTCCGCCGACGAGCGCGGCCGCCTGAGAGACCGCGTCCTGGGGCTGGCCCTTGAGGATCCCACCGTCGGGGTCGACGCATACTTCGCGGACTTCGCTGCAGGCGGAGGCATCGTCGAGGAGCGCATCACGGGCAAGCGGATGACCAGTCCCAGCGTGCAGATGCGCGTGCTGCCCGACGGGCAGGTCGAGCTGTTGTCGACCCATGACCAGCTGCTCGGCGGGCCGAGCGGCCAGGCCTACCTCGGCTGCATCTTCCCGGCTGCGTCGGAGTACGCCACCCTCATCGCCCAGCCCGCCCTGGAGGTCGGCCGGCACCTCGCCGAGCAGGGCGTCCGGGGCCGCTTCGCCGTCGACTTCGTCGCGGTCCAGGACGACGCCGGCGACTGGACGGCGTACGCCATCGAGCTGAACCTCCGCAAAGGCGGCACCACACACCCGTTCCTGACCCTGCAGTTCCTGACCGACGGCTCCTACGACGCCGCGACCGGTCTGTTCCGCACCCCCGACGGCCGGGCCAAGCACCTCGTCGCCACCGACCACCTCGAGGACGAGCGTCTCACCGCTCTCACCGTCGACGACGTCTTCGATGTCGTCGCCAGGCGCCGGCTGCACTTCGACGCGGCCCGGCAGACCGGCACGGTGCTGCACATGATCAGCTGCGTCACCGAGTGCGGCCGACTCGGCCTGACCGCTGTCGGCGACTCCGCGGACCACGCATGGGAGCTCTACGAGTCCGCCGGACGGGTGATCCTCGAGGAGGCGGAGTCGGCGCGCACCGAGGCCAGACTGTTCCAGTGACGGCGACCCACAACCCGGTCTGGTACGTCGCCTACGCGTCCAACCTGAGCCTCGACAGGCTCACCTGCTATCTCGCAGGCGGACGCCCACCAGGTTCACGACGCGTCTACGCCGGCGGCCGTGACCGAACTCCTCCAACTGGGTCGGTGCGGGTCGACCTCCCTGGGACGTTGGTCTTCGCCGGAAGGTCTCGGGTCTGGGGCGGGGCCATGGCGTTCCACGACCTCGGCGGCGCAGGTGAGGTCGTCGCCCGCGCCTACCGGCTGACATTCGGTCAGGTCAGCGACCTGGTCGCGCAGGAGTCACGGCACCCCGTCGGCCATGACCTCGTGCAGGTCGATCCGCAGGGCGGCTGGCAGACGCCGTCACAGGTCTACGAGACCCTGGTCCCCGTCGGGGACCTGGACGGTCTGCCCATGCTCACGCTCACCACTCGTCGCACGTTGGAGGAGTCGGCCCCGTCGGCGGCCTACCTGCGCACGATCCTGCGGGGCTTGCACGAGGTCACCGGGTGGTCGTCTGAGCGTCGCGCGGCATATCTGACGTCGGCGCGGGGGGTGTCCCCGACTTGGACTCCCGAGGCGCTCGTGCAGCTCTGCGACGAGGTCACCGGCGCCTGATCCGCAGCACCGCCGAGTCCACGCTCGGCGGGGGCGAGAAGGCCGACCGCGGCACGGCTCTGCCCACGTCGAGTCGATAGCGCCGGAGGTGCCTGGCTCCTGGCGGCGACGCGGCGAGCCTCCGCGCGGTCGCGCGCTGGAGCACGTGCTCCTCAACACCTGCACCCGGCCCGGGTGGAGCTCGACCGCGACGACCCGGGCGCCGGCGTCGAGGAGCGGGCCCGTGAGCGCGCCGGTCCCGGCGCCGAGGTCGACGACGAGGTCGCCGGGGCGCAGCGGTGAGTCGGCGACGAGGGTGCGTGCCCAGTCAGGCCGGAGTGGGTGCCAGCCCCACTGGCGACGTGTCCCCCTCGGGGGTCCGAAGGGCCCGGGCACGGCGCACCATCACGAAGCTCATCGGCATGGGACGACGGTAGGGACCGGGCCGGTCACGGTGCGACGGGTTTACGCCGTCGCACTGCTCGCTACGACGTGAGCCGGTAGGTCGAGACGTGCGAACGCGAGTCGCCGGTGAACTCGGCACCGGTCCAGTCGGCGTACCTGCTCTCGAGCTCGAACCCCGCCAGCCGCCCCATGAGGTCGAGCTCAGCGGGCCAGATGTAGCGGTGCGGGCTCAATCCGATGGTCGTCCGGCCGGGACCGTCGAAACGCACGTGGTGGGAGACCGCGCGCTGGTGCAGGACGTCGTAGGTGTCGACGCCCAGGTAGCCCTCCTCGACCGACCACACCATCGCGTCCGAGCCGGGCGGCAGCCTGCGCAGCTCGGGGACCCACAGCTCCACGACGAAGCGTCCACCCGGGACCAGATGACGAGCGGCGTTGCGGAAGCACTCGACCTGCTCGTCCTGGGTCTGCAGGTTGGAGATGGTGTTGTAGACGACGTAGACCAGCCTGAAGTCTCCGGCTGCCCGGACCGTGGCCATGTCGCCCATGACCACGGGGATCTCGTCCTCGCCGACCTTGGTGCGCAGCACGTCTACCATCGCGGCTGACAGCTCGATCCCGACGACAGGGACGCCGCGTTCGGCCAGCGGGACCGCCACCCGGCCGGTGCCGATCGCCAGCTCGAGTGCGCGGCCGTCTCCCGCCAGGTGCGCGAGCCGGTCCACCGTGGGTCCGAGGACCTCGGGCGCGAACATCCCGGCGCCCGGGGTGTCGTAGCGCCCGGCCACCTCGGCATCCCAGATGTGCTCCTGCCGAAGATCCTCCGCGCGCATCCCCCGACCCTGCCAACCGACATCGTTCCCAGTCCACCGAGTTGCGTGCCCGCCTCGCCGAGCTGCGCGCGGCGTCGTAGTCGAGCAGCCGGAGCGGCGAGCGGCTGGCCGAGACCGCTCGCGCGGTTGACTGCTCGCAGCAGGTGCTGGCAATCAAACCGCGCAGAGCCGCCGGCATGCGGAAGCCTCTCGTCCGCAACCCGTCCTAGCGTTCTGATCATGAGCGATCCGATTCCTGACGACCCGTCGACCCCGTGGGAGCCGCCCCTGGCGGGCCCGGAGGCGCCCCAGCTCTTCGGCGCGCTGGAGCGTCTGCGGGCGACGTTCCGGTGGAAGGCCGACGACCTCGACTCCGCCGGTCTGCAGACGACCATCGGTGCGTCCAGCCTGACGCTCGGCGGCCTTCTCAAGCACCTGGCAGCCAACGAGGACTACATCTCGACGGTCAAGCTGACCGGCGACCCCGTCGGCGACCCGTGGGCGGCCACCGCCTGGGACGGCGACGACGACTGGGAGTTCAGCTCCGCCGGCGAGGACGCCCCCGAGGAGCTGTACGCCCTCTACGACGGCGCCGTGGCGCGCAGCCGGGCGCGGATCGCAGCAGCGCTGGCCGACGGTGGTCTCGACAGGCCCGTGCACGCCCACCTGGAGGACGGCACCCATGCCAGCCTGAGGCGGTTGGTGTGCGACCAGATCGAGGAGTACGGCCGCCACACCGGCCACGCCGACCTGCTGCGCGAGGCCGTCGACGGTCGGGTCGGCGAGGACCCACCCCCGGGTTGGCTGCCCGCGACCGGCTCGTTCACGTTCGCCTGAGGCGGAGGCCTACCTCATCTAGGGCTGGACACCCTCCGGCACCGGCATCGGACGCACGCCGCCGAGCCGGCGGCGGAACCGCACAGACACGGCGAACGCGTCCAGGACCTGCCAGAGAGCCTTGTGCGCCTGCCACGGAAGCGGCTCGTCGCCGAACCGCCAGCTCGGCCCGAAGCCGATCCACACCGGCACCCACTCGGCCGCGAGGTCCCACTCGCCTCGGTGGGACTCGATCATCCGGCGGCGCAGCTGGAACTCCATGCGCGGGCCGTCGACGCAGATCGGGGCCGTGCGGACCGGCCACAACCGAAGGTCGCGCACCATCAGCGCCAGCTCGAGGTCGCCGAGCACGCCGGGATCCACCAGGACGGTGGCGACGTTCTCGTGCGGCTCCCGCTTCACTCGCAGCACGCTAACCCCGCGCACCGACGCTCGTCAGCCCCCGACCGGCTGCTGTGGACAACTACTGTCGTTCCATGACCGGCGTCGGTGACCGCGTGCGCAGCATCTGCCTGGCCTTGCCGGGCGCAGCGGAGAAGACCAGCCACGGCTCGCCGGCCTTCTTCGCCGGCAAGCAGTTCGTGATGCTGCGGCACCAGGGCCACCACGACCACGACTTCCCGCACCTGTGGTGCGCGGCGCCGGCGGGGGCCCAGGAGGAGCTGATCGCCTCGGACCCCGAGCGGTACTTCCGGCCGCCGTACGACGGCCACCGGGGCTGGATCGGCGTCCGGCTGGACGGCCTCCAGGAGGACGACTGGACCGAGCTCACCGAGACGATCGAGGAGGCTTACCGCGCGATCGCACCGGCAAAGCTCCTAGCGGAGCTCGACGCGCGGGGCTGATCTGCCTCAGCCGCGTTGGCGTGCCAGGGTGACCGCCAGAACGTGCTTGCACGGACCCCGACCGCCCTGGTGCTGGGCAAACCACGGGCAGGTGCATCGGTCGCCGTCGGGGGTGTGGCGGACCACGTGCTCCGCCTGGCCGCTGCGGACGTACGCCGTGTCGCCGTCGAGCCGGACCGCATCGGTCTCGAGCAGGGCGTTGGCGTCACGCAGCCGCGGGTGCATCGCGGCCAGCCGCTCGGCGTCGTAGGGCAGCTCGCGATGGAAGTAGGCACCCTCGGCGACGTCGTAGCCCACGCACCCGGCGGCCCCGAGCCGGTCGAGCGCCCGCAGGACACGGCCCTCCGTCAGGTCCGCCTCCGCTGCCAACCGGGCCACATCGATGCGAGGTTCGAACGCCAACAGCGCTGAGACCAGGTCGGCGTCGTCCGCCGACTCGGCGTCGGCGAGACCTGCCAGGACCCCACCCTCGCCCGAGAAGCCGCGGCTCGACTCGGGGCTGAGCGTCAGCACCAAGCGGGCGTCATCCAGCGTCAGCTCCCACACGGCTGCCGCCCCCCTGGGGTCATACGGCGCGGCGTACACCTTCAGCGACCGCGCGAAGCGCAGCAACGGGTCGAGCGGCTTCAACCGCTCGAAGCCCGAGAGCGAGACCCCGTCGGGGGTGGCCCTGGACGTGAGCCTGAGCCCTCGACCTGCGGCGACCACCCAGACCGGCTTCCGGCTGCTGGACGAGGCGAGTCCGCGCACGAACCGCCTGGCTTCGGCCGCCGACACCTCCAGCGTCGGGGTGACCCGCCCCGAGACCTGCTGGACCTCGGCGAACCCCTTCAGCCAGCGTCCCGGCAGCGGAACCTTGCGCTCGACGACCTGCCTGTCGAGCGTGCTCACGACCACGTCCTCGCCGACCTGGAGGTGTAGCGGCTCCTGACCGCCGATCCGGGACAGGGCCTCGCGCATCGGGGTGTTGAAGTCGACGTTGGTGGTTCCCGAGTCGCGCACGGTCCCGTCCAGACTGCCGGGAAGCGCGTCGTACCGGAGGTAGACGCCGCAGCAGGCCGAGAACCCCTCGAAGCGCAACCGGTCCCGGTTGCTGGTGACGACCGGGTCCGCCGCGCGCAGGATGGCCGCGAGCATGCCGGGCGGGGTGTAGAAGCGGGTCCGTGCGACCTTCGCGACCGCCAGCATCGCGCCCGCGGCCTGCTCGGGATGTCCGAGGAATCCCTCGAAGAAGACGGGGTGCGTGGTGGAGCCGGTGGCCACGCGACCGCCGCTCGTGGAGAGCGTCAGGTCGGCTCGGCCGTCCGCGAGCTCCAACGTCGACGGACGCAGATAGCGGTAGGACTGCTCCTCGAGCGTGGCCGTCATCCGCGCAACCTACTGCTCGTCCAGGAGCCGCCGCGCCGTGCGAGCGGCCGCCGAGCTGCCGCGCAGGCGGCCGAGCCAGTCCACGAGCTTGGGGTCGGCGACGGGCGTCGACAGGTGGATCGTCTGGTCGCGCAGGACGTCCAGGAGCTTGTTGAGCCCGCGCTGGTCGGATGGGAGCTGCGGCAGCAGGGCGGTCAGCAGACTGACGACAGCAGCCGCACCGCCCGGGGCGTGGGCAACGGACGCCAGCGACTCCGCCCAGCGCCCCGCCTGCCAGGCCGGGGCGTACTTCGCCAGCGCGGCCGCGACGGCCGTCGACTCCAGCCGTCCCGTCGGCACCAGGTCGACGAACGCGTCGACGGCGTGCAGCCGGTGGTGACGATGCGTGGCGGAGAGCCCGGCAGCGAGCGTGAGCGCGGCCAGGCCGCCGAGGCGTCCCGGGCTCTGGGCCAGAGCGTCGAGCACCCGCGGCACGTCGTGGTTGAGCTCCCAGTCCCACGCGTCCAGGACGCCGCTGCAAGTCAGCGCCAGGGCGTGCTCGGCGTCGTGCGGCCAGATGGCGGCGAGCGTCGGGACCCAGTCCGCGAGAGCGCTGTACGCCGAGAGCTGGCCCTTCAGCTCGGTCGGCTGGTCGTCCAGCCCTCCCCCGGAGCCAGCGGCGACGTGCCCCGGGGAGACGATCGTGAAGCGGATCGTCCAGTAGTGGAAGGGTTTGCCGTTGTCGACTGCCTCGGTGCGGACGGGCTCGCCGGCCACCTGCGGCAGCTCGTCGGCGGCGTACGGCGCCCGCGACCGGCGGGCGGCCACCCACCACGCCTCGGGTCCTTCCCGCCGCTCCGTTGGCTGCCCGCCGAGCGCGAAGCGCACGGCAGGCGGGAGCACCGCTGCGCCGCGAGCGGCGTGCTCGCGACCGTCAGGATGGAGGCGAAGCAGGGCGGCGACCAGGTCGTGGTGACGAGGTGCGTGCCGTCCTTCGAGCCGGCGGACCAGTGCGTCGGGACTCACCCATCCGCCGGGGAGGTCGGGCGTGGCCAGCAGCGGTCCCGGGTGCTCGCGCAGCTCGCCGAGGCGTCGTACGACGAAGCGCTGGGCGGCCAGGAGGACGCGCGCAGGCTCGGCGGGCTGACCGAGGAGGTCCAGCACCAGCCGGGCCACCTGCCCCGGCAACCAGCTGTCGCGCATGTCCGTCCTGGGACCGCGCGCGACGACGGCGAGCGCCCGCTTGCGCAACGGCGCCAGCGCCCGCTCCGACCCTGGCTCGACCAGCGCCGCCAGCACGGCTTCGAGACCGGCCACGTCGGAGGCGTCCTCGAGCAGTGCTGCCGTCCTCTCGGCGAGGTCGTCCGTCGTCACCGGTTCCGGCGCCGGCATCAGCCGTTGGGCCACCGGCGTCTCGTCGCTCGCGGTGGCGTCTGAGGCCAGGCCCAGCTCGACCCGCACGCTGGGGGCCAGCTCGTCGGCAGCTTCAGCCAGACCGTCCGCGGCTCCTGCGGCTTCGAGCAACGCCACGGCCACCCGCTGCACGTCCGCGTGCGGATGACCGAGCGCGGTCCGCGCGACGTCGGCGGCGGCCCCGGCGCTCGTGCGGACATGGACCCGGGCGAGGCGCAGCGCGTCCAGCGCAGTGCCCTTGGCCTTGACCAGGGTCGCCGGCGGGAGGGCGGCCAGGGTCTCCTCGACCTCGAGCCGCTCGGCCTTCTGCAGCGGCAGGAGCTGCTTCAGGGCGAAGCCGACCGTCGCCGGCACCGAAGCGGCCAGCAGTCGCCGCAGCTCCGGTTGGAGCGACTCGAGCTCGTCGAGGCTCGGCTCGAACGCGAGGAAGGTCGCGGAGAACCACTGAGCCCGGTACGCCGCGAAGTCCCGAGCCAGCGTCCGCAAGCACTCGCGCAGGACACGGGCACGGTCGAGGGTGCCGTCGGCAGACAGCTCCACGAAGGTCGTGCGCCACTCGTCGCCGCCGAAGCGATCGACGTTCGCGAGACTGACTTCTCCCCCGCCCTCGACCTCGAAGAGCCGCCACAAGGTGGACTCGACGAGCTCGAGGTCGGCACGCAGCTTGTCAGGCTTGCGCTCACCGAAGCCGCTGACCATGGCCAGCACGTAGTTGTCGTCGTGCTCGAGCTCGATGGCGCCGAGCCGCTCCAGCAGCCGCGCCCGCACGAAGGCCTCCCCCGACCAGTAGCTTGCGGCCGCACTCCTCAGGTCGCGGACGACCAGACCCTGGAGCCAGGGCGGCTTTGCCTGCTCGGTCGCCTTCCCGCGCTTCGCAGCAGCGTGCAGAGCAGCGTCGACCGCGGCCCGGAGCGCCTGGTCGCGCTGCCACGCGAACTCGTGCTTCGCCTCTACCGCCTCCCGGGCGAGCGTCGCGAGAAAGCCGTACATCTCACTCGCCGACCGCTCGGCGACGGCGTCGTACGTCGGCAGCTGGCGCATCGGCCCATCATTGGCCGAAATCAGCCCACTGGGGCGGAAATGGAGCGAGCCGCACCGACGCGGCGCGGCTCGATCTGAGTGCAGATCCTCGAGTGGAGCTGAGGGGACTCGAACCCCTGACCCTCTGCATGCCATGCAGATGCGCTACCAGCTGCGCCACAGCCCCAGGCTTCCCGACAGCTGCCGGGCAACTCGCGGAATACTAGCCAACGCCCTCGTGCGTGGCGAAATCGGTGGTCCGGTTGTAGGCCATCAGGCGCAGCCGCCCCTCCTCACCGCTGTCGTCGAGGACGACCCAGCCGCAGTTGTCGAGCCCGCGGACGCCGGCGGCGAGGTCGAGGGGCCAGCCGAGAAGCTCCAGGAGGGCCACCTTGAGGGCAGCCCCGTGCGAGACGACGACGGCGCACTCCCCCGCTTGGAGGGCGTCATAGGCATCCCGGACGGCGGCGCAGACGCGGGCGACGACCGCGGCCGTGGACTCCGTCCCGGGGATGGCGTCGTACAGACCCAGCCGGATCGGCGTCGCGTGCTCGGGGTGTGCGGCGACGTACTCCGCCAGGGTCTGGCCGGTGCGCGGGCCGAGGTCGTACTCACGCAACCGCGCGTCCACGACCGCCTCCAGGCCGGTGGCGCGTCCGACGTACGCCGCGGTCTCGCGCGCCCGGGCCAGGTCGGAGGTCCACAGCGCCGCCGGGTCCAGGCGAGCCAGCTCCGGCGCCACGGCCGCCGCCTGCGCGCGGCCGACGTCGTCCAGCGGCACGTCTGCCTGCCCCTGGGCGCGCATCTCGTGGTTCCAGGCCGTGCGCCCGTGCCGCAGCAGCACCAGCCGCCGGGGCGGAATCGCGCGATCAGCCACCGGGGCGGGTGACGTCCGCCGGCAGCGGGAGCGCCGGGCAGTCGCGCCACAGGCGCTCGAGCGCGTAGAACGCCCGCTCCTCCTCGTGCTGCACGTGCACGACGATCTCGCCGTAGTCGAGCAGCACCCAGCGACCCTCACGCTGGCCCTCGCGGCGGATCGGCTTCGCGCCGACCTCGCGGAGCTTGTCCTCGATCTCGTCGACGATCGCCTTGACCTGGCGGTCGTTGGACGCCGACGCCAGCAGGAACGCGTCGGTGATCGCGAGCTGGTCGCTGACGTCGAAGGCCAGGATGTTGGTGGCCAGCTTGTCGGAGGCCGCCCGGGCGGCCACCTCGACGAGGGTGACGGCGTGGTCGTCGGCGGTCATTCGCTCGCTTCCGTGCGGGTGGGGTTCTGTTCGGGGTCGTGACGGGGATAGAGGTCGTGCTTCGCGATGTACTGCACCACACCGTCGGGGACGAGGTACCACACGGGTTCACCTCGGCGCTTGCGTGCACGGCAGTCGGTCGAGGAGATCGCCAGTGCCGGGATCTCCACCATCGTCACCCGGTCGCTCGGGATCGCCTCCAGCGTCGCCCGGTCCATCTCGTACCCAGGGCGCGTGCAACCCACGAACCTCGCCAGCGCGAAGAGCTCGTCGGGGTTGCGCCACGTGAAGATCTCGGCCAGCGCATCGGCACCCGTGATGAAGTACAGCTCGGCGTCGGGGTGGAGGGTCTTGAGGTCACGCAGCGTGTCAGCGGTGTACGTCGGCCCCTCCCGGTCGATGTCGACGCGCGAGACGGTGAAGCGAGGGTTGGCAGCGGTGGCGATCACCGTCATCAGGTAGCGGTGCTCGGCCTCGGTGACGTCACGGTCGGCCTTCTGCCAGGGCGCGCCGGTCGGCGCGAAGATGACCTCGTCGAGGTCGAACCACGCCTGCACCTCCGACGCGGCGACGAGGTGCCCGTGGTGGATCGGGTCGAAGGTGCCGCCCATGACGCCGATACGTCGCGAGCCGGACCTGGGTTGCGCCACCTGGGGCTCAGCTGTGGTCGCGACCGCCTCCGAAGGCGACCAGGACCAGCAACAGGGACAGCAGCAGGCCGAGCGCGATCGCGCCCACGGCGTAGGGGTGGATCGCGGGCTCGGAGGCTTCTTCCGCGGCCCGCAGCACAACGGCGCTCAACGACATGGCCGGAACCCTACCGTCTGAGGCTCCCGACATCGGACCTGCACCATCGGACACGTACGTCGCGAGCTCATCGAACGTGGCCGTCGCCGGTCACGACGTACTTCGTCGTGGTCATCTCGGGCAGGCCCATCGGTCCGCGGGCGTGCAGCTTCTGGGTGCTGATGCCGATCTCGGCGCCGAACCCGAACTCGGCCCCGTCGGTGAAGCGCGTGGACGCGTTGACGAGGACGGCGGCCGAGTCGACCTCGGCGACGAACCGCCGCGCCGCAGCGAGGTCCTCGGTGACGATGGCGTCGGAGTGCTGCGAGGACCAGCGCCGGACGTGCGCGAGCGCGGCGTCGAGGTCGGGCACCACACGAGCGGAGATGTCGAGCGAGAGGTACTCCTCGGCCCAGTCGTCGTCGGTCGCGAGTACGACGCCGGGCCGGGCACCGAACGTCTCGTCACCGTGCACCGTGACGCCCTCCGCGTGGAGCGCGTCGACGACCCGGGGCACGAAGACGTCCGCCACATCTGCGTGCACGAGCAGCGACTCCGCGGCGTTGCAGACCGAGGTGCGGTGGGTCTTGGCGTTGACGACGATGGCGAGCGCCTTGTCGAGGTCGGCCCCGCGGTCGACGTACACGTGGCAGTTGCCGACACCGGTCTCGATGACCGGGACGGACGACTCCTCCACGACGCTGCGGATCAGCCCCGCGCCGCCGCGCGGGATCAGCACGTCGACGAGGCCGCGGGCCCGCATCAGGGCCTTCACGGACTCGTGGGAGTCTCCCGGCACCAGCTGCACCACGTCGGGGTGGAGGCCGCTCGTCCCGACCGCGGTGCGCAGCACGTCGACGATGGCAGCGTTGCTCGACCTGGCGCTCGAGCTGCCACGCAAGAGCACCGCGTTGCCGGACTTCAAGCAGATGCCCGCTGCGTCGGCGGTGACGTTGGGGCGCGCTTCGTAGACCATCGCGACCACGCCGAAGGGCACCCGCACCTGCCGCAGCTCGAGGCCGTTGGCGAGGGTGCTTCCGCGGACGACATCGCCCACCGGGTCGGGCAGCCCGGCCACGTCGCGCAGCCCCGCGGTCATGCCGTCGAGGCGGTCGTCGGTGAGCCGCAGACGGTCGACGATGTTGGCGGGCGTGCCACCGTCCTCGGCGCGCGCCACGTCCTCGGCGTTGGCCGTCAGGACCGCGTCGCGACCACGATCCAGCGCGTCGGCCATGGCCAGCAGCGCCTCGTCCTTCTGGGCGCGGGTCGCCACCGCCAGCGACAGGGACGCCGTGCGGGCGCGCTCGGCGGCGTCACGGACGTCGGACTCGACGGTCATGAGGTCAGTATTCCTCGGTGGTCGAGCAGCGAGCGAAGCGAACGACCAGATCCACCGGTGGTCGAGCAGCGAGCGAAGCCAGCGACCAGATCCACCGGTGGTCGAGCAGCGAGCGAAGCCAGCGACCAGATCCACCGGTGGTCGAGCAGCGAGCGAAGCCAGCGACCAGATCCACCGGTGGTCGAGCAGCGAGCGAAGCGAGCGACCAGATCCACCGGTGGTCGAGCAGCGAGCGAAGCGAGCGATCAGTCGAGACCACCACTGGAGGTGTCCCCACTGTCGGCGGTCGTCTCACCGGGTCTCGACACGCCGCGAACGCGACCTCGTTCCTCGGTCGCTGCGGCTGCTCGACCTGGCCGCGTGAACGCCGACTCCTCGTTCCTCGGAGTCGGCTGCGCGTCTCACTTGCGCTGGGTGACCTGCTCGGTGAGGGCGGGGAGCACCGTGTGGAGGTCACCGACGACGCCGAAGTCGACGAGCTCGAAGATCGGCGCCTCCTCGTCCTTGTTGACCGCGACGATGGTCTTGGAGGTCTGCATGCCGGCCCGGTGCTGGATCGCACCGGAGATGCCGTTGGCCATGTAGAGCTGCGGCGAGACGGTCTTGCCGGTCTGGCCGATCTGGTAGGAGTGCGGCCGCCAACCGGCGTCCACCGCAGCCCGCGAGGCGCCCACGGCCGCGCCGAGGGAGTCCGCGAGGGCCTCGATGACCGCGAAGCTCTCCTCCGAGCCGACCCCCCGCCCCCCGGAGACCACGATCGCGGCCTCGGTGAGCTCGGGACGACCGGTGGCCTGACGCGGCTGCGAGGCGACGATCTGGGCGGTCTTGGCGCCCTCGGACACGGTCGCGCCGAACTCCTCCACGACGCCGGCGCCCGGGGCCTCCTGCGGAGCCGCGGAGTTGGGCTTCACCGTGATGATCGGCGTGCCCTTGGTGACCTTCGCCTGCACGGTGTAGTTGCCCGCGAACACCGACTGCGTGGTGGTCGCGTCGTCGGCGACGTCGACGGCATCGGTGATCAGCCCGGACTCGAGCTTGATCGCGAGCCGGGCCGCGACCTCCTTGCCCTCGGCCCCCGAGGTGATCAGGATCGCCGCGGGTGAGACCTGCTGCGCCAGCTGCTGCAGCGCCTCGGCCTTCGGCGCGACCAGGTAGCCCTTGATCGAGGCGTCGTCGACGACGTAGACCTTCTCCGCGCCGTAGGCCTTCACCTTCTCCGCGACCTCGGCGCCCTGCGCCGCGGCGCCGATGAACACCGCGGACGGCTCGCCGAGCCGCTTGGCGATCGTGAGCAGCTCGTACGTCGGCTTCTTGACCGCACCGTCGACGTGGTCGACCAGAACCAGGACCTCAGACATGACTGCGTCTCTCTCTCGGCTGCTCAGATGAACTTCTTGGCGGCGAGGAACTCGGCCAGCGCGGTGGCGCCCGACCCGTTCTCGTCCTTCACGATCTCCCCCGCCGACCGCGGCGGACGGGCGGTGGTGTCCACGACCTCGGTCCACGCCGCACCCAGTCCCACCTCACCGGCCTCGACACCGAGGTCTGCCAACGTCAGGGTCTCCAGGGGCTTCTTCTTCGCCGCCATGATCCCCTTGAACGACGGGTAGCGCGCCTCGCCGGACTGGTCGGTCACCGACAGCACCAACGGCAGCGTCGCGCCGATCACCTCGGTCGCGGTGTCCCCGTCACGCTTGATCCGCACCTGGTCGCCCTGCGTCTCCACCACCGACGCCAAGGTGACCTGCGGCCACCCCAGCCGCTCGGCCAGCATCGCGGGCACCACACCCATCGACCCGTCGGTCGACGCCAGACCACACACCACGATGTCGACCGCCCGATCGGCGTTCAGCTTCTCCACCGCCTTGGCCAGCACCAGCGACGTCGCGACCGCGTCGGAACCCGCGATCGCCTCGTCGGAGACGTGGACACCCTGGTCGACGCCCATCTGCAGCGCCTTGCGCACCGCGTCGACCGCCTTCTCCGGGCCCACGGTCAGCGCCGTGACGGTGTGCTCCTCGCCCTCGCGCTTCTCGGTCAGCTGCAACGCCTGCTCCACCGCGTACTCGTCGAGCTCGGACAACAACCCGTCCACGCCCACCCGGTCGACCGTGCCGTCGGACTCGAAGTGCCGGTCCGCGGTGGCGTCGGGGACGTGCTTGACCAGGACGAGGATGTTCATGAACTGCCTCTCGAACGAAGACTGGCGTGTGACTGCGTCGCTCTCGGAGGTTACCCACGAGCAACCCCACCGCGGAACCGAGGTCCGCGGTGGGGTTCCCCACACTGTGGACCGGGTCTCACCCGGACGCTCAGGTGTTCGAGGTCCTGTCAGCCGACGGTGAAGGCGTCGACGTCACGCGAGCCCTTCCAGCTCTCGCGGCCGACGTACTTCACCTTGACCTTGTAGTTGCCCTTCGCGTGGATGCGCTGGAGCGTGACCTGCTTGTGGCCGCCGCGCAGCGCGACGATCTTGGTCTGCCAGACCTTGCCGTTGCGGACGAGCTTGACCTTGATCTTGCCCTTGGCGGTGGTGCCGTGCTCGCTGACGACCGCCACGTCGGCCGTGGCCTTGGCACCCTTCGCGATGTCAGGGGCGTCGACCGTGGTCGTCGTCTTGTCGCGCACCACCTTGATGGTGTCGACGGCGGCGTTCTGGCCCGGGTTGAGCACGCACGGGATGGTCTGCGGCGATCCGGCGATGGGGGTCCCGTTCGCCTCGGTCAGGTTCAGCACCGTCGTGAAGTTGCCGACGGCGATGTCGTAGACGTTCCCGACCTTCGTGCCTGCGAAGGGCCCCGCGGGGCCGGACGCCTCCAGCACCAGCGGCCCGTTGGGCGGGATGTTCGTCGAGGGCACCGTCAGCGTGAGCGGGCGGGCGGTGTCGTCCACCGTGGCTGCGACGTCGGCCTTCCCGTCGGCCTTCTTGGCGCCGGCGAGGCGTACCTGGTCGGCGACGTCCGCCGGGATGGTGAGGATGCCGCTGGCGGCCGGCGTGATGGTCTCGCCGTAGGCGATCCTCCTCGGTGCGTCGGTGTCGGCGACGACGGTGACGGTCTTGGGCTGCCCCAGGATCGTGCAGGTGTAGTTGAGGGTGCCGGTGACGGCCTCGGCGGGAGAGGTGGCCACGACCAGGCCGGCCGTGAGGCCGGCGGTCAGCGTGGCGGCGCCGGTCGCGGCCACGAGTCGCGTGCGGGTTCTGGATGTCATGTTGTGCCGTCCTCCAGTGTGTTCGCGTACGGATACGTGAACTACGACGTCACCACTGAGACGTGAGTTCGCGCAAGTCGTCGTCAGCGGACCTTGACCTTGTCCGAGCCGTGGCTGCCCCGCATCTTGCTGCTGCCGAGGTACTTGGCGGTCACCGACCAGCCGCGCTCGTCCAACCTCCGCGTGCGCACCTTGGCCTTGCCCTTCTCCAGCTCGACGACCCGGTCGGAGACCAGCTCGCCGCGGTGGAAGACCTTGACCCGCACCTCCCCCTTGGGATTGCGCCCGTGCGTGGACACGACGGTGATCTTCGCCTTGCCGCGCGACCCCTTGGTCGTGTCCTTGCCCCGCACCGTCGTGGTCGTGGTGTCCTTCACGGTCGTGATCTTCTGCACCCGCGCACGCTCGCGGTCGGTCAGCGTGCAGGCGATCGTCACGTTCGGCACGGGCGAGGCAGGACTGCCGTCGGCGCGGTAGAGCGCCAGCGTGCCGGAGAGCTCGGCACCGATCCGCACCCGCCACTTCTGGTCGATGCGCTTGCCCTCGAAGGTGCCGACGGGGACGGCCGAGGTCAGGACCAACGACGACCCGGCGGGGGGCAGAGCCGTCCGCGCGATCGGGAGGGTCCAGGCGGCCATCGCCTTGTTGACGCCGCCCGGCAGGGCGAGCTGGCCGTCGACCGACGCGGCGCGCAGGTCGTCGCGGAACGTGGTGGTCACGTCCTCAGGCACGGTGATGGTCGCGGTCGCCGTCGCGGCGACGGTCTCGCCGAAGGCGAGTCGGGTCGGCGCGTCGGTGCTGACCTGGACGAGGAACGTCCGCGTCTGACCCAGCACCTGGCAGGTGTAGGGCAGCGGCGCGGTGGCGGCGGACGCCTGGATGCCCTCCCCCACGTGCGCTCCCGGTTGCGCCGACGACGCAGCCGCCGGCAGGAGCGCGGCCACCATCGCCGCGCCTAGGTACGTCGCCACTCTCACTTGCAGGACCTCCTCGTCCGAGGAGTCGAGCCTCGCGCCCGACACCCGTCGGACGCGTCAGGACGCGCCGAGGTTCGCGACTCTGTGGATGTGGGCGGCTACGCGCGCGCCTACTTGCGGACGACGCCGCCGACGATCTTGCCGATGACCAGCCAGACGACAGCCGCCAGACCCCAGTTGACCACGGCGTTCTTGGTGCCGGCGTTCTTGCCCTCGAAACTGAAGACGCCGTTGCGCCGGTCGAAGACGCCGAAGTCGATCTGGGTGGCAGCGTCCTTCACCCAGCCGACGAGCGCGTTGGCGTCGTTGCCGCCCAGGGCCACCAGCAGGGCACCGGCGACGAGCACGAGCGCGCACAGCCCGGTCACGATCGTCACGGCCCTCGCCAGAAGCTCGCGCGCCCGCGTCACCTGTTGGGTGACCCGCAGCCTCTCCCTCAACGGCGTCCGCGGCGCCTTCGCACCTTCGGAGCCGTCCTTCGTGGTCTCGTCCGCCACAGCAGTCATCGTCTCAACCTCCCGCGCGTCCAACGACGCAGGCGCGCTGAGGGTACGGGGGTCTCGTGACGCTGGTTGCACGACCTCCTCGACCACCGGTCGTGCTACCTCCCTGAGAAGGTGGCCTTGCCCGGTCCGTTCTCGAGGAACGACTCGATGCCGGTCGTGCGGTCCTCGGTGTCGAAGAGCGCGGCGAACGCCTTCGCCTCGAGATCGAGGCCACGGTCCAGGTCGCCGTCGAGGCCGTCGTCGATGGTCTGCTTGGCGAGCCGAAGGGCCACCGTGGCCGCGCCGGCGAACTGCGCGGCCCACGCCAGCGCCTCGTCGTACACGCCTCCCCCGCTCACGACCCGGTCGACCATCCCGAGCGCCAGCGCCTCGTCGGCCTTGACGAAGCGGCCGGTGAAGATCAGGTCCTTGGCCCGGCTGGGGCCGATCAGCCGGCTGAGCCGCTGGGTGCCGCCCATGCCGGGGATCAGGCCGAGCAGTGACTCCGGCTGGCCGAGGGTGGCGTCGTCAGCGGCGAACCGTACGTCGGCGGTGAGGGCGAGCTCGCAGCCGCCGCCGAGCGCGTAGCCGGTCACCGCGGCGACCACTGGCTTGGGGATCCGGGCGACCTTGCGCATCTCCGCCTGGAGCCCGGCGGACGCCGCGACCATGTCGGCGTGAGACATGCCGGCCATCTCCTTGACGTCCGCGCCGGCGGCGAAGGTCCGCTCGCCGCCGTAGAGCACGACCGCCTTCACGTCGTCGCGCCCGGAGGCCTCGGTCGCCGCGGCGCCGATCTCCTGCTGCACCTGGATGGACAGCGCGTTCATCTTGGGGCGGTCGACCCGGATGGTCCCGACGCCGTCGGCCACCTCGAGCCGCACGAACTCACCAGTCACACGGCTCACCCTAACGACCACCTCCGAGAGGGTGGCCCTAGGGCGTCGTGCTCGAGAGGCCTCCGCCAGAATGGCGCGCGTGAGCCTGAACCGATCCCGGACCTGGAGCTGGTCGCACCGTGAGGAGCGGACGTCGGTCTGGCCGGGGAGGCACCAGTTCCTGGGGGCGCGCTGGAGCGAGGAGGCCACCAACTTCGCGGTGTGGTCGCCCGAGGCGACGGCGCTGTGGGTCTGCCTCTTCGACGAGGACGGCGTGGAGACACAGCACCAGCTCACCGAGCACACCCTCGGCGTCTGGCACGGCGCCATCCCCGGTCTCCCGGTCGGGCAGCTCTACGGGCTGCGGGCGGAAGGTCCCTGGGACCCGGTGCACGGCCGGCGCTTCAACCGTCACAAGCTGCTGCTCGACCCCTACGCCCGCGCCGTCACCGGCACCGTCACCCAGGGTCCGGAGGTGCTCGCCCACGACGCCGCCCGGCCGCACGCGGCCAGCACGCTCGACTCGGCGCCGGCGATGCCCCGCTGCGTGGTCACCCACGACGAGTTCGACTGGGACGGCGACACCCAGCTGCGCACCCGATGGCGCGACACCGTCATCTACGAGCTGCACGTCAAGGGCTTCACCAAGCTGCACAACGAGATCCCCGAGGACCTGCGCGGCACGTACGCCGGACTGGGGAGCCACACCGTCACCCGCTACCTGCAGGACCTCGGGGTCACCGCCGTCGAGCTGCTGCCCGTGCAGCACTACATCACCGAGCCCGGCGTGGCCGACCTCGGCCTGGTCAACTACTGGGGCTACAACACGATCGCCTTCCTGGCCCCCGAGGCGTCGTACGCGGCGGGCGGCGAGCGCGGCCAGCAGATCACCGAGTTCAAGCAGATGGTGAAGAACTTCCACGCCGCCGGCATCGAGGTGATCCTCGACGTGGTCTACAACCACACTGCCGAGGGCGGGCCGGACGGACCGACGTACTCGTTCCGCGGGCTCGACGACATCGGCATGTACAAGCGGGCCAGCAGCGTCGGCGACGCCTATTGGGACGTCACCGGCTGCGGCAACACGGTCGACACCACCAACCTCGGCGCGCTCCGCCTGATCATGGACTCGCTGCGCTACTGGGTGACCGAGATGCACGTCGACGGGTTCCGCTTCGACCTGACCTCGGCGCTCGCCCGCACCGGCCACGAGGTCGACATGCACAGCGCGTTCCTCACCACGATCAACCAGGACCCGGTGCTGCGGCACGTGAAGCTCATCGCGGAGCCGTGGGACGCGTCGATGGACGGCTACCAGGTCGGGTCGTTCCCGCCACCGTGGGTGGAGTGGAACGACCGTTACCGCGACAACCTGCGCGACTTCTGGCGTGGCCAAGGGTCGGTGCGCGAGATCGCCTCACGGCTGGCCGGCTCAGGGGACCTCTACGCCGACGACGGCCGGTCGCCCTACACGTCGGTCAACTTCGTGACCGCCCACGACGGCTTCACCCTGCGCGACCTCGTCTCCTACGACAGCAAGCACAACGAGGCGAACGGCGAGGACAACCGCGACGGCTCCAACGACAACCGGTCGTGGAACCACGGCGTCGAGGGCGAGACCGACGACCCCGAGATCAAAGCCCTGCGCCAGCGGCAGGCGGCCAACCTGATGGCGACGCTGTGCCTCTCCTCAGGCTCACCCATGCTGACCGCCGGCGACGAGCGCGGGCGCACGCAGAGGGGCAACAACAACGCCTACTGTCAGGACAACGAGATCTCGTGGGTGGACTGGCGTCCCGACGACGCGTGGCTCGACCTCTACGACCTGACCAAGACCGCACTGCGGCTGCGCCGCGAGCACCCAGCCCTGCGCCAGCGTCACCACTTCGTGGGCGCCCCCACCATCGAGGGCGGACCCAAGGACCTCGCGTGGATCCACCCCGAGGGACGCGAGATGACCGAGCAGGACTGGTACGACACCGACCTGCGCGTGCTGGGCATGTTCGTGTCGGGCGACCCGCTGCGCTCCCCCGGACCTCATGGCGAGCAGCAGTGGGACGCGTCGTTCCTCATCTGGTTCAACAACGGCCCGGACGACGCGGCCATCAGGCTGCCCGAGAACCAATGGGTCAACCACGGCGAGGTCGTGCTGTCCACCGACACCGGCAACCCCACCGGCTCCCCCGTCGGCGCCGGCGATGAGCTCACCCTGCAGGGACGATCGGTCCTGGTGCTGCGCCAGAGTCGTTGACTTGGCCCTGAAGGCCCCTTGACTTGGCCCTCCGGGCCCCTGGCATGACGCCCAAGGCCCTCTCGAGGGGCCCTGAGAGCCAAGTCAAGGGGCCTTCAGGGCCAAGTCAACGGCTAGGCGGGGAGGGCGACCAGGCCGAGCTCGGCGTCGGACACCAGGCGCTCGTTGTGGGGCACCACCCGGACGGTGTAGCCGAACGCCCCCGAGCGGTCGAGGGCGACGGTGCCGTCGAAGCGGTAACGGCCCCCCTCGTAGGTCTCGGCCAGCGTCAGCGTGTCCACGACGGTGTCCTTCAGCTGGTCGTCGCTGTCGAGCGAGCCGTGCACCAGCTGGACGGCGACGTCGTCGGTATCCAGGTCCCCGAGCGAGACGAACGCACGGACGTGGAGCTCCGCCCCGATCTCGGGGGTCTCGCTGACCCCGTCGCTCTCGACGTGCTCGACCCGGACCGCGTCCCAGGCGCCCATGACCCGCTGCTTCCACTCGGACAGCGCCTTCGCGCCGGCGTAGTCGCTGTTGAGCGCCCGGGCGTTCTGGGCGGCGGGCGCGTAGAGCTGGCGCACGTAGTCGCGGACCTGACGGGTCGCGAGCACCTTGGGGCCGAGCGACTTCAGGGTGTGCCGGACCATCTCGAGCCAGGCCTCGGGAACGCCGTCGGAGTCCACGTCGTAGAAGCGCGGCGCGACCTCGTTCTCGATGAGGTCGTAGAGGGCGCGCGCCTCGATGTCGTCGCGCTTGTCCTGGTCGTCGACGCCGTCGGCGGACGGGATCGCCCAGCCGTTGCCGCCGTCGTACCACTCGTCCCACCAGCCGTCGAGGATCGACAGGTTGAGGCCGCCGTTGAGCGCGGCCTTCATGCCGGAGGTGCCACAGGCCTCGTAGGGGCGCAGCGGGTTGTTGAGCCACACGTCACAGCCGGGGTAGAGCGGCTGCGCCATGGCGATGTCGTAGTTGGGCAGGAAGACGATGCGGTGACGGACCTCCGGGTCGTCGGCGAAGCGCACCATCTCCTGGATGAGCTTCTTGCCGCCGTCGTCGGCCGGGTGCGCCTTGCCCGCGATGACCAGCTGGACCGGGCGCTCGGGATGCAGCAGGAGCGCCTTCAGGCGGGCGGGGTCACGCAGCATCAGGGTGAGCCGCTTGTACGACGGCACCCGGCGGGCGAAGCCGATGGTCAGCACGTCGGCGTCGAGCGCCGAGTCGATCCAGGACAGCTCGGCCGAGGCGGCGCCACGGTGCTTCCAGGACTTCCGGACCCGCTTGCGGGCGTCGTCGACCAGTCGCTGGCGCAGCACCCGCTTGAGGGCCCACAGCTCGGAGCCGGGGATCTGGTCGACCAGCGGCCACAGCGCGTCGGTGTCGTCACCGTCGACGTCGGCACCCTGCTTGGCGGCCAGCCCGAAGATCTCGCGGGCCACCCAGGTGGGGCCATGCACGCCGTTGGTGACCGAGCCGATCGGCACCTCGGCCTCGTCGAAGGCCGGCCAGAGACCGTTGAACATCCCGCGGCTGACGTGACCGTGCAGCTCCGAGACGCCGTTGGCGCGCTGGGCGAGCCGGAAGCCCATGACCGCCATGTTGAAGACCCCGGCGTCGCCGCCCTCGTAGTCCTCCGCCCCGAGGGCGAGGATCCGGTCGAGCGGGACGCCCGGGACCACGCCGGCGGAGCCGAAGTACTGCTCGACCAGGTCGCGGGCGAAGCGGTCGATGCCGGCCGGCACCGGGGTGTGGGTGGTGAAGACCGTGCCGGCCCGCGAGACCTCCAGAGCGGTGTCGAAGTCCAGTCCGGGACCGCCCTCGGCGACCGTGAGCTCACGGATCCGCTCCAGGCCGAGGAAGCCCGCGTGGCCCTCGTTGGTGTGGAAGACCTCGGGCTCGGGGGCACCGCAGATGCGGCTGTAGACGCGCAGCGCGCGCACGCCGCCCACGCCGAGCAGGATCTCCTGGCGCAGCCGGTGCTCGCTCGTGCCGCCGTACAGACGGTCGGTCACCTCGCGGTAGTGGCCGGGGTTCTCCTCGAGGTCGGTGTCCATGAGCAGCAGCGGGACGCGGCCCACGTGAGCGATCCACAGGGTGGCGACGAGGTCAGGCCCTCCGGGCAGCTGGACGGTGACCTTGGCGCGCGAGCCGTCCTCCTCACGCAGCGGCGTGAGGGGCAGCTCGTCGGGGTCGAGGACCGGGTAGGTCTCCTGCTGCCAGCCGTCGGCCGACAGCGCCTGCTTGAAGTAGCCGTGCTTGTAGAGGAGGCCGACGCCGATGACCGGGATGCCGAGGTCACTGGAGGACTTGAGGTGGTCACCGGCCAGGATGCCGAGACCACCGGAGTACTGCGGCAGCACGGCCGTGATGCCGAACTCCGGGCTGAAGTAGGCGATGCTCCGCGGCGCGTCGGCGCCGCCCTTGCGCTGGTACCAGCGGTCCTCGGTGAGGTAGGCGTCCAGGTCGGCCTGGGCCTGCCCCAGCCTGGCGAGGTACGTCGCGTCGCCGGCCAGCTCCCTCAGGCGGGCCTGGCCCAGGCTGCCGAGCAGCTTGACCGGGTCCTTGCCGACGGACTCCCACAGGGCGGGGTCCGCGGTCTCGAAGACGTCCTGCGTCTCGGGGTGCCACGACCAGCGCAGGTTGCCAGCCAGGGTGCCGAGTGAGGCCAGCGCCTCGGGGAGGACAGGACGGACGGTGAATCGACGGATCGCGCGCACGAGAGGGGACGCTACTCCCCCGGGTTGGATCGATCCAAGACTTCGTCGAACCAGACTTGCCGATGCATTGGTACCGGGGCGCTCAACCCCTCAGGATGAGCTCCTGCGAACCCCGCCACCACGCCAGCCCGACGACGACCACGAGGCACACCAAGGCGAACCTCCACGCGAGGCCGACCGTAGGGCTGCGACCGAGCGGCCTCGGGCACGCTTCCCGACCAACCAGCAGACCCCGCCCGGATCCACCGTCCCACTCCACCCCTGAGGACACGGCTTGCATCGTGTCGGCGGGTCCGAAAGTGTGGTGGGCATGGTCGGACGCATCCCCGTCATGAACGTCACGCCCGTCATCGATCCCTCCACCAACCTTCTCGGGCAGCCCACCACCCTCGCAGCCAAGGGCACCGTCGGCGAGCCCTTTCCCGTCACCGCCAACGTGTTCCGCGAGGGTCACGACAAGCTCGGGGCCGAGGTCGTCCTGATCGACCCCAAGGGCAAGCGGCACCCACCAGTCGCGATGCTGAAGGACGCCCACGTGCCCGACAAGTACTCCGCGTGGGTCACCCCTGACGCGCCAGGCCTGTGGCACTTCGAGATCCAGTCGTGGTCCGACACGGTCGGCACCTGGCAGCACGCGGCCGGTCTGAAGATCCCGGCAGGGGTCGACGTCGACCTCATGTTCACCGAGGGGCGGCTGGTCCTCGAGCGAGTCCTGAAGGGCCTCCCGCGCGGCCACAAGAAGGGCCCGGACGCCGACGTCCTCAAGGCCGCGATCGCCACCACCAAGGACCAGAAGCGCCCCGTCGGGGCCAAGCTCGCCGCGCTTCAGGCGCCCGAGCTGGCGGCGGTGCTGACGAAGTACCCGCTGCGCGACCTGATGTCGACCGTGGGGCCCTACCCCGTCTACGCCGACCGCCAGCGTGCGCTCTACGGCAGCTGGTACGAGTTCTTCCCACGCTCGGAGGGCGCGACGCTCGACGAGGCGACGGGCAAGGTCACCAGCGGCTCCTTCCGGACCGCGATGAAGCGCCTGGACGCGGTGGCGGAGATGGGCTTCGACATCATCTACATGCCGCCGATCCACCCGATCGGCGAGGTCAACCGCAAGGGGCCCAACAACACGCTCACCCCCGGCCCCGACGACCCCGGCTCGCCCTGGGCCATCGGCTCGAAGCACGGCGGGCACGACGCCATCCATCCCGACCTCGGCACCTTCGACGACTTCGACGCGTTCGTGGCCCGCGCGGGCGAGCTCGGCCTCGAGGTCGCGCTCGACCTCGCGCTCCAGGCCGCCCCGGACCACCCGTGGGCGACCGAGCACCCGGAGTTCTTCACCACGCGGGCCGACGGCACGATCGCCTACGCGGAGAACCCGCCGAAGAAGTACCAGGACATCTACCCCATCAACTTCGACAACGACTACCCCGCCTTCTACGCCGAGGTCCTCCGCGTGGTGAGGCTCTGGATGAGCCACGGCGTCCGGGTGTTCCGCGTCGACAACCCGCACACCAAGACCCTCGGGTTCTGGGAGGAGCTCCTGCGGGAGATCCGCCGGACCGACCCGGACGTGATCTTCCTCTCCGAGGCGTTCACGCGGCCGTCGATGATGCACGGGCTGGGCGCCATCGGCTACCACCAGTCCTACACGTACTTCACCTGGCGCACGCACAAGTGGGAGATCGAGCAGTACCTCAACGAGGTCTCCCACGTGTCGAGCCACCTGATGCGGCCCAACTTCTTCGTCAACACCCCCGACATCCTGCACGCGTTCCTGCAGTACGGCGGCCCGCCTGCCTTCAAGATCCGGGCGGTGCTGGCCGCGATGGGCTCGCCGAGCTGGGGCGTGTACGCCGGCTACGAGCTCTTCGAGCACGTGGCGGTCAAGCCCGGCAGCGAGGAGTACCTCGACACGGAGAAGTTCCAGATCCGGGTCCGCGACTGGGACGCCGCCACGGCCAGCGGTCGCACGCTGGCGCCGTACCTCACCGAGCTGAACCGGATCCGTCGGGAGCACCCGGCCCTCCAGCTGCTGCGCAACGTGACCATCCACCAGAGCGACGACGACCACGTGCTGGTCTTCTCCAAGACCGCGCACGACCCGGCCTTCGGAGACCCGGGCGACACCGTGCTGGTGGTGCTCAACCTCGATCCGCACGGCACCCGCGAGACCACCATCCACCTCGACATGCCGGCCCTGGGCCTGGCGTGGGATGCGTCCTTCGTCGCGGAGGACGAGATCACCGGCCAGAAGTTCACCTGGTGGGAGCACGACTACGTGCGGCTCGACCCCCACCACGAGCCCGCCCACATCCTGACGGTGAGGAGGGCCGGATGACTGCCTCGACAGACCCGACCCCCGGTGACGACCACGAGGCGATCACGACCGGCCCCGAGGACGAGGCCTTCACCGACGACCAGACGGCCCAGCCGGAGTGGTTCAAGACCGCCGTCTTCTACGAGGTGCTGGTGCGGTCGTTCCGCGACGCGGACGGCAACGGCACGGGCGACTTCAAGGGACTGATCGAGAAGCTCGACTACCTCAAGTGGCTCGGCGTCGACTGCCTGTGGGTGCCGCCGTTCTTCACCTCGCCGCTGCGCGACGGCGGCTACGACGTCGCCGACTACAACAACATCCTCCCCGAGATCGGCACCACCGAGGACTTCCACGAGTTCCTCGACGAGGCGCACAAGCGCGACATCAGGGTGATCATCGACTTCGTCATGAACCACACGAGCGACGCTCACCCGTGGTTCCAGGCCAGCCGTTCGGACCCGGACGGACCCTACGGCGACTTCTACGTCTGGTCGGACACCGACGAGCTCTACGAAGAGGCCCGGGTGATCTTCGTCGACACCGAGCCCTCCAACTGGACCTGGGACCCGGTGCGCCAGCAGTACTTCTGGCACCGCTTCTTCTCCCACCAGCCCGACCTCAACTTCGACAACCCGAAGGTCATGGAGGCGATGAAGGACGCCATGGCCTTCTGGCTCGACATGGGCCTGGACGGGTTCCGGCTCGACGCCGTGCCCTACCTCTTCGAGCGGCCGGGCACCAACGGCGAGAACCTCCCCGAGACCCACGCAGCGCTTCGTGAAGTGCGCAAGTTCGTCGACACCAACTACCCCGGGCGGGTGCTGCTGGCCGAGGCCAACCAGTGGCCGGCCGACGTCATCGAGTACTTCGGGGACTACGACAAGGGTGGCGACGAGTGCCACATGTGCTTCCACTTCCCCGTGATGCCGCGCATCTTCATGGCGGTGCGCCGGGAGTCGCGGTTCCCGATCTCGGAGATCCTCGAGCAGACGCCGGCGATCCCCGACGGCACCCAGTGGGGCATCTTCCTGCGCAACCACGACGAGCTGACCCTCGAGATGGTCACCGACGAGGACCGCGACTACATGTGGGCGGAGTACGCCAAGGACCCGCGCATGAAGGCCAACATCGGCATCCGCCGCCGACTCGCGCCGCTGCTCGACAACGACATCAACCAGATCGAGCTCTTCAACGCGCTGCTGCTCAGCCTGCCCGGGTCGCCGGTCCTCTATTACGGCGACGAGATCGGGATGGGCGACAACATCTGGCTCGGTGACCGCGACGGCGTGCGCACTCCGATGCAGTGGACGCCCGACCGCAACGCCGGGTTCTCCGCCGCCACGCCCGGCAAGCTGCACCTGCCGCTGGTCCAGGACCCGGTCTACGGCTACCAGAGCGTCAACGTCGAGTCCCAGCTCGAGAACTCCTCGTCACTGCTCCACTGGACGCGCCGAATGATCCACGCCCGCCGGCAGCACCCCGCCTTCGGGCTCGGCGCCTTCACCGACCTGGGCGGCTCCAACCCCGCGATCTTGTCCTACGCCCGAGAGCACACCAGCAAGAACGAGGACGGCGAGGAAGAGACCGACGTCATCGTCTGCGTCAACAACCTCTCGCGGTTCCCGCAGCCGGTCGAGCTGGACCTGCGCCCCTGGGAGGGCCACACGCCCATCGAGCTACTCGGCGGCGTGCCCTTCCCCCCGATCGGCGAGCTCCCGTATCTGCTGACCCTCGGCGGGTACGGCTTCTACTGGTTCCGCCTGTCGGCCCCGAGCGAGGAGGCTCCCCCTCAGTGACTGACAACCCCGCAGCCCAGACGCTCCACGACCAGCTCGCGACCTTCGTCGGCGAGGCCCGTTGGTTCGGAGGCAAGGGACGAGAGTTCGAGGTCACCGACGTGCGCCGACTGGGCGTCCTCGGGGCGTCCGACGGCGGACCCGTCGTGCTCCTGAGCCTCGTGGAGCTCGGCTTCTCCGGGGGCGACCGGGAGCTCTACCAGCTGCCGCTCGCGCTTTACTCCGAGCGGCAGGAACGGCTCGGCCACGCGCTGGTCGCCGTGGACGACGTCGAGGGCTTCGGGCCGTCGTACGTCTACGACGCCGTGCACGACCGGGAGGCGATGGACCACCTGCTGCGTGCCTTCGCCGAGGCCACCCCCCATGACGCCGGGGGTGTCGAGACAGGCGCTGGCGCGCCTTCCTCGACCACCGGCAGATCGGACGGTCTGACCTTCCACCGGCTGCCCGGCCACGACCTGGACACGACCGCACACTCGACGCTCTTCTCCGGGGAGCAGTCGAACTCGACGGTGATGTTCGGTGAGGACTCGTTGCTCAAGGTCTTCCGCAAGGTGACGCCCGGCGTGAACCCCGACATCGGCGTGCACGAGGTCCTCACCCGCGCCGGATCCGACAAGGTGGCCGCGCTCTACGGCTGGCTGGAGGCGCGCGAGAAGTCCGGTGACGGCGAGCCGTTGCAGCTGGCCATGCTGCAGCAGTTCCTGCGCACGGCCAGCGACGGGTGGGACCTCGCGCTGACCAGCGTGCGCAACCTCTTCGCCGAGGCCGACCTGCACGCCGACGAGGTGGGCGGCGACTTCGCCGCGGAGGCGGCCCGGCTGGGTGAGGCCCTCTCGGAGGTTCACGCCCTGCTCGCGGAGCACTTCCCCACGGCCGATCGCTCCACCGACGAGATGGGTGCGCTCGGCGCCACGATGGCGCAGCGTCTCGATGCCGCGGTCGCGATCGTGCCCGAGCTGGCGGCGTACGCTCCCGCGCTGCGTGGGGTCTTCACGGCCGTGGGCCGCCTGGACGGGGTCACCGTCCAGCAGATCCACGGTGACCTGCACCTCGGCCAGACGCTGCGCACGGTCAAGGGCTGGAAGATCGTCGACTTCGAGGGCGAGCCGGCCAAGCCGCTGGCCGAGCGGGTCCGCCCTGACTCACCTTGGCGCGACGTGGCCGGCATGCTGCGTTCCTTCGACTACGCGCCGCGGGTCTCGGCCCACCAGTGGGGCGACACCGACGGGGGCGCGGCGCAGCGGGAGTACCGCGCCGCCGAGTGGTCGGCACGCAACTGCACCGCGTTCCTCGAGGCGTACGCCGGCCGCGCGTTGACCGGTGCCGAGCAGGTGCTCCTCGACGCGTACGTTGTGGACAAGGCCGTCTACGAGGTCGTCTACGAGGCGCGCAACCGCCCCAAGTGGGTTCCGATCCCGATGTCAGCCATTCAGCGTCTCGTCGAGAGGAGCCCAGAATGAGCAAGCAGACGACACCCGAGGTCCTTCCCGTCGACACCCATGAGCTCGACCTGATCGTCGAGGGGCGGCACGGCGGCTCGCACAGCATCCTCGGCGCGCACCCCTACGACGGTGGTGTGACGGTGCGGACGCTCAAGCCTCTGGCCTCCTCCGTCGCCGTCGTCGTCGGCGACGACCACTACCCGCTCACGCACGAGCACGCGGGCATCTGGGTCGGCGCCCTGCCTCGCCAAGGGGTGGGCACAGCGGAAGGCGACGTGCCCGACTACCGGCTGGCGGTCGCCTACGAAGGTGATCCGCACGTGGTCGACGACCCCTACCGCTTCCTGCCGTCCCTCGGCGAGACCGACCTGCACCTGGTCAACGAGGGCCGCCACGAGAACCTCTGGCAGGTCCTCGGCGCGCGCGTGCACCACTACGACTCCGTGCTGGGCGGCACCGTCAGCGGGACTGCGTTCGCCGTGTGGGCGCCCGCCGCGAAGGGCATCCGGGTGAAGGCCGACTTCAACAACTGGGACGGGCGCGAGCACCCGATGCGCCAGCTCGGCTCCTCGGGCGTCTGGGAGCTGTTCGTGCCTGGCGTCGGCTCGGGCACGCACTACAAGTACGCCGTTCTCGGGGCCGACGACCGTTGGACCGAGCGGGCCGACCCGATGGCCAACTACGCCGAGGTGCCGCCGCTGACCGCGTCGGTCGTCTACGAGTCGTCGTACCAGTGGGGCGACGACGAGTGGATGGCCGCGCGCGCCGGGAGGCAGGCGCACGCGGAGCCGATGTCGGTCTACGAGGTGCACCTCGGCTCGTGGCGCAAGCCCTACGGCGGCACGCTCAACTACGGCCAGCTCGCCGACGAGCTCACCGGCTACGTCAAGGACCTCGGCTTCACCCACGTCGAGCTGATGCCGGTGATGCAGCACCCGTTCGGTGGCTCGTGGGGCTACCACGTGACGTCGTACTTCGCTCCCGACTCGCGGTTCGGGGACCCGGACGGCTTCCGCTACCTCGTCGACCGGCTGCATCAAGCGGGCATCGGCGTGATCCTCGACTGGGTGCCGGGCCACTTCGCCACGGACGAGTGGGCGCTGGCCCGGTTCGACGGCACGCCGCTGTACGAGGACCCCAATCCGCAGCGCGGCTGGCACAAGGGCTGGGGCTCCCACATCTTCAACTTCGGCCGCCACGAGGTGCGCAACTTCCTCTACGCCAACGCCCTGTACTGGCTGGAGGAGTTCCACGCCGACGGTCTGCGCGTCGACGCGGTCGCGTCGATGCTCTACCTCGACTACGACCGCTCCGACGGGGAGTGGACACCCAACAAGTTCGGCGGCAACGAGAACCTCGAGGCGGTGCAGTTCCTCCAGGAGATGAACGCCACCGTCTACAAGCGCGTCCCAGGGGCGGTGACCATCGCCGAGGAGTCGACTTCCTTCCCGGGAGTCACCCGCCCCACGTCCGACAACGGCCTCGGTTTCGGTCTGAAGTGGAACATGGGGTGGATGAACGACACCTTGCGCTACATGGCCAAGGACCCGATCTACCGTTCGCACCACCACGGGGAGATGACCTTCTCCCTCGTCTACGCGTTCTCCGAGAACTTCGTGCTGCCCATCAGCCACGACGAGGTCGTGCACGGCAAGGGCTCGCTGCTGCGCAAGATGCCGGGCGACCGCTGGCAGCAGCTGGCCGGCCTGCGCGCCTTCCTCGCCTACATGTGGGCGCACCCGGGCAAGCAGCTGCTCTTCATGGGCGCGGAGTTCGGGCAGGAGTCCGAGTGGGCCGAGGCCCGCGAGCTCGACTGGTGGTTGATGGAGCACCCGGAGCACCGAGGCGTCCACCAGCTCGTCAAGGACCTCAACCGGGTCTACGGCGAGTCCTCCGCGCTCTGGGCCGCCGACGTGCGCCCTGAGGGCTTCGCGTGGATCGACGCCGACGACGCGGCCCGCAACACGTTCTCCTTCATCCGCCGTGCCCCGGGGACGGGCTCGGGGACCGAACCTGCCGAGCTCGTGTGCGTGGCCAACTTCTCCGCGACGCCGCACCACGACTACCGGCTCGGGCTCCCGGCAGCCGGCACGTGGGAGGAGGTCGTCAACACCGACGCCGAGCTCTACACCGGCTCCGGCGTGGGCAACCTCGGCGCAGTCGAGGCCGTCTCCGACCCTCATCACGGGCAACCCGCCAGCGCCACCATCGTGGTCCCCCCGTTGGCGACGATCTACCTGCGCAAGAGCTGAGCGGCACCCAACCATCACCCGAGGCGCCACTCCACCGGGATGTGAGCGGCACCCAGCCACCTCACGGGAAGCCTGTCGGCCGGCGCAGGCCGTGGATGTCCTGGACGGCTGGTCACCGGGTCCCCGGCTAGGCTTGCCCGGGTGAGCGATCCCGGGCAGGACACCCCACCGCCCCCGCAGCCCACGCTCACCGACGGGGTGGTGACGCTCCGCCCGTGGACCGACGCCGACATCGACGAGGCCGTCGCGGGCCACGACGAGGAGATCCGCTACTGGTTCGGCTTTCCGGTGGTGACGCCGTCGTACGACGTCCACAAGCAGGCGGTCGACAACTGGCACACGTGGTACGCCGAGGGCCGCCGGAGGGTCAACTTCCTCGTCGAGGCCGATGGCGCGGTCGTCGGCAACGTCGAGGTCCAGGACCGCGGCGACAAGCGCGGCAGCCTCTCCTGGGCGCTGTACGCCGGACGCCGCGGTCGCGGCTACGCCACCCGAGCGGTGCGCCTGCTCGTCGACTACGCGTTCGAGGAACTCGGCTACGAACGCGTCGAGGCCGAGGTGGACCCACGCAACGTGAAGTCGCTGCGCGTCGCCCAGCGCGCAGGACTGCGTCGCGAGGGGGTTCGCCGAGTCACCCCCGGCATGGCCGACGTGCACGACGGCACCGGTGTGGTCGTCCTGGGCAGGCTGGCGAGCGATCCACCGATCACGGAGCCTGAGGGCTTCCGCTCGATCCTCAACTCCGCACTCCCCCGCAAGCGCGGGATCAGCCAGGTCCTGGTGCGCGACACCGCCGGCCGGGTGCTGATGTGCCAGCTCACCTACAAGCGCGACTGGGACCTCCCGGGCGGCGTCGTCGAGGTCGGCGAGTCACCGCAGCTGGCCGGCGTTCGCGAGATCGAGGAGGAGCTCGCGCTCACCATCGACCCGGGCCGCCTGCTCCTGACCGACTGGCTGCCCCCGTGGGGCGGCTGGGACGACGCCATCTGCCTGGTCTTCGACGGCGGCGTCCACGACCCCTCGATCCTCGCCACGATGGTGACCGAGCCGCGCGAGATCCGCACCGCCGAGTTCTGCACCCCTGACCAGGTCGCCGAGCGCGCAGCCGACTACACCGCTCGGCGGGTGGCCGCGGCCCTGCACGCCGCCGAGACGGGGACGACGGCCTACACCGAGTCCGGCATCTCCGGTGGTTGAGGAGGTCGCGCGGCGACCGTCTCGAACCCCCGTCAGCCCGAGGTGACCGCGAGCACCCCCGCCGGGCTGAACACCTCGACGACCGGCCCGTCCACCACGACCTGAACGCCACCCGTCCGACGCGTCTGCGCCTCGAAGGCCGGGTGCGGCCGGGCGACCAGGAGGTCGCCCTCCCGCGAGAGCAGGTGCGGAAGGCTGTGCGCGCCGGCCCAACCGTCGCCTGCGACGTCGCGGATCCAGTGCACCAGCCCCACGCGGCCATCGGCGTCCACGAAGGGCGACGCGGCGTAGTAGGCGCCGTACGACAAGCGGCGCCACGGGCCCGGCACCAGCTGGTCGCCGTCCTCGTCGACCCAGGCGTACGACGCGTGCGAACCCCGGCCGAGCTCGCCGTCGGCCACTACCAGCACCGACCGGCCGCCCACGCGCAGCAGCATCGGGCACTCCCAGACCGACCCGCTCTCCCCGGACCCGTCCAGCCGGCCGGCGTACTCCCACGTCAGCAGGTCCGGCGAGGTGAACATCCACACCGCAGGCCGGCCGTCAGAGAGCCCTCCGCCGAGCAGCATCCGCCAGCCCTCGCCGTTGGCGGAGCGGTAGACGAACGGGTCCCGGAACGCCACCGCCGGCTCGCCGTCGGGCAGCCGCACGACCACGTCCCGCTTCTCCCACGCCCGCCAGTCGGGATCGAGCGCGACCGCGCGGCGTACCCGTCCGATCTCCGGGTCGTCGGCGTCGACCGCGGTGTAGAAGATCGTCGGCGTATCGGCGTCGAGGACCAGGCTCCCCGACCAGACCCCGTCCTCGTCACCGTCCGGCGACAGTGCCACCGGCTCGGCCGTCCACGCCACGAGATCCGGACTCGTCGCGTGGCCCCAGTGACAGCCGACGTCCCACGTCGTGCGGCCGGGCACGTATTGGAAGAACAGGTGGTAACGGCCTTCGTGCTCGTGCCGGTGGAAGGTGAGCCCGAGCGGGTCGTTCACCCACCCGGACGCCACGGTGTGGTGCAGGGCAGGTCTCGACACGAGACCAGTATCGGTCGCAGGCGAACAATGCTTGGATCGGGCCATGGGGACCTACGTGTTCGACTTCGCAGAGGGTGACCGGGACCAGAAGGACCTGCTCGGCGGCAAGGGCGCCAACCTTGCCGAGATGACCAACCTCGGGCTGCCCGTGCCTCCCGGCTTCACCATCTCAACCGAAGCGTGTCGCGCCTACCTCAAGGAGGGCGACAACCCGGCCGGCCTCGCCGAGGAGGTCAGCGCACACCTGGCCAGCCTCGAGGAGAAGATGGGCCGGCGCCTCGGCGACCCGGCGGATCCCTTGCTGGTCAGCGTCCGCAGCGGCGCCAAGTTCTCCATGCCGGGGATGATGGAGACGGTCCTCAACATCGGTCTCAACGACGAGTCGATCCAGGGCCTCGCGCAGCAGAGCGACGACGAGCGCTTCGCCCTGGACTCCTACCGTCGCCTGTTGTCGATGTTCGGCGGCACGGTGCTCGGCATCCACGGCGAGCACTTCTCCGAAGCCCTCGACGACCTCAAGGAGCAGAAGGGCACCGTCGAGGACCTCGACCTCGACGTCGAGGACCTGCGCGGCCTCGTCGAGACCTTCAAGGGCATCATCCGCGAGCACGCCGGCCGGGAGTTCCCCCAGGACCCGCGTGAGCAGATGGACCTCGCGGTCAAGGCCGTCTTCGACTCGTGGAACACCGACCGCGCCGTGCTCTACCGCCGCCAGGAGCGCATCCCCGAGGACCTCGGCACGGCCGTCAACATCCAGGCGATGGTCTTCGGCAACCGCGGCATGACGTCGGGCTCGGGCGTCTGCTTCACCCGCGACCCCGCGAGCGGCAACCAGGGTGAGTACGGCGACTACCTCCAGAACGCCCAGGGTGAGGACGTCGTCGCGGGCATCCGCAACACCGTGTCATTGGCCGACATGGAGAAGATCGACAAGAAGTCGCACGACGAGCTGCTGGCGATCATGACCAAGCTCGAGGCGCATTACCACGACATGTGCGACATCGAGTTCACCGTCGAGCAGGGCAAGCTCTGGATGCTCCAGACCCGGGTCGGCAAGCGCACCCCCGAGGCGGCGTTCCGCATCGCCGTGCACATGGCCGACGAGGGCCTGATCGACATGGACGAGGCGCTGCGCCGGGTCACCGGTGAGCAGCTGGCCAACCTGATGTTCCCCCGGTTCGACACGCACGCCGAGCGCACGCTCCTGGCCAAGGGCATGAACGCGTCCCCGGGCGCCGCTGTCGGCAAGGCCGTCTTCGACTGGGCGACCGCGGTGGAGTGGGCCGAGAACGGCGAGGACGTCATCCTGGTCCGCAAGGAGACCACCCCCGAGGACCTCCACGGGATGATGGTCGCCCGCGGCGTCCTCACCAGCCGCGGCGGCAAGACGTCGCACGCCGCGGTCGTCGCCCGCGGCATGGGCCGCACGTGCGTGTGCGGCGCGGAGGCGCTCGACGTGGACACCCGCGAGGGCGAGTTCACGGTCCGTGGCGGCAAGACCATCCGCGAGGGCGACGTGATCTCCATCGACGGGTCGACCGGCGAGGTCTTCGACGGCGCCGTCCCTGTCGTCGACTCGTTCGTGGTCCGCTACTTCGAGGGCGAGACCTTGGACGAGCCGATCGTCGAGGCGGTGTCCCGGCTGATGGCGCACGCCGACGCCGCCCGTCGGCTCAAGGTGCGCACCAACGCCGACACCGCCGAGGACGCCGGCCGGGCCCGCAAGTTCGGTGCCCAGGGCATCGGCCTGTGCCGCACGGAGCACATGTTCCTCGGCGACCGGCGCGGCTTGGTGGAGAACCTCATCGTCGCCGAGAGCGAGGAGGAGCAGGAGAAGGCGCTCGACGAGCTGCTGCCGCTCCAGCGCGCCGACTTCGGCGAGATCTTCGAGGCGATGGACGGCCTGCCGGTCACGATCCGGATGATCGACCCGCCCCTGCACGAGTTCCTCCCCGACATCACCGAGCTGTCGGTGGCGATGGCGGTCGCCGACGTACGCGGCCACCGCAAGAAGCGGCAGCGCAAGCTGCTCGCCGCCGTGCAGCGTCTGCACGAGTCCAACCCGATGCTGGGCCTGCGCGGCGTCCGCCTCGGCATCGTGATCCCCGGGCTCTTCGTCATGCAGGCCCGCGCGATCCTGGAGGCCGCCGCGGCGCGGATCAGGGCCGGCGGCCGCGCCGAGCCCGAGATCATGATCCCGCTGGTCGCGTCGGTGCGTGAGCTGGACCTGGTCAGGGACAAGATCATGAAGGTCGCCCGCGAGGTGCAGGACGCCGAAGGCGTCGAGGTGCCGTTCCTGGTCGGCACGATGATCGAGCTCCCCCGGGCCGCGCTCACCGCCGACCAGATCGCCGGCTCCGCGCAGTTCTTCTCGTTCGGGACCAACGACCTGACCCAGATGACGTGGGGCTTCTCGCGCGACGACGTGGAGGCGTCGTTCTTCTCGAACTACCTCGAGCAGGGCGTGTTCCCGGTCTCGCCGTTCGAGTCGCTCGACGTCGAGGGGGTCGGCGCGCTGGTGAGGAAGGCCGTCGAGCTCGGTCGAGGCGCCCGCCCCGATCTCAAGCTCGGCGTCTGCGGCGAGCATGGCGGCGACCCGCGCTCGGTGCACTTCTTCGACGAGGTGGGGCTCGACTACGTCTCGTGCTCGCCCTTCCGCGTCCCCGTCGCCCGCCTGGAGGCAGGCCGGTCGGCGATCGACGCGCGCGACTAGCTCGTTGGTCGAGCAGCGAGCGCAGCGAGCGGACGGTCGAGACCACCCTCCGCGCCCCAGCCGATCAAGCCGCCTCGCAGATGCAGACCTGAGTCTGAGAGTCCCCGCCGAAGGGTCGACCGGACCAGTCCCCGTAGCGCGCGACGAGCCGCAGTCCCCCGAGCGAGAGGAGGAGGGGCAGCTCCTGCGGGAAGATGCTTCTCATCTCGAGCGGCGCCACCACGAAGTCGGGCTCGTCGTCCGTCGACAAGTACCACGTCGCGCGCGTGACCTGCGCGGGCGCGTCGTACGTCTCCGCGACATCGACGCTCACACGGCCGCGGTCCGGGTCCACGAAGCTCAACGAGTCCCGGGTGCGCCGTAGGCCGTCGGCCCCCGCGAGGACGCGCACGCTCGGGTTGAAGACGTCGAGGACCAGCCGAGCCCCAGGCGCCAGGTGTCGACGGACCGCGCGCAGGCAGCTCAGCAGGTCGTCGGCGTGGTGCAGGTGCAGGAGCGAGTTGGCCGCGATGAACACGAAGTCGAAGGTGCGGTCCAGGTCGAGCTCGCGCATGTCGCCCTGCGTCCACTCCACGGCCACGCCGCGCTCGTCCGCCTTGCGCCGAGCCTCGGTGAGCATGTCCGACGAGAGGTCCAGACCGACGCACGCAAGCCCGTCCGACGCGATGGGGATCAGCTTCTGCCCCGTTCCGCACCCCAGCTCCAGCACGCGCCCGCCTTGCCGGCCGGCCTCGCCCCGATAGAACTCGATGGCGGCGTCGACACCGGGGAACATCAGGTCGTACAGCCTCGCGTGCGAGTAGAGCTCCTGGCTCATCGGACGGACTAGAACAGCGCCGAAGCCAGCTTCTGGCGGCCCTTGAGCACCCGCGGGTCGGCGTTGCCGACGGCGGCGAACAGCGCGAGCAGGTGCTCACGCGCCCTGTCGCGCTCCTTGTCGGTGGTGCGACGTACCAGCTCGACGAGCCGGTCGAACGCGTCGTCGACGTGGCCGCCCAGCAGGTCCAGGTCGGCGACCAAGGTCTGGGCGTCGACGTCGTCGGGGTTCGCGGCGGCGGCCTCCCGGGCGGCGTTCAGGTCGACGCCGGCCGTGCGCTGCAGCACCTTGGCCATCGCGAGGCCCGCGGCCGCTTCGGTGTCGGCAGGGTTGGCGTCGACGAGCTTCTGGTACGCCGCCACGGCACCGTCGATGTCGCCGGCCTCCAGCGCGGCCTGGGCGGGCCGGTAGCGCGGGTCGAGCGCGGGCTCGCCATCCTCGTCGGCGGCGGGCCCGGCCGCGACGCGCGGCTGGTGCCGGCCCGCGACGCCCTGCGCGGTCAGCTGCTGGCCCATCTGGTTGAACAGCGCCCGCAGCTCGTCGATCTGGATGAGCCCCTGCAGCGGCTGCGAGGCCGGCCGGCCGTCGAGCAGCACGAGGATCAGCGGCACGGTCGGGATCTGCATCATCTGCGCGATCTGCGGCGCCTGGTCGATGTCGACCAGCGCGGCGAGGAAGCGGCCGTCGTACTCCCCCGCGACCGTCGCCACGTCGTTGGCCATCGCGACGCTCTCGGGCACCCGGGACGTGGAGTAGAAGACCAGCATGACCGGCGCGGTCATCGACGCCTGGACGACGTCGTTGATGTTCTGCTCGTTGACCTGGACGCTGTACGCCGAGCCGCCCGGCGCTGCTCCCCCGCCCCCGGCGGGCGCCGCGGGGGCACCGCCGGCGGGACGGTTGAGGCCGGAGAGGTCGATCGCGCCAGGACGGCTGAACGGCTGCTGCGTCATGCCGTTCATCCTAGGGAGCGACCACAGCCCGGCGGTCGAGGAGGTCGCGCAGCGACCGAGTCACGAGACCTCTGCGGCTCAGAATCGAGCCGGCTCCCTGTACACGCCCCACTCGTCGCGCAGCGCGTCGCAGATCTCGCCGAGCGTGGCCTCGACGCGGACGGCCTCCAGCATCGACTCGATCATGTTGCCGTCGGTGCGCCCGACCTCCACCATCCTCTGGATCGCCGCGGAGACGGCTGCGTCGTCGCGGGCGCTCTTGCGCTCCGCCAGGTGGCGCACCTGGTCGACCTCGACCTCGTGGGAGACCCGGAGGATCTCCAGCTCGTGGGTCACCGACTCCTCGTGGCAGTTCACGCCGACGATCCTCTTGTCCTTCTTCTCCAGGGCGACCTGGTACTGGAAGGCCGCCTCGGCGATCTCGGACATGAACCAGCCCTCCTCGATGCCGCGCAGCAGGCCCTTGGTGACGGGGGTCTCGCCGTCGCGGGTCGCCGCGGCCAGCCCCTCCACGTCGGCGGAGGTCAGCGTGCTGCCGCCCATCGAGAGGATCTTGTCGAAGATGGCGTTCGCCTCGGCCTCGAGCTTGTCGGTGAGCGCCTCGACGTACCAGCTGCCACCCAGGGGGTCCGCGACGTTGACGACGCCGGTCTCCTCCATGATCACCTGCTGGGTGCGCAGGGCGATCTCGGCGGCCTGCTCGCTCGGCAGGGCCAGCGTCTCGTCGAGGGCGTTGGTGTGCAGGGAGTTGGTGCCGCCGAGCACCGCGGCAAGCGCCTCGATGCCGGTGCGGACGACGTTGTTGTAGGGCTGCTGCGCGGTGAGCGAGACGCCCGCGGTCTGGGTGTGGAACCGCAGCCACTGCGCCTTCTCGGACTTCGCGCCGTAGACGTCGCGCAGCCACCGGGCCCAGATGCGGCGGGCGGCACGGAACTTGGCGATCTCCTCGAAGAAGTCGACGTGGGCGTCGAAGAAGAACGACAGCCCGGGCGCGAAGACGTCGACGTCGAGGCCGCGGCTGAGACCCAGCTCGACGTACCCGAAGCCGTCGGCCAGGGTGTAGGCCAGCTCCTGCGCAGCCGTCGAGCCGGCCTCGCGGATGTGGTAACCGGAGACCGAGAGCGGCTTGTACGCCGGGATCTTCTCCGCGCAGTACTCCATCAGGTCGCCGATCAGGCGCAGGTGCGGCTCGGGTCCGAAGAGCCACTCCTTCTGGGCGATGTACTCCTTGAAGATGTCGGTCTGCAAGGTGCCGTTGAGAGACCCCGTGTCGACGCCGGCCCGCTCCGCGGCGACGATCATCATGCAGAAGACCGGGACGGCGGGACCGCTGATCGTCATCGAGGTCGTCACCTGACCGAGGTCGATGCCGTCGAAGAGGCGCTCCATGTCGGCGGCCGAGTCGATGGCGACCCCGCAGTGGCCGACCTCGCCGAGGCTCATCGGGTCGTCGGAGTCACGCCCCATGAGGGTCGGCATGTCGAAGGCCACCGACAGCCCGCCACCGCCGCGCCCGAGGATCATCCGGTAGCGCTCGTTGGTCTGCTCGGCGTTGCCGAAGCCCGCGAACTGCCGGATCGTCCACGTCCGCCCGCGGTAGCCCGTGGGGTAGAGGCCGCGGGTGAAGGGGAACTGGCCGGGCCACTCCGACTCGTCGGTGCCGTACGCCGGCGCGACCTCCATCCCGCTCAGTGTCGTGAAGTCGGTGTCTCGGACGCCGCCCTTGTCGAGCGCGGCGTCGTACCGCTCCTGCCAACGGGAACGAGCGGTCTCGGACGTGCGCGGGTCCGTCATGGCGAAATACTAGGACGTCCTACTAATTTGTCCAAACCATCAGCGTCGTACCCATCGACAGACCTGACCGTCGCGCACGTCGACCGACGTCGGCGGCCGCGGGGTCGGGTGCTCGCGGAGGTGGGCCAGCACCTGGTTGCGCCCCCGCAGGTGCACGCCGGTCGGATCGTCGGCGAAGTGCACGTAGGGATGCAGGAGCTGACGCACCTCGCCCCACTCCTGTTGCTCGACCAGCGCCCACGTGCGCGCCGCAGGCGCTGGGAGCTCCGGGAGCTCGTGGAGCATCTTGGGCGTGCACATCCGCCACGCATCGACGACCAGCTCGCGCATCTCCCCGTCGGACAGCCGCGGCAGGTGTGCGCAGACCCACTGGTAGCGCAGGTCGGCCGCGCCGGGCAGGAAGAACGTCTCGGGGTCCGAGGCGATCAACCCGTCACGCTCGGCCTTGGGGAAGCCGAACCCCATCTCCAGCTCGTCCTTGCTGAACGCGACGTAGACGATCTGACCCACGCGGAGCTTCCACCGGCCGCGGACCTGGACCTCATAGCTGCGCGGCAGGTCCTGCGCCACACGGCGCACGGCGTCCGCGGTGGTCATGCCGGGGTCCTGGGGGTCATGCCGGGGTCACGGGGGTCATGCCGGGGTCACGGCGGGGTCACGGTCCGTAGTCGCCCGCGGCCCGGCGCACCGGCCGCAACAGCTCCGACAGCGCCCTGAGCTCGTCGTCGGCCAGGTCGCCGAGCGCGAAGTCGGCGCCGACCAGCCGCTCGGTGGCCTCCTCGACCAACGCCCGCCCGGCCTCGGTGATCTCGGCGAGCACGATGCGGCCGTCGACGGCGTCGCGGTGCCGGGTCACCAGCCCCGCCGCTTCGAGCCGCTGCACGATGGAGGTGACCGACGTCGGATGCACCTGCAGCCGCTCCCCCATCTTGCCGAGCGGCAACGCCCCCCTCGACGAGAACACCAGCAGGACCAGCGCCTCGTAGCGCGCGAAGGAGAGTCCCAACGGCTTGAGCAGCGCGTCGAGATTGGCCAGCACGAGCTGCTGCACGCGCATCAGCGACGTGACCGCGTGCATCGCCGGGACGGCCGCCCAGCGCTGCTCCCACTGCCGGGCCGCCTCGTCGATCGGGTCGAAGGGCAGGCTCATCGCGAACGAGCCTAGGGGTCGGTGGTCGCGCAGCGAGGTCTCGACTCGGCTCGACCCCCCGAATGAGCGGAAGGTCGAGACCATCCGCACCCGGTCAGTCGGCGTACGCGTCCAGAAGCTCGTCTGCGGCGGTGTAGGGATCGGTCTCGCCTGCGGCGACGGCAGCGGCGAGGTCGTCGAGCTCGGAGCGCCCGTGCACGTCGCCCCACCGCTCGCGCAGCGCGGTGACCGCGATGGCCTCGACCTCGTCGCGGGCCCGGCGCGTCCGACGCGCCGCCAGCTCGCCGGACGACTCGAGCCAGTCGTGGTGCCGCGCGATCTCGGCGGCGAGCTCGTCGATGCCCTCGCTCTTGGCGGCCACGGTCTTCACGATCGGAGGTTTCCAGGAACCCTCGGCCAGGTCCGAGAGCGCCAGCATCGAGCGCAGGTCCTTGCGGACCTGGTCGGCGCCGTCGCGGTCGGCCTTGTTGACGACGTAGAGGTCGCCGATCTCGAGGATGCCCGCTTTGGCGGCCTGGATCCCGTCGCCCATGCCCGGTGCCATGAGGACCAGCGTGGTGTCGGCGAGCCCAGCGATCTCGACCTCGCTCTGACCCACGCCCACGGTCTCCACCAGGACCACGTCACAGCCGGCGGCGTCGAGCACGCGCAGTGCCTGCGGAGTCGTCCATGCCAGGCCGCCGAGGTGACCGCGCGACGCCATCGAGCGGATGTAGACGTCACGGTCGAGGGCGTGGTCCTGCATCCGCACCCGGTCACCGAGCAGCGCACCGCCGGAGAACGGCGAGGAGGGGTCGACGGCGAGCACGCCGACGCGCTTGCCCTCGCGACGCAGCTCGGTCACCAGAGCGCTGGTGCAGGTCGACTTGCCGACGCCCGGTGAGCCCGTGATGCCGATGACGTGCGCGTGACCTGTGTGCGGCGCCAGCGCCGCCATCACCTCGCGCAGGAGCGGTGAGGCGTCCTCGACCAGGGAGATGAGCCGCGCGACAGCCCGCGGGTCGCCGGCGCGGGCGCGCTCGACCAGGTCGGGGACGGATCCCTGGCTGCGACGACTCACGCTGCTGCTCAAGCGGGGGGCACGCGCACGATCAGGGCATCGCCCTGACCGCCGCCGCCGCACAGCGCGGCCGCACCGACGCCGCCGCCGCGACGCTGGAGCTCGAGGGCGAGGTGCAGCACGATCCGCGCACCGGACATGCCGACCGGGTGACCCAGCGCGATCGCCCCGCCGTTGACGTTGACCTTGTCGGGGTCGAGACCGAGATCGCGGGTGGAGGCGATGCCGACGGCCGCGAACGCCTCGTTGAACTCGACGAGGTCGAGGTCGGTGGGGGCGATGCCGTCCTTCGCACAGGCCTTCGCGGTCGCTCGTGCGGGCTGGAGCTGCAGCGTGGAGTCCGGACCGGCGACCTGCGCGTGCGCACCGATCTCCGCGAGCCAGGCCAGCCCGAGCGACTCGGCCTTCTCCTTGCTCATCACGACCACGGCGCAGGCACCGTCGGAGATCTGGGACGCCGAGCCGGCCGTGATCGTGCCGTCCTTGGCGAAGGCCGGTCGCAGCTTGCCGAGCGACTCGGCGGTCGTGTCGCCGCGCACACCCTCGTCCTGCGAGACGACCACGGGCTCGCCCCGGCGCTGCGGGATCTCGACCGGAACGACCTCGTCGTCGAAGACGCCGTTCTTCCAGGCAGCGGCGGCCCGCTGGTGCGACGCGGCCGCGAACTCGTCCTGCTCCTCGCGAGTCAGCCCGTCGGACGCCTTGTTGCAGTCCTCGGTGAGCATGCCCATGGCCTGCGAGGTGACCTGGTCCCAGAGGGCGTCGTAGGCCATCGAGTCCACGAGGGCGGTGTCGCCGTACTTGAAGCCCTCACGCGACTTGGGGAGCAGGTGCGGCGCCTGGGTCATCGACTCCATGCCGCCCGCCACCACGATCTCGACCTCGCCCGCGCGGATCAGCTGGTCGGCCATCGCGATCGCGTTGACGCCGGAGAGGCACACCTTGTTGATGGTGATCGAGGGGACGGTCATCGGCACGCCACCCGCGACGGCGGCGGTTCGCGCGGGGTTCTGGCCGGCACCGGCCTGGATGACCTGGCCCATGATCACGTAGTCGACCTGGTCGCCGCTGACACCGGCCTTGTCGAGCGCGCCCTTGATGGCGACGCCGCCGAGCGCCGCCGCGCTCTGGTCCTTCAGGCCGCCGAGCAGCCGACCGATGGGGGTGCGGGCACCCGCGACGATCACCGACACAGAGTTGGGCGTGGTCATGTGCTGTGCCTCCAGAAGAGTCAGGAATCCTGCTTCGGACAGTACCCGTCCCAGCGCATCGGGCGGCAGGCCGAGAGACCTCCGCGCGGTGAGGAACAGGTCACAGGAACCCGGGCGAGCGGCCGAGAACCGATGAGTAACCGGTCACACCTGTGGCCACACGAGGACCTGGCACGCCACCATGACGCGCATGCAGCCCCACCCCGACGACGAGCCCGACGACCGGCCCGACGACCGGCCCGACGACCGGCCCGACGACCGGCCCGACGACCGGCCGGAAGACTCGGCGAGCATCCTGCCGGCCCACCTGCTGATCGGCATCGACCACGTCGGCATCGCCGTGCCCGACCTCGACGAGGCGCTCGCCTTCTACCGCGACACCTACGGCATGACCGTGCTCCACGAGGAGACCAACACCGAGCAGGGCGTGCGCGAGGCGATGGTCGGCTTCGACGCGACGCCCGGCGGCCCCTGCCTCCAGCTGCTCGCACCGCTCGACGAGAGCTCGACGATCGCGAAGTTCCTCGATCGCAGCGGTCCCGGTCTCCAGCAGCTCGCCTTCCGGGTCCACGACGTCGAGGAGGCGTCCGCGACGCTCCGGGACCGCGGCCTGCGCCTGCTCTACGACGAGCCACGTCGCGGCACGGCCGGCTCCCGCATCAACTTCGTCCACCCCAAGGACGCGGGGGGCGTGCTCGTCGAGCTCGTCGAGCCCGCGATCACCGGTGGTTGAGCAGGTCGCGCAGCGACCGTCACGAAACCGATCCACTCCACCTGTTGAGGAGACACCGTGCAGCACATCCTCGAGGCCATCCAGGCCGAGACCACCTCGGCCGAGGACTACGCCGCACTCCCCCTGCCCGAGTCCTACCGCGCCGTGACGGTGCACAAGGACGAGGTCGACATGTTCGAGGGCCAGGAGAGCAAGGAAAAGGACCCACGCAAGTCGCTGCACGTCGAGGAGGTGCCGCTGCCCGAGCTCGGCCCCGGCGAGGCGTTGGTGGCGGTGATGGCCAGCGCGATCAACTACAACACCGTCTGGACCTCGATCTTCGAGCCGGTGTCCACCTTCGGCTTCCTCGAGCGCTACGGCCGGCTCTCCGAGCTCACCAAGCGCCACGACCTGCCCTACCACGTCGTCGGCTCCGACCTGTCCGGCGTCGTCCTCGCGACCGGTGCCGGCGTCACCAAGTGGCGTCCAGGAGACCGCGTCGTCGCCCACTGTCTGTCCGTCGAGCTGGAGTCGCCTGACGGGCACAACGACACGATGCTCGACAACGAGCAGCGCATCTGGGGCTTCGAGACCAACTTCGGCGGGCTCGCCGAGGTGGCCCTGGTCAAGGCCAACCAGCTGATGCCCAAGGCCGAGCACCTCACCTGGGAGGAGGCCGCCTCCCCCGGCCTGGTGAACTGCACGGCGTACCGCCAGCTCGTCTCCAAGAACGGCGGCGACATGAAGCAGGGCGACAACGTGCTGGTCTGGGGCGCGTCCGGAGGCCTGGGCGGCTTCGCCACGCAGTACGCCCTCAACGGCGGCGCGATCCCGGTCTGCGTGGTGTCGAACGACGAGAAGGCGGCGATCTGCCGGTCGATGGGCGCCGAGCTCATCATCAACAGGTCCGAGGAGGACTACCACTTCTGGAACGACGAGGGCACCGAGCAGGATCCTCGCGAGTGGAAGCGCTTCGGCGCCAAGATCCGCGAGCTCACCGGCGGCGAGGACATCGACATCGTCTTCGAGCACCCCGGCCGGGAGACCTTCGGGGCCTCGGTCTACGTCACCCGCAAGGGCGGCACGATCACCACCTGCGCGTCGACGACGGGCTTCATGCACGAGTACGACAACCGCTACCTCTGGATGAACCTCAAGCGGATCATCTCCAGCCACTTCGCCAACTACCGCGAGTCGTGGGAGGCGAACCGGCTCATCGCGAAGGGCCGGATCCACCCGACGCTCTCCCGGACCTACCGCCTCGACGAGACCGGCCAGGCCGCGCTCGACGTCCACAAGAACCTCCACCAGGGGAAGGTCGGCGTGCTGTGCCTGTCCCCCGAGGAGGGCCTGGGCGTGCGCGACCACGAGCTGCGCGCTCAGCACCTCGACGCCATCAACCGCTTCCGCGGGGTGTGACGGGCCCCTGCAGGGCCATGCCAGACTGAGGACCCACACGGCGAACGGGACCCGCCCCCAGGGGTCTCGAGGTGGAGGGTGCAACTCATGGCGCGTGACGACCGCGACGACACTGGTCTGTCGATCTTCGACGAGACGGCCGAGGTTCCTGCTCAGGACTCCCGACCCGTCGAGCGGGAGGACCGCACCCGGGTCCTGCCACCGGTCCCTGCGCAGTCTCCGCGGCCCGCCGCGCCACAGGGCGCTCCCGCCCGCCCGCCCGCAGGCGGAGCGCCGGCGTTCCCGGCCGTCCGTCGCGGTGGTTACGACCGGGAGGCCGTCGACGCACACTTCCGCAGCGCCGACCAGGCCGTGGCTGCCGCGCGACAGGACGCCGAGCGCGCGCACCGGCGGATGGGTGAGCTGGAGGCCGAGCTGGCCACCCTGCGCGAGCAGCTGGCCGAGCACGAGGAGCCGTCGTACGCCGGTCTGGGCGGCCGGGCCACCACGATGCTGCGGCTCGCCGAGGAAGAGGCCAACGAGGTCCGCGACGACGCCGCGCGGGAGGCGGCCGAGATCAGGTCGCAGGCGACCAAGGACGCCGACGCGATCCGCGCCGACGCGGCCCGCGAGGCCGATGACATGCGCGTGGTCCAGCTCAAGGAGCTCGACGAGATGCGGGCCCGGGCGAAGGCCGACGCCGACCAGGAGCGCAGCCTCGCTGAGGGTGAGGCCGGCGACATCCTCGCCTCGGCCAAGCGCGAGGCCGACCAGCTGCGGCTGGCGGCCCAGCAGGAGGCCAACGAGCTGCGGGTGACGGCCAAGCGGGACGCCGAGCAGGCGCGGGCCGCCGCAGACCGCGAGGTCCAGGAAGCGCGGCGCACGCTGGCGGTGGAGAAGGAGCGGCTGGCCAAGGAGGCCACCGACCACCACGCCACCGCGACCGCCGAGACCCAGCGCCTGGTGACCGAGGCCGAGCAGCGGGCGAGCGCGGCCGAGGAACGGGCCCGCGAGGCGACCAGCCACGCGAGCAGCCAGCGTCAACAGGCCAAGACCGAGGCGGAGGCGCTGCTGCAGCGGGCCCGCCGCGAGGCCGAGCAGATCGTCAGCTCGGCGCAGAAGCAGGCCGACTCGATCACCGCGACCGGCACCGCCCAGGCAGACCGGGAGCTCGCGGCCGTCAAGGCCGAGATCAGCCGCGTCTCCCGGCGCCGCGACACGATCGTGGCCCAGCTCGCGTCGCTGCGCGACGTCGTGGAGGGCTTCACCGAGGACGAGCCCGCGGACGTCAAGGACGAGTCCTGATCGGCCGCAAGGCGGCGAAGGTTGCCGATGAGGCAGCCGAGACCGCCCGAGAGGCCGCCTTCCGCGCCGAGGAGGCGGCGGAGCGGGCTGAGGACGCAGCCCCCGCCGACGCCCGGCCGGAGGAGGACCGCCCCGACCTCGACGAGATGGTCGACGCCGGCGCTGACGACTCAGACGAGTCCGAGGACCTGGGCGAGCCCGGGCGCCCCCTGTCGCGCCACTCGCCGTTCTACATCGGCTTCTTCGGCGCTGCGGGCGCGCTGCTGGCGATCTTCCTCGGCCAGCAGGTCCAGCGGATCTCCAGCGTCCTGATCCTGATCGTCGTCGCCCTGTTCCTGGCCGCGGGGCTCAACCCGGTCGTGGAGGCGATCGTCCGGCGCGGCCTGCGCCGCTCCTACGCCGTGCTCATGGTGATCGTGTGGGTGCTGATCGGCCTCACCCTCTTCGTGATGGCGATCGGCCCTGTCATCAGCGACCAGGTCGCCGGCATCTCTGACAACGCGCCCCAGTGGCTGGACCAGCTGCAGGGCAACCACTACGTCCAAGAGCTCGACGACAAGTACGACGTCATCGACCGCGTGCGCGACTACGTCTCGCAGGGCAACTGGGCCTCCGGTCTCTTCGGCGGCGTGCTCGGCTTCGGCCTGCGGGTGCTGTCGGCCTTCGCCAACGCGTTCGTCATCATCGTGCTGACGCTCTACTTCCTCGCCGGCCTGGAGACGACCAAGAACGCGCTCTACCGGCTGGCTCCCGCGTCGCGGCGCGACCGGGTCAGCAAGCTCGGCGACCGGGTGATCGAGTCGGTCGGCGGCTATGTCTCGGGCGCCTTCATCGTCGCCGTCTGCGCGGGCGTGTCGTCGCTGATCTTCCTGTTCATCGTCGGCCTGGGCGAGTACGCCGTCGCGCTGGCCTTCGTGGTCGCGCTGCTCGACGTCATCCCCATGATCGGCGCCACGATCGGCGCCGTGCTCGTGAGCGCCATCGCCTTCGCGGAGGACCCGAAGATCGGCCTGGCCTGCGTGATCTTCTACGTGATCTACCAGCAGGTCGAGAACTACCTGATCTACCCCCGCGTGATGTCCCGCTCGGTCGACATCCCCGGGGCGGTCACGGTCATCGCGGCCCTCGTCGGCGCCGCCCTCCTAGGTGTCGTCGGCGCGCTCCTGGCCATCCCCACCGCCGCCGCGATCCTGATGCTCACCCGCGAGATCGTCATCAAGAAGCAGGACGCCAGATAGCGGTCCTCGGTGGTCGGAGGTCGCGCAGCGACCGTCACGAGACCACCGGCGGCCCGAGGCCGACCCTCAGACCGGCAACGGGTCGACTGTCCGGATCGAGCGCTCGCCGAGCTTGACCGCGACGACCCCCGTCAGGATCAGCACGCCCCCCAGCACCTGCACCGGGCGCGGCACCTCGCCGAGCAGCACGATCGCCCACAGGACACCGGCGACGACCTCGCTGAGCGCGACGAAGGACGCCAGTCGCGAGCCGAGGTGGCGCGCGGCGGCGATGCCGAGGGTGTAGGGCAGGGCGGCGGTGACCAGCCCGAGGGTGACCAGCACGACCCAGGGCGAGACCGACGTGCCGGCGTACGTCACCTGCTCCGACGCGGTGGCCATCGGCAGCAGCCCGGTCAGGCCCAGGGTCGCGAGCGCGACGGTCGCGACCACGAAGCCCCCCGCGGCCAGGGTGAGCGGCGGCAGCCCGTTGGTGGTGTCGCCGGAGACCACGAAGTGGGTGGTGCACCCGACCATCGCGGCCAGGGCCCACAGCACGCCGGCTGTGCTGAGGTCGGCGCCTGAGAGCAGGTCGAGGACCAGGACCAGTCCGAGCACGGCGATCGCAGCCCCGAGGAAGGTGACCCGCCCGGGGCGCTGGCCGTGCCGCAGCCACATCCAGGCCACCACCGTCGCGGGAGCGGTGAACTCGATCAGCAGCGCCGGAGCCACCTCCATGTGCCGCACCGCGGAGAAGTAGCAGAACTGCGCGACGGTCACCGCGACCAGGCCGTAGAGCAGCAGCGTCCCGGCGTTGGCGCGCAGCAGCGACCAGCGACCGCGCAGCGCCGACAACCCGAAGGGCAGGACGGCCAGGCCGGCGATGGCGATGCGGAACATGGAGACGGTGCCGGCGCTCCACCCGCTCTCCAGGAGCGGGCGGGCCAGGGCTCCCGAGAGACCGAACGACACGGCGGACCCGAGCGCCAGGGCCAGCCCCGCGCGCGGGTGCGACATCGGCACGGTCTGGTCGATGTCATGAGTCAACGCCGTCATGGCACATGACGCTAGATGGTCGTGAGGTAACCTGTCAACATGCGTTTCGCCCATGACACCGAGGTGAACCTCCAGGCGGCCGTGCAGCTGGTCAACACCGCCGAGGATCCGGAGACCCTGGAGACCGTCGCCGACCTCGACGCGCTCCTCGCGCAGTACGAGTACACCGGTCGTCGCGACCGTGACCTCGACGAGCTGCGCTCGATCCACGAGCTGCGCCCGGTGCTGCGCGAGCTCTTCCTCGCCGAGCGTGACCACGCCGTCGAGATCGTCAACGAGATGCTCGCCAAGGCGCAGGCACTCCCCCAGCTCGCCCGCCACGACAACTGGGACTGGCACCTCCACGCCGTCGACCAGTCGGCCCCCCTGGCCACACGGATCACCGTCGAGACCGCGATGGCCATGATCGACGTGATCCGTGCCGACGAGATGTCGCGCCTCGGCATCTGCGCCGACGAGGGCTGCGAGGGCATCGTGCTCGACCTGTCCCGCAACCGCTCACGACGCTTCTGCTCGACCACCTGCGGCAACCGCAACGCCGTCGCGGCCTACCGGGCCCGCCAGGCCTCTCCGTAGGCCGCCCTCCACGGAGCCCCACAGCACGGAGCCACAGCACGGAGCCACAGCACGGAGCTCAGGATCGACGGGCGGCCAGGAACCTCCGCAGCACCTCGATGAAGACCGCAGGCTGCTCCGAGTGCACCCAGTGGCCGGCGCCCTTGACGCTCACCCGCCGGACCTTCGGGAAGTGCCGCTCCATGGTCTCGGCGTGCTCGTCGCGGACGTACGCCGACTCCGAACCGGCGATCCACAGCACTGGCCCGTCGTACGGCGGCAGGTCGGCCGCGGCCTCCTCGGGCCAGCCGCGCAGGAGGTCGAGGTTGTCGCCCAGCACGTCGAGGTTCATCTGCCAGCGCCATCCGACAGCCTGGCCATCTCCCTCACGCCGCAGGTTCTGCAGCAGGAACGAACGGACGGTCGGGTCGGGGACCGCCTCGGCCAGCCCCGCGTCGGCGTCGTCGCGACCCTGGAGGCTCTCGAGGTCGAGCGCCCGCATCGCGGCGACGTACCTCTCGAACTCGCTGGCCGAGGCGTACGTCGTCGGCGCCACGTCGACCACGCACAGCCGCTCGACCAGCTCCGGGTGGGCCAGCGTCGCGAGCATCGCGACCTTGCCCCCCATCGAGTGGCCGACCAGGGCCACGGGGTCGCCGTCCTCGAGCAACGGCACGAGCTCCTCGGCCATCGCCGGGTAGTCGAACCGGTCGGTCCACGGAGACCGGCCGTGGTCGGGCAGGTCGACGAGGGTCACCCGGTGGTCGTCGGCGAAGGCCTTCGCCACCTGGGTCCAGTTGCGCCCCTGCCCGAACAGCCCGTGGCAGAAGACCAACCGGGGCCCGCGCTCGCCGAGCGTCCTGGTGAACAAGGGTCCTGGTGGCACCAGAGAAGGCTACGCGGCGGGGGGAGGGAGCAGGGCCGAGGGAGAATGTGCGGATGCCGGAGTCAGCGCAGGAGTGGTACGACCGGGTCAGTGCACGCATCGCCGAGGACGGGTACGGGCCGCCCGAGTGGCGGTCGGCGCCTTCGTTCCCGCTCGACGAGTCGGGCGCCGTCCGCGCCCTGGAGCGTCCCGGCGAGGAGCCGCTCCGCGGGGGTCTGACGGTCGAGGACTGCCCGATCTGCGAGCGCAGTCAGGCCGACGACGCGCACGAGTACATCTACTGGCGCGACGACCTCTTCATGCTCGGGGTCCCCTTCCAGCCGTTCGCGCTGCCGCTCGTCACCTACCTGATGCCGCGCCGGCACGCCGACCTCGCTGCCCTGACGGCACAGGAGGCACGCCGTCAGGGCGAGCTCCTGGTAGCCCTCGAACGCGCGGCGGTCGACGTGCTGAACGTTCCGCGCGTCCAGGTCGCGAGGAACGGCGAGGGGCTGGAGCACCTGCACTGGGGGGTCTTCGCCCGCCCGACCGGCGCCGGCCAGCTGCGCGGCAGCTTCCTGGTCCAGTGGAGCTCCGTGCTGCCGTCCGGTGACCCCGTCGCCCAGCGCGCCGACCTGGACCTCGTCGCCGCCCGCCTGATGGAGCTGACCGGCGGCCTCGCGCTGTCCGGTGGTTGAGGAGGGCAGCTGAGCGAGGTCACGAAGCCCGGTGAGGTGCGTAGGGCCGTCCCCACGGTCACCTGTCGTCTCATCGGGTTTCGACGCGCACGGTCAGCCTGGCCGTCTCAGAACATGTCCCCGATGCCGTCGAACATCCCGCCGAGGCCGTCACCGATGCCTTCGGCCATCGCTCCGATGCCCTCGCCGAGCCCGTCGAAGGCCCCGAACATCAGGCCCATGAACATCCAGTCCATCGGCCCGAAGGCGCCGAAGTAGCCCATCGCGTAGGGGCGGTACGCCGGGCCGCCCTGCCAGTAGGGCACCCGCCGGGAGCCCACCATCACCTGGCGCACGTCGGGCTCGGCACCGACCCGGACCCGCTCGGCGTCCAGCGCGCACGCCGGGACGGCTCGGGGCGCGCCGCCAGGAGGCGCGTAGGTCACGTCGGTGACCGACAGACCGTGTCGCGGGTCGAAGAAGCACGGGGGTCGCCGGGTCGGCAGCGGCCGGCCTTCCACCCGCGCCGACACGCAGGCCATCGCGTAGCGCGCGTCCTCGAGGATCCCGGTGATGTGCCGGATGTCGTCGGGGGCGGTGATCCGGTCGCCGGCCGTCTTCGCGGCGTCGTACGCGTCGAGCGCCCGCTGGTAGTCCGCCCGCGCGCCCGCGTCGAGCTCCCGCCCGGCAAGCTCGAGGTCGAAGTCCTGCAGCTCCACCCCGAGGGCGGTGATGTCCTCGAAGGCGAGCTGCTTCACCGGGTCGAGCTCGGCGGCCTTGCGTTCGGCAGCGCGCCGCTGGTGAGCACGAAGGACGGCCACGACCACGAGGGCGCCGAGGACGAGAAGCCCCAGGAACACCAGAATCCTCATGACGGCATCCTCATGCGGGCAGCGTACGGCCGTCCGCCAAGGCCGCTCACGCCAGAGACGGCCTCGGCGGACGGACCTCCGGGGTGGCGTAGGAACCCCGGAGCTCGCGTGCTCGACGGCACGCGGAGTCCGCGTCGACGGAGCAGACGGAGTGGCCGCGGGCTCCCCTGAGACCCGCGGCCACGTCTCGCACTGTGCGCCGTCCTCGTCGCCCGGCCCGTCCCCCGATCGGTCCGGCGCTGCGAGGACGAGCACTACCTTGGCCCGGACGCCGCTGTCCGGGCATCGGTAGTCCTACGTAATCCCACTCGGGCTCACCGGACACCCGCGATAGGTTGTGCCCGTGCTGACCCCGTGCCTGGGGCGCGAGCGCGTCCACCTCCAGCTCGACGATGCGCTGTCGAGCGCGCGCTGGGTCAGCGTGGTCGGCCCGCCCGGGAGCGGCAAGACGCTCCTGGTGCGGCATCTCGCCGCCCGTCGGGAGCCGTCGACCTGGGTGAACGCGCAGGGGTTGCGCACCTCGGAGTCGATCCTGGCTGCCTGCCTCGACGGCATGCACGTCGAGGCGGCTCCCGGCGACAGCACCCGCGGCGCGCTCAGCCGGGCGCTCGACGGCACCGACACGCTGCTGGTGGTCGACGGCGTCGACGTCGACGCCGACGGGCTCGGTCCCGCGCTCCAGGAGCTCGTCGAGACCACCAGCGGAGCCCGGATCGCGCTCACCGCGCGCACCATGGCGGGCCAGCCGGGCGAGCGGGTGGTGCGGGTCGGCCCACTGCCGGTCCCCGGCGCGCACGAGCCGCTCGCCGGACCGGCGGTCGACCTGTTCCTGGCGCGCATCGAGGCAGCCGGGGGGTACCCCGTCGACCTGGCCGAGCACGGCCCCGACGTACGCCGCCTGCTGACCGCGACCGGCGGGCTCCCCCTGCTCATCGAGCAGCTGGCCGTGCAGATCGCACTGGTCGGGCTGACCAACGTGGCGCCGACGGCGTCGCTCACCGAGGCCGTGCACGCGTCCTTCGAGCTGCTCGACGAGGAGCAGCGGCGCTGCTTCCGGCGGTTGGCTCAGATGACGGTGCCGGTGAGCATCGACGTCCTGGCCGACATCGTCGGTGTGTCCCGTGACCACGCGGCGGGACTGGCGGCCGGCCTGGCCCGTCGCAGCCTCATCGAGGTGCGCCCCGACGGGCGCCTCGACATGCTGACGCCGATCCGCCGGCACGGCGCGATCCTCGCCGGTTCCACCGATGATGCCGCGCAGGCAGCCCAGGGCCTGATCCGCTGGGCGGACCGGGTGGCGCCGGTCGACCTCAACTCCGGCGCCGCCGACGCGCCGTGGCTCGCCGACCTGAAGGTCATGCGAGCGGCGATCACCGCCGCGGTGGCGGACCCGGCGACCCGCGACCTGGGCTACGGCCTCGCCAACCGCGTCTTCTCCTCGCTCTACACCGCGATGCGGGCGCGCGAGGCGGTCGAGATCCTCGAGGAGGTCATCGTCAGCGGCGACGGCCCGGCGGCGATCGGCGCCCAGGTCGCGCGGCGAGCCGGCATCGCCGCCTCCGAGGTGCGCGGCACCTACGAGGGCCTGTGGCTCCTCGAACGCTCCGACCAGCACGCGGAGGCGGCGCCGGACCCGGCGCTCGAGCTCTCCCGCAACGCCGCCATCCGTGCGGAGATGCATCTCGACGCGGGCGTCCTGACCGACGCCGAGACCGAGGCGCGACGGGCGATCGCGCTCGACCCGACCGGCCAGGTCGAGGCCGCGGCGATGCGCACCATCGTCGACGTGCAGGTCTCGCGCGGCGAGTTCCCCGAGGCGACCGAGAGCGCGCAGCGCATCCACTCGCTCACGTCGGCCAACGTCGAGCGCTTCGTGACGCTGTCCGTCCGCACGCTGATGGCGCGGATCGCGCTCGAGCAGGGCCGTTCGGTCGAGGCCGCCTCTGCTGCGCGTGGCGCCCTGCGCGAGGCCGAGAAGCTCGCCGAGGACAGGATGGCGCTCCTCGCGGAGGTCGTGCTCCGCCAGATCGAGCCCGAGACCCCTGCCAACACCGTCGACCGGGAGAGCCTCCCCTGGGCGGTGCGGCTGCCCGTGCTCGCCCAGGACGCCCGCGACCACTTCCTGGCCGGCGACTTCGCCCGGGCGGCCGGACTCGCCGCCGACGTCGTCGTGCTGGCCGACAGCTGCCGGCTCGGGCGCGACGCGGTCGACGGACGACTCACCCTGGCGCACGCCCTGCTGGCCCAGGACGAGCCCGAGCAGGCGGCGACGACGTTCCTCTACGCCCTTGAGCAGGCCGCGGCGATGCCGATGCCGCTGCGCGTCGCTGACGCGTTCGACGGGCTGGCCCTGGCCGCCGATCGACGGGGCGGCAGCCGCCAGGCACGCCAGCTGGCCGCTGTCGCCCGGGCCCTGCGAGCACCGCGGCTCGCCGTCCCCTGGGGGTACGCCGCGCTCAAGCGAATCGATCCGGCGCGCACCGTCCCCGACGGCTGGATCGAGGACGGTCAGGCCACCTCGGCCGCCATCGAAGCAGCCGCCGCCGTCTTCGCCGACCACCACGAGGAGACCGTCTCCGCGCTGGACTCGCTCACCAAGGCCGAACGCCAGGTCGCCGAGCGGGTCGCCGACGGCAAGACCAGCCGGCAGATCGCCGGCGAGCTCTTCTTGTCACCGAGGACCGTCGACGCGCACCTGTCGCACATCTATCGCAAGCTCGACATCAGCTCGCGGGCCAAGCTGGCGGTCATGGTGGCTGACCTCCGCAGCTGAGACCGAGGGTCGGCTCACCGGTGTCTCGATACGCCCTGGCGCGACCTCGCGAGCTCGGTCGCGGGGCTACTCGACCTCGTCGAGCGACGCCGGCCGTTCGTTCCTCACGGCCGACTGCTCGACGAATAGTCCCGGAAGCCGCGCTGGGTCTTGCGACCCAGGTAGCCCGCCGTGACGAGGTGCTCCAACAGCGGCGCGGGCGCGAACCCCGGCTCGCGGAACTCGAGGTAGAGCTCCCGCTGGATCGCCAGGCTCACGTCGTTGCCGACCACGTCGAGCAGCTCGAAGGGTCCCATCGGGAGGGCACAGCCCTGCTTCATGGCGGTGTCGATGTCGTCGGCCGTGGCGTAGTGGGCCTGGAGCATCTTCACCGCGTCGTTGAGGTAGGGGAACAGCAGCGCGTTGACGATGAACCCCGCCCGGTCGCCACACGAGACAGGCACCTTGCCGAGAGAGGCGCACAGGGCGCGGGCGGTCTCGGCCACGTCGTCGGACGTGGCGACGGTCGAGACGATCTCCACCAGCTTCATCACCGGCGCGGGGTTGAAGAAGTGCATCCCCACCACGTCCTGCGGGCGCTTGGTCGCGGTGGCCAGCGAGATGACGGGCAACGAGGAGGTGGTGGTCGCCAGGATGGCGCCCTCCTTGCAGATCTCGTCGAGGTTCTCGAAGAGCGTGGTCTTGACGTTGAGGTCCTCGGCGATCGCCTCGACCACGAGGTCCACCCCGGCGAGGTCGTCGAGCGACGTGCTGCCGGTGAGGTGGCCGAGGATCTCCGCCTTGCTGTCCTCGGGGAGCTTGCCCCTCTGGATCGCCTTGTCGAGCGAACGCTCGACGGTCGCGCTCACGGTGGCGACCTTGTCGGCGGTCCGGCCGACGAAGAGGACGTCGTACCCGGCCTTGGCGAAGACCTCGACGATCCCGCTGGCCATGGTGCCGGTGCCGACGACCCCGACGGTGCGGATGTCGTGGCGCAGCTGCGGCTGGTCGGACTCCTTCGGGGTCCGGAAGTCGGGGACGACCTGGTGGCTGTCGGGCTCGGCGTAGGTGTAGAAGCCGTGGCCGGACTTGCGGCCGAGCTGGCCCGCGATGACCATCTGCTTCAGGATCGGCGCGGGCGCGTGCAGCCGGTCGCGGCCCTCCTTGTACATCGTGTCGAGGATCTCGTACGCCGTGTCGAGGCCGATCAGGTCGAGCAGCGCGAGCGGTCCCATCGGGTAGCCGCAGCCGAAGCGCATCGCCGCGTCGATGTCCTCGCGGGTGGCGTACTTGTTCTCGAACATCGACACCGCGTGGTTGAGGTAGCCGAAGAGCAGGGTGTTGGCGATGAACCCGGCCTTGTCGCCGCAGATGACGGGGTTCTTGCCCACCCGGCCCATGAGGGCCTCGACGTCGGCGAGCACGCTCGGCTCGGTGACGACCGTCCGGACGATCTCGACGAGGTTCTGCACCGGGGCGGGGTTGAAGAAGTGCACGCCGATGACGCGCCCCGGGCTCCGGTTGGCGGTGCCGATCTCGGTGACCGAGAGGGACGAGGTGTTGGTCGCCAGGATCGCGTCGGGCCGGACGACGTCGTCGAGCCGGCGGAAGATGTCCTTCTTGATGGCCAGGGACTCGATGACCGCCTCGACGACCAGGTCTGCGTGGGCGAGCGCCTTGAGGTCGGTGGCGAAGGTGATCCGGTCCAGGATCTCGTGCTGCTCTGCCTCGGTGATCTTGCCGCGGGCGACGGCTCGCCCGGTGGAGTGCTCGAGGTGCTCGCGGCCCCGTTGGACCGCTGCGTCGTTCTGCTCGACGCCGACCACGGCGAACCCGTTGCGGGCGAAGACCTCGGCGATGCCGGCGCCCATGGTCCCGAGGCCGATCACCCCGATGGTCTCGAAGGTGCGCCCCCCAGATGTCGCCGCTGACGCGTCTGCCTGGCCGTTGTCGCTGGTCATGGCGGGCATCATGTCACGGGGTCGGACGCCTCCCGACCGCTCGTGAGGTACCTCACGAGCGGACGCCGTCGGTGTCAGGACGTCGCGGCGAGAGGGGGTGCAGGCCCCCCGAGGGACCGGCTCATGACCACGCGGGGACCGTGCCGGTCCAGACCCATCGCCTGCTCGTGGGCGCGCAGCGCCTGGTGGCGGGGAGAGAGGTCCTCGACCACGGCGAACCCGCGGGCGGCGTAGAAGGGCGCGTTCCACGGGACGTCGGCGAAGGTGGTCAGCGAGATCTCGGTGAACCCCGCTTCCCGGGCGGCGAGGCAGGCGGCCTCGAGCAGGGCGGTGCCGATGCCCTGCCCCATCGAGCTGGGGTGCACGGCGATCTGCTCGAGGTGCGCCTCGCCGTCGAGGAAGAGCACGTGGGCGAAGCCGACGACCGGGTCTCCGGCCACCAGCAGGATGCCGGGCTCCGCGGCGCGCTCGGCGCCGTCGGAAGGCGGATCCCAGTCGACGTCGCCGAAGACGGACGTGAAGAGCTGGTCGGCGGCGTCCTCGATGTCGGCGAGCAGGGGCAGGTCGGCCGGCTCAGCCGGACGGACGGCGTGGGCTTGGGTTGATGGCGATCCCCCGGTCTGCATGGGCACGAGCCTGCCCGTGCCCACGGACAACAGCAACCCACTTCGACACCTTCGGTGGTCGAGCAGCGAGCTTGCGAGCGGTCAGTCGAGAGCCGAGCGGTCAGTCGAGACCCAGCAACCTCTGCATCGCGCCCAGCTCCTCGCCCCAGGCGTCCCGCGGCTGGCGTGCGCCGCACGAGCGCAGCAGCCGTGAGAAGTCCGAGGCCGCTCGGTCGATGCGTCGGCTGAGTGCTCCCTCGGAGTCGACGCTGCCGAAGTCCTCGGTGGCGGCGTACACCGCCGTCGGCGAGACGACCGCCTCCAGGTAGGAGAACATCGGCCGCAGCGCGTGCTCGAGCACGAGCGAGTGCCGCTCGGTGCCACCGGTCGCGGCGATGAGCACCGGCATGCCGCTCAGCGTCTCCTCGGGCAGCACGTCGAAGAACGACTTGAAGAGTCCGCTGTAGGACGCGTTGAACGACGGCGTCACCGCGACGAGCCCATCGGCGCCGCGCAGGAGCCCGATGACCCCGTCGAGCGCGTCACCGGCGAAGCCGGTGAGCATCGCGTCCATGATCGCGTGCCCCAGCGGGCGCAGCTCGATCGTCTCGACCGTGGTGTCCACGCCCTCCCGCCTCAGGTCGGCGACCACGGCTGTGGACAAGCGGTCGGCCAGCAGGCGGGTCGACGACGGCTCGCGCAGGCCTCCGCTGACCACCACCAGGCTCGTCACGACAGCGCCTCGGCCGGCTCGGTCGCCCGGCTGGTCCGGCTGGTCCCGCTGGCCCGGCCCGCCTGGGCCGCGACGAGCGAGGCGTGGGTCGGCGCGTCCGGGACGTCGGCGGGGCGGCCCTCGGCGAAGCCCGCGCGCAGGTCGGGCAGGATCTCGCCGAGCAGGTCGAGCTGCTCCAGCACCGTCTTGAGCGGCAGGCCGGCGTGGTCGACCAGGAACAGCTGGCGCTGGTAGTCGCCGACGTACTCACGGAAGCCGAGCGTGCGCTCCAGCACCTCCTGCGGGGAGCCGACGGTCAGTGGCGTCTGCGCGCTGAAGTCCTCCAGGGACGGGCCGTGACCGTAGACGGGGGCCACGTCGAAGTAGGGGCGGAAGTCGCGCACCGCGTCCTGGCTGTTGCGGCGCATGAAGATCTGCCCGCCCAGCCCGACGATCGCCTGGTGGGCGGCGCCGTGGCCGTAGTGCTCGAAGCGCTGGCGGTAGAAGGCGATCATCCGCTCGGTGTGGGAGGCCGGCCAGAAGATGTGGTTCGCGAAGAACCCGTCACCGTGGTACGCCGCGAGCTCGGCGATCTCGGGCGTGCGGATCGATCCGTGCCACACGAACGGCGCTACGCCGTCCAGCGGGCGCGGCGCGAGGGTGAAGCCCTGGAGCGGCGTGCGGAACTGGCCCTCCCAGTCGACGACCTCCTCGCGCCAGAGCCGGCGGAGCAGGTCGTACTTCTCGACGGTGAGCGGGATGGCCTGACGGATGTCCTCGCCGAACCACGGGTAGACCGGGCCGGTGTTGCCGCGCCCGAGCATCAGGTCGACGCGTCCGTCACTGAGGTGCTGGAGGACCGAGAAGTCCTCGGCGATCTTGACCGGGTCGTTGGTCGTGATCAGCGTCGTGGAGGTGGAGAGGATGAGCCGCTCGGTGCGGGCGGCGATGTAACCGAGCAGGGTCGTCGGCGACGACGGCACGAACGGCGGGTTGTGGTGCTCGCCGGTCGCGAAGACGTCGAGGCCGATCTCCTCGGCCTTCTCGGCGATCGCGACGGTGTTCTTGATCCGCTCGTGCTCGGTCGGTGCCCGGCCGGTCGTCGGGTCGGGGGTGACGTCGCCGACGGTGAAGATGCCGAACTGCATCGCGCTCATGCCTCCAAGGTAGTGGTCCTGCCACTATGAACAAGATAGTGCTCGGGGTATTCCCAGGTGCTCAGGCGCTCTCGGCTACTCTGAACTACATAGTGACCGAGACGACCACTCCCACCATCGGCCGCCGCGCGGCCGGCTCAGGCGACCTCGCCGTCTGCGAGCCGTTCGAGGCGGCGATGCTGCTGCTCGGCCGCCGCTGGGCCGGCGGCGTCGTACGCGCACTGCTCGGCGGAGCCGAGCGGTACGGCGAGGTGCGCGACGAGCTGCCCGGCGTCACCGATGCCGTGCTGACGGCACGGCTCCGCGAGCTGTGCGCGTGGGGCCTCGCACGGCGTACCGAGGACAAGGGCACCGTCCGCTACGAGCTCACCGCGGCAGGGCGCGATCTCGCACCGGTCCTCGACGCCGTGGAGGACTACGGCCGCCGGCACCACGCGCTCCTGCGGCGGCTCCGCCCCTAGTCCGTCGTCGCCGGGCGGCCGGCGGACCACGGGTGTGGGCCCCTACGTGCGCAGCGCGATCCGGCGGCTCGCCGCCTCGGGAGGCTCGACGGTCACCTCGCTCAGCCGCGCCAGCACGTCGGCGGGGAACGGCGTGGAGGCACCTGCGCTCACGTGGACGCCGAGGACCTCCTCGGTCGCACGCAGCCGACCATCGGCCCACAGCTCGTGCCAGAACCACGCCAGCTTGCCGGCGTACCCGATCACCGACGACCGCACCTCGAGCTCGAGGCCGGAGCGGATCTCCGCGAGGTACCGCACGTGCGCCTCGACGGTGTAGAAGGACGAGTCGTGCGCGGCCTGGTAGTCGGGGCCCATCCCGAGCGCGTCCATCACGGCGTCGGTCGCGTGCCCCATCACCAGGACGTAGTAGGGCTCCGAGACGTGCCCGTTGTAGTCGATCCAGGCCTCCTGGACGGGCTCGCGCCAGACCGTCAGGCTCACGCCCGGCCCAGCGCTCGCAGCACCGCGATGACCCCGCGGTCGCGCTCGGCGACGAGGTCGTCGATGGTGCGGCCCTCGGCCTCCCGCTCGCAGCCCTCGACCACCGCGTCGCGCAGCCCGGTGGTCAGCTCCGGTGCGGTCAGCCTCGTCCAGGGCGCGAGGAGGGACGGGCCGAAGTGGTCGAGCATGTGTGCCATCCCGCCCTGCCCGCCGGCCAGGTGGAAGGTCATCATCGGCCCGTGGATCGGCCAGCGCAGACCGGGGCCGTCGGTGATCGACAAGTCGATCTGCTCGACGGTGGCCTCCCCCGACGCCACCATGTGCAGGGCCTCGCGCCACAGCGCCTCCTGCAGCCGGTTCGCGATGAAGCCGGGCACCTCGTGCTCCATGGTGATCACCGACTTCCCGGCCAGCCGGAAGAAGTCCGACGCCCAGGCCACCACGTCGTCGTCGGTCAGCTTGCCGCCCACCACCTCCACCAACGGGATGAGGTACGGCGGGTTGAAGGGGTGGCCCACCACCGTGCGGCCGGGTGTCGCGCACTCGGTCTGCATGTCGGTCATCGGGTAGCCCGACGTCGAGGACGAGACCACCACCCCGGCCGGGGTCGCGGCATCGATGTCGGCGAGCAGCCGGCGCTTCAGGTCGAGGTCCTCCGGTGCGCTCTCCTGGACGAAGTCGGCCCGCGCGCAGGCCCTCGCCAGGTCGGGCTCGAAGGTGAGCCGGGAGCGGTCGGCCCCCTCGGCGAGCCCGAGCTCGGTGAGCGCGGGCCACGCCGCGTCGACCAGGTGCCGCAGCCGTTCCTCCGCGCCCGCCGCCGGGTCCCAGGCCACGACGTCGTACCCGCGGGCCAGGAAGTAGGCCACCCAGCCACCGCCGATGACGCCGGTGCCGGCGCACACGACGGTGCGGACCGCGGAGGGGTCAGGGCGCATCAGCGTGCCTTCAGCTTGAGGATCTCACGGGCCTCGTCAGGTGTGGCGACCTTGGCACCCATGCCCTCGACGATCGTGCGCGCCTGCTCGACCAGCTGCGCGTTGGTCGCCTTGACTCCCTTGCGGAGGTAGAGGTTGTCCTCGAGCCCCACCCGCACGTGCCCCCCGAGCAGGATCGACTGAGCGACCCACGGCATCTGCATCGGACCGAGCGCGAACGACGCCCACACCGCCCCCTCGGGCAGCTGGGCCACCATGGACTGCAGCGTCAACGGGTCCGCCGGGGCGCCGTACGGGATCCCCATGCAGAGCTGGAACATCGCCGGCGAGTCGATGAGCCCCTCGGCCACGAGCTCCTTGGCGAACCACAGGTGACCGGTGTCGAAGATCTCCATCTCGACCCGGACACCGAGCTCCTGGATCCTCTTCGCCCCCTCGCGCAGCATGTCCGGGGTGCTCACGTAGACCAGGCTGCCCTCCCCGAAGTTGAGGCTGCCGCAGTCGAGGGTGCAGATGTCGGGCAGCAGCTCCTCGACGTGCGCGAGCCGCTCGACGCCGCTGACCAGGTCCGTGCCCTCCACGAAGGACGTCGGGTGCTGCGGGTCGAGCACGAGATCGCCGCCCATCCCCGCCGTCGTGTTCACGATGACGTCCACGTCGGAGGCGCGGATGATCTCCACGGCCTCGCGGTAGTACGCCACCTCGCGCGAACCCTTGCCCGTCTCGGGATCACGCACGTGCACGTGCACGATCGCCGCACCAGCACGAGCGGCCGCGATACCGGCCTCGGCGATCTGCTCAGGTGTCACCGGCACGTGCTCCGACCTGCCGACGGTGTCGCCGGCCCCGGTCAGAGCGCAGGTGATGATGACGTTGCGGTTCACGGGCGGTGCCTCTCTTCGTGTGGTGGATCGAGCGCGTCGAGCAGGGTGTGCAGACCGAGATAGCTCAGGTCACGGAAGTGCCGGTCGGCCCAGGCGTCGTCGTACGGCCACAGCGACGTCTTGACCACGACGGCGCCGGTCTCGCGGTCGACCGCGGTGAACTGGCCGCGGCTGCCGTCGGCGACGACCCGGCGGCCGGCGGTGTCGAGCGGCCACCAGTGGTAGCCGAAGCCGGCGTGGGCCGTGAGCGAGCTGGGCAGCCGACCCGGCGCCAGGAAGGGGTGGGCCGGCCGCGCGGCCGCGTCGGCCCACTCGGACCTCTCGGCCGCCAGCATGCCGAGCCGCGCCCAGTCACGGGCCGTCGCGGTCACGGCACCGCCGGCCAGAGCCACGCCGGCGCCGTCGACGCCGACGTACGCGTCGGAGGTGCAACCCAGCTCCGCCCACAAGGTGGTCAGCTCGTCCGCGAAGGCACGTCCTGTCGCGCGCTCGCGCACCCAGTCGAGCACCTGCGAGTCGGCGGTGCAGTAGGCGTAGTGCGTGCCGGGGGCCGTGCCCGCACCGACCAGGGACAGCAGTCCACGAGAGTCGCCACCGTCGAGGAAGGAGCCGAGCAGCCGGGAGGCCAGGCTCTCGGGATCGCGGTGGTCCTCCACCCAGTCGACGCCGGAGGTCATGGTGAGAAGGTCGCGGACCCGGACGCCGGCGTACCCCGACCCGGCCAGCTCGGGGACGTGGGCCGTGACCTCGTCGTCGACGTCCAGGGCGCCGGAGCGCACCGCACGACCGACGAGGTGCGCGAGCGCGGACTTGCTCATCGACGCACCGAGGAACGTCGTGCTCGCGTCGAGCCCGTCGGCGTACCACTCGTGCACGACGGTCCCGTCCTGGACGAGCACCAGGGCGAGCGTGTGGGTCTCCGCCCGCCAGGCCTCGAGGTCCCACGTGGTGCCGGCGCCCGCGACCTGCACGTCGACGGAGCGGAGGCTCGTCGGGAGCTCCGCGGCGGCGCGCGCGGGCACGACCGACCGCTCCCACGCGGGGTCGGCCTGTGGGTCGGTGAAGACCAGGCCCGAGAGTCGGGACTCTGGCGCTCGCGTCGGCATCGAGCCCCGGTCAGTCGATCCGGGGACTGTTGGCGAGCAGGTTGCGGGTGTACTCCTGCTTCGGGTGGTCCATGACCTCGACCACCGGCCCCGCCTCCACCACCCGGCCGGCCTGGAGGATCTCCACGCGAGCCGCGATCGAGCGCACCAGCGCGAGGTTGTGGGTCACGAACACCATGCTGATGCCGCGCGAGAGCCGCAGCCCCTCGAGCAGCTCGACGATCGAGCCCTGCACCGACACGTCGAGCGCCGAGGTGATCTCGTCGCAGATCATCACGTCGGGCTCGGCCGCGAGCGCGCGAGCGATGGCGACGCGCTGGCGTTCGCCTCCCGAGAGCCGGCTCGCCTGGTAGCGCAGCATCCGCGGGCCGAGGGCGACCTGGTCGAGCAGGTCGACCGCACGGTCGGTGGCCTCCTTGCCCGAGGCGATGCCGAAGAGCTCCATCGGCCGCTTGACGATCTGCTCGATCGTCAGCCGTGGGTTCAACGACAGGTAGGGGTTCTGGAAGATGTACTGCAGGCGCTTGCGGTTGAGCGCGCTGCGCTGGCGAGCCCCCTTCGCGAGCTCGTCGCCCTCGAAGTTGATGACGCCGGTCCAGTCCTTGTGCAGGCCGCCGATCGACCGCGAGATCGTGGTCTTGCCGGAGCCCGACTCGCCGACGAGCGCGACGACCTCCGCCTTGGCGAGGTCGAAGCTGACGTCGTGGACGACGTGCTTGCGGCCATAGAACACGTTGAGGCCCTCCACCGAGAGGATGACCTCGCGCTTCTTGTCCGGGTCCGCGTCGGGGACCGCGCCGCGGGAGATGTCCCACGTGCCGATCTGCTCCGCGCGGATGCAGCGGACGTCGTGCTCGGGCGCGATCGTGCGCAGCTCGGGCACGCCGGAGCGGCACTCGTCGATGGCGAAGGAGCAGCGGTCGTTGAAACGGCAGCCGGAGGGGCGCGCACCAGGAGCGGGCGTGCGCCCGGGGATCCCGGTCAGCGCCCGCGCCTGGCTCAGGTGCGGGATCGAGTCGAGCAGCGCCCGCGTGTAGGGGTGCGACGGGTTGCGGAACAACGCGTCGCGAGGCCCCAGCTCGACGATCTGGCCGGCGTACATCACCGCGACCCGGTCGGCGATGTTGGCGACCACCGCGAGGTCGTGGGTGACGTAGAGGGCGCTGACCCCATGGGACTTGCACAGCGCCGCCATCGTCTTGAGGACCATCGCCTGCGTCGTGACGTCGAGGCCGGTCGTGGGCTCGTCGAGCACCAGCACCTTCGGCTTGGGCAGGAACGCCATGGCCAGTGCCACGCGCTGCACCTGGCCACCCGAGAGCTGGTGGGCGTAGCGGGAGAGGAACTCGTCGTCGCTCGGGAGCCCGACCTCTTCGAGCCCGTCACGAGCCCCCTGGAGCCGCGACTCCTTGGTGCCGATACCGCGCAGCTCGAGCAGCTCCACGATCTGGCGGCCGATGCGGATGCTGGGGTTGAGCGCCGAGGCCGGGTCCTGCGGGACGTAGGCGATCTCCTCGCCGCGCACCTGGCGCATCTCGCGCCAGTGCATCGTCAGCACGTCGCGCTCCTCGAGGAGCACCTTGCCCGACGAGATGAACGCACCGGCGCGCGAGTAGCCGAGCAGGGACGTCCCGACCGTGGTCTTGCCGGAGCCGGACTCACCGACCAGGCCGACCACCTCACCCGGCTTGAGCACCAGGTCGATGTCGTCCACGACGTCGACCGGCTTGCCGGTGAGCATCACGCCGAGGTCCTGGACGACGAGACCCGCGCCCTGCTTCTCCTCGCTCACGAGGCTCCCGCTGGTGGCCGTCATCAGTTCTCTCCTCGCTGGGCGACCTGCGCGATGCCGTCGGCCATCAGGTTCGTCCCGATGCAGAAGATCGCGATGATCAGCACCGGCGCCACCACCGCCCACGGCTGGGTCGCCAGCCCCAGGCGGTTCTCCTGGATCATCTGGCCCCAGTTGGCCGCTCCCGGGTCGGCGGAGAACCCCAGGAAGCCGAGCGAGCCGACCAGGCCGATCGAGAAGGTGAGCCGCAGCCCGCCCTCGGCCAGGAGCGGCGCGTTCATGTTGGGCAGCACCTCGGCCAGGATCACCCGGGTGCGCTTCTCACCGAGGGCCTCGGCCGCGATGACGAAGTCGCGCGACACGATGCCGAGCGCGACGCCGCGCGCGAGACGCGCCACACGCGGAGCGTGCGAGATGCCGACCAACAAGATGAGGATCCAGGCCGTCGGCTGCTCGATCGCGGTGAGCACGAGCAGCGCGAGCAGGATCTGCGGGAACGACAGGATGACGTCGTTGAAGCGCATCAGCACCTCGTCCCACCAGCCGCCGCCGTACGCCGCCACGACCCCGATCGCGATGCCGAGCGCCATGCCGAGCAACGTGCCGAAGACCGCGATGATCAGGATCGACCGGCCGCCGTACATGACCCGGCTGAGCACGTCGGAGCCGAGGTAGTCGGTGCCGAGCAGCCCGTCCTTGCTGAAGGGCGGGCCGGCCACCTCGTTCTCCCCGAACGGCGCCAGGTAGGGCGCGATGATCACGAACGCCACGAGCAGCAACGTGATCGCAGCGCCGACGACGAAGCGCTTCTGCTTCATCGCCTTCTGGAAGGTCGACGGCTCGGCCGGTGCGATGGCCGGCGGCTCCGCGGCCGGCGGAGGAGTGACTGCTTCAGCGGTCATGACGAGATCGCCGTCCTCGCTCGGGGGGTCAACAGGATGGACAGGAGGTCTGCGATCAGGTTCACCACCACGTAGACACCCGCGATGATCATGCTGAGCGCCTGGACGGTCGCGACGTCGTGGTTGCGCACGGCGTCCACGAGCTGCCGGCCGATGCCGGGGTAGGAGAACAGCGTCTCGACGACCACGACACCACCGGCCAGGAAGGCCAGCTGGAGGGCGATCACCTGGATGCCGGGCACGATCGCGTTGAGCAGCGCGTGCTTGCGCATCACGACCTTCTCGGGGATGCCCTTGAGGCGGGCCAGCTCGACGTAGTCGCTGTCGATGACCTCCAGCAGGGAGGCACGCACGATGCGGGAGACGTACGGCGCCACCCACAGCACGAGGGTCAGGGTCGGCAGCACCATGCTCTTGGGCTCGTCCCAGGGAGCGCCGCCCATCGGGACGAGCGTGACCGCCGGGAAGATGGTGAGCACCGTCGTCGCGAAGAGCGCGATCAGCAGCACGCCGATCACGAACTCGGGCAGTCCGGCCATGGCCAGCAGGATCGTCTGGATCACGGTGTCCGGACGCCTGCGACGGTACGACACCGAGATCATCGCGATGCCGAACGCCAGCGGGATCATCACGGCCGCCGAGAGGAACACCAGCACGGCGGAGTTGACCACGCTGCCCGAGATCAGGTCGCTGACCGGACCGCCGCTGGCCAGCGACGTGCCGAGGTCGCCCGTGAGCAGGCCGCCCAGCCAGTCGAAGTACCGCGACACCAGCGACTGGTCGGTGCCCAGCAGGGCCTCCAGCTCGGCCACGCGACCGGGGTTGGAGTTGTAGTCGCGGCCCAGGATCGCCCGGACGGGGTCGCCGAGGGCGGCCGTCGCCAGGAACGTCAGGACCGAGACCAGCCACAGGGTCAGGACGGCCAGGCCGAGGCGTCTGGCGAGCCAGACCACCCACGCCATGGCGCCGTGCTGGCGCCCTGGCGGGGCGACCTCGTCGAGCGGATCTTGGAGAGCGGTCGCGATGTCGGTCATCGTGCGGTTCCCTCCCGTAGGGCCCGAAGCCCTACTGGACCGAGACGTGCTGGAACTTGTAGGACCCGAGCGGGAGGTACTTGCTCGGCTCCAGGCCCTGGACGTTCGGGCCGTAGCCGTCGACCTGCTGACGGAAGCCCCAGATGATGAGACCGCCCTCGTTGTACTCGATCTCCTGCGCCTGCAGGAGCAGGTCCCTGCGCTTGGCCTCGTCGAGCTCCTTGGCAGCGGCGTTCACCAGGTCGCGGTGCTCGGCGTTGTCCCAGTGGGTCTCGTTGTACGTGCCGCCCTGGTCGGGCGGGAACGTGCCGACGACCGCCTGCGGGATGTAGTTGCGGGTGTTCCAGAAGTCCTGGGCGAACGGGTAGGACAGGTAGTCGTCGTCGTAGAACGGCGTCTTCTTCGTGACCTTGACCGTGACACCGGCCTCCTTCGCCTGCTCGGCGAAGAGGTTGGCGGCGGCTGGGGCGACCGACCCGATGTCGTCACCGGTGAAGAGCTCGACCTCGAGGCCCTCGGCACCGGCCTCGGCCAGCAGCGACTTCGCCTGCTCGATGTCCTGCTCGCGCTGCGGGAGGTCGCTGGCGTAGTTGACGTCGAGCGGCGCGTACATGTCGTTGCCGAGCGAGCCGTAGCCACTCAGCGTCTGGTCGATCATCTGCTGCCGGTCGACGATCAGGCGCATGGCCTGACGGACCCGGACGTCGTCGAAGGGTGCCACGTCGACGCGCATCGTGAACGGCACCCAGGCGCCCGTGTCGGAGACCAGCACGCCGCCGCCGGCGCCCTTGATGGTGTCGACGAGGTTGTACGGCAGGTTGTCGACCGTCTGGATCTGTCCGGCCTGCAGGGCGTTGACCTTGGAGCTGTCGTCGGCGAAGTCCTGGATGACCAGCTCGTCGACGAACGCCGGGTCGCCCCAGTAGTCGGCGTACTTCTTGAAGGTGCTGGTCTTGCCCGGCTCGAAGGAGTCGAACATGAACGCGCCGGTGCCAACCGGGTTCTTGATGTCGAAGTCGGTGGGGATGATCCCGAGGGTGTACTCGGCCAGCAGCGTGTCGAGGATCGCGTAGGGCGTGTTGAGGGCCAGCTCGAGGGTGGTCTCGTCGATGACCTTGGTCGACTCGAAGTCGATGATCTGCGAGAGCTGACCGCCCGCCGACAGCGGCGCCTTCGGGTCGGCGACCCGCTTGATGCTGAACCACGCGTCCTCGGCCGTCACGGTCTTGCCGTTGTGGAAGGTGACACCGGAGCGGATCTTGATCGTCCACTTGGTCGCGTCGCTGGAGCCCTCGATCGACTCGGCCACGGCCGGCTCGAGCTCGTAGTTGTTGTTCCAGAAGAACAGCGGCTCGTAGAGGTTGCTCACCCGTGCGATGTCGGGGTTGGTGACCGGCGCGTGCGGGTCGATCGTGTCCTTGCTGCCGCCGCCGGTGGCGCCGTGGATCAGCTGGCCGCCCGATCCCTGCTGGCCGCCGCCGCCACCACCACCGCCTCCCCCTCCGCCGTCGTCGCCGCCGCAGGCCGCCAGCAGGCTGCTGCCCAGCGTGGCGCCGGCTGCGACGCCGGAGAACTTGAGGAGCTGCCGCCGAGAGAGCTCACGAGAGACGAGGATGCGTGGGCGCTGGTTCACTTAGTGACTCCTCTGTTGCACAATCCGAACGAGGCTCTGGTGTGAAGGAACCTAGAGCGGGTACGTTCCGAGGTCAATGACCACGACCGAACGGCTAGACAATTGTTACGGCAGGAGTCGGGGCACGGATCGCGGCTGCAGTCCGTGGAGCGAGCGGCCAAGCTGCTGCGCGCGGTCGCCGCTGCCACCGGCCCCGCCGGCTCCGCCACCGCGCTCGCCGAGACGGTCGGGCTGAACCGCACCACCACCTGGCGGATCCTCACCACGCTCGAGCACGAGCACCTGGTGCGGCTGGACCGGGAGACCGGCTGGTACTCCCTCGGCTTCGGGTTGCTCGACCTGGCCGGGCAGGCCGCGGGCACGTCCCTGGCGCAGGCGTCGAGGCGGGTGCTGCAGCAAGTGGCCGCACAGACCGGAGAGACCGCGTCGCTGGCGGTGATGCGCGACGGGGCATTGACGTACGTCGCCGAGGCGGGCGCAGGATCGGTCGTGTCGGCCGGCTGGCACGGCCGGTCGGTCGCCCTGCACGCGACGTCCACCGGCAAGGCCTACCTCGCCTTCTGCTCCGACGACGAGGTGCGCAAGCTCTTGACCGTCACGTCGCGCGGTCGCCTGCCCCGCTACACCGACACGACCATCACGACCTTGGCCGAGCTCACCGGGGCGCTGTCCACCACGCGTACCCAGGGGTACGGCACCTGCCGCGGTGAGTTCGAGTCGTCGGCGTGGGGGGTCTCGGCTCCTGTGCTCAACGGCTCGGGCGTACCCCTTGCCGTCGTGAGCATCTGGGGACCGAGCGAGCGCATCACCGACGAGCGGTTCGTAGCGCTCGGCGAGGTGGCCGTGGACGCGGCGGGCGAGATCGGCAGGTAGGTCGGGCACGTCGGGGCAGGTAGGTTCTCTCCTCGTGCGACTGGTCGTGGCGAGGTGTCAGATCGACTACGCGGGACGCCTGACGGCGCACCTGCCGATGGCCACCCGGGTGCTGATGATCAAGGCCGACGGCTCGGTCCTCGTGCACTCCGACGGCGGCTCCTACAAGCCGCTCAACTGGATGTCGCCCCCGTGCAAACTGCGCGAGGGCGTCTCCGACGAGGGTGTCGTCGAGTGGACGGTCACCTCGCCCAAGACCGACGACACGCTGCGCATCGTGCTCGAGGAGGTCCTCCACGACACCTTTCACGACCTCGGCGTGGACCCCGGCCTGCAGAAGGACGGCGTCGAGAAGCACCTCCAGGAGCTGCTCGCCGACCATCCCGCCACCCTCGCCGACGGCCTCACCCTCGTCCGCCGCGAGTACCCCACCGCCATCGGTCCCGTCGACCTCCTCTGCCGCGACGCGGACGGCCTCTCGGTCGCCGTCGAGGTCAAGCGCCGCGGCGACATCGACGGCGTCGAGCAGCTCACCCGCTACCTCGAGCTCCTCAACCGCGATCCCCTGCTGTCCTCGAAGGGGCAGGTCCGCGGCATCTTCGCCGCCCAGGAGATCAAGCCGCAGGCCCGAGTCCTCGCGACCGACCGGGGCATCGCCTGCGCCGTCGTCGACTACGACGCCCTGCGGGGTCTGGACGACCCGAGCCATCGCTTGTTCTGACCCCCATCGGCAGCCGGGTCCTCGTCGCGTGCTAGCGCAACCTCCTTCGACCACCGAGGCGGCCGCGCGACCTCCTCTACCATCGGCAGGGCAGGATGTCCGGGTGCGGATCTACCACGTCGCGACGGCGAGTGACTGGACGGCGGCGCTGGAGTCGGGCGCCTACTCGACGAGCACGCGCGGCGTGACCCTCGAGCAAGAGGGGTTCATCCACGCGGCGCGCGACGACCAGGTCGAGGGAGTGCGCAGCCGCTACTACGCCGACGCCGAGGAGCCGCTCGTCCTCCTCTCGATCGATACCGACCTGCTCGACGTGCCGTGGCGGGAGGACCCGGTGGGCGACGACACCTACCCGCACCTCTACGGCGCCCTGAACCCGGTCGCGGTCGTGGAGGTGACCCCGCTCTGAGCTCGGCAATCGACGGGGTCCTCGACTGGGTCGTGTCGCTGATGCGCACCATCGGCGCGCCGGGCGTGGGGGTGGCGACAGCGCTCGAGACCGTCTTCCCACCGGTGCCATCGGAGGTCGTGCTGCCGCTGGCGGGCTACACGGCGAGCCAGGGACACTACGGGCTGGTCGCGGCCATCGTGTGCGCGACGGTCGGCTCGGTCGTCGGTGCGCTGCTGCTCTACTACCTCGGCGTCGCCTGGGGCAAGGAACGCCTCTGCGCCACCGCGGAGCGGATCCCGCTCCTGCACGCACGCGACGTGGAGCGCGCCATCGGCTGGTTCGGCAGCCACGGCCGGCGGGCGATCTTCCTGGGCCGGCTCGTCCCGGGGGTCCGCAGCTTCATCTCGATCCCCGCCGGCATCGACCGGATGCCGCTGCCGCAGTTCACGGGCTACACCGCCGCCGGCAGCCTGGTCTGGAACACCGCGCTGATCGGCGCCGGCTACGGGCTCGGCGAGCAGTGGCACCGCGTCGAGAAGTACGTCGGTGATGTGGCCAGCGTGGTCTACGTCCTGCTCGGCCTGGCTGTCGCGTGGTTCGTGGTTCGCCGCCTGAGGCAGCGCCCGGGCCGGCGGGCGGCCGAGAACTAGACGCCGGCGATGCGGGGCGCGGTCGGGTCGGCGTTCTCGCTGCCCTGCTCGCGGGCGACGTACTCCTCGATGTCCTCGATGTCGTCGCGGTTGCGGGTGACCACGGCGAGCAGGTCGCTCATCGTGGCGACTTCCTCGACCTGCTCCTTGATGAACCACTGCATGAACTGCTCGGAGGCGAAGTCGCCCTCCTCGCGCGCGGTGCGCAGCAGCGCGTTGATCTGCTCGGTGACCCGCTTCTCCTGCGCCAGGGCCAGCGAGACCGGCGCGACGACGTCGTCGAAAGCCGGCACGGGCGCCTCGACTCCGGGGATCAGCACGTCGGCGTCGGTGTCGAGGAGGTACTGGACCATCATCAGCGCGTGGTCGCGCTCCTCGAGCGCCTGGCCGTAGAAGAAGGCGGCCATCTGCGGCATCGTCAGCGCGTCGTAGTAGACCGCGCACGAGAGGTACTGGTTGTGAGCGGCGAGCTCGTGGCCGATCTGGGTGTTGAGCTGCTCGGCGAAACGGGCGGCGACCACGGCTGCTCCTGGGACCTCAGGCAGCCAGCGGCTGCTTCTTCTTCAGCTTCTTGACCTTCACGAGCTTGCGCTTCTTGACCGTATACCCGAGAGGCAGGGTGCCCTCCTTGAGCATCCGGATCGGACAGCGGCTGCAGCGGTCCTTCGACACGCAGCACTTCGCCTTCGGCTTCGCCACCTTCTTCGCAGCCTTCGCCTTGCCGTGTCCCTTGCCCACGCCCGAAGGCTATCAGTGTCGTTAAGGGTTGCCTAACCTAAGCCACGTGGGAGACGCGCCGGCCGTCCGCGTCGATCTCCACCAGCACCACGTCGCTCCCCCGGTCCACGTGCGGGCCGAGGTCGCAGACCACGAGGACCGTCTCCCCGCGATGCAGGTCGGCCAGCGCGTCCAGGTCGACGGCGGTGTCCGAGGTGATCGTCCGGGCCACGTTCTCGTGAGCCACCAGTGTGGCCAGCTCGGCGGCCGCGAAGCCGCTGCGCGCGAGCAGGATCCGTGCCGGGCACTGCAGGTCGCTCACATGGTCCAGGCTAATCGGCTTGAGCTGATTTGCGTGCCCCGCAAAGGTGGACGCATGGACTCCCCTCGGTACGTCGTCGACCACGCGCCCGACGACGCGGTCTTCTCCCACACCGACGACACCGTGTGGTTCCACGAGCCGTCGAGCGAGGCGGTCGCCGACAAGATCGCCTCGCTCGCGTGGGGCCGGTTCGCCGCACTGGAGCAGGGAGCCCGCGCGGTCGGGCCCGAGGACGCGAGCACGGCGACGTACGCCGGGGTGTACGGCGTCCGGGCGATGACCCTCTCGGTGCCCGGCGTCGATGCGGAGGTACGCCGCCTGGCGACCGCCGGCCTCACATGGGTCGGCGTGCATCCCGACCACCGAAGGCGCGGCGTGCTGAAGTCGATGATGCGCCACCACCTCGAGCAGGTGCGCGCCATGCCCGGCGTGCACCTCTCAGCGCTGCACGCGAGCGAACCCAGCATCTACGGACGTTTCGGCTACGGCCTGGCCTGCCTCGAGCTGTCCGTCGCGCTTGGACGCGGCACCACGCTGACCGCACCCCACCTCGACGCGGAGGCAGCGCTGCTGCGCACCGAGCTGGCGACCGCGGCCGACCCCGGCATGCCCGCGCGGGCACAACAAGTCTGGGAGCGTGCGGCGGCACGTGAGGTCGGCATCATCACCGGCGACGACGACTTCTACGTCCGCATCTCGACCGAGCCCCCGGAGGAGCTGCGCGGCAAGGAGCAGATGCGCCTGCTCTTCGCCCGGCGCGAGGGCCCCGACGGTGCAGACGTCGCCCTCGCGGCCTTCCGGCGCGAGCACAAGTGGGAGAAGTCGCGGCCAGGTGGGGAGCTCACGGTCTTCGCCGTCGTCGGCGAGCCGGCCGCGCGGCTGGTGCTGCTGCGCCGGCTGCTCGACTTCGACCTGATCGGCACGGTCAAGGTGTGGGGGCTCGGGGTCGACGACCCGCTGCAGCACTGGGTCGCCGGCCCGCGCGGGCTCGCCGACACCGCGCTCTTCGACAGCACCTGGGTGCGCCTGGTCGACCTGCCCGAGGCCCTGATGGCGCGCGGCTACGCGGCGCCCTGCGACCTGGTGCTCGACGTCCTGGACGACACCGCACCCTGGAACGCCGGCCGCTGGCGGCTGCGGGTGGGCGAGGCCGGCGAGGCCGACGTCACCCGCACCGACGACGAGGCCGATCTACGGCTTCCGGTCCAGGCCCTGGGCGCGGCGTACCTCGGCGGGGTCTCCCCCGCGCTCCTCGCCCTCTCGGGGGTCATCGAGGAGCTCCGCCCCGCTGCTGCGACCCGGCTGTGGCGAAGCCTGCGCAGCGACACCCGCCCCACGGCCTCGATCGGCTTCTGATGGCGACGCCGGCAGCCGTCGAGTCGGTCTGGGACTACCCGCGCCCGCCGCGACTCGAGTCGACCGAGGAGCTGGTCGAGATCGTGCTCGGCGGTGTCGTCGTCGCGACCACGAAGGCGGCGTACCGGGTGCTCGAGACCAGTCACCCACCGACCTACTACGTGCCAGCGGACGCGTTCGCGGAGGGAGTGCTCCGGCCGGCGGAGGGGTCGAGCTTCTGCGAGTGGAAGGGCCGAGCGGCGTACCTCGACCTGGTCACGCCCGATCGGACCGCAGCGCGGGCCGGTTGGACCTATCCGAGTCCGAGCTCGGCGTTCGCGGCGCTCATCGACCACGTCGCGGTCTACCCGGGACGTGTCGACGAGTGCCGGGTGGACGGCGAGGTGGTCCGCCCCCAGGCCGGCGGTTTCTACGGCGGCTGGATCACCAGCGGGGTGACCGGCCCGTTCAAGGGCGAGCCGGGCACCTCGGGCTGGTGAGGATGTCGATCAGGCTCGATGGTCAATGGGGTTGACCAATTGGGGAGAAGGAGCGATAGTCAACCCAACTGACCATCTCGCCCATCTCGACCGTCTCGCCCATCTCGACCAGCTCCGGAGGCTCTGATGCCCGTCCTCACCGCGCCACCCGCACCCACCCACTCCGTGCCCGGGACCGAGTTCACCTCGCTGGCCACGCCGAGCCGCGGCAGCACCGACACCTCGGTGTGGCGCGTGGAGATCGCCCCCGGCACCGAGCCGACACCCCACTCGCTGACCCGCGAGGAGGTGTTCGTCGTCCTGGCCGGATCCGCATCCGTGCGCCTCGACGGCGAGCCCGGCACAGCCGCGGCAGGCGACGTCATCGTCGTGCCGCCGGGCGTGCGCTTCGAGCTGTCGAACGCCGGCCGGGAGCCGCTCAGCCTGCTCTGCTGCATGCCGGCAGGCGGCCAGGCCCGGCTGGACGACGGGACGCTCCTGTCGCCGCCCTGGGCCAGATGAGCCACGAGCCGCCGCTCACCCGCCTCTTCGCGATCGGCTACCGCACCAACGTCGAGGACCTGCACGAGGAGCTGGCCCGGCGCGGGTGGGACGACGTGCGCCCGGCGTACGGCTTCGCCCTGCTGGCCGTGCGCGAGTCCCCGGCCACCGTGACCGACCTGGCGCGGTGGCTGGGCATGACCAAGCAGGCCGCGTCAGTCCTGGTCGACCAGATGGCGACGGCGGACCTGGTCCGACGCACCCAGGACCCGGGCGACCGCCGCGCTTGGCAGGTGTCGCTGACCAGGCGCGGCCGGCGGCTGCTCACCACCGTCGAGGAGATCTACGCCGCGCAGGAACGCCGGTGGGCGGACCTCATCGGCGCCGAGCGACTGGCCCGGCTCCGCTCGGACCTGGTCACCTTGCTGGTCGACGAGTCCGGGGAGCTGCCCCCGCTGCGCCCGACCTGGTGAGGGGCCTCCTGCCGGCTCAGTAGCCCTGCTTCAACAGCTGCGTCTCGATCTCGGTGCCGTCGAAGCCCACGGACCGGTAGATCCGGATCGCGAGGTACTCGGGGTCGGCGACCATGACCAGCGTCCGCAGCCCCCGCTCCTCGAGGCCGTACGTCGCCACCCGGTGCACCAGCGTCCCGGCCAGGCCACGTCCGCGGAAGTCCGGGTGCGTCTCGACGCTCTGGTACCGGCCGAGCGCCCCCGAGTCGGAAGTCTCCACCTCGACCAGCCCCATCACGCTGGCCAGGTCGTCGCCGACGAACGCGCCCCACCAGGTGCCGTGGCCCGCGGCGCACAGCGCACGGTCGTGCTCCGCCTTGCGTGTCAGGAAGACACGATGCTTCACCGGGTCGTACTCGGTGTCGACGGCCATGCCGAGCTCGATGCGCTGCGCCCAGTCGTGGTCGGTCTCGAGCTGCCGGTACGTCGCGTCGCGGTTGGGCCGCGGCGGCGGGTGCACCGACGACGCCGTCATCACGGTCGCGATCTCGAGCGTCAGCCCGGCCGCGACGAGCGGCCCCAGCGCCGAGGTCTGGTCCTCGACGCCGTCGACGCCGATCGCCTTGTGCTCCGACCCCGGGAAGTCGGCGTCGAACCTGGCGAGCACGTCCGCGACCTCAGCCTGCGTGGGCGGGGACTCGAGCAGGTGGAAGTTGCCCCAGTAGTACGTCGGGTTCGCCGGCGTCCGCACCACGATGTGGTCGCCTCGGTCCTCGACCTCGCTCCCTGCCAGCCTCGCGATCGCGAGGTCGGTCTGCCAGGCCAGCGAGCGCACGTCCATGCGCGGAGGCTACGGGTGCTCCGTCGAACCCGTCACCGGGTTTCGTGGCGCCCGAGAACGTCCGGTGCTAGGAGAGCCCGTGGGCCTCGCGGATCACGTCGACGATGCCGTCCATGATCTCGGTCAGCCCGAAGTCCTTGGGGGTGTAGACGGCCGCCACGCCGAGCTCGCGCAGCAGGCCCGCGTCACGCTCGGGGATGATCCCGCCGACGACGACCGCCACGTCGTCGAGACCGGCATGGCGCAGGCCGTCGAGGACCGCCGGCACCAGCTCCATGTGCGAGCCGGACAGGATCGACAGGCCGACGCAGTGCACGTCCTCGGCGACAGCGGCCGCCACGATCTGCTCCGGAGTGAGCCGGATGCCTTGGTAGACCACCTCGAAGCCGGCGTCGCGCGCCCGCACCGCGACCTGCTCGGCGCCGTTGGAGTGGCCGTCCAGGCCGGGCTTGCCGACCAGCAGACGCAGTCGGGTCCCGAGCTCCTCGCCCGTCGCCCGCACCCGCTCGCGCACGGCAGACAGCCCGGCGCCCGCGTCGCCCACCCCGACGGCCCCGGAGACGCCCGTCGGCGCGCGGAACTCGCCGAAGACCGCCCGCAGCGCGGCGGCCCACTCCCCCGTCGTCGCCCCGGCTCGCGCCGCCGCGAGCGTGGCGGGCATCAGGTTGGCTTCAGTCTTCGCGTCGGCGGAGAGCCGGGCCAGCGCCTGGTCGACGGCATCCTGGTCGCGAGTGGCCTTCCACGCCTCGACGCCGGCCACGGCGGACCGCTCGGCCTCGGGGTCGGGGGCCTGGATCGCGGCGTCGAGGTCGGCCGTCAGGGGCGAGGGGGCGGTCGTCTCGAAGATGTTGACGCCGACGACCTTCTCGGCCCCCGACTCGATGCGAGCCCGTCGCGCCGCGTGCGCCGACACCAGCTGCTGCTTCATGTAGCCCGACTCGACCGCTGCGACAGCGCCACCCATCGCCTGCACCCGGTCCATCTCGGCCCTGGCGGCCTCGACCAGCTCGGCCACCTTGGCCTCGATCACGTGCGAGCCGTCGAAGATGTCGTCGTACTCCAGGAGATCGGACTCGTAGGCCAGCACCTGCTGCAGCCGCAGCGACCACTGCTGGTCCCAAGGCCGAGGCAGCCCCAGCGCCTCGTTCCACGCGGGCAGCTGCACGGCGCGGGCCCTGGCCTTCTTCGACAAGGTGACACCGAGCATCTCCAGCACGATGCGCTGCACGTTGTTCTCGGGCTGCGCCTCGGTCAGGCCGAGCGAGTTGACCTGCACGCCGTAGCGGAACCGGCGCATCTTCTCGTCGGTCACGCCGTAGCGCTCGCGAGTGAGCTCGTCCCACAGCTCCACGAACGCCCGCATCTTGCAGGTCTCCTCGATGAAGCGGACGCCGGCGTTGACGAAGAACGAGATGCGACCCACCACTGCCGGGAAGTCCTCGTCGGACACCTGGCCGGACGCCTTCACCTGGTCGAGCACGGCGATCGCGGTGCACAGCGCATAGGCCAGCTCCTGGGTCGGCGTGGCCCCGGCCTCCTGGAGGTGATAGCTGCAGATGTTGACCGGGTTCCAGGTCGGCACCTCGCGGACCGTGTAGGCGATCACGTCGGCGATCAGGCGCAAGGAGTGCTCGGGCGGGAAGACGTAGGTGCCCCGCGAGAGGTACTCCTTGATGATGTCGTTCTGCGTCGTGCCGGCGAGCTGGTGCGCGACCGCGGACCGCTCCTCGGTCGTGGCGTCAGGTCTGAGGCCCGCCTGCTCCTCCGCGACGACCTGGTACAGCGCGAGCAGCCACATGGCGGTGGCGTTGATCGTCATCGACGTGTTCATCTCGGTGAGCGGGATGCCGTCGAAGAGCGCGCGCATCTCGCCGAGATGGGGCACGGGTACGCCGACCTTGCCGACCTCGCCGCGGCTCAGCGGGTCGTCGGGGTCGTAGCCGGTCTGGGTGGGCAGGTCGAAGGCGACGGAGAGGCCGGTCTGGCCCTTCGCGAGGTTGCCGCGGTAGAGCGCGTTGGACGCGACGGCGGTCGAGTGGCCGGCGTAGGTGCGCATCACCCAGGGGCGATCCTTGGCTGCCATGCCAGGAGAGTAGGTCGGCGGTTACTCCCCAGTCACCGACCTGTGGGACATCCGACACGACCGGTGGTCGAGCGCAGAGACCGGTGGTCGAGCGCAGAGACCGGTGATCGAGGGCAGAGACCGGTGGTCGAGCGCAGAGACCGGTGGTCGAGCGCAGTCGAGACTCACATGGAGTCGCTGATCACGCTGACCACGTTCCCCGCCGGGTCGGCGAACCAGGCGATGGTCGGGCCGAAGTCGCGGGCGACGCCCTTCTCGTCCTGGCCGGTGCCTTCGTAGCGCAGGAACCGCACGCCCCGGGCCGTCAGCTCGTCGACGACGGAGTCGACGTCCGCGGTCTGGAAGTTCAGCACGGTGTACGTCGCCGGGGCATGGTCGCGGCCCTTGTCGTAGACGAAGATCGTCTGGCTCGCGGTGACGAGCCCGAACCCGAAGTCGGACTCGTCGGTCAGGGTCAGGCCGAGCACGCCGGTGTAGAACGCCTTGGCCCGCTCCAGGTCGTCGACGCTGAAGCCGCTGAAGCTCTCGAGTCCTGCTAGTCCGCTCATGTGGGCACAGACCGGCCGAGGTGGCCGGAATCATCGCCCAAGGTTGAACGCTCAGGCAGTCGCGGCGCTGCGCTCGACGTCGACAGCGTGGGCGAGTCGCGAGATGTGCAGCAGCCGACGTACGGCGGGACCGCAGCCGCGCAGGGTCAGGTGGTGGCCGGTGCGGATCGCTCTGCGGGTCGCCACGGCGAGCACGCGGAGGGCGGTGACGTCGACGCTCGTGACGTCGGTCAGGTCGACGACGACATCGGCGTCGCGACCCTCGAGGTGCTCGTACAGGGCGTTGCGGACCTCCCACGTGCTACGCACGTCGAAGTCTCCGTTGAGGACGAGCGTGTCCCCGTCGGTGTAGATCTCCACCCGTCTGCCCCGTCCTGTCCTCCGAAGCCCAGAGAAGCCCCGGAGAGACACCGAAATCCTGTCCCCCCTGTCACCACTATGACGCGCGTCACGGCCGTTCGGTTGCCTCCGGGACGGAACGAGTTTCGGCGTGTCGCGAGTGACGGGTGTGACAGGAGGTGCCGGCTCCACGCTCAACAGCTTCCGAACCCTGCCAAGGTAATCCTGACGCGATGGTCTGGACAAGTGAGTCGACGCCCTAGCCTGGGCGCATGGTCAACCTCACCCGCATCTACACGCGCACCGGAGACGGCGGCCGCACCCGCCTCGGCGACATGAGCGAGACCACCAAGACCGACCCGCGCCTCGTGGCCTACGCCGACGTCGACGAGGCCAACGCGCACCTCGGGCTGGCGGTCGCCGAGGGTGATCTCGACACCGACGTCGTCGCAGTGCTGACCCGCGTCCAGAACGACCTCTTCGACGTCGGAGCGGACTTCTGCACGCCCGTCGTGCCCGACCCGGACTTCCCGCCGCTGCGAGTCGAGCAGGACTACATCGACCGGCTCGAGGGCTGGTGCGACCACTACAACGCCGACCTGCCGAAGCTGCGCTCGTTCATCCTCAGCGGCGGTACCCGCGGGGCCGCGCACCTCCACGTCGCGCGCACCGTCGTACGGCGGGCCGAACGCTCGGCGTGGGCGTCCTGGGATGTGCACGAGTCGTCGATGAACGTCCTGGCGATCACCTACCTCAACCGGCTCTCCGACCTGGTCTTCATCCTCGCCCGTCACGCCAACCGCGAGCGGGGCGACGTCCTGTGGGTTCCGGGTGGCGAGCGCGGCAAGGACGGCCCATCCGCTAGCGGCTGAGCGCCGAAGAATCATTGTGCATTCAAGTGGACCACTAGAGTTCTGCGCATGACCGCGACCGCGGCCGAGCGACGGCTGATCGAGCACGTCGACCGCATCGAGGCCGAGCAGCCCCCGATCCCGCTGGACACCGTCGACTTCACGGTGCTCCGGCCCGACGTCCTGCGTGAGCGTTTCGGCGCGACCCTCGACTATCTCGCCCGCGTCGAGCTCGAGGTCGACCGCAACGTGCTCGAGCTCAACGCGATGCTGCCCGACCCGCCCGAGATCGACGTGCGCTTCTATCGCGAGGTCTGGCACGCCCAGGAGATCCAGCACGGCTTGATCCTCGACAAGCTGCAGACGATCGTCGGGCGGCCCCCGACCTCGCCCGACACCGAGTCCGTCTCGGCCAAGATGCGCATCCTTGGCGCGATCTCGCACTTCTCGCCGATCCAGGACATCACCCGGATGCTCTACTACCTGACCGGCATGTCGACGGAGCGCTCCGCGGTCCTGGCCTACAACAAGCTCCACGCCGGCATGGCCGACATCGGCGAGAAGGCCATCGCGGACACGGTCGTCGCGCCCATCCGCCGTCAGGAACCGCCGCACTACGCCTTCTACAAGCTTTCTGCCGTCGGGCTGGCCTCGCGCCTCTCGCCGTGGCAGGCCTGGCTGGTCCGCCGCCTGCGGATGCTCTCGTGGGGCCCGGTCGGCGCCAACAACACCGAGCAGAAGGCAGACTTCGGGGGCGTGCTGACGACCTTGGGCATGCGCGACAACCTCGCCGACTTCGGCGAGGAGATCAGCCGGGTCGAGCGCGACCTGCTCTTCGAGAAGAAGCGCGGCCTCGCCGTCCCCTCCTACGTCACCGACGCGCTGCGCGAGGCGATCGTGCTGCACGACGCGCGATCCAACCGTCTCCACGGCAGCTGACTGCGCGCCGGGCTGGCCGGCCCCGGTCTCACGAGGGCCAGTCAGCACCGTCGAATGCTCGAGCTAGCGGCCCGGCTCGCGCGCCGCCGGAACGACGAGGGCGGAGGGCACCAGCAGGACCGCCACGACGAGCAGCGCCTCGAGGGTGCCGACCCGGTCGGCGACGAAGCCGAGCAGCGGCGGACCGCCGAGGAAGGCGCCGTAGCCGATCGTGGAGACCACGCTGACCCGCGCGGCCGCGCGGATCGGGTCGTCAGCGGCCGCACTCATGCCGACCGGGAACCCGAGCGAGGCCCCGACCCCCCAGAGCGCGATCCCGGCGACCGCGCCGACCGCGCCGCCGTACACGATGAGGACGACGCCACCTGCCGCGGCCGCCATCGTCGACCAGAGCACTGCCAGCCTGCCGAAGCGATCCAGGAGCTGGGTGCCCAGGAGCCGGCCGAGCGTCATCGCGGTGACGAAGAGGGCGAACCCGGTCACGCCCACCCAGTGTGCGACGTCGTAGCCGTCCACGAGGGCGAGCGCGAGCCAGTCGTTCGCGGTGCCCTCGGTCAGCGCGAGCGCGAAGACCATCAGGCCGATGAGCAGGGTGCGCGGCTCACGCCAGGCCGTCCACGCCGACGAGTGGCCACCCTCGGGCTCGGGCTCCACCGGGAGGAAGGACCGGGCCCTGGTCCAGACGACGCCGAAGGCGAGGACGGCGACGCCTCCGAGGTGCGCGAGCATCGGCAGGCCCAGCCAGATCACCAGCGCCCCGACGCCGGCCCCCAGCACCGTGCCGAGGCTGAAGCCCGCGTGGAACCGAGGCATGATCGTGCGCCCCAGACCACGCTCGACGGCGGCTCCCTCGACGTTCATGGCGACGTCCCAGACGCCCGTGCCGACGCCGTAGGCGAAGAGCCCCAGCGCTGTGAGAGGTACGATGCCCTCGCTGGCCCCCATCGCCGCCGTCACCAACCCGAGCACCGCCGACGAAAGGCCGAATCGCGTCACGGCGATGGTGCCGAACCGGTTGATCAGGGCACCTGTCGTCGGCATCGCGAGCACCGACCCCGCCGCGATCGCGAGCAGCAGCAGGCCGAGCCGGCCGTTGGTCAGCCCAAGGTCGTCACGCACCTCGGGGATCCGCGAGACCCACGTCGCGAAGCAGAGCCCGTTGAGGGCGAAGACCACCGCGACCGCGTTGCGGGCGACGAGGACCTGAGACGAGGTGGTGCCCGCGCCCGTCGTAGGCCCCGTCACAAGATCATCTGGGTGCCAGGCGGGGCGGCCTCGAGCCACGCTTGGAAGCCGGTGAGCGACGACGGGCTCATCGCGAGCTCGACCTCCCCTTCGGGCGAGGTGCAGGTGACCACGACGTGGTCACCGAAGAGCGACATCCGCTCGACTCCTTCGGGTTCGCGCTGGTTGGCGTAGGACAGCTCGACGCGCGGCCACGACCGCTTGGGCCGCGGCCACAAGGAGAAGATCCGGAACCACTCGAGCTGGTCGCCGGAGTAGCGACCGATCCCGAGCAGCCAGCCGCGCCCGCTGCCTGCGGATCGGACGCGATAGCTGAGCTCGAAGGTCCCGCCGTTGCGCGAGAGGAGCCGGCGGCGGACGACCAGCGCGATGCCGTACAGCAGCACCAGGACCAGGACAGCGGCGACCGCGTCCAGGATCCACTGCCACAGCGGCATCCGGCCACCTCCCAGTGATTCGGGTCATCCCACACGCGACGAAGGTGGGCACACCCTAGAGGGCGGGGTGGTTGAAGACCGAATCGTCGGGCCCAGGGTTCGGACAGTGGTCGGAACGGGACCGAACGACCGGCTACCGCGCCATCTCCGCAGCGCGGATCCGGGCCTCGGCCAGCCGCACTGCCTCCTGCGCCTCCTCGGAGTCCTCGCCCGCGGCCTTGGCCCGCTCGAGGTCCTGCCGCGCCTTCTCCAGGTCGATGTCGTGGGACGCCTCGGCGTACTCGGCGAGGACCGACACCCGGTTGTTGGCGACGGACAGGAACCCTGCGCTGACCGCCGCGACCCACGTCTCGCCCTCGGCCGTCTGCACGTCGACGACGCCGTCGATGAGCAGTGAGAGGAGCGGGGCGTGGTGGGGCAGGATGCCGACGTCTCCCTCGGTGGTGCGGGCGATGACCATCGTGGCCTCGCCCGACCAGACGAGGCGGTCGGCAGCGACCACCTCGACCTGGAGGGTCTTCGCGGGCTCAGCCATGTCAGAGGTTCTTCTGGATGTCAGCCCACCGGGCCTCGACGTCGTCGAGGCCGCCGCACATGAAGAACGCCTGCTCCGCCACGTGGTCGTACTCGCCGTCGGCGATCTTGTTGAAGGCCTCGATGGTGTCGGCGATCGGCACGGTCGAGCCCTCGATGCCGGTGAACTGCTTGGCGACGTAGGTGTTCTGCGACAGGAACCGCTGGATGCGACGGGCCCGGTGGACGATGATCTTGTCCTCCTCCGAGAGCTCGTCGACACCGAGGATCGCGATGATGTCCTGGAGCTCCTTGTTGCGCTGGAGGATCTGCTTGGTCCGCACCGCGCAGTCGTAGTGCTCCTTGCCGATGTATTGAGCGTCAAGGATCCGCGAGGTCGACGTCAGCGGGTCCACCGCGGGGTAGATGCCGAGCGAGGCGATGTCACGCGAGAGCTCGGTGGTCGCGTCGAGGTGGGCGAACGTCGTGGCCGGCGCCGGGTCGGTGTAGTCGTCGGCGGGCACGTAGATCGCCTGCATCGAGGTGATCGAGTGACCGCGCGTCGAGGTGATCCGCTCCTGGAGCTGGCCCATCTCGTCGGCGAGGTTGGGCTGGTAGCCCACCGCGGACGGCATCCGGCCGAGCAGGGTCGAGACCTCCGACCCGGCCTGGGTGAACCGGAAGATGTTGTCGATGAAGAGCAGCACGTCCTGCTGCTGCACGTCGCGGAAGTACTCCGCCATCGTCAGCGCGGACAGCGCGACCCGCAGGCGGGTGCCCGGCGGCTCGTCCATCTGGCCGAAGACGAGGGCGGTCTGGCCGATGACGCCGGCCTCCTCCATCTCGACGATGAGGTCGTTGCCCTCGCGGGTGCGCTCGCCGACACCGGCGAACACCGACACACCACCGTGGTCCTTGGCGACGCGCGCGATCATCTCCTGGATCAGCACGGTCTTGCCCACACCGGCGCCGCCGAACAGGCCGATCTTGCCGCCCTGGACGTACGGCGTCAGCAGGTCGATGACCTTGATGCCGGTCTCGAACATCTGGGTCTTCGACTCGAGCTGGTCGAAGGCCGGCGCCTTGCGGTGGATGCCCCAGCGCTCCTGGATGTCGAGGGTCTCGCCCTCCGCCAGGTTGAGGCAGTCGCCGGTGGTGTTGAACACCCTGCCGAGGGTCACGTTGCCGACGGGCACGGTGATGGACGCACCGGTGTCGACCACCTGGGCGCCGCGGACCAGGCCGTCGGTCGGCTTCATCGAGATCGCGCGGACCATGCCGTCACCGATGTGCTGGGACACCTCGAGGGTGATCTCGTGGGTCTCGCCGGTGAGCTCGAACTTCACCTTGAGCGCGTTGTAGATCTCCGGCATCGCGTCGATGGGGAACTCGATGTCGACGACCGGGCCGATGACCCGGGCGATGCGCCCGGTGGACCCGCCTCGGGTCTCCTTGGTCTCTTCAACGGTGGCAGTCATGTCTCACTCACTCCCTGCGGTGGCGTCGGCGAGCGCGTTGACGCCACCGACGATCTCGCTGATCTCTTGGGTGATCCCGGCCTGGCGGGCCTGGTTCGCGATGCGCTTGTACTTCTTGATGAGCTCCTCGGCGTTGTCCGTCGCGGACTTCATCGCCTTCTGCCGGGCGGCCAGCTCGGAGGCAGCGGCCTGCAGCAGGGCGAAGAAGATCCGGCTCTGGACGTAGCGCGGGAGCAGGGAGTCCAGCACGTCGGACGGCGACGGCTCGAACTCGTAGAGTGGCAGCAGGTCCTCCTCGGCGGGCTTCTCCTCGCCCTCGACGACCTCGAGCGGCAGCAGCCGCACGGCCGTCGGCTCCTGCAGGAGCATCGAGCGGAACCGCGTGTAGACCACGTGGACCTCGTCGACCGGGTCGGGCGCGTCCTCGACCGGCTCCTCCTCGCTGTTGCGGAAGGCCGAGATGAGGGTGTCGCCGATGTCGCGGGCGACGTCGTACGTCGGCTGGTCGGAGAATCCCGTCCACGCCTGCTTCACCTTGCGCTGGCGGAAGCGGAAGTACGCCTCGCCCTTGCGGCCGGTGAGGTAGATGTCGACGTCCTTGCCCTCGGAACGCAGCTTCTCGACGAGACGCTCCGCCTCCTTGAGCACGTTGGAGGAGTAGGCACCGGCCAGGCCGCGGTCGCTGGTGACGACGAGCAGCGCGGCCCGCTTCGGGTCCTCGGGCTCGGTGGTCAGCGGGTGGTCGACGTTGGAGAAGGTGGCCACCGCCGACACCGCGCGGGTCAGCTCACGGGCGTACGGCGCAGCCGCCTGGGCCCGTTGCTGGGCCTTGACGATCCGGGACGCGGCGATCAGCTCCATGGCGCGGGTGATCTTCTTGGTCGACTCGACCGACTTGATCCGCGCGCGGTACTCACGCAGTGACACGGCCATGCTGCTCACCTCCTCCCATCAGGACTCGATCGACGGACACGCTCGTCAGCCTCGCTTCTGCTTGACGATCTGCTCCTGCTCGAGCTCGTCGTCAGGGAGCGCCTCGTGCTCCTCCTTGCCGGCCTTGATGGCCTGGCCCGACGAGGTCTCGAACTGGTCGAGGAACTTGTCGTACGCCGCGGCCAGCTCGGTCTCGGTCGACTCCTCGAACTTCTGCGACTCCCGGATGCCGGCGAGCAGGCCGTCGTGGCCGCGGCGCAGGTAGTCGAGGAACTCGCTCTCGAACCGCAGGATGTCCTCGGTCGGGACCCGGTCGAGGCGACCCGACGTGCCGGTCCACAGCGAGACGGTCATCTCCTCGACGGGGTACGGCGAGTACTGCGGCTGCTTGAGCAGCGCCATCAGGCGCTGGCCGCGGTCGAGCTGCTGGCGCGAGGCGGCGTCGAGGTCGGAGGCGAACATCGCGAACGCCTCCATCGCGCGGAACTGCGCGAGGTCGACCTTGAGCGAACCGGTGACGGCCCTCATCGCCTTGGTCATCGCCGCGCTACCCACGCGCGACACCGAGACGCCCACGTCGATCGCCGGGCGCTGGTTGGCCGCGAAGAGGTCGGACTGCAAGAAGATCTGGCCGTCGGTGATGGAGATGACGTTGGTCGGGATGAACGCCGACACGTCGTTGGCCTTGGTCTCCACGATCGGCAGGCCGGTCATCGAGCCATGACCCAGGTCGTCGGACAGCTTCGCGCAGCGCTCCAGCAAGCGGGAGTGCAGGTAGAAGACGTCGCCGGGGTAGGCCTCGCGGCCCGGCGGGCGGCGCAGCAGGAGCGACACGGCGCGGTAGGCCTCGGCCTGCTTGGTCAGGTCGTCGAAGACGATCAGCACGTGCTTGCCGTCGTACATCCAGTGCTGGCCGATGGCCGATCCGGTGTAGGGCGCGAGGTACTTGAAGCCGGCCGAGTCGGACGCGGGCGAGGCGACGATGGTGGTGTATTCGAGCGCGCCGGCCTCCTCGAGGGCGCCGCGCACCGCGGCGATGGTCGAGCCCTTCTGGCCGATGGCGACGTAGATGCAGCGCACCTGCTTGTCGGGGTCGCCGGACTCCCAGTTCTGCCGCTGGTTGATGATCGTGTCGATCGCGACCGTGGTCTTGCCGGTCGACCGGTCACCGATGATCAGCTGACGCTGGCCGCGGCCGATCGGCGTGAGCGCGTCGATGGCCTTGATGCCGGTGGCCAGCGGCTCGTGCACCGACTTGCGGTCCATCACGCCGGCGGCCTGCAGCTCGAGCGCCCGGCGCTCGGTGGTCTCGATGGCGCCGAGACCGTCGATGGGGTTGCCGAGCGGGTTGACCACGCGGCCGAGGTAGGCGTCGCCGACGGGCACCGAGAGGATCTCGCCGGTGCGACGCACCGCCTGCCCCTCCTCGATCTTCTCGAAGTCACCGAGCACCACGACACCGATCTCGCGGGTGTCGAGGTTGAGGGCGAGGCCGAGCGTGCCGTCCTCGAACTCGAGCAGCTCGTTGGCCATGCATGAGGGCAGGCCGCTGACGCGGGCGATGCCGTCGGCGGTCTCCGCGACCGTGCCGACCTCCTCGCGGCTCGCGGTCTCCGGCTTGTAGTCGGCCACGAAGCGCTGGAGCGCGTCCCGGATCTCGTCCGGACGGATGGACAGCTCCGTCATAATCTGTTCCTAACTCTCGTCTGCTCGTGAAGTTCGTAGGGCGGGTGGGCGGGCTTGCAAGGGAGATCAGCCCGCGAGGGCCCGGCGGGCCTCGGCCAGCCTGTTGAGGACCGAGCCGTCGATCACGTCGTCGCCGATCTCGACCCGGAGGCCGCCGATCAGCTCCGGATCGACCTGCACGTTGAGGTGGATCTGCCGGCCGTACTGCCGCGACAGGGCCGCACCGAGCCTGGTGCGGTCGTCCTCGGACAGCGGCCGCGCGGACAGCACAGTGGCCACCCGCTGCTGCTGCACCCGAGCGGCTACCCGCTGGTACGTCGCCAGGGCGACCGGCACGGTCCGATAGGTCCCGGCCAGCGCCTGCTTGACCAAGGTGACCGTCGCCGCCAGCGCCTTGCCGGACAGCAGGCCGTCGACCAGCGCGACCTTGTCGTCGACCGAACGCGCTGGGTCGGACAGCGCGTCGCGCAGCTCGGGGTTGGCCGAGACCACCTGCGCGACGGCGAAGAGCTCGTCGACCACGCGGCCGACGTTGTCGCCGGCGGAGCGGGCGACGGCGATCTCGCTGAGCGCCTCGAGCGCGTCGGCGAGGTCACGCCCCGCCGTCCACCGGCGGCCGACCGCCGTGCCGATCAGGACCATCGAGATCGCGTCGACCTTGCCGTCGAAGAGCTGACGGACCAGCTCCTGCTTCGCGGGCCCCTCGATCGAGGCGTCGGTCAGCACGCGGCGCAGGCTCGGCGTGGAGCGCAGCACCTGCGAGACCGCGAAGAGGTCGTCACCGACCTCCGCCGCCTTGCGGGTGCCGACCTCGCCGATGGACTGGTCGAGCTGGGTCTCCAGCGTCGCCAGGGCCTCGGCCGACGGTCCGCGCATGGTCATCGGCCGGTCCCGTCACCGTTCGCGGGACCCGATGATGCGGTGTCGAGGGTCTCGAGGTCGGCCAGGAAGCGCTCGACGACGCGGTTGGACCTCTCGTCGTCGTCCAGGCTCTCGCCCACGATGCGACCCGCCAGAGAGGCGGCGAGGGTGCCCACCTCGGCCCGCAGCGAGGTGACCGCCTGCTGGCGCTCGGCCTCGATCTGCGTCTTGCCGTTCTCGACGATGCGCGACGCCTCGGTCTGCGCCTGCTCGCGCATCTCTGCGACGATCGCGGCACCCTGCTCGCGTGCCTCCTCGCGGATGCGAGCAGCCTCGTGCCGCGCCTCGGAGAGGCGCTGCTCGAGCTCGGCCAGCTTGGCGTCGGCCTCGGCCTGCTTGGTCTCGGCCGCGGCCAGCCCACCCTCGATCGCTTGCGTGCGCTCGGCGTACGCCTTCTCGAAGTTGGGGACCACGAACCGCCGGACGACGAGGAACACGATCGCGAAGACGATCAGGGCGAGGATGACCTCGGACCAGATCGGCAGGATCGGGTTGTGTGTCTCCTCCTCCGCGGCGGCGAGGACGATCCACGAAGAAGCGGGGTAGTCCATGAGTGGTTCTCCCTAGCTGGGATCAGATCGGCAGGACGAAGGCGAGCGCGACGGAGATGATGAACAGCGCCTCGGCGAGAACGAAGCCGAGGATCGCGATCGACTGGAGCCGGCCCTGAGCCTCGGGCTGGCGGGCCACACCGCTGATGAAGGCGGCGAAGATCAGGCCGATGCCGATGCCAGGGCCGACGGCAGCAAGGCCGAGACCGACCATGTTGATGGAGCCTTCCACGGCTTTTCCTTTCGTTGTCGGCACCTCTGGTGGGTGCCGGTTGTGATGCATTTCTTGGGTGCTGCTGGAGTGGATCGGGTGGTGCAGGTGAGCCGGTGGGTCAGTGCTCCTCGGCGATCGCCTCGCCGATGTACATCGCGGACAGGAGCGTGAACACGTAGGCCTGGAGGAACATCACCAGCATCTCGAGGAAGCTGACCGCGATGCCCAGGCCGAAGGAGAGGACCCCGACGGCGCCGTAGAGGACGTTGCCGCTCGCGAGGAGCGCAGCGCCGCCGGTGGCGAACAGGATGAGCAGCAGGTGCCCGGCGAACATGTTGCCGAAGAGACGCAGCGTCAGCGTCACCGGCCGGACCAGGATGTTGGAGAAGAACTCGAGAGGGACCAGCAGGATCAGGATCGGGCCCTTGACGCCGGTCGGCACCGTCGCGTGCTTGAAGTAGCCGAGGACGCCGTGCGCCCACATGCCGGCGCCGATGAAGACGAGCCAGGAAATGACCGAGAGCGGGAAGACGAAGCCGATCCGCGAGAAGCTGGGGAACTGGAAGAACGGGAAGATCCCGTAATAGTTGTTCACCAGGATGAACATGAAGAGCGAGAACAAGTACGGCACGAACTTCATGTAGTGCTCGCTGCCGATGTTGTCGCGAGCGAGGTCGTTGCGGACGAAGCCGTAGACCAGCTCGCCGGCGAACTGCAGCCGGCCGGGGACGATCGCCGCCTTGCGCGAGGCGAGGTAGGTGAAGCCGACCACGATCACCGACGAGAGGACCAACAGCACCCACGGCTTGGTGACGCCGACGTCACCGAAGTGGAAGATCGGCGGCAGCTCGAAGCTGCCGGGGCCCGGGGCGTGGAAGCCACTGCCCTCTGCGCGGATGCCCACCATCGAGCTCACCGTGTCTCCTGCCTCACGTCTGCCTTTGGTGCGTCTGTCGTGTCGAAGCGCTTGAACGTCATGTAGATGCCGAGGCCCGCACCCCCGAGGATGCCGAGCACCACGAGGAAGCTCGTGCCGAGCCAGCGGTCCAGTCCGTAGCCGACCGCCCCGTAGAACAGCACGCCGGCGACGATGTAGCCGAAGGCCTGCCAGGGGTCACCATGCGGGCGGTGGTCGGCGGGCCGAGCACCGCCGGAGCCGGGCGGGGGAAGCGGTCGAGCCATGGCGCTCCGGACACTAGCAGTGGACGAGTTCATCACTCACCCCCGCCCTTGCCGGGCTGGACAGGCGGTTGGGCGGGCGGTTGGGCGGGCAGATCGTAGATCGGGATGCGCGCCCGGGTGGCGGTGACCAGGTGACCGACGAGCCAGGTGACGGCGGCGGTGATCACGGCGGCGCCGAGCCACCCGCGCGAGGTGGCGTCCGCACCGAGGGACGACCGCGAGAGGGCCAGGAAGACCGCGACCATGACGACGAGCTGGAGCGTGTAGGTCATCAGCGCGACCAGGAGCGACAACGACGGCACCAGGCCCGCGACGAGGTTGACCATCGCCGTCCCGGTGAAGATGACGACGGAGGTGACCAGACCGCCCACGAGGGCGGCGACGGCCGCGTCACCGTCGGCGAGCAGGGCGGCCAGACCGGCGACCGCCAGCACCGCGAGGTCCACCGCGACCATCGTCACGACGAGTGGACGCATCCCGCTGAGGCGGGGTTCCTGCTTCGTCGTGGTCGTCATGGCGGCGGCCCGATCTGTGGAGGTCGATGCGTGCGAAGGAGGTGTTCCGCAGCCCTCAGGACTGCTCGTGAAAACTATCACAAGCACCGTCTTCCTCGTCAAACCGAGGGTCAGAGGCCCGGAATCCCCAGGCTCAGAGTCCCGGCAGCGGCTCCTCCTGCTGCTGCTCCACGGTCCCCTCGGGGTCGTCACGGGCAACCAGGGACGGCTTGTGCACGCGGGGCAGCAGGAAGGTGAGGAACGCCGCGATCACGCACATGGCGCCGAATCCGATCCACACCGTGCGACCCGAGAAGAGGCTGAGCAGCACGATGCTCCACGCGATCAGTCCGGCCCAGAGCCACATCACCAGCACCGCGCGCCGGTGGGAGTGCCCGAACTCCAGCATCCGGTGGTGGAGGTGCTGCTTGTCAGGAGCGAAGGGCGAGCGGCCCTCGCGGGTGCGCCGGAAGATGGCCAGGCCCATGTCGGCAAGCGGGATCATCAGGATGGAGAGCGGCAGCAGGATCGGCAGCAGCACCAGGTTTCCGTTGACCCCGGTCAGCTCGTCGGCGTTCAGCTGCCCGGTCAGCGCGATGGTGGAGGCAGCCAGCACCAGACCCAGCAGCATCGAGCCGGAGTCGCCCATGAAGAGGCGCGCCGGGTGGAAGTTGTGGACCAGGAAGCCGGCGCAGACCCCGGCGAGCGCGGCACCGAGCAACGCACCGGAGGTCGCGAGGCTCAAGTCGTTGCGCGAGGTCAGCACGTAGCAGAACGCGAACCACGCCAGGGCCCCCATGCCGACCACGCCGGCGGCCAGGCCGTCGAGCCCGTCGACGAAGTTCACGGCGTTCACGGTGGAGACCACGACGAGCACGGTCAGGAGTCCGCCCTGCGTCAGGTCGAGCGACAGCGTGCCGCCGCTCGGCTGCGGGAAGAAGGTGTACTGCACGCCCTGCCAGACCAGGATGCCGGCAGCCAGGCACTGGCCGCCGAACTTGGTGAGGGCGTCGAGGTCGAAGATGTCGTCGAGCACGCCCACTGCGCAGATGACCGCACCTGCGAGGATCACCGCGCGGGCCTGGACGAACACGTAGGGGTCCTCAGAGAGGAACGGCAGCTCCCGGGCCACGAGGTACGCCGCCACCAGCCCGCCCATCATGGCGATCCCGCCGAGGTAGGGGATGGGCTCGTCGTGCACGTCGCGGTCGCGCACCTGCGCGACCGCCCGGGTCCGCAGCGCGAACTCGCGGGCGATCACCGTCAGCAGATAGGTCGCCGCGGCCGCGACGAGGAAGACGAGGAGGTACTCGCGCATGAGCCGAGAGGTCAGCCTTCGTCGACGATGACGGTCCCGGTCGGCTCGAGCACCTCGTTGAGCTGCTCGAGGCTCAGCGCGCCGATGCGCAGCACCCGGCCCTGCGTACCGGTGACGTCGATGATCGTCGAGGGTGCACTGTCGGCGCCTTGCGGCGACGGGCCGGCGTCGATGATGACCTCGACGGACTCCCCCAGCATCGCCTCCGCCTGCGCGGCGTCCGTGGCCGCCGGTTGGCCGGTGAGGTTGGCCGAGGACACCGCGAGCGGTCCGGTGCGCTCGAGGAGGTCGAGGGCCACCGGGTGGTCAGGCATGCGGATGGCGACCGTGCCACGGGTGTCCCCGAGGTCCCACTGCAGCGACGGCTGCTGCTTGCCGACGATCGTGAGCGGTCCCGGCCAGAAGTGCTCCATCAGGGTGCGCGCGTAGCCAGGAAGGGCCAGCGCCAGGGCGTCCGCCGTCGCCGCCTGGCTGATCAGCACGGGAGGCGGCATCTCGCGTCCGCGGCCCTTGGCGTCCAGCAGGCCGGCGACCGCGTCGGGCTCGAACGCGTCGGCACCGATGCCGTACACCGTGTCAGTGGGCAGCACCACGAGCTGGCCACGGCGTACGGCGAGCGACGCGGCCTCGAGAGCCGCCTCCCGCTCGTCGTCGGTGGTGGTGGGTAGGCGGCGCGAACTCATAGTGCGCTCATAGTGCCAGCCGGGCCGTGGTGAAGCGCGCGCGACCGGCCAGGTCGCGGTGGTCGCGCACGTCGCGCCACCGTCCGCTGGCGGAGAGCACCGCGGGCGCCGACTCGCCCTGGACGTCTGCGTGCTCGAAGCCGAGCACTCCCCCGGGCTTGAGCAGCGCGGCGGCCCGCACCTCCAGAGCGCGGATCGCGTCGAGACCGTCCTGCCCGGAGAAGAGCGCCAGGTGGGGGTCGTGGTCACGCGCCTCCACGGCGACGGACTCCCAGGCCTCGAGCGGGACGTACGGCGGGTTGCAGACCACGACGTCGACCTGGCCGAGCAGGTCGTCGAAGGCCGTCGCGAGGTCGCCGTGACGGAGGTCGACGCCCGCACCGTCGAGGTTGCGCCGCGCCCAGACGAGAGCGGGCTCGTCCAGCTCCACGGCGTGCACGCGCGCGAGCGGCACCTCGTCGGCGACCGCCCGGGCGATCGCGCCCGACCCGGTGCACAGGTCGACCACGACAGCCCCCTCGCCGATGCGTGCGGCCTCCTCGATCGCCCAGCCTGCGAGCAGCTCGGTCTCGGGCCGCGGGACGAAGACGCCAGGTCCGACCTGCAGCTCGACGTGCCGGAACGCGGCGGTGCCGGTCAGGTGCTGGAGCGGCTCGCGCGCCGCCCGTCGTCGCACCAGGGCGTCGTACGCCGTCGCCTGCTCGTCGCTCAGCTCGTCGATCAGCGCGAGACGACCTCTGGTGGTGCCGAGCACGTGCGCGAGCAGCTCGTCCGCGTCGTGCTCGGGTGACGCGACCCCTGCTGCCTCGAGCCGTGCGACAGCAGCGCTGCGGATCGCGCGCCGCGCCAGCGAGCGACCCACCGTCACTCCAGGGAGTCCAGGGACGCGGCCATGTCGGCATCGACCGCGGACTCGAGCACGGGCTGCAGGTCGCCGTCGAGCACCTGGTCGAGGTTGTAGGCCTTGTAGCCGGTGCGGTGGTCGGAGATGCGGTTCTCGGGGTAGTTGTAGGTGCGGATCCGCTCGGAGCGGTCGACGGTGCGCACCTGGCTCCGGCGCTGGGCGCTCGCCTCGGCGTCGGCCGCGTCCTGGGCGGCGGTCAGCAGGCGGGCGCGCAGGATGCGCAACGCCTGCTCCTTGTTCTGGAGCTGCGACTTCTCGTTCTGGCAGCTGACGACGATGCCGGTCGGCAGGTGGGTGATCCGCACGGCGGAGTCGGTGGTGTTCACGCTCTGCCCGCCAGGCCCCGAGGACCGGAAGACGTCGATGCGCAGGTCGTTGTCGTCGACCGTCACGTCGACCGCCTCGGCCTCGGGCATCACGAGCACCCCGGCAGCCGAGGTGTGCACCCGGCCCTGGGACTCGGTGATCGGCACCCGCTGCACGCGGTGCACGCCGCCCTCGAACTTGAGCAGCGCGTAGGGCGACTCCCCCGGCGCGGGCGTCCCCTTCGACTTCACGGCCATGGTCACGGACTTGTAGCCGCCGAGGTCGGACTCGTTGGCGTCGAGGATCTCGGTCTTCCAACCGCGCCGCTCGGCGTACCGGCTGTACATCCTCAGGAGGTCACCTGCGAAGAGGGCCGACTCCTCGCCGCCCTCACCGGACTTGACCTCGAGCAGCGCGTCCTTCGCGTCGTTGGGGTCGCGCGGCACCAGCAGCCGCTGCAGCCGCTCGGCCACCTCGGCGCGGCGGGCAGCGAGCTCGTCGGCCTCCGCCGCGAAGGCGGCGTCGTCGGCACCGAGCTCACGAGCCGCCTCGATGTCGTCGCCCAGCTGCAACCAGTCGCGGTACGCCGAGACGACCGACGTCAGCTCGGCGTACCGCTGGTTGAGCCTCTTGGCGAGCCGCTGGTCCGCGTGCGTCTCGGGCGCGCCCAGCTGCGTCTCGAGCCGAGCATGCTCCTCGACGAGCGCGTCAACAGATTCGAACACGCTCGCCTCCCTTCCTCAGTTCCATCGATCGTGGAGCGAGGCGGGCGCTACTTCTTCTCGGCGGCAGCCTTCTTGGCGTAGCGGGCCTCGAAGCGGGCCACACGGCCACCGGTGTCGAGGATCTTCTGCTTGCCCGTGTAGAACGGGTGGCACTGCGAGCACACGTCCGAGTGGATGACGCCCGAGGCGACGGTGCTCCGCGTGGTGAACTGGGCGCCGCAGGTGCAGGTCACCTGGGTCGACACGTAGTCCGGGTGGATGTCCTTCTTCATGCGATGTCCTCTCTCATGGCCGCCGGGTCGCCTCCCCGCTGGGAGACGTGAACCGGAGCCGACAGGCAATCTTGCCACTGGTGAGAACACCGGGGCGAATCCCGGTGTTCCCGGGAGACCCGGTGGTCGAGCAGCGAGCCAAGACGGTGGTCGAGCAGTGAGCCAAGACGGTGGTCGAGCAGCGAGCTTGCGAGCGATCAGTCGAGACCCGATCAGGCGAGACCCGATCAGTGGAGACCTCAGAGCCTCGTCAGCAGCTCGATGTTGGTCTGGGTCTTCGCCAGCCGGTCGAGCAGCAGCTCGAGCGCGGCCTGAGGCTGTTCGGCGGCCAGCTTGCGACGCAGCTTGGAGAGGAGCGCGAGCTCCTCCTCGCTCAGCATCCGGTCCTCGTTGCGGGTGCCGGACCGGACCGCGTCGATGGCCGGGTGGAGCCGCTTGTCGGCGAGCTCGCCCCGCAGGCGGATCTCCATGTTGGCGGTGTCCTGGAGCTCGTCGAAGATCGCCTCGTCGATGGACGACCCGCTGTCGACCCGGACGGTCGCGAGGATGGTGAGCGAGCCGCCGTCCTCGACGTTGCGCGCGGCGCCGAAGAGCTTCTTCGGCGGGTAGAGCGCGGCCGCGTCCACGCCGCCGGGGAGGACCCGTCCCGACACGGGAACGGAGGAGTTGTACGCCCGTCCCAGGCGGGTCAGGCCGTCGATCAGCACGACGACGTCGTGACCAAGCTCGCTCAGCCGCTTGGCCCGCTCGATGGCCAGCTCGGCGACGGTGGTGTGGTCGCTGGCCGGGCGGTCGAACGTGGAGGAGATGACCTCGCCCTTGACCGACCGCTCGAAGTCGGTGACTTCCTCCGGACGCTCGTCGATCAGCACGACCATCAGGTGGCACTCGGGGTTGTTGGCGGTGACGGAGCTCGCGATCGACTGGAGCATCGCGGTCTTGCCGGCCTTGGACGGCGAGACGATCAGGCCGCGCTGTCCCTTGCCGATCGGAGCGACCAGGTCGATGATCCGGCCGACGAGGTTGTCCGGACCCGTCTCGAGGCGCAGCCGCTCGTGCGGGTGGAGCGGGGTGAGGGCCTCGAAGTCGGTCCTGTTCTTCGTCGTCTCCGGGTCGGCGCCGTTGACCGCGTCCACGCGGACCATCGGGTTGAACTTCTCCTTGCGCTCGCCCTCGCGCGGCTGACGCACCATGCCGACGATCGCGTCGCCGCGGCGCAGACCGAACCTGCGGACCAGCGACAGCGAGAGGTAGACGTCGTCGACTCCTGGGAGGTAGCCGCTCGTGCGCACGAACGCGTAGTTGTCGAGGACGTCGAGGATGCCGGCCGCCGGGACCAGGACGTCGTCCTCGAGGATCTGGGTGTCGGGCTCACTGCGCTGCCGGGTGTTTCCGCTCCCACCGGCCGGCGCGACGCGGTCGCGCTCTCCGCGCCCGCGGCGGCGCCGGTTGCGGCGACTGCCGCCGGCCTGGTCGTCGTCACCCATGCGCTGGTCGTGCTGGTCCTGCCTGGCCTGGTCCTGCCTGGCCTGGTCCTGCCTGGCCTGGTCCTGCCTGGCCTGGTCCTGCCTGGTCTGGTCCTGCCTGCCCTGGTCTTGCCTGCCCTGGTCCTGCTTGCCCTGGTTCGACGATCGCTGACCGTCGGCCTTCGACTCCTGCTTGGCGTTCTTCTTGTCGACCTGCCGGCCGTCGCGGTCCTCGGGACGCCGCTCCGAGACGTCGTCCCTGACAGGACGCTCGTCCCGATTCGGACGCTCGTCGCGGACTGGGCGGTCGTCCCTCGCAGGACGCTCGTCCTTCGCGGGACGCTCGTCCTTCGCCGGACGCTCGTCCTTCGCAGGACGGTCGCCCCCGCGATCGGCCGTCTGTCCGCCGGACTTGCTGGAGGGCTGCCCCGCAGCCTTGATCGCCGCGACCAGCTGCGGCTTCTTCATCGCCGTGGCTCCGGGGATGCCGATGCCGGCCGCCATCGCCTTGAGATCGGCGACGAGCATCCCGTTGAGGCCACCGGCGCGCTTCTTGGCGCCGGAGGTTGCCCCATCGGGGGTCGAGTCGGGGGTGTCGGTCACGTGAGGTCCTTCCCACGTTCAGCGCCGTTCGGGCCGATCCGCCCACGGCGTCCAGTGAAATCTGCAGCACCCCCGCACCGGCATGAGCACGACGCGACGCAGGCACGTCGGGCGCGACATCGAAGTGGTGGTGACACCGGTGGGCGGCGTTTCCCTCGAACGGGGAGGAGGGCCGCACCGAGCGGTGCGCGAACCACGGTAGCACCAGGTCTGACCCGGCGCGGCATCACCGGTCCCGACAGTGATCCGTCGTCGATCGCCTCACTGGTCCCCTCACTCGTCGAGGACCAGCGCGCCCTGTCGCTCGACCTGGAGGTGCCGCGCCACCCAGCCGGCCGGGGTCCGGTCCAGGAGGGCGCCAACCGAGCCCGACACCGAGCCCGACGCCGAGCCGGACACAGAGCCGGACACAGAGCCGGACACAGAGCTGGACACAGAGCCGGACACAGAGCCGGACACGGGGCCGGACACGGGGCGGCCCGACGCCGAGTCCGCGCCGTCGCAGAAGGCGAGCACCGTCGGCCCGGCACCGGAGATGATCGCGGGCACGCCGTCGGACCTCAGCGCGGCGACGAGCGCCGCTGAGTCCGGCATCGCCGGGGCGCGGTAGTCCTGGTGCAACAGGTCCCGGGTGGCGAGGAAGAGGTGCTCGGGCCGACCGGCGAGGGCGGCGACCAAGAGGGCGGCACGCCCCGCGTTGGCGGCGGCGTCGCGGTGCGGGACGTGGGCCGGGAGCAGACCTCGGGCGGCGCTCGTGGGCACGGCCACCGGCGGCACGAACACGACGACGCTGACCCGCGGGTCGACGTCCGCAGGCACCGCGAACCACTCGTCGCCCTCCTGACCGCTGATCACCAGCCCGCCGTAGAAGGCGGGGGCGACGTTGTCGGGGTGCCCCTCGAGCTCGGCGGCCAGCGCGAAGACGCGGTCGTCGTCGACGAGGAGGGTCCCCCCGGCGACCAGCGCCCGCGCCAGCACGATGCCACCGACGATGGCGGCCGACGACGAGCCGAGGCCGCGGCCGTGCGGGATGGCGTTGCGGCAGCTCACCCTGAGCCCGTCCGGCCGACCGCCCATCAGGTCGAACGCGGCGTACATCGACCGCACCACGAGATGGCTCTCGTCCAGGGGGACCGAGTCGGCGCCCTCGCCGATGACGCGGACCTCGACGCCGTTCCCGACCTCTCGCGCGAGGACCTCGCGCTCGGCAGCCCCCCGCTGCACGACTTCGGCGCTCACCTCGTCGCGCAGGGCCAGCGCGAGCCCCAGCGAGTCGAACCCCGGCCCGAGGTTGGCCGAGGTGGCGGGCACTGTGACCCGCACCCGCCTCTCGACGAACGACACCGCGATGCCTAGCGGAGCCCGGCCGCGGCGGCGGCCTGGTCCACGTCGGGGTCGACGACCTGGTCGACGAGCTCCCCGGCGCCCGAGAGCGCGGTCGCCGTGTCCTTCAGCCCGTGCCCGGTGACCGTGATGACGACGGTCGCACCGGCGTACGCCGCCGGGTCGGCCGCCACGTCGGCGAGCAGCCCCGCCACCCCCGCGGCAGAGGCTGGCTCGACGAACACGCCGTCCCGCCTGGCCAGCTGGGACTGCGCGTCGAGGATCTGCGCGTCGGACAGCGCGGCGAAACCACCGCCGGACTCGTCGGCCGCGGCCTCGGCGAGCTTCCACGACGCGGGGTTGCCGACCCGGATGGCGGTCGCGACCGTCTCGGGGTCGGGGAAGGGCTCGCGGGTGACCAAGGGGGCCGCACCCTCGGCCTGGAAGCCGCGCATCCGTGGCCTCTTGGTCGCCCGGCCGAGGTCGAAGTACTGCTGGTAGCCCATCCAGTAGGCCGAGATGTTGCCGGCGTTGCCGACCGGGAGGAGGTGCACGTCAGGAGCGTCGCCGAGCGCGTCCACGACCTCGAAGGACGCGGTCTTCTGACCTTGCAGCCGCACCGGGTTGACGGAGTTGACCAGCGAGACGGGGTAGTCCCACGCCAGCTGGCGAGCGAGCTGCAAGCAGTGGTCGAAGTTGCCGCGCACCATGATGATCCTTGCGCCGTGGACGACGGCCTGGGCCATCTTTCCGGCGGCGATCTTGCCCTCGGGGATCAGCACGATCGGTGTGAGGCCGGCGCGCGCGGCATAGGCCGCCATGGACGCCGACGTGTTGCCCGTCGACGCACAGACCACCGCCTGAGCGCCCTCGTGCCTGGCGACGCTGATCGCCGCCGTCATGCCACGGTCCTTGAACGAGCCGGTCGGGTTGTCGCCCTCGACCTTGAGGTGCACCTGGCCACTCGTGACCCCGGACAGCCACGCCGACGGGACCAGCGGCGTCCCGCCCTCCCGGAGCGTCACGGGCTCGAGGTCGTCCGGGATCAGGTCGAGCAGGTCGCGGTACTCGGCAATCACTCCCCGCCACGGAACGGTCGACATCTGGTTGGTGGACATCGGGCTGGTCGACTTCGGGCTGGTCGACTTCGGGTCGGTCACTCGTCGTCCCCGCCCTCGACGCGCATCACGGAGGTGACCTCGCGCACGATCTCCATGCCGCGCAGCTGCTCGACGGTCGCCGAGAGCTGCGCGTCGGTGGCGCTGTGCGAGACGACGACCAGCTGGGCGTCGTCCCCGCGACCCTCCTGCCGGACCGTCTGGATCGAGACGTCGTGGTCGGCGAAGGCGTTGGCGACCGCGGCGAGCACGCCCGCGCGGTCGTCGACGTCGATGGCCACGTGGTACTTCGTCCGGGTCTGGCCCATCGGCAGCACCTCGCGGGCGGCGTACGCCGACTCCCCCGCGCCCGTGGTGCCGGACAGGAGGTGTCGGGCGACGGTGACCAGGTCGCCGAGCACCGCACTCGCAGTGGGGGCGCCGCCGGCACCGCGGCCGTAGAACATCAGCTGGTCGGCCGCGTCGCACTCGACGAAGACGGCGTTGAACGGGCCGCGCACGCTGGCGAGCGGGTGGCTCCTCGGGATCATCGCGGGATGCACGCGCACGCTCACCGCATCCTTGTCGTGCGAGCCGGTGGAGACCAGCTCGGCGATGCCGAGCAGCTTGACCACCGACCCGATCTCGGCCGCCGACCGGACGTCGGAGGAGGTGACCTCGGTGATGCCCTCCCGGTGCACGTCGGCCGCGGTGACGCGGGTGTGGAAGGCGATGCTCGCCAGGATCGCGATCTTGGCCGCGGCGTCGAAGCCCTCGACGTCGGCGGTGGGGTCCGCTTCGGCGTACCCCAGCTCCTGGGCCTCCTCGAGCGTCTCGGCGAACCCGCTGCCAAGGGTGTCCATCTTGTCGAGGATGAAGTTGGTCGTGCCGTTGACGATGCCCATCACGCGGGTGACACGGTCGCCGGCCAGCGACTCGCGCAGTGGGCGCAGGATCGGGATGGCAGCGGCGACCGCCGCCTCGAAGTAGAAGTCACGGCCGGCCTTCTCGGCAGCCTCGAAGAGGGTCGCGCCGTCCTCGGCGATCAGCGCCTTGTTGGCGCTGACGACGGACTTGCCGCTCTCGAGCGCGGTCAGGATCAACGACCGGGCGGGCTCGATGCCGCCGATCGTCTCGATCACCAGGTCGACGTCGGGGCGCGACACCAGCTCCAGCGCGTCGGTCGTCAGCAACCCGTCGGGCACCTCGACCTCCCGGGGCGCGTCGAGTCGGCGCACGGCCACGCCCGCCAGCTCGATGGGCACACCGATACGTGCCGCGAGGTCGACGGCGCTCTCGTCGAGCAGTCGCACGACCTGCGAGCCGACCGACCCGCAGCCGAGGACGGCGACGCGCAACGGCCCCCGGTTGCTGCGAAGTTCCGTCATGGGTTCACTCCCAGGTCGGTGGCCAACAGGTCGGCCTCAGTCTCCCTGCGCAGCAGCACCGTCGCGACCCCGTCCCGCACCGCGATCACGGGCGGCCGCAGCGCGTGGTTGTAGTTGGAGGCCATCGAGCGGCAGTAGGCGCCGGTGCCGGGCACCGCCACCAGGTCCCCGGCGCGGACGTCGGACGCGAGGAACTCGTCCTTCACCAGGATGTCGCCGGCCTCGCAGTGCTTGCCGACGACGCGGGTCAGCATCGGCGGCGCGTCGCTGTGCCGCGACGCCAGGGTGCAGGAGTAGTCGGCGTCGTAGAGGGCGGTGCGGATGTTGTCGCTCATGCCGCCGTCGACGGAGACGTAGGTGCGCCGGGCGCCACCGTCCAGTGCCACCTCCTTGACCGTGCCGACCGTGTAGAGGGTGCACATGGACGGGCCGACGATCGCGCGGCCGGGCTCGATCGAGAGCCTCGGCTGGTCGATGCCGAGCGCCCGACACTCGTGCTCGACGATCTTGGTGAGCTCGGTCGCGAGCTGCGCAGGGTCGGACGGGTCGTCCTGCGTGGTGTAGGCAATGCCGAAGCCGCCGCCGAGGTCGAGCTCGGGCAGGGTGATGCCGAGCTCCTCGCTCACCTCGTGGTGCAGCGCGAGCACGCGCCGCGCCGCCACCTCGAAGCCGGAGGAGTCGAAGATCTGGCTGCCGATGTGCGAGTGCAGGCCGAGGAGGGTCAGTCCGGGGGCGGCGACGACCCGGCGTACCGCCTCGGCGGCGTCACCGGAGGTGATCGAGAAGCCGAACTTCTGGTCCTCGTGGGCGGTGGCGATGTATTCGTGCGTGTGCGCCTCGACGCCGGCGGTCACCCGCACCATCACGCGCACCTGGGTGATCGAGGAGGGGGCGCCGGCGCCCGTCACGAGATCCCGGGCGATCTGCGTCAGCCGCTCGATCTCCTCGAAGGAGTCGACGATGATGCGGCCGACGCCCTCGTGCACGGCCCGGCGCAGCTCGGGGTAGCCCTTGTTGTTGCCGTGGTAGCCGATCCGCGCGGGGTCGAAGCCGGCCGTCAGCGCCACCGTGAGCTCGCCCGGTGAGCAGACGTCGAGGTTGAGGCCTTCCTCGGCGATCCAACGCGCCACGGTCGTGCAGAGGAACGCCTTGCCGGCGTAGAACACGTCGTAGTCGGAGAAGGCCTCGCGGAACGCCCGCGCGCGGGAGCGGAAGTCGGCCTCGTCGAGGACGTACGCCGGTGTCATGTGCTCGGCTGCCAGGTCGGGCAGCCGCACGCCTCCGACGACGAGATCGCCGGCGTCCTTGTGGGCGGTCTGCGACCAGAGCGACGGCACGAGTGCGTTGGGGTCGTGGGGCTCGCGCAGCCACGACGGACCCTTGAGGGCGCCGTCTGCGTGCGCCCAGCCGGCTTCGTGGGAGGGCACGGCGCTACATGCGCTCGGGGGCGGTGACCCCGAGCAGGGCCAGGCCGTTGGCCAGCACGACCCGGGTGGCGTCGACCAGCAGCAGCCGGGCCCGGTGGAGGTCGGTCGGCTCCTCGTCGCCCATGGGCAGCACACGGCAGGAGTCGTAGAACTTGTGGTACGCCGACGCCGTGTCCTCGAGGTAGCGCGCGATCCGGTGCGGCTCGCGCAGCTGCGCGGCGTTGGCCACCACGCGGGGGTAGTCGGCGAGCGCCCGGAGCAGGTCGCCCTCCCGCTCGTGCGTCAGCATGCCGGCCGCTGCCGGCTCGGCCTGCAGACCGAGCTCCGCGCCGTTGCGCAGGATCGACGAGATCCGGGCGTGGGCGTACTGCACGTAGAAGACGGGGTTGTCGCTGGTGGCCTTGGCCCACAGGTCGATGTCGATGTCGAGGTTGACGTCCATCGAGTTGCGGACCAGGGCGTAGCGGGCGGCGTCGACACCGATCGACTCGACCAGGTCGTCCAGCGTGATGATGTTGCCCATCCGCTTGCCCATCCGGACCACGGAGCCGTGGCTCAGCAGGTTGACCATCTGGCCGATGATGATCTCGAGGTTCTTGCCGGGCACGTCGCCGAAGGCGGCGCACATCGCCATCATCCGGCCGACGTAGCCGTGGTGATCGGCGCCGAGCAGGATCACACAGCGGTCGAAGCCGCGCTCGCGCTTGTTCAGGTAGTAGGCCAGGTCGCCCGACAGGTACGCCGGCTGGCCGCTGGACCGGACGATCACCCTGTCCTTGTCGTCGCCGAACTTCTCGGTGGCCAGCCAGAGCGCCCCGTCGGACTCGTAGGTGTTGCCCAGCTCGGTGAGCCGCTTGATCGCCTTCTCGACGGCCCCGCTCTTGTGCAGGTCGTTCTCGTGGAACCAGACGTCGAACTCGACGCGGAAGTCGGCGAGGGTCTGCTTGATCTCGTCGAAGAGCAACGCGACGCCGTGCTCGCGGAACGCCTCCTGGGCGGCCTCGTCGTCCAGGTCGCGGACCTCCGGGTGCTCGGCGAGCACCTGCTCGGCCAGGTCGGTGACGTAGCTGCCGGGATAGCCGTCCTCGGGGACCTCCCGCCCCCGCCCCCGCGCCAGCAGGGACCGGGCCAACCGGTCGATCTGCGCACCGTGGTCGTTGAAGTAGTACTCCCGGGCGACCTCGCTGCCGGTCGCCTCGATCAGCCGGGCGACGGCGTCGCCCACGGCGGCCCAGCGGGCGCTGGCCAGCGTCACGGGTCCGGTCGGGTTCGCCGAGACGAACTCGACGTTGACCTTCTCACCGGCTCCGGTGGTCGTGGTGCCGTACGCCGCTCCGGCGGCCACGATGTCGGCGGCCACCTGCCCTTGGGCGCCGCTCTCGACGGTGATGTTGAGGAAGCCGGGTCCGGCGATGTCGACCTTCGCGATGCCCGCGGTCGCCTCGAGCCGCTTGGCCACCAGCTCGGCCAGCGCGCGAGGACCGGTCCCGGCCTGCTTGGCGAGCTGGAGCGCGACGTTGGTCGCGTAGTCGCCGTGCTCCCGCTGCCGAGGACGCTCGACCACCACCGTGTCCGGCACGCCGCCCGCCCCGTTCTCTGTGGGAGACAGGGTGACGGCACCGTCGTCCACCAGGTCGTTCAACGCCGCCACGATCGCCGCGGACAGCTGCTCAGGAGTCACCGCTCAAGCCTATCGGCGTGTCGTCCCACGCCTCTCATCGGTTTCACTCCACGGAGAACGGGCGGGTATGGTCGTCCAGACCCGGGCCCCCGTAGCTCAGGGGATAGAGCACCGCCCTCCGGAGGCGGGAGCGTAGGTTCGAATCCTACCGGGGGTACTCACTTCGCAGCCGCCCAGCGAGCGTCCCGCCCGGAGGCGGCCAGCAGCATCGACCAGGGGTCGTCGCCGGCCGCCTTCGCCCGCGGTCCGATGATGCCCGCCGACCGATACATCTCCTCCCGCCCGGCGAACCACGCCGCCACGGTCGCGGTGAGATCGGCGTCGAACTCGGTGCTGCTGCCGGTCGCGGCGGCCAGGTCCCAGGCGTGCACGACGTGGTCGGCGGTCAGCTGGGCGACGTACTCGTCCGCCTGCTCGTCGCCGTACGACAGGTGCACCACGCCGTGCGAGGGCAGCGTCTCGGCCACCGCGGCGACGGCCTCGCGGGCGGCCTCCAACGCCGTCTCCCGTGGTTGGTCCCCGAGCAGGTCGCCGTCGAAGCGGTCCCCCACCTCCGCGATCGTGGCCCCCCTCATCAGCGGTCCCGTCCAGAGGTCCTCACCGACCACGTGGTTGACCAGCGCCCGCACGTCCCACTCGGTGCAGGGCGTCGGCGCCGCCCACTGCTCCGGGCCGACCTGCAGCACTCGCGCCGTCCACGCCTCGACCGCTGCCTCGTATGCCGCTCGCGCCTCCATGACACCACGGTGGCACTCGGGGGGCGCCGACGCCATGGCCGGTCTAGCCTTGATCCAGGGAAGGACCCGGCCACGAGGAGGGCCCATGTCGACCGGATACCACGACGGCAGCCGCACTCTGCAGGACCGGCACGACATCCGGGCCCTGGCCGACCGGATCGACGAGCTGCTCGTCAGCGACACGATCAACGAGGGCGACAAGGCATTCATCGAGGCGCGGGACATGTTCTTCCTCGCCACCGCCGATGCCGAGGGCCGTCCGAGCTGCTCCTACAAGGGCGGCGATCCGGGGTTCGTGCGCGTGCTCGACGAGACGACGCTCGCCTTCCCGAGCTACGACGGCAACGGGATGTACCGCTCCGCCGGCAACGTCCTGGTCAACCCGCACGTCGGCATGCTCTTCGTCGACCTCGAGCGCGGCCACCGGATGCGGTTCGAGGGCATCGCCAGCATCGACCTCGACGACCCGCTGCGGGAGGAGTACCTCGAGGCGCAGTTCGTGGTCCGGGTCAAGGCCCGCGCGGTCTACCCGAACTGCCCGCGTTACCTCCACCGCTACGAGTTGAAGCAGCGCTCGCGCTTCGTCCCCGCCGCCGGCTGCGCCACCCCGGTCCCCGAGTGGAAGCGCTCCGACTGGGCGTACGACGCCCTCCCCGCGGCCGACCCGGCGCGTGATCCTGGCGAGCGCGAGGTCCTCGGGCGCTGAGGCGCCCGTTCTAGGGACGGGAGTCCTTGACGTCGGTTGCCGTGCCCGCTCGAGGCGAGGACGGGGACGGGGACGGCATGGGCAGGTCAGGCGGATCGGTGAGCACGGGCTCGGCGACGCGCCTGGTGTATGTCATCGGTTTGGTGAAGTGGGTCGCGCTGGGCCTGATCGCGCTCGCTGTGTCCGTGTCGATCGGTGCCAGCACTCGGCTGGCGGGGTCGCTGGACGAGCCTGCGATCGGCACATTCGGTGCATTCGGGCTCTTGATCGGCGCCGTCGTAGGCCTCTTGGTCTACATCGTCTTCAGCTGGCTCCAGCAGACCCTGATGATGCTTCGGGATCGCCAAGAACACGGGCATGAAGGACTACGACGTCCTCAGCCGTCTCTGACCGTCGCGGGTCGCCGGCTGACCTTCTGGCGGAAGCAGGCAGCTCACGTGCGCCGGTGCAGGGTGATGGTGCCGTTGGGGTGGTAGGTGGTCTGGTATCGGGGGTCGTGGATCTTGTGGTGGTGCCAGGCGCAGGCGAAGTAGTGGTCTTGGTGGTTGGTCTTTCCGCCGTTTGCCCATGGGTCTCGGTGGTGGCTCTCGCACCAGGCGGCGGGGACGGTGCAGCCGTCGATCTGGCACTCGGTCGTGGTGAGGAGGCGGGCTTTGCGTTGGGCGGGCGTGTGGAGTCTGGCGGTGCGGCCGAGGTCGAGGACCTCGGACTGGGTGCCGAGCACGGCGGGGATCAGCCCGGCATTGCAGGCGAGGCGGCGGGCGTGGCCGGCGGTGATGGTCTCCCCGGTGGACAGCTGGGCGGTGCCGAGCCCGGTGGTGAGCTCTCGGTGGGTCATGGTCACGAACACCGACACGGGCATGCCGCCGTGCTGGCCGAGGTCTTGGGGGTCGAGGTTGGCGATGAGGTCTCGGAACGCCTCGCCGCGGACTTGGTCGGCGGTGAGGCGTTGCCCGGTGGCTGGGTCGGTCCATCCGCCGGCTTGGTCGCGGCGTCGGGGTGAGGACTTGGCGTCGATGACGGTCTTGAGGATCGCGCCCTCGACGGGGGGAGGACCCCGGAGTACTCCAGGGACCCGTCGGGTCTGGTCTTGTAGGTCAACCGCGTCCTGGTTTCGGCTCTGCGTTCGGCCGCTTCCAACGCCTTCAGCTCCTGGGCGTCGGCGACCTCGGGTGCGACGTAGGCGAGGATCCGGTCACCCAGCTTGACCAGGTCACGCGGCCCGAAGGAGTCAGCGAACTCGAGCAGTCGTTCCTCGGCGAGACGGCGGACCTCGGGGCCGATCTGGGGTGGGAGCTGGTCGAGCGCCCGGACGATCACTCGGGCCTGGTCGAGGTGCACCCGCCCCGAGGTCACGCCGCCGCCGATGCGTGTCCACCGTGCGTCGAGGGCTTCGGCGAGACTCTGTTGGGCGTGGGCGGCGCGTTTGTCGCACCTGGTCTGACGGGCGACCCAGTCCGCGACACGTTTGTCGGCGTGCTCGGCGGCCACGTCCTCGGAGGCTGCGACGACGCGGAGGCGTACGCCTTCGGCTTGTGAGACGAGCGGGGTGAGCCGGCGCAGCAGATCTGACTTCTGCTCAGTGGACAGGTAGGCCGGGTCGACATCGACGACTTCCGCGAGCGCCTTCTCCAAGACGTCGGCGAACTCCACCAACGGGTGGCGCGGAGTGGGCGTCGAGTAGCTCATCACCGACTACGGTAGAGGTGACCACCGACAACCGAGAGTCACAGGAACCCCTTGTTCACAGGGCCTTCGAGGTCTTGTTGTGTGACGCTCACCTCACAGATGGCTGCACGGGCCGGCGCGTAGTCACCGCTCGGTGGTCGAGGACGTCGCTAGCAACCAACGCCGCTTGCGGCGTGGGGTGTCTGTCGACCGAAGTGTCCATGGGGGTTCAGGTCCGGGTCGGCCGGTGTGACTTGATAGGAACGTGTGGCGCTCTGCTCGACTGAGGCGTGTCCACCCGCCAACCCGCCCGGATGATGTCCCCTCGATCACGGTCCCGGCCACCGCGGCCGGGCAGCTCAAACTGACCCGCTGCGCCGCGACCAGGTACCCGCGGCTGCGTTGGGCCGTCGAGGACGACCGGCACGTGTCCGGGCGGCTGTTACGCGCCTTGATCGCTGCCACCCGCACTTCTGCCCACGGGACGGGCTTTCGTCACCCACGTCGACCAGGTCGTGGACGTGCTTGCCAGCGTCGGAGGCGAATGAGGTTCGGGGTCGTTCTCCCTTCGTCTGCTGCGCCTAGAGTCCTGGCATGACACGCCCCTGCAAGATCGGCGTCCAGCTACCCGAGGTCGAGCGGTTCGTGCCGTGGCCGGAGTACCTCGACCTGGCCCGGCTGGCGGAGGACGTCGGGCTCGACTCGGTCTGGGTGGGCGACCACCTGATCTACGACCTGCCCGACGGCAGCACGCGCGGGCCCTACGAGGCGTGGACGACGCTGGCGGCGATCGCCGCCGTCACGAGCCGGGTCGAGATCGGACCGCTGGTCGCCGCCACCAGCTTCCACGCGCCGGCCATGCTGGCCAAGCAAGCAGCGACGGTCGACGCGATCTCCGGCGGCCGGCTGATCGTGGGGCTGGGTGCCGGCTGGAACCAGCGCGAGTACGCGGCGTACGGCTTCCCCTACGACCGCCGCGTCTCCCGCTTCGAGGAGGCGCTGGCGATCATCGTGCCGCTGCTGCGCGAGGGCCGCACGACGTTCCACGGACGGTTCTACGACGTCGACGACTGCGTGCTCGACCCGCTGCCGGTGCGGCCGGGCGGTCCGCCGATCATGCTCGGCTCCAACTCACCCCGGATGCTGGGCATCGGGCTGCCCGTCGTCGACTCCTGGAACGTCTGGTGGAGCATCTATGGCAACTCGGCCGAGCGCTTCGCCGAGGTCAAGGCGGGCGTCGACGACGTCATGCCGGTCGATCGGGTGGTCGAGGCCACGGCGGCGGTGATGGTCACGCTGAACGACGGATCCGGACGGCTCATGGGCGACAAGTACGACGGCAAGGTGCGCACCGTGACCCCCGCCGACCTGGTCGGGCACGTACGCGCCCTGGCCGCTGCCGGCGCCACCCATCTCCAGCTGGTCCTCGACCCGATCACGGCGGACTCGATCCGGACCGTCGGTCAGGTGCTGTCCGAGCTCGACGGCTGACTCGCAGCAGCGCGAGAGACTCGACGACCGTGACGCGTCGGACCGCGCCCAGTCGACCGTCTCCGGGTCGATCACGACGACGGAAGGCTCGCGACGACCTCCGCCGCCGTGTCGGTGAGCGAGGCCCACGCGGCGACCAGCCCCCGCTCGGTGACGGCGCGGGTGCGGGCGGCGACGGTGAGGTTGCGCGAGACCAGGCCGTCGGACGCGGCTGCGGTCGCGCGCCAGCCGTCGTTCCCGGGCTTGCGGCACGAGGTCGCAACCAGGAAGCGGTCGCCGGTGTCGGGCAGCGCGACGGGTCGGCGCGGTCCGTCGCAGGTCAGGAAGCCCGCCTCCCGCTCGGCCCCGACCCGCGCCGCGCGTGGCGAGTCCCACACGTCCATGCCTGCGCCCCACGAGCCGACCTGGCCGTTGTCGAGCTCCACATAGACGTCCCACGAGTCCGACGACAGGTGGCCGTCGGCCGCGAGCTGCCCGCGCAGCAGTGGCTTGTCGTAGTCGAACTTCCCGCCGTCGAACTCACCGTCCTCGGGCGACCCCACCGCCTCCAGCGCCACTCGTGCCGAGTCGGCGGTCAACCCCTCCGACGGGGACGCGGTCGACGCGGACGACGTCGAGGAAGACGTCGGCTCAGAGGGTGTCGAGGCAGAACGTGTCGGGGCCGGCTCCGCGTCGGGCTCCTCAGACGAGCAGCCGGCGACCAGCACGGTGACGGTGACCGCGACGAGCAGCGAACCGATCCTCACGCCTACCGACTCTAGGCCGCGGGTACGGAGCGTCGTGACCTCCACGCCCCAAGAACCAGTCAACGCAGCCGAGGAGGACCCGGACGGCGAGTCCGTCGCCGGGTTGCTCCGGACCGAGGACGACCTGCCCGACCAGCAGGACGACGAGGTGGAGGTCGGGCTGGGTCCCGACGCCTAGCGACCCCGGCCGACGAACCGGCTGACGAACCGGCTGACGAACTGGCCAACGAACCGACTGACGGCCCCCCGCTATCGACCCAGGTCGTCGAGCACCTCGACACCGGGGAGCTCGGCCAGCAGCTCGCCTGGGATCAGCAGCTTGGAGTGCCGTACGCCGGAGCCGATGATCGCGGCCTCGATCGCGACGCAGCGCGCGTCGACCAGCACCCGCCACGCGGCGGGGAGGCCGACCGGGTTGATGCCGCCGTACTCCATCTGCGACTCCGCGGTCGCGCGATCCATCGACAAGAACGTCGCCTTGCGGACGTCGAGCGTCTTGCGGACCAGGTTGTTGACGTCGGCCCGGGTGTCGGCCCGGACGACGCACGCGGCGACCCGTTCCTCGCCCGACCGCGCGCCCACCACGACGACGCAGTTGGCGCTCGACTCGAGGGGGACGTCGTAGGCCTCGGTCATCGCCGCGGTGTCGGCGAGCTCGGGGTCGATGCGGACGACGGCGACCCGGTCGGCCGGCGCCCACGACGACAGCGCGGCGTGGACGGTCGGGCCGAGCAGGTCAGGGTGGTCGAGCGCGGGCAGGGACTCGAGGTTGCCCATGCGTGGGAGCGTCACGGCGACCATTGTCCGGCACGGGTCGGGCATGCTGTGCGGGTGCCCGAGCCCGCCGGCAGGCCCCGACCCCGCGTGATCGCGCACCGCGGCGCGAGCGGCGAACGGCCCGAGCACACGCGCAGCGCCTACGCGCTCGCAGCAGAGCAAGGAGCCGACGGGCTCGAGGTCGACGTGGTCTCGACCAAGGACGGCGTGCTGGTCTGTCGGCACGAGCACCAGATCGGCGCGACGACGGACGTCGCCGACCATCCCGGGCTCGCAGACCGCCGCACCACGCGGACGGTCCCCGGGCGCGCGGAGGCGACCGGTTGGTTCGTCGAGGACCTGACCTACGCCGAGCTCCGCACGCTGCGGGCCCGTGAACGGATGCCGAGGACCCGCCCGTCCAGCGCGGCGTACGACGGCCGCGACCCGATCCCCACGCTCGCCGACGTGATCGACATCGTGTCCGACGTGCGGCGCAGCCGACCGTTCAGCCTGTGGGTCGAGCTCAAGCACCCGGCGTACCTCGCGTCGCTCGGCCTCGGGCTCGTCGACCCGCTGCTGGCCGCCCTGGAGTCCGCCGGGCTGGACGGCCCGGGGTCGGACGTCGTGCTGGAGAGCTTCGAGCCGACCGCGCTGGAGACTCTCTCGCAGCGCACCGCACTGCCCCTGATGCAGCTGCTCGAGCTCGCCGACAAGCGTCCCGCGGACCTGGTCGCCCTCGGCGACGAGCGCACCTACGGCGACCTCGCCTCGCACGCGGCGCTCGACGAGATGGCTCCGAGGATCGCGATGCTGGGAGTGCACACGACGCATGTCTTCCCGATCGACCCCGAGGGGGCGACGGGCGCTCTCTCCTCGCTGGTCGACGACAGCCACGCGCGCGGGATCGAGGTCGCGGCGTTCACGCTGCGGCGGGAGAACCGCTTCCTCCCCCGCGACCTCCGGATCGGCGAGGACCCGGCCGCGGGGGGCGACCTGAACCGGCAGGTGCGCGCGTTCGTCGAGGCGGGCGCGGACGCGCTGATCACCGACCATCCGGGCGAGGTCCGCGCCATGGTCGCCACACCGGCTGTGTCGGCGCGCTGACTGACGACCACCCCGAGTCGGCGCATGCTCACGGTGCCGCCTGCGCCGTGACCATGAAGGGGAATCCCGCGTGCACATCGACAACAGCTGGCTCGGGATGTTCAAGGAACAAGAAGAGCTCGCCGCCCAGCAGGTGCTGGACGAGCCGGAGCCCAGCGAGCCTGGGTCGCCCGACGGAGAGCCCGGTGACCCGCAGCGTCCCCGGCTGCGCCTGGTGCCCCCGCCAGAGCTGTCGGACGGAACGCCCGACGAGTCCTAGACGTCGGCCTCGACCTGCGCCAGCCAGTCCTTCTTGACCTCGCGCCACGACTCGTCGGTGAAGGTGCGCCGCCAGTACGGCGAGACCGAGAGCCGCTCGCGCGGCATCCCCAGCCCCCCGAGGAGGTGGCGGCGAACGGCGCGTGTCTCCACGGCGTCGCCGTGCACGAACGCGTGGAGGCCCGTCGGGTCGAGCCGCGCCGCTGCCACGGCCGCTTCGAGCGCCGCGGCGGCCGGCTCGTCGAGCGACGCGCGGTGCAGCCACGTCACAGTGAGGTCGGCGGGCGAGTCCAGAGGGACCTCCCCGTCGGGCCCCTCCACCAGCGCGACGACCACCGCCCTGGAGCCGGCGGGCACCGCCTCCAAGGACGCCGCGATGGCGGGCAGGGCGCTCTCGTCGCCCACCAAGAGATGGGTGCGTGCCTCGGCGTCGGGCCGGTAGGCGCCACTCGGTCCCGAGAACTGCAGCAGGTCACCGGGGCGGGCGTCCCGCGCCCACCGGCCGGCCGTGCCGGTGTCGCCGTGGACGACGAAGTCGATCCACAGCTCTCGTCGGCTCTCGTCCCAACGGCGGACGGTGAAGCGGCGCGGCACCGGCCAGAGATCCCGGTCCAGCGCCCGGGCCGCCGAGAGGTCGAAGGGCACGGCGTACGGCGCCCCCCGCGGCAAGAAGAGCAGGTTGACGTAGGCGTCGGTCCAAGGCGCCGGCTCGAAGTCGTCGAGACCGGCTCCGCCGAGGACGACGCGCACCAGTCCGGGATCGCTCGAGGAGAGCCGCTCGGTGCGGAGGACGGTGCCGTAGGTCGCGCTCACGCTCTCCAAGTTAGGGACCCTAACAAGCTTCCTGGCATCCGGGGTCTCGTGACGTCGGCAGAGCCTCCTCCCCGACCGCCGGAGGGGTGCGCGACTCAGCAACGCGAGATGGTCGCGTCCTGGCGGGCGTCGTCGCCGTAGCGGCGGGCGGTCGCCACGCTGGGGAAGACCACGCTCGCCGCCCCGACCGCACCGATGCGCCCCGACACGACGCAGCTGGTGATCTTGCCCGGCTCGACCTGGGCGACCGCCTGCGCCAGCTCGAACAGCTCGCCTGGCGAGGCGTTCGTGGAGGTGTGCTCCAGCACCGACATCACGCCACGCTCCATGAAGCCGGGCTCGGCGGCCCGGGCCCGGATCTTCGCGTGGATGCCGCGCAGGGTGCGCTGCTGGTTGGCGGACCGGTCGAAGTCACCCGCAGGCAGGGTCTTGCGCACCCTGCTGAAGGCCATGGCGCCGTACCCGTCGAGGTGGATGCGGCCCGCCGTGAAGCCGCCGGGCTTGAGGTTGTAGTCGCTGAAGTAGCGAGGGTTGCGCACCTCGATGCCGCCGATCGAGTCGACCATGTCCTCGAAGAACGGGAACCGCGTGACCATCACGTAGTCCGGCTGGATGCCCACGAGGTTGCCCACGGTGCGCCCGAGCAGCTGCGGACCGCCGAAGAACAGGGCAGCGTTGACGCGCTCGTTGCCGTAGCCGGGGATGGCGACCCACGAGTCGCGCGGGATCCCGATCGCGGTCGCCGCGTGCGTGCGCGTGTTGATGCCGACCAGCTGAAGGGCGTCGCCGCGCGTGCGGTTCATGTCCTGCCCCGGCCGGGCGTCCGAGCCGACGGCCAGGATCCAGATCATCTCGCGGTTGGCGTCGAGGCCCGCGCCGTGACGGATCCGAACCAGCGACACCTCGGTCGGCTTCACCGCCGAGTCCGGGACCACGAACGTGGTCAGGCCCAGCACCAGGGCCAGCACCGCCACCCGGCACCAGCCCGCGACCCGGCGTCGGGTCAGCCGGGCCATCACACGCGCGCCTTCGCCACGTCGTACCCGAAGACCTTCCACTTGCCGTTCTTCTTGGTCAGGAACACCCGTCCGGTCACGCTCACCTTGCGCTCGAGGTCGCCCGCGGTGCGGAAGGCCAGCTTGAGCCGCGCGGTCGCGGCGCGCGCCGTCCGGTGGACCGCGAGCACGTCGACGGTGATCTCGCGCTTCTTGACCACGAGCCCGGCGATCCGGTCGGCGATGTCGGCGTTGGACATCAGGTCCTTGTCGGTCTTGGCCGTGCGGGCGGCACCGTCGGTGAACCCTGGCCAGGTCGTCTCGTCGAACGAGCCGGCGCCACGGGGATAGTCGCCGTCGACGTACGCCGCGGCGAGCCACTTGTCGACCACTCGGGCCACGCGCTTCACGACGTCCTTGCGCTCACCCTTGCCGATCCGGCCCGTGACCGAGCCCTTGCGCGCGACCGTGCGCACCGCGACTGCCGCGTCGTCCGTGCCGGTCGTCGAGCCCGTGGTGGCAGAGGGCGAGGACGTCGACGCGGGGGCGTTCTCCTCACGACCGTCGCTGGTGCACCCGGACACGAGTGCGGCGACGAGCGCGCCCACGGCGAGGAGGGGGGTGACTCGCATGCCATCCACCATGCAACACCCGACACGGCCGGCTCGGCATTGGATGCGCGCGTCACGGCGTGGCTCGAGGCTCGAACCACGGTGAGCCAGACGCGAACATCGCCCCCGGAGCTGATCTCGACCACCGGTGAAGGATGGCCACCGACGTACTAGCCTTGACCTGGTCAGTCGTCGAGACAACCACCACCCACGCGCGCATCCCGGAAGAGGCGAATCCACCCGTGGCGCAGTCCGCCAGTGAGACCCACAGCGAAGGCACGAACCCCTCCACCGACCTGGGAGCCAACGAGTGGCTCGTGGAGGAGATGAAGGAGCAGTACGACGCCGACCCCGGCAGCGTGGGTCCGGAGTGGAAGAAGTACTTCGAGAGCAACGGCTCCCCCGCTGCTTCGTCGGGCAACGGGACACCATCGGCCGCCCAAAGTTCCACCGAGAGATCCGCCGACAAGCCTGCGGAGAAGCCGGCTGACAAGCCGGCCGCGGTCTCCCAGCCGCAGGCGACCAAGCAGGACGCCCCGAAGCAGGCCGCTCCCCAGCAGGCCGCCCCGAAGCAGGACGCCCCGAAGCAGGACGCCCCGAAGCAGGACGGGGATTCGGCGCCCGCGCCGAAGGCGACACCACGCCCGGAGGCGGCCGCCGTCGAGCCCGCCCGTGGCACGACCAAGCCGGTCGCCAAGGACGTGCCCGCCGCTGCGCCGACCACTGCGCGCGACCAACCGAGCTACACCGTCCTGCGGGGTGCGTCCGCCCGCACCGCGCAGAACATGGACGCCTCGCTGACCGTGCCCACGGCGACGTCGGTGCGCTCGGTGCCGGTGAAGCTCCTGTGGGACAACCGCACCGTCATCAACAACCACCTCGCCCGCGCGCGCGGCGGCAAGGTGTCGTTCACCCACGTCATTGGCTACGCGCTGGTCAAGGCGCTGCGCGCGATGCCCGAGATGAACGTCGGCTTCGACATCATCGAGGGCAAGCCCACCCTGATCCAGCCGGCGCACATCAACCTCGGCCTGGCCATCGACATGGCCAAGCCCGACGGCACGCGGCAGCTGCTCGTCCCGTCCATCAAGGGCGCCGAGGCGATGGACTTCGCGGCGTTCTGGACGGCGTACGAGGGCATCGTGGTCAAGGCGCGCAACGCAAAGCTGACCATCGAGGACTTCCAGGGCACCACGATCTCGCTGACCAACCCCGGCACGATCGGCACCAACCACTCGGTGCCGCGGCTGATGAAGGGTCAGGGCGCGATCATCGGGGTGGGCGCGATGGAGTACCCGCCGGAGTGGCAGGGCGCCTCGGAGGAGGTCATCTCCCGCAACGCGATCAGCAAGGTCATGACGCTGACCTCGACCTACGACCACCGGGTCATCCAGGGCGCCCAGTCCGGTGAGTTCCTGCGCCGCGTGCACGCGCTCCTCCTGGGCGAGGAGGGCTTCTACGACGAGATCTTCCGCGCGCTGCGCATCCCCTACGAGCCGATCCGCTGGGCGTCCGACATCTCGCACAGCCACGACGACGAGATCAGCAAGCAGGCGCGCGTCCAGGAGCTCATCCACGCCTACCGCGTCCGCGGCCACCTGATGGCCGACACCGACCCGCTGGAGTACCGCCAGCGCAGCCACCCCGACCTCGAGGTGGAGTCGCACGGGCTGACCCTGTGGGACCTCGACCGCGAGTTCGCCACGGGCTCCTTCGGCGGCGAGCGGCGCTTCATGAAGATGCGCTCGATCCTGGGCATCCTGCGCGACTCCTACTGCCGCACCGTCGGCATCGAGTACATGCACATCATGGATCCCGAGCAGCGCCGCTGGATCCAGGAGCGCGTCGAGCGGCCGCACCAGAAGCCGCCGCGCGAGGAGCAGCTGCGGATCCTGCTCAAGCTCAACCAGGCCGAGGCCTTCGAGACCTTCCTGCAGACGAAGTTCGTGGGTCAGAAGCGGTTCTCGCTCGAGGGCGCCGAGACGACCATTCCCCTGGTCGACGAGATCTGCGAGGCCGCCGCCGAGGCGGAGCTCGACGAGGTCACCATCGGCATGGCCCACCGCGGCCGGCTCAACATGCTGGCCAACATCGTCGGCAAGAAGTACAGCCAGATCTTCCGCGAGTTCGAGGGCAACATCGACCCCCGGACGGTGCAGGGCTCGGGCGACGTGAAGTACCACCTGGGCGCCGAGGGCGAGTTCCTGTCCGGGCTCGGCGACACCATCAAGGTGTCGGTCGCGGCGAACCCCTCCCACCTCGAGGCCGTCGACCCCGTGCTCGAGGGCATCGCCCGCGCCAAGCAGGACATGCTCGACCGGGGAGCCGACTACCCCGTGCTGCCGCTGCTGGTGCACGGCGACGCGGCCTTCGCCGGACAGGGCGTGGTCGCCGAGACGCTCAACCTCTCGCAGCTGCGCGGCTACCGCACCGGCGGCACCATCCACGTCGTCGTCAACAACCAGGTGGGCTTCACCACCTCCCCCGGTGCGTCACGTTCGTCGCTCTACTGCACCGACGTCGCGCGCATGGTCCAGGCGCCGATCTTCCACGTCAACGGCGACGACCCCGAGGCGTGCATCCGGGTGGCGCGACTGGCCTTCGAGTACCGGCAGACTTTCAACAAGGACGTCGTCATCGACCTCGTCTGCTACCGCCGGCGCGGTCACAACGAGGGCGACGACCCGTCGTACACGCAGCCGCTGATGTACGACCTCATCGAGCAGAAGCGCTCGGTCCGCAAGCTCTACACCGAGTCCCTCATCGGTCGTGGCGACATCACCCTCGACGAGGCCGAGCAGGTGCTGAAGGACTACCAGCAGCAGCTCGAGCGGGTCTTCACCGAGGTGCGCGAGGCCGACTCGCAGCCGTCGGAGTGGACGACCGTGCCCGACTACCCCGAGAAGCAGGCGGGACCGACGCGGACCGCGGTGACTCCCGAGGTGCTCAAGCGGATCTCCGACGCCTACATCACCCCGCCGGACGGATTCACCGTGCACCCGAAGGTGATGCCCCAGCTGCAGCGTCGCGCGGCGGCCATCACCGACGGCCCGATCGACTGGGGCACCGGCGAGATCCTGGCGTTCGGCTCGCTGCTCATGGACGGCCGCCCGGTGCGCCTCGCGGGTCAGGACTCGCGGCGCGGCACCTTCGTGCAGCGCTTCGCCACGATCATCGACCGCACCAACGCCGACGAGTGGACGCCGTTGTCGACGCTGACCGAGGACCAGGCGAAGTTCCACGTCTACGACTCGCTGCTCTCGGAGTACGCCGCGCTCGGCTTCGAGTACGGCTACTCCGTGGCCCGGCCCGACGCGCTGGTGCTCTGGGAGGCGCAGTTCGGCGACTTCGTCAACGGCGCGCAGACCGTCATCGACGAGTTCATCACCTCGAGCGAGACCAAGTGGGGCCAGCAGTCCGGCGTGGTGATGCTGCTGCCCCACGGGTATGAGGGCCAGGGTCCCGACCACTCCTCCGCGCGCATCGAGCGGTTCATGATGATGTGTGCCGACGAGGCGTTCGTGGTGGCGCAGCCGTCCACGCCTGCCTCGCACTTCCACCTCCTGCGCAGGCACTCCCTGGGCGAGGAGCACAAGCCGCTCATCGTCTTCACGCCGAAGTCGATGCTCAAGCGCAAGGAAGCCGCCTCCATGCCGGAGGACTTCACCACCGGCGAGTTCCAGCCGCTCATCCCGGACACCCAGGCCGACACCGACGCCGTGGACACGCTCCTGCTGTGCTCGGGCCGGATCACGTGGGACCTCGTGGTCGAGCGCGCCAAGCGCGAGGACGGGGCGCGCTTCGCGATCGCTCGTGTCGAGCAGCTCTATCCCGAGCCGGTCGCCGAGCTGAAGGCCGAGCTCGCGAAGTACCCCAACCTCAAGCACGTCCGGTGGATCCAGGACGAGCCCCAGAACAACGGACCGTGGCCCCATTACACGCTGTATGTCTGGCCGCAGCTGGGCCGCCGGGTGGAGGGCGTCACCCGGCCCATGTCCTCGTCGCCGTCGGTCGGCACGCTCAAGCGGCACACGGAGGAGCAGCGGGACCTGCTGGCGCGGGCCTTCGCGGCGCTCCCCCGCGACGCCTCCGACGACTACTGAGGCGCCGAGGTGTACTTCACCGACCGTGGCATCGAGGAGCTCCAGCGCCGGCGGGGCGACGACGAGGTGACCCTCGCCTGGGTCGCCGACCGGCTCCAGGAGTTCACCGACACCCATCCCGAGTTCGAGACAGCGGTCGAGCGGCTGGCCACCTGGCTGGCCAGGCTCGACGACCCGGACGACGAGTAGCAGCGGACCGTGGCGTTCCCGTCCCCGCCCTGGAAGATCCACGGCCAGGCGTGGTTCTCGTTGTTCTACGCGACCCGACCCGGTGACGCCTTGGGTGTGTACGCCGCGGCGTGCCTCTCCCACGAGAGCGGCAGCACCCTTCCGCACCAGGCGCTGCTGGTGGGCCGTCTCGTCCGCGAGGACGGTGGCAGCGCTGTGCAGGTCGTGGACGGGTGGGCCGACAACGCTGCCGCTGTCGAGGGCTACCGCGCGGCTTTCGGCTTCCCGGTCGGTTCGGGCTCGCTCGAAGCAGAGGTCGGTGGACTCGGTCCGGTGGGCCGCGCTGAGTGGCACGCGCCTGCCGTCGCCGGGGCACATTTCGCCGACACGGCGGGCGTCGCGCTCCGTATGCCGCTCCGGCTGACGACACGCCAACCCGCCGTGGGGGAGCCGACCATGGGTGCGTCCCTCTCCGGGTCGGCGCGCTCGGTGCCCTGCCTGGGCGTCTGGAGCATCCCTGAGGACGGACCGCTCGGCTGGTTGGCGCACAAGCAGCCCTTCGCGTCGTTCCGCGCTCGGGACGCGCGACTCGTCCTCGGCTGAAGCTTTTGCTTTGGTGTGAGTATCCATGCGGTCTCCTGACCCCGGCCGCCGGGAGACCCTTGGCGACATGAACCGCCTACGCCGCTGGTTTCCCGCACTCGTCGTCGCCTGCGAGATCGCCACCATCCTCAACGGGCTGGTCGTCGGCTGGGTCAGTGTGTGGTTCCAGCTCTTCGGGGACACCGCGGACCGCGACGACTACCTGGTGTCCACCGGCGGGTACGCCGCCGGGGCCGTCGCCGGCCTCCTCGGCCTGCTGGCATTGCGCCGCCTGGAGGTGACGTCATGGGTGTTCTGGCTCTGCGCGGTCGGAGCCGGCTGCCTCGTGCCGCTGGCCCTGTCGTCGTTGTCGTCCGCCGGCAGCGCGGACGACCGCGGCGCCGGGATCGACACCTGGGTGGACGGCGCGGGAGGGGTGCTGGCCCTCCCCTGGACGTGGGTCGTCGTGGTGCTCGGCTTGCTGGCCCTGGTCGGCCGGGGTCCGCGCCGGGCGACGTCACCGTGATGAGCTTCTCTCAGGATCTGCACGACCAAAGGGAACCGATCGTGGGGCTGCGCTCTCTTCTAGTGTGACCGAGCGCCGAATCGAGGAGACCAGATGCGGGCACCGTCTTGGGAGCCGGAGTACGCCGAGTTCTTCGTCGCCCGCCAACGCGCGCTGATGCGCACGGCGTACGCCATCTTGGGGAGCTGGGCGGCCGCCGAGGACGCGCAGACCACCATGACGCAGATGTACGTCCACTGGCCGCGGGTGCAACCGCACGCGCGGGTCGCCTACGCCCGACGCACGCTGGTGAACACCTGTCTGTCCATCGGCCGGCGTGAAGCCCGGGAGCAACCGCGCTCCGAGCTGCCGGACCGCTCGCCGAGCGAGGCCCCCGACACCGACCTGCGGCTCGACCTGGACGCCGCTCTGCGCCACCTGAGCACCCGCGACCGTGCGGTGCTCGCCCTCCGCTTTCTCGAGGACCTTCCGGTCGCGGAGGTCGCCGACCTGCTGCGGCTGCCTGCCGGGACCGTCAAGAGCCAGACAGCACGGGCGCTCGCGCGACTGGAGAGCCTCCTCGGCTCCCCTACACCAACCGAACGGAGCACATGATGACGACCGAACAGCTTCTGCGCACCCACTTCGACGAGACGACGCGCGAGGTCCGCGGTGGCCCGACCCTCCAGGCCAGCCTCAACGCGGGGAGGCGTGGTCGTCGCCGGACCCTGGTCGCGGGTGCCGCGGGGTCAGCCCTCGCGGTGGCCGTCGTCGCCACGACAGGGGTGCTCGTGTCTGGTGGGTCGCCGCCGTCGGCGGACGCGCCGGCAACGGACCCGGCAGGCGCCCCGGCAGCCGCGCCGGCCGTCGAGGACATCGTGGCCGACGCCGACCTCGACGAGCTGCTGCAGACGGTGGTGGTGGATCATCTTGGCGACACACCGCGACTGAAGCTGGTGGACGTCTTTCCCAGCGACTGGGACCACAACGGCCCGATGCCCGACGCGGACCACGCGGACGCGACCGACTGGCAGGCCGCCTACACCGTCGGCGACACCGACATGCTGCTCTTCGTCGGGTACCCCATGCCGGGCGAACCAGCTCTGGACAACTGCTCCGATGCGCCGGACGGCTCTGCCTGCTCTCCGGTCGCAGGAGGTCTGGTCGTGGAGAACGGCTCCCTCGTCGCGGACGGCGGCCCGGTGCGCTTCACCACGACGTACGTCGGTGCGCGCCCGGGCGTCGTGGTCAACCTGATCGAGACCGTCCCCGGTGTCGACGTGGAGACCGCCTCGTCTCAGCGTGTCCTCACCCGTGACGGAGTCCTCGCCACTGTGACAGACCCACGGCTGACGTTCCCCTTGCCCAAGAGCCGTCGGTGAGCCGCCGGCTCAGGTCGGACGCGGCACCACCGGACGCACGCTGACCTCGGGGATCGTCGCGTCGCGCGGCAGGTCGAGCACCGTCATCACGGTGTCGGCCACCGTCTCGGGCGAGATCCACTTCGACTCGTCGTAGACGCGTCCCTCCTGCTCGTGCACCTTCTCCTGCATGGGCGTCGCCGTCCGGCTCAGGAAGACGCTGGTGACCCGCACGCCGTTCTCGATCTCCTCGGCGCGCACGGCGTCGGCCAGCGCCCGCAGGCCGTACTTGGTGGCGGCGTACGCCCCCCACGTCGGGCTGGAGTAGAGCCCGGCCGAGGAGTTGGCGAAGACGATGGTGCCGCGGGCGGCGCGCAGCGCCGGCAGGCAGTGCCGGGTCAGCACGGCGGGAGCCACGAGGTTGACGTCGAGCTGTTCGCGCCAGTCCGCCAGGGACGCCTCGCCGACGGCGCCCAGCTCCAGGGCTCCCGCGATCTGCATCAGCGAGTCGAGCTCGTCGGGCAGGTCGGCGGCGGTCAGGGCGGCGTCGAGTCCTTCCACGTCGGCGAGGTCGGCGACGACGAGGTCGCTGCCCGGGTACGCCGCCCCGAGCTCCTCCGCGCGGGCGTCCGACCGCGCGACCAGCACGAGGTGGTCGCCGCGCTCGTGCAACCGGCGGGCGATGGCCGCGCCGACACCTGAGCCGGCGCCGGTGACGAGGTGGCTGGTCACGGCCCTGGCCATCAGCGGGTCAGCACGATCTTGCCGAAGACGTCGCCGGACGCCATGGCGGCGAGCGCCTCGGGCGCCTGGTCCATCGGCAGCGTGCGGTCGAGCACCGGCCGCACGCCCGTGGCGTCGAGCATCGTGATCAGCGAGGCGAGCTCCTGCCGGGTGCCCATCGTCGAGCCGACCACCTTGAGCTGCAGGAAGAAGATGCGGGTCAGCCCGGCGTCCTCGAGCTTGGGACCCGAGGTCGTGCCGCTCGTGACCAGGGTGCCGCCCGGTCGCAGCGACCGGATCGAGTGCAGCCACGTCGCCTGCCCGACCGTCTCCATGACGGCGTCGACGGTCGTCGGCAGTCGCTGGCCCGTCTCGAAGACCTCGTGCGCGCCGAGCTCGAGCGCCTTGGTGCGCTTGGCCTCGTCGCGGCTGGTCGCCAGCACCCTGAGGCCGGCGGCACGCGCCAGCGAGATGAGCGCGGTCGCGACGCCGCCGCCGGCCCCCTGCACCAGGACGGTGTCGCCGGGCTTGCAGCCGCCCTGCACGAAGAGCATCCGGTACGCCGTCAGCCACGCGGTCGGCAGGCACGCGGCCTCCTCGAACGACAGCGACGCCGGCTTGGGCACCAGGTTGGCCCTCGGGACGGCGACCCGGTCGGCGAACGTGCCCTGGTAGCGCTCCGAGAGCAGCGAGCGCCCGGGGTCGAGGGTCTCGTCGCCGGTCCAGCCCGGCTGGCTGATCACCGCGTGGACGACGACCTCGTTGCCGTCCTCGTCGATCCCGGCGGCGTCACAGCCGAGGATCATCGGGAGCTGGTCCTGCTTGAGGCCGACCCCCTTGAGCGACCACAGGTCGTGGTGGTTGAGCGCCGACGCCTTGACGGTGACGGTCGTCCAGCCGTCGGGCACGTCCGGATCGGGGCGTTCGCCCACCACCAGCCCGTCCAGCGGGGACTCGGTCGAGAAGGACTCGGCGTAGACAGCGAACATAGGGGGACGCTATCGGCGCGCGACTGCGTCGCGGCGGGCGGCCTCGGCGACGGCGGAGGACACCGCAGGGCCCACGCGCGGGTCGAACGGCGACGGCACGATGAGGTCCTCGGACAGATCGGCGCCGACCAGGTCCGCCAGCGCCGAGGCCGCCGCGAGCTTCATGCCCTCGGTGATCGCGCTCGCGTGGACGTCGAAGGCCCCCCGGAAGATGCCGGGGAACGCCAGCACGTTGTTGATCTGGTTGGGGAAGTCGGAGCGGCCGGTGGCGACGACCCGTGCGTGCCGGCGAGCGACGTCGGGGTGCACCTCGGGGTTGGGGTTGGCCAGGCCGAAGATCACGGCCTCGTCGGCCATGGTCGCGACCACCTCTTCCGGGACCGTCCCGCCGGAGACGCCGATGTAGACGTCAGCCCCCGCCATCACGTCCGCGAGCGAACCGTGGCGGTCGAAGGTGTCGGCGGTGAGCCGCGCAAGCCCGGCCTTGACCGGGGTGAGGTCGTGGCGGCGGGAGCTCAGGACCCCTTGGCGGTCGGTCACCGCGAGGTCGCGGACCCCGGCGCCGAGCAGGATCTTCGCGACGGCGACGCCGGCCGCGCCCGCACCCGCGATCACGACCCGGGTGGTGGCCATCTCGCGTCCGGTCAGCCGCAGCGCGTTGGTCAGTGCGGCCAGGGCGACGACGGCGGTGCCGTGCTGGTCGTCGTGGAAGACCGGGATGTCGAGCATCCCCTTGAGCCGCTCCTCGATCTCGAAGCAGCGCGGCGCGGAGATGTCCTCGAGGTTGATGCCGCCGAAGCTGGGCGCGAGGCGCGCGACGGTCTCGATGATCTCCTCGGTGTCCGTCGTGGCCAGGCAGATCGGCACTGCGTCGACTCCGCCGAACTGCTTGAAGAGCACTGCCTTGCCCTCCATCACCGGCATCGCGGCGGCCGGTCCGATGTCGCCGAGCCCGAGGACCGCCGTGCCGTCGGTGACGACGGCCACGGTGTTGGGGACCCACGTGTAGTAGCGGGTCATCTCCGGGTCCGCGGCGATCGCCTCGCACACCCGCGCCACTCCCGGCGTGTAGGCCAGCGAGAGCTCGTCACGGCCGGCCAGCTCGACGGTCGAGAGGATCTCCATCTTTCCGCCGACATGGAGGTCGAACACCGGGTCACCAGCGAAGGGGTGGCCCTGGGACGAGTTCACGACTCGTGAGTCTTCCACAGGCGTCCCCGGTGTCCCCTCAGACGAGACGAGGCATTGGCCACAGCCGGGCGCGTACGACGGCCAGCACCTCGGACTCGCGCACGGGTCCCCGGTGCCGGGAGTCCACTCCGCGGTCGGGGTTGTCCGAGAGCAGCCACCACGCGGGCGAGCCGTCGCGCGCCGTACGCCGCTCGACCGCGCGCTTGACCGCCACCGTCCCGTCGGGGAAGCGCGCGACCACCAGCCGCCCGGGGCTGACCCGGCCCCCGTGGACGACGAGGAGCCGGTCGCCCGACCGCAGCCCCGGCAGCATCGAGTCGCCGGTGACGACCGCCAGGCCCAGCCGCCGGCCCCTCCCTCTGGCCCCACCGGCGTCCGGGCCCACTCCCGGGGGTGTGGTCGCCTCTCGCACGGACGCTAGTGTCGCAAGGGAACACCCCAATCCACTCCGAGAGGACCACGATGCTGCGTCTCTTCGCTCCGACCATCGACGTGTCGGCCCACTGCGACCTCCCCTGCGGCGTCTACGACCCGGCCCAGGCTCGTATCGAGGCCGAGTCGGTCAAGGCGATCATCGCCAAGGTCGCCGACAACGACGACCCTGACTTCCGCACCCGCGCCGTCCTGATCAAGGAGCAGCGCTCCGAGCTGGTCAAGCACCACCTGTGGGTGCTGTGGACCGACTACTTCAAGCCCCCGCACTTCGAGAAGTACCCCCAGCTGCACACCCTGTTCAACGAAGCCACCAAGCTGGCTGGCGCCTCGGGCACCAAGGGCGAGCTCGATGCCGCCAAGGCCGACGAGCTGCTCAGCAAGATCGACGAGATCGCCGAGATCTTCTGGGAGACCAAGAAGGCCTGAGCTCAGCGAGCCGCACCGTCTGTGACGTGGCCCCGCACCGAGCGGGTCGGGGCTGCGTCACCCACGGACACGCTGAGAGAGCGAGGCCTCGGCGGCGTCGAGGTCACGAAGCCACCGTGTCGCCCCTAGGCGCTGGTACTCCGTGCGCGCTTCTGCGAACAACGGGTTCGCCTCGTCGTCTCGGCCGCGGGCCGCGAGCCAGGCGCCGAGCGACTCCTGGCAACGCGCCACGGTGGGTGGCGACTTCCAGGCGCGAGCCGCCTCGATGGCCTGCCGCAGCTGGCGCTCGACCACCGGGTCGGCAGCACCCGCAGCCGCGTCCCTGAGCGCCCGCATGCGGCCGTGCACCGCCCGCACCCCAGCCGGCCTGACGTGGGTGCGCGTCGACTCGACCAGGAGGAGCAGCTCGTCAAGCGTGGCGAGGTCGTCCAGGGACCACACGAGGTCGGTCGCCCCCTGCCAGATGAGGAGGAAGTCGTCGGTGAGGGCCAGCGCCTCGTGGGCTGCGCGAGCCCCTCGAAGCGCCAATCGAGAAGCCTCCGCCGGATCCTGCTCCCACGTGGCGTACGCGGTCTCGAGGTCGCTCATCGCCTTGACCACGGCGTCCTCGACCTCCCACTCACCCGGCGAGACATCTCCGCCAGACCTGTCGCGCGCCCAGTCGATGCGGCGCTCGATCATCGCGGGATAGACGCCGAAGCCGATGAGTCGGACGAGGTCGTCGTGTCGGAGAACGGCCAAAGCCTCGTCCCAGTCTCCCCGGCCGAGCAGCGCGACACCCAGGTTGGCGAGGGCGTTGGCGTGCACCGGGACGTTGCCCGAGGTCCGTCCGACATCGGCGCCCTCCCGCGCCAGCATGGTGGCTTTGTCGAGGTCCTCAGCGGTCCAGGCCACCGCTGCGTTGAGCAGGTTGATGCATTGCTCGCGCAGGAAGTGCCCTTCCTTCGCGATCTTGGTGGCCGCATCGAAGATGATCAGGGCAAGCGTCCGCTGGCCGACGGTCATGTAGTACACCGCACGGTTGCCCAGGCTGCGCAGGATGGCCAGGGGGTCGCCGGTGAGCTCGGCGAGACGTCCTTCCTCCTCGGTCAGCCGACCCCACTCGTCGGTGTCGCCCCTGCGCAGCGCCACCGAGAGGTACAGCCGGACGAAGAGCAACCGCAACGACGGGTCGGTCTCGCCCAGCTGCTCCAGCATGGCCAGGCCCTCGGCCGCCACTTCCTCGGCTCGATTGAGGACGCCTCTGTCAGCGAGCGCCGTCGCCCGCGTAGCGGAGGATCGGACCGCCTCGAGCGGTTGTCCCATCTCCTCGTAGTTCGCCGCGGATGCCTCCGCCGTGTCCGCGGCTCCGACGAAGTCACCGGTGCGGAGGAGGGCCTCGGCCAACGACCGCTGCAGCCGGGCCGCGACGAGACGGTCGTCGACCCGCGCGACAGCGGTCCTCAGGTGTGCTGCCGCCTCACGAGGTGACCCGAGCGCCGTGGCGCGCTCCGCAGCCCGCTCCAGGTGGCCCACGGCTCGTGCCGCCCAGGTGGTGGCGTCGTCGGTGTCGGGCAGGGCGTCCGCAGCATCCAGGTAGTGCTGGGCGATCACGGCGGCGACCTCGTCGGCCTGCTCCGCGTCACCCTCCAGGAGCTCCGCGACCTGAAGGTGCATCGACCGGCGGTCGCGCCGCGACAGCATCCCGTAGGCGACCTGCCGCACAGCGCCCTGGACGAACCTGAGCTGCCCGTGCTCCGCGCTGAAACGGTTCGCCTCCTGACCGATGAGCTGGAGCCGGGTCAGCTCGGCGACAGCGGCGTCCAGGTCGACGTCGTCGTCACGCAGGAGGGCCAGGTGCTCGCGCGGGAAGCTCGTGCCGAGCACGCTCCCGACGTCCAGGACGCGCCGCACACCCGGGGGCAGCGCGTCCAGACGCGCGGCGATGAGCGCCTGCAGCGAGGGGGGTGCGCCGATCTGGTCGAGGTCGAGCGAGGGATCGACCAGGACGTACTGGCCACCTCGAGGTACGACGAGGTCACGGTCGATGAGCGAGCGCACGGTCTCGACCGCGTAGAGGGGAATGCCCTCGGCGCGGGCGACGAGCCCGGCCCGTACGTCGTCGGGCAGGCCGGCGACGAGCCCGTCGAGCAGCCGTCCGCTGCTCTGGTCGGTGAGCGCCTCGAGGTGCAGCACCGTCACCCGGCGGTTGGTCGCCAGCCCGGGGTGCTCGTCGAGCAGGGTCGGTCGCGCGAGCAGCATGACGAAGCAGCCGAACGAGGCTGCGCTCAGCAGGTGCTCGAGGAACGCGATCAGACCGTCGTCGGCGTGCTGGGCGTCCTCGACCACCAGTGCGACCGGGACGCCCTCGCCGACCCGCTCGAGAAAGGTCGTCCACGCGGCGTAGAGATCCTCGCGCGGAAATCCGCCGAGCGCGCCGACGCCCAGCAGGGCGCCCACCCGTGGACCGAGCCAGGCTCTCTCGTCGGGGTGGGGCACGTAGCGATCGAGGCCGAGCCCGAGCAGCCGGGCGAGGTCGTCCTCCTCAGCGGCGTCGTCCTCGGGGTCGTCGGGCTGAGCCAGCAGCCGCAGCCGGCCGCGGATGGCCTCGGCCAGGGCGTAGTAGGCGACGCCCTCGCCGTAGGACAGGCACCGACCCGAGTGCCACTTGACCGAGGTGTTGACGCCGTCGGTGTACTTCTCGAACTCCCAGCCGAGCCGCGTCTTGCCCACGCCGGCCTCGCCGGCGACCACGAGCATCGACGGGCGACCGGTCTCCTCGGCGGCGTGGAACAGCTCTTTGACCAACCGCAGCTCGCGGTCCCTGCCGACCAGGGGCGCCTCGAGACCGTCGGCCCGCTGGGCGCCGCCGACGTTGGCGACCACGGCCCGCACCGCCCACAGGGGCACCGGGTCGGCCTTGCCCTTCATGGCGTGGCTGCCCACGTCGACGTAGGAGATCGCCGAGGTCGTGAGCAGCCGGGTCGTCTCGTCCACCCAGACCTGCCCAGGCGTCGCCGCCGTCTGCACCCGGGCAGCGGTGTTGACCGCGTCGCCCGCCACCATCCCCTGCTGCGTGGCCCCCACGGTGACCGCCACCTCGCCGGTCACGATGCCGACCCGCATGGCCAGGTCTGGTACGCCGAGATCGGCACCCATCGCTCCGACAGCCGTCACCAGCTCGAGCCCGGCGCGCACCGCCCGCTCGGCGTCGTCCTCATGGGCGGTGGGCACGCCCCAGACCGCCATCACCGCGTCGCCGATGAACTTCTCCACCGTGCCGCCGTAGCGCCCGACGATCCGGCTGCACTCCTCGAAGTACGACGACAGCAGCTCGCGCACGTCCTCCTGGTCGCGGTTCTCCGACAGGCTCGTGAAGCCGACCAGGTCGCCGAAGAGCACGCTGGTGACCCGGCGCGACGCCACCGGGCCGGGCGAGCGCTCCGGGGCCTCGGTCGGCTCCGTACCGCGTCGGGAGCCGCACTCGGGGCAGAACCTCGCCGACGCCGTCAGGGACGCCCCGCAGGTGCCACAGAGCTCCCCCAGGCGCGCTCCGCACTCCTGGCAGAAGCGGGCACCTTCGGCGTGGCCGGTGGCGCCACAGCTCGCGCAGTCGGTCAACCAGCACCTCTCAGCGGTCGGACGGGCACGAGGCGCCCCGAGCGCTGCCGTCGTCGAGGACTGGCTGAAGGTTAACCGTGCGCCGACCGGTGGGGAAACGAAACGACGACGCGCGCCGCCCCCGAGGGGACGGCGCGCGTCGTCGTGTCTGTGAGGAGCCGGTCAGCTCTTGTCGCGCTTGGCGCCGTAACGGCTGCGGCCCTGGCGACGGTTCTTGACGCCCTGGGCGTCGAGCGCGCCGCGCACCACGCGGTAGCGCACACCGGGCAGGTCGGCCACGCCGCCGCCCTGGACGAGCACGATGCTGTGCTCCTGGAGGTTGTGCCCCACGCCGGGGATGTAGGCCGTGACCTCGACACCGGAGGAGAGGCGGACACGGGCGACCTTGCGCAGCGCGGAGTTCGGCTTGCGAGGGGTCGTCGTGTAGACGCGCGTGCACACGCCGCGGCGCTGCGGCGATCCCTTGAGGGCGGGGGTCTTGACCTTCGCCTTCTTGGACTGCCGGCCGTTGCGAACAAGCTGCTGAATGGTGGGCACTAACCATCTCCCGTGCTGTGGATTGAGAAGTCTCAGGGTATCCGGGCGCCTCGGGGCACACCAAATCGGCCACCAGAGCGCTGGAGCGGAGATGCGCCCCCACCCGGCAGGCCTGCACAGCCTACGCCGGTGTCCGCGATTAGGGTGCTGGCAACCCCCTGCCATGGGAGCGGGGCACCGGCAGAAGGACACGTGGATGAGCGAGGAGTCCCCCCAGGACGCGAGCGGTAGGCCCGACGTGGGCCGTGCCGACGTGGAGCTGCGGCTGCCGGCCGACAGCGCCTACGTCTCCGTCCTGCGCACCACGACGGCGGGCCTGGCTGCGCGCCTCGACTTCACCATCGACGACATCGAGGACCTGCGGATCGCCGTCGGCGAGGCCAGCGCGCTCGTGCTGCCCGAGGCCGACGAGGGGTCCGACCTGGTCTGTCGGTTCTTCATGTCACCCGGCCGGCTCACCGTGTCGGTGACCGTCGCGGCCACCACGCCGCACACGGTCGACTACGACAGCTTCGGCTGGCAGGTGCTCACCACGCTGGCGAGCGAGGCCGCCCTCGAGCCGGGCGAGGGCGAGCTGACGGTGCGCGTGGCGATGGTGTCCGACCTCGCCGACGACTCACCGACGCGGGCGGGTGCCCACCGCTGACATGACGGCCGGGACCATGGGGGACGGGGGCGCCGGGTCGGTGCCCCAGGAAGTCGAGCACCGGGGTCTGGAGGCGACCCGACAGCGCAGTGCCGAGCTGTTCGCCGACCTCGACGCCGCGCACACCGACGCTGCCCGCCGGGTGGCCCGGGATGCGCTCGTGCACCTGCACCTGCCGTTGGTGGAGCACTGCGCCCGCCGGTTCCGCAACCGCGGCGAGCCCTTCGAGGACCTGGTGCAGGTCGGCACGATCGGCCTGCTCAAGTCCGTCGACCGCTTCGACTCCGAGCGTGGCGTGGAGTTCTCGACCTACGCCACCCCCACGATCATCGGCGAGATCAAGCGCTACTTCCGCGACAAGGGCTGGGCGATCCGGGTGCCACGTCGACTCCAGGAGCTGCGCATGCAGATCGCCTCCGCGACCGGCGAGCTCACCCAGGACCTCGGCCGCTCCCCCACTCCCCGCGAGCTGGCCGAGACCATCGGCTGCAGCGTCGAGGAGATCGTCGAGGGTCTGGAGTCGAGCAACGCCTACTCCACGCTCTCCCTCGACGCCTCGGACGACTCCGACGAGGGCGGCGCGCCGATGCTCGCCGCGCTCGGCACCGACGACGTCAACCTGGAGCACGTCGACATCCGCGAGTCCATCAAGCCCTTGCTGGACCAGCTCGACGCCCGGGAGAAGCGGATCCTGCTGCTGCGCTACTTCAAGAACATGACCCAGTCCCAGATCGCCGCCGAGATCGGCGTCTCCCAGATGCACGTGTCGCGCCTGCTGACCCGCACGCTGGAGCACCTCCGGGTCTCGCTGCAGGACTAGCCGGGCGACGAGCGCGGTGCCCAAACAGCGGTGCCCACACACTCGTCAGGTCTCGTCGCCCACGATCGCCCGGGTGCTGGCGGGGTGGAGCACGCCCACGACCACGACCAGTGCGGCGACGGCCAGCGCTGCCGCGATCAGGGTCGTCTCGCCGCCGCGGAAGCTCCACGCGACCCCGAGCTGGATCAGCTGGGCGAGGATCACGGGACCGCGCGACCAGGAATGCAGCCGCCAGAGTCCCCAGGCGCAGCTGACCAGCCCCACGCCGTACGCCAGGAAGAAGATCGCAGTGGTGGCGCCCATCGTCACCCGGCCCGTCGAGATGGCGGCGGCCTCGAGGACGCCGTACCCCGCGAGCAGCAGTCCTTCCACAGCCACGATCGAGGCCGAGACCACGAGAGGTGCCGGGGGTGCGGACATGGGCCGAGACTAGGCCGGGACCGGACCGGAACGAGGCCCGGGCCGGGGCCGAGACGGGCACGTGACGAGGACGCGACCAGGGCGTGACTAGGACGGGGAGGTTCGGGGTACAAGCCCGCGGGTGAGCTGTGACCACGGTTACCCGAAGTCAAGGGGCTGAAGGGCTTGTGTCGGGGGCTGCTTCTTGACACGCTTGCAGACGCGCTCGTGAAGCCGTTCACACGGGCGTCAGCAGGCGTGCCTGCACGCAGTCGACGAAAGTGAGTTCCCCAAGCCATGGATTGGCGCCACCGTTCCGCGTGCCTCGACGAGGACCCGGAACTGTTCTTCCCGATCGGCAACACCGGTCCGGCCATCCTCCAGATCGAGGAGGCCAAACAGGTGTGCCGACGCTGCGACGTGCGCGAGCAGTGTCTGCAGTGGGCTCTCGAGGCGGGACAGGACCACGGCGTGTGGGGTGGTCTCAGCGAGGACGAGCGCCGCGCGCTCAAGCGCCGCAACGCCCGCAACCGGGTCCGCACCTCCGCCTGACGCCACCGGTGTCCGCCGTCGACGACGACCTCCGACGTCTGGTCGCTGTGGCGCTGGGCGCTCGTCGCGGGGCCCTCGTCGCACGGGACCCCCACCGCCTCGCCTCGTTGCTCCACCCCGACTTCGTCTACACCAACGCGTCCGGGCGCCTCCTCGACGTCGGGGGCTACCTCGATCTCACCGTCCGCGGACCGTTGCGCTGGCACGATCAGGTCGTCGAGCCCGTCACCCTCACGAGGGCGGGCGGTGTCCTGGTGCTGACCGGGCACGTCGTCGACCGGGTCCAGCTCGACGGCGAGCACCACGAGTGGCGGTTCGCCACGACGCAGGTGTACCTCGAGGAGGCCGGCGCCCTCCTCTACCTCGCCGGCCACACCGGCCCCGCCGGCGACTGAGCTGGCTCTCGGACCGCTCACTCCCGGGGCAGAGGGACGTCCACGGTCGCGCGCGTGCCTCGGCCAGCCGGTCCAGGGCCAAGAATGAACTCGCCGCCCAGCTCTGACTCCACCAGGGTCCGCACGATCGAGAGCCCCAGGTTGGTGGACTGGTCGAGGTCGAACCCCTCGGGCAGGCCGACCCCGTCGTCGTCGATCGTCAGGTGCAGACGACCGAGCGCCCGGCGGGCGGTGACGGTGAGCTCCGCCTGCCGGCCGGCGGGATAACCGTGCTCCACCGCGTTCTGCAGCACCTCGGTGAGCACCATCGCGAGGGCGTTGGCCACCTCGGAGGCCAGCCGTCCGAAGCTGCCCACGCGGCGCACTCGGGCGCGGACCCCCACCGCGCTCACCTCGGTGACCATCGCGGCCAACCGGTCGGCGGCCTCGTCGAAGTCGACATGCCCCTCCCCCGACTGGCTGAGGCTCTCGTGGACGATGGCGATCGACCCGACGCGGCGTACCGCCTCCTCCAGCGCCAGGCGTGCGGCCGGCTCGTCGATCCGGCGGGCCTGCAGCCGGAGCAGCGCGGCCACGGTCTGCAGGTTGTTCTTCACCCGGTGGTGGATCTCGCGGATGGTCGCGTCCTTGGTCACCAGCTCCCGGTCGCGGCGCCGCAGGTCGGACACGTCGCGCACCAGCACCACGGCACCCACGTGCTCCCCGTCGTGGCGCAGCGGGATGGACCGCACGATCAGCGAGACCTGGGCGGCGCCGACCTCGGTGTCGCGGTTGTCCCGCCCGCCCAGCACCGCACTGAGGGTCTCCTCGTCGGGACGCCTCAGCGGCGGCACCAGCCCACGGGTCACCTCCGCGAGCGAACGCCCGTCGAGGTCCCCGCTCAGCCCGAGACGTCGGTAGACCGAGAGCGCGTTGGGGCTCGCGTAGGCCACGTGCCCGTCGGCATCGAGCCGCAGGAACCCGTCACCGACACGAGGCGAGTCCGCGTGGTCGCTGCGCTGGCCGAGCGACGGGAAGGTGCCCTCGGAGATCATCCGGGTCAGGTCGGCCGCGGTCTGGAGGTAGGACAGCTCCAAGCGGCTGGGGGTGCGGATGCCCATGAGGTTGGTGTTGCGCGCCACCACGGCGATGACCCGGTCGCGGCGGCGTACGGGGATCGACTCGACGCGGACCGGCACGTCGTCGCGCCACTCCGGGTCGCCCTCGCGCAGCAGCCTGCCCGAGGAGTACGCCGCGTCCAGCAGCGGCCGTCGACCGGCGGGCACGAACGTGCCGACGACGTCGTCGACGTACGCCGTGGGGCCGGTCGTCGGGCGCATCTGCCCACCCGCCCAGAAGCCGCGGCCCTCCTTGTCCGGCAGCCAGAGCACCAGGTCGGCGAAGGACAGGTCGGCGATGATCTGCCAGTCGGCCTGGAGCATCTGCAGCCAGGTGACGTCCTCGTCGGCGAGGTCGGTGTGCACCCGCACGAGCTCGGTCAGGGACGGCACACGTCGAAGCGTAGGCCGCTGGGTGCTCTCGGCCCTCGGGAGACCGCTCCCGGGCGTTTGGCAGGATGAGCCCATGGTCTCGGCGTACTGGCAACAGGTCCAGGACGAAGACCTGCGCGTCCCCACCGACCGGCGCCTCGACGACCTCACGGCCGAGCTGACCACGATGCTGGGCTCGACCGACCCCGATCTGCGTGACGAGATCGCCTATCCCGTGCTCGCCACCTGGATCGAGCGCGGCGTGTACGACGACCTGCTGGCCGGGCTCGGGGACGGGATGGCCGCCGGTCTCCTGATCGGGCTGGGCGAGCACGACACCGACACCGTGTTCCGGCGCAGCTTCTCCGCCCTGGTCCTCGCCGAGAGCATCGAACGGGACAACAAGGCGGCCCTGGTGCCGCCCCTGAAGGTGCTCGAGTGGGGTGACCGGATCACCGCGTGGTTCGTCCGCGAGCGGGACGTCAGGGGCTTCGTGCCCGGCAAGGGCTGGGCCCACGCGGTGGCCCACGGCGCCGACGCGATCGGCTGCCTGGCGCGCTCCCCGCACTTCTGGATGCACGAGCTCACCGTGCTGCTCGACGTGATCGCCGACCGGCTGCTGCTGCCGTCGAGCACGGTCTACACGGCCGGCGAGCCCGACCGCCTCGCCGCCGCCACGATGGCGGTGCTGCGTCGCAACCTGGTGCCGTTCGGGGTCGTCGAGCCGTGGGTCGCGCGGCTCTCCGCGACGGCGGCCAGCGACGACCTGCCCTCGACCTCGGCCGACCCCTTCCTGCGGCGCGGCAACCCGGAGGCGTTCCTGCGCGCGCTGCACCTGCAGCTGCTGCTGTCTCCCGAGCCGCCGGAGATCCGGTCCGACCTGTTGCTCGTGCTGGGCGACGCGCTGCGCGCCGCGAACCCGGCGTACCTGGGCCGCGCTCAATCCTGAACTCGTCGGTAACCTCCAGTCATGACGCAGGACGACAGTGGGCAGTCAGGGGGCCAGGTGAACGGCCAGCCGGAGGATGCGGTCAAGGGCCACGCCGGCGAGATCGCCGTCGCGGTGGCCAGGGCCCACGGTGTGGAGACGATCTTCACGCTCTCGGGCGCTCACGTCTTCCCCATGTACGACGGCGCGGTGAAGGCGGAGCCGCCGATGCGGCTGCTCGACGTGCGGCACGAGCAGACCGCCGCGTTCGCGGCGGAGGCGACCGGCAAGCTGACGCGCGTCCCCGGGCTGGCGGTGCTGACCGCGGGGCCCGGCGTCACCAACGGTGTGAGCGCGATCGCGCAGGCCCAGTTCGCCGGGTCCCCGATGGTCGTGGTCGGCGGGCGGGCCCCGCAGAACCGGTGGGGCAGCGGCTCGCTCCAGGAGCTCGACCAGCCGCCGATCATCGCGCCGATCAGCAAGCTCGCCCGCACCGTCCCGACCGCCGACGACGTCGCGGCCGGATTCCACGAGGCCTTCTCGGCCGCTCGATCGGCGCATCGCGGGCCGGCCTTCGTCGACGTGCCGATGGACGAGTTCTTCAACCAGGGCAGCGGGTCGCTCGCCCTCCCCACCAGCGCCGACCGGACGCCGGACCCCGACGCGCTCGACCGGGTCGCCGCGCTGCTCGGCTCGGCACAGCGCCCCGTCGTCATCCTCGGCACGGACGTGTGGGCCGACGGCGCCGAGGAGGCGGCCCTGCGGCTGGTCGAGACGCTCGGCCTGCCGGCGATCACCAACGGCATGGGCCGCGGGCTGGTGCCGGGCGGCCACCCGCTGCTGGTGACCAAGGCACGCGGTGCAGCCCTCAACGGTGCTGACCTGGTCGTCGTGGCCGGGACGCCGCTGGACTTCCGGCTGGGCTACGGCGTCTTCGGCAGGCCCAAGGAAGAGGCCGGGGCGTCATCGACTCCTGTGGTGCACCTCGCGGACTCGGCCGAGCAGGTCTCGACGCACGCCGAGCTCGCCGGGTCGGCGTACGGCGACTTGAGCGCCGTGCTCGACGGCGTGCTGGCGGCGGTCGACCGACTGGACCGGCGTCCCGACTGGGCCGCGTGGACCACGGACCTGCAGGCCGGTGTCGCCGCGGCGGTCGAGCGGGACGCCGCGCTGCTCACCGCCGAGGCCGACCCGATCCACCCGGCGCGCATCTACGGCGAGCTGGTCCCCCGGCTCGCCGACGACGCCGTGGTGATCGGCGACGGAGGCGACTTCGTGTCGTTCGCCGGCAAGTTCGTCGAGCCCAAGCGGCCCGGCGGCTGGCTCGATCCAGGCCCCTACGGCTGTCTCGGCGCCGGGCTCGGTGCCGCCATCGCCGCCCGGCTCGCCCGCCCGTCCGCCCAGGTGACGCTGCTGCTGGGCGACGGGGCCGCGGGCTTCTCGCTGATGGACGTCGACACCCTCGTGCGCCACCAGCTCCCGGTGGTGATGGTGATGGGCAACAACTCCGCCTGGGGCTTGGAGAAGGGCCCGATGCAGATGCTCTACGGCTACGACGTGATCGCCGACCTCTCCCCCACGACGTCGTACGACGGCGTCGTGCGCGCCCTCGGAGGGGGCGGCGAGACCGTCACCGACCCGAGGGAGATCGGCCCGGCACTGGACCGGGCGTACGCCTCGGGCGTGCCGTACCTCGTCAACGTGGTGACCGACGTGTCCGCGACCTACCCGCGCAACACCTTCGGGATCTGAGCACCGCCGGTGGAGATCCGCCTCGCCCGGCCGGCGGAGCACGCTGCCGTCGGCGAGCTGACGCTGGCGGCGTACGCGCCCTTCACCGAGGGTCCCCACGATCCTTACGTCGCGACGCTGCGCGACACGACCGCACGCGCCCAGGAGGCCGACGTCTGGGTGGCGGTCGAGGACGGGCAGCTGCTCGGGACGGTCACCGACCCGCCGCCGGGGTCGCGGTTCCGCGAGATCGGCGGCGACGACGAGGGCGAGTTCCGGATGCTGGCGGTGGCGCCCGAGGCGCAGGGGCGTGGCGTCGGGGCGGCCCTGGTGGGCTTCCTCCTCGATCGCTATCGCCAGCGCGGCCTGCGCGGTGTGGCCCTCTCGACGCTCGCGGAGATGACGACCGCGCACCGCATCTACGAGCGCCTCGGGTTCACCCGCGCGCCGGAGCACGACTGGTCGCCGCTGCCCGGCGTCCGGCTCATCGCCTTCCACCTCGACCTGGAGCACACGTGAGCAACCCCGATGTCGAAGCCGGGCTCACGGCGGTCCTGCGCTTCACGGTCACCGACGACGACACGGCGCTCGCCGTGGGGTCCGGCAGCCTGCCGGTCCTGGGTACGCCGCGTCTGCTGGCCTGGCTGGAGGCCGCGACCTGCGCCGCGATCGAGCCGGCCCTGCCCGAAGGCGGCACGAGTGTCGGCACCCGCGTCGAGCTCGAGCACAAGGTGGCCTCGGCAGTCGGACGCGAGGTCGAGGTCAGCGCTGCGGCGTCGTACGTCGACGGGCGCCTGCACCGCTTCACCGTCGCCGCCCGGCACGTCGTGGACGACCGGCCTGCCGAGGTGATCGCCACCGGCGAGATCACCCGCGTGGTCGTCGACGCGGCGCGCTTCCTCGCGCGCCTGCGCTGACGCTCGTCGCCGGGGGCAGGTTCCCCGCTCACGCGGGGAAACCGGCAGGTCTGGCCCCGAAATGGGTCGAGCCCCGAGCGGCTGCCGCGGTGGGCAGGCTCGGGGCTCGGACGAACGTCAGCTGTTGGGACGCTTGCCGTGGTTGGCCGCCTTCTTCTTGCGGCCACGGCGCTTGCTTCCGGTCTTCGCCATGGTGGTGACCTCCTCACGGCAGGGTCGGTGACGGTCAAGAGTCAGGGCGGATCGTCTCAGACGCCGGGGCCGTTGGCCGAATCGAAGGTGGCCCGGTCGGTGACCTTGCTGACCGACACCTCGGTGATCGACACCTCGTTGATCGACACCTCGGTCACGGACTGCCGGATGGAGTAGAGCACCTTCGCCTTGAGCTCTTCGGGGGCGCGCTCCGAACAGGACCTGGCGACCAGCGACTTGATGGCCTTCTGGACGTCGTAGGCGTCGTGACAGGGTCCGCAGCCGTCGAGGTGCAGGCGCACCTCCACGACGTCCTCCTCGGCGAGCTCGTTGTCCAGGTAGTAGACGATCTGCTCGAGGAAGGCGGTGCACTCGGTGTGGCTCACGAGCCTGCTCCTTCCGGGACGCGGACCAGGTCGTGGGCCCGCACGTGGTCCGAGAGCAGCTCGCGCAGCTGGCGTCGGCCGCGGTGGAGGCGCGACATCACGGTGCCGATCGGCGTGCCCATGATCTCGGCGATCTCCTTGTAGGGGAATCCCTCGACGTCGGCGAGGTAGACCGCCAGCCGGAACTCCTCCGGCAGCCGCTGCAGCGCGTCCTTGACCTGCGAGTCGGGCAGGTGCTCGAGCGCCTCCATCTCTGCGGACTTCAGGCCGCTGGAGGTGTGCGACTCCGCGCGCGCGAGCTGCCAGTCCTCGACGTCCTCGGACATCGACTGCTGCGGCTGGCGCTGCTTCTTGCGGTAGGTGTTGATGAACGTGTTGGTCAGGATGCGGTAGAGCCACGCCTTGAGGTTGGTGCCCGGCCGGAACTGGTGGAAGGAGCCGTAGGCCTTCGCGAAGGTCTCCTGAACGAGGTCCTCGGCGTCGGAGGGGTTGCGCGTCATCCGCATCGCCGCGGAGTAGAGCTGGTCGAGGAAGGGCAGCGCGTCGCGCTCGAAGCGCAGGGTGCGCTCGGCCTCCGTCTCGGTCTCGAGGTCGACCGGGGCGACCTGCTCGTCCAGGTCGTCCAGCTCGGCGAGGATCGCGTCGGTGGCGGGAGTCGTTGCGTCTGTCATCGTCACCCAGCGTAGTCCGCCGCCGGTGGTGCCCGTTGCCGGAGCACCTGGGTAGGTCATCAAGGCCAGCACGAGGGGGGAACGCCGCCGTCCGTTCAGGGATTCCCGGCCAGGCCCCAGATCCAGCCCGCCACCGCAGAGACGAGCAGCGCGTGTGCCTCGGCGAGCGTCAACGGGGCGGTCTTCGGCACCTTGAGCCCGTGGTCGGCCCAGGGCACCACGACGTGGCGTACGCCGGGCAGCGGCGGGAACTCCTCCGGTCGGCCCATCGCGTCGCGCTCGCCCTGCACGACGAGCGTGGGCACGCCGACCCCGCTCAGCTCGTCGAGCCGGGACCTCTCGGGCCGGCCGGGCGGGTGCAGGGGGAAGGAGATGGTCACGCATCCGACAGCATGGAGGTCTCGCGCGCATCGCGCGGCCGAGCGCGCGCCGGCGGACCTGCCGCCGACGACGAGCGGCCCCTGAGCACCGAGGGCGGCCGCTGCGGCGCGCAGTCCGACGTCGAGGGTCGGCGGCGCGGTGGCGATCTTGCGGCCGGCGACCCGCCAGGGCTGGTCGAAGCCGGCGACGGTGATGCCGTGTGAGGGCAGCCCGGTCAGCGGCGCCATGAGCGCGGCCAGGTCGTGGGACTCGATGCCGTTGCCGGCCCCGTGGCTCAGCAGCAGGGTCGCCCGCGCCTCGGCCGCCGGCACGACCACGAGCCGGCCGTCGCCGTACGCCGTCGGGACGCGCACCGGCTCAAGCATGCCCTCAGGTCCCTCAGGCATCGACACCTTCGGGCAGCTCCTCGAGCGGCAGCGGGTCGAGCAGCTCCGGGCCGTTGTTGCGCACGTTGTTGACCAACGTGGCGACGGGATAGGCGTCGAGCCGCCCCGGAGCAGCCGGCGTCAGCAGGGCCAGGCGGTCCTCGACCGGCACCGACCTGTCGGGGTCGGGGTCGAGCCAGTCGGCCCACCGCTCGCGATCGACCATCAGCGGCATCCGGTCGTGGATGTGGCCGACCGCGTCCTCGGCCTGGGTGGTCAGCACCGTGCACGTCCACCGGAACCTGTCGGGGTCGTCGTCGTCGCGGGTCGGGTCGCGCCAGATCTCGTAGAGCCCCGCCATGGCGAGGATGCCGCCGTCCTTGGGCTTGATGAAGAAGGGCTGCTTGAGCGGCTTGCCGGCCTTGGTCTTCTGGGACGTGGGATACCACTCGAAGTAGCCGTCGGCCGGCAGCAGGCAGCGCCGGCTCGAGAAGGCGCGCCGGAAGGCGGGCTTCTCGGCGACCGTCTCCATCCGCGCGTTGATCATCCGGTTGCCGATCGAGGGGTCCTTGGCCCAGGACGGCACCAGCCCCCACCGGAGCGTGCAGAGCTGCCGCTCGGGCTCGGGCGCTGCGGATGACTCGTCGTCCGGCTTGGGCACCCGCTCCAGGACGGCGTAGACCTCCTTGGTCGGCGCGACGTTGTAGTCCGCCTCCAACGGCCCCCTCGGCAGGTTGATCCTGGTCTCGGAGATCTCGAACTCCTCGACGAGGTCTTCCGGGCGTCGGCTGGAGGCGTAGCGGCCGCACATGCGCCCAGCCTACGGTTCGCCGCCGACAGGCCCCGGGGTCGAGCAGCCTGGGCAACAGGAACCCCGTCTCCCATCGGGGGACGGGGTTCCCGGCAACCGCCGGGGAGCGGAGACAGGGTGGTGGGCCGGCAGGTAGGTCAGCCCTACGGTCGCGCGAGCTCGTCGAGGAGCTGGGCGGCGCCGAGGTCGGTGGGCGGCAGGCCTTCGATCCACACGCGGGCGAGGTGGCCGTGCAGGTCGAGGGTGTCGACCATGCGCCGCAGCAGAGCCGCCCGCTGGCCGAGCCGCTCGTCGCGACGGGCCAGGACGACGATCCGGTTGGCGCCGACACCGGCGACGGTCTCGGCGCCGGCGAAGACGGTGCGCGCGGCCTCGCCCAGCCGGGAGAGACGCAGCGAACGGGTCATCGGGTCGGTGGCCTCCTCGGCGACGCCGAAGAGGTCGGTCGGCAGGTCGGCCACGACGAGGGCGTAGCGGTGCCGGACGCGGCCGAACTCCGGCCCCTGACCCCGGTAGAGGTCGGCGAGGCGGCTGCGCAGGTGGGCCAGGCTGGCCAGCCCGGTCATCGGGTCGGCGCAGGAGATCTGGTGCAGGTAGCCGAGCGTCGACTCGCTCCACGCCTGCGAGAGCGCCAGCACGTCGTCGTACGACGGGTCGTAGCCGCGCACGCGCTGGTAGGTGAAGCGCAGCGCCTCGAGTCCCTCGTGGAGGGAGACGCCGTCCCTGGCCAGCTCGCGTCCCACGACCGAGCAGGCTTCGATGGAGCACGATCCCGAAGCAAGGGCCTCCCCTACCGCCTCGAACCGCGCCGGTAGCCCCATGCCCACCGGTGACCCTGTCATGTACGGGGACATGCTCGGGTCCTTCGCGTTCGAGGGCAGATCCGCCCTTGCTCCGGGATCGTCTGTGAGGGCTCTCCTCGTTGTGAAGATCCCCACGTGCTCCAACCCCCTTGGCCTTGAGACAGCCTCTGCGGGCTGCTTCTGCCGATGAAACGCAGGACGCGGCATCCCATGACGCGAATCCGGAGAATTGATTTCCGGCCTCTCGACCCAGCAGACGGCGGGGTTGATCTGCCGCATTTCGCCTCGCGTGTCCTTGTTGCACGCCTACGATTGGCGTCATCACCGTCCCCCCGGAGCGTCATCACTGACATGAGCTCGACCCTGCCACGCGTCGAAGGCCCCGCCGACGCCGAGTTGATCTCGGCCGTCCGCGGCGGGGACGTCGCTGCCTACGGCGATCTCTTCGAGCGTCACGTCGACGCCGCGCGGCGCCTGGCGAGGCAGCTCGTCTCGCCGTCCGACGCCGACGACCTGGTCTCCAACGCCTTCGCCAAGGTGCTGTCGGTCCTTCAGCGCGGCGGCGGCCCGGACGTCGCGTTCCGCGCCTACCTGCTCACCGCCGTACGCCGCCTCCACATCGACCAGATCCGTGCCGGCGCCCGTGTCCAGACCACCGACGACATCGCCGCCTTCGACCCCGGTGAGCCCTTCCGGGACACGGCTGTGGAGGGCTTCGAGAACGCGGCCGCCGCGCAGGCCTTCGCCTCGCTGCCCGAGCGCTGGCAGCTCGTGCTCTGGCACACCGAGGTGGAGGGCCACAAGCCCGCCGACATCGCACCGATGCTCGGGATGACCCCGAACTCCGTGGCCGCGCTCGCCTACCGCGCCCGCGAGGGGCTGCGCCAGGCCTTCCTCACGATGCACGCCGGTGAGCTCGACGAGGACGGCTGCCGCTTCACCCACCAGAACCTCGGCGCGTTCGTGCGCGGCGGCGCCTCGCGCCGCGACTCCAACCGCGTGCAGGAGCACCTCGGCGAGTGTCGCAAGTGCATGGCGGTCTACCTCGAGCTCACCGAGGTCAACTCCAACCTGGCCGGCGTGCTGGGCCCGATCGTGCTCGGCGGCGCCGCCGCGGCGTACATCGCAGCCGGCGACGTCGCGGCCAAGGCGGGCGGTGCGATCTTCGCGCTCGGCCGGATCCGCGACTTCGTCAGCGCTCAGGCCACGGGAGCGGCGATCGCCGGCGTCGCTGCCACCGCTGTGCTCGGTGGCTCTGCCGCCTTCATGCTGCTGCGTCCCGACACCACCACGCTCCTGAACGCCGGCGACGACCGGCCCGGCATCTCGGCGCCCTCGGATGCCGGGGTCAACGCCGACTCCAACGACCTGGGGGACGACCTGGGGGACGACCTCTCGGGCGAGGACGGCCTCTCGAGCCAGGACGGCGGGGACGACGGCCCCGGTGGCACCGACGGCGGTACGCCGGGCGACCCGGGCACCGCCGGGACGGACCCGGGCTCTCCGGTCCCGACCGACTCGCCCAGCGCCGACCCGACCGACGGGCCCACCGACTCGCCGACCGACGGGCCTACCGACTCACCGACGGACGCACCCACGGACGGGCCTACGGACGAGCCCACTGATGGGCCGACCGACGGGCCGACCGACGGGCCGACCGACGGGCCGACCGACGGGCCGACCGACGGGCCGACCCCGACCACCGGTCCCACGGACCCGACCAGCGGCCCGACCGACCCCACCACCGGTCCCACCGACCCAGGGCCGACCGACCCGACCACCGGTCCCACCGACCCGACCACCGGTCCCACGGACCCTGGGCCGACGGACCCGACGACCGGGCCCACCGACCCCGGTCCGACCGACCCCACCACCGGCCCGACCGACCCCACCACCGGCCCGACCGACCCGACCACCGGCCCGACCGACCCGACCACCGGCCCGACCGAGCCTCCGGGACGTGACGCGATCATCTCCGCCACCGCGTCGCAGGTCGGCGACACCTGGACCGTCGACGTCGACGTGCGGCAGCTCGACCCCCAGCGGACCACCCTCCTGCAGGTCGACGCGACCGGGCTCACCGGCTTGTCGACCAGCACCAGCGGGTGCACGCTGACGGCGAGCGGCGGCAGCTGCTCGTTCACGACCGGTGCCTCGCAGAACCTCACGCTCCGGGCGACCACGGCAGGCGGGCCGGCGTCCATCACGTTCACCGTGCGGCCCGACTGGGTCGACCCCGACCTCACGAACAACGTGGTCACCCTGGACCTCTCCAGCGCGCCGGCCACGTCGACCGGCACGTCGACCAGCACGTCGACCGGCACGTCGACCGGCACGTCGACCAGCATGTCGACCGTCGACCGCCTGGAGGCGGTCGCGCTGACCAGGGCGACCGTCGTCTCCGCGCGTGAGCGTGCTCGGCTCGAGCGCGCCCATCACGACAAGAGCGACCACAAGCGCGACACCAAGGCCGACCAGCGGACCCACCGGAAGTCCCGCCACGACGCCGACCGCAAGGGTGCTCGCGGGTGGCAGGCGTTCCTGCGTCCCGAGAGGCGCTTCGGCTGAGTTCCTGAGAGGGTGACCGGGTGACCGCCGCCCGCGCTCCCATGGACGCGCCCGTGACAGACCCCTGGCCGGCGCCGCGCGCCCTCGGACCGGTCACCGCGGAGGTCTCCCTGCCAGGCAGCAAGTCGCTGACCAACCGGGCTCTGGTGCTGGCCGCGCTGGCCGACGGTCCCTCCGTCGTACGCCGGGCCCTGCGCTCCCGCGACACCTTGCTGATGGCCGCGGCGCTGCGGTCCCTGGGCGTGCAGGTCGACTCCGACGGCGACGACTGGGCGGTCCGTCCCGGGCCGCTGACGGGTCCCGCCGACCTCGACTGCGGCCTCGCGGGGACCGTCCTGCGCTTCCTCGCGCCGGTGGCCGGCCTGACCGACGGGTCCGTGCGCCTCGACGGCGATCCCCACCTGCGGGTGCGCCCGATCGGCGAGCTCGTCGTGGCGCTGCGCCAGCTCGGGGTGGCGATCGAGGGCGACGGCCTGCCCCTCACGGTGCACGGCACCGGAGCGGCTCGCGGAGGACGCGTGGTGATCGACGCGTCGGCGTCGTCGCAGTTCGTCTCGGGGCTGCTGCTGGCTGCCGCCCGTTTCGACGAGGGCGTCGACGTCCGTCACGACGGCAAGCCGGTGCCCTCGCTGCCCCACGTCGAGATGACCGTCGCGATGCTGCGTGAGCGTGGCGTGCAGGTCGACGACACCGACGCCGACCGCTGGGTCGTCGCGCCCGGTCCGATCTGCGCGCTCGACTGCGACATCGAGCCCGACCTGTCCAACGCAGCGCCGTTCCTGGCCCTGGCCGCGGTGTCAGGGGGGTCGATCACCGTGCGCGACTGGCCCGAGCGGACGACGCAGGCGGGAGACCTGCTGCGCGAGATCCTGGCGGCGATGGGCTGCCAGGTCGAGCGCGACGCCAGGGGGTTGACGGTGCACGGCGGCGGAACGCTGCGCGGAGTCGACCTCGACCTCCACGACGCCGGAGAGCTGGCCCCTGCGGTGGCGGCGCTGTGCGCGTTGGCCGACTCCCCGTCGCACCTGCGCGGCATCGCGCACATCCGCGGGCACGAGACCGACCGGCTCAGCGCACTGGCCACCGAGCTCGAGGGGCTGGGCGCCGACGTCACCGAGCGTGAGGACGGGCTGTCGTTCCGGCCGGCGCCGCTCCACGGGGGGATCTTCCGAACCTACGCCGACCACCGGATGGCTCACGCCGGTGTCATCGTCGGCGCCGCCGTCGACGGGATCCTGGTCGAGGACGTCGCGACGACGTCCAAGACGTTCACGGGCTTCGCTCCCTTCTGGGCCGGTCTCGTCGAGGCCACCCGCGACCCTGCGCAGGACTGAGGTGGGCACGAGATGAGCGGCCGCTACTCCGATCACGACCACGAGCACTACGAGCGGCCGCGACGCCGGACCCGCCCGCGCACCAAGGAGCGGCCGACGTACGCCGACGCGGAGGACGCCGTGGTGATGACGGTCGACCGCGGCCGTTTCACCCTCGCCCTCGACGGCCGCACCGCGATGGCGATGAAGTCGCGGCCGCTCGGACGCAAGGGCGTCGTCGTCGGTGACCGCGTCCGCGTGGTCGGGGACACCAGCGGCGCCGATGGCGCCCTGGCCCGCATCGTCGAGGTGGCACCGCGCGAGACGGTGCTGCGCCGCACCGCCGACGACGACGACCGGGTCGAGCGCATCATCGTCGCGAACGCCAGCCAGCTGGTGGTCGTCACCGCGCTCGCCGACCCCGAGCCCAGGCCGCGGCTGATCGATCGGGCCCTCGTGGCGGCGTACGACGCTCGCATGCAGCCGGTCCTGTGCCTGACGAAGGCCGACCTTGCCGACCCGGAGACGCTGCTGGGCACCTACCGCTCGTTGGGCGTGCCCTGGGTGGTGACCCAGCGCGGCAGCGACCTCACCGAGCTGCACGAGCGGCTGGCCGGGAGGATCAGCGTGCTGATCGGCCACAGCGGGGTCGGGAAGTCCACGCTCGTGAACGCGCTGGTGCCGGACGCCAACCGGCTGATCGGGTCGGTGAACGCGGTCACCGGCCGGGGCCGGCACACCTCGACCTCGGCCCTGATGCTGCCGCTGCCGGGCGACAAGGGCGGCTTCATCATCGACACCCCCGGCATCCGGTCGTTCGGGCTCGCCCACGTGCAGCCCGAGCACCTGATCGAGGCGTTCCCCGACCTCGACGAGATGACCGAGGACTGCCCCCGCGGCTGCACGCACGGCGGCGACGAGCCGGAGTGCGGCCTCGACGAGGCCGTCGCGCGCGGCGACGCCGATCCCGACCGGGTGGAGTCCTTCCGCCGCCTGCTGGCGGCCCGCTACGACGCGTCGTCGCTCTGAAGGCTGCGGCTAACGCTCCTTTCGTGCAGCTCCTGCCCCGATATATCGGGGCAGGAGAGTGAGGAACCACGCGTTACCCGAAAGGCCGAGACGCTACAGCTCCCAGACCGCGCGGGAGCCGGAGTCGCCGGCCAGGAAGACGGCGACGGCGACGGCGACCGCACCCACGACCAGCAGGCCCATCAGGAGGATCTCGACGAGCCCTCCGGACGACGGGCGCTCGCCCTTGCCCGACTTCAGGCCGCTCGGACCGCCGAGGCGCCAGGCGCCGAGACCGACCACCACGGCGAAGCCGAGGAGGAAGGTGCGCAGGAGCTCGCCGCGCTCCTCGTGCGTCTTCACGAGCGCCTCGAGCTCGGGTCGGCTCTCCAGGAGCGCGTCGCCGGCGAGCACGGCAACCACGGCGGCGAGGGTCGCGACCAGGGTCGTGGCGACCATCGGCCAGCGCAGCGCCCAGCGCCAGCGCGGCATGACGGCGTAGGCGATCGCCGAGATTGCCGCCAGCGGCGCGAAGACGACGACGGCGTGGACGACGAGGGGGTGGAGAGGCAGCCCGTTGAACTCCATGCCTGAAAGGTACGGGCTCCGGCTGAGAAGGGATTGTGACGAATAGGTTGTACCCATGGCATCCGGCTCGCGCGACTTCACCGACGACCTCCGCCTCGCGCACGTGCTGGCCGACGACGCCGACTCGTTGACCAGCGACCGGTTCAAGGCCCTCGACCTGCACGTGATGAGCAAGCCCGACCTCACCCCGGTGACGGAGGCCGACCTGGCCGTCGAGGAGAGCCTGCGCCGCACCCTGTCGCGGGTGCGCTCCCGCGACGCCGTGCTGGGCGAGGAGCACGGCGCGTCCGGGCACTCGCAACGACGGTGGGTCATCGACCCGATCGACGGCACCAAGAACTTCGTCCGCGGCGTCCCCGTCTGGGCCACCCTCATCGCGCTGGTCGTCGACGAGGAGGTCGTCCTGGGGGTCGTCTCCGCCCCCCAGCTCAACCGGCGCTGGTGGGCGTCCCTGGGCAACGGCGCCTGGACCGGCCGTTCCCTGCTCAAGGCGACCCAGTGCCAGGTCTCCGACGTACGCCGCCTCGAGGACGCCTCGCTGTCCTACTCCAGCCTGCACGGTTGGGAGGAGCGTGGCCGTCTCGAGGACTTCCTCTCCCTCACCCGTCGGGTGTGGCGCTCCCGGGCGTACAGCGACTTCTGGTCCTACATGCTGGTCGCCGAGGGTGCGGTCGACATCGCCGCCGAACCCGAGCTCAAGCTCTACGACATGGCCGCACTGGACGTGATCGTCAGTGAGGCGGGCGGCCGGTTCAGCGCGCTGGACGGGACCAACGGGCCCTTCGGGGGCAACGCCCTCGCGACGAACGGCCACCTGCACGACGCCGCGCTGGCGTTCCTCGGTACGCCGTCGGGCGGCGACGACCTGGACGACCCGGACGCCCAGCGCCGGGGCCCGGGCTCGGTGAGCGAGCTGCGCCGGCGCGAGCCGCCGCTCGTCTGACAGTCGGCGCCGGTCCGTCCCGAGGTGGACGGGTCTGGTCACCGTGTCGTCGTTCTCGCTACGGTGGGACGCCCCAGCGGACAGGAGCCGTGATGCGGATCAACGACGTTCTCAAGGGCAAGCAGAGTGCCGACGGTGACGCGGTCGTCACCATCACCCCGGACGCCAGCGTGCGCGAGCTGCTGGCCCTCCTCGCCCGGCACAACGTCGGCGCGCTGATCGTCAGCGTGGACGGCTCCTCGGTCGACGGCATCGTCAGCGAGCGCGACGTGGTCCGCAAGCTGCACACCGGCGACGCGATCCTCGACGGTCCGGTCAGCGCGATCATGACAACGCAGGTGCTCTCGTGCGAGCCGGACGCCACCGTCGACAGCCTGATGGTGCTGATGACCGAGCACCGCATCCGTCACGTCCCCGTCGTGACCGCCGGTCGGCTCACCGGCATCATCAGCATCGGTGACGTGGTGAAGAGCCGGATGGCCGAGCTGGAGTTCGAGCGCGACCAGCTCGACAGCTACGTGCACCAGTCCTGACCGGCCCGCTCGGACGGGCTGACAGACTGGGGAGATGGACAAGCCCGAGATTGACTTCCCCGACTTCGACGCGCCCAACGACCTGGTGATCACCGACCTGGTCGAGGGCGACGGCGCCGAGGCGACAGCCGGTTCCACCGTGCACGTGCACTACGTCGGGGTCGCGCACTCGACCGGCGAGGAGTTCGACGCGTCGTACAACCGCGGTGCGCCGCTGGCGTTCCGGCTCGGCGTCGGGCAGGTCATCTCCGGGTGGGACCAGGGCGTCCAGGGCATGAAGGTCGGCGGCCGCCGCCAGCTGGTCATCCCGCCGCACCTCGGCTACGGCGACCGCGGGGCAGGCGGCGCCATCAAGCCCGGCGAGACCCTGATCTTCGTCTGCGACCTGATCGACGTGCAGTAGGAGCGGACCCCTCCAGTCACATCCGCACCCCTCGTCACACGTGCAACTATAGTCGTAAGAAAATCCGCCGGCCGGGGGTAAAAGTCTGCGGAAGTTGCACGCACCAGGGGGCTTCTCGGTAACGTCGTGGGCGAACCGAGACATTCGTACACCGACCCCCCCTAGGTGACTGATGACCCCCCACTCGCGTGACCAGTTCTTGGCGTCCGCTGACACCAGCGCTCCCAAGACGGCACCGCCTCGCACTCCTTCCCGGAGCCTCCGTCTGCGCACGACGGGAGTAGCCCTGCTGGGGCTCGCGACCGCGCTGTCCCTCTCTGCGATGGCGGTCTCCGCCGACGCGGCGAAGCCCAAGAAGGACCGGACGCCGTCGTACGTGAAGAAGGCCGGTCCGGGCAACGACAAGCTCAAGGGCACCGGCAAGAGCGAGGTCATCGACGCCAAGGCGGGCAACGACATCGTCTCGGCCTACAACGGCAACGACACCGTCAAGGGCCAGATCGGCAACGACACGATCTACGGCGGCCTCGGCGACGACCTGCTGCTGCTGCACGCGGGCGACGACCTCGGTGCCGGCGGACCCGGCAACGACAAGATCCTCGGCGCCGACGGCAACGACCAGGTGTTCGGCGAGGACGGCAACGACACCCTCGTCGGGATGCTCGGTGACGACCTGCTCGACGGTGGCACCGGTGACGACTCGCTCCAGGGCATGGACGGCAACGACCGCGTCATCGGCGGCGACGGCACCGACCACGTCCAGGGCGGCACCGGCGACGACTGGGTCGAGGCCGGCGACGGCGACGACGAGCTCGACGGCGGCGACGGCAACGACGTGCTGATCGACGGTCCGGGCAACGACCAGTTCACCGGGGACGCCGGAGCGGACACCATCTACATCGGTGCCGGCGAGGACGAGATCTACGGCGAGGAGGACGACGACGTGATCTACGTCCTCAACGACGGCCAGCCCGACCACATCTACTGCCAGGGCGGCAACGACACCGTCGTCTTCGTCGGCACTACCGACCCGCTCGACGTGATCCACACCGTCGCCACCGGCGGCTGCGAGACCGTCGTCTACGACGCCCCGGTCCCCGCCTACTGGCCGTACTGACCCGACCGGCCGGCTGTCTCCACAGGCTGGTCCGCAGCTTGACCCGCCGGGGCGTCAGCCCACGTGGGCGCCCCGCCGACCATCGGGACCGTTCACGACCACGATGTCCCCAGTGACGAGCTGGCGACCCCGGCGGGTCTCGATCTGTCCGTTGACCTCGACGTCGCCCTCGGCCACCAACGCCTTCGCGTCGGAGCCCTGGTCGACCAGGTCGGCGAGCTTGAGGAACTGGCCCAGCCGGATCGTGCCCTCCCGGGTGGGCACGATCACCGGCTGGGCCGGCTCCTCGTCGTCCGTCCCGGGAACCTCGCTCGTCATGGCAGCAGCACCGTGAACGTGTGGATGAGCACCCCGACCAGCCCGCCGACGATCGTGCCGTTGATCCGGATGAACTGCAGGTCGCGCCCGACGTGCAGCTCGATGCGGCGCGAGGCCTCCTTGCCGTCCCAGCGCTCGATGGTGTGCGTGATGACGGTGGTGACCTCGGCGCCGTAGCGCTCGACCGCGAAGACCGCCAGGTCCGCCGCCGTCAGGTCGAGCCGCTCGCGGAGCTCCGGGTCCTCGCGCAGGCGGGTGCCGAACGTGTCGACCTCGGACTGCAGCCGCAGGCGTACGGCGCCGGCTGGGTCACGCAGCGATCCCAGGAGGGCCCGCCGGAACGACGTCCACAGCGACACCGCCGAGGTGAGCACCGCCGGGTGCTCCAGAAGGCGGTCCTTGAGGCGCTCGGTGCGCTCGCGGGTGTCGGGGTCGACGAGCAGGTCGCGCGCGAGCTGGGCGAGCATCGAGTCGAGCGCGCCTCGCGCGTGGTGCTGGGGGTCGGCTCGGATGTCGGCCACCCAGCGCACCACCTCGAGGTGGATCCGCTTGGTCACCGCCTCGTTGACCTTGTCGGGTGCCCACCAGGGCGCGCGTTCGGACAGCATCCCGGTGAAGGCCTCGCGGTTGACGCGCAACCAGTCGTAGAGCTCGTCGAGGGCCAGGTCGACCAGGCCGTGGTGCAGGTCGTCGGCCACCATCTCGGCCAGCAGTCCGCCGAGCAGCGGCGAGATCGGCTCCTCGCGGAACCTCGGCACCAGCGCGGTGCGGACCAGGTCCTCGACGTGGTCGTCGCGCACCTTGTCCAGGCCGAGGGTGGCGACCTCCGCGACCTCGTCGACCAGCCGTCGTACGTTGGCCGGGTCTGCGAGCCACTCCCCCACCCGCAGCGAGATCCGCGCGGCCGCGGTGCGCTCGCGGATCACACCCTCCTGCAGGAAGTTCTCGCCGAAGAACTCCTCGAGGCCCTTGCCCAGCTCGTCCTTGCGCTTGGGCACCAGTGCGGTGTGCGGGATCGGCAGTCCGAGCGGGTGCTTGAAGAGCGCGGTGACCGCGAACCAGTCGGCGATCGCGCCGACCATCGAGGCCTCGGCTCCCGCGTTGACGAAGCCCAGAAAGCCGTCCTGTCCCCTGGTCGCGACGTACACGATCGCGGCGAGGACCAGGAGCCCCACGGCGACCGTGCGCATCCGCCGCAGCCCCCGCCGGCGTGCCTCGTCGGCTGCGGGGTCGGGGGTGATCATCGACAGGCTGGGGCCGGGCGATTCGGACGTGGTCGCGGTCATCGCGACCGATTGTTCCTCACGACCGAAGTGTCGACCGACCCCGCGGTGCTGCATCGCCGTCGGCGGGGCCGGCCACGTCGGCCGGCGAAGTCACGGCGCGGTCGCCGCGCAGCAGGGTCGGGGTCAGGCCGGGTACGACGCTCGCCGTGACCGGTGCGCCCACCGGGTGCCGCACCGCGTGGGGCTGCCAGGAGCGCAGCGTCCGCCCAGAGGTGAGGCGCACCGTGTGGAGCACGAACGCACCGTGGTACTCGACGTCGGTGACGACCCCCGCGCCGGCGGTGGCGTGGTCGGCGCCGGCAGTGAGCGCCACCTCGTGCGGCCTCAGCACCACCTCCACGTCCGCGTCGGTCCCGCCCCATCCGGGCAGCGTCGACACGATGCCGATCTCGCAGGTGAGCAGCGCCCCTCCTCGCTCTGGGTGGACGTGGGCCGGCAGGAAGTCCGCGTCGCCCATGAACGACGCCACGAACCTCGACGCGGGTCGCTCGAAGACCTCCTGCGGCGTCCCGGTCTGCTCCACCCGGCCCGCCCGCATGACGACCACCCGGTCACCCACCGAGAGCGCCTCGGTCTGGTCGTGGGTGACCAGCACCGCGGTCGTGCCGGTCTCGCGCAGCACCCCCACGAGCTCGGCGCGCACCTGGGCGCGCAGCGTCTCGTCGAGGGAGGAGAAGGGCTCGTCGAGGAGCACGACCGTCGGCTCGGGGGCCAGCGCCCTGGCCAGGGCGACCCGCTGCTGCTCGCCGCCGCTCAGCTCGTGGGGGTAGCGGCCTGCGAGGTCGCCGAGCCGGACCAGGCCCAGCACCTCGCGCACGCGCGCGTCGCGGCGCCCGCGCTCGAGTCGGTCGAGGCCGAAGGCGACGTTGCGGGCGACGGTGAGGTGCGGGAAGAGCGCGTGGTCCTGGAAGACCAGCCCGACCCGCCGGCGCTCCGGCGGCACGAACCCGGCAGGGCCGGCGACCTCGTGACCGGCGAGGACGATCGCGCCCGTGTCGGGTCGCTCCAGGCCCGCGATCAGCCGCAGCACCGTCGACTTGCCGCAGCCGGAGGGGCCGATCACGGTGACCAGCTCTCCGTCCAGGACGTCGAGGTCGACGGCGTCGACGGCCGGGACGGCGCCGTAGGTCTTGGTGACGCCCAGCAGCCGGACGGCCGGACGCCCGAGGGGCGTCACGGCGGAGCTCGTGCTCGGCCGGTCAGCTCCCACGACGGGCCCCCTCGTCGACCGCCCGCACCTGCCGGAAGAGCAGCACCACCGGGACCAGCGCGAGCAGCACGATCAGCAGGGCGGGCAGCGCCGCCAGGCTCCAGAAGTTCTCCGCGGCGAGCTGGTAGACCCACACCGACACCGTGGTGAACCCGAACGGGCGCAGCAACAGCACCACCGGCAGCTCCTTGACCGCGTCGACCGCGACCAGCACCAGCGCCACCGCGATCCCGGGCCGGACGAGCGGGAGGTGCACCCGCGTCAGGACGCGCCGCGGCGGCGCGCCGAGCGCGAGCGCCGACTGCGTCATCGAGGGCGAGACCTTGGCGAACGACGCGTCGACCGCTTGGTAGGCCGGACCGAGGAAGCGCACGGCATAGGCATACAGGATGCCCGCCACGGAGCCGGTGACCAGCAGGCCGGTGCCGCCGGGCACGCCCAGCGCCTCGACGAGGTCGTCGACGGCCGCGAAGAAGAGCAGGGTGCCGATGCCGACGACGGCGCCCGGCACGGCGTACCCGAACGTCGTCAGCCCGGCGAAGCCGCGGACGACCCGGCCACCGCCCAGCTTGACCGCGTGGCCGATGAGCACCGCCAGCGAGCAGCAGACGACGGCGGCAAGGGAGGCCACGACGACGGAGTTGACGAGGTACTCGCCGAAGCGGGCGTCGATCGACGCGGTGCCGTCGCTGGCGAACCGCTGCACGCCCCACCCGGCCAGCCGGCCGACCGGCACGAAGAAGCCCGCTGCCAGGGTGAGGAGGCACGCCGCCAGCGCCAGCCCACCTCGCCAGCCGGCGAGCGTCACCGCGTCGCTGGGGGCACCTCGGCCGGGCTGGGTGAAGCGGGCCCGGCCGCGCATCATCCGCTCCCCCGCCAGCACGGCGAGCGCGAAGAGCAGGACCAGCGAAGCGAGCTGGACCGCGGACCCGAAGTCGTAGGTGCCCCGCCACACCGAGTAGACCCCGACGGACACGGTGCGCACCCCGAAGTACTGCACGGTCGCGAAGTCCGTGAGCACCTCCATCATCACCAGCGCGAGCCCGGCTGCCAGCGAGGGCCGCGCCAACGGGAGGAGGACCCGGAAGAACGTGCGGGCGCGACCGGCGCCGAGCGTGCGGGCGGCGTCGCGGGTCCGGGGGCCCTGCTCGACGAACGCCGCGCGCGCCAGCAGGTAGACGTAGGGATAGAGCGTCAGCGACATGACCACCACGCAGCCCGGCAGCGAGCGCACGGACAGCCCGGCTCCGTCACCGAGCACGGCGCGCACGGCCCCCTGCACGGGTCCCGCCTCGTCGAAGGTCGAGAGGAAGACGAAGCCCAGGATGTACGCCGGCATCGCCAACGGCAGCACCAGGAGCCAGACCATGGTGTCGCGGCCCACGAAGCGGTACGCCGTCACCAGCCAGGCCAGACCCGCACCGACGACCAGCGTCCCCACTCCGACGCCGAGCATCAGCAGCAGCGTGGTGACGACCATCCGGTCCAGGTCGCGGGGCCACGCGGGCGCGGAGCCCCGGGTCACGTCGACGAGGACGGCCAGGACCGGCGCCGCCACGAGCAGGGCGACGACCACGACCGCGACGGACCAGGGCGTGCGACCGCGCCCGGGGACGCGGCGTACCGCGCGCGACGGCGTGGTCGTGGCCAGCTCTGTCATCGCGACTCCGGCGGTCTAGGCGCTCAGCCGTCGTACCCGAGGTCGGCGAGCAGGGCGACGGCAGCGGCGTTGTTCTCGCCGTAGGCCTGGGCGTCGAGCGTCATCGGCGTGAACTCGCCGAAGGACGCCACCAGCTCGTCGGGTTCGACCGACGGGTTGACGGGGTACTCGTGGTTTCCGCCGATGAAGTCGTGCTGGCCGTCGGTGGCCAGCCACTCGATCAGCTCCTGCGCGTCGGCCTTGTTGTCGCTCGTCGCCACGACCCCGGCGCCGGAGATGTTCACGTGGGTGCCCTCGCCCTCCTGTGACGCCCAGAACAGCTTCACGTTCAGATCCGGCTTCTCGTCGAGCTCGCGGGCGACGTAGTAGTGGTTGACGATCGCCACGTCGCAGGTGCCGGCGTCGACCGCCTCGATCAGCAGGATGTCGTTGCTCATGATCTGCACGTCGTTGTCGAGCCAGCCCTGCACGATGTCGCGCGCGCCCTCCTCGCCGTGCAGCGCGATGAGCGAGGCCACGAGGGACTGGGTGTAGGCCTCCTGGGAGTCGCGCATGCAGAGGCGGCCGCTCCACTTGGGGTCGGCCAGCCCGCCATACGTGTCCTCCGCGTCGAACTCGGCCGGGTCGACCGCATTGGGGTTGTAGAGCACCGTCCGCGCGCGCACCGCCAGGCCGAACCAGCGGTTCTCGGGGTCGCGGTACTCCGCTGGCACGGCGTCGTCGAGCGCCGGGCTGTCGATCGCCTCGAGGACTCCCTGGTCGGCGGCGTTCCAGAGGTTGCCCGCGTCGACGGTCATGTAGACGTCGGCCGGGCTGTCGTCGCCCTCAGCCTTGATCCGCTCGAGGAGAGCGGCGTCCTCGTCGAAGATGAACTCCACGCTCTTGCCGGTCTGCTCCTCGAACTCCTTGAAGGCGTCCTCGACGTCGTAGTGACGCGCGGAGTAGACCTGGATGTCGGCGGGCGGGTCGAACACGCTGCAGCCGCTCGCGGCGACCGCAGCGCAGAGCGAGAGGGCGGTGCCGAGCAGGGTGGTGCGCCGCATGATGAGGTCTCCTCAGATCGAGCAAGGTGAGGCTAGCCTAACCTGGCCTCGTCTGCGCCCGACCGCGGGTGGGTGGAACAATCCCGCGCATGCCTCGCACCGTCTTGACGTTCGGCACCTTCGACGTCTTCCACGTCGGCCACCTCAGGGTGATCGAGCGGGCGGCCGCGCTGGGCGACCGCCTGGTGGTGGGGGTCTCCGCCGACGCGCTCAACCTGCGCAAGAAGGGTCGTGAGCCGGTCTTCTCGCAATCGGAGCGGATGGAGATCGTCGGGGCGCTCAAGGTGGTCGACGAGGTGTTCGTCGAGGAGAGCCTCGAGCTCAAGCGCCACTACCTCCAGGAGCACGCTGCCGACGTCCTGGTGATGGGAGACGACTGGAAGGGCCGCTTCGACGAGTTCGGCGACATCTGCGAGGTCGTCTACCTCTCCCGCACTCCGGCGATCTCGACCACCGCCTTGATCGAGAAGATCAGCAACACCTGAGCAACCCTGAGCATCCACCGCTGACGCTGCCCTTGGCACCGCCCCGGCCCTATCCTCTGCAGGTGACCCGTCGTGCCCGCGCCACTGCCGCGCTCGTCGTGATGTGCGTGGCCGGACTCATGTCGGCCGTGCCGGCCAGTGGCGTGCCGGACCGGCCGGCACCCGGGCCTGGCACGACCCCTGCCGTGCTGGCCGACGCCCGCCTCGCGCTCCGCGGCGGCGACGCGACGCTGGCCCTGACGAAGCTCCGCCTCGCCTACCCGACCCTTTCCAACGCTGCGCGGGAGCAGGCCGACCGGCTGCTCGCGCGACCGACCGATGGCGCCGCGGACCCGAACCAGTTCGGGTGGTCGGTCCCGGAGGCGCCGCCGGTGTGCTCGGCGACGTTCTGCGTCCACTACGTCCCGACCGGCGAGGACGCGCCACCCCCGGCCGACGCGGACGCCGACGGCGTCCCGGACCAGGTGACCACGACGCTGGCCACCATGGAGTCGGTGCTCGACCACCACACGCGGGTCCTGGGTTACCGCCCGCCGGTGCCCGACGGCACCCTCGGCGGCGGCCCGCAGTTCGACGTCTACCTCTCCCAGCTCGGTGCCCGCGGCCTCTACGGCTTCTGTGCGGCCGAGAACCGCGCCCCCGGACAGCGCTTCGTCTACTCCGGCTACTGCGTCCTCGACAACGACTTCGTCGAGTTCCCGCTCGGTCCGCTGCCGAGCCTCCAGGTGACGGCCGCCCACGAGTTCTTCCACGCCATCCAGTTCGCGTACGACGCCGGCGAGGACGGCTGGTTCATGGAGTCGACCGCCACCTGGGTCGAGGAGCGGTACGGCGACGACATCGACGACAACCGGCAGTACCTCCGCCACGGGCAGCTGGGCAAGCCGAAGGTCCCGCTCGACCTCTACGACATCGGCGGTGAGGGCCAGTACGGCAACTGGCTCTTCTTCGAGCGGCTCAGTCAGCGCTACGGCGTCGACGCGGTCCGGCGGATCTGGGAGCAGGCCGACGCCACCCGGGGGGCGCCGGACCGGTTCTCCACCGCGGCGGTGGCGCGCGTCCTCGGCCGCGAGGGCACGTCGCTGTCCGAGTTCTACGCCGACTTCGCCGCGGGCAACCAAGCACCAGCCGCGTTCTACGAAGAGGGCGCGTCCTACCGCCGTTCGCCGGTCATCCGCACGGTCAAGCTCCGCAAGGGCAGCGCGGACCTGCGCGAGCGACGCCGACTCGACCACCTCACCAGCGCGGCGTACCGCTTCGAGACCAGCAGCTCGCTGCACGGGAAGTGGCGCCTGCGGATCAAGGTCACCGGCCCGCCCGCGGCCGCGGGGACGGCGGCGGACGTGCTGCTGGCCCGCAAGGACGGCACGGCCTCCCTCGTGCGGCTGCGCATCAGGGCCAACGGGACCGGAGCGCGCAGCGTGGTGGTCGACAGCAGGCTCGACTCCGCGACGCTGGTGCTGGCCAACGCGTCGACCCGCTTCAAGCCCTGCTGGAGGCAGACGGGGTACTCCTGCCAGGGCACGCCTCGCGACGACGGTGCGACGTTCGAGTTCACCGCGTCGCTGCGGCGGTGAACCAACCGTCGCCTAGGGTCGTCTGAAGGTGAGCGGCGGTTCCTTCGAGCCCGCCCACCCGCCCAGCCCGCCCACCCGCCCAGCCCGCCCGCCCAGCCCGCCCCCGCACCCCCGCCCCGACGCCAGAAGGATCTCCATGCTGCGCCGTACGCCTGCCCTGCTCGCCTCGACGCTGGCTGCGGCGATGGTCCTCGCCGGCGCGACGACGGTGGTCGCAGCGCCCGCAGGCGCGACGGACCCGCGTCCGTCCGGAGTGTCGGAGTCGCAGCGCGTCGCCGTGCGCGCGCTGGACGTGGCCGAGCGGGTCATGGACGGCCGGGCGTCGCCGCGCGACCCCTCCGCGACGTTGGCGCTGCGCGACCTCTGGAGCTCGCTCGAGTCGCTGCCCCCGGCGGAGCGCGCCGACGCCGAGGCGATGCTGGCCCGGCCGACCGACGGGCCGGGCGACCCCGTCGGCTTCGGCTACACCGTGCCCTCGGTGAAGAGGTGCGCCAAGGACGTGTGCGTCCACTGGGTCAGGTCGACCGCCGATGCAGCGAGCAAGAGGTGGGTGCGTAAGACCCTCAAGGAGATGCAGCGGGTCTACAAGGCGACCACGAAGGACTACGGCTACCGCAAGCCGCTCAAGGACGGCAACCGGGGCGGCAACGACAAGTTCGACGTCTACCTCAAGGACGTCGGCCCGTTCGGCCTCTACGGCTACTGCGCCACCGAGAAGCGGGTGCAGCGGTTCCTGGCCACCGGCTACTGCGTGCTTGACGACGACTACTCCCGCACCCAGTTCCCGCGGGCCCCGAAGAAGAGCCTCAAGGTGACGGCGGCGCACGAGTTCTTCCACGCCGTGCAGTACGCCTACGACGCCGAGGACGACCGCTGGCTGATGGAGGCCACCGCCACCTGGATGGAGGAGCGGCTCGCCGACGGCGCCAACGACAACCGGCAGTACCTCCCCTACGGCCAGCTCGCCGACCCGAGCCAGCCGCTCGACGTCAGCGGCGGCGGCACGCTCAACCAGTACGGCAACTGGGCGTTCTTCGAGTTCCTCAGCAAGAAGTACGGCAACGCCGTGGTCCGCCAGATCTGGTCGCGGATGGCCGCCGACCGGAAGTCGCCCGACGACTTCTCCATCGAAGGCGTGGCCAAGGTGCTGCGCACGCACGGCGGTCTCCCCAAGGTCTTCGCCGAGTACGCCGCCGGCAACACCGTGCCCGGGCGCACCTACCCCGAGGGCGGCCGCTGGCCGAGCGCCGCCATCGGGGCCCAGCTGACCCTGAGCAAGACCACCCGCTCGATCGCCCCGTACCCCGTCGCGCTGAACCACCTGACCTCGCACAACGTCGTGCTGCGACCCGATGCGTCGCTGTCGAGGAAGTCGTGGCAGCTGAAGCTCAAGATCGCCGGGCCGAAGCGCCGCACCGCGCCCGCGGCGTACCTGCTGATCGACAAGCGCAAGGGCAAGGACGAGAAGCGCTACGTCAAGCTGGACCGCAAGGGTCGGGCGACGGTCAAGGTCGCCTTCAGCTCCAAGCGGGTCAAGAAGGTCACCGTGACGATGGTCAACGCGTCGGCGCGCTACAACTGCTTCAAGCAGGCCACCTGGTCCTGCCAGGGCGACCCGCGCGACGACGCGCAGACCTTCGTGCTGGACGCCGCCGTGCGCAAGTAGGGTCCGGGCATGACGGGCGAGACGGCGGCGGGACCCGACCGGCCAGCGGCGGGACCCGACGAGCCGACGGTGGGACCCGGCGAGCCGGCGACCGACCGGCGCCGCCGCGGGCGACCTGGCTACGACCAGAAGACGGTGCTGGACCGCGCCATCACCCTCTTCAACCGCCAGGGCTACGACGGCACCAGCATGGGCGACCTCGCGCGTGAGCTCGGCTTCTCGAAGTCCGCGATCTACCACCACGTGCCCAGCAAGCACCACCTGCTGCAAGAAGCCCTCGACGAGGCGCTCGACGAGCTCACCACCATCGTCGCGGCGGCGACCGCGCGTGACGACGGCCGGCCGGCGTACGAGCGGCTGCGTGAGGTGGTCGAGCGCAGCGTGCACGTGCTGGTGGCCCACCAGCCCGCGGTGACGCTGCTGCTGCGGGTGCGCGGCAACAGCGAGCCCGAGCTCACCGCCCTGCGCCGTCGACGCGACCTCGACGCCCAGCTGGCCACGCTCGTCCGGGCGGCCATGGACGAGGGGGCCCTGCGCACCGACCTGTCGCCCGAGCTCGTCAGCCGGCTGCTCTTCGGCATGGTCAACTCGCTGATCGAGTGGTACCGCCCCGACGGCGAGTTCGACGCCGACTCCCTCAGCGCTGCCATCGCCACCCTGGCCTTCCGCGGCCTCGACGCCTGACCGCGCGAGTCGCAGCGCGGGATGACCTCACGCCGGGTCGGCGTCAGTCGCGCGAGAGCCGCTCCTGCGCCATCGTCTTGGCGTGCGCCGCGAACTCCGGGCTCGACTCCGCGAGGTCGTTGAAGTCCCAGACGGTCATGGTCAGCAGCCGCATCGGGGTGATCGCGACGACGTTCGCGGTGCGCTTGCCGCGCTCGAGGACGCCGATCTCGCCGAACGTGGCGCCGGGGCCGAGGGTGTCCACGTGCTTGTCGTCGACGGTGACCGCCGCCAGGCCGTCGCGCACGACGAAGAAGTGGTAGGCGAAGTCGCCCTGACGCGCCAGGGGCGTGCCGAGGACGACGTTGACCTCGTTGAGGCGGGTGGCGGCCTTCTCGCGGACCTCCCCGTTCACGTTGGCGAAGAGGGGGATCGTCAGCAGGTCGTCAGCGTCCACGAGGTAGAGGTTGGTGCCTCGCCGGGGTCACGTCAACGAGCCGGCTTCGGTCGCGGTCTCAGGCTCCGTCACCGTCTCGGTCACCGTCTCGGTCTCTGGGGTCGCACCGGCGGTGGCCTCCCCGGTCACGATCGAGGGGCGGGCGTCGTCGGCACGCCCCAGCCCGGCGTACGCGCGGGCGATCCGGCTGACGAACTGGTAGACGCCGTCCTCCTCCGGCGCCAGCGGTCCGGGGATCGCGTGCGGGCTCTCCAGTCCCCGCTGGACGGACTCGCAGGCGGCCCAGTCCTGGCGGTTGGTGAGGTCCCAGAAGTCGACGGCGTACGACGGGTCGAAGCCCTCGCGCTCGGCGACGGCCTTCGGGAACGCCCACGAGCACTCGACGAACGTGCGCCCCGCGGAGATCGGCCGCAGCGTGTGCGTCATGACGTAGTCGGGGTGCAGGCTGATGAGCAGGTTGGGGAACGCGACGAGGTACATCACCGTCCGCTGCTCCATGTCGTTGAGTCCCTCGATGAACTGGCCGCTGCTCTCGCCCGAGAACGACATGCTCTCCGCGTGGTCCATGAGCGCCATCCAGCCGCCCATCCACTCGCCGTCGGGCGCGAGGTTCTCACCGCTCTGCGGCGGGCTGACCTGGCACAGCTCGGGGTGGATCGAGGAGCAGTGGTAGCACTCCTGGTAGTTCTCGACGATGGTCTTCCAGTTCGTCGCCAGCTCGTAGGAGTGCGTGTCGACGGTGACCAGGTCCTCGGGACGGTAGTTGGCGACGATGCCCTCGAGCCCCGCGGCGTGCTCCTCGAACGAGCCTGCCTCGCCGCTCGGGTCGACGAAGAGCCAGCCGTGCCAGTTGACGGCGTTGAGCTCGACCAGCCCGAACTCACTGGTGTCGAAGCCCTCGACCTTGCGGAAGTCGCCGGGGGCGACCCGCAGCGACCCGTCGAGCTTGTAGGTCCACGCGTGGTACGGGCACACGATGTGCTTGTTCTTCACCGTGGCACCGCACGCGACCAGCTCGTGGCCGCGGTGCCGGCAGACGTTGGCGAACACCCTCAGCTGGTCGTCGTCCCCGCGCACGACCAGGGCGCTGCCCGCACCGGTCTCGACGGCATGCTGGGTGCCGGCCTCGGCGAACTTCTCGGCCCGGCCCAGGCAAACCCAGCCGGCGAAGATGTTGGCCTGCTCCCAGGCGAACACCGCCTCGTCGACGTAAGCCAGGCGCGGCAGCATCCGCGACTGCCCGAACGGCGCATGGGCCGCAGCGACCCCGTCCGCAGGGAGAGGGGCCAGGGTTCCGCGGAGTTGATTGAACATGCAGTCAATCCTAGTGGTGAGTGAGTGTGGGGGTCCAGCACCTGGACGATAGTTCGTGTCGGGTGATCAGGTCTCGCCGGCGAAGGAACCGATCGACTCCTGGTCGCCCGCGCGCTTGGCGAGGTAGCGGTAGAGCAGGAAGCCGAGCGCGACGGCCAGCATCGCGGCCACCAGGGTCAAGGTGACCAGCGCGTTGAGAGCAGGGGTCGGGGCCGCGCGCGCGGAGTTGTAGACCTTCACCGACATCGGCTCGGTGGCGGCGTCCCCGGAGAGGTAGCGCACCAGGACGAAGTCGTCGATCACGTCGGCGAAGACGAGGACGGCGCTGGCCACGATCGCCGGCACCAGCATCGGCAGGATCACCCGGCGCTGCGCCTGCAGAGGCGTCGCGCCGAGGTCCATGGCCGCCTCCTCCATGGCTTGACCGATGGTCGCCAGCCGGGCTCTCACAAGGATGGCCGGATAGGACAGCTGGAAGGTGACCAGGCCGATGACCTGCGCGGTGGTGCCGAGGGTGAACGGCAGCACCAAGGTGGTCACGACCATGAGCAGGGCGACCGCGAGCAGCGTCTCGGGGAGCACGAACGACAACAGCAGCATGGAGTTCGCGCTGCTGGGGATCCGGCCGCGCCAGCGGTCCAGGCCGATCGCGAGCATCACGCCGAGCGGCACCGTGATCAGGGTCGTGACCACGCCGAGCTTGAGGGTCTGCATCAGCGCGGTCTGCAGGGTGTCGTCGTGCCACACCGAGCGGATCGGGTCGCCGTAGTACCACCGCATCGAGAAGCCCTGCCACGTCGTGCGCGAGCGTCCGTCGTTGAACGAGAACAGCACCGCCACCAGCACGGGCAGCAGCGACCAGAGCAGGTACCCGACGGTCACCGCGACCAGGACGCGGGGCTTGCGCCACGGGTCGCGCCACCAGCCGACGGGGCCCCTGAGTTGCCTGAGCTGCCGGAGCTGCCGGGGCTGCCGGGGCGCCTTCCCCGTCGAGCGCGGAGCGGTGGAGGTGCTCATACGACGGCTCCGTCCGCGCGCTGCACCGAGCGCACGTAGTAGACCATCGGCAGCAGCGACACGATCAGCACCAGCAGCACGAACGCGCCGGCCTGCCCGGTCTGCCCCGGGGTCAGCACGGTCTCGTTGATCAGGTTGCCCACCATCGAGGTCTGCGGCGAGCCGGACAGCAGGTCGCTGGTGAAGTAGTCGCCGAGCATCGGCAGGCAGGTGAGCAGGATGCTGGCGATCACGACCGGTCGCGACATCGGCCAGGTCACCCGCCAGAACGCCGACCAGCGGCCGGCACCGAGGTCGCGCGCACCTTCGATGAGCTCGCTCGGGAGCCGGTCGAGACCGGCGTACAGCGGGATGATCATGTAGGGCACGTAGCCGTAGACGAGGCCGAGGATCACCACGCCGGAGTGGCCCGACAGCCAGACGGTGTCGCCGGGGAAGAGCCCTCCGACCGAGACGATCCGGTTGACCAGTCCGTCGTTGGCCAGCAGGTTGACCCAGGCCAGCATCCGCATCATGTAGCTGATCCAGAACGGCGCGATCAGGAGCGCCAGGAGCAACCCGCGCCAGCGGCCGGCGAGGCGAGCGACGTAGTACGCGATGGGGAACGCGATCACGAGGCAGAGCACGCTCGCGGTCAGCACGTAGACCGCGGTCCGCAGCAGTGCCGGGCCGAAGATGCCGTCCTCCCCCACGATGTGGGTGAGGACGTAGATGGGCTGCTCGGAGGACCACCGGACGGGGTTCCAGACCGGGATGACAGTACGGAAGATCGGGTCGACGCCGCCGAAGACGACCGCGAGGACGACGTACAGCGGCGCCACGAAGAACAGCAGCAGCCACACGATGCCGGGCAGTGCGAGGAGCGGACCGAGGGACTTGCCGACGATGCCCCGGCGCTGTGGAGCAGCCGGCCCCCCGGGAGCCTGCGGCTCCTTGGTCGCCGGGACGGGCGCGGCCGTCACGCCCCTGCCTTGAACTGCTGCCAGATGCGGTGCCAGGCCTGGTCGTTGTCGACGTCGAGCTCGAGCAGCCGGTAGCCGGTGTCGAACCACGACTCCTGCACCGCCGCCGTCGCGAGGTTCTCGGGGAGGTAGCCGTCGGCCACGAGTCGATCGGTGTCGAGCACCTTCTGCGGCGGCTGGTAGCCGATGTAGCCGAAGTTCTTGAGGGAGTTCTTCTCGTCGAGCATGTGGTCGAGGAAGAGGTGGGCCAGGACCGGGTTGTTGCCGCCCTTGAGGACGAGCATGAGGTCGTTGTCCACCAGACCCTTGCCGTCCTCGGGGAACCAGTACTGGAGCACGTCGACCGACGTGTCGTTGGGCAGGTAGTACTGCGCGTTGACGACGTCGCCCGACCACATCTGGCACAGGCCGATCTGCCCGGCGGGCAGGTCGTTGTACATCGAGATGTTGACCTTGGGCTTCACGGTCGACGCGAGCTCGGTGAGGTTGTCCTGGATCACCGAGAGGTCGTCCGCGGAGCTGGTGTTGACGTCGGTGATGCCGGCGCGCAGACCGACCTGCGCCATGCAGGTGTGCCAGTCGTCGATGACCGCCACCTTCCCGGCGTAGGAAGGGGTCCAGAGGATGTCGTAGGGGTTGTCCATCCCCGCGATGTCGTCGGTGACCTGGTCGGTCCGCCAGCCGATGCCGGTGGTGTAGATGCTGTAGGGCACCGAGTAGCGCGCCTCGCCGTCGTACCACGGGCTCTGGAAGACGTCCCAGACGTTGTCGAGGTTGCCGAGATAGCTGTGGTTGAGCGGCCGCGCGATCTGGGCCGTCACCATCCGGGCGATCTGGTCGTAGCTCGGGAAGCAGATGTCGTAGGGCACCGCGCCGGTGCGGATCTTGGTGAGCATCTCGTCGGTGTCGTTGAACGTCGAGACCTTCACCTCGACGCCGTACTTCTCCTCGAACGACTTGATCACCTGCGGCCCGAGGTAGTCGGCGTAGTTGTAGATCAGCAGCGGGCCGGCCTCGGGCGACATGCCGTCGTCGATGGGCGGGTTGTCGTCGGAGATGGGCCAGGTCACCGGGTTGTCCGGCGAGGCCATCTCGAGCGGAGCGTCCGAGCCGCCACCGCCGGGGTTGCTGCTCGTGGGCGCCTCTGCACACGCGGCGAGCAGGGCGTTGACGGCGGGGACCGAGAGGCCCAGCAACGCCGCGTTGCGGATCAGTGTCCGCCTGTTCACTGACCTCGGTGCGCTCAACCTGGGCCTCCCCACAATCGCTGCCTGAACTGTGCTGATCCGGTTGGTGGTGCTTTCGGGTGTTGTCGGGCATGATCACCGTCACATAAACTGAACACTCAGTCAATCGTTTCGCACGGCGAACCAACGAGTAGAACCGAAGGGAACTCCCGTGACCTCCTCCGTGGCGCTCGACCCGTCGCACCAGCATTCTGGCAGTGATGTCGAGGCCCTCATCGAGTCCGAGTCCGACATCTTCGTCAAGCGTCAGCCCCGCAGCACGCAGCTGATCGCCGACGCCAGGTCCGTCCTCGCGGGCGGCGCCACCTCCAACTGGCAGATCGCCCTCCCCCAGGCCGTGTGGATGAGCCACGGCGACGGGTCGCACGTGTGGGACGTCGACGGCAACGAGTACGTCGACATGCACGGTGGGTACGGCGCCGCGATCGCCGGTCACAACCACCCGGCGATCGTCGAGGCGGTCTCCGACCGAGTCCGCCGCGGCACGCACTTCGCCCAGCCGACCGAGGACGCGATCTGGGTGGCCCAGGAGCTGGCCCGCCGCTTCGGGCTGCCGCAGTGGCGCTTCGCCAACAGCGGCACCGAGGCCACCATGGACGCGATCCACCTGATGCGCTCGATCACCGGGCGCGACCTGGTGCTCAAGGTGGAGGGCTGCTACCACGGTCACCACGACTCGGTGCAGGTCTCCGTGCTGCCCGAGGAGGACGAGGTCGGCCCGGCCGACGCACCGAACAACGTCCCCGGCAACAGCGGCATCCCGCAGGCGATCATGGACCTCGTGGTCGTCGTGCCCTTCAACGACCTCGGCGCCGTGGAGCGCGCGCTGGTATCCCACGAGGGCCGGATCGCCGGCATGATCCTCGAGCCGATCATGATGAACGCCGGCATCATCCCGCCCGACGAGGGCTACCTGGCGGGCCTCAAGGAGCTGCTGCACGCCCACGACGCCTACCTCACCTTCGACGAGGTGAAGACCGGCTTCACGACCGGCCCCGCCGGCGCCACGGGCCGGTACGGTGTCACGCCCGACCTGGTCTGCCTGGCCAAGGCGCTCGGCGGCGGGATCCCGGTGGCGGCGATCGGCGGCACCGAGGAGCTCATGAGCCTGATCGCCGACGGCCGCTACGAGCAGGTCGGCACCTTCAACGGCAACCCCCTCGCGATGGCCGCGGCTCGCGCCAACCTCACCTCCGTCCTCGACGAGGCCGGGTACGCCCACCTGGACGCGCTGGCGGCACGGGCCAAGGCCGGCTTCGAGCAGCACATCACCGCCCAAGGGCTGCCCTGGCGCGTGGTCAGCGTGGGCGCCAAGGGGTGCGTGTGCTTCACCGGCGCCCCGGTGCGCAACTTCCGTGACTTCCTCACCATCGACGACCAGTGGGGGCAGCTGCACTGGCTCTTGCAGCACAATGGCGGGGTGTTCCTCCCACCGTGGGGCAAGGTCGAGCAGTGGCTGCTGTCGGTGCAGCACACCGAGGCCGACGTCGACCGCCTGATCGCCAACTTCGGCAAGCTGGCCGCCGTCGCCGCAGCTCAGCTCGGGACCAACGGGGCCGCCTGATGGTGACTGCGCCGGGGGGCACCCTCAGCCTGGTGTCGCTGACCAAGTCCTTCGGCGACGTGGTGGCGGTCGACGGCATCGACCTGGAGCTCCCCGCGGGCGAGTTCTGCTCGCTCCTCGGCGCGTCGGGCTGCGGCAAGACCACGACCCTGCGGATGATCGCGGGCTTCGAGCGGCCGACCTCCGGTCAGATCCTCCTCGACGGCCGCGACATGGCCCCTGACCCGCCGCACGTGCGCCCGGTCAACACGGTCTTCCAGAGCTACGCGCTGTTCCCGCTGATGACCGTCTTCGACAACGTGGCCTTCGGGCTGCGCTACCAGAAGGCCGACAAGGACCAGATCCGCCGCCGCGTGGGCGAGGCCCTCGAGCTGGCGCGCATCACCGAGCTGGCCAAGCGCCGACCCGCCCAGCTCTCGGGAGGTCAGCAGCAGCGGGTCGCGCTGGCTCGCGCCCTCGTCCTGAACCCTCGGGTGCTGCTGCTCGACGAGCCGCTCGGGGCGCTCGACGCCCAGCTGCGCAAGCACCTCCAGCTGCAGCTGCGACAGCTCCAGCGCGAGCTCGGCATCACCTTCGTGTACGTCACCCACGACCAGGAGGAAGCGCTCACCATGAGCGACCGGATCGCGGTGATCGCGGGCGGCAAGGTCGAGCAGGTGGGCCCGCCGGAGGAGATCTACGCGCGCCCCGCGACGGCGTACGTCGCCGGCTTCCTCGGCTCGGCCAACATCTTCGAAGCCGACGTGTCCGACGTGTCGGGCTCGACGGCGACCTGCACCTCGCTCGGCTCGACGATCATGGCCGAGGCCGGTGACGACTGTCCCCGCGGTGAGGCGGCCATCGTGATCCGCCCCGAACGGATCGCCATCGACGCCGAGACCGCCAACTCCCCCGGCGGTCACAACCGCGTCACCGGCACGGTGCGCGACGTGGTCTACCTCGGCGCGTCGACGCAGGTGCGCGTCGAGGTGGGCGAGCGCGGCCGCGAGCAGATCCTGCTCGTGCAGATCGCCAACCAGGCCGGTCCCCGCTCCTTCACCGCCAGCCGGGGCGAGCGGGTCGCCTGCTGGTTCTCCCCCGCGGCCGTGCAGGTGCTGCGCCGCAGCGAGGCGGGCGTGCCCGAGACCGAGGACGAGGTCGAGCTCGCGCTCTAGCCTGTTGACTTGGCCCTTCTGGCCCCTCGACTTGGCCTCCGGGCCCCTCACCACGAGAGATCCTGTGGAGTCGACTGGCCACAGCGGGGGCCCGGAGGGCCAAGTCGGGGGGCCACGCGGGCCAAGTCAACGAGTTTCAGCTCGCGCGGCGCTCGCCGGGCGAGAGCCCGAGGCGCTGCTCGGCGAACTCCATCGCCATGTCGTAGGCCAGCTCGGAGGTGATCTCGGAGTCGCCGAGCGCGACTTGCGTGGAGAGGCCGTCCAGGACGATCGTGAAGGTGAGGGCGAACCTGTGGGGGTCCACGTCGTCGGCCACGTCGCCGGACGCCTGGGCGTCGCCGATCAGGCGCTCGACGAGCGCACGCCAGCGGCCGTCGAGCTCTTCGCGGGCCTCGCGCACCTCCGGGTGGCGCAGCGCGGTGGCCCACAGGTCGAGCCACAGGCCCCACGAGCCGCTGACCTCGCCGGGCAGCGACGGGACGCACGACCAGCCGACGAGCATGGAGAGGCGCTTGCGGAAGTCCGGTTCCTCCGCGAGCAGCGCGGAGGCTGTCTCGTAGTAGGCCTCCTCGGAGAAGCGCAACGCGTCGACGAGAAGGCGGTCGCGGGTGCCGAAGTAGTAGATGACCAGCCCCGAGCTGGTGCCGGCGCGCTTGGCGACGTCCGCGATGCGGGTCTCGCCGAAGCCGCGCTCGGAGATGAGCTCGGCGGCGGCCCGGAGCATGGCGCGACGGCGGGCCTCGTTGCCCTCGGTCGCGGGCGCAGCTTCGGCCATGCGCGGTCTCCCTCACGTGAGTCTGGCCAGGATCCTGGCGAGCGAGAAATCTAGTCCGTGAGGCCGGTGCGCCTCTTGCGAGGAGATTACCACCTCGTTAGATTGAACAGTCAGTCAAACGATCGCCAGCACCGTCCCGCCAACGCGACACCGTGTGAAGGGTTCCTCGATGACCAACTCCTACGACGCCATCGTGATCGGTGGCGGCCACAACGGCCTGGTGTCCGCGGCGTACCTCGCCCGCGCCGGCCTGCGCACCGTCGTCCTCGAGAGCCGTACGGCGCTCGGCGGCGCGGCCGCGACCGAGCAGCCGTGGCCCGAGGCGCCGCACCTGTCGGTGACCCGGCTGTCCTACGTCATGAGCCTGATGCCGAGCACGATCATCCAGGACCTGAGCCTCGAGCGGCACGGCTACAAGGTGCACCCGATGGGTCCCTACTACCAGGCCTTTCCCGAGGGCGGTTCGCTGACGATCTACGAGGAGGACCCGGCGCGGACCCACGACGAGATCGCGCGCTGGTCGAAGAAGGACGCCGAGGCGTGGGGCCGCTGGAACGACTGGCTCCAAGGCATCGCCAACGTCATGGGACCGCTGCTCACGCGGGTCCCGCCCACCATCGGCTCCCACTCCCCCAGCGACCTCGCCGACCTGGCCAAGCTGGTCTGGAAGAACCGCGGCGTCGACACCAGGATGGTCGCCGACATCACCCGGCTGATGAGCATGAGCATCGCCGACCTGCTCGACGACTGGTTCGAGTCCCCGCAGGTCAAGGGAGCCCTCGCGGTCAACGGCGTGATCGGCACCTGGGCCGGCCCCTTCGCGCCCGGCACGGCGTACGTCATGGCGCACCACTCGATCGGCGACGTCGGTGACGGCGCCGGGCTGGGCAGCTGGGGCTACCCCGAGGGCGGCATGGGCGCCGTCGCGGCGGCCATCGCCCGGTCGGCCCGGGAGCTCGGCGTCGAGATCCGCACGGAGGCCCGCGTCGACAGCGTGTCGACGCGCAACGGCCGGGCCACCGGCGTCGTGCTGGTCGGGGGCGAGGAGCTCGCGGCCCCGGTCGTGGTGACCACCCTGCACCCCAAGACCGCCTTCCTCGACCACCTGCCGCGCACCGAGCTGCCCGCGGACTTCGTCTCCGACATCGAGCGGTGGAACACCCGCTCCGGCGTCGTGAAGATCAACCTCGCGCTGGCCGAGCTGCCCAACTTCACCGCCAACCCGAGCAAGGGCCAGGCCGAGCACCACACCGGCTCGGTCGAGATGTCGCCCACGATGGAGTTCATCGAGCGCGCGTTCCAGGACGCTCGCGAGGGCAGGGCAGCGCTCGCCCCGTTCAGCGACGGCGTCATCCCGACCACCCTGGACAAGACGATGAACCCCGACGGGACGCACATCTTCTCCATGTTCACCCAGTACGTCCCGCACGAGTGGGCGGAGGAGCCGCACACCGAGGAGCTCGAGGCCTACACCGACCGGCTCATCGACCTCTACGACGAGGTGGCGCCGGGCTTCAAGGGCTCGGTGCTGCACCGCGACATCGTGGGGCCGCACGAGATGCAGCAGGAGTACGGCCTGATCGGGGGCAACATCTTCCACGGCGAGCTCACACCCGAGCAGCTCTTCCACATGCGACCGGCTCCGGGGTACGCCGACTACCGCACCCCCATCGACGGGCTCTACAACGGCAGCTCGGCGACCCACGGCGGCGGCGGCGTGTGCGGCATCCCCGGCTGGCAGGCGGCCCGCGCGGCGCTCTCGGATCGGCGCGGTCGATGGGACAGACTGCGTTCCGTGGGACGAAGGTCTTGAACGAATCCTCAGGCGCAGCGACGAGGAGCGCCGCCGTCACGGCGATGCTCGAGGCACGGAGCGTGGCCCTGGTCGGCGCCAGCAGCCGGCCCGGCAGCCTCGGGCTGCGGATGGTCCGCGAGGTGCTCCGATCGCCGGGCGTCCCGAAGACGTGGCTGGTCAACCCCGGGTACGCCGAGGTCGCCGGCCGACCGTGCCTGCCCACCTTGGCCGACGTCGACGAGACGCCCGACCTGGTGCTGCTGGGGGTCGGCGACCAGCGGCTCGTCGAGCAGCTCACCGTGGCCGCGGAGGTGGGCGCGCGGGGAGCGGTCGTGTTCGGGAGCGCGCACGCCGCCGGCGTACGCGAGGAGATGACGCGGATCGCCGGTGCCGCCGGCATGGCCCTGGTCGGCGCCGGTTGCATGGGGTTCTGGAACGTCCGTCACGGCCTGCGGGCGATGGGCTACACCGAGCGCGACGACCTGCCGGTCGGGCCGGTCTCGGTGGTCACCCACTCCGGTTCGGTCTTCTCGACCCTCCTGCGCACCCGGCTGCGGCTGGGCTTCGACCTCGTCGTGTCGTCCGGCCAGGAGCTGGTGACCAACACCGCCGACTACGTCGAGCACATGGTCGCCCGCACCGACACCCGCGTCCTCGGGCTCGTGGTCGAGACGGTCCGCGACGGTGACCGGCTGCGCGCCGGGCTGCGCGCGGCGCGCGAGGCGGGCATCGAGGTGGTGCTCCTTCCGGTGGGCGGCTCCCCGCTCGGCTCGTCGCTCGTCGCCGCCCACTCCGGCGCGGTCGCCGGTGACCAGGCGGCCTGGGAGGCGCTGGCCGACGAGCTGGCCGCACACCTGGTCGGCGACCTGGCCGAGCTGGGCGACACGCTCGCTGTGCTGTCGTCGTCTCGCCGACCTGCCCCCTCGGCTGAGGGGGGTCCCTCGATGGGCAGGGGCATCGCGACCGTGCACGACTCGGGCGCCGAGCGCAGCCTCGTCGCCGATCTGGCCCACTCGCTCGACGTACCGTTCGCGGCCCTCTCCGAGACCACGCTCGCCGCGCTCGGCGAGCGCCTCGACGACGGGCTGGTGCCCGGCAACCCGCTCGACGTCTGGGGTGGCGGTGCCGACACCCGGGGGCTCTTCGGCGACTGCCTCACCACGATCGCCGCCGACCCTTCCGTCAGCGTCACCGCGCTCGCCATCGACCTCGTCCACGAGTACGACGGCGACATCGCCTACCCCGAGGCCGTCGAGGACGCCTTCGCCGCGACGGCGTCGCTGGGGTCGCCGGGGTCGCCGGGGTCGCTGGGGTCGCTGGGGTCGCCGGGGTCGCTGGGTTCGCCGGGGTCGGTCGGCGCGCCCCTGGTCGTGCTGGCCGGGCTGCCCAGCGCCATCGATCCGGTGGCCGCCGAGCGGCTCCGGTCGATCGGCGTACCCGTCCTCGAGGGCTTCCGCTCCGGGCTGCTCGCGCTGCGGCACCTCATCGACGCCGCCGAGCGACCCGGGGTGGACCGCGTCGACCGAGGGATCGACGCCACGCGTCGGCAGCGCTGGCTCCCACGGCTCCAGGCCGGCCCCCTCTCGCCCGTCGACCTGCGCTCGCTGCTCGCGGACTACGGCGTGCCGACGCCCCGGATCCGGGCTGCCGCGTCGTCCGCCGAGACCCTGGCCGCCGCGGACGAGATCGGCTGGCCGGTCGTGCTCAAGACCGACGCACCCGGGGTCGAGCACCGCTCCGACGTCGGCGGCGTCGTGGTCGGGCTCGAGGACGGGCTGTCGGTCGCGGCGGCGTACGCCGGTCTCGCGAACCGGCTCGGCCCCCTCGTCACCGTGCACGAGCAGGTCGAGCCCGGCGTGGAGATCTCGGTCGGACTGGTGCGCGACGACGCGCTCGGCCAGATGGTCGTCGTCGCCGCTGGTGGGGTGCTCGTCGAGCTGGTGGCCGACCGCGTGGTCGGGCTCGCGCCGCTCGCCCCCGAAGGCGCCCGCCGACTGGTCGACCGGCTCCGGGTCCGACGGCTCCTGGACGGGTGGCGCGGCGCTCCCCCGTCGAACGTCGACGCCCTCGTCGACGTGGTCGTCGCCGTGTCGCGTCTGGCCCACGAGCTCGGCGACGTCGTGGCCGCGCTCGACCTCAACCCCGTCGTCGTCACGCCCCGAACGGCCGTGGCCGTCGACGCCCTGCTCGTGCCCCGGCAACCGGACGAGCCCCCAGCTCAACAGGAGGAAGCATGGACGGCCTGAGCGAGGCGGACCACGACATCCGGCGACGGGCGCGCGCGTTCGTCGACGCGCTGATGCCCTATGAGGTGGAGACCGAGCTGGCGGGCGGCGTGCTCGACCCCGAGCTGGTCGCCAAGCACCACCACGCGGCGCTGGAGAGCGGCCTCTACGCGACCAACATGCCGACGTCGCTGGGGGGGCCGGGCTTCACGTCGCTCCAGCAGGTGCTGGTCCAGGAGCAGGTCGGCCGGGTCACCAACGGCCTCGCATGGTGTCTGCACACACCGCCCCAGTGGTGGGTCGAGGTCGCGACCGACGAGCAGCGCGAGCGCTGGCTGCTGCCGGCGGTGCGCGGCGAGCGGCACGAGTGCTACGCGATCACCGAGGAGCACGCCGGCAGCGACGTCGGCGCGCTGGAAGCGACCGCACGACGCGACGGTGATGCCTACGTCGTCAACGGCGTGAAGTGGCACGTCACGTCCTACAACGTGGCCGACTACTGCTTCGTCCAGGCCGTGCTGACCGACGGTCCGAACGCCGGCGAGCACGCGCTCCTGGTCGTCGACCTCCCCTCGCCCGGCATCGAGGTGGTGCGCACTCCGGCGTACACCCACCACATCGCCGACGAGCACCCGATCGTGTCCTTCACCGACGTGCGCATCCCCGCCTCCCAGCTGATCGGCGGGGAGGGCGAGGGCATGACGTTCACGCAGGACTGGTTCCGCTTCGAACGCGTCATGGTGGCGGCGCGCTGCGTCGGGGCGTCAGCGCGCCTGGTCGAGGAGATGACCGCCTTCGCCGGCTCGAGGCTCGTGGGCGGCAAGCCGCTCGGAGAGCACCAGCTCGTCACGGCGATGCTGGCGGACTCCGCGACCGAGCTCTTCGCCGCCCGCGCCGCGTTGTACGAAGTCGCACGCGCGATCGACGCCGGCGAGGACCGCAAGGTGCTGCACGCACGCGCGTCGATGATCAAGCTGCTGTGCTCGGAGACCGCGGGCCGGATCGCCGACCGCGCCGTGCAGGTCTTCGGCGGCCGCGGCTACATGCGCGAGAACGTCGCGGAGCGGATGTTCCGTGAGCTCCGCGTGGAGCGCATCTGGGAGGGCGCCTCGGAGCTCCAGCGTCTCGTCGTCGGCCAGCAGCTCCTCAAGCGCGGCCCGGCGGCAGTCCTGGGAGACGGCTGACCCCCAGCCGAGTCCCCGTGACCGGAAGCCCCGAGTCGGCTAGGCGTCGAAGTCGACGGTGAGCGTGTCCGAGACCGCGTAGGACTGGCAGGTGAGCACGAAACCCGCCTCGACCTCGGCGTCCTCGAGCGCGTAGTTGCGGCGCATGTCGACCTCGCCGTCGGTGACCTTCGCCCGGCAGGTGCCGCACACGCCGCCCTTGCAGGCGAACGGCAGGTCGGAGCGGGTCGCCTGGGCGGCATCGAGGATCGGGACCGTGCGCGGGATCGGCGCGACGGCCGAGACTCCGTCGAGGATCACGGTGGCCTCGCTGGTCTCCCCCTCGATCGCCGGGTCCGCGCGGTGCAGCTCGGGCGGCGGCTCGTCGACGTAGAACAGCTCGAAGTGGATCCGGTCGCTGGGCACGCCGGCCTCACCCAGCACCGAGCGCGCGTCGTTGATCATCGCGAAGGGTCCGCACAACCACACGTGGTCGAGCGTCTCGGCAGGGGCGAGCAGGTCGACCAGCCGCCGGATCCGGTCGGCGTCGAGACGGCCGGAGAACAGCTCGACGTCGCGCGGCTCACGGGAGAGCACGTGCACGAGCTGGACCCGCGGACCGTAGCGGTTCTTCAGGTCGCCGAGCTCCTCGGAGAACATCACCGACGCGGTCGTGCGGTTGCCGTAGAGCAGGGTCACTCTCGCATCGGGATGGCGCAGCAGCGTGCCCGCCACCGCGAGCATCGGCGTGATGCCCGAGCCGGCCGCGATCAAGAGGTGCCGTCCGCCCATGGTCTCGTCGGCCTGGAAGGTACCGGTCGGGGTACCGACCTCGATCCGGTCGCCCACGCGCACGTCCTCGACGAACCACCGCGAGAAGGTCCCGTCCGGGATCGCCCGGACGCCGATGCGCGGACGCTCGCCCGCGGGCGCGCAGATGGAGTAGGAGCGGCGCTGCTCACCCCCCTCCAGGAAGCGGCGGATCGTCAGCGACTGCCCTGCCTTGAAGGCGTACGCCGCCGCGAGCTCGTCGGGCACCTCGAAGGTCACGGCGACCGCGTCGTCCGTCAGCCGCTCCACGTCGGCGACCACCAGCTCGTGGAAGACAGGTGCGGAACGAGCCGGTGCCACCGGCGCGGCTCGCCCTGAAGAGCCGAGGGACGAAGCGCCTCGCAAAGTGGTCGTCACCGTCAGATCTCCTTCACGTGCTCGAACGGCTCGAGGCAGGACGTGCAACGGTAGAGCGCCTTGCACGAGGTCGCGCCGAACTCCGAGGTCAGCTCCACCTCCGACGAGCCGCAGCGCGGGCAGTCGATGACCCGACGGGTCGGGAGCAGGTTGAGCACGAGCGGACCCGAAGGGGCCGGCCCGGGGGGTGAGATGCCGTGCTCGAGGAGCGTGCGTCGCCCCTCGTCACTGATCCAGTCGCTCGACCAGGCCGGGTGGAGCTCGACGCGCACGCGGACGTCGGCGTACCCCTCGTCAGTCAGCCGCCGCACCAGGTCGTCGCGCATCGTCGCCATCGCCGGGCAGCCGGAGTACGTCGGCGTGATCGCGACCTCGACGACCCCGTCGGTCTCCGTCACCGAGCGCAGCACACCCAGGTCGGCCAGCGTGAGCATCGGCAGCTCCGGGTCGGTGACCGTGGCCGCGATCTCGCTCGCCCTCTCGGTGATCGAGCGTGTCGACATCACCATCGACCCTCCGGGTGGGCACGGGCGACGACCTGCATCTCGGCCAGCAGGAGGCTCAGCGCCTCGGTGTGCCCGAGCCCGGCGGCCGGCCCGACCTCGGGCCGGTCGACACCGGCGACGGCCAGCACCTGATCGAGCACGGCGTCGGCGGCGGGGCCGGCGTCGTAGGCCTCGGCCAGCTCGGGGTAGAACGGCCACACGGCGGTCATCCCGGCGACCAGGCGACGTCGGGACTCCTCGGTCCCCTGCGCCAGCGTCACGAACCAGCGCCCGGCGTAGTCGCGGTGGTAGGCCAGCTCCTTGGCGCCCTTGCGGGCGATGGCCGACAGCACCTGGTCGGCGTGCGAGGACAGCCGCTCGAAGGCCGCGAGGCGGGCGATCGCGAACAGCAGGACACGGGCGATCGTCTGCGCGAAGTCGCCGTTGTCGATCTCGACGAGTCGGTGGTTGCGGAAGGCGTGCGCCTCGCGGAAGAACGCCAGGGCGTCCTCGTCCGGCACCGGCGACCCCTCGGGCAGGGCCGGGACGACCGACGGGTCGGCCGCGGCCGCCCGCGCCAGCAGCAGCCGCGCCTGGCCGAGCAGGTCGAGCGCGATGTTGGCCAGCGCGATGTCCTCCTCGAGGTCCGGAGCGTTGCTGCACCACTGCGAGACCCGCTGCGACAGGACCAGCGCGTCGTCGCCGAGCATCAGGCAGTACGCCGCCAGGTCGGCCGCGTCGACGCCGTCGGGGATCGTCGTGTCGACGCCGGCGAGCGGGTCCTCGAAGTCGGTGCCGAAGGCCCACTGGGACGTGTCGTTGCCGAGCATGCCTTCGTAGACGCTGCCGTGCACGTCATTGGGGTCAGGTGTGGGACTCATGGGTCCTCCGGTTGTCGAGCTCAGCCGAGACACTCCGGGTGTCGGGCTCCATCACATGTGGGGAACGTTGTCGGGGATCTCGTAGAAGGTCGGATGCCGGTAGACCTTGTCGCCGCTGGGGTCGAAGAGCGGGTCCTTCTCGTCGGGGCTCGAGGCCGTGATCGCGTCCGCGCGCACGACCCAGATCGAGACGCCCTCGTTGCGTCGGGTGTAGACGTCGCGGGCGTGCCGCACGGCCATCGCGTCGTCGGCCGCGTGCAGCGACCCGACGTGCACGTGGTTCAGGCCGCGCTTGCCGCGCACGAACACCTCGTAGAGCGGCCACTCCACCTCGGCGCTCATGCGGACGCCTTCGCGGCGAAGGCCGTCGCGGCCTCGCGGACCCAGGCCCCGTCCTCGTGGGCACGGCGTCGGTGCACGAGGCGCTGCGCGTTGCACGGACCGTTGCCCTTGACCACCTGCATAAACTCGTCCCAGTCGGGCTGGCCGAAGTCGTGGTGGCCGCGCTCGTCGTTCCAGCGCAGGTCAGGATCGGGCAGGGTCACGCCCAGCGCCTCGGCCTGCGGCACGGTCATGTCGACGAACCGCTGGCGCAGGTCGTCGTTGGTGTTGCGCTTGATGCCCCAGGCCATCGACTGGGCAGTGTTGGGCGACTCCTCGTCGGGGGGGCCGAACATCATCAGCGCTGGCCACCAGAAGCGATCGACCGACTCCTGCACCATCGCACGCTGCTCGTCGGTGCCGCGCATCATCGTCATCAGCAGCTCGTAGCCCTGCCGCTGGTGGAAGGACTCCTCCTTGCAGATCCGGATCATCGCGCGACCGTAGGGGCCGAAGGAGGTCCGGCACAGCGGCACCTGGTTGCAGATGGCGGCGCCGTCGACGAGCCAGCCGATGGTGCCGACGTCGGCGTAGGACAGCGTCGGGTAGTTGAAGATCGAGGAGTACTTCTGCTTGCCCGCGATGAGCAGCCGGGTCAGCTCGTCGCGGGAGACGCCGAGCGTCTCGCACGCGGAGTAGAGGTAGAGACCGTGGCCGGCCTCGTCCTGGACCTTGGCCAGCAGGATCGCCTTGCGGCGCAGCGACGGAGCCCGGGTGATCCAGTTGCCCTCGGGCTGCATGCCGATGATCTCCGAGTGCGCGTGCTGGGCGATCTGACGCACCAAGGTCTTGCGGTAGCCCTCGGGCATCCAGTCGCGTGGCTCGACCCGGTCTCCCGCCGCGACGATCGCGTCGAAGTCAGCCTCGAGGATCGACTCTTTCACGGCTTCACTCGTCATCGACTCTTCCCTTCCCTGGTGCACTCGTCCATCTGACTCCCATGGACGACGCCGAGTCTGCCGCCTCCACGAATTACTGACCGATCGGTCTGAAAAAAGTGTCGCACGGGGAACCAGGTCGTCGCAACGACATCCGGCAGATCCGCACCGACGGTTCTCGACAGGACCACCGACGCGCTGGTCTACCCCGCCGACCACAGCTCTGGCGCGCCGGAGGACCAGCCTCCATGCTGAGCGGACACCCACGAGGAGGACTGGATGCTGTTCCACATCGAGCAGACGCACGACCCCGCAGACTGTCCCTACGGCAGCGGCGGCTCCCGCAAGCTGCACGACGCATCGGCGCCCGGCGTCGACATCCTGGGCGTGTACGGCGCCTACACCGAGCACACGATCTTCCTGGTCGTCGAGGCCACCGACATCGATGCGCTGCACGCACTGCTCGCGCCGGGCATGCACACCTGCACGACCCGGATCACGCCGGTCAGCGAGCGGATCATGCCGCCGCCGGCCTCCTGATCCCTCCGCTCGACAGACGGGGCTCAGACACAAGTCGGCCCCGGACCGGGTCCGGGGCCGACTGTCGGGGGGAATCTCTCTTTCGGGGGGATTTCTTGTTACCGGGGGTGCTACTTGTTACCGGGGGGATTTCTTCGGGGGGATCGAGGTGGCCGCGAGAGCCGTCAGCTGCCCGAGGTGGCGTCGCGGGTCTGCGACGGGGCCATCTGGTTGGTGCCGTCAGTTGGCTGAGCTGGTCGAGTCGGCCTCGACGACCGTCTGATACTCGGGCTGGTTCTCGGCATTGAACGCGTAGATGCCGACGAAGCCGCGCGACGGATCGTGTGCGTCGTTGAGCGGGCCGATGCCGGACGGACCGGTGTAGTGGATCTCCTCGCCCTGCTCGAGCAGCGCGACACATTCGGCGAAGGTCGTGCACTGGGTGCCGTCGGTCGCTCCCGAGACGGCGAGGAGGTTCTTCTGGACCGTCTGCGATCGGGTGTCGCCGCCCTTGATCGCCGCGAGCGCCGACAACATGACCGCGTCGTAGGCCTCGGCGGAGTAGGAGTAGCCGGTCAGCTCCTCGCCCTCGATGGCTTGGTACCACCCGTTGGCGCGGTCCTTGTAGGACTGCGCAGGATCCGCGCCCGGCAGCGTGCCCACGGCACCCTCGAGCGCACCCTTCTCGACGTCCGCGCTGTAGTCGTTCAGGTTGCCGTCGACGAAGTAGGTCTTGGACATGTCCCAGCCCTGGGCCTCGAGCTCGGGCAGGATCGACTTGGTCTCGTCGAAGGCGATGATGGCGATGACGTCAGGTTTCGACGCCAGGGCCGCGGTCACGTCGGAGGAGAAGATCGTCTGCCCGGCGGGCCACTCGTCGCCTTCACCCTTGCACCCATAGGTGCAGGTGCCGCCAGACGCTTCGAAGTTCTGCTGAACCGTGTCGCGCAGGCCGGTGCCGTAGGTGTCGCTGAAGACCAGGAAGGCGAGCTTGGAGTAGCCGTCCTGGGCGATCGTCTCGCCGAGCACCTTGCCCTGGACGGTGTCGTCGGGCGCGGTGCGGAAGTAGAACGGCGAGACTCCGGACATGGCCGAGGCGGTGTTGGCCGCCGAGACCTGGGTGATCCTCTCGTCGGTGAAGGTGTCCACGACGTTGAGCGAGACGCTGGAGGACGCCGCGCCGATCACGACCGAGGGATTCGTGCGCACGAGCGCGCCCGCGGCGGCCGTCGACGTGGACATGTCGGTGGAGTCTCCGGAGTCCTGGATGTCGTAGCAGGCGTCCACGCCAGCGACGCCGCCGGCGGCGTTGATCTCGTTGACCGCGACGCCGATACCCGCGATCTCCGGGGGCGCGAGGAAGGCCAGGTTGCCCGACAACGGCAGGATGCCGCCGATGCGGAAGGCGTTGTCGGCCGACTGCTTGTCCGTGCACTCTGCAGCGGCGAACGTCTCGTCGGCCGGAGTCGTGGACCCGTCGCCGGTCGCCTCGGTCGGCGAGGCGGTGTCCTGACCCGTAGCGGGTGCGGGGTCGTCCTCGGAGCCGCAGGCAGCCAGGGTCAGCGTCAGCGCGGCAGCGCCCGCCATCAGCTTGACCAAGGAGGTCTTGGTGGATCGATTCACGTGGTGAACCCTTCTGGTGATGTGTGGTCGCGCCGCCCGCTCGTGCCGACCTATTGAGGCCCTCAGACGGGGGCTTGCGGGCGGCGGCCGTGGTGCATTGTCTTGCAGACCGTTCGGTCAGTAAAGACCGTACCTCACAGATTGAGGCGAACGTCTCACTTTCTTCCATTTTGCTTTTCCCTGAGCCAACGTTTGCGGTGAGCCGGCGCTCCCCTCGGGAAGGAGCGCGACCAGCGCGCGGAGTCCCGGGGGGAAGCTCCGCAGCGATGGGCGCCCGCTCCGAGGACCACATTCGTCGTCATCGGGGCGGGCGCCCTGCGGGCCCGAGAAGGCCGCAGACATCCGTCCAGACGCCGTCGTCTCGACCGTTGTCGAGTTGGACGATCGGTCCGCTCGGGCGGCCCCATCGAAGACCTTCTCTGCAATTCGGTCCCGCCCATGACGCACAGATGGTCCATCCTGCAGCATGTCGACATGCCAACTGCCGAAGACCTCTTCCTTCCTGCGAAGGAACCCGTCCAGCTGATCGACGGCAGCGGATCGGCGGTCGACGCCGAGGGCTTCACCCGCCCCGCGGACGACCGGCTGCTGGCGGCGTACGCCGGTCTGGTCGCCGCCCGGCGCCTCAACGACCAGGCCAACGCGCTGGTCCGGCAGGGTCGGCTCGCGGTCTACCCGTCCTCGCACGGGCAGGAGGCATGCCAGGTGGCCGCCGCCCAGGCGCTCGAGCCCGACGACTGGATGTTCCCGACCTACCGCGACACCGCGGCGGCCGTTGCCCGCGGCGTCGACCCGGCCGAGGTCCTGGTGCTCCTCAAGGGCGACTGGCACTCCGGCTACGACCCCCGCATGAAGAAGGTGGCTCCGCAGGCGACACCGCTGGCCACGCAGCTCCTGCACGCCGTCGGGGTCGCGCACGCCGCCCGGCTCAAGGACGAGCCGTCCGTCGTGCTCGCCATGTGCGGGGACGGCGCGACCAGCGAGGGCGACTTCCACGAGGCGCTCAACTTCGCCGCCGTGTTCCAGGCCCCGGTGGTCTTCTTCGTGCAGAACAACGAGTACGCGATCTCGGTGCCGCTCGCGAGGCAGTCGGTCGCGCCCTCCCTCGCCCACAAGGGCATCGGCTACGGCGTGCCCGGCCAGCGCGTCGACGGCAACGACGTGGCCGCCCTGCTCGCCGTGCTCGGCCGGGCCGTCGAGGTCGCCCGAGCTGGGGGCGGCCCGCAGCTGGTCGAGGCACACACCTACCGCATGCAGGCCCACACCAACGCCGACGACGCCGGTCGCTACCGCCACGACGACGAGGTCGCCGCCTGGCTCGACCGCGATCCGCTGGACCGCGTCGAGACGTTCCTGCGCGCGAGCGGCGCCCTGACAGACGAGCTCGCGACGGCGTACGCCGAAGCCGCCGAGTCGATGGCGGCCCAGGTGCGTGCCGCTCTCAACCAGGACGTGGTGCCCGACCCCGGCGACCTCTTCGAGCACGTGTATGCCGCGCGCACCACCCAGCTCGCCGAGCAGGCCGCACTCCTCTCCGACGAGCTGGCCCGACAGGAGGAGGTCCGATGACGCTGGACAAGCTCACCATGGCGCAGGCCCTCAACCAGGCCCTGCGCGACGCCATGACCGAGGACTCGAGCGTGCTCGTCTTCGGGGAGGACGTGGGTCCCCTCGGCGGCGTCTTCCGGATCACCGACGGCCTGACCGCCGAGTTCGGCACCGATCGCTGCTTCGACACCCCGCTCGCCGAGTCCGGCATCGTCGGGATGGCGGTGGGGCTCGCCATGAACGGCATGCGCCCGGTGGTCGAGATGCAGTTCGACGCCTTCGCCTACCCCGCCTTCGAGCAGATCGTCAGCCACGTCGCCAAGTACCGCAACCGCACCAGGGGCCGGGTGTCGCTGCCGTTGGTGATCCGGGTGCCCTACGCCGGTGGCATCGGCGGGGTCGAGCACCACTGCGACTCCTCCGAGTCCTACTACGCACACACCCCCGGTCTCCACGTGCTGGCCCCGGCGACGGTCGCCGACGCCTACGGCCTGCTGCGCGAGGCGATCGCCTCCCCTGATCCCGTGGTGTTCCTCGAGCCCAAGAAGCTCTACTGGACCAAGGAAGAGGTCGACCTGGCCGAGCGCGTGCCCGGCATCGGGTCGGCGGCAGTGGTGCGCGAGGGCACCGACGCGACCCTCGTCGCCTACGGACCGGCTGTGCCGCCTGCTCTCGAGGCCGCCGAGATCGCCGCCACAGAGGGGCGCAGCCTCCAGGTCGTCGACGTCCGCTCCATCGTGCCTTTCGACGACACCACGGTCTGTGCCGCGGTTCGCTCGACCGGCCGGGCCGTCGTCGTCGCCGAGGCCGCCGGCTTCGCGAGCGTGTCCTCCGAGATCGCGGCGCGCGTGTCCGAGCGCTGCTTCCACGACCTGGCGGCCCCGGTGCGCCGGGTCACGGGATTCGACATCCCCTATCCCCCGCCCAAGCTCGAGCACTTCCACCTCCCCAGCGCCGACCGGATCCTCGACGCCGTCGACGACCTCCAGTGGGGGCTCTCGTGAGCGCGGCGACGACGGCCGCACGGGCGCAGGTCTTCGCGCTCCCCGACCTGGGCGAGGGACTCACCGAGGCCGAGATCGTGCGCTGGGTCGTCACGGTCGGCGACGAGGTCGCCATCGACCAGACGATCCTCGAGGTCGAGACCGCCAAGTCCGTGGTGGAGGTGCCCTCGCCGTACGCCGGCAAGGTCCACGCGCTGCACGGACAGGCCGGCGAGACCCTGGCCGTCGGCGCCGCGCTGATCACCATCGCCGGTGCGGCAGACGCCCAGGCGGAGACTTACCGCGAGGAGGAGCGGGCCGGGTCGGGCAACGTGCTCATCGGCTACGGCACCTCGGGCGGGGGAGCGGCGGGCCGGCGTCGGCGGCGCCGGGCGACCGCCGCCGCGCCGGCACCAGTCGCGGCCCCGGCGGCATTCGGGTCCCCCCCGGCAGTCGCGCCCCCGCCGGCGGGCCGCCCCCGCGTCGCGTCACCGGTCGTACGCCGGCTGGCCCGCGACGGCGGGGTCGACCTCGCCGCCCTGACCCCGAGCGGCCCCGACGGGGTGATCTCCCGCGAGGACGTCGTCCGGGCGCTCGCGGCCGAGCAGCCGCCCGCAATCCCGACCGCAACCCCGGCAGCAACCCCGACAACAACCCCGGCAACCGGCCCGGCAACCGGCCCGGCACCAGTGCCCGCAGCGCCGTCGTTCGGACCGGTCGACGGCGAACGCCGGTGGACGCTCGACGCCTTCCGGAAGAGGTCCGCGGAGAACCTCGCCCGCAGCCGCGCCGAGATCCCCGAGGCCACCGCGTGGGTCGATGTCGACGTGACCCCGCTGTGGAACCTCCGCGAGGCTGCCCGCACGCCGGCTGACCCCGGGCCGGGGATCCTGGCCTACCTCGCACGCTTCACCGTCGCGGGTCTGCGCCGCTACCCCGTGCTCAACGCCAGCTTCGACCCCGCGCGTGACGAGGTGGTCGAGCACGGGCACGTCGCGCTCGGGCTCGCTGTGCAAGGTGAACGCGGTCTGGTCGTCGCGGCCGTCGCCGACGCCCACCGGATGACCACCTCCGACCTCGACGTCGCCATCCGTGACGTGACGGTCCGCGCCCGGGACGGCCGGGTGACCCCGCAGGAGCTGACGTCGGCCACGTTCACGCTCAACAACTACGGCAGCCTCCGCGTCGACGGCAGCGCCGCGATCATCCCACCCACGCAGGTCGGCATCCTCGGCTTCGGGCGGATGCTGGATCGGGCGTGGGTGGTCGACGGAGAGCTGGCCGTGCGCAAGATCGCGACGATGTCGTTCGTCTTCGACCACCGGGTGTGCGACGGCGACACGGCCGCCGGCTTCATGCGCGTGGTCGCTGACGCGATCGAGGATCCCGCGGCCGCCCTGAGACACCTCTAGGGCGCCACGGGAGGGCTCAGAGCGAGCCGGCGGGCACGGGGTTGAAGAAGTGCGGGCCCCGGAACCGGCTCGGGTCCGGCAGACCCTGCCCGGGGAGAGTGGTCCCGGTGGCTGTCACGGGCGTTCGACGAGGAGCGCCACACCCTGGCCGACGCCGACGCACATGGTGGCCAGGCCGCGGATGCCGTCGAGGCGCTCGAGCCTGCCGAGCAAGGTGACGACCAGGCGCGCGCCGGAGGCTCCGAGCGGATGGCCCAGGGCGATCGCCCCGCCGTCCGCGTTGACGATCTCGGGCGGGAGGTCGAGCTCGCGCTGACAGGCAAGCGCCTGGGACGCGAACGCCTCGTTGAGCTCGACCGCACACAGGTCCCCCAGGTCCCAGCGGGCCCGTGCCAACACCTTGCGCGTCGCGGGGACGGGGCCGATGCCCATGACCTCGGGGGCGACGCCGACGGACGCGGCCGCCACCAAGCGCCCCCGCGGCGTCAGCCCGAGGCGGAGCACGAACCGCTCGCTGGCCACGACGATCGCGGCAGCGCCGTCGTTGAGCGGGCTGGAGTTCCCGGCCGTGACCACGCCGCCCGGCCCGGTCACCGGTCGGAGCCGGGCCAGTGCCTCTAGGCTCGTGTCGGCACGAGGTCCCTCGTCGCGGGAGAGGCATCGGCCGTCGGGGAGCGGAACGCCCACGATCTCGGCATCGAACCGGCCCTCGTCGATCGCGGCGACTGCTCGCTGGTGGGAGCGCAGGGCGAACTCGTCGAGCTCCTCGCGGCCCAGGCCCCAGGTGCCGGCGACCCGCTCGGCCGTCTCCGGCATCGAGAGCGTGGTGTCGGCGTCGAAGCGGGGATTGGTGAACCGCCAGCCGATCGACGTGTCGTGCGAGGCGCCCGGCTTGGCGAAGGCCTTGGCCGGCTTCTCGAGCACCCACGGCGCCCGGGTCATGGACTCGACACCACCGGCGACGACCACGTCGGCGTCTCCGGACGCGATCATCTGCCGCGCGGTCGCGATGGCGGTCAGGCCGGACGCGCACAGCCGGTTCACGGTCACCCCCGGCACCGTCTCCGGGAAGCCGGCGAGCAGCCAGGCCAGCCTGGCGACGTTGCGGTTGTCCTCGCCCGCTTGGTTCGCGGCCCCCAGGATCACCTCGTCGACGAGCTCGGGGTCGACGCCGGCCCGACGTACCGCCTCCCCGACCGTCAGGGCCGCGAGGTCGTCGGGCCGGACGTGGGCCAGGCTGCCGGCGTGCCTCCCGATAGGGGTACGGACGCCGTCGATGACGAACGCATGCTGCACAGCTGCTCCTCCAGGAGGCCGTGGACGCCGCTCAGGACGCCCGGGTGCGGGTGGTGGTCCACTCGGTCGCGATCTCGACCAGGCGGTCGTTGGCCTCGGGCTCGCCGATCGAGGCGCGAACCCCGTCGCCGGCGAAGGGCCGGACCACGATGCCGGCGCGCTCACAGGCCACCGCGAAGTCGGACGCGTCGTCCCCGAAGCCCAGCCACACGAAGTTGCCTTGCGCGTCGGGGACGTCGAGCCCGGCCCGCCGGAGCCCGTCGAGGACCCGGACGCGCTCGGCGACGAGCGTCTCGACCCGCTCGGCCAGCGCAGGTTGCGCCGACAGCGAGGCCACCGCGGCCGCCTGCGCGATCGCCGTCACCCCGAACGGCAGCGACACCGCGCGCAGTGCTGCGGTGATGGGCGCCGGTCCCACTGCGTAGCCGACCCGGAGGCCGGCCAGGCCGTAGGCCTTCGAGAAGGTCCGGGTCACCACGACGTTCTCGTGGCGGCGGTACGTCGTCACCCCGTCGACCGGGTCGGCCATCCGCACGAACTCGGCGTAGGCCTCGTCGAGCACCACGAGGACGCGCGAGGGCACCACCGCAAGGAACGCGTCGAGCTCGGCCTGGGTCACGGCCGGGCCGGTGGGGTTGTTGGGCGTGCAGACCAGGATCACCCGGGTGCGGGGGGTGATCGCCGTCAGCATCGCGTCGAGGTCGTGCCTGCCGTCGACCGTGAGCGGCACGCGCACCGACGTGGCGGCCGCCACGCTCGCGGCGATGGGGTAGGCCTCGAAGGACCGCCACGCGTGGATCACCTCGTCCCCGGGCTCGCAGAAGGCCTGCAGGAGCTGGTAGATCAGCGCGACGCTTCCCGTGGCCACCGCCAGGTGCTCGGTCGGGACCTCCAGCCTGGCCGCCAGGGCGTCGTGCAGGACGGAGCTCCCCAGGTCGGGGTAGCGGTTCATGCCGGCGGCCGCCTCGGCGGACGCGGCGAGCACGCCCGGGAGCGGGGGGTAGGGGTTCTCGTTGGAGGACAGCTTGTAGCTGCGCAGCCCCTCGCGCGGCGTCGGCGGCCGGCCGGGGACGTAGGGCGGGATCGACTGGATCGAGCAGCGCGGCTGCGGGGCGGTCGTCAGGCGATCGCGGCGCCGCAGGAGGTGATCGACGAGCGACGGCTCCCCGACCCGGGTCGGAGGCACGCGATGTTCTGTCATGGTCAAATCGTCCGCTGACGGTCAACTGTCGTCCACAAGACGCAGAATCTCGAGACTCTGTTGGAGCAAGTGGGTCTAAACTGCACCAACAGTCCACGATGACTCGGCGTCCGTCACCTCTGGAGAGACAGATGACAGCACCCCTCGACGAGATCGACCTGCGCATGCTCGACGCGCTCAGCCAGGACGCCCGGGTCTCGATGCGCGCCCTGGCCGAGCGGCTCCACATCTCGCGAGCCAGCGCCTACGCCCGCCTCGACCGGCTCAAGGACAACGGCGTGGTGCGTGGCTTCCGGGTCGATGTCGATCCCGTGAAGTGCGGCCTCGGCACGACGGCGTACGTCACGCTCAACCTCAACCAGGCCGACTGGCGCGACATGCGCAACCGGCTGCTGGCGCTCGAGGGCGTCGCCCACTTCAGCTTCGTCGGCGGGGAGTTCGACGTCGTGCTGCTCGTCCGCGCGCGCGACAACGCGGGGCTGCGCCGGATCATCCTCGACGACATCCAGACCATGCCGGGCGTGCAGAGCACCCGCACCCTGCTGGTGTTCGAGGAGCACACCCCGGTGCCGAGGTTGACCGATCGCATTTCCTGACCGAACGGTCTGTAATACCCTGGTCGCCCGGCGTCCGGTGCCCGAGCGCTGCGATGCTCGACCCGAGGACGTCACGAGAAGGAGTCCCGCATGCCCTTGCTGCAGAGCTATGCCGCCGGCCGTTGGTTCACCGCCGCCGAAGGTCCGGACGGCGGTACGCCGCTGCTGGACGCGACCACGGGCGAGGAGGTCGCCCGGATCAGCGCCAAGGGGCTCGACCTCGGGGAGATGACGGCCTACGCGCGCGCCGTCGGCGGGCCCGCGCTGCGCGAGCTGACCTTCCACCAGCGGGCGATGATCCTCAAGGAGCTCGGCAAGCACCTGACCTCGCTGAAGGACGAGTTCCACGCGCTCTCGCTGCGCACCGGCGCCACCGCGCGTGACGGGATGGTCGACATCGAGGGCGGCATCGGCACCGTCTTCGGCATCGCCAGCAAGGGCACCCGCGAGCTGCCCGACGACACCGTCCTCGTCGACGGCGGGCTGGAGCGGCTCGGCCGTGAGGGCAGCTTCCTCGGCCAGCACGTGTGGACCTCGCGTCCCGGGGTCGCGGTGCAGATCAACGCGTTCAACTTCCCCGTGTGGGGCATGCTCGAGAAGCTCGCCCCGGCCTTCATCGCCGGCGTCCCGAGCATCGTCAAGCCGGCCAGCCAGACGGCGTACCTCACCGAGCTGGTCGTGCGCCGCATCATCGAGTCGGGACTCCTGCCCGAGGGCACGCTCCAGCTGCTCAGCGGCTCGGCGGGCGGTCTGCTCGACGAGCTGACCGTGCAGGACTCGGTGGCGTTCACCGGCTCCGCCCACACCGCCGGTCTCCTGCGCACCCACACCAACGTGCTCCACGGCGGCGTCACCCTGACCGTCGAGGCCGACTCGCTCAACTGCTCCGTCCTCGGCCCCGACGTGACCGCCGACGACCCCGAGCTCGACCTCTTCGTCAAGGGCGTCGTCGCCGAGATGACGGTCAAGGCCGGGCAGAAGTGCACCGCGATCCGGCGCGCGATCGTGCCGGCGTCGATGGCCGACACCGTGGTCGACGCGATCGCCGCGCGCCTCGCGACGATGCGCGTCGGCAACCCCGCGCACGCCGACACCCGCATCGGCCCGCTCGCGTCGCTCGAGCAGCGCGAGGAGGTCCGCAAGGCCATCCAGTCGCTGCGCTCGTCGGCCGAGATCGTCTACGGCGACCCCGATCGGGTCGACGTGCTCGACGGCGACGACCAGCGCGGGGCGTTCCTCTCCCCCGTGCTGCTGCGCGCCGCCAAGGGCGCCGTCGAGCCGCACGACGTCGAGCCGTTCGGACCGGTCAGCACCGTGCTGACCTACGACACCGTCGACGAGGCGGTCACGCTCGCCGCCCGCGGCAAAGGCAGCCTCGTCGCCTCCGTCGTCACCCACGACGCCGCCGTGGCGCGGTCGATCGTGCTGGGGCTCGCGCCCTGGCACGGACGGATCCTGGTGCTCGACCGCGACGACGCCAAGGAGTCCACCGGGCACGGGTCGCCGTTGCCGATGCTCGTGCACGGCGGCCCCGGACGCGCCGGCGGCGGCGAGGAGCTCGGCGGCGTGCGCGGCATCACCCACCACATGCAGCGCACCGCGATCCAGGCCTCGCCCGACATGCTCACCGCCATCACCGGCCGCTGGACGACCGGCTCGCAGCGCCGCGTCGAGGAGGTGCACCCCTTCCGCAAGAGCCTCACCGACCTGCGCATCGGCGACACGATCTCTTCGGCCTCCCGCCGGGTGACCCTCGCCGACATCGACCACTTCGCGGAGTTCACCGGCGACACGTTCTACGCCCACACCGACCCCGAGGCCGCCGCTGCCAACCAGCTCTTCGGCGGCATCGTCGCGCACGGCTACCTCGTGGTGTCGTTGGCCGCCGGGCTCTTCGTCGACCCCGACCCGGGCCCGGTGCTGGCCAACTTCGGCGTGGACAGCCTGCGGTTCCTCACGCCGGTGAAGGTCGACGACGAGATCGCCGTCCAGCTCACGGTCAAGCAGATCACCCCGCGGTCCAACGCCGACTACGGCGAGGTCCGGTGGGACGCCACCGTCACCAACGCCGAGGGCGAGCCGGTCGCGACCTACGACGTGCTGACCCTGGTCGCCAAGACCTGGCCGCTCTCCCCGGCAGAAGGGGCAGACTGACCGGGTGACCGACCGCCGAGCCTTCGTCTCGGCGGCCGCCACAGCAGTCCTGTCGACCGGTCTGCTGGCACTGGCGATCGGGCTCGACTGGCTCGGGCCCGACGTCGGGCGCGGGTCGCAGTTCTGCGAGGCGGCGCGCGACGGCTCGGTGCTGCAGCCGGCCAACGCGTCGAGCAACGTCGGCTTCGTCGTGGCCGGGCTGGTGATCGGCTGGGAGGCTCAGCGGCGCCGGTTGCGGATCGACGGACTGACGGCGGCGTACGCCTGTGTCGTGGTGCTGCTCGGTCCCGGCAGCGCGGCCATGCACGCGACCCAGTCGGCGCTGGGCGGCTGGCTCGACACGACGTCGATGTATCTCGTCGCGTCCTTCGCGGCGGCGTACGCCCTGACCCGCTGGTGGCGTCGCGGCGCGCTCTTCTTCTGGCAGGTCTTCCTGCTGCTGGTCGCGGCCTGCGAGGTGGTGGGCACCGCTGACGCGGTGGTGCCGGTGTTCCAGACGTGGGGCAACGTGATCTTCGGCGCCCTGCTCGTCCTGGCGATCGTGGTCGAGGTGCTGCTCTGGCGGCGGGGCGCCGCGCATCCCGAGCTCGGCCGCACCCGCCTGGCGTACGGCGCCGCCGCCGCCGCCTCGATCGGCCTCGCCTTCGCGATCTGGAACGCCTCCCAGCACGGCCTCTGCGACCCGCACTCCCTCCTGCAGGGCCACGCCGCCTGGCACCTCCTCTGCGCCCTCGCGGCGTACTTCCTCTTCAGGCTCTGGGCCAGCGAATCGGCTGCCAGGGTTGCGGGTAACGCCTAGCGAGCACTGCTCCTGCCCCCATATATCGGGGCAGGAGCGACAGGAAGGGGGCGTTACCCGCAGTCAGCGGCGCCCCTCAAACGCCGAGGGCGAGGAAGGCAGCGGCAGTGGCGGCCCGGGTGGGGTCGTCGGCGGCGGAGGTACGCGCGGCGAGCAGCGCGCCCGCGAGGTCGGCGCCCGAGTCCAGCGCCGCGTGGACGTCGACCATCACGTCGACGGTGGCCTCGTCGTTGACCACCGCCACGCTGGCCACGACGCCGACGGTGCCGATCGCGAGCAACGACGACACCAGCCCCAGCAGCTCGCCGGCGCCGACCGGCGCGAGCACCCCCGAGTCGCACGCCGACAGCACGACCCGGTGCGGGGCACGCTCGAGGCGCTCGAAGTCGTGGACGGCCAACGGCCCGTCGGCGAGGTCGAGCGACGAGAACAGCGGCGAGTCGGCGCGGAAGTGACCGTGGGCGGCGAGATGGGCGAGGCCCGCACCGTCGAGCGCGGCCATCGACGACTCGACCGTCGCCGCACCGTCCCGGAGCACGACGGCGTCCGGATGACCCGGGGCGACCACCTCGATCTCGGCACCACCGGTGGTCAGTCCCGGCCCGGACACGAAGACCCGTGCGTCCGAGGCGGCGGGCCGGTCGAGCGCGCGCAACCAGAGAGCGGCGGACGGCACGATCGAGTGGGGTACGCCGGCCAGCGACGGCAACAGCCCCCAGGGCACCCCGTGCAGCGGCGGGGTCGGCGAGACGACCACCGGGCCGGTCAGTCGCCCGGCGGCACGGCCGAGCAGGGCTCGCTCCAACCGCTCCCCTACCTGGGCGAGCCTGGCCGGACGCCCCCGCGCGGCCTGGCGCAGCGCGAACGCCGCCGCCGTCGCCGCCTGCTCGGCCGCCTCGACCGACCCGACCTTCACCCGCCGGACAGCACCTCGGGACACCACCACCGCGTGCAGGGTCCCCGCGACCTCGATCAGCTCGACGAACGATCCTCCGCCCGCGGCCGACACCAGCGCGGGCACGTCGAGCGGCGCCGACACGGGGTCTCCCGCGCCGGCCGACTGGTGCAGCCGGGAGCGCAAGGACGCCTCCAGCCGCCGGCGTTCGACCTCCAGCGCGCTGACGTCGTCTCCCTCCTCCCGCGCCTCGCGCAACCGCCGCGCGTTGTCGCGGAGCAGCGCGACGGGTCCCGCCACCTGGGCGGACCCCAGGCGGACCGGAGGTTGCGACAACGAGGTCGCCCGCCACCGCTCGCTCCACGCCAGCAGTCGACGGGGCGGGCCGGTGACGGTCGTCCGCAGGGCGAGCGCGGCCAGGTCCTCGCCGTGCCGGCTCGCCAGGGCCCGCAGCTCCGAGCTGCCGAGCGTCGCGCGGTGCCGGTCGAGCTCGTCCAGACCGCTGCGGCAGGCGCGCAGCACGCCGCGACCGTCCCCCTGCGCCTCACGCAGCCAGCCCTCGGCGAGCCAGCCGGTCGCCCGGGTGAGCGGCAGGTGGTGCGACCGGAAGGTCGCGGCGTGGACCAGCGGACCGGTCTCGCGATCCGGAGCCAGACGCGCCGCCAGCAGCCAGGCCTGGGCCGCCTCCTCCGCCCGCTCGCTCTCCAGCCGGCCGGCGACGGCCAGCGACGCGGCCGCGGCCTCCGGGCCGGACGTCCCGGACTCCAGGCGCGCGCGGATCTCCACGTACTCGGCTCGGAGGCCGAACCACTCCCGCGCCTGCTCGTCGAAGAGCCGTCTCGCGGTCGTCGCCTCGTCGAGCGCGGAGTCGGGGTGCCCCGCACTCAGCAGGGCCAGGGCGCGCATCAGCCGCAGGTCCGCCTCCTGGGTCGGTGCGAGCCCACCCCGGGCCTGACGTTCGGCGCACACGGCGGCCGCCTCGGCGGGGAGCCCGGCGGCGAGGAACACGAGCGCGCGGTCCTGGGCGAGCTCGTAGGCGTCCAGGCCGAGGCGCGCGTAGTCCCGGTCCGCCTCGTCGTAGAGGCTCAGCGCTGCCGGCAGGTCGCCTCGCTGGTAGGCGATGCCCGCTCGGTTGTGGAGGGCAGCAGCCGCGTCGGCGAGCATGCCCTCGTCGAGGAAGATCAGCTGGGCGGCAAGGACGGCCGCCTCGGCCGCCTTGGTGTCGCCCAGCGACTGCCGGATCCAGGAGATGTTGTTGAGGGTGCGGGCCTCCCAGGCACGGTCCCCACCGGCGCGCGCACCCACCAGGGCCGCCTCGAAGTCAGCCAGCGCCGCCGCCGCCTGCCCGAGGAGGCCCCAGTGCACGAACCCACGCCGCATCAGCACGCGCGCCCGGACCGTCGGCGTCCGCGCCTCGTCCAACGCCGCGTCGAACTGCCCCATCGAGTCGGCGGACCGGCCGGCATAGGCGAGGGTGACACCGAGGGTGGCGCGTACGTCGGCCGACCGGTCCCCGTCGCCGCTGGCTCCGGCATGCCGCAGGGCCGTCTCGAGCTCGACGAGCGCGGCACCGGTGTCGCCGCGCTCGCGGCGTACGAGGCCACGCGCCTGGTGCGCGACCGCGCGGTGCCAGTCGTCCCCACCCGCGGCGAGCGCGGCGTCGGCGCGCTGCTCGGCCGAGGGCGGATCCGAGAGTGCCATCAGCAGGAGACCCTCGGCCCAGGCAAGGCCATCGGCGTCTGGCATGGACCACTCCTCCGCAGGCTTTCTTCGCGCCAGGCCCCCCGGTTAACGTCGCGCTCGAACGGGAGGTCTCCCATTCTGTCGAGTGACCGGAGGCAAGTGCGTGAGCGACTTCAAGATCGGCGACGACCAGCGGCGGCGCGCCACCGACCAGCTCGAGAAGCTGCGCGAGGCCAACGAGGGCCGACTGGCCTGGGACACCGAGGCGCCGGCCGACTTCACGTACTTGTACGACCCCGACCACGTGCTCGTCCTCGCTGACGACCGGGCCGACCTGGAGGGCGCCCTGCGCCGGCTCGACCGTGCGTTCGAGCGGGTCCCGCTGGACCCGGACGACGACGGGCAGGACGGGGAGGACGAGACGCTGTTCCGCTACCTGCTGCCCGACCGGCGCGAGGGCGAGTCGATCGGCGACGTCATCGACGAGCTCGAGGCCGATGCCGGGCTGGCAAGAGGCCGCATCACCCCCGACCACTGGATCCACATCGCGCCGACCGGGAAGGGCACGGCGTGCCCGGCCACGGAGCCCGAGGAGACGGGTCTCTGCGAACCGTGGCCGCCGGTGTACGACGACAGCCGCGGCAAGGGCGTCCAGGTGGTGGTGGTCGACACCGGTTGGCACCCGCCGGCCGCCACCAACCCGGCCACCCCGTGGCTCGAGGGAGTCGACGGTGACGACGAGAACAACGCGTCCCCGCTGCGCGAGTACGCCGGCCACGGCACCCACATCGCGGGCGTCGTCCGGTGCCTCGCACCGGCCACGAGCGTCTTCGTCGAGGGCTTCGCCGTCAACGGCATCGGAGGTGGCGGCATCCTCGAGTCCCAGATGGTCCGCCAGCTGCGTGAGGCGATGGCGCACAAGCCGCAGGTGATCAGCATGTCCGCCGGCCTCCGGACCCGCCACGACCTGCCGTCGCTGGTCTTCCAGCGCTTCCACGACCACCACCTCAAGGACGCCGACTGCGTGCTGGTCGCCGCGGCCGGCAACGACACCTCACCCGCGCCGTTCTGGCCCGCGGCGTTCGACTGGGCCGTCGGCGTCGGCGCGCTCGACCGCGACCTGCGGGTCTCGGACTTCTCCAACTACGGCGTCTCCGCCGACGTCTACACCGTCGGCCGCAACATCGTGAACGCCTTCCCCGACGGGGAGTACGTCTGCTTCGAGACGCCGCACAAGGGTGACGTGCGCGAGTTCAAGACCGGCCTGGCGCGCTGGAGCGGCACGTCGTTCTCGACACCGATCGTGGCCGGTCTCATCGCCGCCGAGATCTCGGCGAGCGGCGCCGACGCCAGGACCGCGAGGGACACCGTGCTGGCGCGCGCCGTCTACCGCTCCGACCCGACAGTCGGCCCCATCAAGGTGCTCGACTGGAACGACTTCTGAGCGGTCACAGCACGATCCACTCGGTGACCAGCCTGGTCCCGGCGGTCCGCACGGCGAAGCGCACCAGCCCGTGGTCCTCGCCGGCCAGCGTGAAGAAGCCGGTCTCGTCGGTGGTCGCCGAGCGGGTGCGCCCGTCGACGTGCTCGAAGGTCACCTCACCCGTCGCGTCCATCCCCGGCGAGGCGGCGTCCCCGTCGAGCTGACCCTGGATGCGGCGATCTGCCAGCTCCACCTCCAGGGTCAGCCCGCCGCCGGAGAAGGCCAGCGTCCTGGCCTCCGCATCGCCACGGACGGCAGCAACCCCGTCCGCGGCGGAGTCGTGCACGAGGGCCAGCAGCTCCTCGTCCACGGTGCGCCAGGTGAACGCCGCCTGCGCCGCGACCCGCCACTCGGGCGGCACCTCTCGGGGGGCGGCCAGCGCCTTGCCGAGGATGGCTTCGGTCTCGAGGTCACGCTCGAGGTCGGGCTCGAAGCTGGGCTCGACGTTGGGCTCGAAGCTGGGCTCGACGTTGGGGTCGTCATGGGACACGGCGGTCGCCTCCGTCCTGGTCGGGGCCGGCCGTGGCCTCGTGCCACGCCCGGAACGCACGGGTCTTGCGGAGCTGGGCCAGGGCCCGGGCCCTCGTGGGGCCGATGCTCCCGATCGGCATCCCGAGGATGCTGCTGATCTCGTCGTACGGCGTCGGCGGCTCGCTCACCAGCAGCTCGAGCAACCGGCGCCGGTCGGCGGGCAGCTCGGCCAGTGCGTCGCGCATGGCCTGGTCGCGCTCCTGGTCGACCAGCAGGTCGTCGAAGTCGACGTCGTCGACGCCCTCGAGCAGGTGCGCACCGGGCTCGACGCTGACGACGCGGCCCGACGTCGTCGCGGCGCGCAGCGCCTCGCGGCGCGCCGTCGTGGCGAGCCAGCCGGGCAGCGCCTCGGGCTGCCGCAGCGAGCCGAGGTGCTCGACGAGGCGCAACCAGACGGTCTGGTTCACGTCAGCGGCGTCCGCCGCCGAGAGCCGCACCCTTGAGACGACGGAGTGCACGAGCGGGAGGAACCGGTCGACCAGCTGGTCCCAGGCCTCGGTGTCACCCTCGCGCGCGGCCGCGACGAGCCCGGCCACGGACGGGCCCGCGACGGGCTGGTCCATCGGCGGCCTCCGGGTCGGGAGCACGGCCACCAGCGCGCGGGTCGAGTTGGGCTCCACGACCAGACAGAGCACCGTCACGAGCCGGTGATACATCGGAGTCGGGAGGAGGTTGCTTCTGGGGTGGCGGCTCCCACCGTGTCAGCCGGACCCGGGCGCTCACAACCCCGTCCGGATCACAGACCTCGCCCTGAAGGCGGTCACCGCGACCCGAGCAGCCGCAGCAGCAGCGCGGGGTCGGTCGGCCAGGCCTCGAGCAGCGTCTCGCGCGGGATGCTGCGCGCGGCGTACCTCAGCAGGAGGACGACGGCCACCACGTCGTCGAGCGGCCCGATGACGGGCAGGAACTCCGGCAGCAGGTCGATGGGCGAGACCACCCACACGATCGCGACCAGGAGCGCGACCTTGGCCCGCCGCGGCACGTCGGGGTCCCGGCGCAGGAGGCGGGCGGTGGTCACGCAGGCCGGCAGGAACTCCGCGACCTGGCGGAGCAGTCCTGGCGGCAGGCGGTGCGCGAGGAGCACCATCGCCAGGCAGGAGACGGCCCACAGGCCGATCGCGATGCCCGCGACGACCAGCAGCCGGCTCATGACCGCCACGCTACGGCGTGCGCGCGAGGCCAGGCTTCGCCTGGATCTCCCTAGGAGACCCGTGGGCGCCTGCGCCGAAGCACCACGATCGTGAGGTCGTCCTCAAGCGGCTCGTCCGCGGGCAGCAGTGCCGCTGCGTCCACCAGCGCCTGCGCGTGGGTGACCGGTCCGAACGGGCTCGACCCGTTCCCCAACGCCTCGGTCTCGACGGGGAAGCGGTCGAGCACGCCGTCGCTCACCACCACGAGCGCGTCGCCCGGGCTCAGGCGCGCGGTGTGCGACTGCCAGGTGTCGCCGGGTACGACGCCGAGGGGCAGGTCCGTGGAGGCCAGCCGGTCCACCGACCCGTCGGTCCGGACGATCACGGCAAGGCCGTGCCCCCCGTCGACCCAGCGGAGGTCGCCGCTGACGGGATCGAGCCGGACCGCGAACAGCGTCACGAAGCTGGCCGCGTCCTCCAGGTCCTCCTCCACGCTCGCGGCAGCACGGGTGATCGCGCGGTCGAGACCTCGCACTCGCGAAGCGCCGCGGATGAGGGACCGCAGACCCGCCGCGAGCACCGCCGCAGCGAGTCCCTTGCCCATGACGTCGGCCGTCACGACTTGCACGGTGCCGTCGTCCAGCTCCTGCCAGTCGAAGAAGTCGCCCCCCACACGCCGAGCCGGGACGGACCGGCCGGTCAGGTGGTACCCCGGGATGTCCAGCTGGTGCCTCGGCAGCAGCCGCCGCTGCACCTCCCGCGCCCGGGCGTCGTCCTCGTCGGCCGCGATGTCCCTCTCCACCCAGTCGGCGAGGATCCGCAGCATGCGCACCTGCTCGTCGTCCAGCCGCCGCGGCTCGAAGTCGAGGATGCAGAGCGTGCCGATGGGTTCGCCGTTCGGTGCGGCGATCGGCTCGCCCGCGTAGAAGCGCACGCGGGCCGGCCCGGCGACGTACGGGTTGTCCACGAAGCGCGGGTCGAGACTCAGGTCCGGCACCTCGACCCTCTCGCCCGCGAGGACGGTGTGCGTGCAGAAGCTGTCACCACGTGGCATCTCGGTGCCCGGGAAGCCGACGTTGGCGAGCGCGACCGTGCGGTCCTGGTCGACCATGTTCACGGCCACGAGCGGCACGCCGAAGATCTTCTTCGCCAACCGGACGACGTGGTCGAGCCGTTCCTCGACCGGTCGGGCCAGCACGGCCGTGTCGTCCAGCGCCTCGAGGCGCGCGTGCTCGAGATGTGCCCGAGAGATCGTCATGGTTCCTCCGGGGGGAGAGGTGTGCTGCCAGCGTACGCTCCCCAGTCGGGCTGGCCCGACCTCGATCGTCGGGCTGGCAGGATCGTGCTCGACCCCGGACGATCCCTAGCGTCGTCCTCATGACGGAGACCCTGCACATGTCGCCCACCCGCCAGGCCGCAACGAGGTCCGAGCAGGTGGCACCGAACGCCCTGATGCGGGTGCTGCTCGACTCGGGCTACGCGCTGTCGGCGTTCCCGATCTCGCTGTCGGCGTTCGTCCTCGCGGTGGTGCTCTTCTCGACCGGCGTCGGGCTGTCGATCCTCGTGGGCGGCGTCCTGCTGCTCACCTTGTGCGTCATGGTCGCCCGCGGCTTCGCCCGGCTCGAGCGTCACCGGGTCCGCACGATGCTCGGTCGCGAGGCCGCCACCCCCCGCTACCAGTGCGCACGGTCGGACGACGGCTTCGTACGCCGGATGCTGACCCCGCTCCGCGACCCGCAGTCGTGGCTCGACGTGGTCTGGTCGATCGCCGGTTTCGCCACGGGGTTGGTGGCGTTCGTGCTGGCAGTGGTCTGGTGGGCAGGGGCGCTGGGCGGCACGACCTACTGGTTCTGGCAGACGTTCATCCCCGACAACCCCGACGACACCGGTCTCGCCGAGCTGATCGGCCTCGGCGACGGCCGGGTCGCCGAGAGCCTGCTCAACCTCACCGTCGGGCTGGCCCTCGCCGTGACCCTGCCGTGGGTGGTGCGCTTCGCCGCGGTGCTCCACTCGAGCCTCGCCGTCGCGTTGCTCAGCAGCCGGGCCGAGCTCCAGGAAGAGGTGTCCCGCGCCGAGGGCGGCCGTGAGGCCGCCCGACGCGCCGAAGCCTCGTCGATGCGCCGGCTGGAGCGGGACATCCACGACGGCCCGCAACAGCGATTGGTTCGGCTGACCATGGACCTCGGCCGGGCGCAGAAGCAGCTGGCCGTTGACCCGCAGCGGGCGTCGGAGACCATCGACGGTGCGCTGGCGCAGGCCCGCGAGACGGTGGCCGAGCTGCGCGCTCTCTCCCGGGGCATCGCGCCTCCGCTGCTCGTCGACCGCGGCCTGTCCGCCGCGCTCGCCGAGATGCTCAACCACAGCGTCGTGCCGGTGACCGCGCACGTCGAGGTGGGCGAGGCGCTGCCGCCGCACGTCGAGACGGCTGTCTACTTCGTCGTGGCCGAGGCCGTCACCAACATCGCCAAGCACTCCGGCGCCCGTTCGGCTCACGTGTCCGTGGTCGACACCGGCGACGGGGTCTCGATCCGCGTCGAGGACGACGGCCTGGGCGGCGCACACCCCGCCAAGGGCAGCGGGCTGGCCGGCCTCCAGCAGCGCGTCACCGCGGTCGACGGCCTCCTCGAGGTGGTGTCCCCGGTCGGCGGGCCGACGGTGGTCAGCGCGTTCGTCCCCGTCCCGGGGGCCCGGGGTCACGGATGAGGTCGGCATGAAGGTCGTGGTCGCGGACGACTCCCTGCTCCTGCGCGAGGGACTCCAGCTGCTGCTCGCCGAGGCCGGCCACGACGTGGTCGCTGCGGTGGGCGACGGGCCGGACTTCGTGAAGGCGATGCTCGAGCATCGGCCCGGGCTCGGGGTCGTCGACGTGCGGATGCCGCCGAGCCACACCGACGAGGGGCTGCGGGCGGCCGTCGACGTACGCCGATCGTGGCCGCAGGCGCGGCTGATGGTGCTCTCGCAGTACGTCGAGGTGTCGTACGCCGACGAGCTGCTCGCCACCGGCGACGGCGGCGTGGGCTACCTGCTCAAGGACCGGGTCTCCGACCTCGACACCTTCCTGGGGGCTGTCGACGCGGTCGCGGCCGGTGGGACCGCCCTCGACCCGCTCGTGGTGCGGCAGCTGATGGGCCGCAACCGCGACCCGATCGCCGACCTGACCGAGCGGGAGCGCGAGGTGCTCTCGCTGATGGCCACGGGGCTCTCCAACGCCGCCATCGCGGAGTCGATGTCGGTCACCCAGGCCGGCGTCGAGAAGCACACGCAACGGATCTTCGCCAAGCTCGGGCTCTCCCCCGACGACGACACCGCGCACCGGCGGGTCGCCGCCGTGCTGCGCTTCTTGAAGACTTCTTGAAGGCTTCTTGAGGTCTTCTGGAAGCCCCGTGGAAGCGTGCGGATGACCCACGTGGACAGTCCCACCTGACCCACAAGGGCTATTTCCTCTAGTTTCACTGCACCCATCGGGGTGAGATCGCCATCCTGGCAAGGTGGACCTGCTACCCCCCGATCACGCGAGCAAGATGCTGCCTGCGCAGCATCGCAGCCGCCGACGAACCTCCGTGAGTCGTCGCGGGCTGCTGCTGGGCGGCCTGACGGGGGTCGGTGCCGCGGCAGCGCTGGCGGCGCGGCGGCGCGACCTGCCGTTCCTGCAGGACGCCCCAGTGGCCTTCGACCCTGTGCCCACCGGCTGCGGAGCGCCCGACGTCTCCGCCTCCGAGCGCCGGCTGGTCATCAGCAACTGGCCGTCGTACATCGACCCGCCGCGGAAGAAGACCTCGACGCTGCAGGAGTTCGAGCAGCGCACGGACATCACCGTCGACTACTCCGACGACGTCAACGACAACATCGAGTTCTACGACGCCGTGCACGAGCGGCTGCAGTCGTGCCGGGCCATCGACCGCGACCTGATGATGCTCACAGACTGGATGGCCGCGAAGATGACCTGGCAGGGCTGGATCCAGCCGCTGGACGCGACGCGGGTGCCCAACCTGCACGCCAACCTCATCAAGCCCCTCAAGGGCGTCGCCTGGGACCCCGACCTCGCCTTCCACGCACCCTGGCAGTCGGGCCTGACCGGCATCGCCTACAACGCCTCGAAGGTCGGCGAGGTGCGCAGCTTCACCGAGCTCCTGACCCGCCCGGACCTCAAGGGCCGCGTCACCCTGCTCACCGAGATGCGCGACACGATGGGCTTCATGCTGCGCCTCGAGGGGGCCGACCCGGAGGACTTCTCCTCCGGTGACTGGGCCAACGCCTTCGATCGCCTGGAGAAGACGGTGCTCTCGGGGCAGCTGCGCGGCTTCACCGGCAACGACTACGTCAAGGGCCTGAAGAACGGCGACATCGTCGCCTGCGAGGCATGGTCGGGCGACGTCATCCAGGCGCAGTTCGACAACCCCGACATCAAGTTCGTCGTCCCCGAGGAGGGTCTCGCCCTCTGGAGCGACAACATGCTGGTGCCCAACGGGGCCACCCACAAGGCGAACGCCGAGGACTGGGTCAACTACTTCTACGACCCCGAGGTCGCCGCCCGGCTGGCCGCGTGGGTGAACTACATCTGTCCGGTGAAGGGCGCGCGCGAGGAGATGGAGAAGATCGACCCGTCGCTGGTCGACAACCCGCTGATCTTCCCCGACGACGACATGCTGGCCGACGTGTTCGGCTTCATGCAGCTCGACAGCCAGCAGGAGATCGCCTACGAGGGCGCTTGGGTGGAGCTCGTCAACGCCTGACCCGACGGGTCAGTCGTCCTCGACCACGCGCACGGCGATCGGGAAGTGGTCGGAGAACCCGTCCTGGTCGATCGGCTTCCCCATCCCGCCGAACGGCACCGGGCGGGGGTAGTCGCCGCCTGACGAGGTGCCGGGGAACCGCAGGATCGACGCCGTCTCGGACAGCACGCGGATCGGCGCGGGGTCCGCGGCCATGTTCTTGTTCACCAGGAACTGGTCGAGGACGTTGGGCTGGTTGTCGAAGTAGAACGTGCCGTCCGGCTGGCCGCCGGGGGCGTCGCGCCCTCCGGCGTACCGCCAGGCGAGGTTCCACAGCAGCGGGGTCTGCGCGTTGAGCACCCGCGCGCGCTGCCGGACGCTCAACGCGTGGATGACCAGGGACGAGTCGAACGGCTCGTCGTTGAAGTCGCCCATCGCGAGCACCGGCGTCCCCGGGCCGTGCACCTCGAGGGCACGCTGGTGGAAGTAGCCCAGGGTCTCCCCCGCGATCTGCCGGTAGCCCTGCGACTCGAACTGTCCGCCGCTGCGCGAGGGCCAGTGGTTGCCGAAGACGCTCCACGTGCGGCCGGCGGGCAACGTCTTGAAGTTGACCTGCACGATCTCGCGGGTGGCGTTGCGGCGCATCACGACGTGGAAGAAGGTCTCGTCGGGCGGCACCTCGAGGCGGGAGGTGTCGTAGATGAACGCGACGTCGATCCCGCGTGCGTCGTCGGTCTCGGCGTGCGCGACGCCGTACGCACGGCCGGGGAGCAGGGTCTGCACGGCGGCGACGAGGAGGTCGACGACGAACCTGTTCTCCACCTCGCACACACCGAGGAGGTCGGGCCCGTTGCCGGAGTTCATCTGCGCGATCACCGAGGCGAGCTGGGAGACCTTGCGGTCGCGCAGGGCCGGCGTCCAGCCGGCGATGTCGTTCTTGATGGTCCGCCAGACCTTCTCGGTACGCCGCGTGGGCGGCGCGTCCTCCTCGTCGAAGAGGTTCTCCAGGTTCCACCAGGCCACGTAGTGCTCGGTCGGCACGCCGACCACCTCCCTCATCGCTGGTCGAGCCCGGTCGAGACCAAGAGCACTGACCAGGCCTCCGTGATACCACTCCCGGGGCCGTTTAGGCTCGCGCCGTGGACGAGAGCGGCTGGCACCGGGCGGAGTTCCCCGAGTCGCCGCGCGGGTCGGTCGCCTGCAAGCAGGTACCCACGGCCACCCTCACGACGGTGACCCGTGGACCGCTCGGCGCGGTGCGCCGACCGACCGGCTTCTTCACCGGGGCGGTCTACGACGCCGACGGGCGGCTGGTCCGCCGGTCGCAGCGCCTGGGTGGGCTCGGCGGCGCGCAGCGGGTCGCCGCGGACGCCAACCGGCTCGGGCCCCTCACCGTGGAGCCGGAGCGGTTGGCCGGTCACTGGATGTACGGCGGCCACTGGTTCCGGCACTTCGGGCACTTCTTCACCGAGACGATCACGACCCTGTGGCCGGAGCCGCCGGCCGACTGCGACGGGCTGGTCTTCCACGCCTACTACCGCGAGACGCCGCCTCCTGATTCCTGGCAGCCCGACCTCCTCGAGCTCGCGGGCTACGGCGGGCTGCCGATCCGGCTCGTCCAGCACACGCCGATGGTCGTCGAGCAGCTCACCGTCCCCAGCCGGCCGGTGGTGCTCAACGGCTGGGCCCACCCCGAGGCGGCGCTGGTCTGGGACCGTGTCGTCACCGCCGCCGGGGGCCCTGCCACCGGCACTGAGCGGCTCTTCCTCTCGCGCAGCAAGTTCGAGGCCGAGGGTGGCAACCCGATCCGCGAGGCCCGCACCTCGGCCGAGTGGAACGCCGGCTTGGACGCGGCCTTCACCGAGCGGGGCTTCGAGGTGGTCCATCCCCAGGACCTGTCGGTCCGCGACCAGGTGCGGCTGGTCGCCGGCGCGGGGATGCTCGCGGGGAGCGCCGGCACCGCTCTGCACCTCGCCGCGTTCGGGCCCGGCGGCCGTCGGGTGCTGGAGGTGGGCGACGCCCGCCTGCCCGAGTCGATGAACCCGATGCAGCGGGTGATCAACGCCGCGCGCGACCACGAGCAGGCGTTCGTGCCCTACGGCGACATCGACGACCTGCGCCGGCGGCTCGACCTGCTCCTCCAGCGCGCCCAGCGGTGAGCCGTGCGCCGTCTCCGCGAAGAAGACCCTGTGTGACTCACCGCCCGGTGTCGGCGCCGAGCCGGGACAGCGCGTCGAGAGCCCGGGCGCCGAGCGGACCGCCCAGGTCCGCCACCGCGTCGAGGTGCGGGCGCGCGTCGACCGGCCGGCCCGACGCGAGCAATGCGTACGCGAGGTGGAGCCGCACCCGGCCTGCCGGGTCGGCGGCGAGCCCCTCCTCCAGCAGGCCGACTGCGGCCTCGAGCTCACCTGCGGCCAGGTGCAGCACCGCCCGGTCGACCAGCAGGTCGGCGTCCCGGGAGGACGCCAGCGCCCGGTCGAGCTCCGCAGCGGCCTCGGCCGGGCGGTCGAGCGCCACCAGCACCACAGCCAGCTGCCGCCGGGTCGCCACGTCGTCGGGATCGAGCTCGAGGGCCGAGCGGGTGCAGCGCGCGGCGGAGCCCAGGTCCCGCAGGGAGAGCAGGACCGCGCCGAGCTGGCGCCACGACGAGACGTCCCGCTCGTCGACGCGCACCGCCTCGGTCAGCAGCGCGGCGGCGGAGTCGAGGTCGCCGCGCGCCGCCAGGCACGAGGCCAGGGACCTGAGCACGTCGACCCGGGCGGGCAGCCGCTCGTAGGCCTGCCGGTACGCCGCCTCGGCCGCAGCGAGGTCGCCCGCCAGCAGGTGCGCCTGCCCGAGCGCGACCCAGGCCGGCGAGGCGGGATCGAGGGTCACCGCGCGCTGGAGGAGCGGCAGCGCGAGGGCCGGCGCGGCCAGCGCCAGGTGCGCGTTCGCCTTGTTGAGCAGCGCTGTCGGCGACAGGTCGGTGACGGGCCCGATCGCGTCGTACGCCGCCAACGCACCGGCCGCGTCCCCGCGCTGCACCCGCAGCAGACCGAGGTTGTTCAGCACCGACGGATCTCCGGGGGTCTCACCCAGCAGCGCGTCGTACTCGGCCTCGGCGGCGACCAGGTCACCGTCGAGGTGCAGCCAGGCGGCCCGGCGCAACCGCCGGACGCGGGGCGACTCCTCGTCGCCAGCGCCGACGGCGGCGAGGTCGGGGAGCCGGTGGCGCGCCGCGATGGCGTGCGGACCGGCCGCGGCGGGACGGGTCTCGGGCATGGTTCCTCCTTGGTCGGTCAGCTCAGGTGACGCGGTCGACCAGGCCCGACAGCAGGGCCTTCGGGTCGATGCTCGGCACCTCGAAGGTGACGTCGGACAGCGAGGGCTCGAACGGCTTGCCCTCCTCGTAGTGGACCGGCAGGGAGAGGCCGAGGCGCAGGCCGGAGCCGTACTCGAACGCGGCGAGCTGCCACTTCTTCTCCCACAGGTTGATCGTCTTGAGCCACAGGTCGAGGTCGACCCGCGCGAAGCCGGTGACGTCGAACTTGAAGACCGGCTCGGCGTACGCCGACGCGACCGCGTCCAGGACCAGGCCCTTGGTGGGCGTCCAGTCGATGTCGACGCCGGCGCCGACGGCCGCCTCGATGCCGAGCGTGCCGCCGATCTCCAGGCCCAGCCGGGCCTCGACCACGGGGATGCCGGCGCCGAGCGCGGCGGAGATGGCGAGCCGGATGCCGGCGCCGGCGGGCAGGTGCAGGCCGGCGTGGCCCTTGACCGTCGTCTGCTCCTCGTGGTCTGGGTTCCAGGTGATGCCGAGGCTGAGGTCCTTGAGCTCGGCGGGGCCGAAGTAGGCCATCAACGAGGCGCCGCCGGCGATGGTCGCGAAGATGCCGATGTTGGCGCCGGCCACCGAGATCCCGATGATCGGGATGTCGATCCCGACCTTGAAGAGCTCCTTGTCGAGGCTCTTGCGCGGGAAGATCTCCAGCGCCGACGGCAGCCCGATCTCCCCGCTGACCTCGATCTCGCCGCTGGGCAGGAGTCGCAGGCCCGCGGTCGCCTTCAGCCAGGGGGCGAGGGTCAGCGCTACCTGGCCGCCGCCGTACGCCGCCAGGTCGGCGCCGGGCTCCCCCGCCGGCTTGCCCGCCGGGTCGAGGGGCCGGTTGGTCAGCCCGATCGTGAACTGGCCCGCGGCAATGCCGCGCGCGTAGGCGACGGTCGTCTCGACCTGGATCGCGCCGTTGTCGTAGGTGCCGGTGACCTGGCTGGCGACGCCGGGGATGCTCGGCGTCGCCTGGAGCTTGCCGAAGACCTTCCAGCCGCCCTCGGGGTCGCGCACCAGCTGCGCCTCGATGCTGCCGCTGGAGATGCCCGGGACCTTGGAGCCGAGGTTGAGCGTGCCGCCGAGCTCGACGGTGCCGTCCTCCTTGTAGGCGAAGGCGAGCGTGCCGGACTCGACGCCCGGGATCGTGGTGGCGAAGGTGCCGTTGGCCTTGATGCCGTCCTTGCCCCAGTCGACGGTGACCTGCGCCGACTTCAGGCCCTTGATCTTGCCTTCCTTGATCCCGAGGACGCCCTTGCCGCCGAGCTCGGCGTCCTTGTACCAGACCTCCACCCGGGCTGGCTCGAAGAGATCGGAGAGGAAGTCGAACTCGCCGCCCAGGGCGAACGACACCTCCGAGGTGTCGGCCCCGGCGGCGGCGTACACCCGTCCGTGGCCGAGACCCTCGATCTCGAAGGCGGCGGCACCGAGGATCTGGAAGCCCTTGAGCCCGAACCTCAGCTCGAGGCTGCACTCCCCCACCTTGATCGGGCCGGGGAAGGTGAAGTCGTCGGAGCTGAAGACCTTCGAGAGATACACGTCGTCGCCGTCGATGACGACGTCGATCTCGGCCTTGTCGATCAGCGGGATCGTCGGCAGCAAGCGACCGCGAGCGACCATGCCCTTCTCGGCGGTGAGGTCGGTGTCGTCGAGCTCGATGGGACTCATGCCCTCGAAGGAGATCTTGGTGCGGGCCTCGTTGATGAACCGCTCCTTGTCCAGGAACCCCGCCCACTCGAGCTTCTGCTGCCGCTTGATGTCGATGTCCTGCTTGACCGGGTGGAGTCCTGTCCCGCCCTTCTTGTCCTCCCTGAACAGCTCGCCGACGACCTTGCCGCCGTTGTCGGGGTCGAACTGCACCTCGGTCACCCGGTAGTTGTTGTGCGCCTTCGAGGCGGTCCTGGAGTTCAGGTAGAACCACCAGTTGTCGTTGGGCGCAGGGCGTACGCCGCCCGGCGCCTTGGCGCCCCACTCGACCTCGGCCCGTGCCCCGCCACGAGGTCCGAGGAAGAGCGCGATCCGTTCGGCCGTGCCACCGGCCTTCTTCATCTCGGCGCCGGTCATCGCGCGCAGCACCTTGAGCGGTCCGCCCTTCTTGGCGGTCTCGATGTCCCAGCTGCTGTCCTCGCGCCCGTTGAGCTTGATGGGTTCCCCGTCGAAGGACTTGACCGAGAACGTCCAGGACGCTGCGCGCGCGGCCTCCTTGTCGGCGGGGACGTTGGCGACTCCCTCCTTGGTGGCTTTGGCGAAGACCTTCTCGAACTTGTCGGAGAGCTGCTTCTCGATCTGAGAGCCGGAGCTCATGTTGGCCTGCTCCTCGAGCAGCCAGAGGTTCTTGGGATCCTCATCGCTGCCACCGAGCTGGTACTCCACGATGTGGTCGATCTGGAAGCGCGTCGGCTCGCCCTTGGCGTCCCACAGCGGCTTCACGGCGAGCTCGGGCAGGGTCTCCGCCGTGACGATGATCGGGTTCTGGGGTGACTTGTCGTTGACGAGGTAGAACTGCCCGGCGTCGTCCTTGGTGCTCACCACGTCGGGGTTGCCGAGCAGCGCCGTCACGGCATCGGTCAGCTCGGTGGCCCCCTTCACCTCGTCGTTCCAGTTCTTCTTCTGCTTGGTCTTCCCGCGCGGTCGGCCGACAGGGACGTCGGAGACCTTCTGCGCCTCTGTCTTCGGCTTCTTGCTGGTGGGCAGCCCGATCACGGCCAGGGTCACCTTCTTGGCGCCGGAGTCGATCTCCGAGCCGTCATCCAGGGTCTTCTGGGTCAGCGTCGGGGTCCCTCCTGCGGGAGGCGCTGCGGCGGGTGCGCCACCCGTCGGCGGCGGTGTCGCGGGCTGGCGCTGGGCCACCGATCCCGACCCGCCCGACTGCTGGACCACGTGCGCCGCCTCGTGCGCGAGCAGGCCCACGTCGTCGGCCGACTGACCCGTGCCGAGCGAGATGTCCTGGCCCTGCGTGAACGCCTTCGCGCCCATCCGGTCGGCGGTCTCGCGGGCGGCGGCGTCGTCGTGGACGCGCACGCCGCCCAGGTCCGCCCCCAGCCCGGACTCGAGCGCGCCGCGGGTGGCGGGCGCCAGCGGACTGCCGGCCCCGGGACTGGGCACGTCCACCGTGCGCGGCGGGTGACCGCCACCGGACTTCGTCTGCACGGGCTCCTCGGCCTGCTCCTCGTCGAAGAGCCGCTGCACGACCCCGCCGCCCTGCTCGATCTCCTCCGGCGAGATCGACGTGGCGGTCTCCTGACGTTGCAGCGCGTGCTGGTCGACGGCGGAGACCGGAGGCGCGGCCTTGCCCTGCACGATCTGCTCCGCGGCCCTGTCGGCCTCCTGCTCGAAGGAGTCCCCGGCCTTGCCGACGGTGGCCTCCTTGAGCTGGAGCCGCGGCGGCACCGGTCCGACGCCGCGGCGCGACCCTCCCGACCGGTGCCCGCCGTCGTACGACGTCGAGCCGGACGACTCCGCGGAAGTCCTGTGCCGAGCCCGGCCGCTGGAGGTCACGCCCGCCCCCGATGCACCCGTCGCGGCGCGCCGGCGGCGGCGAGTCCGACGTAGCCGTCGACCGACGGCGGCTGCGGCCGCCCGGGCGAGCCCGGCGCCCGCTGGGCCCGCATGGCGCCGGCCTTGCGGTGCTCGGCGGCCACGGCCGCCCGGACGGCGTCCGCGTCGAGCGGGCGTCGCTCGCGGGCGCTGACCAGGCGGGCATACAAGGCGGCGTTGCGGATCTGCCCACCCGTGAGTCGGTAGCGGTCGGCGAGCGCGTCCAGCTCGTCGGCCGAGACGTCGTGCCCATCAGGCAGGTGCAGCGCCCAGATCCGGCGCCGGGCGGCGGCCCGGGGCTTGCCGAAGACGATCGTCGCGTCCATCCGCCGGCTGAACGCCGAGTCGATGCGATCCGGTGCGTTGGTGGTGATCACGATGATCCCGGCGTAGGTCTCGAGCCGCTGCAGCAGGAAGTTGGTCTCGAGGTTCGCGTAGCGGTCGTTGGCCGAGCGCACGTCGGTGCGCGACCCGAGGAAGGTGTCGCCCTCGTCGAGCAGGAGCACCGCGTCCAGCTGCTCGGCGTCCGACAGCAGCCGGTCCAGGATCTTCTCGGTGACGCCGACGTACTTGTCGAAGACGGCAGCCAGGTCGACCTGGTAGAGGTTGCGCTGCAGGACCGCGGCCAAGGTGCGCGCCGCCAGCGTCTTGCCGCAGCCGCTGGGCCCGGTGAGCAGGGCGCGGACGCCGGCGCCGCCGACGCCCCGGTCGCCCACGGCGAGCTCCTCGCGCAGCAGGCAGCGGTGCTCGAGCATCTCGAGGTCCGCGCGCACGGTGGGGCTGGTCACGACGTCGTCCCAGGTGAGCTCCTGGTTGTCGATGCGCGTGGCCTTGGTCTCCAGCACGTGGTCACACAGCCGGCGGCTGGCGGCGCGGACGTCTTCCACCTCGGGGACCCGTCGCCCGTCGACCTGCGCGACCACCGTGGCGTCGCGAGCGAGCCGCCGGACGTAGCCGTCGGGCACCACGAACGCGCCCGCCAGCGTCTCCACCCGCCGCTTGCCGGCGCGGGGCAGCAGGGTGCTCCACAGACGCCGCCGCTCGGCGAGGTCGGAGCGCCCGATGGTCACCGTGGCCCGGCGCGCGTCCTCGGCACCGACCCCGCCCGCGGTGCCGGTGAGCACGACGAGCGGTCCGTCGTACCAGGCCGGGCGGGGCACGTCGGCGAGCTCGCCGGGAGCCGGCTCTAACCTGACCGCGGGGACCGCGTCCAGACCCGCCGCGAGGGCGAGGGCCGGTCCCTCGAGCAGCTGGGCACGAGTCGCCCACAGCAGCGGCCGGTCCGACAGCGCGGCCAGGGCGGCTGCGCCGTCCGCGCCCGGGACCTGACGGGCGACCAGCGTGTCGAGCCGCCCCTGCGTCAACAGGTCGACGTGGCGGCGCAGGTGCTCGCTCCGCTCGTCGCCCCAGTGGGCCACCGCGCTGGGACCTGGAGGGGACGCCCGCTTCACCAGTGCCCTCCACGCCTCGTCATCGCGGACGGCGGACCACAGGTCGGCGGCGACCTTCCTGGCCTGACCCGTGCCGGCGACCGGCTCGACGAGGTGCTCGCGGGTGAGCCGCTCGAGCAGCCGCGCGACCTCCGCCTCGCCCGGCCGCTCGAGAGCCGCGACCACGACGGCGACGGGCACGCCGGCGACGTCGGTCGTGCCCTGGAGCTCGCGCACGACCTGGAGCCAGCGGTCGTCCTCGTCGAGCAGCGCGACCATCGCCAGCGCGAGCCGGTCCCGCACCGCGCCCAGCGCAGGGACCCGGGTCAGCGGGAGGCCGGGTGCCTTGGTCTCCACCGCGGCCACCTGCCGCTCCCACCAGCCGACGCAGTCGGCCCAGGAGAGGCCGTCCGGGACGTGGCGGGCCAGCTCGCCGGCGTACGACGCCACGAACGGCTGCCGGTCGACCAGCCCGGCCACCCCGTCGGGCAGGGTGCGGTCGGCGAGCTCGAGGAGCGCGCTCACCGCCCCGAGCGCCAGCGCCGTGGTGTGGCCCGCGGTCGTCGCGGGGAAGACGGCCTTCACGGAGCGGCCGGCTCGACGAAGTGGAACCTGACCACCCGGCCCAGGGAGGGGATCCAGCCCGGGTCGGCGTCGAGCGCGCGGCGGCGTACCGCGAGGTCGACCGCGTCGAGCGCGACGAACACCTCGACGTGGGTGCGGTCGACGACGAGCCGTCCTGGCACCGCGACCAGCTCGGCCAGCGTCGGCTCTCCGGGCTCGAGCGCGAGGTCGTCCAGCACGGGTGACATCGCCGTCGCGCACCGGACGAGGACTTCGGGCGCGGGCGGTTCTCCCGGCGACCGGCCCGCCAACGCCTGGAGCGCCGGCCAGACGGTGTCGTCGTCGTGCTGCTCGCCCTCGACGACGGCGCGAGCCAGGCCGTCCACGACGTCCCAGGGCGCGGCGTCGACGAGACCGGAGGCGCGCAGGTCGAGGCGGGTGTAGACGTTGACGAGGTAGAACACCCCGGCCAGCCCGGTGGCGACGCCCTCGACGGCGACGCCTGGGTCCGGCCCAGCTGGGTCGTCGACCGGCGCGACCTCCCGGCGGTCCGGTTGCGGGCCGGACCGGACGCCCTCGGCTCGATGGTCCTCGCGGAGGCGGCCGCGCTCGGCTGTCGGCGGGCGGGCGCTCAGCACGTCGGCGCGCGGCTCGGGGTCGTCCGGACCTCCGGCCGACTTGTCGTCGCGGACGTCCTGGTGCGACCCGGGCGCGGGTGACGAGGGCATCGCGGCGAGGGACCGCCTCTCGGTTCGTCCGAGCAGCAGCTCGACGAGCGACACCAACGACGGGACGAACCCGGCCCCCGTCACCACTCGGGCCGCGGGAATCGTGCTGCCGCGCCGCCCCACGTCGTACGCCGCCGGCGGCCCGGCACTCGCGACCCCGGTCGGCGCCACCGACTCGTCCAGGGAAGGCATGGAAGCCGGAGCAGGCGGACCGACCGGCCGCACCCACAGGTCGTGCTGCACCGCCAGGGCGTCGAGCAGGACCAGCCGGCCGCCCGGCGACAGGTCACCGAGCACGGCGTCGGCGCAGCTCCACTCGTCGAGGGCCACCACGACGCCCGCGAGCGGCACGACGGGATCGGCCACGACAGCGTCGACCACCGGCGGCGGCAGCATGCTCGCGAGCTGCGACCAGATCCAGTCGCCCAGCCGGTGCGCCCGGATCGCCACCAGGTAGCACGCCAGCAGCTCGGCCTCGTCGGCGAACAGCACCGCGTCCGCTCCCGCGTCGACCGCGCCGGCCACCGGGCGGGCCGCTAGTCGCGAGGCATCGGCGACCTCGGCCGCCACCGCCGAGGGCACCGACGCAGGCGCCGCCACGACCGCAACCCGTCGCACCACCAGGACGGCGGACGGCGGCAGCCCCTGCGGCATCAGGGCGTCGAGCACCGGTGCCGGCTCGTCCTCCTGCCACTCCAGGAGCACGAGCCGGTCCACGCGGTCGGCGGCCCAGATCGAGGGCCGGATCGAGGGCCAGATCGAGGGGATCATGGGAGCGCGTAGAGGAAGGCAGCCTTGGCGGTGACGGTCGAGTCGCTCAGCAGCGAGACCTCGAGCCCGAAGGTGAACTGCGGCAGCCGCGCCGCCCCCGACTCCAGCTCGCGGATGATCACGCCGCTGGGTTGCTTGTCCACGACGATCGACTCGCCCTCCTCCTCGCCCGCGATGGAACGCGTGACGTCACCCTCCTCGTGGTCGGCGCGCCGCTCGTCGAAGACGTGCACGCCGCCGATCGTCAGGCGGTACTCGACGGTCAGGATGTTCGGCCCCACCTGCAGGTCGCGCGTCGTGGCGCCGTCCTCGTCCACCATCCGCGCGCTCACGGCGTACGGGACCGAGGACCTCTTCCGGGCTCGCGGCTCCAGCAGGAAGCGCTCGTTGACGTTGGTCGTGACGCGATAGGTGACCAGCAGCCGGTAGCCGCTCTCGGTGGGCCAGAGCTCGTCGGTCTGCATCGCCACGGTGACGAAGGGCTCCTCGTCCACCACCGGCTCGACGGCGGCCAACCGGTCCATCAGCAGGTCGAGGTCGATGCGCTCGCGGTAGGGGTGGTGGGCCGACACGAAGACGGCGTACGGCTCGCTCCTGACCAACGAGTCCTGCACGGCGACCACCGTCAGCGGCAGGCCGCGGGTGGTGACCAGGTCGATCGGCGGCTGCTCGGCGCCAGCGCGGAGGATCCCCTCGACGCGCGCGCTGCGCACGGGCCGCTCGGCCTTGTTCCACGCGCTGGCGGAGACGCCGGTGAAGAACGGCATCGGCGTGCCGCCCAGGAAGTCGGTGATCGTCCCCGGCGAGCCGATGCAGGCCGCCGGCAGGATGCCTGCCGCCGGCAGGTAGCGGAAGTGCGTGGCCAGCCGCGGCCCGCCCGATGGCCCGGTGCTCGAGAGCAGCTCGGCGAGCTGCGCCTGGAACTGCAGGTACGCCGCCGTGCCGGCCGCGGCGCGCAAGGGGGACGTGAACGACGCCAACCCACCGGCGTCACCGGTCGCCGCCCGGCACGGCCGCCGGACCGCCCACTCGTCCAGCTCGGCCACGGAGCCGCCCTGGAGATAGAACACCGCCAGCGGCACCTCGCACTTCTGGAGCGCCAGCAGCTGGTGCGCGAGCTCGAGGTCGGGGTCGACGTCACCCGCGGTCGCCACGTCGGAGAAGGCGGTCCAGGGCCCGGAGCCGAGGAAGAGGTGGCTCACCACGTTGCGCGAGCGCGGCGACGCGCTGCCCAGCCCGGGGGTCTGCGTGTCGGCGAGGACACCGGCCAGGAACGCCGGGTCGAACGGCACCCGGCGGAAGCGGACGCCCTCGGCGAGGAACCCCGGCCCGCAGGACGCGCCGGTGAGGTAGGGGTCCGCGGGCGCACTGCCGGTCTCGATGCTGTCGGGCCGCACCGTCAGGAGGAATGCGTTCGACGTCGACGACGCCGGGCTGGAGCCGCCGCAGTCGCTGAAGGCGGTGCCGGCCGGTCCGGCGCTGGTCCCGATCGCGCCGGTCCCGGCGACCCGCACCTCCAGGTCGGTCGGCAGATCGAGCACCTCTCCGTGCCGGTTGACGGCGACCCCGGCCGTGACCGTGACCGAGCTCCCCGACGCGCGCGAGACCCGCAGGCCGTCGGCGATTCCGGGTCCGAGGGCGCGGCCGACCAGGGTCCGGTGCCGACGGTCCGCCGCCATCACCATCCGCAGGTCCTCGGCGCTGAGGATCCGGCCGTTGAAGAAGTTCGGGACCGCGATGCCGCCGGCGGTCTCGATCTGGTCGAGTGCGGTGGCCATCACACGTCCTGCAGCAGCTCGGGGACGGCCCGCAGCGAGAGGCCACCGTTGTCGCGGTCGTCGAAGACCGAGATCTCGACGTGCAGGGCGGAGTGGTTCAGGTCGTCGCGGCCGAGTCCCGCGATGACCAGCTCGCGGAACTGGTCGTTGGTCCGGTCCCGGGGCCGGCCGACGAAGACGACGATGCTCTCCTCGGTCAGCCGCACGACCTGGGTGCGGATCAGTGCGCCGTCGGCCTCGGGCGTGAGCTTCACGACGAACTGCCTGCCCTCCAGGTGCCGGAACGCGGCGAGCGCCTCGACGTACCCCGGGAAGTGCAGCGACAGCAACGCCCCGATCGGCTGCCGTTCGATCATCGCGACCTTGAGCGCGCCGTACATCGTCCGCTGCCTGAGGTCCTCCAGGAAGCCGTCCTCGTTGAAGTCGAGCTCCACGACGCCGCCCGCGACGATGGCGTACGCCGCCGGGCGCGACTTCACGTGCGGCTCGCGCTCGGGCGCCGGGCCCGTGGTTCCCACGATGTCGACCTGGGGGCGCCAGACCGCGCCGTCGTACTTCAGCACCAGGCCCGTGTCGGCCGGGCTGGAGCCGAAGCTGGCCGGGATCTGCACGTCCGCCAGGAGGTTGAGGTCGAGGCGCCGCTCCTCCCACCGCGGGTTGGGCGGCGGCGCGTCCGTGCCCACGTTGGTGCCGACATCGGCGTCGGCAACCGTCCCGACGATCACGTTCCCGGCGCGGGCGCTGGGCGCGTTGACGTCGGTGAGGTCGTCGAGCGGGAAGGGCACCGGCGTCGGATCCGGTTGGACGACGACGGTCCCGCCGCCCTCGACCCGCAGCAGCCACTCCTGGATGAACTGCGTCGACAGCACGAGCGGCCGGTCGGCGAAGGACAGCGAGTCCTCGTCGAGGTCGTCTCCGAAGGCCAGGGCGCCGCCGTCGTCGACGAGCGGCACCTCGATCCGGCCGAGCACGACGCAGTCAGGGTCGAGCGGGTCGAGCCAGCGGTTGGCGAAGCCGTCGGGGTCGCCGCGCGAGGTCACGAACTCCGACAGCGCCGCCCGCTTGTCCTCGAGCGTCGCGTCCTCCTCCAGCAGCGCGGCCATCACGGCGGCCTCGGGGAACTCCGCGAGGTCGCCGCGGACGGGCGGCTCCTCGAGGGTCAGCTCGAGCCGGAACGAGTCCTTCACCCGAGACGGCTGCACCGACGCGTCCAGGGTGCGGCAGGGGCCGCTCGGCACCGGGATCGGGTCGGCCGCGCACTCGTCGTAGCAGAGCAGCACCCAGACGGTGACCGTCTCCGGACGCGGCGGCAGGTCGTCGACGCGACTGGTCAGCCACGGCAACAGGTCGGCGCACTGGGTGACGTCGATGCCGATCCAGCGCCCGGTCCCGTCGATCGCCGCGCCCGGGTGCACCTCGAGGTGGCCGTCGTCCGCGAGCACCAGCTCCAGCCCCGACACGACGCCCCAGCCGTGCAGGGCCCGCTGGTGGCGGTCGTCGCGGGCCATCAGGTAGCGCTGGTCCTGGCGCAGTTCGTCGTCGCCGACGATCATGCCCAGCGAGTAGCGCACCCGCTTGGTGGGGTCGAGGTCGGACAGCTCGTGCGACGGTGCGAAGACGGTCATGGTCGGTCCCTTCGGTCGTGCAGCTGGTACGTCATGGGGTGCCTCCGCACCCGCACGGTTCGGCGGTGGACCAGGCGCCGGCATAGCCGGCATGGCTCGCCGCGCCGGAGCGGCCACCGGAGGCCGTGCCTCCGCAGCCGTCGTCGTGACCGGCAGGGCCGGCCAGCCCGGCCTGCGCCAGCCGGCTGCGGTTGAGGATCAGGGCCGATCGACGGGCTCCCGCTCCGAGCAGGGTGTCCACGCCCAGGCGTGCCTCGCCGAGCTGGAAGGCGGCCCAGTAGGGACGCACGTCGACGCTGGTGTGCGCGGGCTTCTCGAGCTCGACGACGCGGCGGGCCACGTCGAGCATCCGCAGCTGCTCGCGCTCGGGCGCCTCGGGATCGACGGGCAGCAGCACCAAGAACCGGTGCGCGGCCTCGGCGATCGGCACCACCAGCGTGACCATCGCGGCCCAGTCCTCCAGGGCGGGGCCGAAGAGCGCGAGCCGCTCGGGCGGCTGCACGTCGTCGAAGGTGTCGGGCACGGCGGCGAGCTGGTGGGCTTGGGCCAGCCGGGCCGGCCGCTCGTAGCGCTGCAGCAGGAAGCGCCGCCACAGAGCGGCGTGCTGCGTCGCGTCGAACGCCGGGGACCGCATGCCCAGCTGCCCGGCGAGGAAGCGCGTCCAGTCCGCCCGCTCCCCCGCGTCCGTCGGCGTGGTCGGGGACACCGAGACGTTGCTGGCCCCCCGCAGCCACGCGGGCACGCTGGCGGGTGCGGTGCTGGACCAGTCGGCGCCGTACCTCGCTGTCAGGTCGTCGCGGAACCGCTGGTGCAGCTCGTTGGCGCCGAGCGACGGCGTCCATCGTGCGACCGTGACCGTGTCGTCGACGCCGACGGCACCGAGGTCCTGGGGGTTGCCGGGCAGTCCCGGCTGGACGGACGTGCCCCGACTCAGGAAGCGCTCGGCGATGCGGACCGTGAACGCCGGGGCCGGGCTGCCGTCGAAGGCCGCCTCCGGGCACTCGTCGAGCACCAGCCGCAGCATCGTCACCAGCCCGCCGGGAGTGCCGCGAGTGGCGAAGATCCGGTCGGCGTGCTCGAGGAAGAGGCGGCGTCGGCGTACGTCGAGGTCCGCGTCCAGCACTGAGCCGAACCAAGAGGCGAGCCAGTCGAGGTACGCCGCCGGGGCGGACGTCGCTCCGAAGAGCAGGTCGACGTCGGCGATCCGGGTCTCGAGGTCGGTGAGCAGCCCCTCGGGGTTGGCGAGGTAGCGCTCGAGGAACCGGGTGGGGGCGTCCTCGTCGGCGTACAGCTGCGGCAGGTAGCGGTGCAGGTAGGAGAACCGCGGGAAGACCAGCCGCAGCGCGCTGATCTCCGGAGTCGAGCCGCCCGCGCTCTCGAGCGTGAGCCGCAGCTGGCAGTAGCGACCGTCGCTGCGCTGGACCAGCGTCTCCCACGTGCCGAGGTCCGTGGCGCCGGCCGGGGCGGTCGCGACGTCGAGGGACAGCTCGGTGCCGCCGCGGCGGCGGTAGGGCGCCGGCTCGAGCCGCCACGGCATCCCCGCGAGCGCGGCCAGGTCGTCGGCGGCCCGCGTCTCGACGCGCACCGACGTGCTGGACGGGAGCCGGCCGTCGAGGAGGACCCGGTGCCAGCGGCAGCCCTGCTCGTGCCCGTCGAAGGCGGCGGAGACGAAGCTGCCGAAGCCGCGGTACTCGGAGCGGCCGCGCGCGAGCAGCTGGTGCCAGCGCCGCCGGGTGTCGAACCACACGGACTCGCCGTCGCCGACCAGGCCACGTCCGTGGTGGCGGCGCATCGGATAGTGCTCGGCCAGCGGCGCGAAGTCGTCGTCGACGTCGAAAGTGAACACCTCGTCGCCTCCCGCGTCGCTGACGAAGAGGACCGGCCTGCCCTCGGGCGTGCGCACGACCACGATGTCGTGGCCGCGGACCGCGGGGTCGTTGTCCGGATCGGTGAGCCTGTCCTCGAGCGCCGTGGACAGGTCCAGGGTGCCGACCAGCGTCTCCCCGGCGAAGCGCAGCACCCGGCCTTCCTCGACGTCGAGCACCACGTAGGAGTCCGCGTCGACCGCGGCGATCGCGGTGGCGTTCTCCACCGGCAGCACCCAGGCCCGTGGGCGGGCGGCGGTGAGCGGCTCAGCGTCCTCGGCGGCGGGCGAACCCCCCGTGTCGCACACGGAGAAGACGGACGGCGACGCGGGCACCTCGTCCAGCAGTGCCGGGTCCGCGCGGCGATCGAGGGGCCAGACGCGGGTGGGTTCGTCGCGCCCGGGCTCGGCGTCGAGGACGAGCAGCCCGCCATCGGGTCGCCGGCAACCCTCGACCGGCCTGAAGTCCGGCACCAGGCCCGACCAGTCGCGGGTCACCGGCTCGCCTCCGCCGACCAGGTCCAGCAGCATCAGCCCTGCGGGCGAGGACGCCGTCCCCAGCAGCCCGACGACCAGCCAACGGTCGTCGGTCGCGACGACGGCCCCGAGCCGGGCCGGCTCGTCCTGCGGAGGCACGCAGTCGTGGAAGACGTCCACCGGTTCCCCGGCGTCGGGCGGCCAGAACCGCTCCGCGTCGGAGCCGTCCCGGGTCCGCCACAGGCTCGTGCGGTCGTCGCCCACGTGCCACACGACACCGTCGACATCACGGTCGGCGCCGCGGCGATCCTCGGGCGTCAGCCGGGGCGGGCTCTCGACGCGGTCGAACGGCACGGTCCGCCGCAGGCGCAGCCCGCAGGAGCGGGTCCACTCCAGGTCCGGCTGCGGATCGCCGCTGACCGCGGGCAGCGTGCCGAGCGCGCCCTCGCGGGTGAACCAGTCCTCCTCGGTGAGGAGCACGTGGAACCCGGAGCCGTTGACGTCGGCCGGCATCAGCACTCCTCCGGGATCGCCGGGACGGGCAGCAGCTGCGTCGCGGGAGGTGCGACGTCCGCGCCGGTCGGCGGGTCGCCGGGCTGCACCGCCAGGGACACCAGCCGCGGCAGCTCCAGGCCGGTCATGGGCAGCGCGCCGACCAGCGCGGTGCCGTCGGGCAGCGACAGGCGTACGCCGTTGACCCGCGCCACCCCGTCCACGCGCGCGACGACCGTGAGGATCTCCAGCGGGTCGACCGCCTTGCTCAGCGGCCAGGCATCGACACCGTCGCCAGGGATCCGGTCGATGGGCGAGAGCAGCGTGCGCACCGCCGTCTGCACGCGCTCGCGCACGTCGGGGACGTCGCGCCCGGGCCCCGGGTCGAACCCGATGGCGAGCGCGATGTCGACGTACACCGGGCCGACGACGTGCAGCTCGGTGGTCACCAGCCGCCGCGCGTCGAGGTGCTCGCACACGGAGTCGAGGAACATCTGGTCGGGCCGTGGCGCGTCGGGCTGGGCGGGGTCGAAGCGCGGGACCACCATCACCGTCACCACGCCGGGTGACTCGACCCCGACGAGCTGGGGGTGGAAGAGCGGCAGCACCTCGACCCGTGCGAGGTCCACGCCGGGGGTGCGCCGGGCGATCTCGACGAAGTCCTGACGGGTGACGAGCCGGTCGCGGTGGTGCACGACCTCGCTCATCCGCGCCTCGGCGTCCTCGATGGTCTCGGCGTCCTGCCCGCCCCACGTCGGCACCGGGTTGGCCACCTGGACGCCGGCCGGCAGCCCGAGCACGGTCTTCACCCCGCCCGCGGGCAGCACGCCGGCGGCGCCCTCCGAGCCGGCGTAGTCCGCCCGGATCCGGGCTCCCCTTGGCGGCCGGGCTCCACGCAGCCCGTCACCGAAACGGACGGTGCCGTCGGGCTCGCACGTGAAGACGTACGGCGACCCCGGCGTCGCGACGCCGTCCCGGTCGGGCGTCGTCCCGGCGCCGACAGCGGTCTCGGGCGGGCTGGTGCGCAGGTCCGCGACCCGGCTCCACTCGACCCCGTCCACCCGCACGCGCACCGTGTCGGCCAGCACCGAGCGCTGTCCGAGCCGCGCGACCTGGTCCGACTCGCCGGTGCCGTCGGGCAGCGGCTCGTCGGCGACGCGGGACACCTGCTCGACGTGGGTGGTGTTCACCCCGACCCACGAGAACGTCGCGCCGAGCGCCCCACCCGGACCGGCGCTCGGCCGGGCCCGGGTGAGGCGGAGCCAGGAGACCAGGCGGGCGCGCTCGGCCGGCTCCAGCGGTGGCGGGAAGTCGCCGAAGCCCTCCTCGGTCGCCTCGAGGTCGGGCCAGAGGACCAGGTCGTCCGGCGCGGGCAGCTGCACGTCGATGACGCCGGGCTCGACGAGCACGTCGCCGCGCTCGGTGGTGTCGAGGGGGCGGTACGCCGGGACGCGCGGCTCGGGGTCGGCGGGCAGCGCGCCGGGAACGGGCGCGGAGACGACCAGCCGGGGCTCGGGCTGCGACCGGAGCACGGACGCGGGTGGCAGCACCCGCGTGGCGTCGACGACGTCCGGCACGATCCCGAGCGACAGCACCTTGCCGCCGATCAGGTCGCGGACGGCGTCGACCAGGGCCGGCTTCGGTGCGAGCAGCGCGACCCACAGCGAGCGGTCGACCGTCTCCGCGATGCCCACGGGGCGGTAGCGCGAGGCGCCCGCCGGCACCTCGAGACGGTGGGTGTCGTAGAGCTGGACGTCGTCGGCCTCTGGGTCGAGGTCCTCGTACATCGAGAGGTACGCCGCCCGGCTGGCCGTGTCGAGCTCGGTGGCCGACGGCAGCTTGGCGCACACCAGCGCGCTGACCGGCAGCACGTCGATGGTGCGGGCGGTGCGGAAGGGCAGGTTGCCCGCGCGGACCTCGGTGTCGGCCGGCACCAGGTGCGTGGTCAGCGGACCCTTGGTGGCGTCGAAGGCGACCAGCCCCTCGGCCGGCACGGCTGCGCGCCGGCGCAGGCCGAGCAGGTGGAGGAAGGCCCGGCGGTTGCGCTCGGGCACGAGGTTCGACCGGTAGAGCAGGCTGTCGGTCATGAACGCGAACAGCTGCAGCAACGTGATGCCGGGGTCGGCGTCGTTGTAGTTGCTCCAGTCCGGGTTGTGGACCGGGATCCGGGCCTTCGCCTCCGCGACGAGGGTGTCGTAGTCGAGGTCGTCGATCGACGGCAGCTCGATGGTCATCAGGCCTGGCCTCCTCTCGCGCCGGCGCCGACGGCGACCGAGACGTTGAGCTCGGCGGCCGTCCCGGTGGCCACCAGCCGGTAGTGCAGGTCGATCCGCGCGGCCGCCGGGTCCTCGCGGGCGGCCGTCACCGAGATCGCGTCGACGGCGACCCGCGGCTCCCACCGGGTCACCGCGCGGCGTACCGCGTCCTCGATCTGCCGGTGCGTGGCCGGGATGTTCGGCTCGAAGAGGAAGCGCCGCAGGCCCGCGCCGAACGCCGGCAGCATCAGGCGCTCACCCGGCTCGGTGGCCAGGATCACCCGCAGCGCCGTCGCGATGTTCTCCGGACCGGCGCTCAGCGCGACCCGGCTGGTGGGCGCGAGCGCGACGGGGAAAGCGACGCCACGCCCGTAGGTGGCGGCCTGCTGGTCGAGGCCGACCTGGCCGATCGCCGTCGTGTCCATCAGTCACCTCCCGGCTTCGGGAGGCAGATCTTGAAGAGCGGCATCCAGAAGAACACGATGTTGAGGATCGAGACGACGACCATGAGCAGGATCAGCGCGCAGATCGTGATGATCGGCAGCGACAGCGTGCAGAGCATCCCGAGGTCGAAGCTCTGCTTGCCCCCGATGTCGTCGAGCTTCTTGACCTGCGCGATCTGCGCGCGCAGCTGTTTGGAGACGAGCACGCTCACGTTGCGCGGGAAGGAGCGCAGCCCTCCCTGGGAGGTGTCGATCGGTAGCGAGATCTGGATCGGCCGTCCGGGTGCGTCGGGATCGAAGAACGACGCGAGCCGGAACGCCTTCGTCGGCGGGCTCACCCACTCCGGGCGCGGCAGCCGGCAGTCGGCGCGCTGGTAGACGCACCGGGCGACGTAGAGCAGGCCCTTCACCGGGTCCGGCTCCGCGAGCACGGGACCGGCGGGCACGGGCGGGGCGGGGACCGTGTCGCGGTAGTTCTCGAGCCCGATGAGCAGCCCGACGAGGTTGAGCGTGCGCACCCGACCGAGGTGCCCGGCGAGCGTCGGCGAGGGCGCCCCACGAGCCAGGAGCGTCGCGCGCTCGGCCGCGACGAGCTTGACGACCTCCGCCCACGTCGTGAAGGCCGGCTGCGACCCGGCAGCGGAACCGCCCAGGTGCGTGTCGACGACGGTCGCGACCGAGCCGCCGGCCACGCCGGTGATGAAGTCGACCAGGTCGAGCAGCGCCCACTGGAGCATCTCGATCACGTCGTTGTCCGCGGGCGGGGTCGAGCCGCCGAAGCCGGCGATCTGGCGCACCGCCTCGATCACCGTGCCGTCGAGCAGCGCGCGCCGCGGGTTGGCGACCGGGTCGGTCGCCGAGGCCTCGGCGCGCGCCGCCTTGCTGCGGGCCTCGTACTTCTCCCGCGCGCCTACCGGGACCAGCCCGGTGTGCAGTCGCGACTTCCGCCCGTCAGCGGTGTGCACGGTCGGCGTCAGCGGGAGCAGCTCCTCGCCGGGGGCCAGGGCGAGCCGCGTGGTCACCGGCTGCCAGGAGCCGGCGTTGCCGCTCGGCACCCAGGCGAGCTCGGTGTACGTCGCCGGGTTGGCCGGATCGACGGCAGACGTGCCGGTCTTCTCGACGCGCCGGATGACGAAGCCGACCGACTCCTTCGCCGTCAGCCCGCGGTCGGGGAAGCCGTAGCGACGGCAGCACAGGTGCGCGGCGACGAGGTAGAAGCGCCCGTGCGCCGGCTGGAAGAGCTTGAGATCACCAGTGGCCGGGACGGTCGGCGCCGCCGGGATGGCGAACATGGGCGGCTGCGACGTCGACCAGTGCTCCCGCGCCGCCAGGTGCGACGTGAGCGTCGAGGGCCGTGCGGCCAGGGCCGTCTCGAGCTCGACCATGAAGTCGTCGGTCTTGAAGCCCAACAGGGCAGGCACGTCGGCCGCGCCGGAGCCGGTCTGGGAGCGAGGGCGCCGCCAGACGACCCGCTCTGCGTGCAGGTCGTCGCCGCGGCGGCCGGCCGGGCGCCTGGTGGTCATGGCTGGCGTCATCGTGCTCATCGCGGCCTCACCAGATGTTCCCGGCGCCCGGGGTGTAGGACGTGCCCACGACCGAGTTGGCGATGACGGTGTCGGCCTTCACGACACCGCTGAACGTCGACATCCCCGCATCCACCTTCACCGAGCCGGCCGTGACCTCGACGTTGGACGCCTTGACGGTGACTTTGGCGCTGGCCTGGATCTCGATGCCCGAGCTGGTCATCTCGATCTTGTTGCCGCTGCTGTCCTGCACCCGCACGGTCGTGCCGCCGTCGTCGAGCTCGATGCTGTGCCCGCCGGGGGTGTCGATCGTGAGCATCACCGCGCCGTCGGTGTCGTCCATGACGATGCGGATGCCCGCGCGGGAGTGGATGGAGCGCAAGTTGTTCTGGCCGCTGCCGTCCATCGTCTCGGGCGGCGCGTCGGACCCGTTCCACAGCGACCCGACGACGAAGGGCCGCCTCGGGTCGCCGGCCTCGAAGACGACGGCGACCTCGTCGTCGACCTCGGGCACGAACCACACGCCCCGCGAGGCGCCGGCCATCGGCACCACCAGCCGGCACCACAGCTCGATCGGTGTGCCGTCCGTGTCGGCCGCCCACGGCAGCTTGACCTTCACCCGCCCCTGGCCGTCAGCGTCGACCACGTCGGACACCACGCCGACGTGCACGCCGAACCAGCGCGAGTCGCCGTGCAGGCCGAGCCGACTGGCGGGCCGACTCTCGGGGCGGGTATCGGTGATCGTCATGTCGCCGTCAGCTCCCCCCGCTCGACCTTGGCCAGGGTGCGGTAGCCGCCGACGAGGTCGAAGAGGTGGCGGGCCTCGACCACGTAGTAGACGCCCGAGAACGGTGCTCCCACGCCGGACAGGTCGACCGTGCCGCCCACGGCGATCCGCGCGTCGCCGACCGCCAGGATCTCCCCGGTCACGAACCGGCGCGCCCTCTCGAGCATCTGGCTCTTCGCGAGGGCCCGCGCCTCGTCAGGACCCAGGGGGACCTGGTGGGCGATCGTCTCCACACGTCTGCCGAACGCCCGCTCGAGCACGTCCGGGCCCACCTTGTCGCCGCTGGCCTCTGCCTTGACGACGTCGCCGGTCGCCCGCTCGTCGAGCCGCTCCTTGGTCGAGGGGTCCCAGCCGTGCACCTGCACCTCGGTGCGCTGGGCCGCCAGGTCGGCGAAGAGGCTGGCCTCGAGCAGGTTCTGCTGGTTGCCGAGCACCACGCGCTCGCCGCGGCGGGTGGTCCTGGCCGCGACGTGGAGCGTGTCGTCGCGCACCCAGACCTCGGCGCCGGCCCGCCGCGCGCGGGTTCGCAGGAAGGCCAGGTCGCTCTGGTCGACCTGGGCGATCACGCGGTACGTCGGCCCGGGAAGGTCGATCTCGGCCCGCAGCCGGTGGTCCGAGGCGATCTGCTCGAACGCCGCCGCGTCGGTCATGTCCTCGAAGGAGCGGGTGCGGCGCGTCATCCGCAGGTCCTGCAGCCGGTCCTCGGCGAGCATCGTCAGAGTGGCGCCGTTGCGCCCGCTGAACTCCGCCCGCAGACCGGTGACGTTCCCACTGAACACGAGGGCCGTCCCCTCACCGGCGCCCGTGGAGATCCGCACGTCGACGCCGAAGTCGAGCACGTCCCCGTCGAAGAACAGGTAGTCCGGGTCGCCGTTCCCGGCCCCGACGTTGCGGAACCTCGCCTCGCAGGTCGCCAGGCCCTCGAGCGTCTCGGTGACCACGAGGTCCTCGAGCGAGGCGCCGAGCAGTCCACTCGGCTCGCCCTTCACCTCGATGGTCGGGGTGGCGGCTGTCAGCACCGGAGTCGCCGTCATCAGTCCGCCTCCTTGCGCGCGACCCGCTCGCGCTCGCGGGCCACGATCCGAGCGACGTCGAGCGCGGTCATCGGCGGCGGCGGCGTACCCACGTCCGGGCCGGGGGGTGCCGGCGGCGCGGCGGCCACGACCTCGAGCTCACCGATCACGACGGGCATCTCACGACCTCCCACCGAGCAGGCCGGACACGTTCACGCCCACGCGCGGCGGGGTCAGCAGCGCCCCGACCTGCGGGAGCCGCGGGTTCTCGATGCCGTTGGCGGCGGCGATCGCCTTCCAGTCCGCGTTGGACCCCCCGGCCTTGCCGGCCAGCTGCTGCACCGAGTCGCCCTGGCCCACCGGCGTGCGCGGCGTCTGGCCGACGCCGGCGCCGCCCCCACCGGCGCCGGACTCCTCGATGCGGAACCGGATCTCCTGGGACGCGAAGCTCAGCGAGATCCGCGACCGCAGCGGGCGGCCGTCGTGGCTGAAGAGCTCGAGCGTCTCGTTGAGGGTGGTCAGCACGCCGTCGAAGGTGAACGCGCCCCACTCGAACCGCACGCCCGGGACCTTGAACTTCGCCTCGCCGCCCGACTTCGACGGGGTGATGAAGTAGTAGACGCCCTCGGTCATCGAGCGCAGCTCCACGCCCTCCGCGGTGACGGTCGCGTCGAACCACAGCTCCAGGTCGAGCTTGGTGGAGCTGGAGCCGATGAACTGCATCGAGGCCGAGCCGGCGGCGTCGGTCTTGGCGACGGTGTTGGCCGAGGTCAGCTTGAGCGTCTCGGGGTTGAACTGCACCTTGGCGGTCTTGCCGCCCGAGCGCGGCGTGGCGGCACCGTCGTCGGCGAACTCCACCTCGACGAGCTGGGCCTGGGCGAGCTCGGTCTGGTCAGGCACCGCCCACCCCCTGGGGCTTGCGCAGCCGGATCGTCTCGTAGGCGACCTGCAGCTCCTCGACGGCCAGCTGCCCGGTCGCCGCGTCCATCGCCGGCACCTTGAGCTTGACGGGCAGGCAGCGGTCGAGCACGTACGTCGCCTGCTCGGTGACGCGGTCGGGCGCCATCGACACGACCAGGCAGGTGGCGCGCAGCCGCCGCTCCTCGTCGACGTTGACCCGCTCGAACCAGTCCCAGAGGTCGAAGGAGTCGGTCATCCCCCGCTTGAGGCTGAGGGTGCCGTTGTTCACGATGCCGCCGAGGTGCACGACCCTGCCGTTGTCGCCGCCCACCCTGATCGACTTGTTGGTGACCGACACCTCGAGCCCGTCGCACGCGGAGAACCCCCCCTCGCAGAGCGGGCTGCTCTCGCCGTCGAGCGTGATGAGCACCTTGAAGTTGAAGGCGGTGAAGACCGTCATCACGCGGCTCCCGTCAGCGCGGTCACGTCGGCCAGCCGGAAGCCGTCGTCGCCGGCCTGCACCAAGCGCACGACGATGAACTCCAGCGGGTGCGACGGCGCGAGCTGCAGCTCCACGACGACCCGGCCCGCGTCCGAGACGCGCGGCGGGTTGAGGCCCTCGTCGCAGAGCACGCGGTAGGCCTGCGCCGGCGTCGTCCCCGCGAACGCGCCCAGACGGAACATCAGGCCCAGCGCCGACTCGAACCTCGTCTGCAGCAACCGCCGCAGGTCTGGACCGTTGGGCTCGAAGACGAGCTCACGGCCCTCGCGCAGCGCCAGCCGCTGCACCAGGATGAGCAGCCGGCGGACCGTCACCGGGCGCACCAGCCCGTCGTCGGACAAGGTGTCGACGCCGGTGAGGACGACGCCGCGCTTGGTGAGCACGGGTGCATTGATCTGGGCCGCGCGCAGGCGCAGCGGGTCGGCGTCCGACCGCTCGGTCACGACGCCGAGCACGCCCGTCAGCGGTTGCCCCGCGGCCGCGATCCATGGACCGCGCTCGAGGGAGCCGCGGGCCAGCCGGCCGGCGACGGCGCCGTCGAGGGGCAGCGGCCGCGGTCCGGACGGCGTCGTCGTGAGCACCCAGGGGTGGTGGGCGTGCAACCGGTCCATCAGGTCTGCGGTGCCGGCGACCGTGTCCCCCTCGGCGATGCGACCGAGGTGCAGCTCGACGGCCTCCCCGCCGTACCACCGGGGAAAGGACAGCAGCACCGTCAGGTCCCGCCGGGCAGCAGCCAGCACCGAGAGCGCGCGGTGCACGGTCACCGCAGCGTCGGAGACGCCGCGGTCCGGGTCGAAGGGACCGGGGGCGGCCACCACCCACCGGCCGACGGGCAGAGCGGCGAGGGCGACGGTGACCGACCAGGTGCCGAGCGGCGACGTCGAGCGGACGCGCGCGTAGGTGACGCCGGTCGCCGGGCGGCTGAGCGTCGCGTGCGCGATGGTCGTGGGCGCCGACGAGACGTCGCGGGCGAAGAGCGGGTGCGGGCTGGTCTGCAGCTCGTAGGGCGCTCCGGCACCGGCGGTCCAGCTGAGCGTCGCTCCCGCGAGGGTGGGCGTCGGCGCGACGAGCAGCTCCGCCTCGCAAGCTTCGAAGGGTCCGCGTTCCTCGGCGACCTGCACGGTGTTGGACCACGGCGAGGTGACGCCGCGCCGCAGCGCACGGATGCGGAAGAACGCCGCCCCGCAGTCGCCACGGACGACGGGCGTGTGCCAGAGGTCGCCGCCGAGCGTCGTGGCCGCCACGCCGCCCGTGAAGTCCGGCACCGGGCTGCGCTCCAGCACGAATTCGTCGGCGGGCGCGTCGGGGTCGAGGTCGGCGAACGGGTCGACCCAGTCGAGGTGGTCGGCCGCCACCGCGTGCGCCAGGTCCGGGCCGAGCACGACCGGCGACGCCTCGGGCGAGGAGAGCAGCCACTCGCCCTGGCCGGCGTCGGGCGCCGCCACGACGGCGACCTCCTCGAGCGGCAGCAGCGCGTGGACGCCGCGCAACGGCTCACCCTCGACGAAGAACCGCCGGCGGGCCTCCACGACCAGGCTCTCCGCGCCGAGCTCGGCCAGGTCGGGGTCGACGAAGGCCGAGGGGTCGCGGCTGGCGACCCCGTTGCGGGCGTGCACGTCTCCCGGGCCCGGGACCGCAGGTCCCGGGGCGCTGACGCCGTACGCCGTCCCGAGCCCGAGCGGCAGGTAGCGCCCGCCTGGCGTGCCGGTCCCAGCGAGGCCGAAGCGCGGGTGCGCGGCGAGGCCGTCGAGCGGGCCGTCCGTGCCGGCTGCGCCAGGTGCGCCGACCGGGCTGCCGGTCGCGAGGATGCGGTACGCGCGGCCGAAGTGCTCCTCGTCGGAGGGCAGCCGGCCGAACCACCGCTGGTGGTCGCTGTCCAGGGCCAGCCCCTCGACGGTGGCCGTCAGCGCGTCGCCCTGGCGGGTGGCCAACCCGAGCTCGACGACCGCCGCGCGGTCGAGGTCGACCGCGCCTGCGCGCGCCGCTGTCGTGGGGATCATCCGCCAGGCGGGCCAGCCGCCCACGACGGAGCTGGTGCCGACTCCCGGCTCGCCGACGGCCGCCGACCCGATGGTGACGACCATCGGGCTGGCGACGACGTCGGACACGACGACCGCGTCGCCGGTCGTCGGTGCGCGGTCGGGGGTGAGCCGGACCACCAGCCGGACCGTCCCGTCCGCGTCGGCGGCGTACGACTCGACGACGATCGCCTCGTCGCGCCCCGGACCGACGACACGGCCGGGGAAGGGGCCGGTCGCCGTCGCGTCCCGCACCGGGTCGAGCCAGGTCTCGTCGGCAGCCCGCCAGCCCAGGAGCCGGCGGCCGGCGGCATCCGCCAGGACGGTCCGCACCGGCACCCAGAGCGTGCGTCCCGTCTCGAGGACGACCTCGAGCAGCTCGCCTGGCTCGACGCTCGCGGACCCGGGCACGGCCAGCCCGCCGTCGACCCAGCCGCCCACGGCGAGCGAGCCGGGCAGGGCCGCGAGCGGCCGCCGGCGTACGCACGCCACGACGGCGTGGTCGTCGCAGAAGGCGCCCGGCGACCTCGCCTGCAGCGTGGCCGGACGCAGCCTGGTGGGGTCCTCGGGCGGGCCCGCCTCGACGAGGCCCGGCACGACGAAGCCCGTCGTGCTCGCACCGATCCCGACGCGGACCACCCAGCACGAGTGCCCGCCGTTGTCGAAGAACGCCTGCACCGTCGGGCCGAGGAGACCGGTGACGCGGTCGTCGCCATCGGTTCCGTCGGCGAGCACGACGTCGCCGCCGAAGATCTCGCGGAACCGCACCACGTCCTGCACCAGGACGGGCGTGTCGAGCGGGCCGGCCTCGGCGTACCCGACGAAGCCGGTGACGTCGAGCCGCGGCAGCACGCCGGACCGGACGGCCGGGGCGGTCTCGAACCGCACCCCCGGCAACGCCCGTGGTCCCGCCCCTGCCACCTGCTCGAGGGCCATCGGCTGCAGGGTCACGCCTGCTCGATCCTCTCGCAGGACAGGACCAGCTCCTCGACGGCGACGTCGCCGCCGACGCCCGAGAGGGTCGGGCCGGTGTACTTCAACGGGCGAGCATTGGAGAGCTTCCACGCCTGCGCCTGCGTGGTCCGGTCCTCTCCCATCAGCGTCACCGTGACGGTCTTGAGCTGGTCGGCCTCGCCCTCCTGCACCGCCTTGATCCACTCGAAGAGCGCGAGGTTGCCGATGACGCCGCGCTTGAGCGTCACGTCGGGGACCTTGGTCAGGCCCATGATCTTGATCGGGTTGTTGAAGGCGTAGTTGCCGTTGCGGTACTCCGCCGCGGCGATCTCCACCCCGAGCCCGCTCACCTCCTGGAAGCCGCCCGCGTCCTGCTGGGCGTCGTTGACGTCGGTGATGTCGACGAGGAAGTTGAAGTTGCGGTAGGGGCGCTCGCGCTCACTGACCATGTCGGTTGCTCCTGCTCTCTAGTGCGGTGTCGGGCCGGCTCAGTGGGCGGCTCAGGGGCCGGCTCAGTGGCCAGGTCAGGGGGTCAGCTCTGGACGTCGAGCGTCTTCTGGCCGATGCGGAAGATCACGAACTCGGCCGGGCGCAGGGGCGCCACCCCGATGAGACAGACGAGACGACCGTTGTCGAGGTCGTTCTGCGTCATGGTCGAGCGGTCGCAGCGCACGAAGAACGACTCCTCCGGGGTCGACCCGAGGAGGTGCCCGCTCGCGAACTCGTTCATCAGGAAGTCCTCGACGGTGCGGCGCACGTTGTCCCACAGCAGCTCACCGTTGGGCTCGAAGACCGCCCACTGCGTGCCCCTGTCGATGCTCGCCTCGAGGAAGGCGAAGTAGCGCCGCAGGTTGACGTACTTCCACTCCGGGTCCGACGTCATCGTGCGCGCACCCCAGACCCGGCGACCGCGCTGGTCGAGGTGCCGCAGACAGTTGACCGCGAGCGGGTTGAGCAGCTCCTGCTGGGCGGTGTTGACGTGCGTCTCGAAGCCCAGCGACAGTGCGATCGTCTCGTTGGCGGGCGCCTTGTGGACGCCGCGCTCGCGGTCGTTGCGGGCGTAGATGCCGGCGACGAACCCGCTGGGTGGGAGGCTCACCGGACCGCGGGTGACGGCGTCGTACGCCGTGATCCAGGGGTAGTAGAGCGCCGCGTGCTTGGAGTCGAACTCGCCCCGGAAGTCGCGCACCTCCCCCGGCAGCTGCTGGGGCGGCGAGTCGATCACCGCGATGCGGTAGCGCATGTTCTCGCAGTGCCGGATCACCCGGCCGACACGGTCGATGACCGAGAGCCGGTCGGCAGCGAAGTCCTGCGTCGAGCCGGGGGCGCAGACGATCGAGACGTCCGGGAGGTCGCTGAGCGCGAAGAGGCCGGACTTCCGGAGCCCGTCGTCACCGGTGTAGCCGTCGCCGTCGGGCCAGTCGCCGTCGGACCCCCCGACGAGGCGGGCCCGGATCGGCCGGCTGGCGCCCTGGCTGCTGAGCGAGCTGCTGGTCCGTGCCACCGTCACCTCGGCCGTCCCGGGCGCGGCCTCGAGCCTCGACTCGTCGGCGGTCAGCGGGCCCGGTGTCACCGGGGCTTCGAGCTCGACCTCGAACTCGCCGTTCACCGCCACCGGCGGCGCGGCGAGGCCGAACGCCGTCTCGAGCCCGGCGGCGATCGCCGCCTCGTCGGTGGAGTCGATGTCGGCCGTGGTGTCCGCGGGGCCGGTGAAGGTGAAGTCGCCGCCGGCTGCCTCGACGGTCACGAAGGTCACCGGCGCGGCGGCGGCGACGGTCACCGTCGACGGCGACGCACTCAGCGGCACCCCGTGGCCGCCGGGGATCGTGATCGCGAAGGTGAGCGGTCCGGCGGTCGAGCGCTCGACGCGCGCCCGCGTGCCGTCGGGGAGGATCTCCTCCAGCGCGTCGTCGACGGCGTCGGCCGAGGCGTTCGACCGGAGCAGCTGGGTGGTCTGGCCGCCGATCGTGATGCGGAAGTCCGCGCCGTTCGGCAGGACGTCCCAGACGGTGGCCTCCTCGATGTGGACGCGCCCGCGGCCCGCCAGGTCGGCCGGGTCGGCGGTGACGACGTCGTTGTTGGGCAGCGCGATCGTCCAGGGACCACCCGCCGGCCCCGTCACGACCGCACCGGGGATGGCCAGCGCGGCGCCGACCTGGGCGCCGGTCGCGTTGAACGCGACGTCGACGGCGGCGCCGCCCCCGACGCTGATCGCGACGGTCCCGCCGACGGCCTCGTCGAGGGTGACGACGTACGCCGCTCCGGTGATGCCTGCGGCCTCCCCGGACTCCAGCACCAGGAGCCGGGCCAGCGCGGCACCGTCCGCGATGTTCTCCGTCGCGACGACCAGCGGCACGAAGAGCTCGGTCGAGCGGCTGGCGTCGGGCGGAGCAGCGAAGACCTGCTGGATCGAGTTGCGGCCCTCGCCGTGCAGGCCGAGCCCGCCGTAGAAGACCGGGTCCATGAACTCGCCCAGCGGCCCCGCCTCGACGTCGACGATGAGCACGCGCACGTCGACGGTGTCGGCGGTCAGCTGCGAGACCAGACCGAAGGTGCGGTTGCCGTCGGCGTCGACGTTGTTGGCGGCCGAGCTGCGCAGGTCGAAGGTCCACTCCTGGGCTGCGTCGTCGAAGACCCGTCGCAGCTGGGCGAACTGGCCGGTGCGCACGACACCGGAGTCGCTGACGGCCGCCAGCAGGACGACCTGGTGCTCGAGCGTGGGTCCGCCGCGCAGCGAGGGCTGGGCGCCGCCGCGGTCGAGGATGTTGGGACCCAGGCGAAGACCGAGCTGCACCTGGAAGTTGCCGGCGCGACCCGGGTGGCGGGCGCGGAGCACGAGCCTCTGGTCGGCGGCGGACGCCGTCGCCGGGATCGTGGTCTGCCCGAAGCCCTCGTCGTCGTCGTCGGCGCTGTGCCGGACGCGGGCGACGTAGCAGCGGCGGCCGCCGTTCTCGAAGAACGCCCGCACGCCGTGTGCCATGTAGTTGTCGACGGCGCCGCCGTTGAGCCGGTCGACACCGGCGTAGATGCGCTCGAAGTCCCCGAAGCTGGTCAGCATCTCGGGGACGCCGTCGATGGGGCCGAAGCGGGTGGGGCCCACGAAGGCCGCCGTGCTGGTGCCGACGCCTTCGATGGTCTTCTGCCGGAAGGAGGTCTCCTCGACGAAGACTCCGGGGGCGAGGTACTCGGGCATGCTGCTCCTCAGATCAGGCTGGTCGCACCAGCAGGTCGGACCGGCCAGGGCTGCGGATCACCAGCACCTGCCCGTACTCGATGTCCACGGCTCGCGAGTCCGTGAACGTGTTGCCGACGTGGTTGGCCGTCGCCACGTCCTGGTCGGCGATGTCGGCGAACGCGGGGACACCGCTGAAGGCGCTCGGCGGCAGCGCCTCGTACCGCACCTCGAGCTCGGCCTCCCAGCTCTGGCTGGTCGGGTCGAGCGGGCCGTCCCCGTCGCTGGGTGCGGCGAACGCCGGTGCGGGGGCCAGCACCAGGGCCCGGCCGTGCGCGTCAGCCTGTCCCCACCAGATGTCGTCGTCGGTCTCGACGCGGACCATGGCGTGCGCCGCGGCCGCGAACTCGCCGTCCACGCCCACGATCGGACGGGTCTCGTCGCGCAGGTCGACGCGGACGCCCACGAACCCCGGAGGCACGAAGCGGGTCGACGCGGAGAAGACGAAGAAGCCCGGCAGTCCGGGCGGCTGCACACCGGCCACCGGGGCGGCGACGGTCAGCCCCATGGGCACAAACCGACCACGCGTGTCGACGACCGAGACGTCGTACGCCGTCTCGTCGTCGAAGTCCGCCATCGGCCCCTGCTCGGCCGCCCTCGTGGTCGGCAGCGACAGGAAGCCGTGCACGCCGCTGCTCGACGGACGGGCCGTGGTGACCTGGCCGCCGGCGGAAGGGCGTGCGCGCACGACGAGGCCGTCGCGGACGGGCTGGTCGAGGGCGAAGTCCCAGAAGCGCAGGCCGAGCGGGGCGCTGGTGACGACCTCCTCGACGACGTCGACCTGGGCGCGGTCGGTCAGGACCGGGTCGGGGCGCACGGTCGTCACGAGCCCACCGCCTCCAGGTGCCCGAACCTTGCCAGCCGCTCCTGCACGGCCGCGGCCTCGGTGACGCTGAGCGTCGACTCGAGCAGCAGGTTGGGGAGCACGTAGGGCAGCAGGACCACGTCGAACTTGGCCGCCCCCAGGACCTCCCAGAGGTGCAGGAGCTCTTCGTGGCTGACGTCGTCGACCGTCAGCTCGACGGTCTCGTCGTTGCGGAAGACGGGCTCGTCGCCGGCCTCGCGGTTGAGCAGCCCGGGCGGCAGCACGGGGTGGTCCTCGAGCTTGCGCATGATCCAGCCGGTGAGCGCGAGCTTGGTGCCGGCGTCGGCGGCGCTGACGACGACGAGGAGGTGCACGTCGACGGGCAGCTTGGGCAGGTCCCGCCGTCCTCCCGGGTCGACGCGGCCGCTCGGGTGGCGGCGTACGCCGTCGACCTCGATGCGGTAGACGAAGATCCCCGCTCCGCTCGGCAGCCCGTCCGCGAAGTCGCTGCCGTCGATGACCACGAACTCCAGCTCGTCGCCCGAGAAGTCGTCGGGCACGAAGGTGTCGTCCAGCAGCGACGCGATCGCCGAGCTGGCTGCCTCGATCGCGCGGTACGTCGCCATCAGGCGTCTCCCCCGTCGGCGCCGGTCGGCCTGAGCCCGGCCTCGGTGAACAGCCGGTCGAGGACCTCGTGGATCTCGTCGACTGACCGGGGCGCGGGCTTCACCGACTCGTAGGCGTGGTGGCGTTCCACCTCGACCTTCGCCCGGAGCTCCGGCGAGAGCCCGTCCAGCTCTCGTTCCTCGAGCCACGCTTGGACCCGCACCTTCACCTCACGCCTAGTCACGGCACCGTCGCGGCACCGCACGCAGCGATCGCCTCGGCCTCACGGGAGAAGGTCTACGCAGCCCCGGTCCCCGCCCGATCACCCCCGATCACGGCCCGATCACCACCGGTGGTCGAAGAGGTCGTCGTGCAACGACCGTCGATCGGTGGTCGAGCAGCGAGCGAAGCGAGCGGAAAGTCGAGACCACCCACCGGTGGTCCAAGAGGTCGTCGGGCAACGACCGTCGATCGGTGGTCGAGCAGCGAGCGAAGCGAGCGGAAAGTCGAGACCACCCACCGATGGTCCAAGAGGTCGTCGGGCAACGACCGTCGATCGGTGGTCGAGCAGCGAGCGAAGCGAGCGGAAAGTCGAGACCACCCACCGATGGTCCAAGAGGTCGTCGGGCAACGACCGTCGATCGGTGGCCGAGCAGCGAGCGAGCGAGCGAGCGGAAAGTCGAGACCACCCACCGGTGGTCGAAAAGGAGGTCGTGCAACGACCGTCGATCGGTGGTCGAGCAGCGAGCGAAGCGAGCGGAAAGTCGAGACCACCCACCGGTGATCGAAATGGAGGTCGTGCAACGACCGTCGATCGGTGGTCGAGCAGCAGCCTCAACCGCGAGGCAGCGACGTGAGAGCGCGCTCGATCTGCTCGATGGCGCTCCGGCACGACGCCAGCGCACCCCGCAGCTCCTGCAACGCCACGACCGGGTCCACGACCTCCGGCGCCAGCGGGGCCACCCGCTCCCGCACCGCCGCAGCGAGCAGGCTGGTCTCGACCAGGGGCTCGACCCCGAGGTCCTCCCACAGCACGTGCGCGCACACGTCGTACTGGTGCAGCGCGTCGGCCCGTCGCCCGGCGTCGGCGTACAGCCGCATCAGCCGCCGGTGCACGTCCTCCCGCAGGGGGTCGCGCCGTACCAACAGCTCGGCCCACCCGATCGCGGTTGCCGGGTCCTGGGTCTGCTCGACGAGGCGCTCGAGCAACGACACGACCCGCGACGCCAGCTCCTCCCGGGCCCGCACCACCCACTCGTCGTAGCACCCGACGAGGAGGTCGTGCGCGTCGATCCGCGCCGAGCGCGCCACCGCGTCGTCGCTCGGGTACCCGCCCCGCAGTCCCGCTGCCGCCTCGACCACGTCGATGGAGATCCGCTCGCGGTCCAACGCGATGGTGCCGCCGCGCGAGACCTGCAGCACCTCGTCGCGGCCGGCGTCGAACAGGCTGCGCGCACGCCAGACCGCGGTGTTGAGCCGCTTGCTCCCCACTTGCGCCGGCTGCCCGGGCCACAGCGCCTCGACCACCAGCTCGCGGTGGTGGTGGGTCGCGGGTTCGAGGCTCAGGTAGCCCAGAAGCGGTTGCAGGCTGGCCGGCACCGCCACGGTGCTGGCGTCGGCGCGCTGGACGGTCGGTCGTCCGAAGAGTCGAAGCCGCAGTGCGGCCATCCGCGCTCACCTCCCCTGAGCACAGCGGATCTGCTGTCGCCCCAACCAACGGGGCCCGAGGAGGGTCCGAGCTGGGGGGTCTTCAGCACGCTAGTACTGGCTCCGGAGCCGCTCTACCCGGCCTAGACCATCCTGCTCGTGCCCAGGAGGAGATCCACTCGTCGTTCAGCACTCCCCCCAGAGCCCGCGATCGAGCTTCTTCGCGACCTTCTGGGCGCGGCGATAGCTCGCGGTCCGCTGGAAGGGGGTGTGGTCGTAGACATAGACCTTCGCGTGACCACGCACGACGAGCTTGCGGTTGACGTCGAGCCGGCCCTTGGCGACGTACCGGAGCAGGCGGCCATAGCGGTCCTTGAGGTCCTGGCTCGGGTCGGAGCGCAGCCGCACCTTGGTGCCGGACGGCAGCATTCGCTCGGCGGCGTACGACGCCTCGGGGCCGTGGCACTGGGTGCCGCCGTAGACCTCGGGGGTGTCGATGCCGAGCAGCCGCACGTAGACGCGCGGCCCGGAGCGCAGCCGCACCTTGAGGGTGTCGCCGTCCACGACGCGGATCACCTTCGCCCGCTCCCGCTTCACCTCCGGGATGGGCGGCGAGAAGGGTACCGGCGCCGGGCCGCCACCGCCGCTCGACGAGCAGGGGCACGGGTTGCTCTCGCAGGCGATGCCGTCACCGTCCGCATCGAGCCGGTGCGGGTCCGCCGACGGGTTGTTGTCGAGGAAGAACGTCTGCGCCGCTGCCTGCGTCGGGAAGTCGGCACAGTCCTTGTCGGCGGACCCGGCCCGCCCCATGGCCGCCTCTGGCGCCGCCAGCACTCCGAACCCCAGGAGGACGGCGGTGAGCATCGCCACGACGCGACGGGCCACGGCAGGTCAGGCCTTCTCGCAGGCGATGCGGTCGTTGTCGCGGTCGAGGTCGGGGTTGTGCTTCTCCGCCAGCCAGTAGATGTCGTTGTTGCGCTTGAAGGTCGTCACCTTGGTACCGCTGGTCTTGTCGACGGCCTTCCGGGTGCCGACGCCGTGCGGGTACTTCTCGTTGAACTTCGTGCAGTTGTCGTGGATCCCGGTCTCGTGCGCAGCGGAGGCGGCGGTGGCGGCAGTCACGATGAGAGTGGCGGTGGTCAGGGCGGTGGCGAGTGCGCGGCGGTGCATGGGATGGGTCTCCCGGGTGGCGTAGGCAGGCAATGAACGGGCAATGTGCAGGGAATCCTAGACACGCCCAACGGCCCGTTGTCTCGCGAAACAGCCACCTGCGAAGCCGGAAATGGCCGATCGGCCATTTCCCGGGGCGACGTCTTCACCAGCACGCGAGCGTGTTGTTAACGTCGCCCGGTCCTACCTACGCCAACCCTGGACGCGCAGGCCAGCGGGCAGGACGTGGGCCGCCCCGGGAGCTGCATCCGGGGCGGCCCACCGCTCGTCAGAGGGCCTTCCGGCGCTGCTCGACCAGACCGACCAGGTTGCCCTCGGAGTCCTTGACGAAGGCCTGCCACTCGTCGGTCCCGGCAGGGCCGAGCGTGTCGTCGTCGTGGCTGAAGATGACGTGCGGCTCGGAGACGACCTCGTTGCCGTCCGCGCGCAGCCGCTCGATGGTGGCGTCGATGTCGGTGACCTCCAGGTAGAGGTACGCCGCCGTCGCGCCCCGGTCCAGCAACAGCCGCGTGCCGCCCAGGTCGAAGAAGACCAGGCCCGGCGGGTCGTACGTCGCCAGCGGCTCCGCACCGAGCAGCGCGGCGTACCACGCGCTCGCCCGCGCGAGGTCCTCCGCCCGCTGCGCTACCTGCACAAATCGCATGTCCTGCTCCTCAGGTGGCCGACTCCGGCAACCGAAGGCTAGTCCGCCGCCACCGTGAACCCCGACCACGACGGTCTCTCCGGCAGGCACTGACGCGCCGACGCGGGGTGAGGCATGGGGCCTCACCCCGCGTCGGGGTGATGGGCCGGCCGGCGCCGAGCCGCCAGCCAGCCCACCTGCCATCTCCCCCTGACTACTTCATCGGGCTACTTCATCGGGCTACTTCTTCCCGGTGCTGCCCTGGATCACGTTGGTCACCGTGTCGGAGTTGTTGTCCGGGACCGGATCGGGGGTGGAGCTGGTGACGCTCGCCGTGTTCTGGATCGCGCCGACGGAGCCCTTGATCTGGACCTGGATCTCGTAGGTGACCGCCGTCCCGCTCGGGAGCCTTGACGTCCTGCACGTGACCTTGTGGTTGCTGGCCTGGTAGGTGCAGCTCGGCGTCAGGAACTGGACGATCATCTTCTTCGACGTGAGCGGCAAGGAGTCGGACACCACCACGTCAAGGGCGTCGGACGGACCGCCCGCTCCCGAGGTGGGGGTGTCGTCAGGTGCCATGCCGGCCTTGTTGTAGACGGTGATGCGGTAGATCAGCGCGCCCGAGGGGTTGCCTGCGGGCTTGACGCCGGTCTTCTCGATCCACAGCTCCGCCTCGGTGCGCACGAGGGTGTCCGTGCTGACCTCGGCGCCGTCCGGGTCGGTCGGCGAGGTCGCCTTGGCGACGTTCGTCAGCACCGTGCCCGACGCCACGTTGGAGTTGACCTTGACCGTGATGAAGATCTTCACGTTCGTCCCCGGATCGAGGTCTCCGACGTCGCAGCTGACCACTCCTGGTCCACTGACCGCGCAGGCCGTGGAGCCCGTGCCGCCGACCGCGCTGACCAGGGTCGTCCCTGGCGGCAGCGTGTCGACGACGACGACGTCCAGAGCCGTCGAGGGTCCGCCGTTGCTGACCTGGAGGGCGTAGAAGAGCTGCTCGCCGGCGGCCACCGGGTCAGGGCTGTCCGTCTTGGTGATCGCCAGCCCGGCCGTGGCGCTGATGGCCGTCGTGAAGGTCACCCGGTTGTTGCTGGTGTCCGGGTCGAGCACGGCGCTCTCCACCTCGGCGGCGTTCTCCAGCTGCCCGGTGGCGTTGGGCTTGACCTTGACGGTGATGTCCAGCTTGCGCACCGGATCACTCGGCTTGACCGTCCCCACGTTCCAGGTGATGACGTTGCCGACCACCGTGACGCTCCCGACGTCCGGAGTCGACGACACGTACGTCACTCCCGACGGGAGGTTGTCGGTGACCTTGACCCCGGTGGCTGTCGACGGTCCCGCGTTGTCGACCCCGATCGTGTAGTTGAGCTGGGTGCCGGCCGTGGCGTTCAGGTCGCCCGTCTTGGTGATGGACAGGTCTGCCGACGCGACGACCTGGACACCGTCGGCGGCCTGGTTGTTGCTCGTGTCGGGGTCTGTCGTGGCACTGGTCACCGTGACGACGTCGTTGATGTCCTGCGCCTCGGTCGCCGACAGCTTCACCGTGATCGTGACCGACTGCCCGGCATTCAGGGTGCCGAGGTTGCAGGCGACGGTGCCTTTCTCGACCTGCGGATTCGGCGTGACGGTGCACGTGTTGGGCGTGACGGTGCCGAAGGTGAAGGTCCCGTTGCTCACGTGCTCGTCGACGACCCGGACGTTCTCGGCCGCCGCCGGACCCTGGTTGGTCACGATGATGGTGCAGGTGCCGACCTCGCCCGCAGCCATGGGAACGTCGGGCTTGCACTCCTTGAACACCTTGAGGTCGGCCCTGGCTGCGGTGTCGACGACACAGTCGGCGAACGTCAGCTTGCTCATCCGGGTGCCCCAGACGCCGCTGTCGCCCTCTCCGGCGTCGACGCCGATGTCACCGGTCCCGCCGACGGCGACGTACTCCTGGAAGGTCCAGAACGAGCACGGGTCGACCGGGTCGAGCACGGTGGCGCTGTAGTCGCCCCACCGGTTCCGGTTGCGCGACTGCTGGTGGTAGTAGCCGTCACCGGTGGCGAGGATCGCCGGCGGCTGGAGCGTGGTCACCCCGGCGACCGTCTCGCCGACGGAGACGCAGACGCTCGCGGCGAGCGTCGGACCCGAGCACGTGTAGCCGATGACCACGTCACCGTGCGGGTTGACCGAGATCGACGGCTCGTGGAAGTCACGGGTGGTGTCGTCGATCAGCCCGGTCTGGATCACGGTGTTGGTGGTCTCGTTGATCTCGTACCACCGCAGCGCGGCGTTGGCGCCGCTGCCCATCACCGAGTGCACGGCCCACAGGCTGTTGCCGAGCTCGACGACGTTGCCGTTGAAGCGCGGCGCGACGTTCTCGATGTCGTCGGACGTCGCCCCGGTCGAACCGTCGGACGGCTGGCGCGCGAGGTTGGGCGGTGCGGCGTGGCCCGGGTCCCCGGTGATCGCCACGTCCGTGCCCAGCGTCGCGTTGTTGCCTCCTGCGCCCAGGATGCTGGTACGCCGGAGGGCGGTGCCCGTCGAGCCGAGCAGCGCGGCCCGCCCGTCGGACAGCCCGAAGTCGACGGCCGGTTGCCAGCTGCCCGACACGGCAGGCAGTCCGGCAGGGGTGGCCTCGAACCTCGTGAAGCGGGTCGCCGACGGCGGCTCCTGCATCAGGTCGGCCTTGGGGATCGAGTAGCACGACTCACCGGCGCCGGCGCCACCCGCGGTGAAGTCCTGGGTGCAGGAGTAGACGCCGTCCGCGTCGAGGCCAAGGGTCTCGTAGTCGTGGAAGTCCTCTGTGCCGTTGACGTCGGCGTCCAGCTGCAAGCCGTCCCAGTCACCCGTGGGGTCGCTGGTGTCGCTGCGCGCGAGGTAGAGGTTGCTCGACTGCTCGTTGACGCCGTCGCCGCCTGCGGGGACGTTGTCGACGTCGTCGTCGATGACAGCCGCGAACCACCGCTGGGTGGCGGTGTCGTAGATGATCCTGGGGTCGAAGACCCGGCCCGCCGTGAAGGCGCCGACTCCTGAGATCCCCGACCAGAAGTTGTTCAGGCTCGTGTTGGAGATCGATGCTCCGGTGGTCTTGTTGAAGATCTCGACGTTGCCGTTGATCATCTCGACGACGTGGTTCGGACCTACTGCCGCCATCGTGTCCGGCGGGATGGAGCCGCTGCCGTTGGCGCCGTTGAGCCTGCTGATCTCGACGTTCAGTCCCAACGTGGCGATGCCGCCCACGTCCAGTGCCGCCGAGGCAGCGGGCAGGTTGCCCATCGGTCCCACGGCCCACAGACCCGAGCCCACCACGGCTAGCGTGATGCCCTGCGTCGCGACTCTTGCTCTGCTCTTGCTTCGTGCGTTCACCCTGTTGCCCTTCCTCCCGTTGATCACACACAACGCTCGAGTGCGCCGTCCGCACCCTGCGTGACTAGGAAGGGGCCACGGCTGACCCCACCGTCGAGCTCGACGACGACCTCGAGCTGGTCCTGCGAGCGAATGCCGGTGTAGGTCGCCTCGACCTTCGACTCCGGCTCCTCGCTGGCCGTGCCGGGTCCCCCGGCATCCAGCGCGTACCACCCGCGCACCTCGAAACGCCCGTCACCGTCGAGGCGCACGGGTCCGGCGGTCTCGCCCGTCGCGCACTCGAACATGGCGACGAGGCCCTCGCTCGTGAAGGTGAAGATGGCCTCGTCCCCGCCCCAGGTGCCTGCCAGCACGGAGCCGTCGGCGGGCTCCGTGGTCTGGGTGGTGGACGTCGAGCCGGTCGCGTCGGAGGTCGACGGGTTCGGTGAGGGCACCCCCGCGTCGCCCTCACCGTCGGAGCACGCGACCGCGAGCATGGCGACCAGGACCACGACGGCACGTCGTCCCCGGAGGGCGCGGGCAGGCACAGTCATGGGACACCTCAGAGCAGGCATGTGCGGCACGTCGCGCCTGAGGGAAGGAGCTGCTCCGACGCCCTCAGCGGGCGGGACTCACGCACACACCCTGATAGAAAGACGAAAGGAGGGGGTGTTCCACGAGGTCTACTCCCGGCTTTCTGGTGGTGGCAATTCTGACTAGACCAGCCTCGGCCCGATCCGCGTCGGTTGTCCTGATAGCGGAGCTCGCGCCCGCGAAGCGGTCCGCGAGCGGCCGACCGCCGTCGGGCACCAGTCCACGATCACCTCGGCTCCAGTCCGGCGCGCCGTCGTACGCCGAAAGCGTGGGATGCGGTGACAAAGGTCCCTGGTGGCCGGCCTGGGCACAGGCGTAGAACTGTCCTTACGAACCCCCCGCCAGGGGTTCGGGACGACTCGGAGGAGACGGTCCACACGGAGGGGAAAGCCCTTCGCGGCGGCAGGGTGACGAGGCCGCTGGGACCAGGCAGAAAGAGTCGCCGATCGGGAGAGTCACCTGTGCCGATCATGGAAGGGCCCTTGCGACTCATACTCACAAGGGCCCTTCGTCTGTTCGGGCACAGCTGATGGCGCGCACGTCCGCCTGCTTCGGGCACCACGGCCCTGTCAACTGCCTCCGCTCGCGCGTAGACAGGCAAGTAGGCCCGTCCACGCAAAGGAACGCCCATGACCCTCACTCCTCCGACTCTGGCTGATCTTCTGGACCTGCGCGGTCGCACGGCGATCGTCACCGGCGCTCGCCATGTACGTCGACGTCGGCGACGCGGACGGCGTGCACAGGTTGGTCGCGGAAACCGTGGGGTGGCGCGGCCAGGTCGACATCCTCGTCAACAACGCGGGGATCTTCCCGAGCTAGCCGGTGCTGGCGATGTCGCCGGACGACTTCGATCGCGTGATCCACACCAACCTGCGCGGGGTCGTCCTCTGCTCGCGCGAGGCTGCACTGCGGATGTGCGACCAGGACTCCGGCGGCCGGATCATCAACGTCACCTCGGTCGACGCGCTGCACCCCTCCGCGGTCGGGTTGGCCCACTACGACGCCTCCAAGCACGGGCGTCTGGGGGTTCACGAAGAACCTCACCCTCGAGCTGGCACCGCACAGAATCTGGGTGAACGCCATCGCCCCCGGCGCCATTGCCACGCCCGGCGTGGCAGCGATGCAGGCAAGCGGCGACGCTTGCGGCGTCGACCCTCAGGCGATCCTCGAGGCGTTCCTCGCCAAGGTGCCTATGGGCCGGATGGCGCTCCCGACGACATCGCGCGGGCAGCCCTGTTCTTGGCGAGCGACCTCGCGTCGTACATCACCGGCGCCCAGATCGTCGTCGACGGCGGGGTCCTGCTCTCCTGAGGCTCGACGAGACTGCCACTGCTTCGGTGGTCGAGCAGCGAGCGATCTGTCGAGCCCACCCCTCTGTTGGGGTGGCGCGACGCCCACCAAACGTCCGTAGCGTCGAAGCATGGGCCTCGTCAGCACCACCGTGCGCTCCGCGCACCTCGTCTCCAACGCCGCCTGGTTCGGCGGCTCCCTGATGGGCGCGGTGGGACTCAACCCGGCGTCCCGCGAGGGCGACGACCTGCGCGAACGCGCCGAGATCTCCGGCGCGGGCTGGGAGAAGTGGGGTCCGGTGCAGGGAGCAGCCGTGGGCGTGCACCTGCTCAGCGGCCTGGCGATCCTGGCCGACAACCGTCGCCGCACCCTCGCGCACCCGCCCACCACGGTCGCGGTCCTCCTGAAGACCGGCCTGACCATGGCCGCGGTGGCGGCCAGCGCCGCGGCGTACCGCTCCGGTCAGCAGCTCGGCGAGGCCGCTGGCGAGGACGGCCGGTCGCAGGACCCTCAGCGCGCTCAAGAGCTGAGCCAGCGCATGAGCTGGCTGCAGTGGGCCACGCCCGCGGCGACGGGCGGACTCCTCGTGCTCGACGCCTACTTGGGTGAGCAGCAGCGCGGTCTCGCCGGACTGCTCGACCGACGCCGTTGATCGACGCGTCCCTGCTCGGGAAGCACGACCGAGTGGTCGTCGTCGCTGTCGACGACGGCGCGCTCGAAGCGGCCGCCGACGACAGCGGGCTCGAGGTCGTGCACATGACCGCCGCCAACGACCTCGACGAGACCGTGGCGCTCCTGGTCAGCCTGATCGGCGACGGTCGCTCGACGCTGCTGGCCGCGCCGTCGCCGGACGACGACCAGCCCGACCGCGAGCTCGCTGGTTCCGCCGCGTCCACGGCCGCGGTCCGCACGGGTGCGACTCTCGTGGAGCTCAGCCCGGTCGGCACGTGGCGGCGGCGGGAGCCCGCCGACACCGCCTTGGACGACCTGCACCAGTCCGAGGCGGATCCGTGGGGGGTGGACACCCGCTGGTACGAGCGCCGCAAGCGCGCCCTCACGCTCGCGATGCTGCCCCGCCCGCGCTTCGTCCGGGCGCTGGAGGTGGGCTGCTCGGTGGGGGCGCTGACCGCCGACCTCGCGGACCGCTGCGACGAGGTGGTGGGCGTCGACGGGAGCGCATCCGCCGTCGAGGCCGCGCAGGCCCGGCTCGCGGACGCCGCACACGTCGACGTACGCCGCGCGTTGGTGCCTGGCGACTGGCCCGCCGGCGAGTTCGACCTCGTGGTGGTCTCGGAGATGGCGTACTTCCTCAGTCCCGCCGCCCTCGAAGGCCTCGCCGCGCGCATCCGCGACTGCCTGACCGCCGACGGCGTCGTCGTCGCCTGTCACTGGCGGCACGACATCGAGGGGTGGGTGCTCGACGGCGCGGATGCCCACGCCCGGCTCCTCGCTGAGCTGGGGCTTCCGGAGCAGTCCCGCTACGAGGACCGTGACATCACGCTGTCGTTGCTGGGCCGTGACGACGCGCTCCCGGACCCCACCGCCTGATAGCGCACGCGCCACCGGGTACTGGCCTCATATGAGCGACAACAGCGACCTGCGCGACGAGCTGGAGGCCAACGAGGCTGTGCAAGCGGTCGTCGACCGGGTGCTCTCCTATCAGGCCGGCGCACCCGCCGACACCGTGCGAGCCGAGCTCGTCAAGGGCCTGGACGACATCGACGAGGACATGCCGGACGGCTGGCTCGACCAGACCGCCGACCGGATCAGCAACGCAGACCCCGCCCAACCTGACTGACTGACTGGAGGAACCATGCCTGCGAAGAGGGACCACGGCGCCAGCATCGGCGACGACGAGGTCTACGAGAAGGTGCGCGCCACCGGCGCCAGCAAGCAGAAGGCGGCCCGCATCGCCAACGCGGCCGCCAACACCTCGCGTCAGCAGGTGAGCAAGAAGGGCGGCGAGTCCGGCTCGTACGACGACTGGACCGTCGCCCAGCTCCGCAAGCGCGCCTCCGAGCTGGACATCAGTGGCCGTTCGTCGATGAAGCGAGCCCAGCTCATCCGCGCTCTCCGCAACTCCTGACCCCGGTCGGGCCACCGGTGGTCGAGCCGTCGGCGGTCGAGCAGCGAGCGAAGCGAGCGATCAGTCGAGACCTCACACCTTGAAGCGCGCCACAAGCTCCGAGATCAGACCGTCGACCCGAGCGTCGATGGTTCGACGTGCCAGATCGGCATCATGCCAAGCCACGATCTCCCGAGCACCCTGTTCGAAGCGCGTGGTGGTGAACCCTTCGCGGCTGAGGCTGCGGATCTTGGTGTTGTCGAAGACCATGGAGTGGGCCTTGTCCCCGAGCAGGCTGGCACCCCAAGCGGGGTCCACAGCCGCGATGGCGTCAGAAGGCACATGCACGATCTGTGCCTCGGCTCCCGCCGCTGCGGCGAGGGCATGAGCGATCTGGTCCCAGGTGAGGACGTCGTCAGAGGTGATGTGGAAGGCCTCGCCCAGGGTCCGGGGGTGCCCGAGCAGGGGGACGAAGTCGCGGGCGAAGTCACGGTGGTGGGTCAGCGTCCACAAAGCAGTGCCGTCCCCATGGACGACGATCGGCTCTCCTCGGCGCATCCGGTCGACGGCCGTCCACCCGCCGTCGAGCGGCACCGACGTCTGGTCGTAGGTGTGCGACGGACGTACGACTGTGATCGGGTACCCCTCGTCTCGGTAGAGGGAGGTCAACAGGTCCTCGCACGCGATCTTGTTGCGCGAGTACTCCCAGTACGGGTTGCGCAGCGGCGTCGACTCGGTGATCGGTAAGCGCGCGGGAGGAGTCTGGTACGCCGAGGCCGAGCTGATGAAGACGTACTGCCCCACCCGGCCGCGGAAGAGGTCGGTCCTGGCCCGCACCTGTTCGGGAGTGAAGGCCAGCCAGTCGACCACGGCGTCGAACTGCTGATCCCCGACCGCGTTTGCGATCGACCGCGGGTCATCCACGTCAGCGGTGATCCGACGGGCCTCGGGTGGCAGGACGCGGCTGGTGCTGTGGCCCCGGTTCAACACCCAGAGATCGAGACCTTGCTCGACTGCGCGCCACGAGCAGGCGGAGCTGATGCGTCCGGTTCCGCCGAGGAAAAGCACGCTCAGGGTCGTCACCCGTTGAATCTAGTCGGGTCGAGCCGGACAGGCGCGACCGGCGCTCGAGAGGGATCAGACGGTCGCTCAGGGCAGGTCGATGAGCACGCACTCCGCCGGGTCCGGGCGGCAGCGCACCAGCCCCGACTCGCCGTTCTCGGTGACGACGCGCGCGACCAGCCGGTCGTCCGACTCCCACCAGAACCCGAGCACGATGAAGCCCCAGCCATCAGGTGGGGTGAGGACACCCGCTCCCGAGCCGTCGAGGCGTTGGACCTGAAGCTCCGTGGCGGCCGAGGCCTCGCCGCCGACGGTTCCGGGGGGCACGTACGCCAGCCACTCGGCACCTGCCTCCAGGACGTCGTGCGTCGGCAGGTCCGCCACCCGGGTGAGGGTGCCGTCGGGCGAGAGTCGCGCGAGGTAGGGCGCGCCCTGGGTCCCGTCGGTCTCGTCGAGCTCGCCCTCGTTGACGATCAGCCCGGCGTCGGTGCTGCCGATGACGACCTGCCCCGGCGCGGTCTCCTGCAGGTCGTCGGTCTGCCCGTCGACCAGCGGCCGCCACCACCACAGCATGCTCGAGCCACGCGCCACCACCAGGCCGTCGTCGGTGACCGCCTCGACGCGCACCGGCGGATCCGAGGTGATGTCGGACAGGTCGACGCCACCGAAGCCCTCGCCGCCCTCCTCGGTGTCGGCGCCGACCAGCATCAGGCCGTTCCCCTCGTCCACGATCCGCGCGAGGTAACCCCCGCTAGGTGAGATCACCGGCGGCTGCTGCATGACGCCCTCGAGCCGCTGCGGCTCGGCGTCGTACCCCCACCACCACGTCTCGTCCGCGCGCCTGCCGATCCAGTGGGTGCCGCGACCATCGGCGTTGTACCACTCCCCCGGCACCTGCTCGCCGCCGACGAAGAGGTCGAGTCCGACGAGCACGGGATCGACAGGCATCGCCGTCGAGATCGGACCGCCTGCGGCCGGATCGGTCGCCTCGGTCGGTGGGGTCGAGTCGGTCGGCGTCGGGGCTGTGGGCGTGGGGCTGGTGGGCGTAGGGCCGGGCGACGGCGCGGGCTCGACGCGATCGGGGTCGCCCGACGTCAGGAACGTGACCACGAGGATCAGTACGACGACCGCCGCAGCGGCAGCCGCCATTGCCGGCACGGCGAGCCTCCGGGAGCGGCGTTCGGCCACCGGGAATGTCGGCCGCTCGGGGATGACCAGGTTGCTCGCGACGTCGTCCAGCTCGCGGATCAGGGTCTGCTCGAGGTCGTCGTACATCATTCGTCCCTCCCGTCCCCGAGAGAAGTTCGTAGGTTCGCCAGCGCGCGGTGAGCGGTGGACTTCACGGTGCCGGCCGAGCAGCCGAGGGTGTCGGCGATCTCGGCCTCGCTGAGGTGCTCGTAGTAGCGCAGCACGATCACCGCGCGCTGTCGCGGCGGCAGGTCACGCACGTGCGGCCACAAGGTCATCCGGTCCTCGGGGCCGTCGGCCGGCGGCGTGACCGGCTCCGGTGCCTGGTCGCCGGCCAGCACCTCGAGCCGCCGCGCCATCGGCCGCTTCGTGGACAGGAACGTGTTGACCAGGATGCGACGCACGTAGGTCTGCGGCGCCTCCGCGCCGGCCACCTTGGACCACGCGCCGTGCACCTTGATCAGCGTCTGCTGGGCCAGGTCCTCGGCGTCGGCGTGGTTGCCGCTCAGCAGGTAGGCATGACGATAGAGCGACGGCCACGCCGACGCGGCGTACTCGTCGAACGTCGACGCCTGCACCCCTGCCCTAGAAGCCATCGGCACCATCCTCACCCCCTCGTACCTAGACACACTCCGCGAGGGGGCGAAAGGTTGCTCCGAGAAGGGGAGGTCGCCATGACGGACGCTCCGCACGCCGTGCAGGTCGCCAACGCTGAGGAAGTGCTTCAGCTCGCGGGTCGCGAGCTCGGACCGACGTCGTGGTTCGAGGTCACCCAGCACGACGTCGACGCCTTCGGCTCCGCGGTCCTGGACTGGCACTGGGCGCACAACGACCCCGAGCGCGCAGCCGGCGGACCGTTCGGAGGACCGATCGCTCACGCCCACATGACCCTGGCCCTGGCTCCGCACTTCCGGGCGGAGCTGATCACGTTCACGTCCGGCGAGTGCATGTTCTACGGGTACGACCGCGTGCGCTTCCCTGCACCGGTCCTGGTGGGCGCGCGACTGCGCGTGCACGCGACCGTGCTGCAGGTCGAGGAGGTGCCGGGTGGTGAGCAGCTGACCATCGACCTCCGCTTCGAGATCGAGGGGTAGGAGCGCCCGGCGTGCGTGGCCCGAGGGATCTGGCGGCACTACGACCTCGACCTGTCGGGTCAACCGGCCTAGCGCTGAGGTCCGCCCCTCAGATCCGCTAACGACGGGCCGGCCTCGCCCGGTTGTACGCACGTGCGGACAACCCGCCGGGTCACGTGTGCGCGACCTACTCGCGGTGCCAGGTCGTCGATCGACGCGCCGCGGCCCAGATGCGGTTCAGCTTGTCCTGATCAAGCACCGGTCCGAGTCGCAGGAGCCAATCCGCTAGCTGGTTGCGATAGAGCACTGTCACGCCGGGCTTCGGCGGCCGCTTTACAGTGAAGGACTTGGCGTTGACGGCAACCACGAGCCCATGGACGGTCACAGGCTCACCGACGACAGCCGACAGAAGCCGACCTGCACGCTCGGCCTCGAAGCGCGCGTTGCGGATGTACTTCGTCTTCGAACCTCTGACCATCAGAGTCTCGCCGCCGACCCAGATGTCCGCGCCCGGGTGGTGCTTGGCGTTCACGGTGAAGACGCCACCCGGACCGAGCACGAGATGGTCGATGTCAGAGCCATTCGCACCAACCGGGATGGAGTGGATGGAGGTCCATGCCGGGTTCTTCGAAGAGACCTTGGCGAGCTGTCCAGCCACCAGTTGTTCACCGTCGGCACCAATGCGCCAGGCCCGTTCGTCTGTGTGCACGCCGAGAAGGCGAGCAAGCGTCGTGCGTACCGGTGCCTCCGCTCGCTTGTTGAGCGCAACCTCGCGGATCGCTTCGCCGGGACGGTTGAGGGACAGGTCAACCCAGGGCCTGTCTGTCAGCAGGCCTTCGGGAGTGTCCGGCACATCCTGCTCGGTTGGCGCCGAAGCCGATGAGCTCGGATCCGCGCGGCCGAGGCTCATGCCGCGCTCGGCCAGCCACGCGTCCGCAAGGGCAGCCACGATCTCTCGGTCCGACTCGGCGTCCGGGTGATCCATCCCGGACTTCAAGTCGCGGAAGCCGACCTTCTCCCCAGTGGCAGCGGTGATGTAGAGGCGGTCGTGACCGAAGCGAGTCCACCGAGCGCATTCGAAGGTAGGGTCCGCCGCCGGGTTGGAAGCACTCACCGACGAATCATGCGAAACCGATGGGGTGATTGTCAGGAAAACCATGCAAGTGAACGGATGGTCCGGCAACGAGCGGCGGTCGCTTTACTGCTGCTTGCAGGGGGCGAGGCAGCTGGGATCTCACTGAGACGTGCAACTCTTCCCCAATCGTTCGGTCCCCTGTGGCCTCCATGGGGGTGCTGGGCACGCTGACCTCGTGGCGCAACAGGCTGGTCACTCTTCCAGAGGTGGCCGATCGGTCGATTCTGTAAGGCATGTCTTTACTCAGTCGTGCCGGCCTTGTTACGTTCCACAGACCTTGCCTACGCCAACAATTCGGGGTGCCCCGTGCTCTTTCGACGTCTTCTCGCTATCGCCCTGCTCTGTGTCATGACTGTCGCTGGAGGGGCGGTCCTCGCCTTGTCCTCGTCGACAGCGCAGGCAAAGGACATGGATTGCGGTGACTTTCCTAGTCAGCGTGCTGCGCAGATCTACTTCCTGAACCATGGAGGTCCGGCCTCCGACCCCGACAACCTTGACTCGGACGGCGACGGAATCGCCTGCGAGAGCAACCCCTGCCCCTGCTTCACCGGCAGCAATCCTCCGCAGCCGTCGCCGTCTCCGTCGCCGAACCCGCAGCCGGCGCCGGCGCAGAAGGTCATCGTCACCAAGGTGATCGACGGGGACCGTGTCCGCGTCAAGTACGTGCCCGGCGGCTCGAAGGCAACGGTCAGCTTGTTAGGCACTCGAGCGCCGAAGCTCAACAAGTGCGGCGGCATCGAGTCGAAGCGCGCACTGAAGAAGGTGACGCCTGTCGGCACCCGAGTCCAGCTCATCCCCGACAAGAAGCAACGCAACAAGAACGGTAAGGGCGACCTGCTTCGGTACGTCCACAAGGGGAAGAAGGACGTCAACCGCCAGCAGCTGGTCAAGGGCTGGAGCGAGCTGTATGTCGCCAAGGGCAAGCTCACGCGCCAGCGCAGCTATGCCAGGGCTGAGAAGGTCGCCCGCCAGGGAAGTCGGGGCAACTGGTTCACCTGCTGAGGAGAGCGACGGGCCCGAGCCAGGTCCACATTCGCATCGGCCCCGTCAGCCATTCTTGACGCAAGCTGCAGACGTCGAGCCTTGTCGTTGCTAGCGTCCAAGCTCCTATCTACGCCACTCACAGGAGCTCTCACGTGCTCGCCAACCGTATTCGCCTGTCTTCCGGCAAGCCCGCTTTGCCGGCCATCCAGGCCTTGAATTGTGCGACCCGGTTCCTCGCCCACTCGAACAACTCACGTGGATGTGGCAGTCATGGGACTTGCTGAGCTCACGGACCCTGCAGCGGTAACACGTGCCCTGGCTGAGCATGACCGTCTTGGCCGTGACGGCTTCTTGATGCGCTACGGCTTTGGAAAGGCGCGAACATACTTCGTCCTGCAGGCAGGAAAGACCTACGAGTCCAAGGCCATTGTTGCCGCTGCGCACGGGATCCAGCACGGACGCGCGCTCAGCGCCGATGAGTTCAGCGGCGGCGAGGCGACTGTTGTGTCCAAATTGGCTGAGCTCGGTTTCGAGGTCCTGCACGCTGGACGTGACTGGATGTACGCCCCCGGCGACATCGCACTGAGAGCCGACATTCACGCGACATATGGAGGCTCTACGTACGGCGGCATCGAGCCTTCGCGAACCTCGCCGAACGTGTTCATCTACACAGATCCAAAGCAGGGCGCTCAGAATGGGTACGACTACGACGAATGGGACCACGATGACCCCAACGTCTTTTATTACACGGGGGAGGGTCGCCTGGGCAACCAGACGATGCGCGCGGGGAACGCGGCAATTCTCGATCATGAAGCTGCTGGACGAGCGATCCGGCTGTTCAAGGCTGTGGATGAACCTGCGCGGCCGGGCGGCAAGCGGCAGAGGTATGTGGGCGAGTTCCGCCTCGACGCCGCCGCGCCCTACCGGATGCGGCCGGCGCCCGATGCTGCCGGTAACCTTCGGCAGGTCATCGTGTTTCGGTTAGTCAGCAGGGAAGCGCGCAAGAGGCCAGCGCCTCTTGCTCAGGCGACAAAAGGGGCTCAGGTCCTGCGTGCCGACTCAAAAACGAAAGTCGGGACGATCCAGCCTGGAGACGAGGCGCCCGACCCGGGAGCCGAGGTGCATGCCGCGAGTTTCGCAGGCGACGCCGAGGTAAACCAGGTTCCAAGCGAGCAGAACCTGGTGTCTGAGTACGAGCTCGCTCCGACCGTCGGACGGGTCGCGCAACGTCATGAGGCTGCCCTTGTCACGCAATTTGAGGCATGGCTTCGGATTCAAGGAGGCGAGCCACATCGCCTTCGAATCAGGATTCCCGGAGAGCGCCACGAGCTCATCACCGACACGTACGACCCTACGGCCCACGTGCTATACGAAGCCAAGGCCAAAAGCGACCGCGCGACCGTTCGGTTGGCTGTAGGCCAGCTGCTCGACTACCTGCGCTTCGTTCCAAAGGCATCTGGGAGCGTGCTGCTGCCTGAGGAACCCTCCGGCGACGTCAAACTCTTGATCCAATCTGTTGGTTTTGGATTGGTGTATCGCAACCTTGGTTCCTGGGTTGTGGAAGCAGCGGTTCGCACTGACACCCGCTGATTGGGAATACTGCTCGCTCCCCCGCCAAGCTGTGCGTGACGCTCGCTCCGCCGAACCGCCGTCGGGTTGCCGACACTCAACGTCGGTGACACACCAAGACGAGCAGCCTCTTCAATGCAGTGGACTTCGTCCTTGCAGACGATATTTTCAGAGGTTCCTGGAAGCAAGAAGTGACTTTCTGCACACTCATGTTCAGGAGTTAACCGGGCCAATTTCAGGCGTTGAGGCGCCGGCCGACGACCTATACGATTCGGACGCTGACACCACCGACTAGCAACAACGAATTGCGCCTGCTGCCGAGTGCAGCTAGCGGACGCCGTACTCGATGCCAGAGGCCCCTCACCACCCAAATCATCCAGAACTGCCGCGTTCGCGCCGCTGCCAGCGGCCACAACAATCCCTGATCAGGGCAGATAGACGAACCCGCACTCCGCCGGATCGGGACGACACCGCACGAGACCCTCGTCGCCACCGTCTCGGGTGACCACCTTGGCGATGAGCCGGTCGCCGGACTCCCAGCGGAAGCCGGGGGCGACGAACAGCCAGCCGTCAGGCGGGGACAGCACGCCGGGCGCGGAGCCGTCCAGACGCTGCACCTGAAGCTCCGAGGCCCCCGATGCCTCTCCGCCCACCGTGCCCGGAGGCACGTACGCCAGCCACTCCTTGCTCGCCTCGAGAACGTCGTGGGTCGGCACGTCGGCGACCCGGGTGAGCACGCCATCCGCTGAGATCTCCGCGAGGTACGGCGAGCCCTGGGTGCCGTCGGGGAGGTCCTCGGGGTTGCCTTCGGTGACGATCAGGCCCGCGTCGGTGCTGCCGATGACGACCTGCCCAGGCGCGGTCTCCGCGAGGTCGATGGTCCTGTGGTCGTCGAGCGGTCGCCAGAGGACCTGGCCGCTCGGCCCACCCGCGACGACCAGGCCCTCGTCCGTCACCGCGATCGCGCGCGGCAGCGGGGACAGCTCGTAGCCCGGCAGGTCCACCCCACCGAAGCCCTCACCTGCTTCCTCGGTGTCGTTGCCGGTCAGCATCGCGAACCCTCCCTCGCTCAGGACCCGCGCGAGATACCCGCCGTTCGGCGAGATGACGGGCGGCTGCTCCATGTCGCCCTCGAGCGCCTGCGGCTGCACGTCGTACCCCCACCACCAGCTGCCGTCCTGACGTTGGGCGATCCAATGGGTGCCGCGACCCTGGGCGAGCCACCAGCGGCCCGGCACCTGCTCGCCACCGACATAGAGGTCCAGGCCGACATCCACCGGGTCGAGAGGCATGGCCCGCGAGAGCGAGCCCTCGTCCGTGGCATCGGTGGAGGCCGTGGGGGCGGTCGGGCTCGGCGCCGGCGCAGGGTCCCTGCGGTCGGGACTCCCCCCGGTCAGCACGGTGAGGACCGTGGCCAGCACGACGACCACCACGGCCGCCGCCGCGAGGAAGGGCGCGGCCGTACGCCAGCGGGACGGGCCGGACATCGCTGGGAGGGCCGGCATCTCGGGAACGACCAGGTTGCTCGCGACGTCGTCCAGCTCGCGGATCAGGGTCCGCTCGAGGTCGTCGTACATCATTCGTTCCTCCCATCACCGAGAGCAGTTCGTAGGTTCTGGAGCGCGCGGTGCGCCGTGGACTTCACGGTGCCGCGCGAGCAGCCGAGGGCGTCGGCGATCTCGGCCTCGCTGAGCTGCTCGTAGTAGCGCAGGACGATCACCGCGCGCTGTCGCGGCGGCAGCTCACGCACCTGCGGCCAGAGCGTCATCCGGTCCTCGGGACCGGCGGTCGGTGGGGCGGCCGCCTCCGGCGCGTTGTCCCCCGCAAGCACCTCGAGCCGGCGGCCCATCGGGCGCTTCGTGGACAGGAAGGTGTTGATGAGGATGCGGCGTACGTATGTCTGCGGCGCCTCGACACGGGCCACCTTCGACCACGCGCCATGGGCCTTGATCAGCGTCTGCTGGGCCAGGTCCTCGGCGTCGGCGTGGTTGCCGCTCAGCAGGTAGGCGTGGCGGTAGAGCGACGGCCACGCCGCCGCGGCGTACTCCTCGAACGTTCCCGTCTGCGCGCGAGTGATCGCCGGCATCGGCACCACCTCCTCGCAGGTTCAGACTCCGCTGATGGGCAGCGGGTTGCGTCGACCCTGCCGATTGTTTGCCCAGCAGCGCTCGACGTGCCGACTCACGCGCGGTCCGTAGCCTTGGGACATGCAGATCCAACGCTCCGTCGAGACACCTGCCGCCCCGGCCGCGGTGTTCGCCTACCTCAGCGACTTCACCACCACCAACGAGTGGGACCCGGGCACGGTGCGCACGACCCTCCTCAGCGGGGACGGAGGCGCCGGCACGAAGTACCGCAACGTGTCGAAGTTCGCGGGCCGCGAGACCGAGCTGACCTACGAGGTGATCGAGCACCGCCCGGACAGTCGCTACGTGATCCAGGGCGAGAACAAGACCGTCGTCGCGCGCGACACCATCGACATCGAGCCGGCCGGCACGGGCAGCCGGGTCACCTACACCGCCGACTTCGAGTTCCGCGGTGTAGCCAAATATGCCGCTCCCCTCCTCGCGCCGGCCTTCAAGAAGCTCGGCGACGAGGCCGAGGAGGGACTGCGAGACGCGCTGGCGAAGCTCTGAGCCGCGCCGAGCCGACCTGGCGTACGTCGAACGTGTGAGGCCGAGTCGCGGTCGCAGCCCCACCCGGTTGACTGAACCTTCGCCTCGCCCCAAAGCCTCTTTACGGGTGGAAGATCAAGGGCACTCGGGACCTGCCGGAGAGGGGGCGGGCGGTGGGACGGCCACGCGGCACCTCGGCGTTCACCGAGCTCGTCGAGCACCGGGGCCACGCCCTGCTGCGCACGGCGTACCTGCTCGTCGGTGACCACCAGCTCGCGGAGGACCTGCTGCAGGAAGCCCTGGTCAAGACGCTGATCGCCTTGCCGCGGATTCGCGACATCTCCAGGATCGAGGGCTACGTGCGCCAGACGATGGTCAGGACCGTGATCGGCTGGCGACGGCGCCGCTCCTTCCACGAACGGCCCTCCGACGCACTGCCCGAGGCCCCGATCGACGACGGAGCGGACGTCGTGGCGACCCACCAGCTGCTGGTCGCCCACCTGCGCGGTCTCCCGCCCCGACAGCGCACCGCGATCGTGCTGCGCTACTACGAGGATCTCAGCGTCGCCCAGACGGCCGAGCTGATGGACTGCTCGGTCGGCGCGGTGAAGAGCCACGTGTCGACCGGCCTCGCCCGGCTCCGCGAGCGCATGGGCCCGTCCCTCGACCTGGTCCCGACCGGAGAGGAGGAGCTGACGTCATGAACGACTCGCTGCGAGAGCTCCTCCGTCAGAGCGCCGACACTGTCGTGCGCCCCCAGCTCGAATTCGACCAGCTGGTTGCCCTCGCAGACCGCCGGATCGTGCGCCGGCGCCTGGCCGCGGTCACGGTCAGCGCAGTCGCCGTCGCCGCCATCGTCGTGGGCGGAACCGCCCTCGGCCCCGACGACGCGACGCCGTCACCTGCGCCTGCTGTCCCGAACGAGACTCCCACGGTCGAACCCACTCCGACCACGCCGGACCAGAGCCCTGCGGCCAGCGTGCCGCGCGTCCCCCCCGAGGACGTCCGGGGCTGGCCGACCACGAGCAAGAACCGCGCCGGGGCCTATTCGTGGGACGGACGCACCTGCGCCTACAGCCAGAGCTGCATCCCAGGCTTCATGCACAACGGCTACGGGTCCGGCGACGTCAAGATCACGATCGAGCCTGGCGAAGGTCGAGTCCCTGAGGACTGGACGCCGGCGACCGTCGCCGGACGTCCGGGCGCCCATCGCCAGGTGAACGCGTTCCAAGAGGTGTGGTGGGTCGAGATCCACGGGAGGGCACTCGAGATCCAGCTGACCACGAGGCCCGGCACCAAGCAGCGCGAGATCGACGAGGGCCGCGCGATCATCGCCTCGATGTACACCGAGAAGCGGCCCACCGAGCTCGGCTGGCGGCTCGTCTTCATCCTGACCACCGACGACTGGGACTCCGGGTAGCCCACGACGACGATGGCCCGGGCCTCAGGTGTCGAAGGTGAAGCGCAGCGTCGCGCGCGGGCGCCCCGGCTTCGACGACCCCGCGTTCGTACGAGATCTTGACCTCGCTCCCCCGTCGTCGCCCTGTCGTCGTCCTGTCGGCGACGGCTGTGCGGTGCGATACATGGCCTAGCCGGTGGCTCCGAACTGCTCCACGCGGATCGCCGCCGGGTCGGCGCCGCAGTCGATGAGAAGTGGTACGGCGTACTCGGCGAACCTCGCCGAGCCGCAGACGTAGAAGACCTCGGCCGAGTCCAGCAGCGGGAGGACCTCCTCCCGCGACGGCGCCCCTGCCGGACGTTGGCCGTCGTCGTGGCGGGTGAACGCGATCGTGGCGCCGGCCTGCCGCAGCTCATCGACGTAGGGCAGCATCCCGGGGGTTCGCCCGACCGCCAACACCGCGAGCCGATCCGCCCGGCCCAGGCGGCGGGCGGTGCGGATCATGGCGACCGCCGGCACGACGCCGGTCCCACCGACCAGGCAGAACGCCGGAGTGCGGGTGTCCCAGACGAACCACCGCCCGATCGGGCCCCGGAGCTCCAGGACGTCGCCGACCTCGGCCACGTCGGACAGGAACTCCGAAACCTCCCCGCCGGGAAGGCGCTCGACGAGGAACTCCACCAGCGGGTCGTCGTCGTCCGAAGCGACGGAGTAGGACCGCTGGGCGGTGTAGTCGTCAGGCGCTCGGAGCCTGATCAGGTAGTGCTGTCCCGGTGCGTGCCGTTGCCGGTCCTCGACCAGCATCCGCAGCCGCACCGTCTCCGGTGTGGGCAGATCCTTGGTGATGATCCGGCCGGTCGTCCACGTGGTCTCGATCGGGACGACGTCGTCGATCGGGCTCAACGGCAGCGCCTCCGGATCCGGGCTGTTCACGGGTCGCCCTGGTAGCGCTGCTCGAGCCAAGGGTCTCCGCGGTCGTGGTAGCCGTTGCGCTCCCAGAACCCGGGCTGGTCCTCGGCGAGGAGCTCGAGGCGGGAGATCCACTTGGCGGACTTCCAGAAGTAGAGGTGGGGTACCAGAAGTCGCACCGGGCCACCGTGCTGCCGGGCGAGCGGCTGCCCGCCGTACTCCCAGACCACCCAGGCCCTGCCGCCGGTCATGTCGGACAAGGCGAGGTTGGTGGTGTAGCCGGTGCTGGAGTGTGCCAGCACGAAGCGGGCGTCGGCCTGCGGGCTCGCCGCCTCCAGCAGGTCGTCGACGCTGACCCCGGTGAACGTGACGCCGAACTTCGACCACGTGGTCACACAGTGGATGTCACCGGTGTACGACGAGCGCGGCAGCCGCTGGATCGCCTCCCAGCTCCACGTCGCGGGCCGGTCGACCAGCCCGTCGACGGAGATGGACCACTTGTCGAGGTGGATCTGCGGGGTGGCCTCAGCGGTGAGGACGGGCCAGCTGCCGCCTGTGTCGTACTGGCCGGGCGGCAGCCGGCCGGCAGCGCTCTCGGGGCGCTTGCGGAAGAACCCACGGGTGACGGGCATCGGATCTCCTAGTGTGCCGGGACCAGGGTCGCCAGCCGACCTTTCCCCGTCCAGGGACACCCTAGATCCAGGGATCCCAGCATCGGTCCACGGTCGCTGAGCACCAGGCGCTGCGCGATGCCGGCGTTCCCTTTGCCGCCGCCAGCTCGCTGATGCAGCTCCGTTCGTCATGGGCCGACCCGTTGCTGTCGGTCGCCACGGGTGGGCTCGTCCTGCTCGGCTACAGGGCCCGACCGTCCGACCCGCGACCCGTCGTCCTGGCAGCTCCTCCACTCAGGAGCCCGCGCCCCGAACTCGCACGTCAGCCGGGCGGATCACCTCGGTGCCGGTGGTCCAGCCCGGCCGCACCTCGTCCGTGAGGGTGCCCGGCGTGACCCCTGGCTCGTCGGTCACGTCCACCACGCGGTGCAGAGAGGGGTTCAGCGCCTCACCAGGCCGGGCGCTCACCCGCGTCACGCCGAGACGCCCCAGGTCTGCCTCGATCATCGCGGCCTGGCTTGGGTCGGTGGTCCGATCCCAGGCCCGCACCAGCTCGTCGATCGCGCCGTGGTCGAGCACCGGGGCGACCGTCGTCGAGGGCGGGGTCGACGGCGCGGTGGGGGGCGGAGTGGAGGGCGGCGGCTGTAAGGAAGGCTGTGGCGAGGGCGACTGGGGGCGCGACGGGGCCGCCGACCCTTCGTGTCGGCGGGCGCGTGCTGACAGGGCGGCCAGCACCGCGACCAGCACGACCACCAGCACCAGCCCGCCCAGGGCCAGCACCCAGGCGAGATTGAGGCCGCCGGCGTCCTGCGTCGTCGGGCCGTCCTGGTCGACGGGAGGCGACGGGCAGCTCGTCGAGGCGGTCGGTGCGGGCTTCGAGGTGGGTGACCGCGTCGACGGCACCGAGGGCTTTGCTGTCGGACCGCTGCTGCCGTCGGACGAGGAGGTTTCCACCAGCGAGCCGCCCGGCGAGGTGGAGGACGCCGTCGACTCCGCGCAGTCGGTGGGAGCGACCTTGCCCATGGATGACTCTCCTGGTCGGCGGTGCTGCGGGACGTGACGGAGGTTGGAGACTCCGAGCGCCTCCGATGTTCCCGAGCGGTCAGCTCGTGCGGGCGGCGTGGACCTCCGCCAGGGCCGCGTCCACACGTTGGAGCGCGGCAGTGACGGCCGCCTTGCGCGCCTCGACCTGGGCTACCAACGTCTTGCGCTCCTGGGCGGAGGAGACCCTGGCGACGTTGGCGCGGTTCACGGCGCCGGTTGCCGCGGCGTGCTGCGCCCTCAGGTGCTCGTTCACCTTCCAGAGGATCTCGGGACGTATCTCCCCCACCGCTTCCTCGATGTCATGGAGGATCTCGTCGCGGAGCCGGTTGAGGGTCTTGTGCAGGGTCTTGTTGCGCTCGGACGCGTCCACTGCGCCACCGCGACGAAACACGCCCATCACCGAGTAGACCAGCGCGCCTGGGCCGGCGACGAACGACATGGCGGCCGCCGCCGCGACGTGCACGGCGTCCGCGGTGTCGATCCTCTTGCGCGACCGCTGGCCGAAGTCGGGGGCCGGACCCGCCCGCCCCACCGCGTCCTCCCCGAGGTCGAGGACGGACAGCAGCGAGTCGGCGTCGGCGCGGTCGTCGAGTGCCTCGTTCGCGATGCCCGCCAGACCCGTGTGCAGCTGCTCGCGCACCCGCAGCCGCAGCTCGTGGATCTGGTCGCTGAAGCGCGCGGTGAGCGCCTCCAGGGCGGCGGCCCGACCCTTGACCGGCAGCCGGTTGAGCGCCTCCTCGGTCTCCTCCTGGATCTGCCAGAGCGAGTCACGCAGCTCTTGGCGGCATCGTCGAACGAGCCGCGAGACGTCGCGGTCGAGCCGCGCCGGCCACTGCGTCCTGCGCTCGTGGAGGACGCGCACCCGCTCCTCCAGCTCCTGCTGGTCGGTGGCGCTGACCGTGCCCTCGCTGGCGTTGCGCAACAGGTCGAGACCGCGGCCGGCCTCGTCGAGCTGGGAGCGACAGCTCCGCAGGACGTTGGCCGCGCGCAGCACCTCCGCCCGGGGGGCCAGCTCGGCGATCCGCTGCTGAAGCGCGGGCACGCCCGAGGAGCTGCGCACCTGGTCGCGCAAGGGTCCGTCGGGCAGTGCCGCGGCGTCCTCGTAGTCCTTGGCCGAGACGCTCGACAGCGGCACCGCGCCGAGGCGGGCCGACCTCTCAGCCAACCGACGGCGGACCGAGTCGACGATGTCCGCCGCGGTGCCTGGGTACTTGTCGGCCATCGTCACCGCCACGGCCACGACCTCGACGTCTCGCGCGAAGACCTCGAGCTGCACCAGCTCCGGGGTCGCGATGGGGGATCCGGCGTCGACGGTGAGGATCACCATGCCCCCCGCGGCGACCAGCCGCTGGGTGAGCAGCGTGCGTGACTCGTCGCTGGCGTTGAGCCCAGGGGTGTCGACGACGACGACGTCGCCGAGACGGGGAGCCTCGACGTGGGCCTCGAACGCGACCCTCAGCTCGGGTCCCCCTTCCCGAGCGCGGGCGTGCATCTGGTCGACGGTGATCCGCTCGACACCATCTGCCCCGGTGGTGACGACGTAGGCCTCCTCGACGGGTTCGGCCACGACCACGACGTAGCCCGTCCCCGTCGACGCCCCGACCGGGCTCAGGCCGGGCTGGTCGACCAGCGCGTTGACCAGCGTGCTCTTGCCCCGGCCGCCCTCGCCGACGACCACGACACGGGGTGTGCTGACCGGCTCGTCGACGCGGGCACGCAGCTGCGCGACAACCGGTGCCGACTCGGGCAGTCCGTGCGTCTCGAGGACGCCCAGCGCGTCCTCGATCGCTTCGTCCAGCCCGATCCGCAGCGCCGCATCGGTGCTCGTCGCGCTCACCCCACCTCCTGCGCCATCAGGACCATGCTGGCCGAGAGCGTCCGCGCCGCCAACGCCTCGGCCCCCAGCCGGGCCAACGATCCGGCTGCCGTGTAGCGACTGGCGCGCGCCAGGATCGTGGCACGATCGGCGCTGCCGTCCAGCGACCTCAGCCAGGCGAGGCGGTCCTCGACCGCCGGCCGGGCCAGCAGCTGCTCGAGATCTGCCCGCCACCGATGGCTGGGCGCGCTGCCGAGCAGCTCGAGATAGGCGGTCAGCTCGCGGACGACCTGGAAACCTGCGCCACCCAGGTGCCGCTCGAGGACGTCCGAGGCCCTCGGGCGGGCGGGGCCTGAGAGCCCCCGGACCAGGCCTGTCAGCGCCTCGACGGCGTCCCGCAGACGGCTGGCGTGCACGACCGGCCGCACGGCCTCGTCCAGGTGCTGCTGCAGCGCGCCGAAGCCCGAGCGTTCCTCTGCCCAGGCGGTGAGCTCACGCACCGTGGTCGCGGCCGAGCGGCCGTGAGCAAGACCGTACGGCGCGAGCGTCGCCTCCAGGTCGAGCAGCGCCTCGGGCTCGACCCCCGCGAGCGGCACCACGTTGGCGAAGCGCAGCTCGGCCTCCGGGCGCGTCGCCAACGAGCGGAGCAGGCCGGTGCGGCTCTCAGTGATCGCGCCGGTGCGCGCGCTCTCACCGAGCAGCGTGCTCACCGCGAGCACCCGCGCGAAGCTGACGGCGTACGCCGCCTCGAGCTCGCGCGCACGAGCGCGGGCCGCGTCGATCGGGTCCTCAGCACCGAAGGCCCCGGCGCCGAAGGCGTCCGCGTGCGAGAGCAGCCCGACGGCGCGCCGCGCCGACGCGCGGGTGCCTCCGGTCGCCTTGGCGAACTCGGTGGCGAGCCCCTCGTCGTCAGCACGCACGTCACCGCGGAAGAGGTAGAGCAAGCAGTCGAAGCCCGCGAGCGCAGCCACCACGGCCGAGTCCGTCTCCTCGCTCGCGCCCTGGAGGCCGGGGGTGTCGACCAGGACGAGGTCGTCGAGCGCTGCCGACGGCAACGTGACGTCGATGCGCTCGGGCCGGTCGATGCCCGCGAGCCTGTCGTCGCGTTCGCGCGGATCGTGAGGCAGCGGGTGCTCGCGACCGTCGGCGTCGACGCAGGTCCAGGCCTCGGGCGCGCCCCGGCGATAGACGGTCACCAGCCGGGTGCACTCCTGCGCGGCCGTGGGAGCCACCCGCCGGCCCACGATCGCGTTGACGAGCGTCGACTTCCCCGCGGACACCCGGCCCACCAGGCCGACCCGGAGCGGCTCCGTGTGGTCGCGCTGCACGCGACCGAGCGCCGCCGCGGCGGCCTGGTCGGCCCCCAGCGTCGGCTCGAGCTCGGCGATCAGGTCGTCCAGCGCGGAGCGGGACGCGTCAGGAGATGAAATGGTTGTCCCACCACCGATCGAGCTGGTCCAAGGTGACGTTCTCCGAGTAGATGTAGTAGGAGACGTCCTCGTCGATCTCCGACCACAGCAGGATGGCTGACCCGTCGTCGTAGGTGTAGCCGATGTAGGCGCCTTCGCCTTCGGAGTAGGTGCTCGCATAGCTCGTGCCGCCCTGGCTGTAGCCAGGCAGGGTGTTCGGCTTGAGCCCCAGCTCGACCGCAAAGGCGTTGGCCTTGCCCTTGCCGTAGCCCACCAGCACCTCCGCTGACGGGTCGAGCGAGCCCACACCAGCGGGGGTGCACCCCACCACGAAGTCGTCGAAGCCGGATTCATAGCAGTCCGCCTCGTCAGCCAGCCCCGAGGCGACCACGACGTCGACCAGGTCGCAGCTGGTCGCGGACAGCTGGCACCCGGCCGGCTCGTCGGTGGGCTCGTCGGTGGGCTCGTCACTGGGCCCATCTGTGGGCTCGTCGGACGGCTCACTCGTGGGTACGTCGGTCTCGCTGGTCGTGGTGTCGTCCCCGGACGAGCCGTCCCCGCTGCTCGCGATAGCCGCGATGACCACCAGCGCGAGGATGGAGGCGGCAGCGATGCCCACCCACTTCAGCCAGGGTCGTCGCGGCGGTGGGGGCGGCGGAGGGGGCGGGGGTGGCAGGCGAACACCCCCCGTGTCCGGACGCCCGGCATCTTCACCATCCTCGGCGCCACCGCCGGCACCGCCACGCCCAGGGGTCGCGACCGGCTCGAGGTCGCTGTCGACGTCACCGGGCACCTTCAACGCGCCGAGGGCGGTGACCTGCTTGGGGTCGTCCATCCGGGCGACCTTGCCCTCGGTGAGCGCCTGCATCTCCCGCTGGACGAGCGGGATCAGGCTGCTGCCGCCGGTGAGGTACACACGGGTCAGTGCGGCGGCGCCGCCGTGGGCGTCGAGCAGCGCGCGCGTGGCGGCCACGGCACGCCAGACGTCGTCGGCGATCAAGTTCTCGAACTCCTGCTGGGTCACCCCCAGCTCGACGAAGTCCTCACCGACCTGCACGCCCAGCTGGGTGCTGGCTCGCGCCGAGAGGTCGTGCTTGGCGCGCTGCACCGCCTCCCTCAGCATCAGCCGCCACCGCAGCTGCGCGGGGTCCTCGAGCCGGCTCACCAGGTCGTCGCGGCCACTGGCCGTGAGCTGGCGGAGCACCCAGAGCTCGAGGTAGACGTCGAAGTCGTCGCCACCGAGCGGGTCGACGCCCGTGGCGTCGATCACCGCGATCTTCGGCCCGTTCGCGCCCACCTCCTCGACGCGCAGCAGCGCCGCGTCGAAGGTGCCGCCGCCGAAGTCCACGACGGCGATGAGGCTGCCCGGTGCCCAGTGAGCCTGATCGGCGTAGTGGTAGGCCGCGGCGATCGGCTCCGAGACCATCCGCACCGGGCCGCGATAGCCCGCCGAGGCCAGCGCGGCGCGCAGCTGGTCCCGGCGGGGTCGAGCCCACGACTGGGGGTGGGTCATGACGATCTGCCAGGGCACCACGTCCTCGGACCGGGCCACCGTGGTGCTCAGCACCTGACGCAGCACGTGCCCGACGAGCTCGTGGGACGGCACGAGCTCGCTGCCCAGCGCGACCATCGGCTCGGCGAGCCGCCGCTTGGGCGTCCGCTCGAAGGCCTCGGGCCGCATGCGCGCCTGGTTGTCCGCCTGCTCGCCGACGGCCCAATGCCCCTGAGCGCTCAGGAAGACGGACGAGGGCATCGCGTCGGACTTGGCTTCGAGCCTGACCGTCGCCGGCCCACGACCCTGGAGACCGACGGCCGCCGAGGTGTTGGACGTGCCGAAGTCGATCGCCAGTACGTAGCTCGTCTCCATCGTTCCCCCTGATGCGTTGAGTCGCCGACGCGCCGGCTACGAGACGTTCGGGCGACTGCCGATGACGCGGCTGGCGACGAGGACGACGGGGATGACGACCCACGGGTGCTGCACCAGCCACTCGACGCCCTTCTCCGTGCGCGACTGGTCCGCCTCGTCGGTCAGCGACGGCACCACGCCGGCCTCGCTCACAGGCTGGGTCTCGAGGGAAGCCTCCTCGAAGGACACAGGCTCGGTCCCATCGGTGGTCGCCATGCTCCCGGCCGGCTCGTCGCACACGACGGCAGCGAAGTTGGAGTCCTCCCACGCGTCCTCGAACAGCTCGACGGGGTACTCCTTCTGGTTGCCCTCCGGGTCGCCGGGGTCGCTGACGATGACCACACCACGCTCGAGATCCACGCCGGTGACGACGATGGCGTGGTCGGCGGCGTTGTCCTCGGCGTCTTCGCCGTACCAGATCTCGCCGCTGTCCACGCCGGCCAGCACCCGGCGACCCTCGTCCAGCCAGGTCACGAGGCTCTCCATGCCGCCGCCCTCGACCATGGTGGCAGGGACACCCGCGGCGTCGAGCATCTTCTCGGCGCCGTCGATGCCGACACCGGGTACGCCGTCGGGCCCGACGACGAAGACGTGCAGCTCGTTGGCCTGCTCGACGAACGCCTGTTCGTCCTCGTAGTGGACGCCGGTGTACTCCGACACGATCTGGGCCACGCTGGCCGGCACGCAGAAGCCGTTGACGGCCTGCTCGAACCAGTGCTCCGCGTCCCCTGTCGGGTCGCCGACGAGCTGGCCGTCCTGCACCCACTGGGACCCGTCGTCGGCGACCGGCTCCTCGACCGAGGGCTCGGGAGAGACCTGCTCCGGTGACTGTGTGACCGACGAGTCCTCGAACCACATGTCGAGCGCGTTCGCCACCTCGGGTGCGGAAGCATCGAGGTCGGCGCGAGTCATGGACACCTCGTCCTCGAAGACGCCGTCGTTGTCGAGGTCCCGCATCAGGAGGTAGTCCTCGCCCTGGCGCACCACGATGATCTCGTAGTCGCCGTCACCGTCGATGTCGACGCCGAGCGAGTCGGCGAGCTGGTCGCCGTTGTCGTCGCTGATGGCGATGTAGGAACCGTCGACCAGCTGCTCGACCGCGAGGTCGGGGATGCTGTCGGCATCGCCGCTCCAGTCGGTGACGGTCACCTGGCCGCCTTCGGTGATCGGGTCGCCGGCGATCGGCGCATCGGTCAGGTCGCTGGGGTCCTCGTCGAAGCCGGACTCGGAGCTGTCGAAGTCGCTCATGGTGCTGCCCTCCTGGGTGTCGGTGCTGGTAAGAGAGGTGGTCCGGTGTGAATGTTCCGGACCCGGGAGCCTGGAGACGTGTCGATACTGCGGGTGAGGGGGCTAGCCGCGCGGCACGGGCTGGCGTGGGCACAATCCGCGCCGGGCGACGGCGGCCTCCCAGAGCCCGGGGCGACAACAGCTGGGCGCCCCGCATCCAGGGACCGAGTAGCCGACGAGCCGGACCCAGCGGCGAACCCCGCTGTCGGCCAGACCGCCCAGGCGGTCGATCGCGACGAGATACGCCGCCGCATGCGTCTCCGCGAGCGCGACGACCTCCGGGAGCGGCTGGACAGGCGGGTCCGCACCGAAGACGTCGCGGGGTGCGAGCTCGAAGGTGAAGCCCCACCAGCTCTGGCGATCCGGAGCATCGGTGTCCTCGGGAAGGTGGATGCCGAGCTGGCCCATGACCATCCACGCGTCGGCGGGGGGCAGCTCCCAGACCCGCTCCACCAGCCGCGTGCGCCACTCCTGCGTGTCGCCGTCTCCCTCTACGTGCGAGGCGATCAGGTGCTCGGCCGTGATCGCCGCGAACCGTTCCTGATGGTTTTGGAGCTTGTCGGCCCACCCGTACTCGTCCGTCAGCAGGACCCGCCGCGCCACGGCGAGGTCCAGCACGCTCGTCGCATCGAGGACGTCGGCGATCGCCAGGTCATTGACCCACTGCAGCACGTCGTCCAGGAGGTCCAGGGCTGCTTCGCGGTCCTGCTCGCCCACGACGGCCGCGGCGAAGCCAGCGCTGAGCTCCGGGTGCTCGTCGAGGAGCCCGCCGAGCTCGATCGCCTGTACGACGTACTCCCAGTACTCGATCTCCCCCGCATCTGCTTGCCGCTTCAGCCTGGCCAGCTCGCGCACCTTCTCGACCATGGCATCCATCTGAGCGCCATCCATCTGGCCCGGTCACCCGTCGATCGAGGCGTTGACGAGGACCCAGCGGAGCACGTGCTCATGGCGGGAGAAGGCGGTCGCCGGGGTGGTGGCGGTGCCGGTGTAGCCCCGCGACTCCTCCACCGCGTAGCACTGGAGCTGGGTGACCGGCACCCCGTCCGGGGGCCGCCAGCTGAACTGCCGGAGGTAGCCGAGATGGTGCCCGAACACCACCGTCGGCTCGAAGAACTCCTGGTGGAAGCCGGGAAACTCCGCGGCGAGGAGCTCGCCCTGGATGTCGGCGTACCGATCGACCGAGATGCCGGGGCCGAGGGGCTCGCCGGAGATGATCACGTTGGCCTCGCCGTGCGGGGCGATGACGGTGACCGACTCCTTGAAGAACCAGTCCGCCGGGCGCGGGGCCTCGATGCGTCTGAGCTGCTGGGAATCCATGACCCCTCCTTCCTCACCGGATGTACGCCGGTTGGAGATGTCGGGCGACACCAGATGTTCCCGCAGTGTGCGGTCTTCCCCGGCGCTAGGGTCTGGCGGCATGGCACGGGTCTCGACGATCGACGGCAACCGGGTGCTACCGCCAGGCTTCGACCACCCGCATGCTTCCGAGGAAGCCCGGTCGATCGCGGAAGCGGGTCTGATCCTTCGGGTGCAGGTGGGCTCCGGGGTGCACGGCACGTCGATCAGCGGGCAGGACGACCGCGACGAGATGGGCATCTGCCTGGAGCCTGCGAGGTTCGTCACCGGTTTGGCGCGGGTCCCCGCAGGCACTGGCAGCACGCGTCGCGAGATCGAGTTCGAGCAGTACCAGCGCCACACCGTCTGGGACCGCCCCGGCGGGTTGGCCAACCGGTCGGGCGCCGGCGATCTCGATGTCGTCGTCTACTCCGCCCGCAAGTGGTGCCGCCTGGCGCTCGAGGGCAACCCCACCGTGCTCCTGGCGTTGTTCGTGCCGGACGACGAGGTCGTGTTCCGCAACGAGGTGGGCGCGGAGCTGGCGTCCAGCTCGGAGCGCTTCGTCTCCAAGCTGGCCGCCGAAAGGTTCCTGGGATATCTGCGTTCGCAGAAGGCGGCGATGACCGGCGAGGTCGGCGCGCACACCAACAGGCCCGAGCTGGTGGCCGTCCACGGGTACGACACCAAGTTCGCCATGCATGCCATGCGTCTGGGGATCCAGGGCGTGGAGCTGCTGATCACGGGACGGATCACTCTCCCTGTCCCCGAGCCCGACCTGGGCTTCCTACGCGCGATCCGGAGAGGGGAGCTGGCCCTGGACGAGGTCGTCGCGGCGATCGGGCGTGCTGAGCAGCGCCTCCTGGATCTGCACGACGACACGACTCTGCCCGATCAGCCCGACCGCGCCTGGGTCGACGCCTGGCTGCACCGGGTTCATCTGGCTTACTGGGCGGCCGCGCCGTCCTGACGCTGGGCCCAGCGGGCCGGGCTCGTGCTCACCCGGTTCACGGTGCGAACCCGAAGGCGAATGGCTCACCAGGAGGGCACCAGCGCAGTATCCGGGGCGGACGTCCCGAGTACTCCAGGTACGGATGCGCTCTGGTCACGGTCAACACACCGCTCTCAGCGGCCGACCACTGGTCGGTGTACGACGAGGGGGCAGCGGCCAGGCGGCTGCGGAGGGTCTCCACCTCGACGTCCGAAGCCGGCACGAGGACGTGCCAGACGTCCCGGGGCACGCGTCGCCAGATCCGGAGGAAGATCCGACCGCAAGCGCAGGGTGCTTGGTACACGCCCAAGTCGTCGTCTTCGAAGAGCGGCTCCCAGTGGGCCTTGGGCCACGACAGGTGATCGAGGCGTCGACCAGATGGCAGTCACCCAGACTCGAACGAACGATGTCTCGAATGTCCGGCTCTTCCACCTTCGCTCCTCGTGCTGGGTTTCCACGGTCGCACTGGTTCGGTCGCTCGAGACCAGGCTCTGGTCGTGAGCGGACGTGGAGCGAACGGCGGGACTCGAACCCGCTCCTCCTGCTTGGGGGGCAGGCGCCCGACCGGTCGGGCCGCATCCGCGAGGTCCCTTGCGGGACCACCCGTTGATCGGGATCGAACGGATGGCCGGCCTCGAACCGGCTCCCCCTGCTCGGCAAGCAGGTGCGCGTCCTCATGCGCCTCATCCGCGTGCACACAGATTCGCCGCTGTGCCGGCCTGATGCTGTCCTCTGTTCTCTTCTGCTTGTCTGCTTCTTCGAGTCGACGACGTGCTGCTTTGTTCCGGGCTCTGTTGCCGTGGCTTCCACATCGAGGGCCGTGAGAGCGCTGGCTAGGAACGCCCCGGCAACGGTCCGAGGACGCTGATCCGCTCGAGCAGGAGGTCGGGCTGGATGTAGGCGGCCTCGGCGCCGGCCCACGACTCCATCACGAAGGTGAACCCGGTGTCCTCGCCGACCAGACCGACGACGAGGTTGACGATCGCACGTCCTCGCCCCGACGGCTGGTAGTCGAACCTCAGGAGCCGCGCGACGTCCAGGCCGTCGACGTGCACCTCGCGGTTGCCGAGGGATCGCGCACCGCGCGCTGGGTTGGAGGTCTGGAAGACCCAGTCCTCCCAGGCGTCGAGCTTGGCGATGCCTGCCAGGCCGGCGTACACGGGCGGGACGAGCTTCAGCGTGACCATCGCCACCACCTCCTCCGTGGACACCTGGACCTCCTCCCCCGCGTTCCAGCCGGGACCGATCCGCCATCGAGGCAGCCGGCGCCCCTCGGGGCCCGGCGTGAGCTCGAGGGTGGATGCCGACTCGAGCGCCACGTCGAGGGCGTCGGCGCGCAGCGGCGGTCCGCCGGCGATCACCACGGCGCCGTGGCCATCGCCGAGGTCGGTGGCCAACGAGAATCCCCAGCGCTCGGGACCGTCCTGTCCGAAGTGGTCCAGGACCGCCGGTCGGCCCTGGAGACTGCGCCACTCGGGCTCCCGGACCGCCCGCCAGTCGCCCGCGCCGAAGGCCCGCCTGTGCAGCACCCGCATCCTGCTGAGGACCGGCTCGCCCGCGCCCGCGGACGGCAAGGAGTCGGTGTCGATGTAGATCGCCGTCATCCGCAACAGGTGCTGGTCGGCGATGATGCTGGTCCCGTCGTCGCGCAGCTTGAACAGGTGCCCCGCCGTCGCGTGGAGGTGGTGCGAGACGGCCCAGCCGTCGGGCGGCAGGACGAGCAGCCTGGCCGCCCAGGTCTCGACGTGGGCGCGCCGTTGCTCGTCCGGGGTGTCGACAACCGGATCACGCCAAGCGCCGAGCGGCGGGAGCGGATGCGGGTCCCAGTGTCTGTGAGGTGGGTCCGGCAGCCGGGTCGGTGCCTGGCCGGGGACCGACGGGGCGGGGAAGCCGGCCGCCTCCGGCGGGTCGGCAGGGCCCGACGCCGGCGACTGCCCTGAGGGCTGCGGGGCCAAGGCCGCCACAGCCAGCGGGTTCTGGTCGAGGTAGGCGATCGTCTGCTCGATCTCGACCCTGCGGTCCGGCAGCTCGTGGTTGAGCAACATGCGCAGGTTGTCACGGAACCTGGCCTCCACGATGACCATGCCGTTCACCACGACGAGCTGGGCGACGACCTCCATGACTCCCGTGTCCGGGATCGGTCGGTACTCCTCCATCACCTGCCCCTTTCCCCCGCAAGCTGGACCGGACAAGGCGGGCAGGCCCGCCGTCGCCGGATCAGCTGTCGCGGATGAAGTCGCTGGTCGCGCGAGTCTCGATGTTGAGGATCTCGACGATCGCGTCGCGTGTCTCCTCGTCGGCCTGGGGCAGCATGTCGATCAGCTCCTGGCGCGGGTTCGACCCAGGCTGGGCTGCTTCCTCCCCGGGCAGCGGGGCCGGCGCTTCCGCCGGATCGACAGGGACGGGATCGACAGGGACGGGGTCGACAGGGACGGGATCGGTGGCGGCGGGCAGCGGAGACGGGCTGGTCACTGCCCCCGGCGACACCGCCGGCTCTGCCGCCGGTGATCCGCCCGGTGCGCCGAAGACCTGGTCGACGAGCCCGTCACCGTCGGTGTCGACCGCCGAGGTCTCGAAGGAGCCGTCGCGGTCCTGGTCGAGGGCGTAGGTCTCCAAGACGCCGTCGCCGTCGAAGTCGTAGGCCTTGCCGTCGACGAGGCCGTCACCGTCGGTGTCGGCGAACGCAGTGTCGTAGCGTCCGTCACCCCCCGTGTCGGCCATGCCGGTGTCGACCAGACCGTCGCCGTTGGTGTCGAACCAGTCCATGCCTTCGGTCATCTGAGCCCTCCTGACTCGGGTCGCCTGAGTCGGCGTGTCCCACTCAGATGGTGCGAATCAGGCAAAGGTTCCCCAATCCGTCGATTCGCTCCCCGCCGGTCCGCACCAGGCTTCACGGCGGACCGGAACATTCGGCCGCCCGTCGGCCTCCAATCCGGCGTGGCCGATCATCGCGACCCCTACTTGGCGGTGGTACCGCGCCGGTCGCCCTCCGGTGGCACGGGTGAGGTGACCTACCGCCTCGACTGGCGAGCGCGCGCGCAGGCGTCGGTGAGGGTCGGTGTGGCGAGCGCGCAGGAGGCGATCGATCCGTGGGCCGGTCTCGACGAGCCGCTGACGCGGGCGCCGTCGGACGTGCACGTCGGCGAGGAGCGCACCTGGTCCGCAAGCCGGAGGTCGCAGGGCCTGGCACTCGAGGTCACCGCGTCCGCGTCGGCAGCGGATGCCGAGGCGCACGCCGCGGTCGACGCGTTGCTGCTCAGCATCGAAACGGGCTTGCCGGCCACCGGCTTCCGGTTCGTCAACCAGGGCAGCGGATGGGCCGAGGCGGCCGTGCGGTTCGGGTCGCGAGTCTTCTCCGAGTCGGCGTCGTACCTCTCGGACGCGCTCGGCGACCCGGTGCGTGCCGCGCTGGCCCTGCTGCTGGGCTCGGACCTCGAGGAGTTCTCCTGGTACGACGAGCCCGGGTCCGTCACGGTCGAGCTGAGCCGACGGGAAACCACCGGCGACCTCATGGATGTCCGTTGCGCGGTCGACCCGAACGGCGCGCGAGCAGCGGGTCGACAACTCGTCGGCCTCAGCAGCCGTTCGTCGCTCGCCTGGGCCGTCGCGCACGGTGCGCGGCAGCAGCTGGCCCTGCACGGGGCCGAGGGGTTCGAGCGCCTCTGGCTGCGGCACCGCTTCCCTGTCGACGAGCTCGACGAGCTCGAGAGGGTGCTGCCCGACGCGAGCCTCGAACCCTGGATCCTCCCTGCGGGCTGGCAGGTCAGTCACGCGCTCGACGCCACCGCGAGCGAGGTGTCGTCAGCGTTCGCCCCGATCTCCCTGGCGGTCGGGCCACGGCCCCACGACCCGCTGCACGACCCGCTGCCGTGGACGCTGACCCTCGACGGCACGGCGGTCGCGGTGACAGACATCGACGGTCTCGTCGAGGCGATGCTCCTGGTTGCCGAGGATCTGCTCGCTGGGGTCGAGGTCGATCGGGCCGTGTGGGCCTTGACCGCCGACCCGCACGACGACCCGAAGCAGGCGAACGCGGTCCTGCGCATGCGCGGCGGATCATCCGGCGGCCTCCGCATCGACCTCGTGCACGGCGGCTCCGGGGATGTGCTCCTGGACGTCCGCACCCCGGCCCTCGGGTTCGCCGTCGAAGTCGAGCGGATGCTGCACGAGCTCGTCGACGCCCGACCGGAGGACCCTTGGGGAGGCACCGGCACCAGACCCTTCCCGTACGACGGCTGGGCGCGGCTGCACGCTGCCCTGGGCGCTGCCGGCCGGCGGCCGCGCCGCGTCACGCACCCCGCCCCGAGCCTCCTCCAGGGAACGGCGCGGTTCCTCGGCTTCGACGACGAGGTGGTGCCGCCGATCCTGCGTCGCGCCGTCTGCCTGGCCACGTCCACCGAGGGCGTCGAGCACGACGAGGCCATGCTGCGCCTGGGCCGGCTGCTGCTGGCCCCCGGCGATGGGGGGCGTGCCCGGCGCGCCTTCGAGGTGGCACTCACGTCGGCGGACGAGGCCACGCGGTGCGCGGCGGTCCTGGCCGTGTCGCCGATGCTCGACGACCGGAGCCGGGTCGAGATGTTGTTGACCGGATTGCTGGACTCGAGCGACCGCACGAGCGCGCGTGAAGCCGCGCGGCGCCTGGTGCTGAGTCGCCTCGGCGACGATGCGCTCGCCGCCGGCGACCCCGCGGTCGTGGTCCTCGCCGCAGAGGACCCGGCCACGCTGGCGCGACTGCTGGTCGAGGCCAACGAGGAACGGCACGGCGAAGGCTCGGACCCGGAGCTGCTGCAGGCCGCCCACCTGGCCGTCGGCGCCGACGTACCCCATCTCGGCCTGGCGCTGCGAGCAGCAGCCTGCCTGGCACGGCTGCGCGCCACCGGTGACCCCGAGGCCCTGGTCCGGGCGCAGTCGCTGCGGGTCGGGCTGCTCCGGCTGCGGCGCGGCGACCGGGCAGCCTCGCGCGACGCTCTCGCCGGACTCGCGGCCTCGGGGGCGGACCAGGAGAGCCTCATCGCCCAAGCGCTGTTGTCCCTCTCCCCTGACGCTGTCACCAGCTGGTGAGCGAGGACCGACGTGCAGCTGTCCCGAGTCCTGCCCTACGACCAGCCCCACGAGGACGAGGTGCTGGCCGCGGCCGCGTGGACGGCGACCAGCCTCGACCGCCTGGTCATCGCCGAGACCGATGCCCTCGACTTCGCGCGTGCGGGGCGGGCGGCGTACGTCGAGTTCTCACAGGTCCAGCTCCAGCACCGCGGCGTCTGCGACCGGGCGGCCGCTGCCGTCGCTGAGCTCCAGGGACACCCCGAGGCCTGGCCCGCGGTCGCAGAGCACGCCGGGATGTGGGTCGACAACGTGGGCGCCCTGCTGTCGCACGTCCTGGTCCCGGCGGCCGGCGACACGTCGTACCCCCCGCCTGACGAGCTCCCGCCACCCGAGTGGCAGCGACTGCAGGAAGCCCACAGGTTGCTGGCAGCGGACGCGCCGAGCCTGGTGCGATGGGTCTCGGCTCTCGCCGAGACCATCGTGCTTGTCGTCGCACGTGGCACGGGCTGGCTGCGCCTCGACCTCGCGGACGCCCTTACCGCGTCCTGCCCGTCCGACGCCTCGGTGTGGCAGCCCTCCACGCCCGGGCACGTGGTCGACCGACCGCTGCAGTTCCGGCTGCTGCCCGTGCTCCACAGTCGGTATCCCATGGTCACGCCGATGTGGCCCGCCCCGCGCACGCCGGGCAGCGTGCACTACGTGCTGGAGGACGACGGCCTGGGATGGCAGCGCTGCGGCAGCGACACCACCGGGCTGCTCCCGGTCACCTCGCAGGTGCGTCACTCGATCCGGCGGCTCGCCGGCCTTGCCGCCGGGATCTACGACGCCCAGGATCCACTGCTCCTCCGCGACGACCTCGACAACGACGAGCTCACCGAGTACGACGACGCGTGCGCGGCCGCGCTCGAGCTGCTGAGCGCCGAGCTCGGGCCTGCCTACCTGGTGCTTCGCGACGCGCACCCTGTGTCCCCAGCGCAACGTTCGGAGAGTGTGGAGTGACGGCTGACAACTTGGGTGCCTGGGTCGCCGGACAGGGGTGGCAGCAGCTCGCCACGGGGGGCCGTGTCTTCGTCGGTGAGTGGTCCGACTCACTGGTCTGCATCTGCTTGACCAACGGGGCCAGGGTCACCGTCGACACCGACCCGGACGAGGGTGCGTACTGGTTCCAGCTGCATCCGCCGGCCTCGGCGTCGGAGAACCAGGGAGCGTTCCCCTACTTGGAGCTCGCCCTCGTGGTCGCCGACGGCGACCTCGAGATCATGGACGTGCCCAGCACACGGCTGCAGCGGATGAAGCCCGACATTCTCATGCCCCAAGCAGACGAGGCGTCGTTCACCTGCACCGTCTCCCCCGAGCGGATCGAGCCCCTGATCGAGGTGTTGGCGCGGCTCCCCGTTCGCACGTCACCCGGGTGGCAGGTGCCCGCGTCCGGCGTCGCGGTCTGGCGTGGACTGATGGACGGCGACCGGGCCGTGCTCGAGCACCTTCCCGCCGACGACTCCCAGTGGCTGCGCGGGGCGTTGCCTGTGGTCGGCTCGCGGGGGTTGGACTGGAGTGGGCCGAGCGGATGACGGCCCGATCGGTTCGCTGGACCAGGATCTTGCAGCGCACGGGCCCGCTGCCCGGGACCGGTCCCCAGACCCACAGCGGCTGGTGGCGCAGCAGGTCGCCCGCGTCGAGGCGGAGGAGCTCCTGCGTCCCGCTGTGGCTCCGGCCACGCTCCACACCGAGCGCGCGCACCAGCGTGTGCGCGGCGCGTTCCAGACGCACGTCGTCTGGCGGGCCGAGCTCGATGGCCAGGTCGTAGCCCGCCCCTTGCACCTGGCGCGGCCCTTGCACCTCGCGCGGGGTGTCCGGGGCGCCCCGGTCGACGGCGAAGTCGTCGGGCATGGCCCTACCCGCGCCCGCTGCGACTGCCCACGCGGACCGCGTACGCCGGACCGAGCAGCGGTTGCCACTGGCCGACCAGGTCGGCGACGCGGTCCCAGATCTCGATGCGCTCGGCGGTGTGCTCGGCGGGGAAGTACCCCTCGTCGGTCAGCTCGGCGTAGCGGGCGGACAAGGCGGCGTACGCGTTGGTGGTCGATCGAGGCAGCGGGAGCTCCTCGGGACCGACGTAGCTGTCCCACCGCACTCGGTCCGGGTCGGATGCGGACCACATGCACAGCGTCGGCGCGTAGTAGTCCGAGGTGATCGCGAACCACAGCGGGCGTGCCGCGAGCGGCGGGGCGCGCCAGGCGTCCTCTCCACTCGGGCTGACGGCGCTCAGGACGGGACTCAGCCCGATGTAGTCGACAGACTCGGCCGCCACCAGCGCCGCCGCCAGCAACCACAGCGGGTCGCGCGTCCCGCCCGCCTCGTCCAGCGCTGCGTCGAGCTGGTCGAGCAGGCGCGCGGGTGACGGATCCGGGAACTCCCGACGGCATCCGCGAGCCCATGCAGCGAGCCGGTCCGCGGCCTCCGGGCGCCCCGCGACCTGACGCCAAGCCGCGTCGACGACCGCTCGGTCCTTCACGGCCAGCTCGAGCGCCGAGTCATGCGCCGGGCCGGGCGCGGACCCCTCGGCGTACGCAGCATCCGCGGCGACCACGTCAGCCGCGTCGACCACCAGCCGGTCGACGGCGGCGACGATGTCGCGGTCGTCCTGGGCCGGGTCGCTCATCCCTCGTCGCCGGCCAGCTCCTGGGCCAGCGCGGCGCGCGCCCGGTTCAGACGGCTCTTGACCGTCTGGACGCCGACGCCCTGGTGCGCCGCGATCTGCTCGTAGGACAGATCGCCGTACTCGCGCAGCACCAGCGCCTCGCGGAACTGCACGCCCAGGGTCGCAAGCGCGGCGTTGACCCGGTCGGTGTCGATGACGTGACGGGTGAAGTCGCCGCCGCTGTCCGCGTGGAGCTCCTCGACGATGTCGGTCGGGATGTCCTTGCGGCGGCGTACGACGGCGAGGGCGGCGTTGGCGGCGATGCGGTAGGCCCAGGTCCCGAACCTCGCCTCGCTGCGGAACGACCCCAGGTGCAGCCAGGTCGCCGTGAGCGCGTCCTGGAGCGCGTCCTCGGCGTCGGCGCGATTGCCGGTGACCCGCAGGCAGATCGACCAGAGCCGGGCCCGGTGCTGCTCGGCGAGCGTGGCGAAGGCGCGCTCGTCGCCGTGCTTGGCCAGTTCCACCAGCTCGGCCTCTGTCGCCTCGATCGTCACGGCCCCCCCGAGCCTCAGCGCGCGCCCCGTACCCCTACGGTGCGCTGATTCAAGCACGAAGTGTCCGGTTTTGGACCTACTTGGCCGTGATCGTTCGCTGATCACGCACGGGGACGGTCTCGGCCAGTCGGATCAGGCCCACCCTCCGGCATCGTCCGGGTCGTCGGGGACGCCCGGCTCCGCGGGATCTGCGCCGGAGAAGTGGGTCGTGTCGAGGCTGGGATCGTCGGTGCCGGCCCAGCCGTGAGCACCCTCGTCAAGGTCTGACAGGTCAGCGTCGGAGTCGCTGGCGTCGCCCGCCTCCGCATCGGACGCGGCGCTCTCGCCGGCGGAGTCGTGCGCGGCCCACAGATGCGCCTCGTCCGGCGTCGGCGGGGGCGGCACCAGGTCAGCCAGGTCCGTCGCGTCATCGGCGGTCGCCTCGACGGCGTGCGAGATCGCCGCCGCCCACACGTCGTCGGGAGGCTGGACGAGTCGTCCCCAGGAGTCGCTCACCAGGACCTCACCCGTCACACCACCACTTCATCCGTACGCACCACGCCGCCGCCTTGAGTGGCGTCTGCGAGGTGCGTGTCGGGGTCGAATCTATCGCGGCATCCTGACGCAGCAGCCGCAGCCCCGAGCAACCCGGCGACACCCCTTCCGTCGTGCTCGCCGGCATCCGCGCACGTTGGCTCCGTCCGGCCGACGTCTGTCATGTCCCCTCCTGAGTCCTTGACGGTCGTTGGAGCACCCGCCCACGCGGATTGTTCCGGGCCCTGTGCGATCGCAGGCCGACGCGTCACTCGTAGAACGGCGAATCCGGTGAGGCATCCTCATAGTCCGGCGCGCCGTCGTTGTCGGAGTCGACGCTGCCCCAGCCGGGTTCGCCCGGCGCGGGCTCGGTGATGAAGGGGTTCTCCGGGGACTCGTACACGCCCGGGTCCACCGACACGGAGGTGACGCCCGCAGCCTGAGGCTCCAGGTCGTCGAGCTGACCGTTCTGGTTCTCGTCGGTGCCCCTGAAGTCGACAACGCCGTCCTGGTTCCAGTCGGTGATGACGTACTCGAAGTCACCGTCGTTGTCCTGGTCGATGACCACCCGCTCGTACAGGCCGTTGTGGTCGGCATCGGTGGCGATCAGCTCGGAGTCACCCGACCGGTCGGTGTCGATGTGGACCTCCTCGTACAGCCCGTCCTGGTCGCGGTCGAGGCCCACGACCTCCTGGTAGCCGTCGCCGTCGGAGTCCAGAGTGGCGCCGTCGGCGATCCCGTCACCGGAGAGGTCGAAGGGGGTCTCGGACATGGCTTCCTCCTGTTGCTGTCGCCGCCGGTCGCGACGGTCGATGCCAGTGGGAGGGGGCGACCCGTGCTTTTGTTCCGGCAGCTCGAGGGTGGCGCGACCACTTCGACGGCAGCGCCCCGGAACATGCGGCGCCGACCGCACCTCGAACGCACGTGGACGAGCCGCGAGCACTCGACGAGGAGCTCGACCCGACCCACTGGACCTTCGACGTCCTCACCGCACTGCACGACCACCTCAAGCTCGGTCCCGGCTACCCGACGTCGCGCACCCGCGTCGTGCTGTCCCGCCAAGCCTTTCCGGACTGGCGGGCGGCTGCCGAGACCGCCGGGTGCATGGCGGTGGCCGTCCACGGCGGCATGCCGGTCGAGATCCTCCCGCGCTACTAGTGGTGCGACCCGCCCATCCCCGAGGAGACCAGGAGTCATCAGGAACATCCGGGCCCGCCGACTCCTCGAACCCGACGTGACACCACAGGATGACGCGCCCCACGCCGCTGGCGACGACGCCCTCATCGCGAGCCTGCGCTCCGCGGTGGACGCCCGGCCCGCCGATGTCGCGCTGCTCGTGCACCTCGCGGAGCTGTTGGTGGCCGCGGGCCGCGGGGCCGAGGCGATCCCGCACCTGGCGACCGCCCTCACCCACGACCCAGGGTCGCGTGCGGCGCGCAGCCTGATGGCGCGGGCGCTCGCTCCGCAGGAACCCACTGCGCCGAACGACGAGTCGGTCGACTGGGCGGCCCTGACGGAGGACCTGGCCGACGTGGTGCCCCCGATGTTCGTCGACGGCTCCTTGGATGGCGCGGACGGGCCGTACTCCCCCGACGTGGAGCAGGTCGGGGTCCGACTCAGCGACGTCGGCGGTCTGCGCGAGGTGAAAGCACGGCTCGAGGCGAGCTTCCTCGCACCGATGCGCAACCCGGACCTGCGCGAGCTCTACAAGAAGTCGCTGCGCGGCGGGCTGATGCTCTACGGGCCGCCGGGGTGCGGCAAGACCTTCGTCGCCAAGGCTGTCGCCGGCGAGCTGGGGGCCGCCTTCCTGCACGTCTCGCTCGCCGACGTTCTCGACATGTACATCGGTCAGAGCGAGCGCAACGTGCAACAGCTGTTCCGCACCGCTCGCGAGGCGGCACCCTGCGTCCTGTTCCTCGACGAGCTGGACGCCATCGGGCAGAAGCGCTCGCAGATGCGCTACTCCGGCACCCGCTCCGCGGTGAACCAGCTGCTCACCGAGCTCGACGGTGTGGGCAGCGACAACGAGGGTGTGTACCTCCTGGCGGCGACCAACCATCCGTGGGACGTCGACTCGGCGCTGCGTCGCCCCGGTCGGATCGACCGGACGCTGCTCGTCCTCCCCCCCGACCACGAGGCCCGGGTCGCGATCCTGCGCACCCACCTGCGTGACCGCCCTGTCGAGCGGATCGACCTGGCGGCACTGGCCAAGCGCACGGACGGCTACAGCGGTGCGGACCTCAAGCACCTGTGCGAGTCCGCGGCCGAGATCGCACTGCTGGACTCGGCCCGCACCGGGCAGGTCCGCCTCGTCACGATGCGCGACTTCGAGTCGGCGCTGAAGGACGTCCGCCCCTCCATCGGCCCGTGGCTCGAGACGGCGCGCAACGTGGCGATCTACGGCAACGCGACCGGGGAGTACGACGAGCTGGCGAGATACCTGCGCAAGCGCGGCCGAAGCTGACCTCGGACGACCACCGTGAACCCCGACCTCGATCGAGCGGAGATCCTGCTGGACCTGCATCGCCCCGCCGACGCAGAACGGCTCGCCAGGGACTGCCTGGCCGGTCAACCCGACTCGGCCGAGGCGTTGAACCTGCTGGGGCGCGCCCTCAACGACCAGGGGCGGCACCGCGAGGCCGAGGGGGCGATCCGGGCGGCGCTGGCACTCGAGCCTGACGAGGGCGACCACGTGCTGCAGCTCGCCTCCACGCTGTCCCAGCTCGGCCAGCAGGTGGCGGCCGTGACGCTCGCGCAGCGCTTGCTCACCCTGCGGCCACACGAGTGGTCGAGCCACTACATCCACGCCCAGGCCCTGCTGAGCGGTCGGCGCCCGCGCCGGCGCTCGGCGTACGACGCAGCCCAGCGAGCTCGCGACCTGGCGCCCTGGAACCCGGAGACGCACAACCTGCTCGGCGTGTGCGCAGCCGACCTCGGTCGGCAGGACGAGGCCGAGGCCTGCTATCACGAGGCGCTGCGCCTGGACCCCGAGTACGTCTTCGCGATGAACAACCTGGCCGCCCTCGACCTCGACCGGGGACGGTTCGGCCGGGCCGGCGCCGGGCTGACCGCGGCGGCCCAGCGTGCGCCCCAGGACGACGTCGTCCGTCTCAACCTCGACATCGTCGTCGTCACGTGGGCCCAGCGACTGTCCTTGGCGGACCTCGCGTTGGGAGTGCTCGCAGCCGCGCTGCTCGCCATCGGGGCGCCATGGGTGGTTCGCGCAGCCGTCGGGACCGCCTACCTGGCCGGCCTCCTGGGCCTCCTCGCGACGTTCAGACGACAGCTCCCGCGAGGACTCAGCCTCGGCCCGAGGCTGCTCGGGCGGCTGCCCTGGTCGGCCAGGAGAGTCGTCGTCCTGGCCAGCCTGTGCACGCTGGCCCTGGTCATCCTCTTCTTCGCGCCTGTCGGGGTGGCGGCCGCCACGGGGGTGGCCACGCTCACCTTGCTGCAGCTCGTCGGGGCGCTCGTGCTGGCCGGCTGGCTGCTGTCCCTGCCGTACCTCCTCGCCCGGCAGGGCCGGGCGTCGTGGCAATGGCACCGGACGCACGGTCGGTGGGCAGCGCGCCGGCGGCGCGGGAAGACGGTGCGATTTCGCTGAGCGCCGACAGCGGACGTCACTGCCGAGCCGCTGGAGCCGCTGGCCGGGTGTGCTCGGCTAGGACGCTCCCTGCACCTCGGGGATGGTCTGGCCGCCGTCCACGACGAGGCTCTGTCCCGTGATGAACCCGCTGTCCGGCCCGGCGAGGAACTCGACAGTGGCCGCGATGTCGGCCGGCTGTCCGAGACGAGCCGCCGGGATGATCGCCGTGACCGCCTCCATCACGCCCGGCTCTGCGTAGAGCTCGGCCAACGAGTCGGTCATGATGGTGCCCGGCGCTACGGCGTTGACCGTGACCATGGGGGCCAGCTCGATCGCAGCCGCCCGCATCAGACCCTCCAGACCGCCCTTCGAGGCGCAGTAGTGGGCGAGGCCGCGGATTCCGGTCCGCGGCCCCGTGATCGAGCTGATGAAGACGATCCGGCCTGCCCCGCTCGCCTCGAGGTGGTGAGCCGCGTGCTTGACCAGGAGGAAGGCGCTGGTGAGGTTGGTGTCCACGACCTCGTGCCAGTCGTCGAGATCCATGGTGGCGAGCGACTGCTCCGGGTAGATGCCGGCAGCGTGGCACAGCACGGTCAGCCCGCCCAACGTCTTGACCGACTGCTCCACGAGCTCGGCCACGGCTGCGGGTTCGCGCAGGTCCGCCCTGTGGAAGACGGCTTGTTGACCGTCCGCACGCAGCTCCGCCTCGAGGGCTAGCCCCGCGTCCTCGTCCCGGCCACTGAAGACGACGTCGTAGCCGCCGGCCGCGAGCCGCTCCACGACAGCACGACCCAGCCCTCGGGTCCCCCCGGTGATCAGCGCCGTTCTCGTCTGCGCCATGGCCTACTCCCTAACTGTGACTGAGGTGCACGTCCGACTGGTCAGAGCGCTCGAGTCCGGCGGTGCCGGGGAGATGTCGGTCGAGCTACCTGCTCACGGTCGGCTCGTCGATATCGGTGGTCAGCCCGGCGTGGGTGAAGATCGTGCTGCCGATCGCGGCGTACTTGGCCGGGTTGGACTTGCGCCAGTACAGCGCCACCAGCACAGGGACGACGAACGATGCCAGCACGAGATACGGAAGGGCACGACCGAACCAGGTCTCGGCAGCTGCGCCGGCCGCCGAGGAGAGGTTGGACAGGAGCAGGTAGTTGACGTAGATCATGCCCAGACCGCCGATGACCGGGGACAAGATCGTGCGAAACACGTTCGCCGTCTCGGGGTGCTGCTTCTTCACGTGGAAGTACCAGATGCACGCCACTGCTGTCAGGGACTGCACCGCCAGCAGGGCGACCGTCGCGAAGACGGCCAGCAGGACGTAGAGCTCGAGGTAGGGGTCGACGTCGGCGACGTAGGCACCCAGGACCACCACGACGGTGAAGACGGTCTGGAAGGTCGAGGCCACCGCCGGCGACTGGTGCCTCGGGTGCGCCTTGCCGAGGCTTCGCGGAAGCAGGCCGTCCCGGCCGAAGGCGAACAGGTAGCGCGTCGCTGAGTTGTGGATGGCCAAGGCGCATGCGAACGAGCCGCCGATGACGAACCACTCGAAGCCCTTGACTCCCCACTCGCCGACGTAGTCCCGCATCGGGGTGTAGAGCAGCTCGAACGGCTCAGCGCTCTGGGCGATGACGATCGACTGCTCGGCACCGTTCCCCGCGACCGCCATCCAGGAGATGAAGGTGTAGAAGACTCCGATGCCGATGACCGCGACGAGCGTGGCCCGAGGGACGATCTTCTTGGGGTCCTTCGACTCCTCTCCGTAGATCGCGGTCGCCTCGAACCCCACCCAGGACCAGAAGGCGAACAGCAGGCCAAGACCTGCCACTCCCTCACTGAGGCCGTCCGTCTGGAATGCCTTGGCCGGGTTGAGCGAGCCGGGCATCAGCCCGTCAGGGCCGCCGCCCTTGAAGAGCACCGCAAACGCCATCAGCGAGAGCAGCAGGACCTCGATGACGAGCACGACGCCGAGCACCTTGGTGGCCAGGCTGATGTCCCGGTAGGACAGGATGCCGATGACCGCCATGCCGATGACGCCGTAGACGATCCACGGGATGTCGATGTCGAACTGGGAGAGCATGGTGCTCTGGCAGAACACCGAGAACAGGCCGATCAAGGCAGCCTCGATCAGCATGTACGCCAGCATGCTCATCACGCCCGCGCCGAGTCCCACCGGACGGCTGATGCCGCGGGAGACGAAGGTGTAGAACGCGCCTGCCGCGGTGATGTGCTTCGCCATGGCGACGAAGCCGACGCTGAAGATCGTCAGGATGACGCACGCGACGATGAAGCCGGCCGGCGCACCCAGTCCGTTGCCGTACCCGACGGCCACCGGGACGTTTCCGGTCATGGCCGTGATCGGGGCCGAGAAGGCCACCACCATGAACACCACGCCGATCAAGCCCACGGCGTTCGGCTTGAGCACACCGTGCCCGGCCGATTCGCTCTCGGAAGAACCGATCTCGGTTTCAGTAGCCACTGCAGCTCCTAGCTAGTCCCGGGTGGCGCCGTCCGGGATGCCGGAGCGCTTATAGGTCTGAGGCCTAGACTCTAAACCTATAATATTCAAGGGGTCAACGGCTGTTTGCCACGCCTCACAGAGGCTCCAGGTAGCGGGCGATCTCCCAATCGGTGACCGCCAGCCGCTGGGCTTCCAGCTCTGCCCTCTTGGTCGCGACGTAATGACCGACGAAGTCGCTGCCGAACCAATCGACAGCGACCTCGCTCGCTGCGAGCAGGTCGAGTGCCTCACCGAGCGTCGACGGCAGACGCGCCGACCGGTTCTCCGCGGCGTACACGTCGGCATCCGTCAGCGCCGGCGGTTCGAGCTCGTTCTCGATCCCGTGGATGCCGCCCGCGATCACGGCTGCCGTGGCGAGGTAGGGATTGACGTCCCCACCGCCTTGCCGATGCTCGAGGCGCGTTCCGTGAGGACCTTCCAAGATGGCCCGGAGACCGGCCGACCGATTGTCGATCCCCCACGTGGCGGTGGTCGCCGCCCAGGAGTAAGGAACGAACCTGCGGTAGGAGTTGGGGTTCGGTGCCATCAGGGCGGTGAACTCGGCCATCGTGGCGAGGGAGCCGGCTGCGAACCGACGCATCGTGCTGCTCATCGTGTCGCTGCTGCCGGCGTCGTGGAACACCGGGTCGCCGGTGGCGGTGTCTTGCAGGCTGATGTGGACATGGGCGCTGTTGCCGGCCCAATCACTGTGCGGCTTGGCCATGAAGGTGGCCAGCAGCTGGTTGCGGGCCGCGAGCTCCTTGACACCGGTCTTGAAGAGGAGCGCATGGTCAGCGGCGGAAAGGCTGTCGGAGTAGCGGAGGTTGATCTCGAACTGTCCCGGCCCGGTCTCGGTGTTGCACGCTTCGATCGGGATGTCGAAGGCCGCCATCTGTGCACGGATCTGCGCCGCGATCCACTCATGCTGCGCGCCGAGGACGATCCCGTACGTGCTCGGCTGATCGCCCAGCGGCACGAGATCGACCGACCTCTTCTCGTGACGCACGCCGGTGGGCTCCTTGAGGAGGTAGAACTCCAGCTCCACCGCACTCATGGGTTCGTAGCCGAGGGCACGCGCTCTGTCGATCACCCGCTTGAGGACGTGGCGCGGGTCGATCGGGATCGGACCGTTCTCGTGAGGATGGTGCCAGTCGGCCAGCAACAGCGCAGTGTCGTCGTGCCAGGGAACCAGCCGCAGGGTCTCCCGGTCGGGCAGCGCGAAGATGTCCGGATACCCGTTCGTCTCGGTCGGGAAGTACCCAAGGTGTCCGGACGGCCTCGAGACCAACGCCGACTCGTCCAGGTGCATGACCCAGAAGACGTCGCACAACGCCATCCCGTGTTCCAGGATGCGCGCGAGCTGCCCGATCGGGACTCGCTTGCCGCGCATGACCCCGAAGGTGTCGGCCCCGCCGATGACCACGGTGGTCACGCCGAGCGACGTCAAGGCGGCCGGCAGGTCACTGGCGTGGCGCAGCGCGTTCAGGTCATCCATCTGAGTGGTCCTCCGCATCGGTCGGTGTGCCGAGGACGAAGCCTCGGTACGAGTTGTCGACTACCGTTTCGCACTCTGTGCGGTACCTACCGCATCCCCCGACGTAGGGCATGAAGACTCGTGGCTTCCCGGGGATGTTGGCCCCGAGGTACCACGAACGAGCCTGCAGATAGAGCGTCCCCTCCGCGAGCTCGCGGGTGTGGACGACCCATCCGTCCTGAGCCTCCTCGCTCGCCTCGATGCGGTCGAGGTCGTGCTCGCGCAGGTAGGCGAGGCAGTCGGCGACGAAGTCCACGTGCTGCTCGATGGAGATCACCATGTTGCTGAGCACGCCGGGACTCTGGGGCCCGGTGATCATGAACAGGTTCGGGAACCCGGCGGTCTGGAGACCGAGATAGGTGCGTGGGCCGTCAGCCCACGCTGTCTCCAGGGTCAGCCCGTCAGTGCCGCGGATGTCGATGTCCGCTAGCGCTCCGGTCATCGCGTCGAAGCCGATGGCGAAGACGATCACGTCGACCTCGACGAGCCTGCCTGACTCCAGGCGGATCCCTGATGCCTCGATGTGGCTGATCGGGTCGTCCCGGACGTCGACCAGGTCGACGTTCGCCCGGTTGTACATCTCGAAGTAGCCCGTGTCGGTCGCTGTCCGCTTGGTGCCGATGTGGTGGCGGGGACTGAGACGGTCGGCCACGTCGGGATCGGTGACGATCTCCCGGATCTTGTCCCTCGCGAACTCCTGCGCCCACAGGTTCGACTGCTCCTCGGTGAAGAAGTCGGTGTAGCCGCCGGACAACGCGCTGATGCCGCCTCGCTGCCACCCCTCTTCGTACCTTGCTCGACGCTCGTCCTCGGTGACCTCGTGAGCACTGCGCGTCGGCGGAGGGAGCGGCGTGCCCGCGTCGGACAGCTGGCAGACCCTCCGGCGCTCGCCGAACGTGGCCCTGACCTCGGCGAGCTCACCCGCGAGGAGCGGGCGGTTGTGCGCCGGCATGGAGTAGTTGGGCGTGCGTTGGAGGACCGTGAGGTGCCGGGCGAGCGGGGCCACCTGCGTGATGACCTGGATGCCCGACGAGCCGGTTCCGATGACCGCGACCGTCTTGTCGGTCCAGTCCACCGCGTGGTGGGGCCACATCCCGGTGTGGAACCACTCGCCCGCGAAGTCGTCGAGGCCATCGAAGGAAGGCGGCTTGACGGCAGACAGGTTTCCGGTCGCCATCACGACATGGGTGCACGACAGGTGGGACCCGTCATCGAGGCGCAGCGTCCATGACCGCTCCGCCTCGCCCCAGTCCGCTCGGACCAGAGTGCGCTCGAAGACGATGTCGTCGCGCAGGTCGAACCGATCCGCCACGTGTTGGAGATAGGCGAGGATCTCCGGTTGTGCCGCGTACCGCTCGGTCCAGTCCCACTCCTGGACCAGCTCCGGAGAGAACGAGTAGCAGTAGTCGACCGACTCGATGTCGCAGCGCGCTCCTGGATAGCGGTTCCAGTACCAGGTGCCACCCACCTCGCTTCCACGCTCGATGACCACGGCATCGAGTCCCTGCTGCCGAGCGCGATACAGCATGTAGAGGCCGGCGAACCCTGCTCCCACGATGACCAGGTCGAACCGGCGGCCGCCCGGGCCCCCCGTCGTTTCCACGCTGCCGACCACGTCAGCGCCTCGCCAACGAGAAGGCGCTGTCGAACGCCGCCCTGACTTCCTCGAACGTCCACGTCGCCGGCGACATGGTGATGAAGTAGTCGTCGAGCGCGGCCCGCGCCAGCCGATCGGAGTCGTCGGGCGTCAGCTCCAGGTCCGAGAGGACAGGGAAGTCCAGGTCTTGCAGGAGGCGGCGCACCGCGTCGACACAGCGTGACCCGTCGGCGACTTCGCCTGGCGGGGCACCCAGGGCATCGGCGACGCGCTCGAGGAGCTCGGGCACCTGGTGACGCTCACGCTCGAGCGTCTCGGCGAGGACGAGTCCCACGGTGAGCCCGTGCGGTGCGCCGGTGAGGCCGCCGATCGCCTGGCCCAGCGAGTGCTCGGCGGTGCAGTCGGAGATGTTCATCGCCAGGCCCGCCATGGTGGCCGCGCACATCATCTCGCTCCGCGCGTCGACGTCAAGCGGGTTGCGGTAGGCGACGGTCAGGGACCTGCCGATCAATCGGACCGCCTCGAACGCGATCGCGTCCCCGATCGGCGTGGACACCCGCGCGATCACCGCGGCGATCGCCTGGGCGAGTGCGTCGATGCCGGTGTGGGCCGTCATCGCGGGCGGCATCGTGTGCGTCAGGCGCGGATCCACGAAGGCCCAGGTGGCGCGAAGGTTCGGGTGCGCGATTCCAGCCTTGACGCCTCGGGCCGGGTCAGTGAACACCGCTCCCCCCGACACCTCTGAGCCGGTCCCCGCCGTGGTCGGGACAGCGATCATGGGGATGTCGGGCTCGGGGAAGACCCTCTCGCCGCCGAGGAACGTCGTGAGGTCGACGCCTTGCTGGACGCAGGAGCGCGCGGCCTTGGCCGTGTCCATCACCGACCCACCCCCGATGGCGATGACCACCTCGGCCGCCGAGCCGGCCAGCGCGGTGCAGGCGGCATCGGCCGAGGCGATGGTCGGCTCTCCGGGTGGCTTCTCATGGATCGTGAGACTGGCCGTGACGGCGAGCTCCTCGAGCAGGGCCGCAACTGCCGGATTGTGTGCGGCCAGCCCTTCGTCGACGATGACGAACACGTGGGACCAACCCTGGCCAGACACCAAGGCCGGAAGGCTGGCCGCCACTCCGTCGCCGAACCGCACGCGGACCGGGAGGTGGTTGTCGAAGTCCTTGATCATGAGTACTCCTTCGTGCGCGTACTGCGCGGCGGGGGGTCTGGGGCTGGTTCACACGTCGGCCAGGAAGACGTTCTTCTCTTCGGTGAACGCCTGAGGTGCGTCAGGGCCGAGCTCCCTGCCGAGGCCGGACTGCTTGAACCCGCCGAACGGAGTCCAGTAGCGCACCGAGGTGTGCGTGTTCACGCTGAGGGCGCCCGCGTCGATGCGCCGGACGACGCGCAGGGCCCGACCCAGGTCTGAGGTGTAGACCGACCCCGCCAGGCCGTACTCGGTGTCGTTCGCAAGCGCGACCGCTTCGTCCTCGTCGTCGAAGGGCATGACGCCGACCAGCGGCCCGAAGACTTCCTCGCGCCAGATCCGATCGGCTGGATCGGTGACGTGTGCGACCGTCGGCGGCAACCAGAACCCCTCCCCGTCAGGCGCCGTCCCCTGGGCGACGACATCTGCCTGCGAGATGTAGCCCTGGACCATGTCCCGTTGCTTGGCCGAGATCAGCGGGCCCATCTCGCTGGTGGGGTCAGCGGGGTGCAGGACCCGGAGCCGCTGCACGGCGGTCACGAGCTTGCCGACGAACTCGTCGAACACGGACCGCTCGACCAGGATCCGGGATCGGGCACAGCAGTCCTGGCCGGCGTTGTCGAAGACGGCGTACGGCGCCGAGGCAGCAGCCCGCTCGAGGTCGGCGTCCGCGAAGATGATGTTGGCGGACTTGCCGCCGAGCTCCAAGGTCACGCGCTTCACCTGCTCCGCGCAGCCCGCCATGATCCGCTTGCCGACGGCCGTGGAACCCGTGAAGGCAACCTTGCGCACGAGGGGATGCGTGACGAAGCGTTCGCCCACGACCGGTCCACTGCCGGGCACCACGGAGAAGACACCCTCGGGGATCCCGGCCGTCCTCCCCAGCTCCTCGAGACGCATCGCTGTGAGCGGCGTCAGCTCCGCCGGCTTGAGGACCACGGTGTTCCCCGCAGCCAGTGCGGGCGCGAAGCTCCAGGCCGCCAGCGGCATGGGGAAGTTCCACGGGACGATGACGCCGACGACGCCGACAGGCTCGTGGAAGGTCACGTTCACCCCTCCCGGTACCGGGATCTGACGCCCCATGAGCCTCTCCGGGGTGGCGGAGTAGTAGTTCAGGACATCGCGGACGTTCCCCGCCTCCCACCGCGCGTTCCCCACGGTGTGCCCCGCGTTCTCGACCTCGAGTGCGGCCAGCTCTTCGAGGTGGTCGTCGACCACGGCGGCGAACCGCCGTAGCAGCGAAGCCCGCTCGCCGGGAGTCACCGCTCGCCAGGCCGGTAGTGCCTCCTGCGCCCGCTCGATGACGCGGTCGGTGTCCTCGAGGGAGGTCAGCTCGACCTCTCGGATCGTCTGGCCGGTCGCGGGGTCCACGACAGTGAAGTTGGTGGGATGCATGACAGGTTCCTCTCAGTTCAGCTCGTGGCCACCGGAGACATTGATGGCCTGCCCCGTGACGAAGGCAGCGGCCGGAGTGGCCAGGAAGGCGACGACGGCGGCCACGTCCTCGGGTCGGCACGCCCGGCCGGCTGGGATCTCGGCGACGAAGCGGTCGCGCCACATGGCGGCGTCGCCCTCGCCCGAGGCGACTGCGATCTCAGCGGCGAGCTGGTCCATCATGTCGGTCTCGCAGATGACGGGGCACACGCAGTTGGCGGTGACCGGCTCGGTCGCCAGCTCGAGCGCCAGCGATTGTGTGAACCCGATGAGTCCGAACTTCGATGCCGCGTAGTGCGCGATCCAGGGCTCGCCGGTCTTGCCGGCGTCGGATGCGATGTGGATGATCCTGCCCGCCGTCGACCGGCGCACGAGGGGCAGCACCGCACGGGTGAGCAGGAACGCACCCGTCAGGTTCACGTCGAGCACACGTTGCCACTGACGACTCGGCATGGTCGCGACGGGTGCCACGTCGATGACGCCGGCGCAGTTCACCACGACGTCCAGTCGCCCGTGCTCCTGCTCCACGTGGGCGACGACGGCCGCGATCGAAGACTCGTCCGTGACGTCGCAGGACACCGTGCCCGAGGACTGGTGGAGGTCGGCGCGAAGCACCGTGAGGCCGTTGCGCTCGAGCTCGTCGGCGATCGCGCGTCCGATCCCGCCGGTGGCCCCGACGACGAGGGCGACGCTTGCCTGTGGGGTGGTCACCTCACTTCACCTGCGCCGTCCAACCGCCGTCGACGACCAGGTCCGTCCCGGTGATGAACGACGCTGCCTCGGAGAGCAGGAAGCAGATGGCCTCGGCCACCTCCTCGGGTGATCCGATGCGGCGCAGCGGGGTGCGGGCCTCCATGTCAGCCCTCCTGGCCGGGGACGCCTCGTACAGCGGAGCCACCATGGGCGTCAGGATCGATCCCGGGCACACCGTGTTTGACCTGACTCCGTCGGGCCCGAGCTGGATCGCCAGGGAACGGGACAGCGAGATCACGGCAGCCTTCGACACCTGATAGGCGTCCAGCGGTGAGTCCATGCCTCGCAACCCCGCCACGCTGGCGACGTGCACGATGCTGCGACCTCGTCCCGCTCGCAGGGCCGGCAGCAACGCGACCGTCAGACGACGAGTGACGTCGAAGTTGATGCTCATCGTCCGTGCCCACACCTCCTCGGGCAGGTCGAGCGCCGAGCCGTCGCGGTCGAACCACGCGACACCGGCAGCGTTGACAAGATGGTCGAGCCGGTCCCCGACCAGCGCGACCAGTCCCGACAGCTCATCCGCGTCGGTGAGGTCGACGCGGTGGTAGTGGACACCGTCCAGCCCGGCCAGCGACTCCGGGACGGGCTTGAGGTCGGCGGCTGTCACCTGTACGCCGCGCGCTTGCAGGGCGTGCGTCACCGCCAGGCCGATCCCGCCACCGGCGCCGGTGACCAGCGCGGTGCCGTTCACGCCATGGCCGCTGCGACATGAGCGCCGGCGAACTCCATGGCGCGGGCGGCCTCCGGGAACACCTCGTCGAGCCCGAAGAAGCCGTGCACCAGGGTCCCCGCGTCGAAGACATCCACCAGGACACCCGCGCGACGCAACGCCTCGACGTACTGGAGACCCTGCGGGCGCAGGGGATCGCACTCAGCGACGATGACGGCGGCGGGGGGAAGTCCCGCGAGGTCCGCGAGCAACGGGGAGACGAGGGGATTGGTGCGCTCCTCTGCACTGGTCAGGTAGTTGTCCTGGTGCCACTGCATCTCGTCGCGGTAGAGGATGTGCCCCTCGTAGGTCATGTCGAACCCGGAGGCGAGGTCACAGGACGTCACGGGATAGACCAGCAGCTGCAGACGCGGCGTCGGACCGCCCTCGTCCCGGAGGACCTGGGTGGCGACGGTGGCCAGGTTGCCACCGGCGGAGTCGCCGGCGACGGCCACCCTGTCCGGGACAGCTGCGTCTCCGAGCCCCCCGGACGCGACCCACCTCACGGCGTCGACTGCGTCGTGGACGGCGGTCGGGAACCGATGCTCGGGTCCGCGTCGGTAGCCGACGCTCAGCACGGCGCATCCGGAGGCCAGTGCGAGACGTCGCGTGGTGACGTCGTGGGAGTCGACGCTCCCCAGCAACCAGCCACCTCCGTGGAAGTAGACGACCACTGGGAGAGGACCCTCCGAGGTCGTGGGCAGGTAGAGGCGCGCGGGCACCTCAGCGTCGTCACGAGTGGGGATCTGCATGTCGCGCGTCTCGGCGATCTCGGGCTTGGACAGGGCACCGAGGTCGCCTTCGAAGTTCACGCGGGCCTCGTCCACGGGCAACAGGTGCGCGTTGGGGCGGCCGGAGGCCGCAGAGTCGGCGAGCATCTGAATCGCCACAGGGTGCAGGGGCATGGGGGTCTCCTCGATCTGGAACGGACTCGGCGATCAAACTCGTTCGTAGTAGCGGCGGAGCTCCCAGTCGGTGACCGTGCCGGAGTCGAAGGAGACGACCTCTGCACGGGCGGACCCGAGCAGGTGGGCGAAGACCTCGGCCCCGAAGGCCTCGGCAGCGAGCTCGCTCTCGGCGAAGCCATCCACCGCGCGGTGCATCGACGTCCACATGGTCGGCACGTCCGGGATCTCCCAGGCGTTCCCCACGTCGACGCGTGGAGTGTCGAGGCCCTGCTCGATCCCGGCCAGTCCCGCTGCGATGGTGGCGGCGTAGGCGTAGTAGGGGTTGACGTCGGCGCCGGGGATACGGTTCTCGACGCGGTACGACGCCCCCTCCCCGACCAGCCGGAAGGCGAAGGAGCGGTTGTCGTGGCCCACCGCGACGGCGGTTCCCGCGAACTGGTTGGCCTGGTAGCGCTTGTAGGAGTTCACGGTGGGGGCGAACATGAGCCCGAGGTCCAGGGCGTGCTCGAGCTGGCCGGCGACGAAGCTGCCGAAGACCGACGACATGCCGCTCTTCTCTGGATCCCAGCACAACGGGTCCCCCGAGCTGGCCGACCACAGGCTGACATGCAGGTGGCAGCTCGATCCGACCTCGTCGATCCCTACCTTGGCCATGAACGTGGGGGTCAGTCCGGCCCGGTTGGCCAAGTCCTTGACGCCGTACTTGAACAGCACGTGCCTGTCGGCCATCTCGAGGGTGTCCTCGTAGTACAGCGTGATCTCCTGCTGACCCAGGCCCCACTCGGGCTTGCTGGACTCGGTGTCCACACCGAAGGCGTCCATGCCGTTGCGGATCTGTCGGATGAACCAGTCGTCGCGGCTCGACTGGCTCATGCCGTAGTCACACCGGTAGTCCGACAGCATGTCCAGGTCCTGGTAGCCCCGGCGGAACGCTTCGCCGGGAGTGGTCTTGGCAAGGAAGAACTCCAGCTCGGAGGCGAACTTGAAGCGCAGGTCGTGTCGTGCTGCACGGTCCAGCTGTCGCTTGAGGATGGAGCGGGGGGCGACCTCGAGGAGGTCGTCGCTGTCGCTCTGGTAGGCGTCGCACAGCACCAAGGCGGTCGTCGGGTCCCAGGGCACCCGCCGCAGGGTGTCCAGGTCGGGAACCATGCGGAAGTCGACGTAGCCGTTCGACGCGTTGGAGACGGGTAGCTCCAGAGGTTCCATCTCGAGGTCCACAGCGAAGACGAACGAGCTGGCCTTGACGCCCTCGGAGCCTAGGCCGAGGTCGCGGAAAGCACGTCCCGTCAGCCGCTTGCCGACGAGGCGGCCGTGCGGGTCCGGCACGGCGCAGAGCACGTTGTCGACGTCACCCCTGTCCAGCAGCTGCTGGAGCTCCTCCACGGTGATCCGGCCCGTGGGGGTGTCGTCGTGGTTCGCGTTCACAAGTTCTCCAAATATCTGTCGCGTTCCCAGTCGGTGACGGTGTTGCGCCACCAGGCGTCGTAGGCATCGAGCTCCCCGCGGCGGGTGGCCGCGAAGCTGGCGACGAACCGGTCCCCCAGAAGGTCACTCGTCAGGTCAGAGGCCTCGAACCGGTCGACCGCTGCATGGAGATCGGCCGGCAGAGGATCGCCGCCGACCTCGGCTCCCGGCTGCAGGCCAGGGCCGGGATCGGCACCGTTGCGAAGGCCGTGCAGCCCGCCGGCGAGGATCCCGGCGGCGACGAGATAAGGACTGGCGTCCGCCCCCGGGCGGCGGTGCTCGACGCGCGCGCTCGACGACCCCATGTTGGTGATCACCCGGCAGGCCGCGTTGCGGTTGTCGAAGCCCCAGCTGGCGCGTGCAGCAACGAACATGTCCGGACTGATGCGCTTGTAAGAGTTGATGAAGGGGTTGAACAGCACCGAGAAGTCCCCCATCGTGCTCAACAGCCCGCCCAAGTAGGCAGACCCAGTGGGCGAGAGCCGGCCGTCCTCCGCACCGAACACGTTCGCCCCGGCGCGAGCCAGGCTCGAGTGCACATGTCCTCCCGAGCCTGAATGACCCGCGTGCACCTTGGCCATGAAGGTCGCGTGCAGACCGCGCTCCTCACAGAGCTCGCGCATGTAGGCACGAGCGCGTGCTGCGCCATCGGCGGCCGCCAACGCCGGCGCGGGCGACATCGCGAACTCGAGGAAGCCTGGACCAAGCTCGGAATGGAACGCCTCGATCGGCGCTCCGACCGACTCCATGCGGCCCATGAACTCCTCTGCGAGGGAGTCGACGGCAGCCAGACGCGCGTGGCTGTAGGCACCGATGGTGCGTCCCACCGGTCGGTGGGGTTGCTCTCCCGGCTCGGCGTGGTGGAGGTAGAACTCGTACTCGAACCCGAAGGTGGGGACGAGGTCGAGCGCCGCGTACTCCCCCACGAGCCTTTGACAGAGACTGCGCGGCGACTCCTGGATGGGCTCGCCCGCGCCGTCGACGAGGTCGGCGATCACGGCTTCGGACCGTGGCCGCCAGAACAGCTCCCGCCTGGTGCTCTCGTCGGGAACCGCCGTGGCGTCGGGGTAGCCGTTGGCAGCGTTGCTCAAAGGCGTGTCGACGACCTCGTCGACCACCGAGAGACCGAAGAGGATCGTGCACATCGACGCCCGTCCGCCCGGACCGAGCTTGTCCGCCCGGGTGCTCTTGACACGCAGACCCAGGTCGTAGTCCGGCAGCTCGAGGAACACCCGCGGAACCGAGTGTCGGCTCATGAGCCCTCAGCTCCCGAGGCTCCCCTGCGGGTCCGGCCGACACGCTCGTAGACCCAGTCCGGGATGTCGGCCGGATCGTCGTAGATCCACCACGTGCACGTTGCTGCCTCACGATCCGCAGGCCACACGGGTGGCTCGATCACCCGCGTCGGATGGCCGATCCGATCGATGGGAGCGACCTCGTTGAGAAGGCAGCAGTGCACGCAGTACGCACAGATGCCCTCGGTGTTCCAGGCCCAGTCGTGGCGCTCGGTGGTGACGGCGAATCCGTACGGAGGACCAGGACGGGGCGACCCCTCGGTGGTGCTGTCCTGCATGGCCCGTCCCCCCGACCCGCACGGCCGGAATCGGAACCCGGTCCGCCCGGGCTCGTCGACCAGCTCGACGTCGCCGTGGCGCCGGTCGCCGGTGAGGTGTGCGTGGAAGCCGTCGAGGATGGCGTACCCGAGCTGCTGGCGCGACTCGCTCCAGGGTTGGCCCCCGATGCGCGATGCGTGCTCGTCGTACCAGTCAGACATGAGGTGGTCCCACATCTCGCCGAGCCGGTGCTCCCCCACGAGGCGCACGCCGATGTCGAGCAGACCGTAGAGACGGTCCACCGCCCGGTCGTGGACGTCCTGCCACCCGGCCCGCAGCGCCTCGACCTGGTCTGCGGTGACGGTCGTGGTTCCGCGCAGGTCTTGCGCCAGTCGACGCGTCTGGCTGGTGTAGTCCTGCCAGCCGGACTCGAACGCGTCCTCGTCAGCGCCCACCAGCTCATCGAGCGCCCGGACCCGGGCAGCCAGGTCGTCGTGCTCCACCTCGCCGGTGCGGACGAGCCAGGACTGGAGCTCGGCCGGCCACCGGCCGTAGATGTCGTGCAGCTCCTCCGCTTCCTGCACTGCCACCTCGAGAAGCTGGGCGACCGCCTCCGTGTCGCCGGCCGCGAGCCGACCCTGGGCGAGCGAGAACGTGCCTTCCGAGAGCTCGTCCCAGTCCCCCACGCGTCCGGTCCTGTTCAGGAACGGCACATGAGCGACGACGCCCGCCGTCTCCCGGGCTCCCCTGGTCACGTCGTCACGTCGTGCAGAAGCCACCGTCAACCACCCAACTCGCCCCGGTGACGTACGACGCCTGATCACTGAGCAGGAAGGCGATGACCTGCGCGATCTCGTCGGGCAGGGCATAGCGACCCGCCGGGATGCGGTCCCGAAGCACGTCGGGGAGGGCGTCAGCGGGACGGTGAACCGCGTCGCTGTCACCGACACCGTGGTTCTGCAGGGCCATGGGAGTGGCGACCGCACCCGGTGCCACGGCGTTGACCCGGATCCCGTCCGCGGCCAACGAGCGGGCCAGGCTGCGGGTCATGGCTTCGAGCGCGGCCTTGGACGCCGCATAGGGCAGCGTCGGCTCGGGGTCGACGAGAGCGAACACCCGGTGCGCCTCCAGTGAGGTGACGTTGACGACCGCAGCGGACCCGGACCGTCGCAACCAGGGACTCACCGCGCGGGTGACGTTGAAGGCTCCGAGGAGGTTCACGTCCAGCACCTCGTGCCACTGTCGGGCGTCCACGCTGTCGAACCTCCCGGGTCGATGGATCCCGGCGCAGTTCACGACGTAGTCGATACCACCATCCTCCGCCTCGGCGCTGAGCAGGCCCGCGATCTGCTGCTCGTCGACGACGTTCCCGGTCATGCCGATGACGCCCGCCCTCGCAGGCACGGGCGCGGTGTCGACGGCGAGCACGCGCAGCCCGGCGTCCGCCAGGACCCGTGTCGTGGCGGCACCGATCCCGGACCCAGCCCCGGTCACGACGGCAGTGCTCCCGGCGAAGTTGAGTGCGATCGTGCGGGTCATGCCTCGTGCTCTTCTGGGGCCGAGAGCGCAGCCATGGCCTTCTCGAAGCACTCGCGAGGGGCTCGGATCACGCCGGCACCGATCTGCCCGCCATCGGAGCCAGCCAGTCCCACGTCCATCACCGGCATGATTCCGGTTTCGAGCACTTTGCGCACATCGATCCCGGTGGGGGTGCCGCGAAAGTCGAACACCGGGATCCGGTAGTCCGGGTTCTCGCCGAGAGTGATCGAGTACATGTCCAAGTTGCGTTGGAGCATCACGTCGGCAGAGCCGCCCTGGTAGCCCTGCAGCGGCAGGGCACACGCCTGGGCGAACCCGCCGAGCCCGATCGTCTCGGTGATCGGGCTCTCACCACCCATCCAGGTGATCTGGTCCTCGGTGTAGCCCGGGAACAGCTTGCCCTGGTGCACGGGCGGTGGACCGTCGAACCAGGTGTCCCCCGCTCCGGACACGCGGATCGAGAACCCCCGGCAGCTGAACGCCATGGCGGTGACGAGGGTGGAGTGGGAGACGTGACTGGCCGCGTCCGCGGTCACCTTGGCCGCCGCCATGGAGAGGCGCAGGAAGAAGTAGTCGTTCTCCGCGATGTGCACCGTGGTCTCAGCGACGCCGTCGATGCCCTCTCTGGTCATGTCCAAGAGCGCAGCGAGGATCTCACGCGTGAACAGGAGCGACGCCGCGGCGTTGCGACTGTGCAGCTCGTCGCCCATGCGCAGGGCCTTCGCCATCAGATCCTTGAGGGGGACGCCGCCACTGCGACGGATGGCCTCGCCGACGACCGGGGCCAGGACGTTGTTGACGTGCAGGAGCCGTTCGCGCACGTCCTCGTCGTAGCACCCGTAGTTGAGTCGCCTCGGCTCCTTCCCCTCGTAGAAGTTGCAGAAGCCACGCCGACCCGTGGTGCGGTCCTCGACGACGAACACCGGCATCGAGGCCGTGTAGATGCCGGCCAGCGATCCGACGGCACCGTGGTCATGACAGGAGCCGACCCTGATGCTGCCGTCGTCGAAGCCCGCGATCGCCGAGTCGCGATCATCGGCCAGCCCCTCGAAGAGCGCGCCGCCGATCAGGGCCTCGCGCTGCCCTCCGGTGTACTCCCGCCAGCCCATGGGCGACCCTGAGGTCAGGACCATGTCGTCGGCGAACCCTGGAAGGAGGTCACCGGCGCGGCCGACGTCGACGACGACGGGGTCCGCGGCGAACATCTGGGCGAGGGCAGTGGCGTTCGCCTCCTCGACGAGGTCCTGCACGTCCGTCGTCGTCATGGAGTTGCCAGCCCTCCGTCCACCAGCAGCGTCTGAGCCGTGACGAACGAGGACTTGGACGAGAGCAGGAACTCGACGACCGATGCGACTTCCTCCGGCTCACCGATTCGCTTGAGGATCGAACGCTCCGCGCACTGCTCTTCCCCTCCGGACACGGCTGCCATCGACGGGCTCATCGGCGCGCGGATGACGCCAGGAGCGACGTTGTTCACCCGGATTCCACGCGCTCCCAGCTCGACCGCCAGGTACCTGGTGTACGCCCGCAGCCCGGCCTTGGTGGCGCCGTAGACGGAGGCGCCGACGAAGCTCCCGATCTCTCCCGTGAGGCTTCCGATGTTGACGATCGCGCCGCCGTCGACCAGGTGCGGGGCATACACGTCGGTCACGCGCGCCGTCCCGGCGACGTTCACCTCGAACATCAGTCGCATGTGGTCCTCGTGGACTGCTCCGAGGAAGGTGTCGCGCAGCACCCCGGCGCAGTTGACCAGGCCCCCCAGCAGGAGACCCTCCGGCAGCACGTCGGCCACCGATGCCTCGACCGCCTGCCTGTCACTGACGTCCAGGAGGACGGACCGAATGTCGATGTTGTCCGGGTGGTCCCAGTCGATCGAGTCGATGGCAGGAGCGAGGTCGCCCGCCACGGGCGTCCAACCGGCGTCTCGCAACGACCGACAGATGGCCATGCCGATCACTCCGGCTCCTCCTGTGACCAGCACTGCGACTGACAAGGGGTCCTCCCAGCGATGTTGTCGGGCTCCGGCGGCAAGTCTGACCCGGCCGATTTAAAAGGTCAAGGGCCTAGACCCTAGGCCTTTTAGGCCGCCCAGCGCACGTTTCGTCCGGCCGAACCGGAGCTCGTGCGTGCTAACTTTTCGCGAAGGACATGCAGGCAGGGGACGAGTGTGACCACATCGGGCAGGACGGACGACCGCGGCGCCTTGTTGAAGCCGATTCGGCCGGTCGCGGCACATGAGCTCGTCCTGGAGCAGATCAAGTCCGCCGTCATGCTCGGGCGGTACCAGCCCGGCGAGAGCCTTCCTCCCGAGCGCGAGCTGGCGAAGTTCCTCAACGTCAGCCGCACCACGGTTCGCGAGGCGGTCGCCGTCCTGGTCGCCGAGGAGCTGCTCGAGGTCAAACGCGGACGCGGTGGCGGCCTCTTCGTCAGACCGGCCGCAACGCCGTCCATCAGCCGCCAGAACCTGAGCGAGCAGCGGGCGGTCCTGCGAGCGGTCTTCGACTTCCGCATCGCGGTGGAGTCCAGCTGCGCGGAGCTCGCCGCCCTGCGCAGAACCACCGCTGACATCCGCAGACTGCGCCGACTGCACCACGAGATGACCGAGCTGACGGCCAGCAACGCCCTGGAACCGACGGCGGCCGGCACCGCGAGGTTCCTCGCCCTCGACTCCGACTTCCACACCGCGATCGCAACGGCAGCACGCAGCCCCCAGCTGGAGGAGGCGATGGCGCAGGGTCGGCTCAACATGTTCCGACCCGTGGGCCAGATCTTCACTCGCCTCGAGGACAACGCCGACCACCTGCACAAGGACGTGATCGACGCCATCGAGGCGAAGGACGGCGAGCTGGCGCGCGTTCTGATGCGCCGGCACATCGAGGGCACCCGCGCCACGGTCGAGGCCTGGCTCAGGCCCTGACGTCACCGCCCACATCGGGCACTCACCGCCGTGCACGACGCGCGCGAGCCCCTTCGCGCGTCAGGCCGCCGCGGCGCGCTGTCGGCCATCGGGTCCGCGAGGTGACCACGCGGCCCCGGGTCTCCACGCCGTGCCTGAGCGGGCCTCCTTGACTTCCGACCGTAAGGATCAGATATTGTGCCTTTAGAGTTGATGCGGCGGGAGCCGCTTCCTGACGGAGAGAGAAGCAAGGGTGCGAGTCGCGATCATCGGGGCGGGTTTCAGCGGCATCGCTGCGGGCGTCGCTCTTCGCCGAGCAGGCATTGAAGACTTCGTGATCTTCGAGTCCGCTCCTGGGATCGGCGGGACCTGGTGGTACAACCGCTACCCCGGGGCCGAGGTCGACCTCGAGTCGCACATCTACTCCTACAGCTTCGCCCGCGCAGACTGGTCGGGCACTCATGTTGGGTGGCAAGAGCTTCAGGCGTACTTGGAGCAGGTCGTCGTGACCCAGGGACTGAGCCAGCACATCAGGTTCTCGACCACGGTGGCGTCCGCCCAGTGGCGGGACGGCGAGGGATACACCGTCACCACCACAGACGGGCAGTCGGAGAGCTTCACGGCCGTGATCAGCGCCGTCGGGTTCCTGAACATCCCACTGATTCCCCCCTTCGCCCGCGACGCCTCAGAGTTCGCTGGGGTGGTCTGCCACACGTCCCGTTGGCCCGAGGGCCTCGACATGTCGGGGAAGGATGTCGCGGTCGTCGGCACCGGATCGTCAGCCGTCCAGATCGTCGCCGAAGCGACGGACGTGGCCGGCACCGTCAAGATCTTCCAGCTGGAGCCCAACTGGATCCTGCCCAAGAACAGTCGACGGTTCGGAAGCCTCGAACGCCGATTGAACCGGCTGACCCCCGTCTACCGCTGGCGCCGGCTCCGGCTCTACGTCGGCTACGACCGCAGGCAGTTCCGGTCGAGTCACGCGCGAGCAGATGGCCACTCCAACAAGCAGCGCGCCGAGCTCGCCCGACGGTTCCTCAGCAAGTCCCTGGCGGACCGCCCCGACCTTCTCGAGCTGGCTACACCGGACTTCGCGTTCGAGGCAAGACGCACGGTCATGAGCGACACGTACTACGAGTGCCTGAAGCGGCCGCACGTGACGCTGGTCCCGCACGGGGTCAAGGGTTTGACGGGCACTGGTGTCCTTGACGCGAACGGCGACGAGCACCGCTTCGACATCGTCGTCCTCGCCACCGGTTTCGACGCCGCCAACTACCTGGCCAACTACTCGGTGACCGGCGTGGACGACCAGGATCTGCACCGCACCTGGGCCGGGGAGCCGGACGCGTTCCTGGGCATGATGGTCCCTGGGTTCCCGAACTTCTTCATGATGTACGGCCCCAACACCAACGCGTCCCCGTTGGTCCACTTCTACGAGAGCCAGGCGGCCTTCATCGCCGGTGTCCTTGCCGACCTGCCTGGGGTCGGGACCCCTGCCGTGGAGGTGAAGCGGTGGGCATACGACGCCTACAACGAGTGGTTGCAGTCTCGCCTCTCCAAGACCGTGTGGGCCACCACCACGAGCTACTTCACGGCCGGAACGGGCAAGATCGTCTCGCAATGGCCTGACAACTCGACCATCTACCGCCTCCTCACCCGTCTTGCTCGTCGGGTAGCGCTCACGCGGCGATGAGGCACGCAACGCCGCCGTTCATCGGCATCACCTACGCCAGCAACGAGTTCGACCAGTTCGCCGACTGGCGGCTGATGTTCCGCAGCGTCATCGAGGCCGGGGGTGTCCCTCTCGCCATCGACTGCGGAGGCGGCGTCGAGGCAGACGAAGTCCGAGCCCTGGTGGTCCGGCTCGACGGGCTGCTCATCTCCGGCGGCGGAGACGTCGATCCCGCGCTGCACGGCGGGGATAGGACGGACCCGACGCTGTACGGCGTCAACGCCCGGCGGGATGCGGCCGAGATCGCCGCCTTCGAAGCAGCCCGCAGCCGAGGACTCCCGATCATGGCCGTCTGCAGGGGCATGCATCTCGTCAACGCCCACATGGGCGGCACGCTGTGGACCGATCTGCGACGCGACCGGCCCTCGGAGGTCGACCATCGCCGTCCCAACTCCGAGGTGACGCTGACCGCTCACGAGGTCGTGCCGGTGCCCGGCACCCTGCTGTCCGCGTGGATGGCGACCGACGTCCCCGTCCCGGTCAACAGCCATCACCACCAAGGAGTTCGCGACCTCGCGCCGTCGTTCTCGGCCAGCGCCCATGCTGTGGACGGCCTCGTCGAGGCGATGGAGCTGCCTGCCCAGCGGATCCTGGCGATCCAGTGGCACCCAGAGGTCCTGTGGCAGACGGAGCGCCACGCCCAGCAACTGCTGGACTCCTTCGTGTCCGCCGCTGCTGGCGCTGACGGCGGGCTCGCCCCTCGTGATCGGCTCTCGACCGAGGGCCGCCTCCAGCCCCCTGTGCCGCTGTAGGCCGCGCGGATCGGCACGTGCGGCTCCGCCCAGCAGCGGTGTCTCGTCTGATCTCGCGCATCGGGCGGTCGAGGTGATGGGGCCCCCCCTCGTTCGGTTGATGGACGCATCGATCACGCCGCGTCCTTGCGGCACTCCACCCCCGCGGCCTGGGCCGCCAGGTCCTCGACCCGTGACCCCTCACGACGTACGAGCCGTTGCCCCGCCGCAGGTTCCGCGGGGAGGGTTAGCCAAGCAGGGCCACCGGCCTCGCCCCTGTCATCGAAGTGGATGGAACGGTTGTAGCGGCCCGGGCACGGCACCGGACGTGATCTGCTCGGCGAGGAGCTTCCCAGTTACGGGACCGAGAGCCATCCCCCACATGCCGTGCCCTCCCGCGACGAAGACACGGGGCGAGGTGGTTGCTCCGATGAGTGGCAGACCGTCGGTGGTGCAAGGCCTGGAACCGACCCATTCGTCGTGTCGCTGCTCCAGGTCGACACCCGGTAACAGGCCGCGCACCGAGTCGACAATGGCTCGGACCCGCCGCGGATCGAGTGGTTCGCCGGGGTCACGGAACTCCATCATTCCTGCGATTCGAAGCCGCTCGGCTGTTTGCTCGGAATGGCTTGAGGCTGGCACACCGCTGGGGTCCGCAGGCTCGTGGAGCGGGGTGCAGGCGACGCGCTGCTGTGGGAAGTAGACGGGGGCCTGAGGGATCTCCTCGCCGAGGACGGTGAAGGAGTAGCCTCGACCGGCTTGGACCAGTCGTCTGACGCCATGGTCTCGAGCGAGCCGGGTGAGCGCGGCACCGGTGGCCAGGACCACGGCGTCGTGACGGTGTCGAGCGCCAATGCTGTCGACGAGATGGACTGCGCTTGCTTCGGTGTCGATGCCGACGATGCGGGTCCACTCGTTGAGCTTGCCGCCGCGCGCGATCACCGAGTGTGCGAGCGTGCGGACGAAGTGGGGCGGGTGTACGTAGCGCTGACCGTGGAGGAGGACGGCGGCGTCGACCTCTTTGCTGAGTGCGGGCTGGGCCCCTCGGACCTGGGGTCCGGTGAGGTAGTCGAAGTAGACCGATTGTCCCGCTTGCTGGATCTGGCGCAGATGGTCGATGAACGCTCCGGCTTCCTTCGTCGTGCGGAAGCCGGCCAGGAAGGGGCGCGCACGTCGGGTTCGTGGCGTCGCTCCGGCATCGGCGAGGTCGTCGAAGGCGCGGAGGGCCAGCCTGTTGAGGGGCGCGTAGGCAGTCATGCCGGCTTGCCATCGTCGCTCGGTGCAGTGGGCGGCGAAGCCTCCGAGGAACCGCCAGAGGTAAGGATCGAAGCGGGGAGGCACGAAGACCGGGGAGCTTGGTCGGAGCGCGGTCTTGAAACCGTAACGGAGCACATCGGGCTCCGGGAGCGGCGTGGTGAGCGCCGGCGTCAGCCATCCAGCGTTGCCCCAGGATGCTCCGCTGACGGCGTGATCGGCATCGTAGACCGCGACCTCGACGCCTCGCTCCTGCAGGAACCAGGCGACGCTGAGCCCGACGATCCCGGCCCCGACCACAGCGACCTCAGTCGGGGGCCGACCAGCCGCGCCGACTGGTCGTGCTTGCTTCTGGCGGTACCGCCGGTGTGTCGCAGGGGCTGGCATGGACAGCGCCGGGCGTCGGTGACTTCTCACTGGAGGTGTCATGTGCTTGGTGCCTACTTCATTGGGTCGGTGGTGGCGCGCGGCTGCTGCACTGGCCGAGCGTTCGGACGGTCGGATGGAGCGGTCGGACAGACGGCCGGATCGGGGGGCCTGATCACTTCCGGGCGCAGCTGATGCAGGTGGCCGACCACGGCCTGACCTCGAGCCGTTCGACAGGAATCGACTGGGCGCAGCCCGTGCACGACCCGAACGTTCCCTCGACGAGTCGTTTCCGCGCAGCGGCGATCTCCCTCAGGACCTGGTTGAGAGCCTCTCGCTGCGCGCGAGTCACCTCATCGGTCTGTGCCCTGGGCAGTCCGTCGAGCTGCTGCTGCCGTGTCTCGGCCGCCTGTTGGAGCTCGCGGTCGAACCGGGCGGCCGTCAACGTCGGAGATGTTGGGTCGTCGATGAACGATGATCGGAGCGCTGACATGGTCATGGGTTTCCTCCAGGTTTCTCAGGGGTGTTCGCGGGTGGGACCGGCGGTGGTCCGTCATGCGTTTCAGATGTCGAGGGCGCAGTGGATACAGGCGGACGACCACGGCTTCACGGTCAGCAAGGTCAGAGAGATCGGCGCGGAACAGACCATGCAGGTGCCGTAGCTGCCGTCTCTCAGCCGTGCTCTCGCACCGATCGCCTGGGCCAGCGTGCGTTCCAGGTGGAGCCGGTACGACGCGGAGCGACGGCCGAGGTCGCGCAGCTCCGGCAGTGCTCGTAGCCGGAGGACGAGGGCTCTGATCGTCGTGCCCAAAGCGTCCGGCGCGTCGATTGGGAGTGCGACGGTCTCGTCGAAGCGGGAACCCGTCCTGTCTGGTCTCGCCGGGAACAGATCGACCCGCTCCCATCCAGCGACTCTGGTGTCGCCCGGCGCGTCCCCGTCGTCCAAGCCGTCGTCCAAGCCGTCGTCCAAGCCGCCGTCCAAGCCGCCGTTCACGCCGCCCACGCCGTGCCCGTCATGCTCCGGGTCTGCGTTCGAGGGTTCTTCGGCAACGCGCCCGGTGCGTGGTGCCCGGCTGACTTGAGCGGTTTCATCGCGAGACACCGAGCGCTTCCGACTCGTGCGCACGGGTGGGGGCGCACCTGCGCCCTGCTCGTGCGGGTGGTCCCGCTTGTCGCGTGCTGTCTCCTCGATCGGTCGAGCGTCGCGTGCGAACCAGACATCGGCGAAGAGTCCGACCCAGCTGGACATCGTTGTCCTTTCCCCGGTCCGCCAGTGACCTGGTGTGGCGGAGCGGTTTGCGTACGAGGTGGCATGCAGCAGTCCCACCTGTCGGGTGGGCCTTCCTGCTGACGGGTAGGCCGATCAGTCCGCGGTGACCTGGGAGTCACGAGTCGACCTCGGCCGACGTACGTCGGTAGCGGTGAGCAAGTGCGGACCTCGCTCCACGCGCTGGTCAAGGCACGGGACTGCCGGTGCGGACACTGGGACTGGATATGCGCAATGGCGGTGTGGCCGATGCCATCACCGCAGCGTCAAGTCCTGTCTCGAAAGGGTCAGGCCGGCGGTGCGCGGTCGACGCTGCGACGCAAGATGTCGAGACCACGGATCCCGCGCGCGACCTCGCTGAGCTCGACGGCCAGCAACGCGGCACCCGACAGCACATGGGACGGTCCGACCGCCACCCCTCGCGCGTCAACCGGTGCCATGGCCGGGACCATAGCATCGGTGTTCTCGGGATGCCGGTCGCGCGATACAGGCTGCCCCGGCAGCAGCTGGACGACTCTGAGCACACGCACTCCGGACACCTATCCTTGGTCTCGGGTCAGCTGATCCCAGTCCAACACTGGCGCATCCCTGTGCTCGCCGGTCAGGTACGGCAAAGGGTTGTCAGCGGCTTCAGGGCCGGCCGTCAGCCAGACCGTGAAGCCGGCCCTGTTGCGCCGCTCCAGCTCATCGAGGTAGACCTGCCGTTCGGCGACGCCTGAGATCAGCTCGAGCGCTGACGTCCGTCGCTGCGACGCCCGGTAGCTGGCCCGCCAGCGTTTGCAGAGCTGCTCATCGGTCAGATCCGACACGCTCGCCGACCTGGAGAGGGCGAACGCAGGATTGGTACAGGCAAGCGCATGCGCGACTGCCTCCAGCTGGGCCGCCGACGGTGTGGGGACCGAGCGAACCATCTTGTTGGCGAAGGTCACGGCGGGTGGCGAACCGATCAGGACGGCCGTCGCGATCAGGAGTACGCCGGCACCGAGCGTCGCGCCGTAGCCGATCAAGGCCGCAAAGCAAGATCCCGGTACGGCGGCACCGATCAGCAACAGACGAGCGCGCCCTCGGGTGGTCTGCCCCCAAAAGGTGTCACCCAGACAGAGAGTGACGATGGTGCCCACGACCCCGAGCAAGATGAACACGACAACCACAGCCTCGGGAGACGTGGCGAGAGCCGCCACGACGCCGATCATCCCCACCAACGCACAGGTGCGGTACCACCAGGTCCGGTAGACCTTCATCACCGTCGCCTCGCTTTCACACAGACCAACCGGGGCACCTCCAGCCTGCGGGCTCGGCCCCGGTCCAGGCGATGGACCACCCCCCGCTCGTGCTGCTTGACCACCTTGACGCTCATTGCTGCCCCGAGCGCTTGGTCCCTCAGCATGGTCACGTCCTCTCGGTTGTTCCCACTCTCCCTTCGCACGGCGCCGCGCATCAGCGTCACGGTCGGCGAAGTCGATGCCGTCGAGACTGCAGGAGTCCGGCAAGGTCGGTGTGCCGCCACTGGCTCTGGCTCGGGCGTCATGCCGGAGTGTCGGCCGCCGACCCGCCACGCCGCGTTCATCGTTGCCGACGATGGGCAACGGGACCGGTCGAAGGATCGCCGACCGCACGCCTTCCGCTCGGCCCTCCTGGAACGGATTGTGGTGGTCGGCACCCCTGACCTGGGTGACCTGGCACATCGGATGGAGCGTGCGACATGACGGACAAGGCCGAGTACGACGCCGACCACATCGTTCGGGGAGACCACACCGCGATCGTCGTCGGTGTGGACGGGTCGCCGCACGGCCAGGAAGCGCTGGAGTGGGCTGCCGCAGAAGCCTCCACCGGTCAACGGCCGTTGCACATCGTGCATGGCTTCACCTGGCCGATGATGGGAGTGCCTTTCGAGCTGGCCTCTTTGGCACTTCCGGACGCCCGCCTGCAGGCAGCCGCCGAGGCTGTGCTGTTGGACGCCGAGACGCGTGCCCGGGACCTCGCGCCGGATGTCAAGGTCACCACAGAGCTGGTCATGGGCTCGACAGAGCGCGCTCTGCTCCAGCAGGCTCACGACGCCGAGATGATCGTGGTCGGCAGTCAGACGATGCACGCTTTCACCGAGTTGTTTACCGGATCGGGGCCAGCCACGTTGGCAGCCCACGCGTCCTGTCCGGTGATCATCGTCCACAGAAGGACCGACCAACGGTCGCCGGCGTCCCGAGTCGTGGTCGGCACGGACGGTTCAGACGCCTCGGAACCCGCGGTCGACTTCGCGTTCGAGGCAGCGGCCCGCCACGGCGCCTCCCTCACCGCAGTCCATGCCTGGTCTCCGCCGACCTCGGTCTTCCCCGAAGCGGTCGTCGCGCAGCACGAGCGGGAGCGCCTGCTAGGGGTGCTCGAGGCGAAGGCGCGACGGTTCCCCCAGATCGAGGTCGAGGTCAAGCTCGTCGACGACGATCCCGGCGGAGCCTTGACCGAGGAGTCCGCTGACGCCGAGCTGATCGTGGTCGGATCACGTGGCCGCGGTGGTCTGCAGGGGTTGCTGTTGGGCTCGGTGAGCCAGACGGTGCTCCACGACGCCGAGTGTCCCGTCGCGGTGGTCGGGCCGCACGCCGGTTCCACCGACCTGTCCACGGACGACGATAAGTGATGACGTCGACCCCTGGCAGTGGGCTGTTGCCCGGCCAGCTCCTGGACCTGGACCCCGATGAGACCGTCGAATGGCTGGAGTCGTTGGACCAGGTCATCGACCACGCAGGGCTGAACCGGGCCCGCTACCTGCTCCTGAGCGTCCTGCAACGTGCACGCGACCGCCAGGTGGGGGTCTCGGGGCTGCGCAGCACCGACTACGTCAACACCATCGCCCCCGACGCGGAGCCGCAGTTCCCAGGTGATGAGCAGCTCGAGCGTCGGATCCGGGCCTACGTCCGCTGGAACGCGGCGGTGATGGTGCACCGGGCGCAACGGCCTGAGGTCGCGGTCGGAGGGCACATCTCCACCTACGCCTCGGCCGCGGCGCTGTACGAGGTGGGGTTCAACCACTTCTTCCACGGCCACGACAGTCCGGGCGGCGCGGACCAGATCTACGTGCAAGGACACGCCTCCCCCGGCATCTATGCGCGAGCGTTTCTGGAGGGCCGGTTGACCAGCGACCAGCTGGACGGCTTCCGCCAGGAGCTCTCCCACGCCGGACCCGGCGGCGGACTGTCGTCGTACCCGCATCCCCGGCTCATGCCGGGCTTCTGGGAGTTCCCCACGGTCTCGATGGGACTGGGACCGCTGAACGCGATCTACCAGGCGCGGTTCAACCGCTACCTGCGCGACCGCGGGATCAAGGACACCAGCACGCAACGCGTCTGGGCATTCCTCGGAGACGGGGAGCTGGACGAACCGGAGTCCCTGGGCGCGATCGGCGTCGCGGCCCGCGAAAATCTGGACAACCTCATCTTCGTCGTCAACTGCAACCTGCAACGGTTGGACGGCCCGGTCCGCGGCAACGGGAAGATCATCCAGGAGATGGAGTCGTACTTCCGCGGCGCCGGATGGAACGTCATCAAGGTCATCTGGGGTCGGGAATGGGACCCGCTACTGGCCGCCGATGTCGACGGTGCGTTGGTGAACCTGATGAACACCACCCCGGACGGGGACTTCCAGACCTACAAGGCCGAGTCCGGTGCCTTCGTGCGTGAGCACTTCTTCGGTCGCGACCCCCGCACCGCAGCCATGGTCGAGCACCTCTCCGATGACCAGGTCTGGGGTCTCAAGCGCGGGGGCCACGACTACCGCAAGCTCTATGCCGCCTACCGAATGGCCACCGAGCACACCGGTCAACCCACCGTGATCCTGGCCAAGACCGTCAAAGGCTGGACGCTCGGGTCGCATTTCGAGGGTCGCAACTCCACTCACCAGATGAAGAAGCTGACCCTGGATGATCTGAAGGGTTTCCGCGACCGGCTCCACCTCGAGATCCGCGACGCAGATCTGGACGAGACGCTGCCGCCCTACCACCGTCCTGCGGCCGGGTCTCAGGAGCTGGAGTACCTGCACGCACGTCGTCACGCTCTGGGCGGCTACCTACCCTCGCGCTCGGTGTCGGCCAAGCCTCTGAGACTGCCCGGCGTCGACGCCTATGCCTCGGCCCGCCGGGGATCCGGCCGGCAAGAAGTGGCCACCACGATGGTGTTCGTCCGGCTCCTCAAGGACCTGATGAAGGACCCGGACGTCGGGCACCGGTTCGTACCGATCATCCCCGACGAGGCGCGCACCTTCGGACTGGACGCCCTCTTCCCCTCCAAGAAGATCTACTCCCCCCACGGTCAGCATTACCTCTCGGTCGACCGGGACCTGCTGTTGAGCTACCAGGAGGACACCCGAGGTGTCCTCCTGCACGAAGGCATCACCGAGGCCGGCTCGGTCGCCTCGTGGACGGCCGCCGGAAGCTCGTATGCCACCCACAGCGAACCCATGATCCCGGTCTACATGTTCTACTCGATGTTCGGCTTCCAACGAACCGGCGACGGGCTGTGGGCGGCCGCGGACCAGATGACCCGCGGTTTCCTGCTCGGAGCCACCGCAGGCCGCACCACCCTCAACGGCGAAGGTCTCCAGCACCAGGACGGACACTCGCAGCTGCTCGCCTCGACCAACCCCGCCTGCCTGCCCTACGACCCCGCCTACGCGTTCGAGCTCGGTCACATCGTCGCCGACGGACTGCGGCGCATGTACGGCCGACCCCGCGACGGGGAAGACCCCGATATCTTCTACTACCTCACCCTCTACAACGAACCGATCGTGCAGCCGGCCGAACCCGACAACGTCGATGTGAAGGGCATTCTCACCGGCATGCACCACTACTCCCCCGCCGCCGACGGGGACGGACCGCGAGCGCAGATCCTGGCCTCCGGCATCGCCATGCCCTGGGCCCTGGAGGCACAACACCTCCTCCAGCACGACTGGGGTGTGTACGCCGACGTGTGGTCGGTGACCTCCTGGACACGACTGCGCCGCGAAGCACTCGACGCGGACCACTGGAACCTGCTGCACCCCGATCAACCACCCCGCGTCGCCTACGTGACCCGCCGGCTGCAGAACCAGCCCGGACCGGTCGTGGCAGTCTCGGACTGGATGCGCGCCGTACCCGACCAGATCGCACCATTCATATCCGGGACCTGGTCGTCCCTGGGAACCGACGGGTTCGGACTCTCCGACACCCGCGCGACACTGCGGCGCCACTTCCACGTCGACGCACACTCGATCACCGCCCGCGTGCTCCAACAACTGGCCGCCACCGAGAAGCTGGACGGCTCGACGCTCCGCACGGCGATGGAGACCTACCAGATCCAAAGGCTGCGGACCGGCGCAACGCCCCCGACTGCCCTGATCGGAGAAAAGCCATGACCACCACACTGCATCGAACAGGCGAACCATCGCCGCCCGCACCCTTCTGCGGCACTGACGCCGACCTACGAGCCCTGCGCTCGGACCTCGAGCAGCAGCGATCCTTCAGGATCGACCAGCTCCGGCAGCTCACCCGCCTCCTTCAGGACCCAGGAACCGACGACGACGCACACATCTCGGTCGCGCTCACCCTGAGATCAGCGGCGACATCGGTTCTGGCAGACGTCGAGGCAGCTCTGCGCCGAATCGACGACCGTTCGTTCGGGGCTTGCCCTGCCTGCGGTACGCCTATTCCTCTGTCGCGGCTGCAGGCCCTGCCGATGACCCGATGGTGCAGACCCTGCCAGCAGGCCAACGAATCGACTGCCGACGTCCCCGACACGGCAACGCATCCCGGATCCGTACAGGTGGCGCTCGACATCGTTGAGGTGTGGGGCCAGGGATCCTTCCCGGCCAGCGACCCACCCGCCAACTGGTAGCCCGACTCGACGCGGTGGACCGATGGCACGACCCTGACCTTCTGATCACGGCAACCTTCGTTGCCGACGCCGGGCAGTCGGGGTGGCACAAGTCAGCCGAACACTCACCTACCTCGACCCACTCATGGAGCCAAGACTGGAAGGACCCCTGAAGGAGGAAGTCATGCTGATCCCAGTGCGTCACCGAAGGTGGACGTCAGTCAGTCCAGGTCCAAGATCATGACCGTCGTCCAATACGTGGTGTGGTTCATCGGCATGGCCATCGCGACCGCTGCCATCCTGACGGTCGGCACACTCTCCGCGGCCGACATCCTCCGATGGCAGCGTCCCCGACGCTTGCGCCGACGCCGGCTCCGTCATGCTCCACCCGCAAGCCCAGCTACGGCGGACTCGTCCAGCACGCCGACCGAACATCCCACGACCCCCATGGGCGTGCACTCGAGGTCGACGTCCGAAGACAGCCAAGGAAGCAGCGCGGCCTGACCGCGGCGACGGGTCCGGTCGAAGCAGCGTCGACGGCTGGCTGCGTCAGGGTTTGGTGTCCGGTTCGGGGAGAGGGTGCTCTGGCCAATCAAGCAGCTTCGCGCCGAGAACGGCGGCGTGCAGCGTGAACCGGTGTGCCGGGTCGGCCGGGTCGAACCCGGTGAGGGACTTGATCCGGTCCAGACGGTAGGTGACGGCTCGCACTGAGAGGTGGAGGCGGGCCGCGGCTGCTGTGGCGACGCACCCACACTCGAAGTACGAGATCAGCGTCTCGAGCAGTGGGCCGGCTCCCCCGCGCGCTTGCCGGAGCGGGTTGAGGACCGAGTCAACGAGGTCTACTAGTGCCGTTTGATCCCGCGCCAGCACCCGGTAGATCAGCAGGTCGCGCGTCTCGACGATCGGCGTGTCCAGGCTCATCCGGGTCGCCATGGTCAACCCCTCGCGCGCCTCCTCGTAGGAGCGCGCGATCCCGTAGGCACCCGGGTGCGCCCGACCGACAGCGACCCGCCACGGTGAGCCCCGACGGAGCCGGTTGAGCTCAGCGTGAACCGTCTTCCCGAGGTTGCCGCTTGTTGTCAGACCCATCGTGGTCGGAGCTCCGGTCGCCTCTGCGAGGGCAACAACGACCACCAGATTCTCCTTGGTCGCCACCAAGACGTCCCGGTCACCGAACCGATCTAGCACGACCCGCTCAAGGGCGCTGGTGGCCGCCGAGATGGAAGGGAGCCGTCGGCTGGGTTGGGCCAGGGCGACCTGATGGGCGCGAGTCAGATCCAGCCCGAAGGGTTCAGCCCTCTCGACGAGCTCGCTCAGGTGGGCGTCGCCGCGGAGAAGGTCATCCACGAGCTCGCGCCGTAGCGTCTCCTCCCTCCGAACGAGTTCGCGACCCGCCTCGGCATGACCGTCCGCGAAGGCCGCCACCGCCTCGTCCACCACCTGCAGCACCGCTTCGGCCGCCGCCCGCACTGCTTTGCTGTCACGTTGTCGAATCACCGCGGGCAGCTCGGCCCACACCCCGCGCGCAGCAGACAGGTAGAGGTCGACACCGCGCCCCACGGGCACTCCGCGCTCTGCGGCACGACGGCCTTGCTGACGGACCGCATCGATCTCCGCCCGTCTGGGAGACCCCCCGGTGATGGCGGCGTCGGCAAGCAGTGGCAGGTAGCCGGCCAGGAACTCCGTCGAGACTCCGCCGGCATCTTCACTGGCCGTCTCCGCAACTCGATCCAGCCAGGCCTCGTCGGGGATTGGGTCCAGGGCATCTCTTGGCGTGGGGTTGTGTTCCGCTCCGACCTTGTTCACGCACACATCCGTTCCGTGGACCGCTGTGCCTTCATTGATACACCCGGCGGGTCCACTTCACTGGTCGGCGGCGCGCAGCATGTCCGCGAGGATGGCGGCCTGACTGAGCTCGAGGCGTCTGGTGGCGGTGAGAAGAGTCAGTCGGTCGTGGGCAGCCATCAGTTGCAGGTGGCGCAGGGCGGAGGCTCGCTCTGGTTCGTCGAGCTCACGACGGTAGCGCGATCCGAACTCCTCGAACTTCGCGGGGTCGTGTCCGTACCACTTGCGAAGCGCATCGGAGGGAGCAACGTCTGTGCACCACTCGTCGAGCTCGGCTCGCGTCTTGCTCACTCCCCGCGGCCATCGCCTATCCACGAGCACGCGGATGCCGTCGTCGTCCGCGGAATCGTCGTAGATCCTTCTTAAGCGAACGTCAGGTGCTGGTGTCACTGCTCGTCTCCTGGAGATGGACCGGTCGGGTCTCCTCGTTCTGAGGATGGGACCCCGGACTCGGACAGGATGGCTGGCCTTCCGCGCGGATCCAGCGTTCGTCGTCGGTCGACATGCCACATCCAACATGCCGGGTATCAGCAACGAGGGGCGGGGACACTCACACCCGCGCTGACTTCGGGCGACGAGGTCGGAATGCGGAGCCACCTGAAACGGCTTCGCGGCTCATCAGCTTTGCCGGTAATCGGCAAGAGACTCCGCGACATGTCGGCCGGTTGCCGGTGCTGACGACGTCGGAACGTCGGCGCGATGGTGGCCTTCACCCGTTGATGACTCGTCGTAGGGAGATGGAAACCCATGAGGACCTATCGGATCCTGTGGCTCGCTGCCTGTCTCCCGTTGGGCGCGATTGGCAGCCGTGGCGTTCCGGTCGTCCCTGACGGCGGTAGGAGTCGTGGCCATCGTCTGCGGAATGGACGCGGGGAACACAGCTCATCGCTGCCCCAGACCCATTGCGGCTTCTAACGGACACAGGTCTTGACGAAACACACCTGGCTATTCTAACGTCTACTATATTCTCTTTTAGAAGGGTCGAGCGCATGACCGTCAGTCGATTCCTCTCCGCACCAACCACCACCCAGGGCCAGGCGACCTCGCCGCCAACCCCACTGGGCGCCCGTCAAGCCTTCCTGCTGCTGCGCACCGTGTTCACGATCGCGCCCATCGCCTTCGGGCTCGACAAGTTCTTCGGCCTCCTCACCGACTGGGAGCAGTACCTGGCTCCCTGGATCAACGACCTCACGCCCGGATCGGCCCACCAGGCGATGCTGGCCGTCGGCGTGATCGAGATCCTGGCCGGCCTCCTGGTGGCGGTCCGGCCCCACATCGGCGCCTACGTCGTCGCGGCCTGGCTGCTGGGCATCATCGTCAACCTGCTCAGCATCGGTGACTTCTACGACATCGCCCTGCGCGACTTCGGCCTCCTGGTCGGCGCCCTCGCCCTGGCCCGACTCGCCGCGCCGGCCCGGCTCGCAGCCGGCAGCTCAGCTCCGATGTCCGGCGACGCCCAGGACAGGGGCGCCCGGTGACACAACACCGCGCCGTGGAGGGTCCCTCCCGCGGCAACCCAGCAGTCAACTCGAGCGGTAACCCGGCCACGGTGTTGGCGTGGCGTGCGCCGGTGACCGCCACCCAGGCCGCTCCCGTCGACCTGGTCGCCGCGGAGCGGGCGGCCGCCGACCTGCTGCGTGCTCTCGGCCAGCCGATCGAGTCCGACGGGATGAGCGAGACACCGCGCCGGATGGCGCAGGCCTACGCAGAGATGCTCACCTGCGATGGCTTCGACTTCACCACCTTCGCCAACGCCGAGGGCTACGACGAGCTGGTTGTGGTGCAGGACATCCCGGTCCGTTCGGTCTGTGAGCATCACATGCTGCCCTTCGTCGGGGTGGCCCACCTGGGCTACCTACCCGCGGACCGGATTCTGGGGTTGTCGAAGTTCGCGCGCCTGGTGGCCTTCTACGCCCATCGAGCCCAAACCCAGGAGCGGCTGACCCAGCAGGTCGCCGATCACCTGGACCGTGAGCTGGCACCGCGCGGTGTGGGCGTGGTGATCGAGGCCGAGCACACGTGTATGAGCTTGCGTGGGGTCCGCGCCGCCGGGACCCGCACGGTCACATCGGCTCTGCTGGGCACCCTGCGCACCGATCCCGCCTCACGCGCCGAGTTCCTGTCGGTGACGCGCGGCTCCGGACGGGGGCGCTGACCATGAGCAACAACATCAGTGTCGAAACCGTTGTCGTCGTCGGCGCCGGTCTGGCTGCGGGCAAGGCGGTGCAGGAGCTGCGAGAGTGCGGTTTCGACGGACGTCTCGTCTTGTACGGCGCGGAGCCGCACCTGCCGTATGAACGCCCACCGCTGTCCAAGGGGTACCTGATGGGCGACGACGGCCTCGAAGCCGGCCTCGTCCTCCCCTCGGAGTGGTACGACGCGCACGACGTCGTCCTTCGTCTGGGCACTCGGGTCACCGGCATCGACCCGGTCACCCGAACGGTGACCGCCGGCGCCGACCGGCAGGTCTACGACAGGTTGCTGCTGACCACTGGTGCACGACCTCGCCAGCTGGCGATGGCCGACGACAGCGGCGCACCGGTGGCGTACCTGCGGACCGTGGAGGACTCTGATCACATCAGGTCGAGGCTTCGAGCCGGCCGGCGAGTGGTGATCGTCGGCGGCGGATGGATCGGACTGGAGGTGGCCGCGGCCGCCCGCCGGGCGGGCGCCGAGGTCACCATCTTGGAGGCTGCGGACCTGCCCCTGGTCCGCGTCCTGGGACCGGAGGTCGCCCGCACGTTCGCCACCTTGCACCAAGCCCACGGCGTCGACCTGCGCGTCAACACGCAGATCACCGCGATCACCTGCAACGGTGGCCGGGCGCTCGTGACCCTGGCCGACGGGTCGTCGATCGAGGCCGACCTGCTCGTGGTCGGGGTCGGAGTCGCGCCGGACAGCGCGCTCGCCGAGGCCGCCGGCCTGCGCACCGACAACGGCATCGTGGTCGACGAACAGCTGCGCACCTCCGCGCCCGAGATCTTCGCGGCCGGCGACGTGGCCAACGCCTACCACCCACGGCTCGGCCGCCACCTGCGCGTCGAGCACTGGGACAACGCCATCGGCCAGGGAGTGGTCGCCGCCCAGAACATGCTCGGCAAGGAAGTGTCGTACGACCGGCTCCCGTACTTCTTCTCCGACCAGTACGACCTCGGGATGGAGTACCTCGGCAACGTCGGACCCGACGGCTACGACCAGGTCATCTTGCGCGGCGCGCCCGAACAAGGGACGTTCACCGCGTTCTGGTTGCGTGACGGCCAGGTCCTGGCCGGCATGCACGCCAACGACTGGGACGCCATGGACCCGATCCGACTCATTGTCGGCCGACGACACGTGGCCGGTCTTGCGGACCAGTCGGTGGACCTGACGCAGGTCGCAGCGGACCTCGATTGAGAACCGCAGGCAACGTCCAGACGATCACCCGACACCAGCACGATCAACACCGACACCGGGAGCCCTCATGGCGAGCTTGAACCGCCTCTACGAAGAACACGGTCAGAGCCCCTGGCTGGACAACCTCGCCAGGCCCCACTTGAAAGATGGCACGATCTCGGACCTCATCATCCGCGGTGTACGGGGAATCACCGCCAACCCGACGATAGTGGCCAAAGCGATCGAGTCGTCGGACGCCTACGACGACCAGCTCCACCACGAGCTCGCTGCCGGGCACACCCCGGAGGACGCCTACTGGGACCTCGCCATCGCCGACGTCGTCGACGCCTCGGAGCGGCTGCGGCCGATCTACGAGGCCAGCGAGGGGGCCGACGGGTTCGTCTCGATCGAGGTGGCGCCCTACCTGGCTCACGACACTCAGGCGACCGTGCAGGCAGCCCGAGAACTACACCAACGCATCGACAGGCCGAATCTGCTGGTCAAGATTCCGGCCACCGCCGCCGGCGTGCCCGCCATTGAAGCCATGGTCGCTGAAGGCCGCAGCATCAACGTGACCCTGGTCTTCTCCCTGGCCCGCTACCGGCAGGTCCTCGAGGCCTACCTGTCGGGTTTGGAGTCTCTTGCCCGGCGCGACGGAGATCTCTCCACGGTCCACGGCGTGGCCTCCTTCTTCGTGAGCCGGGTCGACACCGAGGTCGACCGGCGTCTGGAGGAGATCGGCACCCCCGAGGCCATCGCGTTGCGAGGCCAAGCCGCAATCGCACAGGCCAAGCTCGCCTACCAGCTCTTCCGCCATACCCACAGCGGTGAGCGGTGGGAACGGCTCGCCGACCGAGGGGCTCGGGTACAGCGCCCCCTGTGGGCGTCCACGTCGACCAAGAACCCCCGATACCCCGACACCCTCTACGTCGACAACCTGATCGGGCCTGACACCGTCAACACCCTGCAGGAGGGCACCCTGCAAGCCTTCGAGGACCACGGCACCCTCACCCGCATGATCGACGTCGGGCTGGAGCCCGCAGAGCTTGCGATGTGGACCCTCGCCCAGAACGGCGTCGACCTCGACGATGTCGGACGCACCCTCGAACGTGAAGGAATCGCCGCCTTCGAGGCATCGTTCACCCACGTCCTGGCCACTTTGGAGGCCAAGTCGCAGAATCCCGTTCGAGCCTCGTCGTACGAACCGTCGCCCGGCTGAGGGGAACGGCGTCGGACTTGGGCCGGATGGGCGGTGCTCGGGCTGCTGGCCACAGCGCTCCTCACCGTGCTCATCCCCACCTAGTGGGGGTCCATAACCTCGAGACGGGCTCGGTCAGCTCGACCGGCGCTGCCCTGCCAGCGCCGTGGGCACCACGACCCATCAGAGACCACCTTCGCCTATCTCTAACGGGGTACCCTGTGCACGTTAGAAGCCAGGAGTCCCAAGGATCGACCTCAGGATCGTGAGTCATGGATGACCTTCACTCCGATGTGACGAGCATCGGCGCGCTCGCCGAGCCCACGCGACTGGCGCTCTACCGCTACGTCGCCGGCGCGCCGGGACCGATCAGCCGCGAACAGGCCGCCGCTGCGGTGGACCTGCCGTTGCATACGGTGAAGTTCCACCTCGACCGGCTCGTCGATGAAGGCCTTCTCGAGGTCGAGCACCGCCGACTCACCGGCCGCACCGGACCGGGCGCTGGACGCCCCTCGAAGCTTTACCGACGCGCGTCCCGCGAGGTGGCTGTATCCCTGCCCGAGCGACGCTACGACCTCGCCGCCGAGGTCCTCGCCGCAGCCGTGGACCAGTCAGCGCGCGATGGCAGCCCCATCGTCAGCACGCTTGCGCGAGTGGCGCACGAAACCGGCTCACAAATCACCAACGCGCAGACTTCCCGGCCTCGGGGGGGCCGGAGGGCCGAGACCGCGCGCCTGGTCGAGACTCTCGCGGCACACGGGTACGAACCGCGCCTGGTGGACGACGACGTCTGTCTGACCAACTGCCCGTTCGACCGGCTCGCCGCCGGACACACCGAGCTGGTCTGCGGCATGAACCTCGCCCTGGTCGACGGTGTGCTCGACGGTCTGGACGTCACGTCGATGACAGCCCGCCTGGAGCCGCAACCCGGCTTCTGTTGCGTCAAAGTTGCCACCACCCTGCGCTAGGCACCGTGGAGGACCACCGTCCTAAGGCCGCCCGCCCCGTGCGCCGTCGTCGGGTGGTGCGTCTGTACGAACGTGCGATCCACTGCGGTACAGGCCGACGATGTCGACGTCCTCCTAAATCGCGGTCTGATGGCTTACGTCGAGGGCCAGCGCTGGGTAGATCCCGACCGTGTCACGAGGATCTTCAGCATCGAGACCTACATCGTCATGACGTCCAGGCGCGCAAGTCGCCCCGAGTCTTTGGAGTTCCACGAGTCTTGGGGGTTCCGCGTCAGGCGTTGACGAGGCCGAACTGAACCAGGCGCGCGTAGAACGCCTCTCCCGAACCAGCCCGTTGGAGGCTCCGGCCGACGCTCCAGCCGCGGACAGCGCAGCCTGCAGCTGAGACGGGTCCAGCGGGGCATCGGGGCGTGGCCGGGTCGCATCGCGACCGACTGGCTTTCGGCAGGAACGTTGCTATGGTCGTTTGCATGGAGGCGATCAAGGTGCTCGCGTCGGCGGTGACGTCCGACCGTTCCCACCTGCCCTCCCACGTGCAGGCCGGTGCTGCGTTGCTCGCCTCGAAGTTGAGCGAAGAAGCCCGCGGCATCAGGGGTCTCGACGTGCTGCGACGCAGCGTCGACCGCGCCCCGCCTGCCCAGTCCTGAGCTGAACCTCGCTGGGTGCGCCGCGTCGCGGCGTACCCGTTCCTCCACGCACCCCCATCACCGGCTGCGTGACGTTCTCAAGGACTGATCATGACCGCCTCTACCGTTCCTCCGGTCGCGAGCCCCCGCGACCACGCAAACGGCCACGACGCACTCGACTACCGCGACGCGGCCGCCGATCTCGTCCGCGAGCCCCGGCGGCCTGAGCCCGCCGAGCCAGACACACTGCCCGCCGATGAGCCCCCCGAGTTAGGCCCGTACCTGCCACCCGCAGCCGGTCCCACCGCGCGGCTGATGGCCCTGCCCCAGCCTCAAGGGGCGTTTCCCACGACACCGGCAGGCGTGGATCAACACCTGGCTCGGTTCGAGGCAGCCCGCCAGGCACAGCTCGACGCGCTCCCGCAGACCCCGCTCGACAAAGTCGCGGCCGCGCACCGGGGCACCGTGGAACGGATTCTCGAGCAGGTTCGGGCCGCCCGCCGCCGAGTCATCGACGGCGTCTACGGCATCTGCGTCGGCTGCGGAACAGGGATCCCTCCCGAGCGGCTCGAGTTGCGGCCCTGGCTGATCACCTGCACCGGGTGCGCGTCACGTGACCGTCTCTGAGGAGTCCCGCCGTCTCTGTTCGAGGCATGTCTCAGCGCGTCTCCGTCAATGGGATCCGGGATGGTCGGCTGTCGCCGCTGGGTCGCGCCAGAGCACGACACCCACCTCACCGTCTACGACCGCGGCACGTCGCCGTTGGCTCCCCCACGAAGCCAAACCTGCCGCGCCGGATGCATGTCGCCGAGGCGGCACGCGTTTGCCAGAATGACCCCGCCTCGTGCCGGCGGCCAGTTCGTGGTCGACGTTCGAGCTCCTATTGGCGTTCTCGGGCCAGGCAGGACCGCGAAGCCTGACTCTTTAGTCGTTGATGGCAAGTCAGGTCAACGCCCGAGGTGTGCTTCGAGCCGCCATACGGTGGCGTCAACATCGGCGAGCTTGTCGAGCCCGAACAGTCCGATCCGGAAGGTCGAGAAGTCGTCGCCCTCATCGCACATCAGCGGCACGCCAGCGGCAACCTGGAGGCCAGCCTGCTTGAACCTCGCGCCGCTGCGGACCTCCGGGTCGTCTGTGTAGGAGACCACGACGCTGGGCGCCGCGAATCCTTCCGCCGCAACGGACGGGAACCCACGCGCCGCGAGCACTGCGCGGACCTGCGTGCCGAGGGAGGTCTGAGCTTGGCGCAGTTCATTGAGCCCAGCGGCGTGGGTCTCGAGCATGATCGCGGCGTCGTGCGCGAGCGTGTCGGTGGGCAAGGTCGCGTGGTAGGGCGTCTGTCCCTGCGCGTAGGCCTCGGTGATCGTCAGCCATTTCTGGAGGTCGACCGCGAAGCTGGTTGACGTCGTGAACGTGCGGTAGCGAGTTCGCGCACGCACGCGGCCTCCGGCAACCTTGACGTACGTGATGTCGCCGAAGGTGCCAATGGGCGTGCGCGGCCTACCCATGACGCGTCACCGCCCGTCGGGCGTTCGACCAGGCTCGGTCTCGCGATTGGTTCGGAGCCACTCGTGGACGTCGGTGACGAAGTACCGGATCTGCCGTCCAATGCGAACCGCGCACGGTCCTTTCCCGGACAGACGCCAGTCGTACAGCGTCCGCAAGGGCACGTGGAGGTACTCGGAGAGTTCCTCGATGCTCATCAGCGGCTCCAGGCCGCTCAAGGTGGGTGTCGTGCTGTCCATGCCGAGCAGGTGCGCTGGCCGAACCGCTCGACTCCGCACTGGACAGGGCGACTCGGCACCCGACTTCGGCTACGGGCCGGGAGACGCATCGTGGACAGGGTTTGTGGACACTTGATCAAGTTCGTAAATGCTTTCAGGCTCGGAATCCGTAGATTCCGAGCCTGAAATTCGTAGCGGGGGCAGGATTTGAACCTGCGACCTCTGGGACGATCAGGTCCGATTTCCGCTACTTCTGAATGTCTTCGGTCAGCTCCGGTTGACTCGATCTACACGGAGATCGGCCGGTTGCCGACGTCGCCACTGTACCGGTTGCCTCCGCTCTCCTCGACCTCCTTCGCCCTGTCCCTGATGGGTTTTCGATGGGCAAAGCGATGGGGCGGTTCAAATCGTGAGACCGGCGCTGAGGAAGTTCGAGTGCTTGTTGTTGCCGGTCGTCTTCGGTTGTCTCGCGCTGTCTTCCGACAGTTCGAAGTCACCGACGTCGGCGGGAAATAGGCGGTTGACACCGCCGTCGCCGAGGCGCACCGTCGATGCATGACCTCCCACGCTGCCGGCACCAAGAGTGCGCTCGTCGCGCAGTTGGTCGGAGCCGTCAACGGCGGGGCGCACGGTCCCGAGGACTCCTCGGGACCGGAGGAAGCGGCTTTGTTGATTCAACGGAGCCGGACGCGAGGGTAGGCCGGCCGCCTGGCTTCGGCGACTCGCCGGGACCGACCAGCCGGTGCCGGGGATTCCCCGGAACCGGTGCATGGACCGGACGATGCATGCGTCAGGGAGACGGCGGGCGCGGTGGTGGTGACTCACCACCACCGCGCCGGACGCGGGGCCGAGTGACTGGCCAGGCGACAATCGCGGGACCGTGAGTCCGGGGGTGCACACCGCGAAGCCGTTCGATCACAGCAGACTGCCCTGCTCGCGGACGAGGAGGCCGTTGGCAACGGCACGGTCCAAGACCTCCGGCACGCCCCCGTCATCGTCATTGACGAACACGCGAACCTCGTTCTCCGCCCGGCTGACGGCCAGGTAGAAGAGCGAGAGAAGACGAGCGCGTTCGTTGGGACTGCGCCCCGTCTCCATGTCAGGCACGCCGACGACGAGGACGGTTTCGAACTGAAGCCCCGCAAGATACTCGGCAAGGCCCACGACCAAGCCCTTCTTCCTGTATCCCAGGCCGTCTAGATCTGAGCGTCCCGCGATCACGGACACGTGGAACTTCGGTGATCCATCGAGCCTTGATGCGAGGTCACTGAACCGCTCCCACTGGCGCGTATCCACGACCGCGATCGCCATAGGCCCAGCCTGATACCGGTCGTGAACGGCATTGACGATGTCGTTCTCACCGCCGGTCCGCGAGCCGGACACGACGAGGCGCGGCACCGGTCCCTCGGTCTTAGCCGACTCCACGGAACTGAAGTCGATGTTCCACTCACTACCAAGATCGAACGTCGGAAACTCGTGATGAACGTGCTTCACAAGCCCGAGGATCTGTGGCGTGTACCGATGCACCTTGGTGAGCTCGAACTGAGCGACGTCTCCCAAATCGTCTGCTTCGGCGCCTGACGACGAGCGTGTTTCGTCGGCAGCAAGGCCGATGAACGCCTCAGATGGCGACTGCCGCGGGTCCAGGGCCATGAAGATTCGCGGATAGACCGAGACGTCTCTCGACAGGTAGTGGAGAACCTGTCGCTCAAGCGGGTTGAAGAGATGGAACTCGTCCACGAATATCAGGTCGTAGCCCTCGCTCCGTCGCCCACGGTTCCAAGAATGCTTCTGGAGATCGTTGAGCAGGTCCGCCAACACTTGGTCGCTCGTCCATAGACCGCGGGAATCAAGACGCTCCATGTAGCGCCGATACAGTTCGAACACGACGCGGAGGTCTTCGCGCGTCGCTAGCGGGAGCATCCAAGACGCCCGCTGGAGCCCGAAGTACCTGCTCTCCGCGCCGGCTCCAGGGAAGATCGCCGCCGCACCAATGACGGATCCGAACTCAACGAGCAGGTCCCAAGCGAGCGCGACCCGCTCATCAGCTTCCTCCGAATCGAAGCGCTCCTGGATCGCCTGTGAGACTGATGCGCGATAGGTGACCCAGTCCCCATCGATGAACTCCGTCAGAAGATCCCAGATCTCCTCAAGCTGAGCGACCTTCCCGCTGAAGCTGTCGTTGCCGATCAGCTTGTAATCGCCTTCGTTCGCGATCCCCGGGGACAACGCCGCTGCGATCTCCAAGAGTGGAAATACCTCAATCTCGTCGAGAGGCCCCAAGCCAAGAGCGTCCTTCGAATCTGAGATCTCGGTTGCCAGCGACCAACTGTGCGTCACCATCAGGATCCGGAGATCGACACCTGCGGCGCGAGCACGGCTCGCTTCGTTCACTGCCTTGAGTGTCAACGCCAGCGTCTTGCCGGATCCGGCAGGTCCCCGTAGGCGGATGGACTTGTCCGTCGGAGCGTTGACGAAGGCTCGCTGATCCTCGCTGATCACCTTCATCCACTCGTCGAAAGACCAGCCGCGGGTAGCCGCACGCTCCAGTTCAGGTAGCGCAATCTCCACATCGGACGGCTCTGGCCGAGCCAACTTCGTAAAGTGTTCCCGCGCCCGGGCAATCGCCTCCAACCACTCGGATTCGACGAGGGGGCTGGGCGGCTTCATCGCTTCGAACTCCTCAAGGCTTTCCTTGTTGTTCGATGTGGTGCCGCTCCAGACGATGACATCTGCCCTGGCGCCAGGCAGGACTTCCGCGATCCACCGACTCGCTGCCCCGTCTGTGCCTGGAACGGCAAAAAACGCGATCAGGTTGTCGTGCTTGAACTGATGCCACGCTCTCGGAAGCGACAGCGGTCCGGGAGCCTGCGCACGCTCGCTAAAGGAGGCAAGCCGGCTCAGCACCTCGCGCCGAACGCGCGAGAGATGATCAGGCACGAAGGGATCGTCACCGAAGCCCCCACGGACGATCACGGTCCGCTGGTCGACCTCACCGTCCCCACCGGTCAACAAGAAGTCGGCGCTCGGCCCATCCCACAGGAACAGCACGGTAGACGCGCCGACGGCATCTGGCGCGATGCCAGTCGCCAATTCCTTGAGGGCTGCGACTGTCGTTATAAGGGGCTTCATTCGAGACCGTCTCCTAGGAGTTCAGCGTGAAGGTTGCGCATCTCCTCGTAGGAGTCGGGCAGACCAATCGACATGTACACCAGCGCGAACCGTTGGGCGATCACGTGCGTGAAGTTCTCGCGCAGCCGTGAGATACGCCGGTACTGAACCTCGGATCGGGACGGGCCGAGGGTGACTTGCGGTTCCCAGATCTGTTCGAGGTGGCGGAGGTATGCGAAGTATCCGTGGTCGTGTCCGTCCGCAATGGCAGAGAGGAATAATGCGTCTCCGGCGGGTTGCTTAAACGCACTCTGGAACCGGCTAACAATTTGGGCGAGAAGGTTCTTCTCTGTCTGCGGATTCGGGAGAAGTCGTTGTGCACTGATCAGCCCAGCCGTCGCAACTTGAAGGTCCGGCGCCGATCCTCCCAAGATGCGAACGCCATTCAGCAGGCCTCCGATCAGGTCGTGCTTCTCTGCCGGGACATTGAGCGCAAGCAGGATCTGTTCGGTGTCCTGTTCGCGGGGCCATTCTCTGAGTCTCGCGTCCGAGATTGCAGGGGCTCCGAGTGCCTCGAGAGCTTGGGCGAGCACCCTCAGCAACTTGGCCGTCGCCTGCTCTTGAAGCTTTGGCACCTGAAGCTCAAGGAGGTACTCGTCCTTGGTTAACAGCGGGACACACGTCACACGACCCTGATGCTTGTCGTGCGCAAGGTCGCAATCCGCTGTAATGACGAGCAAATGCCGGTCCCACGGTGATGCGTCGGCCGCTACGCGCTCGAGGACGTCGCCTTGACGGAGCGGCTCGGACAGAGCCACCGGTCGGTACTCGGCGAACGACGCCTGGCCCATCATGGCGACTCTTCGTACGTTGACCGGAACACCGCGTCGGACAGCCACCGTTTGAAGCCCTCGTTGTCACTGAACTGCTTGAACAGTTCGGTGTCGTCAGACACGAGTGCGAGCATGACCCGGGCAAGAGCACGGTCGTGCTCTACCCGCGCGTTCGCGGGATCGTTGTTTGCCATTGCGTTCCGGTACGACTCGTCCGCTGCGACCTTCCGGGGGATCTCCTCGGTGATCAGTCGCTGGACCCGGTCGGCGTCGGTCCACTTGATGTTGCCGAACTGGTCGTTGAAGGTCTGGAGGATGCTCGAGAGCCGCTCAAGCTCGGGGTCTGTTACGTGGCCGCCGCCCGCAGCCGGCACCGGAGCCAGCTCGCCCTCGTCGTCGGCGAGCGCGATCTTCATCGACTCTCGCTTCTCGACTCGGTAGGACTCCATGTCGATCGTCTCGAGGATGCCTGCCGACAGGTCGTCCTCACGTGGCGCCGGCAGCTTCGGGATCAGGTGGTCAAGGAAGATCGACAGCTTCTCCCACTGCGGGCTGCCGAACGGCAGCACGGTGGAGAGGAAGTTGTAGGTGCGCGTGAACGCCTTGGCCAAACCCTTGAAGGCGACCTGGTCGTCTTCCTCGGACATCTCGATGTACTCGGCTACACAGGAATCGAGCAGCGGGTCGAGCTGCTCGCGATCAACACCAGCGAGGTAGAGTTCGGCGAACCTCTCGACAGTCTCGGGGGTGTAGATGCCGTAGCCATTGAGCTCGTTGACCAGGTCGTGGAGCTTGTTCGGGTCCGTCTCCTGGCTGAGCACCGTGGTCCGGTAGTACGGCGCGAACGCTCGCTCGATGTCCTCGGCGGTGTTGGCGAAGTCGAGCACGAATGCGTCGTGCTTCGCCGGGTGCGCGCGATTGAGTCGTGAGAGCGTCTGCACCGCTTTGACGCTCGACAGGGTCTTGTCGACGTACATGGTGTGCAGGAGCGGCTCGTCGTAGCCGGTCTGGAACTTGTCGGCGCAGACCAGGATTCGGTACGGATCCTCGCGGATCTGGTCGGCGATCTCCTTGCTCGGGAAGCCGTTGAGGCTGGCCTCGGTGACCTCGAAGCCCTTGTACTCGTGCTCGCCCGAGAACGCGACGATCGCCTTGTAGGGGCTCTTGCGCTCCGCGAGGTAAGCGCTGATGGCGTGGAAGTACTCGATGCAGCGCGGGATCGTGCTGGTCACAACCATCGCTCGGGCCTGGCCGCCGATCTTGTGCTTGGCAATGACCTGGCTGTGAAAGTGGTCGACCATGATCTCGGCCTTGAGCCGGATGGCGTGCTCGTTGCCCTCGACGAAGGCGCGAAGCTTCTTCGAGGCGCGCCTGGTGTCGAACTCGGGGTCGTCCTCGATGGTCTTCATCAGCTTGTAGTAGCTGGGGACCGGAGTGAAATTCTCCAGGACGTCGACGATGAACCGCTCCTGGGTGGCCTGCTTCATCGTGTAACTGTGGAAGGGTCGGTAACCGGTGCCGGCCTCGTACGGGAACGGCTCGCCGAACATCTGGAGCGTCTTGTTCTTCGGAGTGGCCGTGAATGCGAAGTAGCTCGCGTTCGGCAGCATCTTCTTGGACTCGATGATCCGGTTGATCGTGTCCTCGACTGTCTCGTCATCCTCTGCCGCACCGCCGGTAGCGAGCGCCATCGAGACCGCCGCCGCGGCCTTTCCACCCTGGCTGGAGTGGGCCTCGTCGATGACGATCGCGAACGTGCGGTCGCGGTGGTCCTTGCCGATGTCGTCGAGGATGTATGGGAACTTCTGGACAGTAGTGATGATGATCTTGCGTCCGGCCTCGATCGCCTTGCGGAGGTCTCCGGAACGGTCGGCGTGGACGACCGTGGAGCCGACCTGCATGAAGGACTTGATGGTCTCCTTCAGCTGGCTGTCGAGGATGACCCGGTCGGTGACGACGATGACCGATCCGAACGCATTGCCACCGCCGTGCTTGGCCTCGGTGAGCTGATGGGCCAGCCAAGCGATGGAGTTTGACTTGCCACTCCCTGCCGAGTGCTGGATCAGGTAGCGCCGGCCTGCACCCGCCGCTTCGACGTCCGCGAGCAGCTTCCGTACAACGTCGAGCTGGTGGTAGCGCGGGAAGATCTGACTCGAGGTCTTCCTGCCGGTGCGCGGGTTCTTCGTGGTGACGATCTGGGCGTAGTTCTCGACGATGTTCGCCAAACTGGCCGGGGAGAGGATCTGCCGCCAGAGGTAGTCGGTCTTGAGGCCGTCCGGATTGGGCGGATTACCGGCGCCGTCGTTCCAGCCCTTGTCGAATGGCAGGAACCACGACTGCTTGCCCTTGAGGTGGGTGCAGAACCGTGCCTGCTGGTCGTCGAGCGCGAAGTGAGCGACACAGCGACCGAACTGGAACAGCAGTTCCCTCGGATCGCGATCGCGCTTGTATTGCTCGACGGCGTCATCGAAGGTCTGCTTGGTGATGTTGTTCTTCAGCTCGAAGGTGAAGACCGGGAGCCCATTGATGAACGCCACAAGGTCCAGCGACAGACCAGCGGCGGTCACGCTGTAGTGAACCTGGCGGGTGATCGTGAAGCGGTTGGCCGCGAAGAGCTGGGCCGCATTGGAGTTGCCCGGGGTCGGTGTCGGGAAGAAGAAGTCGACGTGGTGCTGCCGGTGGTCAACACCCTTGCGAAGCACGTGGACCACGCCGTTGCGGGTGATCTCGCCCTGGAGTCGTGAGAGAAACTCGTGCCGCGTCGGAGTGGCCGCCTTGAGCGACAACGCGTCGACCAAATCGGGCTGTGTCGCCTCGATGAACGCAGCAAGTTGTGGCAGATCGATCGCATACGCCGGCTCGAAGTCGGTTACGGCGCGCTCCTCCCAGCCGTTCTCAACCATCTGCCGGACGACCAGAGTCTCCAGGCTCTCCTCGTTCAGCCGCATGGGTCAGACCTCGCCCATCTCCATCACGTCCTCCACCGACAGGTCCTCGCAATCGACCAACTGCTCCACCGCCGTCGCTTCGGCGTCCGGCAGATACTTCGCGATCTGACGCACATCCACTTGGCCCGTCACTACGTCGGCGACCAGCCTCTTACGGAACTCGCGCAACAGCTGCAACTCGCGCTCTGCACGGTCTTCGGCAGCCCGGATGGGTTTCGTCAAGGCCTCTAGGGTGGCGACCACGTGGTTCTGTGCCTCGAGGCTGGGTAAGCACACCCGCAGCCCCTTGATGTGCCCTTGGGACAGCTTGGGCATGGTGTCGCTCGATCCGCGCGCTGCAGCCTCGATCTGCACGCGCACGCGGCGCGTTCTGAGCAGAATGCTCGCGAAGTCCGTGGTGAGAAGGTCGCTCCGAGGCACGAGGCGATAGATGAGATCCGACATGAAGGATCTCGGACGGACCCCAGCCACGACCGCCACGTCACCGACACGCTCACGCGTGTTGGACCTAGTCATCAGCAGATCTCCGTCGTGCAGTTCCAAAGCTGGCGGTACGACAAACTCGGTGCTGACTGGCTTGAGTGCGGTCGGCACAAACACGCCACGGTTTACCGCAGATAGAGACAGGACGGCCCATTGGCTGTCAGCCAAGTCGCCCTCGACGGCCGAGGGACTGGTGCCTTGCTCAATGCGACGAAGAGCCCGACCAAGGAGCGGCTCAGGAGCGCCTGACGCGACATCGCTGATCAGTGTCTCCGCCTGAGACCGAACCTGCTCCTGGAGCAAAGCGATGAGGCGGCGCTTCGCAGCGATGGCCTTGTCGATTCGGGCGTTGGCATGAGCGAGGTACTTGACGATGACTGCCTGCTCGTCGGCGGGCGGGATGAGAAGCGGTGCGTCCAACCATCGGGCGTCGGTCATCTGGAGCCGAGACTTCCACACCCCCTGTGACCGAACCTGCAGCTCCCACTGGAAAGGCTCAGAGCGGACGAGGTGGTCGAGGTATGCGGGATCCAGCGTCTGCTCGCGCTGCCGGTACACCCCGTACGCCGTGCTCACGATGCCGTGATCCCTTGCCACGCCGAGGCCGCGGCTCCACGCCCACAGGCTGTTGATCACTAGATCGTCCGGCCAGCAGAGCTTGTGGCCCACGTAGGTCTCGGCCTTGAACATGCTGACGGAAGCAGACGACCGGGGGACAACGCCACGACTCGACGAAACCGTCAAGAGCTCCTCCTCGCCGGAAGCCGACCGCACGTCGATCGCCGACATCACGGTCTTCGCGCGTGCGATCCGCCAGTGCTCCGGAATGTGGTGAAGCCACGGAAGGGCAGCTGGCCTTGTTCGCTCGTACGCCTCGATCCTGAATATCACTCAGAGGCCTCGGCAACGGCGAGGAGATCGTCCGGATTCCAGACCTGCTTTGCAATAGCCCGATAGAGGTCCCCGCGCTCGATGACATTCGCCGCCCGGAACTCGTCGTACGGCTTGAACGGGAGACCGCTCGACTTGGTGAAGGCGAGGAAGCCCGGGTTCTTCTCGTAGCTCAGTGAGTTGAGGCTGGCCGCAAGCAGGTTCTGGCTGAAGTAGTGCGGGAGCTTCCTGTCGTACGGGTCGTCGTTGTAGCTGGCGTTGAACTGCTTGGGCAGCAGGAGCAGGTCGCCGATCTGGTTCCGGTGACGGGCAAAGTCGGCCTCGTGGCTGAACTCGTCAGAGTGCCGCTCGGAGTGGTCGGCCCAGATGTGCTCGACCTCGTACTTCACTCCGGTGCCGTTGGTGAGCTCGATGTAGTTCGACGCCTGGCCCGAGGCGACGGTGATGTAGTCGGTGATTCGGGCCAGGATCTTGTGGAGCTGACCGCGGTTCTGCTGGTGGACGTAGAGATCGTCGTTGCTGTCGAACGTCTCAGTCACGCTGCTCAGCTGCTTGTGCAGGGACTTGGCGAGCTCTGGGACGTCGAGCCCGCGGATGTCGCGCATGACGTTGAACATGGCGTACTGCATGGTCGAGTAGTCGGTGGCGCGGAAGTTCCAGATCCGCCAAGCCAGCAGGATGTCGGCGAAGCGACCGACAAGTTCGAACTTGTGCTCGATCGTCGCTTGGTCGTCGGTGATGCGGAGGGGCGCCAGGAGCAGCTGGTCCTGGAGCGTGAACCGGTGATCGGCGTTGTAGCGGATGAACCGCAACGGGCTGGCAGGGTCGAAGGCGCCTTGCGCGGCGTCAATGATCCGCGCGTACTGGCGGCTGTAGAAGCCCAGGTCGACCATCACGAAGTCGTAGTAGGCCTGCCGGCTGGTCAGGCCGACACGCTCGTGGTCGCCGCGCAGCCAACGGTGGAACTCGGTGCCGATCCGGTCCCAGTCTTCGGGGCGGGCGTCCTTCTTGCGCTCGCGGATCTTGGTGGCGTACTGGCTCCGCAGCCATGTCTTGAGGAAGTCGGAACTCGCCTCGTCTGCCATGTCCTCGAGCTCGCGCAGCCGCTTGCGCCACAGCTCGTTCGCCTTGGTGCGCGGGGCGCCGTCATCGATATTTGCGAGCAGGTAGCCCTTGAGCATGTCGGCCGGGGTGAGCTTGAGCCCACGGTCGTTCATGGTCTCGAAGATGGCGTAGGCGTCGTCGTCGGCGTACGCGGTGATCTGGACGAGCTGGACGCGATCCTTGAGCCAGTCGGTGAAGAACGGCAGTGCCGCCTCGCGGAGTTCGTCGGGGAAGAGTCCGTCGAGTTCCTCGTAGCGGGCGACGAGCGTGTGGACCGACTCGGGGTCGTCGGGCTTGGGGTCGTAGCTGCCCTCCTCGAAGAGGGCGCTCATGCAGTCGTTGCGATCCGCGACGTCGAGGTTGAAGGACTTCTCGCCGAACTTCTCGGAGAAGATCAGCGGGTCGACGTCGACCTTGTCGGGTCGGTCCTGCTGCAGTCGGCGCAAGAACGTCAGCAACAACGTCAGGCTGGTCAGGCGCTGCTGGCCATCGACGACGAACGGCTCGCTGCCCTTCTGGGAGATGATGATGGACCCGAGGTAGTAGCCCGGGTACTTCGCGACGTCCTTGCGCGCGTGGTCCGGCTCGTAGATATCGAGGAACTTCGTCGTGAGGTCGGCGACGAGCTCGGCCATCTGCTTCGACTCCCACTTGTATTCACGCTGGTAGTAGTCGATGGAGTACTTCTGGTTTGCCAAGACCCCGGCCACGGTCTTAGCCACGCCGTCGATGCTGCGCTCTACGTCGCTCACTGGGATCCCCCTGCGATCTCGGAGATGCGGTCCTCGGTCTCAGCCTCGAGTGCCCGGATGTCGGCTTGGATCTCGGCAAGAGTCCGCATCGGCGCAGGCTTGTAGAAGTGGCGGGTGAAGGAGATCTCGTAGCCGATCTTGGTCTTCGACTCGTTGATCCAGGCGTCCGGCGCATAGGGCAGCACCTCACGGCGGAAGAAAGCCTCGATGCCGTTGCCATACGCGCCCGCGGGCTCGTTGAGCGGCACTTGCTCGGTGTCGTTCTCGCCGACCTCGTACTGGACAACACGGGTCTTGCCGTCAACCACCGCCTCGAACAGCCCATGCAGAGGGTCGGGCTTCGCCGCGAGTGGGAGGACCTTCCTGATGATGGCGGGGGCGTTCTCATCGCGCTTGCCCTCCTCCTTCATCTTCTTGATCTCGGCTGCCTTGTAGACCCGGCCTGGGTCGGCGCCGACGATCCGGAGCGGTCTCTCAACGACAATCTTTGAATACCCGAAATCGCGGTTGTCGAAGACCTTCGAGTGATCAGGGTCATCGGCCTCGTCGAAAGCGATGAAGGTCGCAAGGACACGGTCGATGTCCGCGGTGCTGAGCTCCACGGCCTTCTCGCCCATGTTCTTGCGCAGCGGGGTGAACCACTCAGAGGCATCGATCAGTTGCACCTTGCCCTTGCGGCGCTCCTCCTTGCGGTTCGTCAGCACCCAGACGTAGGTGGCGATGCCGGTGTTGTAGAACATCTTGAGGGGCAGCGCGACGATGGCCTCGAGCCAGTCGTTTTCGATGACCCATCGGCGGATGTTGCTCTCGCCTTGCCCGGCGTCACCGGTGAAGAGTGACGAACCGTTGTGAACCTCGGCGATGCGGCTTCCGAGGGGGGTCTTGTGCTTCATCTTGGAGATGAGGTTGGCCATGAACATCATCTGGCCATCGCTACTACGAGTGACGAGTGAGTACTCCGAGTCGCCATCATGCTCGACGATGAAGCGCGGATCGCGGATGTTCTTGGCGCCACCCATGCGCTCCTGGTCCGTCTTCCAACTCTTGCCATACGGAGGGTTGGAGAGCATGAAGTCGAACTCGTGGCTTGCGAAGGCATCGTTCGAGAGCGTTGACCACTCTGGACCGCCCACGATGTTGTCGGCAGCCTCGCCCTCGCCCTTGAGGATCAGATCGGCCTTCGCGATCGCGTAGGTCTCGGAACTGATCTCCTGGCCGAACAGGTGGGTCTTGACCTTCTTGCCCTGCTTGCGGGTGATGCGTTGAAGGGTGTCCTCGGCGACCGTCAGCATGCCACCCGTGCCCATTGCGCCGTCGTAAAGCAGGTAGCTACCGGACGGCACCCGGTCGGCGACGGGTTCGAACATCAGACGGGTCATCAGCTCGACCGCGTCGCGCGGCGTCCAGTGCTGACCGGCCTCTTCGTTGTTGTCCTCGTTGAACTTGCGGACGAGCTCCTCAAAGACGGTGCCCATCGCATGGTTGTCGAGTCCCGCGGGCGACAGGTCGAGGTCCGGGTCGAGGAACTTCTCGATCAGGGCACCCAACGCGTCAGCTTTGGTCAGCTTGGGGATCTGGTTGCGCAGCTCGAAGTTGTCGATGATCTCCTGCACGTTCGGCGAAAAGCCGTCGAGATATGCCTCGAAGTCGAGCCTTAGCCGTGCTGCGCTGCTGATCGAGCGCAGGTCGCGCAACGTAAAGCCGGAGGTGTTGTAGAAGTCCTGGCCGGCGGCCTGGCGCAGCGCGGCGTCCTTATTGACGATCCCGGCCGCGGTGAGCGCCTTGTTGGTCTCGACCACGTTGTCGCGGGTCGGCTCCAGCACACTGTCGAGCCGGCGGAGAACGGTGAACGGAAGGATGACGTCGCGGTACTTGCCGCGTACGTAGAGGTCGCGCAGGACGTCGTCGGCGATGGCCCAGATGAGGGCGACGATTCGACCGTGACTGGCGCTGTTCAAGGGTTCTCCTGATTCGCTGCAAGGGTCTGGCGCTGGTCGCAGGCGACCACAGGAAACCCTAGTGCGAGGGTGCGGCAGAAGTAGGGGAACAGCGGATGCGCTGCCTGTCCGGTCAGCGGCTAAAGGCCGATCCCCTGCCGCCCACCGACTTCGAGCCGCGCCGCACGCCTTCCTTCTGCCGACTGTGCCGTCCTCTGGGCAAACTCGGCGCGGGCGCGATCCAGCCTCTGCGCGTCGGGCCCGACGTCGGCACCCAGCGGCGACATCGACGAGATCCGGTACCGGTCGCGGTAGGCAGCGATCGTCGAGACCTCGCGATCCCACCGCTCGCGCTCTCGTCGATCGTTCGGCGGATCGCCGAGGCGCCGTACCCATGGCTCGTGCGCGGCGAGCGCCTCCTCCGCCAGGCTCCGCGCGCGCTGCTCGATGAGGTCCCGGCGCTCATCGAGAGCCCGGCGCATGTCGTCGGCCATCGGGCCGAGCGCTTCGGGAATCAGGCCGGCGATCAGCCGCGGGCGCGGGGGTCGCCGACTGGCGGACGAACGGGTCATCAGGGCGACGCGGTGGCGCAACACCGCAGCGACGTCGGCGGCGTCCTCGAGACCGTGCCGGGCTACCGCGACCGACAGCAGGAACTCGACGGCGTGGCCGCTGGCCTCCACTCGACGAAGCTCTGCGGCGAGAGGGCCGAAGCCGTCGGATCGGATCGTCTCCGCGGCCTGCTCCGTGGTCAGTCCGGAGGTGCGGATCAGCTTGGCCCAGCGATCGTGCTGCGCTGCAGCCGCGATCGTTTCGTACTCAGCCGCCAGTTGCGCGATCGAGCCCCATGCCTCCTGCTCGCTGATAATCGTCTGGTGCGCCGATACCTCGGCTCCGAGGTTCGCCAGCACCTTGAGCAGGACTTCGCGGGCGGTTGGCACTTCCAGACCATGGCCGTGGCCCTCGTCGGCGTGGTCGAGCTCGACGTACGCGATATTCGACTCCCTCCCACGCGTCAGGCCGACGTAGAAGTTCTCTCGGGTGGTGGTCTCCCCCACCACCACGTGAGCGGAGTCGACCGTCAGACCCTGCGCACGGTGAGCGGTAACGGCGTAACCGAGGTCGACGTGCTCGGCGACGTACGAGGCGGGAAGCATCACCGCTCCGACGAAGCGGCGATCAGCGCGGCGAACGACGAGCGAGCCGTCGGGACGTGCGTCCCTGACGATCCATCGGTCGCCGTTGCGGACCCATCCGCTCCTCAGGGTGCGGAGGCGACGGTCGTTGCGGCGCGTGATCACGATGTCGCCCGCCGATACCCCGGCTCCGGAAACAAGCGTCACTTCAGGGCCGGCATCGGTCTCGCCTCGGACCAGGCGGTCGGCGCGGGCGCGGAGGTTGAGGTCCGTCACCGTCTCGGCACTATCGGCGATGAGGACGCTCGAACGGCCGGCGGCGATGTCCGCTGCCCAGGCGCAATACGCCGCCTCGTGGGCCTGTCCCCCGTGGCCTTCGACCACGCGGTCGTTCGCGACGTAGGTGTCGATGGCTCGCGGCTGTCCGTGACGCAGGTCGAGGGATGCCGCCTTCTCCCACTCGTGGAGGAAGCGGTGGATGTCGAGGAGCTGCGCTGTGTCATCGCGCGCGGCGGCGAGCATGCCGAACGCGCCACCGGCTTCGACGGCGCTCAGTTGCGCCCAGTCACCGACGAGCAGGACCTTGGCGCCCACATCTGCGGCGTACGCCGTGAGACGGTCGAGGGTGACCGTTCCCGCGAGCGAGGCCTCGTCGATGATCACGAGTTGGTCCTTGGTGAAGGCCGTGTGGCCGCGGCCGTGATCGAAGAGCCACTTGGCGGTGTTCTCGCACTGGATGCCGAGGTCGTCAGCGAGAACCTGAGCCGCGGCCGCGCTCGGGGCGAGCCCGACGACACTGCCGCGTCCGTGTTGCTGCGTCCAGGCCTCCTTGAGCGCCCGCATGGCGGTGGTCTTTCCGGCGCCGGCAGGTCCGATCAGGAGGTCGAGTTGGCGGGCGCTCGTCGCGACGGTGGCGATGGCGTTCGCTTGGTCCGGGCTGAGGAGCTGGCCTTTGACGGGGCGGGCTGCGATGCGGTCGACGAATCCGACGTCCACCGTGGGAGCGGTCCTCGTGTCGGCCAAGGCGAGCAGCCGGTCCTCGGCAGCCACCAGCTGCTCGGAGGAGAAGACGATGGAGTGCCTCGGTCGGAACACACTGGTGCCGTCCCGCCGGGTGAAGACGGGCGGGACCGTCGCGAGCTCGGGCGGCGTCAGCCGCAGCGACCGGGCCTCTGCGGCCTCGACGATCGTCCCGGTGATCGCCGCGCGGTCGGTCGTCGACGCGAAGCGCCAGGACATGGCCTGCCGGGCGGCTTCGGCGTAAAGGTTGGCGCGGCGCCATGTGGATCGCTTCTCCTCGACTTCTGCGAGGACGGAAGAGGCCAGTGCATCCACGACATCGAGCGGTACGTCGTCCGCGCGCAATGTGCGGGGCGCTGCGCAGCTGGCGATGTGGTTGGCCCAATCTGTGGCGTCCTGCTCCAGATGGGTCGACGCCGTGCGCCGCCACACGTCGGTGAGCTCCGCCAGAGATCGTGACTGCTTCGGCGGCCGCGTCGCGAGGCTGGCCTGGTTGCGGATCCTGTGCACGACGGCGCGACTCGGTCGGTGGCCATGCTTCGCGACGTACTGCTGGATGAGGTCGTCGGCCGCGGCGTCGATCGCGGCCGCTCGGCTTGAGAACAGCTTCGAGAGCGACTGTGGAACACCCGCGATGACCCACTCGCGGTTGCGGTCTCGGCCGCGGGATCGCGGCTCCCAGTCGACTCCGAGTGCGCGGGTGAGGTGGTCGGCGAAGACGGCTTGGTGCAGCTCGGACACGGTCACCGCCCAGGCGTACATCGCCTGGCTGTCGAGAGAACGCCACTTGCGGTCGATCGACGTCAACGTCTTGTTGCTGATGACGACGTGGGTGTGCAGGTGGGGGTCGCCGGCGCGGGAGTCCCAGTGGTCGTAGGCGGTCGCGATGAACCCCCTCGTCTCGACCTGGGCAACGGCGCCATCGGGCGTCCCGGCGCCCATGCGGGTGGCAGCGAGCTCACGCTCCATGAAGTCGAAGACGTCGCGGATCGCGTCGTGATGGGCGTTGGCGATGATCGCCTGGGTGCCGGCGTCGGCGACGCCCCACAGGACGCTGGCCGACTTCGGGATCGAGAACGAGAAGTCGAAGCCGGCCACGGCCTTCTGCTTCGTGGTCCCGTAGACCGGGTGGGCCCGGCCGAGTTGCTCGCCGGTGACCGGATGGCGGCCGTGGCCGATCAGCAGCTCCAGGTGTGCCTGGGTGACCTCGCTGCCCTCCTTGAGGCCGAGGTCAGCGACCCCGGAGCCCATCCATCGCCCCGGCGGCGTGCCGGTCTCCGCGTAGTAGCGCGTGAGCGGCGTCGAGAGATCGCGCTCCCCATCGCCGACGACAACCGTCTTGAGCAGGTACTTGTAGCCGTGGCCGGCGGACATCTTGCGCAGCGACACCACCATCGTGCACACCTCCTTGCAGGAGGTAGGTGCGCAGGCAGCTCCGCTGACGACCTCGGCGAAAGCACGCGGCGGCAAGTGCCCATCTATATCGTTCCCGTGGGGAGTGAGCCCGCTGGGCGAAGGAGGAACACGTGACGGAATCAGCTGACCTCGGTCCCAGTCGCTACTTTCAGCCACGCGCAGACGCCGAGGCAGCGGGCGCAGAAGATCTTGATGCTGTAGGGACCAACGCCATCCGGGCACTGCTGCTCGGGCTCATGCTCTCGGATGCTCAAGAGGCTCTCTTTGGGCTCGACGGACAGCTCGAGGTCGTCGGTCTTGAGCGTGATGTGCCTGCCGTCGCTGGATGGGACGATCGACTTGAGACGGCAGCTCGGGCAGACTCCCTGCTTCGCGATCTCGACATTCCATCGAGTCTTGGCCCGAGGCGCGAGCGTCCGTCTAGTGACTACTCCAGCGAGCGCACCGATCTATGGGTGCGTGCCCGAGAATCCCCCGCGGACCCGGCCACGTCCATCGCCTGGCTTCGAACGGTCATGTACTCGGCACCGGATCGAGTGGACGGAGTTTCGGCTGCGGCCGCGCTCTCTCACTGGCGGCGACCCAAGGGCGCCGCCGAAGTCCCCGGTTTCCTGACAGACGCCCGCGCGGTGCTGAACCGCGCTGCGGGCGGCAACGACACCGCTGCACAGGAGGTTGCACTGGCAGCCCGTCGGACCGGAATCGCTCGCCCAGGCTCAGCTGCGGAGGAAGACTCAGAAGCGACCCGTTGGAAGGCCAACCCCGCTCGATGTTCACTCACCATCCACGGCACATGGGCATGGCGCGGTGATTGGTGGTACCCCGGCGGCGACTTCCACTCGTTCGTGGCGTCGACCTTCCGCCCGAATCTCTACGCTGGCGGCGCTCCCTTCTCGTGGAGCGGCGGATACTTCAGAAAGTCTCGGAAGAAGGCAGCGCAGCGGCTCGCGCGGTGGTCCGCTGACATCGCCGGTGGGCAGTTGGATACGGCCTTTGCGCACTCCTATGGCGGAGGAATCGCGTTGATGTCCACGACGAGTGGCGCATCGTACAATCGACTCGTCCTGCTCAGTGTGCCCGTTCACAACGACTACGACGTCGAGTGGCGGAGCATCGGGAAGGCTCAATCCGTCCGACTCAGCTTCGACTTGGTTCTCGCTGCGGCCCGAGCACGGCAGCGCTTCGGCGCCAACGTCGATGAACTCATTCTGCCCCTGTACCCGTGGAGCCACGGCGCGACCCACGACCCGGCGCTGTGGGCCAAGGAGTCGATCCAACAGAAGCTCGGCCTATAAGAGACCCTCTCGTTCACGCCCATCCCGGAGCACGCACCTCGATCTGCCAGAGGCGTACAGCGAAGTGGTTGAAGAACCAGGGCGGACAGGGACGGCGGGTGACGAGCGGAGGTTTGATGGAGGAGGACGGTGCGGAGGTGACGAGGGCGCAGGTCGGGCGGCGTGACGAGGGGTCACAGAGGCAGAAGCTCGAGCGTGAAGAATGAGCGGGTGACCTCGCTGGCCGACGCCGTACTCCCCCTGATCCGCACTCGCTCGGACCTCTACCGCTACAGCGCGGCCAACGCGCACGGCCAGGACATGCACGAGGCGATCGACATCCTCGAAGCGGCGATCCCGACGACAGACCCCGCCGAGATCTACACGGTCACGCACAAGGCCCTCGCCTCGTCGCTGAAGGTGATCGCGCGTGCGGATGACTCCGCCGGGATCATCGGTGACGCCTGCCGCCGGCTGCTCGAGCTCCACCCGCGCGCAGCGGCTTCAGCCAGGATGCCGGTCGGCAAGCTGATCGACTGGATGATGAAGTTCCAGTTCGACGACGACGATGTCGACTACTTCGAGCTCGACCCGGTGGCGTACGCGCCAGCACTTGGCGAGGTCGGCATGGCGGCCTACCGGACGCGGTTGGCGGAGGTCGAGGCGAAGCTCGGGCCTCGTCCAGCCGAGCGGTGGAACTCCGGTCACTCCCACGAGTGGTTCACGCTGGATTGGAATGCCCAGCGACTCGCGGTGCTGGATCACGACATCGACGCGATCATCCGGACCCATGCCAAGGACCGGAAGGTCGCCGCTTGGCTGGAGGACACCGCCGAGGCGTTCGAGGGGATCGGCGAGATCAACCTCGCCATCGACTGGGCGAAGCAGGCCACCGACTTCGACCGCGGTCACCAGTCACTCAAGGCCGCGGACTACTGGTGCGGGCTTCTCGAGAAGCATCGGCCGGCCGAGGTCCTGGACGCTCGGCTCTTCGTCTTCCGCAAGTGGCCCTCCTCGAGCTCAGCGGCGCGTCTGCACAAGGCGGCCGGGAAGTCCTGGCCTGACTCCCGCGACGAGGTGGTCGCCACGCTCGCTGCGAGCCCGAGCGACGCGGTGCTGTTCGCGCTGTTGACACTGAAGGAGCCAGAGTTCGCGTGGAACCTTGCGCACTCTCTCGACCTCGACAGTGACCACACATGGGCCGAGCTCGCGAAGGGCTACGAGAAGGTCGACCCGATCGCTGTCCTGCCGATCCATCAGCGGCTCGTCGAGAACGAGCTGGTCGACGCCGGTGCGCAACATTACCGGCTGGCAGCGCGGCGGCTGGCGAAGATGCGCAAGCTCAGCGCCGGCACTGACCAGGCCGCCGCTGTCAACGAACTGATTGCCGACTTGCGCGAGACCCATCGCCGCCGGCCGCGGCTGCAGCAGGAATTCGACCGCGCCGGCCTGCCGTAGCGTCTCGCCGCGATGCCGGTGACTACGCATAACCGGGAGTTGTCTTCTGGTTATGGGGAGTGCCGGCCGGATCGACACATCACGATCGGGCGATCAGCGCGATCCAGTCGTTCAACTCGGCCACGGCGGCGTCGAGGGCAAGGTCGATCCCGCCCGAGCTCGCAGCTCGCGCGAAGTCCTCAGCCCAGTGGCCGTGTGCGACGACGTTCGGCGGCCACACCCGTGGGACCAGGCCCAGAGCCACGGCATCGTTCGCACGGGCCTCGAACACCGCGACGCCGGCGTCGCGGATCTCAGACAGTGTCGGGCTACCCGTCGCCGCCACCAGCTCGCGAAGCAGCAGGAGGTCGACGACGTCGCGAGGCCGGTCGTTGATGGCTCCCGGAGGGTCATGCGGATCGGAGACGGCGTGAAGCTTCTGGGCGATCTGGAACCTCATCGCGATCCCGACGAGAGCGTCAGGGTTCGGCAGGCCGAAGCCGCTCAACGGTGGCGACTCAATGGTCTCCTGGTGGTCGCTGATGCCCGCCTCGTCGGGCGAGACCTCGAACTGGATGCGTCGCCAGGTCACACCCCGCAGCTCCAGGATGATGTCGAACCGGCGTGGCTTGATCACCCGAGTGGGGACGTTCACCACCTCCACGTCGGCCCGGCGCAGGGTCAGCGGCCCCCACGGCTCTGCGAGTGCCTCGTCGAGAGCGAGGATGAAGTCGTCGAGGTCGCCGCGGATGAGACCGTCGACGTCCTTCGTCGCACGAGCCGTCGCGTTCAACCGGTGTTGCAGCAGGGTGCCGCCCTTGAGCAGGAACAGGTGCCGGCCATCGGAGTCGATCGCTCGCTGCACCGCGGCAATCGCCACTGAGGAGGCGATGAGCCAGCCGAGTCTGCCGCCCTTGGCGTCGTCGCCGAGCCTGCCCTCGGCCTGGGCGATCCAGGTGTTGAGCACCTTCGTCGAGACCGGCTCCTTGACCTTCGGCTTCAGCGTGCGGAGCAGCGCGGCGAGCCGCGAAGCGAGGTGCTCATCGCTCATGGCGGGCCTCCAGCGCTTCCGCGAACTCGTCGCGCTCGGTCGCCTTGAGGTAGCCCTGCGCGTGACCACGCTCGATCGCCTGACGAAGCAGGTAAGTCGGCGTGCCGTAGTCGATGCACTGCACGATCGCGGTCGCTGCGGTGACAGTCGGAATCTCCTGCCACCAGCCGATCTGCTGCGCCGCAAGATCCTCGTAGTGCACCACGTAGTCGTCTCCGCCGGCCCGGCGGAATCGGCGATGCTTGCCGACGGTGATGTGGATGCGGTTGGGGTTCACATCGCTGATGCCGTACACGTCCAGTGCCGTCTCGTGCGACAACGCGGCCTCGGGCACCCTTGTCCACAGGACCGCGAGCATCAGGTTGTCGTGCTCGCCGACCGGATACTGCGGGAACCGGTAGACGCCGTGGGCCGCCCGCTCGAGTGTGCCTCGGTGGACGAGCATCTGGAGCGCGTGCTTGTCGATCCCGATCTCGGTCGCCTGCTGAGCGGTCACGAATCCGTGCTGCGTGGTCGCGATGCCCCACAACTCGTCACGTGCCAATGCCCTGCCGGTCATGGCAGAAGTGTAACGGAACCGTGACACTATTGCCACGCCCGTCATCCGGGTGCACTCCCCTCGTCATCGCGTACGGGCTCGAAGTTCAGCTCCCCCGAGCACGCCGTGCAGAGCGTCTTGTACCAACCGGCCTTGCCTCGCCGCGACAGTCGGCCGGGCTGGCCGCATCGCTCGCAGATTTCGTAGGACTTGGCCTCGGCCTCACGGATCAGGCCGTAGAACTGCTCCGAGGTCTCCTCATCGACGTCGCCAGGTGAGGCGTAGTAGCGCAGGCCGCCGAACTCCTCCTTGACCTGGCTGACCGTGTAGTCCGGCGACAGCGCCTTGAGCTTGTCCTCGAGCTCGGTGATCAGCGGGCCCCAGCCGTCGTCACACTCGAACCAGTCGCGCGACTCATCGCTCGGGGTCGCCCGGTCTTGTTCCGTCTTGTCGTTCATCGCTGCTCCTTCCGATCAGGTCGACCCGCCCTCGACGCTACGGACGAGGACCGACAGAGGGCCAACCGATTAGTCCTCGTCCGCTCGGGCGAACGCCTGATCGAGGAGCTCGGCGGTCAGCGGGTTCACGTGCTCGTTGCGGCGGATGTAGTGCTCGACAGTTACCTTCGGGTCGGTGTGACCGAGCAGCTCGGAGGCAAGGTTGAGGCTCGCCTGCTCGTTCACCACGGTGGCGACAGTCCGGCGGAACATGTGCGGCGTGACGCCCTCGATCCCGGCGTCGCCGAGGACCTTGCGGAGCTGACGGCGCACGTTCGCGGTCGTCAGCGGCGTGCCCTCGCGGCTGCAGAACACCAGGGCCTCGAGCGAGTGGTTCCGCATGATCGCCATCCGCCGCCGCAAGGCCTCGGCTGTGAAGCTCGGCAGCGCGATGACCCGGTTCGACCGGTCGGTCTTGGGCTGCTCCTGGCGAAAGGTCCCCTTGCCACGCTCGGAAATCACCGTGCCGCAGATCCGCAGCGTCGCCGGTGTCGTCGTCAGGTCCAGGTCGCGGCGGCGGATGGCCAGCACCTCGCCGATCCGGGCGGAGGTGCCAAGCATGACCTCCACGACCTGGCCGAGCTGACCGTCGGGATTCGGACCGGAGGTGCCTCGTGTGGACTCCCAGGCCTTGATCACGGCGCGGATGGCATTGACCTCGGCTGCGGTCAGGGCGGTGGGCGTGCGCTTCGGCTTGTGGAGGCGGGAGACGTTGTCGATCGGATTGCGCGGCAGCACCTCGTGCCTGACCGCGAGCGCGAACGACTGCCGCAGCACTGTCCGAGCACGCTTGGCCGAGGAGTACGAGCTGTTGCCGAGCTGCTTGAGCAAGGCATCACAGCGGGCGACCCCGATCTCGCGCAGGGTGAAGCCCTGGAACGCCGGCAGGACCAGCCTGCGCATGTCGCGCTCGTAGTTGAACCGGGTCGCCGGCGCGATCCTGTTCTCCAGGTCCAGGTCGGCCAGCCAGTACTCGACGAGCGCCGGGAACAGGCTGTCCGGCGTCAGCGTGGTGTCGACGGGTTGGAAGGCGTTGCGCTGCGCGAGCTTCTTCTTCAGCGCCACCTCGGCAGCCGGCCTCGAGTTGGCCGTCGCCTGCACGAGCCGCGTCTGGCCGTCCCAGTTCGCGGAAGCGCGTGCGTGTCTCGACCTTGCCCTTGGCACGTTGGATGAAGGCGATCTCGCCGTACCCGCCGATGGGGATGCGCGGCCTACTCATCGCTGCCAGCCTCGTGCTGTCGCTCCAGCCACTCCTCGACGTCGCTGAGCGAGAACCGCAGGTGCTTGCCGAGCTTGTAGGCCCGCGGCGCCCGGCCGGACAGCCGCCAGTCGTAGATGGTCTGCACGGGGACACCGAGGTACTCGGCGAGCTCCTCGACCCCGATCAGGGGCTCCAGCCCCAGTTTCGCCGTACTCATGCCGAGTAGGTGCGCGACCGCCGCCGAGCGAGCCCGAGGCGACCGGAACCAACGACGCTGCGGCCCGGCCGGGCGACGCTGCGCACCTGTCAATGTGATGGGTAATCGATGGGATCGCATCTCGCCCCCAAGCGAAAGTCCAGGTCAACCATGGGCTGACCTGGACTTTCTTCGTAGCGGGGGCAGGATTTGAACCTGCGACCTCTGGGTTATGAGCCCAGCGAGCTACCGAGCTGCTCCACCCCGCGTCGGTGAACCCAACGTTACTTGAGGCGTTCAAGGGCAGCCAAATCGGGGTGGTCTCGACTGATCGCTCGCAAGCTCGCTGCTCGACCACCGGTTGGGCGGGGGTCTCGTGACCGTCGCTGCTCGACCACCGGTTGGGCGGGGGTCTCGTGACCGTCGCTGCTCGACCACCGGTTGGTCGGGCGTCTCGTGACCGTCGCTGCTCGACCACCGGTTGGGCGGGGGTCTCGTGACCGTCGCTGCTCGACCACCGGTGGGGCGGGGGTCTCCTGACCGTCGCTGCTCGAACCCCGGTTGGGCGGGGTCTCGTGACGGTCGCTGCGCGACCTCCTCGACCACCGGTTGTCGCTGCGCGACCTGCTCGACCACCGTGGAGCTGTGGTCAGCTGCCGGAGGGGCTTTCGGTCGGCGAGGGGGACGCGGTGGCTTCGGGCTCTTGGGTTCCCCCGCCTGCGCCTCCCCCGCCCTGCTCGGACTGCTCGAGCAGCCTGAGCGCGCGGTCGACGTGGCGGCGAGCTTCTTCGAGCTTCTCGGCCCAGAGGGCGGTGTCGCCGTCGCGCTGGGCGGCGTCTGCTTCGGCGTACGCCGCCGCCGCCTGGTCGAGGGCGCGCTGGACCTCGGCCGGGAGCTCGCCGGTGACCTGCGGGTCCCCTGGGTCGGTCGGTTCGCCGTCGCCGGGGTCGGTCGGCGTCGTCGGTGGGGTGTCGCCGGACGCGCCGAGGACGTCCTCGACCGCGTCGTCAAGGGTGCGGCCGATGCCGACGCGGTCGCCGTACGAGACGAGCACGAACTGCAGGGTCCGCGGCGACGTCTGGTCACGAGAGGCATAGAGCGGCTGGACGTACAACAACCCGTCGGCGACCGGGAGCGTGAGCAGGTTGCCGTACGCCGTGCGCACGTCGCCCTGCGTGAAGCTCAGGACCGCGTCGCGCACGTCCTCGTCGGACGAGATGGCGTTGGCCGCCAGACGTGGACCGTCGTTGTCCTCCGTCGACATCTGCAGGATCTGCAGCTTGCCGTAGTTCTCGGCGTCGGTCGCATCGGAGTTCACCGAGATGTAGCCGGCCAGCGACTGCTTGCCGTTGGGCACGAACACCGAGGTCAGCGAGTAGACCTGGTCGGCCGGATCGGTGGCCGTCACGGTCTCCTCGGTGCCGTCCTCGTTCTCCTGGACCGAGGTGGGCGCGACGAAGATGCGGTATGGCGGCTGCTTGCGGCTGGTCAGGTTGGGGTCGGCCGGGACCTCCCACCGCGAGTTGTCCTCGTAGAAGTCCTTCTCGTCGGTCACGTGGTAGCGCGCCAGCTGGTAGCGCTGCACCTTGAAGAGGTCCTCGGGGTAGCGCAGGTGGCTCATCAGCGCGGTCGGGATCTCCTCGCGGTCGAGCACCACGCCCGGGAACGCCGCGCGCCACGCCTTCAGCAGCGGGTCCGCCTCGTCCCACGCGTAGATCCGCACGGTGCCGTCATAGGCGTCGACGGTCGCCTTCACCGCGTTGCGCATGTAGTTGATCTCGTCGGTCGGCAGCGTCTGGAAGCCCGTGTTGGTCGCCAGCGAGTCCTCGGTCATCGCGTCGAAGGACGCCTTCTGCGACTGGGGGTAGCGGTCTGTGGTCGTGTAGCCGTCGAGGATCCACAGCACCCGCCCGTCGACGACCGCGGGGTAGGGGTCGCTGTCCACGGTCAGCCACGGGGCGACCTTCTTGACCATGTCGCCGGGGTTGCGGTCGTAGAGGATCTTGCTGTTCGCGTTGACCCGCTCGGACAGCACGAGGTTGGGCTCGCCGAACTTGATGGCGTAGAGCAGCTTGCGGAAGAGCGAGCCCACCGCGACGCCGCCCTCGCCGTCGTACGTCGTCGTCGACTCCTCCCCCTCCGCGATCGTGCCGGGAGGCAGGTCGAGCTCGACGTCGCGGCCGCCGGGGGCCTTGCCGACGATGGAGTACGACGGCGACTGCTCGCCGTAGTAGACCTTCGTCTGGTAGCCGGTTGGCGTCAGGTTCGTCAGCGTCCGCTCCGACGGCTCGCGGCCCTCGGCCCACTGCACGTCGCCGCGCGAGTCCTGGGTGAGGTCGTTGGCCGGGCGCTGGTTGCCGAACGCCGCGATCATCCCGTTGCCGTGGGTGTAGACGGTGTGCAGGTTGGCCCAGTTGCGGCTGCCCTCGTCGATGCCCTGCTGGTTGAGCTCGCGCACGCCGAGCACCAGCGCGCGTTGCTTGCCGTCGATCTCGTAGCGGTCGACGTCGAGCACGTCGGCCACGGAGTAGTAGGCACGCACCTGCTGCTCCTGCTCGAACGCCTGCCCGACCAGCTGCGGGTCGATCAGCGGCGTGGTCGACAGCTGGGTGTCCATCTGGGTCTGCAGGCGGGTCCTGATCGCCTCCGCCTCGGACGGGCTGTCGTCGTCGCTCGGGAGCGCTGCCTGGCGCGTGTAGTCGAGCGTCTCGACGCCCGCTATGTCGTAGGCCTCTCTGGTGGCGTCGATGTTGGCCTTGATGTACGGCGCCTCCTTGTCCGGCTCGCTCGGGTTGACCGTGAACTGCTGCACGATGCCCGGCCAGATCATCCCGATCAGGATCGAGGAGACCACCAGCATCGCCAGGCCCATGCCGGACAGCAGCCAGGTGCGGCGCCAGACGTTGAGGAAGAACAGCAGCGCGCAGATGATCGCGATGCCGGTGAGGATGTTGCGGGCCGGCAGCACGGCGTTCTCGTCGGCGTAGTTCATGCCGGTGATCAGCGAGCCGGACTCGTCGAGCAGGTCATAGCGGTCGAGCCAGTAGTCCGCGCCCTTGGCGAGCACGAAGAACCCCAGCAGCACGGAGAACTGCGCCATCGCCGACGGCGACAGCCGGTCCTGAGGCACCTGCAGCCGGATGCCGCCGAAGAGGTAGTGCACCGCCGCTGACGCCAGCAGCGCGACCACGCAGACCGCCATCACGAAGTCGATGACGTAGTGCAGCCAGGGCAGGTCGAAGACGAAGAAGCCCACGTCCATGCCGAAGTAGGCGTCCTTGACCCCGAAGTCGGTGCCGTTGCGCCACAGCAGGAAGCTGCGCCACTGGGACGATGCCGAGGCGCCGGCGAAGACGCCGATCAGGATGCTGGTGCCGGCCATCAGCCAGGTGCGCACGGGCAGCACGACGTCGCGGTAGCGGTCCAGCCCGGTCTGCTCCGGTGTCGACGGCCGGAAGAGCGGACGGGTGCGGTACGCGACCATCATGTTGGCCCCGACGGCGAGCGCCATCACGGCGGCGAAGACGAGGAAGAGCCCGATCCGGGTCCACAACAACGTGCTGAAGACGGACTGGTAGCCCAGCGAGGTGAACCACAGGCGCTCGGTCCAGAACGTCGCGAACGCCGTCAGCCCGATGAAGCCGGCCAGCAGCACGACCGCGGTGATGACCAGCGCGCGCGACCGGCTGCTGCGCTGTGCGCGCGGCTGCTCGTCGCGCGGGTCGTCGTCGAACAGGTCGCTCATCCGGAGTTCTCCTCCTCAGGCCCGGCGGCAGGGTCCGCCGGGTCGTGGTGCAGGCCATCCTGCCGTGCAGCATCAAGCGGGGTGTCGTCAAGGCCGGGTTCGAGGGTGGCCCGCAGCAGGTCCAGCAGACCCGGCACCAGGTCGGTCCCGGTCACCACGCTGAGGTCGTCGTCGTGCTCACGCAGTCGCAGGGCGCAGTACGCCGCCCCCGCGCGGGTGACCCCCGCGGCGATCCGGACCTCGTGCCGGTCCGGGTGCTCCCTGGCGTACTCCTGTGCCTCGCGTACGTCGCCGGGCAGCTCGGCATCCACCCCCGGCGGCAGCACCAGTCGCTCGACCACCGCGGCGCAGCCGACCACCTCGGGGGGCCACACGATCGACTCGAGCGTCGCCTCCAGCACCTCCGCGCCGAGCTGGTCCTGCTCGATGGGGGTCAGCGAGCCGGCAGCCGACGCGTCGTCGAGGCCCATGTTCGCCGCCAGCTCGGGCTCGAGAGCGACGAGCCGCGCGGTGTCGACGAGCGCGTAGAGGCGGGCGGGCCCGTCCCAGCCCAACGAGGACGCGTGCGACTCGACCTCGAGCACGGCGACGGCCAGGGCCGGGTCGACCTGCGGGTCGAGGATCTCACTCACCAGCTGCCTCCCCGGAGGTCGAGCAGCTGGGCAGCGACGCGTCGGGATCGGCGACCCACGTCTCGATCGACTCGACCGCGTCGTGCATCGTGTCGGCGCGCACGAGCCGCATGTCGCCGTTGACGGCACCCTCGGTGTCCTCGCAGTTGTCGGGCGGCACCAGGAACAGCGCGGCGCCGTCCTTGCGCGCGGCCGCGATCTTCTGCTGGATCCCGCCGATCGGGCCGACCGAGCCGTCCTCGCGGATCTCGCCGGTGCCGGCCACGACCTCGTCGCCGGTCAGCGAGTCGGGGGTGAGCGTGTCGTAGATCGCCAGGGAGAACATCAGACCCGCGCTCGGGCCGCCGATGTCGGGGTTGATGTTGACGTACACCTGGAACGGGAAGTCGAAGCCGTTGCCCGGCACGACGCCGATGCGGGGCACCCCCTCGTCGTCAACCTTCGGGGCCACCCGGACGGTCATCTCCTTGCCGTCCCGGCGGATGCCGAAGGCCAGCTTGGTGCCGTCGGTGTCGGCGCGCACGATCTCCCCGACCCGCGCCGGGTCGCTGATCTCCTCGCCGTCGATGGAGAGCAGCTCGTCGCCGACCTTGAACGCACCGTCGGCGGGGGTGTTCTTGCCGACGTTGAGGATCTTGACGACCGGCGTCACGTCCACGCCCAGCTCGCGCAGCGCCGCCGCGACCGCCAGGTCCTGCGACGACGCCATCTGCACGGCCGACTCGAGGTCAGCGTCCTCGGCCGTCTCGTCGGGCGCGTAGACGCTGTCGTAGGGATAGACCGCGTCCTCGTCGCTGAGCCACGCACGCATCACCTCGAAGAGGTTCACCCGCGCCTCCGGCTGGGTGACGTAGACGGTCGTCATCCGAAGCTCGCCGTCGTCGCGGTACGTCTTGTGGCCGGTCACCTGGATGATCTCCTGGCCGTCGCCCCCCGTGTCGGAGTCCTGCTGACCGAGCACGTCGACGGTGATGCCGGGGCTGTAGGTGACGTAGGGCAACGGCAGCCACAGCGCGGCCACCCACAGGGCGAGGAGGAGCGGCACGGCGACGAGCCCGGCCAGCCTGCGCTGACTCATGAGGTCGCGGGGCCGCTCAGCATGGGATGAATCGTCTCATCCACGCCCAACCCGAGTCGCACGCAGGCAAGCAACCTGGCAGGAGGGCCGACTCGCGGTCAGGCCGCCGAGTCCTCACGACGCGTACGCCGGACCTGGATCCCTGTGCTCCTGTCGCGCTCGCGCACGGGCGCGGGTCGCCGGCGCCCGGGGTGCTCGCGCGCCAGCGCCTGCCCCAACCGCGCCACCGCCACGTCACGGTCGACCTCGCGCCGCTCGCGGCCCAGCCACGAGACCCACAGCATCGCGAGCACGGTCACCACGCCGGCCGGCGCGAGCCACAGCAGGATCTCCACACCACGACGGTAGGTCGCCTCGATCGGTGGTTGCGGCAGGCGCGCGGGCCCGGGACGTCTCGTGACGGGGTCAGGGCGAGCCGACCCACTCCTCGCCGCCGTCGCCGAAGAGCTGATGCTTCCAGATCGGCACCTCGGACTTCAGCGTGTCGATGAGCGCGCGGCTGGCGTCGAAAGCCTCGCCGCGGTGCGCGGCGGCGGTGGCGATCACCACGGCGGCGTCGCCGATCGCGAGGGTGCCGACCCGGTGCACGGCGGCGACCCCGTGGACGTCGTACTCCCCCGCGATCCGCTCGCAGACCTCCCGCAGCTTGGCCTCCGCCGAGGGGTGCGCGGAGTACTCCAGGCCCGTCACGTCGCGACCGCCGTCGTGGTCGCGGACGCGTCCGATGAAGAGCGTCAGCCCGCCGGCCGCCTCATCGTTGAGCGCGGCGATCACCTCGTCGACGTCGAGGGGCGTCTCGCGCAGCCCGACCAGCCTGACGACAGAGGCGGCGTCAGGGGACAGCGCCGGGGTGGGTTCAGGGCTCACGTCAGGGACCCTATCCATTGCCCCGCCGGTAGTTTGGACTCATGAACGACACCCCGGGCACTCCCCCGGACAAGGACCCGGACAAGGACCCGGACAAGAGTCCTGACGATGCCCACAATCCCTTCAAGGGCACGCCCTTCGAGGCGTTGTTCTCAGGCTTCGTCGGCGGCGCCGGAGGCCAGGGGCTGCCCGACCTCAGCGCCCTCTTCGGCATGCAGGGTGGCCCCGGCGGGTCGGGCATGCCCGACCTGAGCGCGCTGCTCTCCCAGATCCAGGGCTTCATGAAGCCGCACGACGGTCCGGTCAACTGGGACGTCGCCATCGACATGGCCCGCAAGCAGACCGCGCAGACTCCCGACCCGAGCGTGACCCAGCGCCAGAAGGACGCCGTCGCCGACGCCGTACGCCTCGCCGACCACTGGCTCGACGACGCCACCACGCTGCCGTCCGGCGTCCACACCACCGCCGCCTGGTCGCGCGCGGAGTGGATCGTCGGCACGACCGACGTGTGGAAGGTGCTGGTCGAGCCCGTCGCGGCGCAGGCCACCCAGGCCCTCGGCAACGCACTGCCCGAGCAGGCCCGCGCGATGGCCGGCCCGATCCTCGGCATGCTCAGCCAGGCGACCGGGGCCATGGTCGCCAGCCAGGTCGGCGCCGCGCTCGGCGGTCTCGCCGGCGAGGTGCTCACCGCCTCCGACATCGGCCTCCCGCTCGGCCCGGCCGGCACGGCCGCGCTGGTGCCCAGCAACGTCAAGACCTTCGCCGAGGGGCTCGACGTCAGCGAGGACGACGTGATCCTCTATCTCGCACTCCGCGAAGCCGCCCACCAGCGCCTCTTCGCGCACGTGCCGTGGCTGCGCGAGCACCTGATCGGGTCGGTGCGCGACTACGCCTCCGGCATCGAGATCAACACCGACGCCATCGAGGAGCAGATGCGCGGCCTCGACCCGATGAACCCCGGCGCGATGCAGGAAGCCTTCGAGGGCGGGCTCTTCGACCTCCAGTCGACGCCCGCGCAACAGGCCGCGCTCTCGCGGCTCGAGGCCACCCTCGCGCTGGTCGAGGGCTGGGTCGACGAGGTCGTCGGTCAGGCCACCGCCGAGCGGATGCCCGCGGCCGCCAAGCTGCAGGAGGCCGTACGCCGCCGCCGCGCCGCCGGTGGACCCGCCGAGCAGACCTTCGCCTCGCTCGTCGGTCTCGAGCTGCGACCGCGCCGGCTCCGCGACGCCTCCACGTTGTGGGGGTCGCTGCGCACCCGTCAGGGCACCGAGGCCCGCGACGGGGTCTGGATGCACCCCGACCTGCTCCCCACGGCCGAGGACCTCGACGACCCGCTGGGCTTCCGCGAGGACGCCGGCGCGCCGGCCGAGCTCGACGAGGCGGGGTTCGACGCCGGTCTCGCCGCGCTGCTCGACGGCACGCTGGGCGAGGCGCCGGACGACCCGGATGAGACCCCGCCGGACGAGACCCCGCCGGACGAGACGCCTGGCGAGCCCAAGGAGTGACCCTCCACCGCGAGGCGCTCGCGGAGCTGACCACCTGGACACCGCCGCCGGGTCGCCAGACCGAGCTGCGCGACCGCTACGTCGCCCACCTGCACGCCCACGCCGACGGCACGGAGCGCTCCTGCTTCCCCGACCACCTGACGTCCGGCGCGCTGGTGGTCTCGGCTGACGGCGAGGAGGTGCTGCTCAACCTCCACCGCAAGGCCGGCGCGTGGTTCCACTTCGGCGGGCACTGCGAACCCGGTGACGGGTCGCTCCTCGCGACCGCCTGGCGTGAGTCCACCGAGGAGTCCGGGATCGTGGGCCTCCGGGTCGACCGCGAGCCCGTCCACCTCTCCGAGCACACGGTCGGCTTCTGCGACCCGCGCGGCGACGTGCAGCACCTCGACGTGCGGTTCGTCGCCCTTGCGCCCGCGGGAGCCGAGCCCGTCGTGAGTGCCGAGTCCACCGACGTCCGCTGGTGGCCGCTCGACGACCTCCCGGAGCTGCACGACGACATGCACGAGCTGATCGATGCCGCGCGTCAACGCCTGGGTGGCGACTGACTGCAGGGGTGACGTGGCCCGCTGCTGGACGAGGCCGGACCCAAAGCCGATGAGCCCTCGCGCCCGGGACCGATCAGTCGACCTCGTCGTCGCCGGGCGGCGGGTCCAGCTCGGCGGCGGCCGACCAGCCCGAGAGGTAGCCCTTCGCGCGCTCGGCCCGCGGGTAGCGGTCCACCCACGCCCAGAAGCGGTCGTTGTGGCCGGCCTCGAGCAGGTGCGCCAGCTCGTGGACGAGCACGTAGTCGACCACCCACGCCGGCATCTGCTGGATCCGCCTGGACAGCCGGATCGACCGGTCCCCCGGCGTGCAGGAGCCCCAGCGCGAGCGCTGGTTGTCGACCCAGCGCACCGAGTCGGGGTTCGCGAGACCGCCGAGGTAGTCGTCACTCAGCCGCCGGGCCCGGCGCATCAGGTCGTCGTCACTGGGCCGTCGGCGCTTCTCGGCCTTCTCCAGCCGGGCCACCATGGTCTCGACCCACTCGGACTCCTGGGCCCGGGTCATGGAGGCGGGGATGAGCACCACGATGCGGTCTCCGTCGCGGTACGCCGACACGGTACGACGCCGCCGCTTCGAGCGGCGTACCTCCACCGCCTCGTCGTCCGCCACGCTCACAACCTAGCCGCGGCCCAGGCGAGCAGCCGGTCTCGCTCCCAGGTGTTGACGATGCGGTCGGGCTCGATGCCGGCCTCCTCGGCGCGGTGGCAGCCGTAGTCGAGCATGTCGAGCTGTCCCGGCGCGTGGCTGTCGGAGTCGATGGAGAAGAGACAACCCATGTCGCGGGCGAGCTCGAGGAGCTTGGTCGGGGGGTCGCGGCGCTCGGGGCGCGAGTTGATCTCGACGGCCACGCCGTTCTCCACGCAGGCGGCGAAGACCTTCTCGGCGTCGAAGCGGCTGCCGGGGCGCACGCCGCGGTTGCCGGTCACCAGACGACCCGTGCAGTGGCCGAGCACGTTCATGAACGGGTTGCGGGTGGCCGCGACCATCCGCTTGGTCATCTGGTCGGGCTCCATCTTCAGCTTGGAGTGCACGCTCGCCACCCGCACCTGCAGCCGGCCGAGCATCTCGTCGGTCTGGTCGAGCCCGCCGTCGTCGAGGATGTCGACCTCGATGCCCTTGAGCAGGGTGAACGCCCCGCCGAGGTGCTCGTTGACCGCGTCGACCACATCGAGCTGGCGCGCCAGCCGCTCGGCGCTCAGCCCGTGGGCGATCGTGAGGCGCGGCGAGTGGTCGGTGAGCACGAGGTAGTCGTGGCCGAGCTCCACAGCGGTGAACGCCATCTCCTCGATGGGCGAGCCGCCGTCGGACCAGTCGGAGTGCGAGTGCAGGTCGCCGCGCAGGGCCGCGCGCAGTGCCCGTCCACCCGGCGCCAGCGGGCCGGCGTGCGCCTTCTCGAGCGTGGCGAGCCGCTCCGGCACCTCTCCGCGCACGGCGGCGGCGATCACCTTGCCCGAGCTCGCGCCGACACCCGGCAGGTCGGTCAACCGACCCTCGTCGACGAGCCGCTCGACCTCACCGGGTGGCAGCGGCAGGATCGCCGCGGCCGCCTTGCGGAAGGCCTGCACCTTGAAGGTGTCCTCACGCCCCCGCTCGAGCAGGAAGGCGATCCTGCGCAGCGCGGCGACCGGCCCGAGCACGTCGTTGCTGCCCGCCTTCGCCACCCGGCCATTCTGCACGGCGCCACGGACAGGCAGGCAGAGAGGAACCCAGAAATGGTGAAGAGGCCCCGCCCGGCCTCCCGACACTTGCCTTCCCCTTGCGAGTGTCGCTCGGCCGGGCCGGAGCCTCGACGTCGCAGACGCTAGGAGGCGCCGGGGGCCAGGGTCAACGCGAGGACCCCGTTTGACCCCGAGCCCTGTGGACAACCTGTGGATAACTCTGTTGAGAAGGCGCCGGATCCGGGGAGTCGCCTGTGGACGCGACCCAGAGAAGCCTTGCCGCGCTGTGGACTTGCCCGCGCCGCCACGTCCGGTGACCTGGGCAGACGTGTTCCGGGACCTGTGGACAGAAGAAATATCGCTCCTCCGCCTGGCGACACGCCGCCGCACGCTCACGGTGCGCCTGTGTGCCCGTGCGCTGAGCGTGGCGTAGGGTCGAGACGACCTGCGGCCAGCCGTGGGTACCGGCGGGCTTCCCCAAGAATCCCCGTCGCGACGACCGAGACGAAACGTAAAGCAAGGAGGCCGTCATGGCGGAGACCTGGAGCGGCGAGTTCTACTGCGTGAAGTGCAAGGAGAAGCGCGAGGCCGAGGGCGAGGTCCGCGTCAACGACAAGGGCACCCGGATGGCGAAGGCCGTCTGCCCTGTCTGCGGCACCAACCTCAACCGGATCCTCGGCAAGGCCTGAGGCCACCCGAGCTTCCGGCCACCTCAGCGTGGTCGAGAACGGCGGCGTCCCCTGCGGGGGGCGCCGCCGTTGTCGTTCGCTGACGCGGGCCGCCCCCTGTGGACGATGCTCGGCGCGCGACCCGGCGGGTGTGCCAGCCTGCGCGCGTGGTCGCCATGCTCCGTCCCGGGTCCTGGGTCAGTCGCCGTGACGCCGACACCCTCCAGGTCGGGCTCGACCGCCGCGTGGTCCTCGCCGACACCCCTGAGACGCGGGCCGTGCTGGCCAGGCTCGAGGCCGGGATGCCGAGCGCCGACCTGGCCGCCGCCGGGGTGACCGCGAGCCTCGCCGAGCGAGACCTCCTGGTGGACGACGCCGACGCACGCCGCGGCCCGGGAGCCCTCCTGGCCGCGCACGGGCCCGACGCCACCCGGCGGCTACGCGCCCGGCAGGCGTCCAGCGTGACGGTGCGGGCCCTCGACGCAGGCGTCGACGCGGCGGCCGCCTTCGCGATGCAGGCGCTGGCGGAGGCCGGAGTCGCCGCGGTGACGACCAGCCCCGGCACGAGCGCGACCGTCGCGCTCGTGCTGGCGTCCGGTGAGCCCGACCGCGACCTGCTCGACGACGCGATGGCGGTGGGCCAGCCGCACGTCCTCGTGTCTGCGGGCGAGGGCGCGGTCCGGCTCGGGCCCTTCGTGGTGCCCGGCTCCACCGCGTGCCAGCGCTGCCTCGACGCCGAGCTGGCCGTGGCAGACCACCGGCGCGGGGTCGTGCTGGCGCAGGTGGCCGGCCGCCCGGGCCCGGTCGACGCGGCGACGACGTACGCCGCCGTCGGGCTGGCGGTGCGCGACGTGCTGGCCTACCTCGACGGCGACCGGCCGATGACCTGGTCGGCCACGCTCACGCTGGTCGCGCTGCCGGGCGAGGAGGGGTTGGTGCCGCGGCGGTGGCGACGCCACCCGCACTGCGGCTGCTGCTGGGACGAGCTGATGGACCTCGACTGATCACGCCTCGGTGCTCGCGCTCGGCCGCCTCGGTGCTCGCGCTCGGCCGCCTTGGTGGTCGAGCGCAGTCGAGACCTCGCTGGTCGATCGCGGATGGGACCGTCACCAGAACTCGCTGTCGAGCTTTCCCTCCATGGAGCGCAGGTGCGACCGCGAGCACTCGTCGCAGTAGCGGCGGCGGCGGCCGTTCTCGACCGAGACCGTCCAGCTCAGCGTCTCGGCGGCCGGGGCCTGGTGACCGCAGAAGTCACAGGTCAACGTCTCCTCCGTGGCCATGGGCCCACGGTAGCCCTGACGCGAGCGCCCACACAGGTGCCGCAAATGACAGAAGCCGGGTACGACGTGATCGTCGTACCCGGCCTGTCTCGTCGCTCATCGGGGTCTCCCGCCGGTCGTGCCGGACCGTTGGGTGCGGGTCACCCGTGCTGCTTCACAGCGAGCGAGCGAGGGCGAGACGCGCCTGCTGCGCGGCCTCCTCGGCCTTGCGGCCGAGTCGGCGAGCGAGGACCAGCTGGTGGCCCTGCCGCCTGTGGTGCGCCTCTCCCAGGCGCGCGGACATCTGAGCCCGCGCGAGTTCTTGCGACATGAGTTCCATGGCTTGTGTTCCGTTCGAGTAGGTCTTCACTGGTGACTTTCAATAGAGGAGTCCGCTCCCTGGTCCGGATGGATCAGGCGGCGGGCTGGGCGTCGGCGGACTGGTTGAAGGGGTCGTCCTTGCGGGGCCGGCCTCGCGGACGCTTCCGCGGGATCACGACTCCTTGCAGGAACAGCTCCCCACCCCACACACCCCAGGGCTCGCGACGCTCCAGTGCCCCGTCGAGGCACAGCTCGCGCACCGGGCAGTCCCGGCAGAGCGTCTTGGCGAACTCCACGTCGGAGGGCGACTCGGCGAACCACAGCTCCGGGTTGTTAGCCCGGCACGGCAGTAGCTCCTCGTCCACCCGACCTGCTGCATCGTGGAGGCCGCCGAGCGAGACGGTGTTCATCTCGTCGAGGGCCCCATCGTTGCGATCGAGAACGCTGATGGTCATTTCGTCACCTCCTTCTTGACCTGTCGAACTTGTGGTTCATCTGGTGTTGCGACTCCGGGCTGGTGGTCCGGAGAAACAGAAAGGCCGCGGATCCCTTTGGTTTGGGTTCCGCGGCCTGGAGGCTGCCAATCGAGTGGTTTCAACTCAGATCGGTGGACTCCAGGCGTCGGGACCCGGGAAGGCGCCGAGAACGGCGTAGACCGGCAGACCCTTGACGGCACCCGTGAAGGCGCGGTCGCGCACGAGAACCGCGATGCGGTCCGTCATGCCGAGGGCGCACTGGTGGCCGGAAATGGACATGCCGAAGCCGGACGCGGTCGTGATCCGGGTCCTGGTCTGGATGTTGCTCATCTGGGCCACCTCCTTCGGTGCAATCGGGCGCGAGGGTTGTCAGCCCTCGTGTGCGCAAGCGGGTTGGTACTCAGGAAGGTATCGCGGCGTTTCTGTCATGAGCAAACGATTTAGTGACTATTTCTCGAAGATTCTCGGACAGACCGCTCGAGGAGCTCCTCGAGGCTCTCCTCGACTCCCTCGGAGGGTCCAGCGGGCGTGCCCTCGACGGCTTCTTCGAGAGCCCGGTCCGGCACCTCGCCGGCGAGCACGGCGAGCACGGCCGCGCCGTACTTGTCGACCTTGGAGCGGCCGATCCCGTTGATCTTGAGCAGCGCCTGCTCGGTGGTGGGCAGGTGCTCGGCGATCAGCTGGAGGGTGGCGTCGGTGAAGACCACGAACGCCGGCACCTTGTCGTCGGTGGCGCGCCCGATCCGCCAGGCCCGCAGTCGCTCGAACAGCTCCTCGTCGTACGACGCCGGGCACTCCGAGCAGCGGCCGGTCTTCTTCTCCGCGCCGGTCGACAGCGCCTTGCCGCACTCACGGCAGGTGATCGCGCCGCGCGTCTTCTTGGACCGCCGGCCGGCGCTGGGCAGGCCGAGCTGCGCGTCGCTGGGGCGCAGCCCGTCGAGGAAGCGGCTCGGCCGGCGCGACTGGCGGCCTCCGGCGTTGCGCGCCAGCGCCCAGGACAGCGACAGGTGCACCCGGGCGCGGGTCATGCCGACGTAGAGCAACCGGCGCTCCTCCTCGACCGCGGCGGCCGACTCGGCGTAGACGATGGGAAGGGTGCCCTCGACGAGCCCGCAGACGAAGACGGCGTCCCACTCCAGGCCCTTGGCGGCATGCAGCGTCGCCAGCGTGACGCCGCCGGCGACCGGGGCGTGCTGCTCGCTGGCCCGGCGGTCGAGCTCGTCGACCAAGGCGTTGAGGTCGGCGCCGGGGTTGGCCTGCACCCAGTCGACGGACTGGTCGACCAGCGCCTGCCAGGACTCCCAGCGGTCACGGGTCTGGCCGCGGGCGGTCGGCGCGGTCGGCGCCCAGCCGAGCCCGGAGACGGTGTCGCGCACGTCGGCGGCGACGTCGCCGCTGGACTGGCCGGACCGGGCGGCCCCGCGCAGCAGGGTGACCGCCTGGCGCACCTCGGGCCGCTCGAAGAAGCGGGCCGCGCCGCGGATGACGTAGGGGATGCCGCGCGCCGCCAGCGCCTCCTCGAAGGCCTGGGACTGGGCGTTGATGCGGAACAGCACCGCCATCTCCCCGAAGGGCACGCCGACGGCCTGGAGCTCGGAGATGCGGGTCGCCACCGCCGCCGCCTCCGCGGGCTCGTCGGGGTGGGCGGAGTAGGCCACGGGGGTGCCGGACGGCCGCTGCGCCCGCAGGTCGACGCCCTGGCTCGACGTGCGCGCGAGCAGGGTGTTGGCCGCGGCCACGACCTCGGGGGTCGAGCGGTAGTTGCGGTTGAGCTCGAGGCTGACCGCGCCGGGGTGGTGCATCGCGAAGTCGCGGAGGTAGCGCGCGTTGGCACCGGCGAAGGAGTAGATCGTCTGGGCCGGGTCGCCGACCACACAGAGCTCCTGGCGGCCACCGAGCCAGAGGTCGAGCAACGCGGCCTGGAGCGGCGAGACGTCCTGGAACTCGTCGACCACGAACCACTTGTATTGCGAGCGCACCTGGGCGGCCACCCGCTCGTCGGAGTCGAGCAGCCCGGCGGTGAGGAGGAGGACGTCCTCCATGTCCATCCGGCCCTGGTCGCGCTTGACCTGCTCGTAGAGCTCGAAGAGCCGGCCGATCGTCTCGGGGTCGAGGTTGTTGACCGAGCGCCCGCGGCCCGGAGCGACGGCGGCGTAGCCGTCCGGGGCGACGTTGGAGACCTTGGCCCACTCGATCTCGGACGCGACGTCGCGCAGGAGCGCCTGGTCGGTCTCGACCCGCAGCCGCCGGGCGGCGCCCGCGACCATGCCGAGCTTGGACTCCGTCAGCGTGGGCAGGTCGGCCCCGTGGGTGCGCGGCCAGAAGTAGCGCAGCTGGCGCAGCGCCGCGGAGTGGAACGTGCGTGCCTGCACCCCGGACGCGCCGAGCATGCGCAGCCGGCCGCGCATCTCGCCCGCCGCCCGCGTCGTGAAGGTCACCGCCAGTACCTCGGTCGGCGCGTAGACGCCCGTCGCCACCCCGTGCGCGATGCGGTGGGTGATCGCACGGGTCTTGCCCGTGCCGGCACCGGCCAGGACCCGCACCGGACCGCGCAGAGCCTCCGCGACCAGGCGCTGCTCGGGGTCGAGCGCGTCGAGGAGGGTGGCCCCGGATATGGGACTGATCACGTGGGGAACAGCTCCTGAGGGGTAGGCGTTACGGTCGACAGCACCTTAGACACGAGAGGGGACATCGCCCGATGTCGTTCACGATGTACAGCACGAGCTGGTGTGGCTACTGCCACCGGCTCAAGGGACAGCTCAGTCGGGAGGGCATCTCTTTCGAGGTCGTGGACATCGAGCAGCACCCCGAGGCGGCCGAGCTCGTCGAGCAGGCCAACGGCGGCAACCAGACCGTCCCCACGCTGGTGTTCTCGGACGGCTCGGCGCAGACCAACCCCTCCCTGATGCAGGTCAAGGAGAAGCTCGCCTCGCTGGCGAGCTGACGGGCGGGAAGCCTCGACGACAAGCTGCCTGTCGGGCGTCACCAGCGGCCTGGCAACGGGCCGCCGTACCAGTCCTCGACCAGGCTGCGCGAGATCGAGACGCCGCCCGGGAGGACCAGCGTCCCGGCCTCCGCCTCCGCCTTCATCTCGGCGCGGGTGAACCACCGCGCGTCCTCGATCTCACGCTTGTCGACGGTGATCTCGGTCGAGGTCGCACGCCCGTGGAAGCCCAGCATCAGGCTGCTCGGGAACGGCCAGCCCTGGTTGCCGAAGTAGTCGACGTCGCCGACCACGACGCCGACCTCCTCGCGGACCTCGCGGCGTACGGCGTCCTCCAGCGACTCCCCCGGCTCGACGAACCCCGCGAGGGTCGAGTAGCGCCCCTCCGGCCACGCGGCCTGGCGCCCGAGCAGGCAGCGCTCGTCGTCGGCACCGCGCTCGCCGTGCGTGACGGTCATGATCACGGCCGGGTCCGTGCGCGGCCAGGTGACCTTGCCGCAGGCGGTGCAGATCTGCTCGTGGCCGGCCGCCCGCGGCTGCAGAGCGCCGCCGCAGCGCGAGCAGTGCCGCACGGCGTACAGCCACTCGGCCAGCCCGATCGCGTGGAAGACCAGCGGCGCGTCCGCCTGCTGCCCGGCCGCGAGGTCCTGCAGCACAGCACGCAGGCCGACCCACTCGCCGCGGTCACCGATCCGGTCGTACGCCGCCTGGCGCGGGTCGACCACGACCGCGAACCAGGTGCGCCCGTCGCGTTCGCCCAGCAGCACCCTGAGCCCGTCGGGAGCGTCCTCGGTCGGCCGCCAGTCCACGCGCCCGTCGAGGGGCCGGATCCGGCTGCCGACGACGACGAGCGCCCGGCTCGCCGGGTCCGCCCACCGCTCGGCCAGCCAGTCCTCGTCGAGCCGCCGCTCCCCTGCCCGGTCATGGGCGTCGGCGGCGAGGTCGAGGTGGGGAAAGCTCACGGTCCAGAACGCTAGCCCCAGCCCCCGAACACTTAGGGTCGGGGCCGTGAGCACGCACATCGGCGCCGAGCCGGGCCAGATCGCCCCCGTCGTCCTCTTCCCCGGCGACCCGCTGCGCGCGAAGTGGATCGCCGAGCAGTTCCTCGAGGATGTCGAGTGCTACTCGGAGGTGCGCGGGATGTACGGCTACACCGGCACCTGGCAGGGCACGCCGATCTCGGTCCAGGGCTCCGGCATCGGGCAGCCGTCGCTCGCGATCTACGTCAACGAGCTGTTCCGCGACTACGACGTCCGCTCGATCATCCGGGTCGGCTCGTGCGGCGCGCTCAACGAGAAGGTCGCGGTCCGCGACATCGTGATCGCCTCGGGCGCCTGCACCGACTCGGCGATGAACAGGATCACCTTCGAGGGGCTCGACTACGCACCTGTCGCGGACTTCGGGCTGCTCCGCGCGGCCGCCGATGCCGCCCCGACCGTGTCTGATCAGCCGGTGCACGTGGGCCTGATCTACTCGTGCGACTCGTTCTACGCCAGCCGGCCCGAGCTGATGATGCGGATGGTGGAGTACGGCGTCCTCGCGGTCGAGATGGAGGCCAGCGCGCTCTACACGCTGGCCGCCAAGCATGGTCGCAGGGCCCTGGCCGTGTGCACCGTCTCCGACCACGTCGTGACCGGTGAGGAGACCAGCGCCCAGGAACGGCAGGAGACCTTCGACGCGATGGTCGAGATCGCGCTGAAGGCGGCCGTCAGCGCAGGTTGAGCAGCGCCTCGAGCCCGGCCCGGTCCGGCAGGTCGGGCGGCTCGACCAGGTCGTCGGTGCGCACGTAGTAGAAAGCCGCTCGCACCTTGTCCAACGGGGTGCCGGTGAGCTCGGCCCAGCCGACGCGGTAGACCGCGAGCTGCAGCGGGTCGGCCGTCTGCGACCGGTGGGTCTTCCAGTCCACCAGCAGGAACCCGCCGTCGGGCGCCTGGTAGACGGCGTCGATCCGGCCACGCACCACCTGGCCGTCGAGGACCAGCGCGAACCCCGCCTCGACAGCGTGAGGCGCACGCTCCGCGAACGAGCCCGCCTCGAAGGCCTTCACCAGCTCGTCGAGCTCGGCATCGGTGTCGTCGTCGTCCTCCGCGCGTCCGGCCACCTCGTCGGCGCCGAGCAGCGAGAGCTGGCCGAACCTCGCCTCGACCCAGGCGTGGAAGCGGCTGCCGGCGCGGGCGCTCGGCGCGGGAGCGCGCGGCATCGGCCGGACGATCTCCCCCGCGAAGGCCGCGGGGTCGTCGCGCAGGCGGGCCAGCGCGGTCGCGGACAGGCTGGACGGCAGCGGCACCTCGACCGTGTCGGAGACGTCGTGGCGGGCCTCGGTAAGCAGCCGGTCGAGCTCGGTGTCCCAGTCGGCGACCAGCGCCGACTCGACCATGTCGAGGTCGTCGTCGGGCGCGTCGGGATCGGCGGCCCGCACCACCGCGGCGGCGTCGAGACGACGCCGGGCCTCGGCCCCGATCCCGACCTCGGGCCAGGGCCTCGACGGATCGACCTGGTCGTAGGGGTTGGGGTCACCCTTGACCGGCTTGTCGCGCCACTCGGGGACCGGCTCGCCCCAGGCGACGAGCTGGTCGCGGACGACGGCCTGATAGCTCGACGGGCCGAAGGGGGTCGACCGCGGGCTCCAGCAGTAGGACGTCACCGTGAGCTGGTGGGCGGCGCGGGTGAACGCGACGTACCCCAGCCGCAGCTCTTCCTCGGCGTCGTGGTCGCGCGTCGCCGCGCGGTAGTCGTCGAGCGCCTTCTTGTCGCAGCCCGCGAGCTGAGGCAGGTCGCCCGCGTCGCCGCGCAGGGGGGCCGGCAGGACCGCGGGCGAGGACGTCCAGAGCGTGCGCGAGCGGTTGGACGGGAACCTCGTCTCGCACACGCCGACGAGGAACACCGCCGACCACTCGAGGCCCTTCGAGCGGTGCACCGTGAGCAGCTTGACCGAGTCGGCGGCCGTCGGGGTGGCGACGTCGAGGCCGTTGCCCTGGTCGTCCTCGGCGGTGAGGTAGGCCAGCAGGGCGGTCAGGCTGACGTCGCCGTCGACGGCCTGGAACTCAGCGACCGCCTTGACGAAGAGGTCGAGGTTGTCGCGCCGAGCGGCCGCCGCCGGGTTGACGGCGGAGGCCAGCTCGATGTCGACCCCCGTGGTGTCGATGATCCGCCGGACGACGTCGAGCAGCGGCTCGCCGACCGACGAGCGGAGCACCCGGAGCTCTCTGGCCAGGAGCCGGAAGCGTTCGCGGGCCTCGTCGGAGTAGGCCGCCTCCCCGGGGTCGTCGAGGGCGTCTCCGAGGGCCGCGATCTCGGCCGGGTCGATGCCGTCGGCCACCGCTACCAGGTGGTCGCGGACGGCCGCACCAGCGGGGAGGCGGGTCGAACCGCCGGCGAGCTCGCGGGCGCGCTCGGCCAGCAGCCGCAGGTCGCGCGGGCCGATCGCCCAGCGCGGCCCCGTCAGCAGGGTGAGCAGCGAGGTGTTGGCCGTCGGGTCGGCGAGCAGGTGCAGCACCGCGACCACCTCGGCGACCTCGGGCAGGCGCAGCAGCCCCGAGAGGCCCACGATCTCGACCGGGACCTGTGCGTCGGCGAGCGCGTCGAAGACGTCCTCGGCGTGCGCGTTGTCGCGGGTCAGCACCCCGATCGCCGACCAGGCTCCCGTGGACTCGTGCGCCTCCTTGACCCCCGCCACCAACCGCTCGAGCTCGTCGGCCTGGGTCTCCAGGACGGCGGTGGCCACGACTCCCTGCGCGGCGCCCGGCTTGGGCTCGAGCCGCGCCACCTGGTCGTAGCGGTCGTAGAGCGGCGCGGCGAGCGCGTTGGCGACCTCGAGGATGCGCCGGTCGGAGCGCCGGTTGACCGTGAGCGGGTACGTCGGCACCGGCCCCGTCGCCGCCGGGAACGTCTCGGCGAAGTTGAGGATGTTGGACACCGACGCCCCGCGCCAGCCGTAGATCGCCTGGTTGGGATCGCCGACCGCCGTGACCGCGTGACCACGACCACCGGCGACGCCCGGGCCCGAGAAGAGCCGGGACAGCATCACCGCCTGGGCCACGGAGGTGTCCTGGTACTCGTCCAGGAGGACCACCTTGAAGCGGGCCCGCTCCAGCGCACCGACCTCGGGCTGGGCCGAGACCAGCCTGGCGGCGAGCTCGATCTGGTCGGAGAAGTCCATCAGCGTCAGATCGCTCTTGAGCGCGCGGTAGCCCTCGACCAGGTCGAGCAGCTCGCCGCGCCGGTCGATGGCGGAGATCGCCTTCTCCGCAGCCTCGCGGTAGGTCTTGCGGTCCTTGCCCGCGATCTCCTCGGCCAGCGCCCGCTCGAAGCCTCGCCGCGCCTCGGCGTCGAAGGCCCGCACCTGCTCGGGCGTCACCAGGTGCTCGGACATCCCGCCGTCGAGGGCCAGGAGGTTCTGGATGGCCGTCGGCGGGTGGTCGGTGAGGTGCTCGACGAGCCCGGTGTGCCGGTCCACGACCCGCGAACCGAGCTGGTAGCGGGCCGCGTCGGTGATCACCCGGGTGTCGGGCTCGTGGCCGATCCGCAGGCCGTGGTCGGTCAGCAGGGTGGCGGCGTACGCGTTGTAGGTCGCCACCGTCGGCTCGAGCGGCTCAGGGTCCTCGTCGGGGTCGGCGCCGGGGTCGGCGCCGGACCGGTCCTCGACCGAGGCCAGCAGCCCCGACCGCTCGAGCGCGCCGAGGATCCCGCGCCGGAGCTCGGTCGCGGCCTTGGTGGTGAAGGTCAGGCCCAGCACCTCGTCGGGGCGTACCTGGCCGGTGGCGACGAGGTAGACGACCCGTGCGGCCATCAGCGTCGTCTTGCCGGAGCCGGCCCCGGCGACCACGACCGCGGGCGCCAACGGCGCGCAGATCGCCGCCCACTGCTGGTCGCTGGGCGCGTAGTCCGTGCCCATCACCCGTTGGAGGTCCTGCGGACTGTCGATGCGCAGCGGGCTCACCTTGTCGTCACCGCCCCCGCGCTCTTGGCCGGGCACAGCGGCACGAAGGGGCACTCGCGGCAGTGCTGCCCGGAGACGGCCGGGAAGTTCTCCGACCGGAGGTACGCCGCCGCGCGGTCGAGCTGCAGCCGCAGCGCCTGGCGCTCGATCCCGTCCTCGGCCTGCTGCTCCTGGCGCTGGACGGTCGGCTCGGACGAGTCGCCGGGCAGGCCGAGCTGGACGAGCTCGGCACCTCCTGAACGGGCGCCCTCCTGCCCGTCGGGTAGCAGCGGCGAGACCGCGCCCTGGTCGACGGCGTACTGGTAGACGCCGAGCTGGACGTGGCGCTGCACGGCCGGACCCGTGGGGGCGTACTTGCTGGTCTTGAGGTCCACCACGACGACGGAGCCGTCGGCGTCGAGCTCGATGCGGTCGGCGTAACCGGTGAGCCGCACCCGCTCGCCCCCGTCGAGCTCGACGAGCGACTCGAAGGACTGCTCGGTCGCGACGAGTCGGCGGGAGTTGGTGGAGTGCCAGGCCAGGAACCTCTCGAGCGCCAGCCGCACCCGCTCGCGCTCGCGGGCCTTGGACCAGGGCGTGCGGAACGACATCCGGTCCCAGACCTCCTCGACGTGGCCGAGCAGGACGTCGAGGTCGGGGGGCAGGTCGTCGCGCGCCACGCGATCGGCGAGGGCGTGCACGATCTGTCCGATGTTGGCGGACTGGTGGGCGGCGCCCACCCCGCCTGCCTCGCGCTCCAGGAACCACTGCGTCGGACAGACCGCCAGGTGCTCCAGGACCGTGGCCGACACGGGGACCGGCTTGTCGGGGTCGCGGACCGGCCGCACCGACCGCGTCGCCGAGCGCGTGCCCCACCACGCCGACGGATCGGCCTGCGGCACCAGCGGGCGATGGCCGGACGTGGCACCGGCGAGCCGGGCCAGCCGCCGGGCTGCCGCCAACCGGAGCGGCTCGCTGGTGGCCGGGTCGGCGACGGTCCGCCGGAGCTCGCTGACCAGGCCGGACATCGACAGGGGCCGCGCCGGCCGCCCGGAGACCTTCTCGACGCTCAGGCCGAGCTCGTCGAGGAAGCGGCTCGGCTGCTCGCCGTCGTCCTCCGCCGACGCCACGGCCGTCACGACGAGGCGCTCGCGCGCACGGGTGCAGGCGACGTAGAAGAGCCGCCGCTCCTCCAGCAGCAGCTGACGCGCGGTGACCGGCGGCACCACCACCCCGTCGCTGCCGATCCGGTCGGCGCGCAGCAGGGTCATGCGGCGACGCAGGTCCGGCCAGCCCTCCTGCTGCACGTGCGCGACCACGACCAGGCGCCACTCGAGGCCCTTGGCCCGGTGGGCGGTGAGCAGGCGGACGGCGGAGCCGCGGACGCCGCGCTCGGCCAGGGTGTCGGCCGGGATCTCCTGGGCGACCAGGCCCTCGACGAAGTCGTGCACGCCGAGCCGGTTGCGCTGCTCGCCGACCCGGGCGGCCACGTCGAACAGCGCGCAGATCGCGTCGAGGTCGCGGTGCGCGCGCCGGGCGGCGGCCCCGCCCTGGTCGACGCCGCGGCGCAGCCGCTCCGGCCAGTCGGTGGCCGTCCACATCCGCCAGAGCACCTGCTCGGCCGACCCGCCCGCCGCGAGCTCGTCGGCCGAGGACGCCAGCAGGTCGTGCAGGGCGCGCACCCGGGCCAGCGGGGTGCCGTCGCCCTGCAGCCCGGCCAAGAACCCGCGCTCGACGACCGCGCGACGGACCAGCTCGCGCGAGGGCTGCGGCGCCCGGTCCTCGGCCGCCGCCAAGGCCCTCTCGCGGGTGCGCAGCAGGCGGGCCAGCTGGCGTACGTCGCCCGCGTCGAGGCCCCCGAGAGGCCCCGTCAGCAGCGAGGAGGCACGGACGGCGTCGATGTGACGCAGGTCGTCGGGATCGTCGTTGTCGAGCTGCAACGCGGCGCGCACGGCGTCGAGGAGGGGCAGCACGGCCGGATCACGCACGAGCGGGACCTCGTCGCTGGCGACCTCGACGGGCACTCCCGCCGCACCCAGGGCCCGGCGCAACGGTGGGATCGAGGTGCGCCCGGAGCGCACCAGGACGGCCATCTCGTGCCAGGGGACGCCGTCCTCGAGGTGCGCGCGGCGCAGCAGGTCGGCGAGGTGCTCCGCCTCGGCACGCTCGGTGTCGAAGGTGCGCACCACGGCGAGACCGTCGCCGTGCGGCCCTGGGGCCGCGACCGGCTTGTGGAACGCCTCCCGGGCGGCCGGGTCGATGGTGCCGGGCAGGGCGAGGCGCCCGGCGATGCGCTGCGAGGCGACCAGGAGGCGCGGGCCGAAGCGCCGCGTCGTCCGCAGCGCGACGACCTCGGCCGGCGTCCCGTCGGAGCGCGGGAACTCAGTGGGGAACTCGAGGATCCCCCGCACGTCGGCCCCGCGAAAGGCGTAGATCGACTGGTGCGGATCGCCGACGGCGACGAGGTCACGTCCGTCTCCCGCGATGGCGCGCAACAGCGCCACCTGGCCCGGGTCGGTGTCCTGGTACTCGTCGACGAACACGTGCCGGAAGCGCGCGCGCAGCTCGTCGCGGTGGTCCTCCGCCTCGAGGGTGGCCCGGCGGATCAGGTCGGAGTAGTCGGTGAGGCCCTGGTGGTCGAGGTTGGTGAGGTACTGCTCGAGGAACCGCCCCGCCGCGACGAACTCCGGGAGGTCGTGCTCCTCGCCCAGCCTGACCAGGTCGTCGCCGTCGAGCCCCTTCTCCCGCGCCCGGGAGAGGACGGCGTGCACCTCGCGGGCGAACCCACGCGTGCCGAGCGCGACCCGCAGCGACTCGGGCCACTCCACCGGGTCGGCGTCGTCGGTCAGCAGCTCGCGCAGCACCACGTCCTGCTCCGGCGCGCTGAGCAGCCGCAACGGCTCGACGTAGAGCTCGGAGGGCGCGTAGGACCGGACCAAGCCGTAGGCGAACGAGTGGAAGGTCGACCCGAGCGCGGCACCGGTCGTGCGCCCCACACGGGCGGTGACGCGGTCGCGCAGCTGCTCGGCAGCCTTGCGCGAGAAGGTCAGCGCCAGGACGGAGTCGGGGGCGGCGCCGGCCTCGATCCGCCGGGCGATGGCCTCGACGAGCGTCGTGGTCTTGCCCGTCCCGGGCCCGGCCAGCACCAGCATCGGCCCGCCCGCATGGTCGACGACTCGCTGCTGCTCGTCGTCGAGGACCACCTCGGTGGCCGTCGCTCGAGCGGGCGCAGCCGGCCGCACGAGGCGGTACGTCGGCTGCGGCGGGCTCATGGGACCCATCCCACCATCCGCGACCGACAGCGGCCGCGGGTGACCCGGCCGCTCCATCAAGATCCCGCCCGGCCCGTCGACCCGATCCACCTGCAGCCGTGCGACACCGTGAAGGTCACCTGCCACCACGCCCAGTGGCTGCCCGACACCGACCCGGCCTTCGAGACCCAGCGTGAGGACCGCTACGTCGTCTGGGGCGAGGGCACCACCGACGAGATGTGCCTGGGGATCCTGACCATCACGCGACCGTAACTTCGCAATTGCGCGGAAATTGTCGGTCCGGCGCCCCCGGGGCGGCAACAACTACGCAATTGCGCGGAAGTTGTCGGTCGAGACCTACTTGCGCCGAGACCAGGCGAAGACCCGATCTAGCCGCGGGCGAGCCGCTCCTCGGCGACCTTCCGGGCGCGCTCGACGATCTCCGGGACCTCGCGGGTGATCTCGTTGAAGTCCCAGATGGTCATCGTGGCCAGCCGCATCTCGGTGACGGCGACGACGTTGGCGGTGCGCTTGCCGCGCCGCAGTACGCCGATCTCACCGAAGCTGTCCCCTGGACCGAGCGTGGTCAGGACCCTCTCGTCGACCGCCACGACCGCCAGGCCAGACCTCACCAGGAAGAAGTGGTAGCCGAAGTCGCCGCGGCGGGCGAGCACCGTGCCGGTGTCGACCTCCACCTCGGTGAAGCGACTGGCGACGGCGGCCAGCTGGTCGTCGGTGATCCCCTCGAACAGCGGGATCGAGCGCAGGTCATCGGTCCGCATGGGCACCATTCTCCCCCGGGTCTGGCGCGGCGAACCGCGGGTCCGGGACCTGCTTGCCGTGCACGAGGCAGAACGGATGGCCGGCGGGGTCCTCGAAGACGCGGTAGCCGCTCTCGGGCGCGCCTGAGTGGCGACGTCTGCATGAGCCCGGCATGCGTGGTCTCGACTCTCCGTTCGCATGCTCGCTGCTCGACCACCGGCGCGCAGTCCCAGCCGCTAGCGTCGAGACATGCCAGCACCCCCGGTCGGTCCCCTCTCAGACGTGCTCGTCCTCGACCTCACCAGGGCCTTGGCCGGCCCGCATGCGGCGATGATGCTCGGCGACCTGGGCGCCCGGGTGATCAAGGTCGAGAGCGCGACCGGCGACGACACCAGGGCATGGGGCCCGCCCTGGGCCGGCGAGGCCACCGAGGACGGCCGGCGCGACTCGACGTACTTCCTGTCGGCCAACCGCAACAAGGAGTCGATCGTCCTCGACCTCAAGGACACCGCTGACGCCGACGTCCTGGCCAGGCTCGTGGCGCGTGCCGACGTGCTGCTGGAGAACTTCCGCAGCGGCGTGCTCGACCGGCTCGGCTTCACAGAGGAGCGGCTCCACGAGCTCAACCCGCTGCTCGTGATCGGGCGGATCACCGGTTTCGGGCACGACGGCCCCGAGGCGAGCCGGGCCGGCTACGACCAGATCGCCCAGGGTGAGGGCGGCCTGATGAGCGTCACCGGCACCGACCAGCCCACCAAGGTCGGGGTCCCGATCGCCGATCTGCTCGCCGGGATGAACCTCGCGTACGGCGTCACCGCCGCCCTCCACGAACGCACCCGCACCGGGCGCGGACGGGTCGTGCGCACGTCGCTGCTCGCCGCCGTCGTCGGGGTGCACGCCTTCCAGGGCACCCGCTGGACCGTGGCCGGTGAGGTACCGGGCGTCTCCGGGGCGCACCACCCCGCGATCGCGCCGTACGGCATGTTCGCCACCGGGTCGGCTCCGATCCAGGTCGCCGTCGGTTCCGAGGGGCTCTGGCGCACCTTCGCCACCGCGATCGGCCTCGACCCCGACGACCCGCGGTTCCGCCTCAACGGCGACCGGGTGGCCCACCGCGACGAGCTCATCGCCGCGATCGAGCGGGTCTTCGCCACCGAGCCCGCCGAGCACTGGCTCGAGGCGCTCATCAGCGCGGGCGTGCCGGCCGGGATGGTGCGCACGATGAACGAGGTCTACGAATGGGAGCAGACGCAGTCGCAAGGCCTCGTGCTCGACGTCGAGCACGCGGCGTACGGCACCCTCCGCCTCTCGGGCTCGCCGCTGCGCTTCGACGACAACGCCCACTCCGGCGGCCGCGCCGAGCACGCCCCTCCCCCGTTGCTCGACGAGCACGGCGCCGCGATCCGGGCCTGGCTGGACGAGTAGTCGCGGGTCGAGCGAGGTCGAGGCCACCCTCTGTCGTGGTCTCGACCTTCCACTCGCTTCGCTCGCTGCTCGACCACCGTCGTGCGCACTAGGGTGCCGTCATGGGCCTGCTCGACCGCACCAGCGCATCCAGGGGGCGCGACGACGACGCGCCGAAGGGTGACAGCCGTGCGGTGACGAGCATCGCCCGCTCGCAGCGCTATGCCGAGGCCGTCGAGGAGCTGGCCGGCAAGACCGGCCGGGACGTCGAGGAGATCCGCACCGACGCGATCGCCTGTCTCGAGGAGCTCGCCTCGCAGGTCGACGACCAGGCCACCGCGGCGTGGGACCGGATGGGGCGCTGGTTGACGCGGTCCTACGACGTCGACGCCGACGTCTCCGACCTGCCGGCGTTGCGCGAGCTCGACCGCAAGCACTCGCTGGTGTTCCTGCCCAACCACCGGTCCTACCTCGACCCGCTGGTGCTGCGCGCCGCCCTGGCCAAGCACGGGTTCAAGCCCAACTACGTGCTCGGCGGGATCAACCTCGCGCTGTGGCCGCTGTCCGAGCTCGGCCGGCGCGCGGGGCTGATCTTCATCCGGCGCTCGACCCGCGACGACCCGGTCTACCCCGCGATGCTGCGGCTCTACCTCGGCTACCTCCTTCAGCGGCACGCCAACCTCGAGTGGTACTTCGAGGGCGGCCGCACCCGCACCGGCAAGCTCCGCCCGCCCAAGATGGGTGTCCTGAAGTGGCTGGTCGACGCCTTCGTCGCCAACGGCGCGCAGGCCGACGACGTGCTGCTCGTGCCGGTCGCGATCGTCTACGACCAGCAGCACGAGGTCTCCGCGCTCTCCGCCGAGGAGTCGGGTGGCAAGAAGACGCCCGAGAGTCTCGCGTGGGTCGTCCGGTTCGCCCGGGCGCAGGGCCGTCGGCGTGGCCGCGCGCACGTCCGCTTCGGGCCGACGCTCTCGCTGCGCGAGGCGCTCGACGAGGCCGCCGCGCGTGCCGGGTCCGGCGACTCCTCCGAGGTCGTGCCACGCGTGGCGTTCGAGGTCGCGCACCGGATCAACAACGCGACGCCGATCACCCCGGCCGCTCTCGTCACCTTCGGTCTCCTCGACAACGACGGCCGCGCGATGACCCTCGAGGAGACGCTCACCATCCTCGAGCCGCTGCTCGACTACGTGCGCAAGCGGCGCCTTCCTCTCACCGCCGACGTCGACCTCGGCCGCCCCGAGGGCCTGCGCCGCGCGATGCGCACGCTGGTGCGCGAGGGCGTGATCGAGGAGTACGACGGCGGCCTCGAACCTGTCTACGTCATCGCCCCGGGCCGCGCCCACGAGGCGGGGTTCTACCGCAACACCGTCACCCACTACTTCATCACCCGCGCGATCGCCGAGGTCGCGGCGCTGCAGACCTCGGAGATCGAGGACGCCCCGGTCACCACGCAGACCTGGAAGCACGCCCTGGCGCTGCGCGACCTGCTCAAGTACGAGTTCTTCTTCGCCACCAAGGCGGAGTACGACGCCGACCTGCGCGCCGAGGTCGCGCTCGCCCGCCCCGACTGGACCGACGAGACCGCGATCACGACGACCGAGCTCGCCGCCGCCGTACGCGACTCCGAGCTGCTGATCGCGCACCGTGTGATCGGGCCGTTCCTGGAGTCCTACCAGGTGGTCGCCGACCGACTGGCCACCCGCGAGCCGGCCGCCCCGCTCGACCAGGACGCGCTCATCCTCGAGAGCCTCGGTGTCGCCAAGCAGCGGTGGATGCAGCAGGCCCTGCACAGCCCCGAGTCGATCTCGAAGGACCTGATGAGCGGCTGCCTCAAGCTCGCCGAGAACCGCGGACTGCTCGGCCCGGGCGGCGAGGAGCTGCGCGCAGCGCGCGAGGCGTTCGCCGCGGAGCTCGGCGAGGTCGTCCGCGCCGTCGGCGTCGTGCGGCAGATCGCACTGTCGTCGCTCCTCGGCAAGGTCGAGGGCGCCAGCGAGGCCGGGGCATGAGCGAGGCCGGGGCAGGAACGAGGCCGGGGCATGAACGAGGCCGGGGCATGAGCGAGGTCGGGGGCATCGACGAGCTGATCGCCGAGGTCGAGGCCGGACCGCAGGGGCCGACCGTCGGCGCTTTCTTCGACTTCGACGGCACCCTGATCGACGGCTACTCCGGCGTCATCGCGTTCCGTGAGCGGCTCACCGGCGGACAGGTCGGGCCGGAGGAGCTGGTCCGCACGCTGGTCGAGTCTTTCAACGTCGCTCAGCGCGGTCACGACGTCTCACGGCTCATGGACGTCGCGATCGGGTCGCTGACCGGCCGCCCGGTCTCCGAGGTCGACGACCTCTCGCAGGAGCTGTGGCGCAGCCGTATCGCCGGGAAGGTCTACCCCGACGCCCGCCGCCTCGTCGCGGCCCACCACCGGGCCGGCCACACCGTGGCGATGGCGTCGTCGGCCACCCGCTTCCAGGCCGCCGACGCGGCGCGCGACCTCGACATCGAGCACGTCCTGGTCACCGAGCTGGAGGACGAGGAGGGCATCCTCACCGGCCAGGTCCGCGGTCCGATCCTGTGGGGGCCTGGCAAGGCGCAGGCGGTCGTCGACTTCGCGGCGGCCAACGGCGTCGACCTGGCCGAGTCCTACGCCTACGGCAACGGCCGCGAGGACGTGCCCTACCTCGAGACCGTCGGGCGACCGCGGCCCCTCAACCCCGACGTCGGGCTCACCACCGAGGCCGAGTCCCGCGGCTGGCCCGTGCACCGGCTGCAGCGCGTCAACCGGCTGACTCCCGTCACCGTGGCCAGGACGGCCGCCTCGATGGCCGGGCTCGGCATCGGCGTCGGCGCCGGGCTGGTGGCGGGGCTGGTCAACCAGGACCGGCGTACGGCGCTCACCGTCGCCGCCGCCGTGGCGTCCGAGCTTTCGCTCGCCGCGGCCGGGGTCAAGCTGGACGTGGTCGGCCAGGAGAACCTCTGGAGCCACCGCCCCGCCGTCTTCCTCTTCAACCACCAGAGCCAGCTCGACGTACCCGTGCTCGGATCGCTGCTGCGCCGCGACTTCACCGCCGTCGCCAAGAAGGAGCTCGCCACCGACCCGGTCTTCGCGCCGATGGGTTGGCTCGCGGACGTGGCGTACGTCGACCGCACCGACGGCCGCAAGGCGCGCGAGGCCCTTGCTCCCGCGGTCGACGCGCTTCGGTCGGGCACCTCGCTCGTGATCGCGCCCGAGGGCACCCGGTCCCCCACACCGAAGCTGCTGCCCTTCAAGAAGGGCGCCTTCCACCTGGCTCTGCAGGCGAAGGTCCCGATCGTGCCGATCGTGATCCGCAACGCCGGCGAGCTCATGGCGCCCCACGGCGTCCTGATCTCCTCGGGCACCGTCCAGGTCGCCGTCCTCGACCCGGTCGACACCTCCCGCTGGACGGTGAAGACGCTCAACGCCAAGGTCGACCAGGTCCGCCAGCGCTACCTCGACACCCTCGCCGACTGGCCGAGCTGACCGGCGCGCGGGTCCTGACCGCGACCCCGCTCACGCGCGACAACTTCCGCGCAATTGCTGGGAAATGGTCGTCCTACTGGCCAGTAGGCGGCCATAACTCAGCAATTGCGCAGTTACGGCCGCCCGAGTGGAGCGCCGACTGGGAAGCGGCGGCTAGCCCAGGTCGACGATGGCGGCGACGGGGCCGCCGCCGTCGGGGCCCTGGTGCGCGGCGGAGACCGACACGAAGACGGCGGGGTCCCCGGTGACGGCAGCGGTGACACCGCCGACCGCGGCCTTGATCTGGCGGTGCCAGTGGACGTCGGAGTCGTCGAGCATCGCGTTGCGGCGGCCGCGCACCTGACCGTCCTGCGAGGCCTCGCACTTGAGGAAGACGTTGACCAGCCGGCCGTCGAGGTCGGAGGTGTGCGGACGCTCGGGCAGGTCGAGACCGGCGTCGCGGATGGCGTTCCAGATGCCGTCCTGGTCGAGGGCGTCGTTCATGACGGAGTGGCCGATGCGGTAGCGCCCGCCCACGCCCGTCGCGTTGCCCACCACCACGACCTGGGCCTGGTCGAGCTCGACACCTGACGAGCAGGACGCGACCGAGGAGAACAGCGAGCGGTCGTGCATGATGTCCTCGTCGGTCGGCATCTCGATCTCGCCGAGCGCGACGGCGATGCCGAGTGCGGTGCAGCCGTTGGAGAGGTCCATGGACTCGTGGGTGTGCTCGGTCCACACCGTCTTGCCGCGCGACTTGGCGTCGCGGATCGTGTGGATGGTCAGCAGCGGGGTCTTGGTCTGCACGTAGTGCACGTCGGCGACGTCGGTGATGCCGGCCCGCTCCATCGCGACCTTCACCGCGTCGGCGACCTTGGTGATCATGGCGACGCGCCCGATGTCCTCGGGCGCCAGCGTCTCGCTCATCGCGAAGCCGACCGTGAGGCGCTGCTCGTCCGAGGGCTCGGCGTCCGTCGTGGCGAAGATCGTGGCGTGCGGCGAGATCACGCCGTCGGTGCCGCCGGACCACACGATCGGGACCTGCTTCACCTGGTCCGCCGGGGCGCCCTTGGCGACCAGGACCTCGCGGAAGGCGCGGTCGGCGATGATGCGCGTGTAGTCGTTCACGCCGCCGTTGCCCTCGGTCTTGCCGATGATCGCGATGACCCGGTCGGCGGCCATCACGCCGTCGTCGATGAGCTTGGCCAGCTCGGAGGCGTCGGCGACGGAGTGGATCGGGACCTTGCGGACCTCGATGGCGCTGGGCATGGGAGCCGTTCCTTTCGTTGAGGTGGTCTCGATTTTGCTCGACCACCGGCTGGCTTCAGTCGGGGATGATCACGGTGCCGGCGTCGCCGGCGAGCCCGTCGATGATGGAGTCCAGGTCGGTGATGACCGACGTACGTCCGGTGGCCTCGACGAAGCGCACCGCCGCCTCGACCTTGGGGCCCATGGAGCCGCCGGCGAAATGTCCCTCGGCGGCGTGCTGCCGCATCTGCGACACCGACACCCGCCCGATCGGCTCGGCCTCGGGGGTGCCGAAGCGCAGCACGGCGTTGGGTACGTCGGTGGCGATGACGAGCACGTCGGCGTCGACGGTGCCCGCGAGCAGGGCTGCGGAGAGGTCCTTGTCGATGACCGCCTCGACACCGCGGTAGCCGCCCTCCTCGCGCACCGTGGGGATACCACCGCCACCTGCCGCGACGACGACGAAGCCGGCGTCGATCAGGGTCAGCACCGCGGGGGCGTCGAGGATCTCGCGCGGCTCGGGCGAGGCGACCATCCGGCGCCAGCCCTTCTCGCCCCGGTCCTCCCACGTCTCGCCGTGCTCGATCATGGTCCGCGCCTCCGCCTCTCCGACGAAGCGGCCGATCGGCTTGGTCGGGTTGGTGAAGCCGGGGTCGTCGGCATCGACGAGCGTGCGGGTCACCAGGGCCGCCGTACGCCGCGACGTGCCCCGCTCGCGCAGGGCGTCCTCCAGCGCGTTCATCAACACGTTGCCGAGCGTGGCCTGGGTCTGCGCCCCGCACCAGTCGAGCGGCACCGGCGGCACGACCGCGGCGGCGAGCTCGTTCTTGACCAGCAGGTTGCCGACCTGCGGGCCGTTGCCGTGGGTGATCACCACCTCGACCGGGTCCGGCCGGGTGAGCAGGTCGGCGACCGCGGCCATCGCGACCCGCGCGGCGGCGATCTGGTCCTCCACCCGGGCGCGGCCGTCGGGGCTGGTCATGGCGTTGCCCCCCAGCGCCAGCATCACCCGCATCGGCACACCCACATGCTCGGAACGCTAACGAGACGCCGGAGACCGGGCACCGTCAGGTTCGGCCAACCGGCCGGCGTACCGATGGCAACAACTGCCAGCCCGCCGAGTCACCAGTCCCAGCGGATGCCGAGGGTGCCGGGGCCGACGTTGCGGGCGACGTGGTGGGCCGACGTGGTGCCCATGGTGGCGCGGACCTGCTGGTCGCGGTGTCGCGGGTCGTCGAGGTAGGCCTGGCAGTGGGTCGGGACGTGCCCCTCCTCGAAGTGGATCCACAGCATCGCCTCGGAGAGCCGGCGGGTGAGGTAGAGCTCGAAGAACGGGTCGGGGTCGGCGTCGTCCGGCAGCTGGATCTCGACCTCGGTGATGGCGGTCTCGCCGGCGTGCAGCGGACGCTCCAGCAACAGCTCGACCCCGTAGACCCCCGCCCCGACGTCCATGTGCGTCTTGCCGATCGAGCAGCCCTTGCGGGCCACGAAGTCGGGGATCTGGGCGCCAGGACCGTCGGTGCGCAGGATGAGCGGCGTGGCGTGCGCGTCGTCGCGAGTCGCCTTGCGCACGCAGCGCGACACCGACGAGCGCGCTCGGCCCTCGTCGTCGATCTCGACGGTCACCTGCATGCTGGTCTCGACCAGCGCCTCGGAGGCGTCGGGGTCGAACCCGAGCATCACGAGGGTCTCGCGCACGGCGTCGCCGCCCATCACGTCGGCGAGCGACATCCGGCCCCCGCGCGGGCCGGGGCGACGCGACGGCCGCAGCCGCGAGCGCAGGTGCCCCACTGGCAGGTTGAGGATCTCCTCCAGCGACGCGAGCGCGTCGAGCGAGGTCTGGTGCTCGGGCTGGCTGCGCCCCGAACGCCAGTAGCTCAGGGTCGCCACGCTCAGTGGGGTCCCCAAGTCGTTCAGCCGCCCACGGAGGTGCTCGAGACTGACACCGCGTCGCTCGATCGCCTGCCGCAAGGCGTCCGCGAAGGACGCAGGCGTCACCTGCGACTTCAAATCGCCCATTCGGTGTGTTCACCCCCCCGGCTTCTACACCTGGGGCCAACTTTCACACATTTTCATCGACTGTGTGTGAAAGCCGGGGCGATAGCGTTGCCTCTCAGTGGCGTTGGGCCCCGGGGGGAGTCCAGCGCCACTGTCCTATTTCCCGGGCGGCAAGACGGCGTTTCAGGCGTGGATGCCAGCCTCGACCGCGAGACGTCCCTCCGCCAAGAATGTCGGTCCAGGGGGCCTGGAACCGCCGAATCTTTACTCTTCGGGCCCTTCTGCGGCTGATCCAGCGGCCCGACGGTGCAGGGCGCGGAGCTCGTCCTCGAGGGCCGGTGCCGGCCCGTCCACGACGGCCGCCGGCACGAGTGCGTTGATCGGCATCGTGACCACCGGAGACTCCGGAAGCCCCCACTCGCGGCGCCACGACGTGAGCCGGGACGCCGCGAGGGCGTAGACGATCCGGCCCAGCCCCATCCAGCCGTGAGCGGCCGCACACATGGGGCAGTGCTCGCCGCTGGTGTAGACCGTCGCCGCGGCCCGCTCCTCCGCGGTCAGGTTCGTGGCCGACCAGGCGGCCGCCTCGAGCTCGGGGTGCCGGGTCTCGTCGCCCCGACCCGCATGGTTGCGCCCCTCGAAGCGCACCGCGCCGCTGCCGTCCACGAGGATCGTGCCGAACGGCTGGTCGCCGGCGTCGAGCGCCTCCCGAGCCAGCTCGACGCAGCGGCGCAGGTGCGCGAGGTCCTCGTCTGCGGTGACGATCACGAGAGCAGGTCCACCTCGGCGTACGCCGCCCCGCCGGACAGCGACGCGTACCCGGGACCACGGTCGAAGAACGCCTCGCTCGCGGCCGGCCTCGCAGCGCGCTCGGTCGCGGTGGCCTCGACGTCGACCCCCAGGGTGTCGTCGTCGAGCGAGCCGGTGAGCACGACGCCGTACGACGCCAGCGCGGCCTCGGGCGACACCTTGCGCCACACCACGTCGCGCACCACGGACTCCGGGTCACGCGCCAGCGGGTCGCCCCAGCCACCGCCACCTGTGGTGCGGATCCGGATCACCTCGCCCGCCTGCACCGGCTCGGCGTCCGCCAGCGCGTCGACCTCACGCTCGCGCGGCCCGCCCGGGTCGATGGTGACCTGGAAGGGCGAGCCGGCGAGCCCGCCGCGCACGCCCCAGCAGGCCAGGATCGACCGGTCGGCGATGGACATGAAGTGCGCGTCCTTCAGCATCCGGATCTGCTTCTCGTAGCCGAGCCCGCCGCGGTACTCCCCCGCCCCGCCCGAGTCGACCGCCAGCGACAGCGACTCGACGACGAAGGGGAAGCGTGACTCGGTGAACTCGCTCGGCAGGTTGCGGCTGTCGGGGACCACGTGGATGGTGTCCTCGCCGTCGGCGTACGAACGCCCGCCGGAGCCGCCGCCGAGCACCTCGCGCATGAGGTAGGAGCGGCCGTCACGGTCGTCGCCGTAGACGCCGGTGTAGCGGATCGTCTCCTGGTCGGCGGGCATCCGGCCGTCCACGGCCTTGGCGATCACGCCGGCGAGGACGCCGAGCAGCCGCAGGATCACGAAGGTGCGCGCGTTGGTCGGCGCCGGGAAGACAGGGGTCAGCAGCGTCCCCGGCTCGGGGAAGCGCATCTCGATGAGGGGGACGACGCCCTCGTTGACGTCGAGCTCGGCCATCCGCTCGGGGGTGTCGGCGAGGTTGCGCAGGATCGGCGCGAGCCACTTCTTGAGGAAGACGCCGTCGGAGTAGTCACCGCAGTGGTTGATCGGCCCCTTGGCCTGGGCCGAGGTGCCGTCGAAGTCGAGGATCAGCCGTTCGCCGTCCGGGTCGTCGGCGGGGGTGCGGGTCAGCGTGATGCGCTGGGTGTGCAGCATCGGCTCGTCGACGCCGTCGTGCTCGGCGTAGTCCTCCCACGTCCAGGTGCCGACGGGGATCTTCGAGAGGATCTCGCGCCGGTACGTCGTGGTGGTGCGGTCGATGATCGCGTCGAAGCACGACTCGACCGTCTCGACGCCGTACCGGTCGAACAGCTCGCCGAGCCGTCGCGCGCCCATCAAGCAGGCCGAGCACTCGGCGTCGAGGTCGGCCGCGAGCGACTCGGGCATCCGGGAGTTGCGGGTCATGATCGACAGCGCGGCACGGTTGGGGGTGCCGGCGTCCCAGAGCCGGATCGGCGGGACCATCAGCCCCTCCTCGAAGACGCTGGTCGCGTGGCTCGGCATCGAGCCGGGGACCGCTCCCCCGATGTCGTCGTGGTGACCGAACGCCTGCACGAACGCGACGACGCGTCGGCTGTCCTCCGGCCCGGAGAAGACAGGGACCGTCACGCACAGGTCGGGCAGGTGTCCGATGCCGCCCTCGGAGCGGTAGACGTCGTTGTGGAAGAAGACGTCACCCTCGCGCATCTCCTCGATCGGGAAGTCGCGGGCGACGGGGTGCACGAGCGCGGAGTAGGACCGGCCGGTGAGCTTGCGCAGCAGGCGGTCGTGGATGCCGGCGCGGAAGTCGTGGGCGTCGCGGATCATCGGGCTGCGGCTGGTGCGCGCGATCGCCGTCTCGACCTCCATCTCGACGCTGGCGAGCGAGCCCTGGACGATCTCGACCAGCACCGGGTCGGCGCTCGCGCCGGCGTCGGCGGTGAGGCTGCCGAAGGGGAACTGGGTCGGGGCGCGGCGGCTCACTTCTCACTCCTGGTCACGATGAGGTTGAGGTACTCGTCCACGCGGACGGAGAAGCCGGGATGCACCGGCACCGTCGAGCCGAACTCCTCGATGATCACCGGCCCGTCCAGGTCGGTCCCCGGCGGCAGGTCAGGTCGCCAGTGGAGCGGGGTGTCGACGTACCCCTCGTCGGGATCGAAGCAGACCGGTCGGGTGGGTGGTCTCGACTGATCGCTCGCTGCTCGACCACCGGCGGCTGCTCCACCACCGTTCCGGTGGTCGAGCTCCGTCGAGGCCCTGATCTCGGGCCGCCGGATGGGGCCGATGCCGGAGACGCGGAGGTTGACCCACTCGACCTGCTGGTCGCCGACACCGGAGAAGTCGTAGCCGTAGAGCGCCTTGTGCTCGGCGTGGAAGCGCTCGGCCACCGTGTCGAGGGCCGCCTGGTCGAGCGGCCCCTCCGGGACCGCCACGCGGACCTCGAAGGCCTGGCCGAAGTAGCGCACGTCGGCGGTGCGCTGGAAGACGTGCGTGTCGTCGGCGAAGCCCTCCTTCGACAGCGCCGTCGCCGCCTTCGCGGCCAGCCCGTCGTACGCCGCCTCCACGTCGGCCACCCCGAGCCGGTCGTGCAGCGCCACGTGGGTCAGCACGTAGTCGTTCTTCACGTCGACCGTGAGCAGTCCGAACGCGGACACGTTGCCCGGGTCCGGCGGCACCAGCACGGCGGGCAGACCGAGGATGTCGACGAGCCGGCACAGCAGCAGCGAGCCCGAGCCGCCGAAGGTGGTCAGCACGAAGTCGCGGACGTCGAGGCCGCGCTTGACGGTGACCTGGCGCAGCGCGTTGGCCTGGTTCCACGCGGAGATCTCGAGGACGCCGGCAGCACACGCCTCCGGGGTCAGGCCGAGGTCCTTGGCGAGCGACTCGACGCCGGCCCGCGCGGCGTCTACGTCGAGCGGGATCTCACCTCCCAGCAGGTGCGGCGGGATCCGGCCCAGGACGACGTGCGCGTCGGTGATCGTGACGTCGCGACCGCCCTTGGCGTAGCAGAGCGGACCCGGGTCGGCGCCCGCCGACCGGGGTCCGACCTTGAGGGTCCCCTCCGGTGAGAGCCACGCGATCGAGCCACCGCCCGCACCCACGGTGACCACGTCGATCATCGGGATCTTGGACGGGTAGGCGCCGACCGAGCCCTCCGTCGTGAGCGTCGGCTCGCCGCCGATCACGACCGACACGTCGGTCGAGGTGCCGCCGCCGTCGCTGGTCAGCACCTTGTCGAAGCCCGCGACCTTCGCGATCAGGGCAGCACCGAGCGCGCCCGCGGCCGGGCCGGACAGCACTGTCGTGATCGGCTGGTGCACGACCTCGTCGGCCGACAGCACGCCGCCGTTCGACTTCATCACGTAGAACGGCACGACCCGGCCACTGCTCGACTCGAGCCGGCTCTTGATGTTGTTGACGTAGCGGCTCAGCCGCGGCTTCACCGCGGCGTCGACCAACGTCGTCATCGCACGCTCGTACTCGCGGTACTCGCGCAGCACCTCGCTGCTCAGCGACACGACGGCGTCGGGGTGCTCCTCGCGCAGGATCGCGCGCATCCGCTCCTCGTGGTCGGGGTTCGCGTACGCGTGCAGGAAGCAGACGCCCAGGGTGTCGATGCCCTGGGCGCGGAACCACCGCGCCACCGCGCGGGCGCCGTCCTCGTCGAAGGGGCGCAGCTCTGCGCCCGTGAAGTCGAGCCTGCCCTCGACACCCCGCACGAGGTGGCGCGGCACGATCCGGGGAGGCTTGACCCAGAAGTAGGAGTTGCCGTAACCGTCCGGCACCGACTGGCGGGCGATCTCGAGCATCGCCTCGTAGCCGGTGTTGGTGATGTAGCCCAGCGCGTCGACCTTGCCCTCGAGCAGCTGGTTGGTGGCCACGGTGGTGCCGTGCGAGACGGCCGCGACGTCGTCGTACGACCCGCCGACCAGGCCGAGCACCTTGTCGATGCCGGCCATGAACCCCTCGGCCGGATCGGCGGGCGTCGACGGCGTCTTGGTCGTGGTGATGCTGCCATCGGACTCGTCGAAGGCGACCACGTCGGTGAACGTGCCACCCGTGTCGATGCCGATGCGGATCATGCTCCCGATCCAACCGCACGGCGCGGGACCGGCGAAGAGCACAACCTGCCCACCGGGCCAGGGTGGGATCAGCCGGTCTTGACAGCCTGGAGGGTGTACGTCGCGGCGACCCGCCACGGCCGGTCCGCCAGCCAGAACTCGCCCTTCAGCTCGGGGTGCTCGACGCACTGGTCGCCGAGGAACGCCCAAGGCGCGGTCGGGTGCTCCTCGAGGCCGGTGACCGACATCCCGCGCGTCATCAGCGCCGTCACCACCTCGCCGAGGCCGTGGTTCCACTCCTGTGTCCGGCCATGCTCGATGCGGTGGTCGCCGATGTCGACGTAGGTGATGTCGTCGTCGAACTCCAGCGGCTCGGGTCGCTCGAAGTAGGGGAACTCGACGGACACGATGCCGTCCTCACGCGGATCGTCCAGCGACCAGCACATCGGATGCCCTTCGCGGATGAAGAGCCGCCCTCCGGGCTTGAGCAACCTGGTGACGACCTCGGCCCAGCGCTCGATGCTGGGCAGCCAGCAGAGCGCGCCGATGCCGGTGTAGACGAGGTCGTAGCCTCCCTCGCCCGCCCCACCATCCCGGCCGAGCGTCTCGACGGCGTCGTAGACGTCGGACAGGTGGTAGTCGATCTCGGCGCCGGTGTCGGCGGCCAGCGCGGCGGCGTACTCCAGCGACTTGGGGCTCAGGTCGACGCCGCTCATGCGGGCACCGAGCCGCGCGAGCGACAGGGTGTCCGTGCCGAGGTGGCACTGCAGGTGCACACCGCGCAGCCCGCTGAGGTCACCGAGGCGTGGTCGATCGAAGCGGACGACGTCGGTGAGGTGCGCCGGGTCGTCCCGGAACACCTGCAGGTCGTAGCCGCCGTGCTCGGCGTGGGCGACGGCGCGGTCGTCCCAGTTGGCGCGGTTGAGGGTGAGGTACTCGGCCTCTCCCTGTCCTTCCTGCAGGTCTGCCACGGGGGCGAGCCTAGGTGGCGAGGCGGACGTGTGCTCCTGGTTATCGAGGGCCGCGACGGCTAGGTCCTCGGGCTGAACTCCGGCGGCTTCTCGTTGTACGCCGGCACCTGCTCCTGACCGGTCAGGCCCGCGATCGCCGCCATGATCTCGTCGGTCACCTCACGCCGGGCCCGGCCGAGCGGGACGCCGTCGTACCTGCCGGCGAAGCGCAGTGGCTCCCCGAAGGTGATCGAGACCTTGGCGAGCCGGGGGTACTTCGCGCCCACCGGCTGGATGTCCTCGGTGCCGGCGAGCCCGACCGGCACCACCGGGACCTTGGCGGTCAACGCCAGGTGTCCCACGCCCGTACGGCCGCGGTAGAGGCGGCCGTCGCGCGAGCGGGTGCCCTCGGGGTAGATGCCGAACGCCTCGCCCTTGTCGAGCACCTCGAGCGCGGTGTCGAGGCTGTCGATGGCCGCCCTGGTGTCGTCGCGGTCGACAGGCAGCATGCCGAGACCCTCGAACCACAGCCGCGACGCCGTGCCCCGCACACCGGTGCCGGTGAAGTAGTCGGACTTGGCGAGGAAGACGACCTTGCGCGGCACCACGATCGGGATCACCACGCTGTCCACGAAGCTCAGGTGGTTGCTGGCGAGGATCACCCCGCCGGTGTTCGGCACGTTCTCCAGTCCCCGCACCGTCGGTCGCCACACCGCCTTCGCAAGCGGCTCCACGAACCAGTGCATCACCTGGTAGAGGACCATCCGGCCATCATGCCGCGTTGGGCCGTGGTCGCCGTCAGCGGTCCGCTCACCGGTGACCCAGAAATGGGAAGAGGGGCCCGTGTAGGTATGAGCTACAAGGGCCCCTCTAGTTTGGCCGGTACCGGTGACGCTCCCGACCGACCGATCGTCTTGTCCGACCCCGCAGACCCTGTCACCCGGCCTGCGCGACCCGCTCCCAGCAAGCTGGGCGCCGATCGTGTGGATCATCTCTTCTGACCGATCCCGCTCTCCCCGGAGGAAGTGCGTGGGAGAAGTTCTATGCCCTAGGAGCCCTACGCCACAAGGGCTTTCGTCAATTTGCTCCGACAATCTTCGCGATCCCCAGGAGGGTGCACAGGTGGTGCCTGGTCCTCCACAGACCGGCCTCCTCTGTCCACAGATTTCAGGTGATCCTGTGGACTTACCGCGCGTCGGGATCACCTCGACCTACTGGACAGGGTCGAGGGTGACAACCCGCGGCTGCGTGGCGCCCGGCGGCTGGGTACCGACGGGTCGGTCGCCCGTGCACCTGCCCCTGGTGGATGAAGCACGCCGGCGGGCGCGGGCCCTGCAAGCACGTGCCGGCCGTGGAGATCACGACCCGGAAATAGGCGAAAGGCCCTCATAGGTATGAGCTACAAGGGCCTTTCAGTTTGGCCGGTACCGGTGACGCTCCCGACCGACCGATCGTCTTGTCCGACCCCGCAAGCCCTGTCACCCGGCCTGCGCGACCCGCTCCCAGCAAGCTGGGCGCCGATCGTGTGGATCATCTCTTCTGACCGATCCCGCTCTCCCCGGAGGGAGTGCGTGGGAGAAGTTCTACGTCCTGAAAGCCCTATGCCACAAGGGTTTTCGCCAAATTGGTTCGAGAAACTTCGTGATCCCCAGGGCGGTGCACAGATCCACGCACGTCGTCCACAGGAACGGGCTCTTCCTCCACAGACCAAGGGTCTCCGACCGACCGACTGACCGCTCGCAAGCTCGCTGCTCGACCACCGGGTCGCGCACGCGACCGTCACCAGACCGAAATGAAGAGAGGGGCCCTCACAGGTATGAGCTGAGAGGGCCCCTCTGGTCGGCCGGGCTGGGTGACGTCCCGGCCGGATCGTCGTCACCGTCGTGCCCCCACCGATCACGTCACCTGATCAATGCGACAGCAGCGCCCGGCGTACCGGGGGAATGCCGCCGAACGGAGCCGCGGCTCTCGCCGCCAGACAGTTTCCGATTCGATCCAGCCCCTCCTTGCGGAGGTTCGTGGGAGCAGTTCTAGGCCCCGCGCGACGTCGCGCGCAAGGGGCTCGCACGACTTTCCTGCGAGAACTTCTCGGAACTCTGGAGACCCACAGCCAAAGGGCGGCTTCTCCACCACATCCGACGCGTATCCACAACCGGTGGGAATCTCTGTGGAAAACCGGTCTAGCCAGGCCCGGGCAGTCAGCTCAGGTGGCGGCCGCGAAGGCCGAGGCCACCTCGAGCAGCCGACGGTCCGCCCCGTGGGGTGCGACGATCTGCACACCGACCGGGAGCCCGTCGGGGGTGGTGCCGGCGGGGACCGAGATGGCCGGGCAGCCCGTGACGGTGATGAGGTAGGCCGACCGCATCCAGTCGAGGTACGACCCCATCGGCTCGCCGTTGATCTCGGTCGGGAACTCCTGGTCGGCGGGGAACGGCGGCACCTGCGAGACCGGCAGCACGAGCACGTCGTGCTCCTCGAAGAACAGCCGCATCGTCTCCACCAGCTGGGTGCGCTCGGCGTACGCGCGGGCGACGTCGGCACCGGTCAGCTCCGCTCCGAGCCTGATGTTGTCGGCCAGCGACTGCTTGAAGGAGTCGGGGTGCTCGGCGAGGAGAGCGCCGTAGGAGGCCTGGAAGCTCCAGGCGCGCAGGGTGCGGAAGATGTCCTCGCCGAGGGAGAGATCAGGCCAGGCGGAGCTCACGCGGGCGCCGCCGCGGCTGAAGCGACGGCTGGCCTCCTCGGTGACCGCTGCGACGTCGTGGTCGACGGCGATGAGCCCGCCCAGGTCGGGTGTGAACGCGACGCGGAGGCCGGCCAGCGAGCCGGTGACCGGTGGCGCGAAGAGCCGGCCGGCGTCGCCGAGGGCGATCGGAGTCCGCGGGTCGGGACCGGCGATCACCGACAGCAGCAGGGCGACGTCGTCGACGCTCCTCGCCATCGGGCCGCCGACGCTGGTGGTCTCCCACAGGTTGCCGGTGGGCCAGGTCGGCACCCGCCCGAGCGACGGCCTGAGTCCCACGACGCCGCAGAACGACGCGGGGTTGCGCAGCGAGCCGCCCATGTCGGAGCCGTCGGCCAGCGGCACCATCCCGGACGCGAGAGCGGCAGCCGCTCCCCCGCTGGAGCCGCCGGCGGACCTGGTCGGGTCGTGAGGGTTGCGGGTGGTGCCGAAGACCTTGTTGAAGGTGTGCGAGCCGGCCGCGAACTCCGGCACGTTGGTCTTGCCGAGCAGCACGACGCCGGCGCGCCTGATCCGCTCGACGATGAGGTCGTCGTGGTCGGGCACGTGGTCGGCGTACAAGGGAGATCCGTACGTCGTGCGCCAGCCCGCTGCGGCGTGCGTGTCCTTCACCGCGAAGGGGAGCCCGTGCAACGGCCCGATCGAGCCCTGTCGGGCGAGGTGCTCGTCGGCGGCGCGTGCTCCCTCGAGGGCCCGCTCCTCGTCGAGGCTGACGATGGCGTTGAGCTCGGGGTTGCGCTCGGCGATGCGGGCCAGGTGCAGCTGCATCAGCTCACGGGCGGAGATGTCCTTGTGCGCGACCGCCGCCGCCATCGCGAGGGCGGACGAGTCGGGGGTGAGGTCGGTCATCCGCGACGAACCGACCGACTGGACCGGCCGGCCGGGGAATCTCCGGGGGTCATCGCCGGCGTCCGAGGCGGCCAGCCAGCACGCCGAGCAGCACCAGCCCCGCCCCGACGGCGATGCCCTTGAGGAAGTCGTCCTGCGAGGAGATGCCGGCGCGCGCAGGCGCGGTGAAGACCTGTCCTGCAGCGGGAGCGGCCGCGACCTGGCCGGGGGCCGCTGCCTCCTCGACAGCGCCACCGCCCGACAGCGTGGCCGCGACGTTGCCGAAGAACTCCCCCGCCATCCGGCGCGAGACCGAGGCCAGCATCCGCTGACCGACACCGCCCACCATGCCGCCGACGACGGCGTCGGCGGAGTAGGAGATCGTCGTGGACCCCTCGGCCTCGGCGAACGACACGTCGACGGTCGCGTCGACGGTGCCGGGCGCGCCCGCGCCCTGCAGCCTCATCACCAGCGACTCGTGGGGCTGGAGGTCCGAGAGCGAGCAGGAGCCTGCGTACGTCCCCTTGATGGCCGCCACGCCAGCGGTGACGGTCATCGCGTAGGCGTTCTCGCCCGTCGCCTCGAGCCGCTCGCACCCTGGGATGGTGCGCACCAGGACGGCCGGGTCGAGCAGCGCGTCCCAGACCTGCGCGGCGGGGTAGGGCACGGTGTTGCTGCCGGTGATCTTCATGAGACCCCTTCGTCGACGGGGTCTCCTGAAGGTCGATGCACGACCTCCTCGACCACCGGAGCTGAGCGGGCCTGCCGGAGCGCGAACAGCTCCGACGGCGAGATCGGCATGCTGGTCAGCGCGAAGCCCTCGGCGTCCGAGATCGCGGCCGCGAAGACCGCCGCGGACGGGATCACTCCCGCCTCCCCCGCGCCCTTGATGCCGAGCGGGTTCAGCGGCGACGGCGTCTCGAGGTGGTCGATCTCGATCGACTCGGGCACCTCGGTGACGTAGGGCATCAGGAAGTCCATGAACGACGCGTTGAGCAGCTGCCCCGACTCGTCGTAGGCCATCCGCTCGTAGAGCGCGCCCCCGACACCCTGCGCGACGCCGCCGTGGATCTGCCCCTCCACGATCATCGGGTTGATCAGGTGTCCGCAGTCGTGCACGACGGCGTACTTCAGGATCTTGATCTCCGCGGTCAACGGGTCGGTCTCGACGATCACTGCGTGCATGCCCGACGCGAAGGTCGACCGCGACGGCGAGTAGAAGTCGCGACCCTCGAGCCCCGGCTCGTCGTCCTCCGCCACCGGCGGCTTGCCGGGGTCGCCCACGGAGAACTGCGTGGCGGCCTTGGACGCCTCGTCGAAGGCGTAGCGCAGCGGGTTGGACAGCACCGCCACCGTGCCGAGGTCGATCGAGGCGCCGGTCCCCTTGACAGAGACGACGCCGTCAGCGATCTCGAGGTCGGCCTCGTCGGCCTCGAGCGCCTCGGCCGCGATCCGCAGCGCCTTCTCCTTGGCCCGCAGCGCCGCGAGGTGCACGGCCGACCCGCTCATCACCGCCGCGCGCGAGGCGAAGGTGCCGACGGCGTACGGCATCTTGCGCGTGTCACCCGTGGTGACCTCGACGTCCTCGAAACGTACGCCGAGCGCGTCGGCCACGATCTGCGCGAAGACGGTCTGGTGGCCCTGTCCCTGGGTGGTGAGGCCGGTGGCGACCTTGACGCGGCCGGACGTCTCGATGTGCACGTGCGCGCCCTCGTAGGGCCCGACGCCGGTGCCCTCGACGTAGCAGGCGAGGCCGATCCCGACCCGTCGACCCTGCGCGGCCATCTCGGCCTTGAAAGCGGGGAACTCGTCCCAGCCGATCAGCTCCTTGATCTTCACCAGCGACGCGGGGTAGTCGCCAGAGTCGTACTCGAGCTCGCGGCCGTCCTGGAAGATCAGCCCCTGGTCGAAGGGGAACTCGTCGGGCTGGATGAAGTTGGCCGCGCGCACGTCGGTGCGGTCCTTGCCGAGCGCCTCGGCGATCGCGTCCATGGTCCGCTCCATGACGTAGCAGCCCTGCGGCCGCCCGGCTCCCCGGTAGGGCGTCACCATCACCGTGTTGGTGTAGAGCGACTCGAAGCGCACGCGGTAGACGTCGGGCTTGTAGGGCCCGAGCAGCTGGGTCGAGGTGATGATCGGGACGATCAGGCCGTAGGGCGTGAACGCTCCGTGGTCGTGCCAGAACATCACGTCGAGCCCGAGGATCCGGCCGTCGTCGTCGAAGCCGACGGTCACCTCGTGCACCTGCCCGCGCTCGTGGGCCGACGAGATGAAGTGCTCCCGGCGGTCCTCGGTGAACTTCACCGGCCGGCCGAGGGTCTGCGCCGCCAGCGGCACCAGCAGCTCCTCGGGCCAGGGGTGGTTGATCTTCACGCCGAAGCCGCCGCCGACGTCGGGGGTGATCACGTCGACCTGGGCGAGGTCGAGCCCGAGCTTGGCCGCCACGCAGCCGCGGACGCCGGTGGACGTCTGGGTCGACGACCACACGGTCAGCCGGGACGTGTCGGGGTCCCACCGCGCCACCACTCCCCGGCCCTCCATCGGAGTGCAGGCGGACCGCTCGATGGTGAGGTCGAGCGAGAGCCGGTGCTGCGCCGCGGCCAGGGCGGCCTCGACGTCGCCGGTGTTCTGCTCCATCCGCGCACCGACGTTGTCGGGCACGTCGGCGTGCACCAGGTGCTGGGCCGCACGGGCGGCAGCGATGCCGACCACGGGCGGCAGGAAGTCGTAGGTGACCTTGATCCTGGACAGCGCGTCCTCGGCGACGTAGCGGTCGTCGGCCACGACGAAGGCGATCGCCTCGCCGACGTAGTTGACCTCGTCGGCCGCCAGCGCGTGCTGGGTGCGGCCCTGGGTCAGCGTCGGGTGCGGGATGAGCAGCGGCAGCGGCTCGGCCATCGCCCCGGTGAGGTCGTCGTAGGTCCACACGAGGTGCACGCCCTCGAGGTCGAGGACCTCGTCGACGTCGATCTCGACGATGCGCGCGTGGGCGTGCGGCGAGCGCAGCACAGCGGCGTGCAACGTGTTGGTGCCGACCAGGACGTCGTCGACGTAGCGGCCCTTGCCGCGCAGGAACCGCTGGTCCTCGGTGCGCTTGACGGGAGTTCCGAACAGCTTGGTGGTCATGCGTTGCCGCCTGGGTCCCGTGACGGTTGCTGCGCAACCTCCTCGACCACCGGTGAGCGGGCGAGCTCGGCGGCCCGGAGGACGGAGGCGACGATGTTCTGGTAGCCCGTGCAGCGGCACAGGTTGCCCGCGATCATGTCGCGGGCCTCCTCGAACGTCGGGTCGGGGTTGTCGCGCAGCCCAGCGGTGATCGTGGTGAGGAAGCCGGGGGTGCAGAAGCCGCACTGCAGGCCGTGGCAGTCGGCGAACGCCTGCTGCACCGGCCCGAGCTTGCCCTGGGGCGTGCCGTCGTCCTCGGTCAGGCCCTCCACCGTGGTGATCTGGACGTCCTGCGCGGAGACCGCGAGCATCAGGCAGCTGCGCACCGGCCGCCCGTCGACCAGGACCGTGCAGGCGCCGCAGACGCCGTGCTCGCAACCGACGTGGGTTCCGGTCAGGCCGCAGTCGTGCCGCAGCGCATCGGACAGCAGTCGGCGCGCCGGCACCCGGACCGCGTGCGGGGCGCCGTTGACGTGCAGCACGACGTCGTGCCGCTCCTCCGGTTCCGTGGCGCTCACGCGGCCAGCTCCCGGGCACTCGCGACGACCTGGGCCGTGAGCACACGCACCAGGTGCGCGCGGTAGTCCGCGGACGCGTGGATGTCGTCTGCGGGGTCGAGGCGCTCCAAGGCGCGCTCGCCCAGCTCGCCCTCGGGGACGCCGCTGAGGTCCACCACCGTGGGCAGGTCGGCCACGGACAGGTAGCCGACCCGCACGCTCTCGCCGTCCACCAGCGCCGCGACACCGACGAGCGCGTAGTCACCGTGCCGCCGGGCGATCTCACGGAACGCCACGCCCACACCGGCGCGCAGGGCGGGGAAGAACGCCTCCACGGCGATCTCGTCGCTCGCCACCGACGACTCCAAGGGGCCGACGAAGAGGTCGTCCGCCGCCACCGTGCGCCGCCCGGAGGGCCCGACCACGTCGACCGATCCACCCAGGAGCCGCAGCACCATCGGCATCTCCGCGGCGGCGTCGGCATGCACGAGCGAGCCGACCGTGGTGCCGCGGTTGCGGATCGTCGGGTGCGCGACGTGCTCCAGGGCCAAGGCCACCAGGGGCTGCACGCGTCGTACGTCGGCGGACGCGAGGACGTCGGCGTGCCGGGCCAGCGCCCCGATGCGGACGCCCTCCTCGTCACATCGGACCTGGTCGAGGTCGGGCAGCGCGTTGATGTCGACGAGGGCCGCCGGTGCGGCCAGCCGCATCGAGAGCAACGGGACCAGCGACTGGCCCCCGGCCAGCACCTTCGCCCCCGGGGTCCCCGCGAGCGCGGCGACCGCCTCGTCGAGCGTCCTGGGACGCCGGTAGGCGAACGGTGCGGGCTTCACGGAGCTCCTAGAGGTCGTCGCGGTGAGGCTTGGCGTGGTCCTCCACGTGCGCACCAGGGTGGCCGACCGACAGCATCGTCCCTCCGTGGTCGTCGCCAGGAGCGATGACCCGGGCGAGGTGATAGCCGGCCACGACCACGACGGTACCCAGCGCGATGCCGGTGAGCGAGAAGTCGTCGGTGAACTTCAAGGTGCTGGCGGGCACGATGCCCAGGATGATGCCCGCGGAGATCGGCACGAGGTTCACCGGGTTGGCGAAGTCGACGCCGTTCTCCTTCCAGATCTTGGCCCCGAGGAGCCCGATCATGCCGTACAGCACGAGCGTGATCCCGCCGAGGACGGCCGGCGGCGTCGCGTTCACCATCGCCCCGAACTTCGGCACCAGTCCGAGCAGGATGGCCACGATCGCGGCGACGAAGTACGCAGCGGTCGAGTAGACCCGGGTGGCGGCCATGACGCCGATGTTCTCGGCGTACGTCGTGGTGGGTGAGCCACCGACACTGGAGGTGAGGACGGTCGCCACTCCGTCCGCGGCGACGGCCCGCCCCATCACCGGGTCGAGGTCGGTCTTGGTCATCTCCGCCACGGCCTTGACGTGACCGACGTTCTCGGCGACCAGGGCGATGACCGCCGGGAGCACCAGCAGCGTGAACGTGAGCGAGAAGCTGGGGAGGTGCCAACCGACCTCCCCGAGGTTGCCCGCCTCGGTCTGGTTGCCCACGAGGCCCTCGACGGTTCGTGAGGGGAAGCCGAACCAGTCGGCGTCGCGGACCGTGCTCCAGTCGACGCGCAGGTGCGGGCCGGGGTCTGCCGAGGCGGGGGTGGGCAGCGAGGTCTTCCCGAACACGATGTCCGCGAGCCAGGACAGGACGTACCCGAAGACCAGCCCGAGGAAGATCGCGATCCGGCCCAGGAAGCCCCGGAAGCCGACGGCCATCAAGATGACGGCCGTCATCGTGATGATCGCGACCCACGGGTCGGACGGCATGTAGGTCAAGGCAGCGACGGGAGCCAGGTTGAAGCCGATCAGCATCACCACGGCACCGGTGACGACCGGTGGCAGGACCGCGTTGACCACACCCGAGCCGAGGAAGTGGATGATCGCGCCGACCGCGGCCAGGACGATGCCGGCCACGAGGATGGCGCCGGTGACGTCCTCGGGACCGCCCTGCTGCGCATAGATCGCGCCGGCCCCACCGACGAACGAGGCGGACGTGCCGAGGTAGCTCGGCACCTTCCCCTGGACGATCAGCAGGAAGCAGATCGTGGCGATCCCGCTCATCATGATGGCGAGGTTGGCGTTCAGCCCCATGATGATCGGGAAGACGAACGTCGCTCCGAACATCGCGATCACGTGCTGGGCACCAAGGCCCACGGTCTTGCCCCAGGCCAGCCGCTGGTTCGGCGCGACCGCCTCACCTGGAGCTGGATCGACTACGTCCCACTTGAACATCGACATGGCGTTGCTCCCTGCTACTAGATGCAGTCTCCCGAGCCGGATCGAGTTGGTGCGGTGCTGAAGTTAGTGCCGCCCATCACACACCCTCATGGGCAGGAAGTGCTGAAGGCAGGCCGCCCGGGGTTGTCAGAACGTGCGGCGCGTGGGGCCGAGGAATCTCACCGGGTCACGTCCAACGCCCGGAGCGCGACCGAGACGTCCAGTCGCAGGTGCGGGTCGCGCGAGAGCGGACCGAGCAGACGCTCGAGCTTGCCGACGCGGTAGCGCATCGTGTTGTAGTGGAAGAACTGCAGCCGTGCGGCCTCGGCGACGTTGAAGTTGGTGTCGAGCAGCACCTGCAGGGTGGCGCGCAGGTCGGCCGCCTCCTCGGTGTCGTCGGCGAGCGGGCCCAGCACGTCACGGACGAAGGCCTTGATCTCGGCGCCGTCCGGCACCAGTGCGAGGAGCCGGTGGATGCCGAGCTGGTCGAAGTACGTCGTGGACCGCGGCCCGTGCACCTTGCGGCCGATCTCGACCGCACGGCGGGCCTGGGCGTAGGCGGTCGGCAGGTCGACCTGCGTCGTCGCCACCCGGCTGACGCCGACCGAGAACGACCGTCGCCCCCCACCTCGGTCGCCCGCGACCTCGTGGACGGCGCGCTCCACGAGCGCGACCGGCGCGGTCGACCCGCCGGGGTCGACCGGCAGCAGCGTCACGACCTCCGAGGAGAAGTCCGCGCTCGGGATCCCGGGGCCGAGGTCGCGGCTGACGCTGCGCCAGGCCCGCGAGAACCGCTCCTGCCAGGCCCGCCGCTGCGTCTGGGACACGGGCTCCTCGTCCGGCGCGGGGTCGAGCTCGGCGCAGACGACCAGGACGGGTCGGGTCAGGTCCCAGCCGTACGACGTCGCGTGCTCGACGACGAACCCCGGCTCGCCCGCGCGCCCGAGGAAGACGTCGCGGAGGAAGTCGCCGCGGTACTTGTCCTCGACGGCGGCGACCGCCTGCTCGCGCGTGATGACCAGCGCGGCGACCGTGGTCACCCGCTCGAGAGCGTGCGCGTCGTCGTCACCGATCGAGCCGTCCAAGCGCACGCACACGAGCCGGCCGAGGTCGGCGCCGCCCGCCCCGATCCGCAGCACCCGGAGCTCGCCGGCTCCCAGCTCGACGCCCTCGGGCGAGCCCCGCTCCACCCGGATGCGTCCGGTGTCGTCGAGCAACCCCTGGTCCTCCAGCAGGCGCTGGACAGCGCCCTCGGTCCCGCCGGACGCGGTGACCCGGCCGTCGCTGGTGGTGACCGCGAAGCCGAGGTCGAGGACGCCGGAGACCTCGTCGGCGATCCGGGTCAGGTCCGCGCCGTCGAGGACCAGCTGGGTGAGCGTCGTGTGGAGCGCGTCCACGCGCGCCCAGGCCGAGCTGAACGGGAGCGTCTCACCTGTCACAACGTGCACCACCCGAGGGGGTTTCGTTGGCAGGAGTCCACATCGGAGCAGGGTAGCCGCGACGCTAGCGTGAGGGCCATGAGCCCAGCGTCGAGCCGGTGGTGAGCCCATGGTGACCTCATGGTGACCTCATGCTGATTGCCGTCCCGGCCGCCGCGACGCCCCGCCTGCGCGACCGGCTCTCTGCGGCGCCCGACGGCCCTCTCCAGGTGCTGCACCGGGGCCCGCAGGCGGTCTACCTCGTCCTCGACGACGGTCGAGAGCAGTCGGCGCTCGGCATCCTCGCCGAGGGCGCGGTGTGCGTGCCCAACGGCCTCCGGACCGCGCTCCCCCGTCTCGACGCCCTCGACCTGTCGGCGCCGGGGGTCGCCGGGGGTGAGCTGCGGTTGGGCGAGCAGACGCTGCGCATCGCTCGACTGGTCGACGCGTCAGCGCCGCGCGTGGTCACGGCCGGTGGCGACGCCTCGAGGGCGCACGCGATCCTGGCCGGCATCGGGCGCGGCGACGGTCTGACGCCGTACGGCGACGACGTCGCCTGCGGCTGGCTCGCGACCCGTCACGCCGCAGGGCTGGCCGTCCCGGGTGCGCAGGTTCGCGCCGCTGCGCGGCGTACGACGCTGCTGTCCGCCACGCTCCTGGACGCCGCGCTCCACGGTGAGGTCGTCCCTGAGTTCGCGGCCTGGCTGGCCTCGCGGTCCGTCGAGGACGAAGCCGCGCTGCTCGCGGTCGGCGCTTCCTCGGGCCGCGGCCTGCTGGAGGGAGCCCGGATCGCATTGGGCGACCTGGTGGTCGCCGCATGACCGTGCACGTCGAGCTGCGGCCCGGCGCGTACGCCGACTCGGTCGCCCTGCTCCAGGTCAGCCGCCTGGTGGCCGGCACTCCGGGCGTGGAAGCCGCTCAGGTCGCGATGGCCACCGAGCTGAACGTCGAGGTGCTCGGTCAGATGGGCTTCGAGGTGCCGGCCGCGGCCACCGCCAACGACATGGTCGTCGCGATCAGGCTGGCCGACGACGCTCCCGACGACGCCCTGGCCGCCGCCCTGGCCGCGGTCGCTGCCGCGCTGACGGCGCGAGCGGCCGCCACCACGTCAGAGGTCGCCCCGCCCAGGACGACCGCCGCCGCCCTTCGGATCACCCCGGACGCGTTCACGCTGGTGTCCGTGCCGGGGGCCAGCGCTCTGGTCGAGGCCGTCGACGCCCTCGACGCCGGCCGCGACGTGATGCTCTTCAGCGACAACGTGCCCCTGGAGCAGGAGGTGGCACTCAAGCGGCTGGCCACCGAGCGCGGGCTGCTGGTGATGGGCCCGGACTGCGGGACGGCCGTCCTCGGCGGCCTCGGGCTGGGCTTCGCCAACGCCTGCCGGCCCGGGCCGGTCGCCCTGGTCGCCGCGTCGGGCACCGGCTGCCAGCAGCTCCTCGCCCTGCTCGATCACGCGGGCGTCGGCGTCACGCACGCGCTCGGTGTCGGCGGGCGCGACCTCTCCGCCGAGGTGGGCGGGCTCTCCACCCGCGAGGCCACCCGGCGGCTGGACGGTGACGACTCCGTCGAGCTCGTCGTGGTCGTGTCGAAGCCGCCTGCTCCTGAGGTGGCCGCCGACCTGACGACGTACCTCGACGGGCTCGCCACCCCCGTCGAGCTCGGCCTCCTCGGGGCCGGGCAGCCCGACCTGACGGCAGTGACGGAGCGGGTGCTCGGCCGGCTGGGTCGCGACGTGCCGTCCTGGCCGGTCCGGGGCGCGGTGCGCGCCGACGCCCGAGCGGGACTGCTGCACGGGCTCTTCGTCGGCGGCACCCTGTGCACCGAGGCGCGGCTGATCGCCGAGGCGGCGCTGGGTACCGACGCGATCGCGTTCACCGACTTCGGGGACGACGAGTTCACCAGGGGCCGGGCGCACCCGATGATCGACCCGACCCTGCGGCTGGAACGGCTGGCCGACGTCGCCGGCTCCGCAGGTGTGGTGCTGGTGGACGTCGTGCTCGGCCACGGCGCCGAGCCAGATCCCGCTGAACGCCTCGCGCCGGCGGTGGCCGCGGTCAGCGGCGACGTGCCCGTGGTGGTCAGCGTGGTCGGCACCGCCGCCGACCCCCAAGGCCTCGAGCGGCAGGTCGCCGCGCTCGCGGACGCCGGCGCAGAGGTGCACCTGTCCAACGCCGGCGCTGCGCGCCGGGCCGTCTCGTTGAGGGAGTCCGTCCGATGAGCTCGATCGGGCTGTCGACGCCGCCCCACGTCGTCAACGTCGGCGCCGACCTGCTCGCCGAGACCGTCGCCGGCCAGGCGGTGCCGGTCACGAACGTCGACTGGCGTCCGCCGATGCCCGGCACCGAGGCCGACCTGGCGACCGTGGCGCTCGACCCGCTCCGCCGTGACGCCAACGCGCGCGCCCTCGCCGCCGTCCTCGACGTCCGCGCGCGACTGGTCGATGTCGCGCCCGCCTCCGAGCTGCTGGGCCTGGAGCGCGGGCAGTTCCTGCACGCCGGCCCGCCGATCGACTGGGCACGCGCGGCCGGCCCGCTGCGGGGAGCCCTCATGGGTGCCGCGGCCCTCGAGGGTCTCGTGTCCGACCCCGAGGACGCCGTCGCGCTCTTCGAGTCGGGCTCGTCGGTGTCGTTCGAGCCGTGCCACCACAGGTCCGCGGTCGGGCCGATGGCCGGCGTGGTGTCGCCGTCGATGTGGATGTGGGTGCTGGAGGACGACGCCTCCGGGCGGCGTACCTACTGCACCCTCAACGAAGGGCTCGGCAAGGTGCTCCGGTACGGCGCCTACGGACCCGAGGTGCTCGAGCGGCTGCGCTGGATGACCGACGTGCTGGGGCCGCTGTTCAAGACGGCGGTGCAGGAGGCAGCCGAGCCCGTCGACGTGACGGGCATCCTCACCCAGATGCTGCAGATGGGCGACGAGGCCCACAACCGCAACCGCGCCGGCACGCTGATGCTGCTGCGCGACCTGGGCCCGTCGATGGTGACCAGCGGGGCGGCACCCACCGACGTCGCCGAGGCGCTCCGCTTCGTGGGTGGCAACGACCACTTCTTCCTCAACCTCGCGATGCCGGCCTGCAAGCTCGCGCTCGACGCCGCCCGCGGCAGCGACGGATCGACCATGGTCGTGGCGATGGCCCGCAACGGCACCGACTTCGGCATCCAGACCGCCGGCACCGGCGACGAGTGGTTCACGGGGCCCGCCCAGCTGGCCGACGGCCTCTACCTCGGCGACTACGGCCCCGACGACGCCAACCCCGACATCGGCGACTCGGCCATCACCGAGACCGCGGGGATAGGCGGCTTCGCCATGGCCACCGCCCCTGCGATCGTCCGCTTCGTGGGCGGCTCGGTGCCCGACGCGCTGGCGACCACCCGGCGGATGCACGAGATCACGCTGGGCGAGAACCCGCGCTGGACGATCCCGATCCTGGAGTTCCAGGGCACGCCGACCGGGATCGACGTGACCAAGGTCTGCCGCACCGGGATACTCCCGCAGATCAACACCGGGATGGCCGGCAAGGTGGCCGGCGTCGGTCAGGTCGGCGCCGGACTGGTGACCCCGCCTGCCGAGATCTTCCCGAAGGCGCTCGCCGCCCTCGCCCGGCGTACGCGGGCTCGCGCCTCAGCCCAGGGCTGAGGCTCAGCTGTTGGGCCCTCACGCTCACCCAGCCACCGCACTGCTAGGAATGACGCATGGCAACCACCGCTCTCGGAGACACCCCTGTCCACACCGTCGGCGAGCCCCCGACGGTCGGCTCGCAGGCACCCACGTTCGAGCTGACCGGCAACGACTTCGAGAGCGTCACGCTCCCGACCGGCACCCGGGTCGTGCTCAACATCTTCCCCAGCGTCGCGACCGGCGTCTGCAGCGCGAGCGTACGGCGCTTCAACGAGCTGGCCGCGAGCCTCGACGACACCACTGTGATCAACGTGTCGAAGGACCTTCCGTTCGCGCTGGCCAGCTTCTGCGGCGCCGAGGGCATCGACAAGGTGACGACGGCGTCGGCCTTCGCCTCGACCTTCGGCTCCGACTACGGCGTCGAGATGACCGACGGCAAGTGGCGCGGCCTCCTGGCCCGCACGGTCGTCGTCGTCGACCGCGACGGCAGCGTCCTGCACAGCCAGGTCACGCCGACGATCGGCGAGGAGCCCGACTACGACGCAGCGGTGGCCGCTCTGGGCTGACCGGTCAGGTCGGCTGCCAGAAGGCAGCGACCAGGTCGACGGCTCCCGAGGGCCGCAGCGGCGTGCCCTCCTCGAGGTAGGCCTGCTGGGCCTCTCCCAGGTGGCTGGGCGGCAGCGAACCGTCGGCGCGCACCACCCGCCACCACGGGACCGGGCCGCCGTGCCTGGCCATCGTGGCGCCGACCTGCCGCGGTCCGCCGCGGCCGACGTGCTCCGCGATGGCGCCGTACGTCGTGACCCGGCCACGCGGAATGCGCTCGACGGTGGCGAGCACGGCCTCGATGTAGTCCTCCTTCTCGGTCCGGCCGTCGAGCTGGTCGCTCTGGGGGTCCATCGGCATCATCGCTCCACGCCCACGCCGTCGCGCCGCGCCAGCATCACGGAGGCAGCGAGCATGGCGGCGAGCGCCGCGGCCAGCCCCACCGCCCACATGCCGTCGGGTGCAGGTTGGTCGCGCACCCACACCGCCAGCCCGAAGACGAGGGGCGCGGCCAGGTACACCGACGCACCGCGACGGACCCACAACCAGAAGGTGGGACCGTCGAGCTGGAGCTGAGGCGGGCCGTAGGACAGCAGGACCGCGGCGACGTGGGCGGCGAGCAGCGCAGCGGCGGCCGGCAGTGCCCAGACGTCGAGTCCTTCGCGCAGCCCGACGCCCCACCACACGATGACGGCGACGATGACCGCGGCTCCCGCCACGCTCTCGGGGAACGCCGCCCAGCCCAGGCCGAGCACCAGCACGAGCACCACGAGCCAGCCGGGAGCGCCCTCCCCCGCACCCGCCGTGCACAGCAGGGCCGCGAGCGGCGACAACGCGACCAGCACCCTCAGGACCCAGGTCGAGGTCCTGGCTCTCATGGTGCCCTCATCGGGCACCCACCTGGGGCAGCTGGGCGCGCCGGGCCAGCCGGCGCAGCACCTCGTCCACGGTCCCCGGCCCACGCCACACCACGACGGGACAGCCGGTGGCGGCCAGGCTGTCGAGCAGGTCGTCGCGCTCCATCCGGCGCATCCGCCACGCCAGGTCGGCGACGTCCTTGGCGACGCCCGGCCGCTCTGCGGGCCGGACGTCGGGCGGCAGGGTGTCCACCACCATGATCGGGAGGCCCCTCCGGACCAGCGTGGCGATCACCAGGAGCATCGCCTCGTCCAGCAGCGGCGTCAGCACCACGACGACGGTGCCGGGAGCGGCGCGGAGCTTGATCCGGTCGGCGGCGAGGTCGGGCGGGATGCCCGGCCGGACCTCGGCCAGCGTCCCCAGCAGCACCCGGTGGTGCCGGGCGCCCGCGCCGTACCCCACGAACTGCCCGCTCGGCCCGACGACGCGCAGCCCCACCCGGTCGCCGGTGCGGCTGAAGTGCTCGGCCAGTCCGGCGGCGGCCCGCACCCCGAGGTCGAGGCTGCTCGGATCACCGTCGACGCCGCCGGAGCTCCCGTAGTCGCCGAGCGCGTCGAGAAGGACGAGCACGGCCGAGTCCTCCTCCGCCCGGGTGCTCACGACGTGCAGGTCCCCGGTGCGCAGGGAGACCCGCCAGTTGATGCGGCGCAGCCGGTCCCCCACCGCGAACGGCCGGATCCCCGAGAACTCCGAGCCACTGCCGACCCGACGCGACCGGTGTGCCCCGACGAGCCCCTGCGGCTGCGGCATCTCGGCCCGCGAGTCGAACGGCGCCCTGCCGGGCAGCGTCTGCACCAGCGAGCCGACGAGGTCGACCGGCCCCCAGCGCCAGCCTGCCCACCGGCTCGTCAGCGCCACCAGCTCGATCGCAGGCCGTCGCGGACCCCATCGACGCGGGCTGAGCTCGAGGTCGAGGCTCTGGGACGGGTCGCGCAGCAGCCGGCCGACCACACCGCCAGCGGGGTGCAGGGCGACGTACGGCGCCTGGCCGCTCACCCGCGCGACGTGCTCGACCCCGGCCCCGTCGCGGACCCGGAGCCGGGACACGGTGCCCTGACCCTCGTGCAGGGTCCGGTGGTCCAGCTGGACCGAGACCGACGGCTCGGTGCGCGGCAGCAGGCACAGGCCGATGGCGGCGCTGATCGCGAAGGGCGCCCCGAGCACCACCAGCACCGGGTCCCCGAACACCACGGCGAGGGCGAGGGCCGCCGCTGCCACGATGACGGCGCGACCCAGCGCCGGGGTCGCCTGCCAGCTCGTCATGTCGCCCTCATGTCGCCCTCAAGTCGCCCTCAAGTCGCTCGGAACGCCTCGAGGGTCGTGGGCGTCGGCACCGAGCCGATGACCGCGTCGACGACCCGCGCGCCGGATGCCTCGGTCATCCACAGCTCCGGCTTGACGGTGATGCGGTGCGCGAGCACCACCCGGGCGACCGCCTTCACGTCCTCGGGCACGACGTAGTCACGGCCGCGGAGCACCGCGAATGCCCGCGCCGTCAGCACCAGCGCCAGCGAGCCCCGCGGCGAGGACCCGGTCAGCACCTCGTGGTGGCGCCGGGTCGCCTCGGCGAGGGACACGCAGTAGCGGCTCACGCTGTCGTCGACGTCCACGGTCTCGACGGCCGCCTGCAGCGCCAACAACCCGGCGGCGTCGGTGACCCGATCGAGCACGATCTCCTCGCGCTGCCGGGCGAGCCTGTTGGTGACGACCGTGTGCTCCTCCTCGGCAGAGGGGTAGCCGAACGACACTCGCAGCAGGAAGCGGTCCAGCTGCGCCTCGGGCAGCGGGTAGGTGCCTTCGTACTCGATCGGGTTGGCGGTCGCGAGCACGTGGAACGGCTCGGGCAGCAGGAAGGTCTCCCCCTCGACGGTGACCTGTCGTTCCTGCATCGCCTCGAGCAGCGCCGACTGGGTCTTCGGCGGGGTCCGGTTGATCTCGTCGGCGAGCAGCAGCCCCGTGAACAGCGGGCCCTTGCGGAAGTGGAACTCCGCGTCGCGCTGGTCGTAGACGAACGACCCGGTCAGGTCGGCGGGCAGCAGGTCGGGGGTGAACTGCGCGCGGGCGAAGTCGAGGCCGAGCGCTTGGGCGAACGACCTCGCGGCGAGGGTCTTGCCGAGCCCAGGGAAGTCCTCGAGCAGCACGTGGCCCTTCGCGAGGATGCCGGCCAGCACCAGACGCAGCGCGCCGCGCTTGCCCACCACGGCCTTCTCGACCTCGGTGAGCACGCGCCCGGCAGCCTCGCCGGCCTCCTTCACGACAGCAGACGACATGGGTCAGAGCTCCTCGATGCGAGTGACGTGACGAGTGATCTCGGCGACGGACATCCGCCGGGGCGGTCCGTCGAGCGTGCCGGCCAGGTCGGCGCCGAGCAGGTCGCGGGCCTCCGCCCCCGACGGACCGTCCCGATGCAGGCCGCGCTTGGCCAGCCGTCTGTCGGCCAGCGCCGCGAGGCGGTCCCGCAGCCCGGCGTCGGCCGTGCTGGAGGTCAGGTGTCCCTCGAGGGTGCGCAGGTACGCCGCCAGCCGCGGGTCGAGCTGCCCCTCGGTGACCAGCGGATCGGAGTAGACGTTCCACGCCGCGCCCCCGTCGACCAGGACGTCGCTCACCAACCACGCGGCGGCCATCGCCAGGGTGGTCAGCAGGGCCAGCCGGACCGGGTGCGGGTCGTAGTCGAAGATCGAGAGCAGGGTGTAGAGGGTCACCACCGCCGTGGCGAGCACGCCGAGTCGGAGGGACCAGCGCGCGGTCACGACCGGCTCCCCGTCGTACGACGACCCAACGACGCGTGGATCTGGCCCAGCAGCTCGACGGCACGTTCCCGCTGCCCCTCGGCGACCTCGTGCTCGCTGAAGCGAGCCTCACGGAAGAGCTCGGCCAGCGCCGACACGGCAGAGGTGTCGGCGCGCACCATCTCCAGGATCCGCAGGGCGAACTCCGAGGAGGTCTCCCACGGAAGCGGATGCACGCCGGCCTGCTCGGCCTGCCGCTCGAAGTGCGCCCAGCACGCGACGATTCCGTTGCGGGGCGTGCCCTCGCGCAGGGACGCGAGCTGAGCGGCGGCGTCGCCCGCGATCGCGGTGGCGACCGCGTCCTCGGCGCCCGGCGCGTCCACGACGTCGAAGTCGACGTGCTCACGACGCTGGCGGCGGCGCAGCCGGAACCTGCCCAGCTCCTTCCACGCCTCGCGCAGCGCCAGGGCGGCCACGGCGAGGACGACGACCACGAAGAGCACGAACAGGCCCGTCATCAGGATGTTGAGGAACAGCGGCAGGTCGTCGGGCTGGGAATTGCCGCTGGTGGCGGTCGCCGAGGGCGACTCGGACGACTCCGTGGGCGAAGGGCTCCCGAAGTTCGCCAGCCCGCCTCCCCGCAGGACGTCACCGGGACCGATCGAGGCAGCCACGGTCACCAGCAGGACGAGCAGCAGCGTCACGGCGACGACGGCGACGACGGCGGCCCGCCGGCCGTCGTACACCGTTTCCGTGCCCGCGCTCCCGTCCCGCACGGCACCGAACCTAACCCGGTCGCTGCTGCGCACGACCGCCCGGACCGGTCACGGTCCGGTCACGGTCTCAGTACGCCGGCTGCGACGGGTCGATCTGCCGCACCCACGCGGAGACACCGCCGCCGACGTGGACGGCGTCGGAATAGCCGGCACCCTTCACGATCGCCAGCGTCTCGGCCGAGCGCACCGCGGTCTTGCAGTACATGACCACCTGCTTGCCGGAGTCGACCGAGGGCAGCTGCTCGATGGCCGAGCCGTTGAGGAAGTCGCCCTTCGGGATCAGCACCGAGCCCGGGATCTTGTTGATCTCGTACTCGTTGGGCTCGCGCACGTCGACCAGGACGAAGTCGCGGCCGCCCTCGTCGCGCTCCTTGAGCATGTGCTCGAGCTGGACGACCGAGATGGTGGCGCCGGCCGCGGCCTCCGCGGCCTCGTCGGAGAGCGCACCGCAGAAGGTGTCGTAGTCGATCAGGTCGGTGACCGTCGCGTGCTCACCGCACAGGGCGCAGTTCGGGTCCTTGCGCACGCGGAGCTTGCGCCACTCGAGCTCGAGGGCGTCGTAGATGACGAGCTTGCCGACCGCCGGGTCACCGATGCCGGTCAGCAGCTTGATCGCCTCGTTGACCTGGATCGAGCCGATGCTCGCGCACAGCACGCCCAGCACGCCGCCTTCGGCGCAGCTGGGGACCATGCCGGGCGGCGGCGGCTCGGGGTAGAGGCAGCGGTAGCACGGCGCGTCCTCGGCCAGGGTCGGCGCGAACACCGAGGCCTGGCCGTCGAAGCGGTAGATCGAACCCCAGACGTAGGGGATCCCGAGGAAGTACGCCGCGTCGTTGACCATGTAGCGGGTCGCGAAGTTGTCGGTCCCGTCGAGGATCAGGTCGTAGCCGCGGAAGACCTCGAAGACGTTGTCGTTGTCGAGCCGCTCCTCGTGGAGCACGACCTTGACGTAGGGGTTGGCCTCGAGCACCGACTCCTGGGCCGACTGCGCCTTGGACTTCCCGATGTCGGACTGCCCGTGGATGATCTGGCGCTGGAGGTTGGACTCGTCCACCTCGTCGAACTCCGCGATGCCGATCGTGCCGACGCCGGCCGCGGCGAGGTAGAGCAGCGCGGGGCTGCCCAGGCCACCGGCGCCGATCACCAGCACCTTGGCGTTCTTGAGCCGCTTCTGACCGGCCATGCCGACGTCCGGGATGATCAGGTGCCGGCTGTAGCGGCGTACCTCGTCGATCGTCAGCTCGTCGGCGGGTTCCACGAGCGGCGGCAGACTCACGGTGGGGGCTCCTCTTGGGTCGATCGGCAGCAGGTTTGCAGGCGACTTGCATGGATGCGAACGCCGCAAGACCACTCCATGTTCCCGCAGGTTCCGCGCGTGCCTGCCGCCGAGCCACCGTGTCCCGACATCCGGACCAGGACTCCAGGAGTCGCGCGTGTCTCGCCGACACGCCGGGAAGTCGCAAGTTACCCATCGGGAACCCTTGCCTCGGACGTGCTCGGGACGAGATCGTCGCTCCAGCAGTTCCGGACCTTCCGGACGAGCCCGTACAGCCGTGTGCACCACGTCTTCCCCCCGACGAGCACGTCCCGTCCGTGACGCGCCGCATCGTTCCGGGGGGAATGCACCGGGAGGGGTCTCGCGAGGGGCCCCTCCCCGCATTTCCGGCCTTCTTCTTCGGGCCGTCTCTCCCGTCCTCCCGCTTGGGAACGACAAATGTTGCTGCTAACCCTTGTCTCTGGTCGCCATTCGGGGCGAAGGTGATCGACGGCCCGTCGATCTTGCGGTCATCACGACTCAGCGTGCGAGGGGCCTCTCGGAGTCGCCCACACGAAAGGCACGTCCTTGCTCAAGCTGTCATCAGGCCTGCTCGCGGGAACCGCGACGTTGGCCCTGGGCACCGCCCTGCTCGGGCCGATCGCCCTGAGCCCGACCATGCTGGCACCCGCGCAGGCCGCCCCCGACCGGGGTTCCGACCAGCGCGTCACCCACCGCCCCGACAACCGACCGGGCCCGCTCACCAAGCGTGAGCAGAAGCGCAAGGCCAAGGCCCTCGCCCTGCTGCACAACGGCGCCGCGAAGATGAAGCCGCAGCGCGGCGGCGGCGCCACCGTCAACCTCGGTGACGGCACGGAGGTCGAGTTCGCGGTCGCCAAGACCGACAAGATCTTCACCGTGCTCTCGGAGTTCGGCACCGAGGGCTCGGGTCGCTTGGGCCGCGCGCCCGGCCCGCTGCACGGCGACATCCCCGAGCCGGACCGCGACGTGGACAACTCCACCACGTGGGCCCCTGAGTACGACACCGCCTACTACGACGAGCTCTTCAACGGCTCCGGCGAGTCGATGAAGTCCTACTACGAGGCCCTGTCCGGCGGCGCCTACAGCGTCGACGTGACCACCACCGACTGGGTGCAGGTGCCCGGCAACGCCTCGACGTACGGCGACAACGCCGTCGAGGACTTCGGCGGCTCCTGGGCGTTCATCGACGACTCCGTCGACGCGTGGTACCAGTCCCGCATCGATGCGGGCGACACCACCGAGGAGATCGACGACTACCTCGCGCAGTTCGACGAGTGGGACCGCTACGACTTCGACGAGGACGGCGACTTCAACGAGCCGGACGGCTACCTCGACCACTTCCAGGCCGTGCACGCCGGTGAGGGCGAGGACGCCGGGGCCGACCCCGACGCCATCTGGTCGCACCGCTGGTACGTCAACGGCGACCAGTACGGCGTCACGGGCCCGACCGCGCGCGACGGCGAGAACCTCTCGGGAGGCGCGCAGATCGGCGACTCGAGGTACTTCGTCGGCGACTACACCGTGGAGCCGGAGAACGGCGGCCTGGGCGTCTTCGCCCACGAGTTCGGCCACGACCTCGGCCTGCCGGACTTCTACGACACCAACGGTGGGGAGAACGGCACCGCGTTCTGGACCCTCATGTCGTCCGGCTCGTGGCTCGGCCACGGCGAGGCCGCCGACCAGGGCATCGGCACCACTCCCGGCCTGATGGGTCCGGAGGAGAAGCTCTTCCTCGGCTGGCTCGACTACAGCGAGGTCGACGCGGGCGAGAGCGGCACCTACACGCTCAGTCCCTCGCAGAACACCGTCGACGGTCAGGACCAGGCCATCAAGGTCAACCTGCCGCCGTCCTCGCGGACCGACGACTACGTCGTCCCGCCCGCCGGCGACAACGTCTGGTGGTCGGGTCGCGGTGACGACCTCAAGCACACGCTGACCCGCGTCGTCCCTGCGGGCGGCTCGGTCACGGTGAGCGCGGACCTCTGGTACGACATCGAGGACGGCTACGACTTCCTCTATGCCGAGTACTCCGCCGACGGCGGGAACCACTGGACCCAGCTCGGCAAGCCGATCACCGGTGCCGGCACCAAGTGGGCCTCGAAGAAGTGGTCCTACAAGTCCGGCGGCGCCGAGACGCTCTTCCGGTTCCGCTACGCCACCGACGGTGGCGTCAACGAAGCAGGCGCGTTCCTCGACGACATCACGGTGAAGTCGTCGGCGGGCACGGACGTCGACGGTGCGGAGACGCCCGCCGAGGAGAGCGCGTGGACGGCGTACGGCTGGGCGCACTCGACCGGGACCGAGACGGTGAACTCCGAGCGCTACTACCTGCTCGAGAACCGCCAGTACGTCGGCTACGACGCGACGCTCGCTGAGGGTCCCTACCAGTTCTCCGAGGCGTTCACCCGGCCGAACTGGGTCGAGTTCTTCAAGTTCCAGGACGGCATGCTCGTCTGGCTGGTGGACCAGGGCTACACCGACAACAACGTCAGTGAGGCCGGCCGGCTCGGCATCGGCTACGCCCTCCCGGTGGACTCGTTCCCGAACTCGCTCACCTACGAAGACGGGACCAGCCCGAGCAACCGGCGGGAGCCGTTCGACGCGACCTTCGGCCTCGACACCGTCGACCCCACCTGCCTGCACAAGCAGGTCGCGACCGACAAGAAGGGCACCACCTTCGAGACCGTCGCGGCCTGCGCCGGTGGGGTGCCGCAGAAGAGCACCTTCGTAGACTCCGCACCGGACGCGTACTACGACGCCGACGCACCGCAGAACTCGGTGAAGATCCTCGGTACCGACCTCACGGCCGAGGTCGTCGACGAGCTCGACACCGGCTCGATCGTCGTCGACGTCGACTACCCGGCAGCCGGCTGAGCAGCCGCAAGAACGGCACGTAGACAGGAGGGGTCCCGCGCCTGACACGGCGCGGGACCCCTCGCTACGTGCGGGTAGCATTCGCGACGACCGTCGGCAGAACGAACCGAACAGGGAGACACACGTGAGTGGGACCGGACTCCACGGCGTGGACGAGCAGAAGCCCCGCGGCGGGCGTCTCCCCCGCAAGCAGCGGCGCGTCCAGCTCCTGGAGTCGGCGCTCGACGTGTTCGTCCGGCAGGGTTACCACGCCGCCGCGATGGACGACATCGCCGAGCGCGCCGGCGTCTCCAAGCCGGTGCTCTACCAACACTTCCCCGGCAAGCTCGAGCTCTACCTCGCGCTGCTCGACGCCTCCTGCGAGCTGATCGTCGACAACTGTCGCGCGGCTCTGGAGTCCACCCATGACAACCGCCTCCGGGTCGAGGCGACGATGGACGTCTTCTTCACCTACGTCGCCGGCGACTCCGGTGCCTTCCGGCTGGTCTTCGAGTCCGACCTGACCAACGAGCCCGCGGTGCGCGAGCGCGTCGACCGCGTGACCAACGAGTGTGCGGCGATGATCGCCCACGTGATCCGCGAGGACACCGGCCTGCCCGACGAGGCCTCACAGCTGCTCGCCGTCGCCCTCGTGGGAATGGCCCAGGTCAGCGCGCGGTTCTGGCTCTCGGAGAAGGGCGCCATCCCCCAGGGCGCAGCGGCCTCGCTCGTCGCAGGTCTGGCCTGGCGCGGAATTCGCGGCTACCCCCTCACCGACGAGCCCGACAAGCCCGAGAAGCCCGAGAAGCACGAGCAGCACTGAGCACCACCCACCGAGCTCACCCACCCGAGCTCACCCACCCGAGCTCACCCACCCAGCCAGCCCAGAAGGAGTCCACGTGGAGGTCAAGATCGGCATCCAGCACGCCCCGCGCGAGCTGACCGTCGACTGCCAGGAGGACCAGCAGACCGTCGAGTCGAAGGTCACCGCCGCCCTGCCAGACGGCGTGCTGAGCCTCACCGACACGCGGGGTCGCAAGATCATCGTGCCCGGCGACCGGATCGCGTACGTCGAGATCGGTGGCGGCGTCACCGGAACCGTCGGGTTCCGCTCCTGATCCTCCGCTCCTGATCCTCCACCCCTGATCCTCCACTCCTGATCCTGTGGGCCTGGTCTTCCGACCCTGATCAGCCGGCCCGGTCTCTTGGGGTGGCCCCGCTAGGGTGGTGCCTCGCCCATGGACACCCAGACCTTCGTCAGCCTCGGCCTCGTCGTCCTGTTCGTCATGTTCGGTGGTGTCTTCGCCGCCACGGAGATCGCGCTCGTCTCCTTGCGCGACAGCCAGATCACCCAGCTCTCGCAGCAGGGTCCGCGCGGCGCCCGGGTGGCCGAGGTGGCGCGCAACCCCAACCGCTTCCTGGCCGCCGTGCAGATCGGCGTCACGGTCGCCGGCTTCTTCTCCGCGGCGTACGGCGGCTCGACCTTGGCGCCCGACGTGGCGCCGTACCTCGAGAACCTCGGCCTGCCCGAGGACGCCGCGTCCACGACCGCGCTGGTCCTGATGACGCTGCTGATCGCCTACCTCTCCCTGGTCCTCGGCGAGCTGGTGCCCAAGCGCCTCGCGCTGCAGAAGGCCGCGCCGTTCGCGACGCTCGTCGCACCACCGCTCGACCGCTTCGCCACGCTGATGCGCCCGGCCATCTGGCTGCTGTCGGTCTCGACCGACGCGCTCGTCCGGCTGCTGGGCGGCGATGCCACCGCGACCAGCGAGGAGGTCTCGGAGGAGGAGCTGCGCGAGCTCGTCTCGACGCACGAGGGCCTGCGAGACGAGGAGAAGCGGATCGTCGGCGACGTGTTCGCGGCGCGCACCACGTCCCTCAAGGAAGTGATGCGCCCGCGTGGCGAGGTCGACTTCGTCGCCGCCGACGAGCCTCTCGTCGAGGCGGCGCGGCGGATCCGCGACCTCCCGCACTCGCGCTACCCCGTCATGGACGACGGCTTCGACGACATCGTCGGCTTCCTGCACGTGCGCGACCTGCTCGGCGTCGGCGACGACGACAGGCGGGTGGTGCGCGACGTCGCGCGCGAGGTGCTGCGGCTGCCGTCGACCAACAAGGTGCTGCCGACCGTCGGGGTGATGCGTCAGCGCGGCATCCACCTCGCGGTGCTGGTGGACGAGTACGGCGGCACCGACGGCATCGTCACGCTCGAGGACCTGGTCGAGGAGATCGTCGGCGAGATCCGCGACGAGTACGACCCGCCCGAGGCGGCCGAAGGCGCCCACGGTGTCTCGTCGTACGACGCCGGCCTGAGCATCGAGGACTTCGCCGAGCTCGCCGGCGTCCACCTCCCCGACGGCGACTACGAGACGGTCGCGGGACACGTCATCTCCCAGCTGGGCCGGATCGCGGAGGTCGGCGACGCCGTCGAGGTCGTGAGCAACGGACGGGCCTACCGCATCGAGGTCGCCGCGACGGCAGGCACCCGGCTGACGCGGGTCACGTTGGTGCCGGTCACGCACCCACAACCGGACACCCAGGGCGCCTGATCGCCGATCGACCCTCACACCCGTACAGGTGTTGGAGAACCGCCTGGACCCAGCGATGCTCGAAGAATGGACATGAACCTGCTCGCGGCGAACGCCAACAACTGCAAGGACGCCTGGAGCATCGGCGCCCTCCTCGTGCTGCTGCTGGGCGGTGTCATCATCGGACTGCTGGGCAAGTTCCTGGCGCCCGGCAACCGGGACAACATCCCGCTCTGGCTGACGATCGTCTGCGGCATCGTCGGCATCCTCCTCGGCAACCTGCTCTACACCTCGCTCGGCGGGAGCTGCGAGACGAAGGGCGTCGACTGGTTGCGCCACTTCGTCCAGATCCTCACCGCTGCGGTGCTGGTCGTCATCGCCGCCACCGTCACCGGTCGGTCGAAGAGCCGGGTCCTCTAGGGGTTCAGGCCCAGCCGGGCCATCCGCTCGGCGTGCCGCTCGGTCAACCGGTTGAACATCCGCCCGATGGCGGCGAGGTCGAGGCCCGGACGGTCGATGCCGCCGGCCAGCAGCGCGGTGAGGGCGTCGCGCTCGGCGGCGACCCGCTGCGCCTGGCTCAGCGCCTCGCCCATCAGCCGGCGACCCCACAGCGCCAGGCGGCCGCTGAGCCTCGGGTCGGCAGCGATGCCGGCCCGGACCCGGTCGACCACGAACTCCGACTGACCCGCGTCGGCGAGGGACGTGATGATCAGGTCGCGGGTGTCGGCGTCGAGGTATGCCGCGATCTCGCGGTAGAAGTCGGCGGCGAGCCCGTCGCCGACGTACGCCTTGACCAGGCTCTCGTACCAGTCCGACGGCGCGGTGTGCTCGTGGAACTCGTCGATGGGCTTGCGGAACGGGGTCATCGCGAGGAACGCGTCGGCGCCGATCTCGGCCAGGCGGGCCCGCAGCGGCTGCAGGTGACCGAACTCCGCGGCCGCCATCGCCGACAGCGCGACCTTGTCCTCGAGGTTGGGAGCAAGCTTGGCGTCGTCGGCGAGCCGCTCGAAGGCCGACAGCTCGCCGTAGGCGATCACCGCGAGCAGGTCGACCACGGCCTCGCGGTACGCCGGGTCGTCGAACGCGCGCGAGCCTGACGACACGGCTGATTCGACCGGAGATTCAGCCATGCCTCGACCCTACCGATAGACTGACACTCGACAGTGCCGCCCACTCGCTCGCGGGCGGCCCCTGCGATCAACCCGTGCGACACCCGCCCCAGCAGCTTCGGGGGTTGCGGCGTCGCGGCATGTGCGCGGCTGAGGAGCTCAGCCGCAGACGACGATTCGGCTGCATCTGGCTGACCTTCACCGAAAGCGACATAGCGATCACTACCTTCCGAGAGCTCGGGGTGCTCCCCGAGATTTGCGACGCGCTCGAACGCGCCGGCATCACCACCCCCTTTGCCATCCAGGAGATGACCCTGTCGGTCGCCCTGATGGGCACCGACCTGATCGGCCAGGCCCGCACGGGCACCGGCAAGACCCTGGCCTTCGGCATCCCCGTCCTGCAGCGCTCCGTCGCCCAGCACGACCCCGACTACGCCGAGCTGCCGCAAGGCAAGCCGCAGGCGCTCATCGTGGCCCCGACCCGCGAGCTCGCGCTCCAGGTCTCCAACGACCTCCACCTGGCCAGCAAGGACCGCGGCCTGCGCGTGCTGACCGTCTACGGCGGCGTCGGCTACGACACCCAGCTCGACGCGCTGCAGGCCGGCGTCGACATCGTCGTCGGCACACCGGGCCGCCTGATCGACCTGATGAACCGCAAGGCGCTCGACATCTCCCACGTGCACGCGCTCGTCCTCGACGAGGCCGACGAGATGCTCGACCTGGGCTTCCTGCCCGACGTCGAGCGGCTGCTGCGCCAGACGCCCGAGACGCGCCAGACGATGCTCTTCTCCGCGACCATGCCGGCCGCGATCGTGGCCCTGGCACGCACGCACATGCGGCACCCGATGAACATCCGCGCGGAGTCGTCCTACGACACCACGATGGTCCCGGCCACCGCGCAGTTCATCTACCTCGCCCACGACCTCGACAAGCCCGAGATCATCGGACGCGTGCTGCAGGCCGAGGACGCCGGCAAGATCATCGTCTTCACCCGCACCAAGCGGGCCGCCCAGCGGGTGGCCGACGACCTCGCCGAGCGCGGGTTCGCCACCTCGGCGCTGCACGGCGACATGGCCCAGATCGCCCGCGAGAAGGCCCTCACGAAGTTCCGCGAGGACAAGCTGCGGGTGCTCGTCGCCACCGACGTGGCGGCTCGCGGCATCGACGTGGCCGGCGTCTCGCACGTCATCAACTACAGCTGCCCCGAGGACGACAAGGCCTACGTCCACCGCATCGGTCGCACCGGCCGTGCGGGCGCCTCGGGCATCGCGATCACCTTCGTCGACTGGGCCGACCTGCACCGCTGGAAGATGATCAACAAGACCCTCGACCTGCCCTTCGACGAGCCGGTGGAGACCTACTCCACCTCCGAGCACCTCTTCCACGACCAGGGCATCCCGCCGGGCACCAAGGGTCGCATCAAGGACCCGGAGCCGCAGGCGGAGAAGCCGCGCAGCGACCGCTCCGGCCGTGGCGAGCGGTCCGGTCGTGGCGGCGAGCGGACGAGCGAGCGTCCTGCGCGCAACCGGAGCCGCAGCCGCACCCGGAGCGGTCAGCCGCTCGACGGCGGGAGCGCGGCGCCCGTGACCGCGTCGGTCGCGACTGTCGCAGCGGAGGCCGGCGACGGCGAGTCGCGTCCCGCGCGCAGCCGCAGCCGCCGACGCCGCCGCAGTGGCGGCGCAGGCGGCGAGGGAAAGCCCGCAGCCGCCGAGACCGCCTGAGCCTGGGCGGTCCGGCGTCGTTCAGGCGACGACGACGACCGTCGTCCCGAGCTCGGCGAAGTCCCACATCGCCTTGGCGTCCTTGGTGCGCTGCCTGATGCAGCCGTGCGAGGTGGGCGTGCCGAGCTGCCCGGGCGACTGCACCCGGTCGCCGTCCAGCACCGGGATGTCGTGGAAGCCGATGGCCGCGCCCGTGTCGCCGTACGCGAACCGGACGAACCACCTCATCGAGCCCGAGTCGAGGATGCCGGTGGCGTTCTCGGACCGGGAGTAGACCGTGTGGGTGCCCTGGTCGAGGTTGTCGTAGAGGCTGCCGGACACGAGGTAGGTGCGCTTGACCTCCCCGTTCTCCCCCACGAGCCAGACCCGCTGGCCGCCCTCGCTGAACACCACCCGACGGCCCTCACCGGAGTCGTGGGGCAGCATCCGGGCCGCGGCGTTGCGCTCCACCGAGCGGACGCCCAGGGCGGGGTTCGCGGGCTCGGGCGCCGCTGACTCCGACGGGTCGGCGGCGCGAGGCTTGTCGTCGGCGGCGACCGCGGGCGACTCGCCGTTCGGGATCACCCCGATGCCGCCGAGCACGGAGGTCAGCGTCACCACCAGCGCCGAGACCAGCAGCACGATGCGGCCGTAGCGGGGGCGTACGTCGTCGCGCCGGTGCGAGGTCATCGGCGCTTCCCCCTCCGGACCAGCGCCTCCGCGACCTCGCGGTAGGCCTTGGCGCCCTTGCTGGACCGACTCGTGCGCAGGATCGAGCGACCCTCCGCGGGCGCCTCCGCGAACTTGATGGTCTTGGGGATGGGCGGCTCGACGACCTCGAGGTCGTAGGTCTCGGAGATGGTCTCCAGCACCGTGCGGGCGTGGTTGGTGCGGCCGTCGTACAACGTCGGCAGCACGCCCCAGACCTCGAGGGAGCGGTTGGTGAAGCGGCGCACGTCGTGCACCGTGTCGAGCAGCTGACCCACCCCGCGGTGCGACAGCGTCTCGCACTGCAGCGGGATGAGGACACCGTCAGCGGCGGTCAGCGCGGCGACGGTCAGCACGCCCAGCGACGGTGGGCAGTCGAGCAGCACCCAGTCGTAGTCACGACCACCCGTGCGCAGGTCGTCGAGGACCGCCCTGAGCGCCTGCTCGCGTCCGGTGCGGGTCAGCAGCTCGGCCTCGGCCCTGGCCAGCTCGATGGTGGCCGGCATCAGGTCGACGCCGTCGTCGGTCGCGACGATCACCTCGGCCGGGTCGAGGCCCTTGGTGAGCACGTGGTGGACCGACAGCTCGAGGTCCTCGGGGTCGATCCCGAGCGAGAACGTCAGGCACGCCTGCGGGTCGAGGTCCACCAGGAGGACCGAATGCCCGAGCTCGGCCAGCGCGGCGCCGATCGACGCGACGCTGGTCGTCTTGGCGACGCCACCCTTCTGGTTGGCGACGGCGAGGGTGATGGACATCGGGATCATCATGCCGGACCCGGTCGCCGGTGACTGGCAGGACACAGGCATGCTGCACGGCATGGCTGAACGACTTCCCACGCCAGGAACCGCTCTGGTGACCGGCGGCACGGCCGGCATCGGCCTGGCCTTCGCCCACCGACTCGCGGCGCGAGGACACGACCTCGTGCTCGTCGCACGTGACGCGGCGCGCCAGGAGTCGGTCGCGGCCGAGCTGCGGGCGGCGTACGGCGTGGACGTGGAGGTCCTCGTCGCCGACCTGGCCGACCGCGAGCAGCTGGCGCGGGTCGAGCAGCGGCTGCGCGACCCCGAGCGCCCCGTCGAGCTGCTGGTCAACAACGCAGGCTTCGGGTTGAAGAAGCGCTTCCTCGACAACGACGTCGACACCGAGCAGGCGATGCTCGACGTGCTGGTCACCGCCGTGATGCGGCTGACCCACGCGGCGCTGGGCACGATGGTCGAACGTCGCTCGGGCGGGATCATCAACGTCTCCAGCGTCGCGGGCTACCTGCCGCGCGGTTCGTACGCCGCCGCCAAGGCGTACGTCACCAACCTGAGCCAGTGGGCCTCAGCCGAGTACAAGCCCGTCGGCGTCCGCGTCATGGCGCTGTGCCCGGGCTTCACCAAGACGGAGTTCCACGAGCGGATGAAGGTCAAGCGCGGCAGCGGCTTCATGTGGCTCGACGTCGACCGGCTCGTCGACGACGCGCTGCGCGACTTCGACAAGGGCCGGCCGATCTCGGTGCCCGGCCGGCACTACAAGGCGATCGTGACCGCCACCCGCTTCATCCCCGCGCGCGCCTTGCAGACCTATCAGTCCATCGGTCGCCGCTGACGGACCACCCGCTCGGCTACCAGACCGGTGGGGGGCCACCGAAGGGGATCTCGACCAGGGCCGGGCCGAAGGCGGAGACGTCGCGCAGGATCCAGTCGTCCTGCAGGAGCAGCAGCGCCGACGCCGGCCGCAGCACGATCCACAGCCACCGGCCGTAGGCCTCCCCCACCAGCACCGCCCGGTCGAAGTCGGCGTCGGCCTGGCTCGTCGAGACCGACCACAACGCCACCTCGTGGGAGCCGACGCGCACGTGCGCGGTCGGCGAACCCTCGCCCACCTCGGCGCCCGGGTGCGCCCCTCGGGTTCCCGCGCACCTGGCACCGATCCCCGTGCCCGGCTCCTCGGTCACCACGATCACGTCGACGGTCCCGTCGAGCTCGGAGGTGCCCGAGCAGCACGTCACCGTGGCCTCCACGAGCCCCGTCCCGCCGCCGACGACCCCGAAGTCCGTCACGTGCCAGCCGGGACTCATGGGCCACGGCAGGTAGGTCGGGAACGCCGCCGCGGTGGTCAGGTGCTCGGCGAAGGCGTCGTACGACGACGCGTCCGGCCGCCACAGTGGGCTCAGCACCCCGTGCTCGGGGCAGTGCCAGCGGCCGTCCACCTCGAGCCCCGGCGTCGTGCAGCGCGGGCAGCCCGCGGAAAGCGGGCCGACGGGTGTCCCGGGGTCGGCGTCTGGCACGGCTTCCAGGGTGCCCTAGGACGGGTCAGGAGTTCCAGCGCAACAGGACAGGGTTGTCCCGCTCGAAGCCGAGCACCGACACGGTCGCGGTGTCCAGGCGGAAGAACCTGCCCTCGTCGGGCGGCTGCTGGATCCAGCGCGCAGCGAACACCCGGAGGGCGTGCCCGTGCCCGAACAGCAGGGCCCGGCCGTCGACGCCGCGCACCCGCTCGATCACGCGGTCGAGCCGCGCCGCGACCTCCTCGGGCGTCTCCCCGCCCGGAACAGGGTGCTGCCACACCGTCCAACCCGGCACCGTCTCCCGGATCGTCGCGGTGGTGACGCCTTCGTACTCGCCGTACCCCCACTCGACGAGGTCCTCGTCGACCTCGGCGTCGGGGAACCCCGCGAGCTCTGCGGTACGCCGCGCGCGCTGGCGCGGACTGGTCAGCACGAGCGCGAAGTCGGTGCCCTCGAGCTTGGCCGGCAGGCCGCGGGCCACCTCCTCGCCGACGTCGGTCAGCGGCAGGTCGGTGGTCGACGTGTGGCGGCCGTCGCGGCTCCACTCCGTCTCGCCGTGCCGCACCAGCCAGACCTCTTGGGACCCTTCGTCGTCCGCCACGACCCGAACCTAGTGCACGCGTGCTCCTACGCCGGAGCCTCGCCCCCGCGGCCGGGCCAGTTCCGATCCGGCTGCGGCACCGGGCGACCGGGCTGCTCGCCGCCGCGGGCGTCCAGGTAGCTGTCCTTGGGCACCATCACCTTGCGGCGGAAGATGCACACGACCTTGCCGTCCTGGTTGTAGCCGATGGTCTCCACGTGCACGACGCCGCGGTCGTCCTTGGAGGTCGACTCCCACTTGTCGAGCACGGTCGTCTCGCCATAGAGCGTGTCGCCGTGGAAGGTGGGCGCGACGTGGCGCAGCGACTCGATCTCCAGGTTGGCGATCGCCTTGCCAGAGACGTCGGGGACGCTCATGCCGAGCAGGATCGAGTAGACGTAGTTGCCGACCACGACGTTCTTGCCGAACTGCGTGGTCTCCTCGGCGTAGTGGCTGTCGAGGTGCAACGGGTGGTGGTTCATGGTGAGCAGGCAGAACAGGTGGTCGTCGTACTCGGTGACCGTCTTGCCCGGCCAGTGCTTGTACGTCGCCCCGACCTCGAACTCCTCATAGCTGCGTCCGAACTGCATGGGGCACATCGTGCCGCCCCGGAGGTGTCCCGGTCAGCAACCAGTGGATCTTGTCACGCAGTTGCTAGGAGCCGCCGCCGCCCGCCTTGCGGCGGTGCATCTTGGGCGCGCTCCCCACGACCTCGGACCCGTGGGCCTTCTCCTTGGCCTGCCCGGCGGGGTTGATGCCGCCGTGCGACTTCTTCCGGTCGAGTGCCTCCCGCATCTTGGCCTTGAGGTCGTCCCTGGGATCTGGGCTGTTCGAGTCCTTGGCGTCCGGCATGCCTCCACCTTCGCAAACCCTCCCAAGCCGCGTCGAGGGATTTGCCGGGAACCGAGCCGAAGTCCCACTCGTCACATCCCCATGAAGCGACTCCTCGTCTCCCTCGCCGCGACGGTCGTGCTCGTCCTCAGCGGCTGCGGAGGGGCCTCCGACGACGACACCGCCACCGATCCGGACGCCTCGGGCGAGTCCGGTGCACCTCAGGAGTCGCCCTCGCCGGAACCGGAGATGATCGGCGACTACCCGGCGTACCCGCACGCGGACTACTCCTACGAGCTCGAGGTCCAGTGCTTCTGCCCCGTCGGCGGCCAGCCGATCCTGGTCACCGTCTCGGACGACAGGGTCACCGACGCGGTGTTCACCACGAAGGCGCCCGGCATCGAGAAGGGCAGTCAGGCCAAGGAGGACTGGCTGCGGCTGACCATCGACGACGTGCTGCGCGAGGCCGCGGACCCGTCGTACGACAAGGTCGAGGTGGAGTGGCCTGACGGCGCGGACCACCCCGACCGCGTGGCCATCGACCGGATCACCAACGCCATGGACGACGAGGTCACCTACGTCATCAGCAACGTGCAGCCGGCCTGATCGACTAGAGCTTGTAGTCCTCGAGCAGCCTGCGGCCGATGATCATCCGCTGGATGTCGGCGGTGCCCTCGCCGATCAGCAGCATCGGCGCCTCACGGTAGAGCCGCTCGATCTCGTACTCCTTCGAGAAGCCGTAGCCGCCGTGGATGCGGAAGGAGTCCTGGACGACCTCCGCGCAGTACTCGGAGGCGAGGTACTTGGCCATGCCGGCCTCGAGGTCGTTGCGCTCGCCCTTGTCCTTCAAGCGCGCGGCCCGGACCATCATCGCGTGCGCCGCCTCGACCTTGGTGGCCATCTCCGCGAGCCGGAAGAGCACGGCCTGGTGCTCGGCGATCTTCTTGCCGAAGGTCTCGCGGGTCTGGGCGTAGGCGACGCCGAGCTCGAAGGCACGGTTGGCGACACCGCAGCCGCGGGCGGCCACGTTGACGCGGCCGACCTCGACGCCGTCCATCATCTGGTAGAAGCCGCGCCCCGGCTGGCCGCCGAGGATCTGCTCGGCGGAGATCCGGTGGCCCTCGAACACCATCTCGGTGGTGTCGACGCCCTTGTAGCCCATCTTCTCGATCTTGCCGGGGATGGTGACCCCCTGCGCGGTCTCGCCGAAGCCGGACTCCTTCTCGACCAGGAAGGTCGTCATCTTCTTGTAGACCGACGCGCCCTCCTCGGCGTCCTCGTCGGTGCGCACGAGCACGGCGACCAGGTTGGCGGAGCCGCCGTTGGTCAACCACATCTTCTGACCAGTGATCTCGTAGCCGTCGCCGGTCTTGACGGCCTTGGTCTTGATCGCGGCCACGTCCGAGCCACAGCCGGGCTCCGACATCGAGAACGCGCCCCGCACCTCGCCCTCGGCCATCCTCGGCAGGTACTTCTGCTTCTGCTCCTCTGTGCCGTGCTGCAGCAGCATGTGGGCCACGATGAAGTGGGTGTTGATGATGCCGCTCACGCTCATCCAGCCGCGTGCGATCTCCTCCACGGCCAGGGCGTACGTCAGCAGCGACTCGCCCAGCCCGCCGTACTCCTCCGGGATCGTCAGCCCGAACACGCCCAGCTCCTTGAGACCCTCGACTATCTCTGCGGGGTACTCGTCGGCGTGCTCGAGCTCGGTGGCCACGGGGAGGATCTTGGCCTCCACGAACTGCCGCACAGCCTTGAGGATCTCGGTCTGGTCGTCGGTGAGACCGTCGGTCTGGCAGAGCCGGCCCATGTGGATTTCTCCTTCAGCGAGTGTCGCCAGAACGCTACCCGGCGGTCACTCCGCGCGAACCTGCTCGCGCGTATGGGAAGCACCACATGGGACGAAGCCGCGTCGTGGCGTGTCGAGACAGGTGACGAGCAGCGGGCCGCGTCCTGTCGTGCTGAGACTGGGTGAGATGCCTGCGGCCCGCACTGGGAGCGGGTGGTCTCGCTCAGCCGTCCATGCCGCCGACGGGCGCGTTCTCCGCGGTGACCAGGGACTTGGCGAGCTCCTCGAGCGACGCCTGGTCAGAGCCGACGAGCAGGACGGTGGAGTCCTCGAGCGCGAAGCTGAGACCGGCCCTGGAGCCCGTCCATGCCTGCCACTCCCCGGTGCCCCACTTGCGGAGATCGACCACGCCGGACTGGGTGGCGTCCGCGCCCACGTGCTCCGTGGCGAGCGCCTCGGCGTCGGCCTGCTCCTGGATCAGGAGCACCTCGCCGGAGGGTGCGGTGAGGTTCATGTTCCACGTCATCGCCTGCTTGTCGAAGCTGCCCGAGACGACGCTCCACCCGTCGGGGGCCACTCCCGGCACCATGGCCGCGAGGCCGGCGGCGCTGGCCTTCACCGCGTCGCGCTGCCACTTCTCGTCCAGGCTGGCGTCGTCGGAGGTGTCGGCCTCGGTGGGCTCGCCGGAGCCTTCGGTGCCGGCCGACGGCTCGGCCCCCGCAGGGGTGGAGCCGCTGGGCGAGTCATCGTCGCCGAGAACCTGGGTGGCCACCACGATCCCGGCGAGCACGATCATCACGACGGCGAACCCGCCGAGAACAGCGCCGCTGCGCCTGCGCGAACGCGGAGCCGGGTCGGTTGCGCTCGTGAGGTGCTCGTCCGTGGGCTGTTGAATGGCCATGCCCTATTCTCCCCCTGCCGTCAATGGTCCGTGCGGTTTCGACGGCTCAGGTGGTCGAGTGGTTCCCTCGGCAGCCGATCTCAGTCGTCTTCCCACGTGGGCCCGGCGCCGACGTAGCCGTCAGGCTCGACCGTGACCGTCTTGCGCGGGACGATGGTGCTGACCATCCGGCCGTTGACCTCGCTGAAGACGCGCCAGTTGCTGTACGTCGTGGTGTAGGCGTCGCGCGAGTGCGGCGGCTTCCACATGAAGTTCCAGTTCTTGAGGTACTTGTCGACGGTCTTGGTGCCGCGGATGGTGAAGATGATCTCGTCCTGGGGGGTGCCGAGGCTGGCCCAGTTGGACGAGCCGGTGAAGACGATGTCCGTCGCAGGGTTGTTCATCCACGAGCCGCGGATCACGAGGTACTTCTGGTGCGTGTAGCGCTCGACCTCCTCCAGCGGGTCCTCTTCCTTGTCCGGGTCGAGGTCGAAGCCGGTCGAGCGCAGCGGGATCCGGCCTCGAGGGGTCGGGGCGCCGATCTTGCCCTTGGTGTAGAAGCCCATCAGGCCGTACTGCACCTTGAAGTCGCAGCCCTCGGCGTACATGTTGCGGATCTTGTCGGCGATGTAGTCACCACGGTTGCCTCGCATGGTGTGCATCGAGAGCCGCAGGATCGTGCGCTTGGTCTCGCCCGTCACGGGGTCGGCGTAGGTGCACTGCACGTTGTTGAGGATCTGCATGATCACGTCGTCGGCCTGCGTCGAGACCTTCGGGAAGACCCAGTTGTAGTGCTTGTTGGTGGCCAGGTCGCAGACCGGGCTGGTGTCGCAGAACTCGTACGGCGGCTGGCGCACGTCGTAGTCCTTGCGCATGTCGTTGAACAGGTCGACGAAGTATTGGTAGAGCACCGGCTGCTCGCGCCCGGTCCACAGGTCGTTCCACTGCCACCGCACCGCGTTGAGCGTCATGTTGTGAGAGCCCAGCATCACGACGTTCTCGCTCTTGCCGGTCTTGGAGAAGAGGTAGAACTTCGAGTGGAGGTTGTTGTACTCCGTCTTCTGCGCCCGGCAGCCCGAGTCGCAGCGGTAGAGGAAGTTGGCCTTCTTGGTCTTGCGACCCAGGACGGCCGCGATCTTCCGCTGGGCGAACGGCACGATGTGGTCGTTGAGCAGCACCTGGACCTTGACGCCGCGCTTGTGGGCGCGGATCAGCGCGTCGGCGACCTGGATGCGGTCCAGGGAGTAGGCCGAGATGCGGATGCGCTCGCCCTTCTTCACGTGGTTGATCGCCTTGAGGATGTGCCGCTCGATGCGGAAGCGCGCCTCGGGCGGACCCATCGGGTTGTTGAAGAGGGGGCCCTTCTTCGGCCGGTACCTCTTCTTCGGCTCCTTCGGGTCCTTGTCCTTCGGGTCGGCCTGCGTCGCCTCGACGGTCTGATCGGAGACGTCGGACTGGTCGCTGGTGTCGGACGCCGAGGACTGGTCGCCGGTGTCGGACGCGGAGGACTGGTCGTCGGTCACGCCGAAGGACGCGGGGTGCGCTGGCAGCAGCACGGCGAGGAAGCTCACGAAGAGCAGTCCGGCCAGCGTTCGGCCAAGGCGATTGATCAACAGCATGTGTGTGCGTTCTCCGAAGGTAGGGGCGACCAGCGGAGACGCCGGCCGGCGGGTGGTGTGCTCACCGCGTGAAAGTCTTGACACCGGGGCTGCTCAGACCCGATTGCGGATGTCGGTCAGCATCATACCGACCAGTCCGCCCGCAGCCCGCATCAACTCGTCCTCGGTGACGGTGTCCAGGCGGCGCCCGGAGCGGGTTTCGGGGCGCGGTCGCAGACCGTCAAGGTCACCGACGACGGTGTAGCCGCGGGAGCTGATGTGATCGATGGCACGCAGGCTCCGACGCGCGCAGGCGTCGAATTGTTCGTCGGTGAGGGCGACTCGTTCGCCCGACTGTCCGGCCAGCTTCTGCTCGGCGAGGTAGCCACGGATCCACACGCCACGGTCGACCGGCGAGGAGAAGCCCTCGATCCCGGTGTTCAGCCGGCGGAGCAGCTCTGTCTGCACAGCGCCCAAGGTCGCGTTGACCGGCCGCTCCGGCGGCGTGAACGCGGCCGCGTCGACGTCGAGCACCTGCGCGAAGTTCTCCCAGTGGCGGCGGGGGCCCTGGCTGCGGTCCGGCACGGGGAGCACGTGCACGTGCTCGGGGCGGAGGCTGCCGGCCCAGCGACCGAGCACCTGACGCAGCCCCCACGCGCGCCAGCTGAACTCGACTCCCCCACCGCGGGCGCCGCCCAGCAGCTCGTCGAGGGTGACCGAGCTGCCGTTCTTGACCGCCTCCTGCCAGCCCGACAGCAGCATGCTGCCCGCGTCGCGCGCGGTGACCACGAGGTGCACCTCGGCGTCGGGGAAGGTCGACACCGCCCGCTGGGCCTGCTTCTTGCTCGCCGTGCAGAAGAACTCGTGGGTGAGCAGCACGGTGTCGTCATGGCGCTGCGCCTCGCTGACCAGCCGCTTCCACGCACCGGACGCACGCGGGTCGCGGCGGTCCAGGCGCCGGCCCTGCAGGTCCAGGGCCGCCCACAGGTGCTCGCGGTGCCCCGACCCGGGCAGCAGGATGCCGCTGCGGCGCAGCTGTCGAGCACCGTCCCAGAGCACCGTCTGGAGGTAGGTCGTCCCGGTCTTGGGCAGGCCGATGTGGAAGAAGACCCTGCGCGGTCCGGCGCGGCCCGACCGGCCGCTCAGAAGAACTCCGCGCGGTACTTGTCGAGCAGCCGCCGCAACGTCTCCTCGTCACGGGCCTCGACGGGCAGCAGGAGCTCGGTGACGATGTCGGTCAGCTCCGCGAGCCGGACGTTGAGCGCGCGACACTCCTGCACCTCCCGCTCGAGGGCCGCCACGCGGCGGCGCAGCTCGGAGTCGGTCCCGGGGATGCCGCGGTCCCACAGGGTCTTCGCCTTCTTGACGGTCGCCTTCATGGTCGGCCTTCCTGCTCGGGGGACTTGTCGACGGGCTGGTCGACGGTTCTGTCGAAGCGGGCCACCACCCGGCACACGCGCGCCGCCCGCGGGTGGTCGCTGACGTCGTACAGGTGCTCGCTCTCGATGGTGGCACCTGCGGCGGCCAGCTCGCCGAGCACCTCGCGACGTCGCCGCCTCTTGCGGACACCCGCGTCCTTGGCGTAGCCGTCCTTGCCGCGGCGCACCAGGAACTCGACGTGGAGCCGGCCGTCGGTGCCGGCCAGCATCATCCTGGCGGCCCGCCAGGTCTGCTGGCGACCGCGGGCGGTCAGCGACTCGACCAGGTGCCGGACCACCACCACGCGCGGACCCGGAAGGCGTGCCGCCCAGGCCGAGACGGCCAGCAGCTGGCGCGTCTCGAGGACGTTGAGCTGCTGGAACTCGACCAACGGGTCCTCAGCGGTCTCGCGCGCGACGTCCGCGTAGCCGCGCGGCACCGCGTCCAGGCCCACGGCCCGGCGGCCCTGCGACGCGACGAAGCGGACGTCCTCGCCCCGGCCGCAGCCGAGGTCGACGTACGTCGCGAACCCACCGCCGTCGATGACCTCGCGGGCCAGGGACGAGGGCTCGCGGAGCCGGCGCCGGTGCGGCTTGGAGTAGTAGCGGTCCCAGTGCGCCCGGCCCACCCGCATGCCCCGGAACCAGCCGTCGAAACGGCGGATCGTGGAGGCGGGCGTGCTGAAGCGGAACGCCGGGTCCGGCGAGCGCCACCCGGCGCCGTAGGCCAGGGTCAGGAAGCGGTCGGGGTCGGCGGCGACGGGGAACGGGCGGCCCGAGAGGTACGCCGTCGTCGTGGGGTAGATCCACTCGCGCCGGAACGGCGTCGCGACCTCGCCCATGAGGTAGAGCACGCCCTCGCGCATGAACCCGGCGAACACGTCCAGCCCGCGGTCGTGCCCGTCGGTCTCGCGCACGTGCACCTTGAAGGCGCCACCGGAGTAGCGGGTGACCGGAAAGCCCAGCTCGGTGAGCCGGCGCTGCAGCCGGAACGACTCGCGCATGACGTCGACGGGGTGGTCGTGGGTGCTGACGTAGCCGAGGTCGGCGTCGGAGTCGTGGCCCAGCACCTGGCCCTCGCGCACCGCACCGAGGGCCGTGCCGTAGGCGAGGAAAGGGTCGACCCCGGCGGCCTCCAGTGCCTTGAGGACCTCCTCGATCGCGTTGAGCAGGGGTGCGATCTGCTCGTCGCTGCGGGTCTCGAAGGTCCGCACGAGCTTGCCCGACTTGTCGATGCTCAGCGGCTCGCCACCCGGCGCCGTGACGCTGATCCGGCTCGCGCCGGCACCGAACCGCACGGTGTCGCGGTGCAGGACGTCGTGGGTGTCGCTGTCGACGAGGGCGATCGACGCCACGCCGTCGAGGTACTTGAGCAGCGGTGCGGGCCACGGCACGAACCAGCGGCCGCGTTCGAACGAGCCGTCGCGGTGCAGCCAGAACGACCAGACCCGCCGGTCGTCGAAGGTGACGTCCACGACCACCTCGCGCGGGCTGAACGCGCGCACGCCGTCGGTCCCGACCGAGGCGTGGCTCAGCCGAAGGAACCTCACCGCGCCATGATAGTCAGCGGCGCGGCTGAGGGTTCAGCCACGCAGCCAGAGGTTCTCGAAGCCGGCGACGTACTGCGCGCCGATGGCCTCGTCGCTGATCGTCACGACCATGTCGTCACGGGTCAGGGCCACGTCGCTCCAGTTGCTCGAGCCGGTCACCACCCGCGTGGTCTGCGGGTCGGCGTCGAACCCGCCCGAGACGATCAGCAGCTTCTGGTGCGTGCGGATGCCCGGGTGCGTGCCCGTCGAGACGGGGATCAGGGCGCTCTCCAGGATCGACCGGACGAACGGTCCGTAACCGACACCCAGCACGACACGGACCGCGCAGCCCGCGGTGGCGAGCTCGGCGACCTTGATGGCCAGCGTGCGGCCCCGGACGTCGTTCCAGGCGTGGGCCGAGATGAGGATCTGGGTGGGCACCATGACGCCCGGCGTCGGCGTGTAGGGGTCGATCTCCTCCGACGGCACCAGGCATCGCACCCGGCTGAGGATGTTCATGATCGGATCGGGGGTGACCAGCGGGTCCATCGGCGTGAACTGGATCTCGGCCGTCGGCGTCGCGCGCATCATGTAGCTCGGGTCGACGGGGACGTCGTTCTTGAGCTGGTCGAACCAGCGGGCGAACGCGGTGTAGAACACCTTGTCGCCGACGGAGGTGTAGAGGTCGTTCCACTGCCTGTCGGCGTTGTAGCGGGTGAGGTTCACCGAGCCGACCATCGTGATGAACTGCGCCGTGCCGGCCTTCTTGAAGGAGAAGTACTTGGCGTGCATCTGGCCCTTGACGCCCCGGCAGCTGTTGGCGCAGATCACCGCATAGCTCGGCCGGCTGACGTCGGCGCCGAGGATGCCCTGGAGGCGGCGCATCGGGGAGTAGATGTTCTCCCCGGCGAAGACGAGCTTGAGGCGGACACCGCGCTGGTACGCCGCCACGAGCGCGTCGGCGACGTCGGGGTGGGCGAACGAGAAGACCGCCATCTTGATCACCGAGTGCGGCGGCGCGGAGTTGATGGTCTTGATGATGTGGTTGATGATCCGGCCGCGTGCCCACACCCCGCCCGTGGGGTCGTTGAAGGTGGCGCCCGTGACGGGCGTGTAGTTGCCCCGCACCCGGGAGGCCTTGACGCCCACACCCGCCTTGGTCATGCCGGCCTTCGGGGCGGCCTTGGCGAGGGGGGCGGTGGCGAGCGCGACCGTGCCCGAGGCCACCGGCTCCTGCACGGCGCCGGCGCTCGGCACCAGCAGCAGGGCGCTGAGCAGGGACAAAGGGGCCAAGGCGCGCACGAGCGTCTGCATGAAAGGGGCCTTTCGGGGAAGAAAGTGGGAGTCAGACTGACAACTTCCGTCCCCTATGTCACACCAGTCACACGGGTGCGGCAAGCGGAATCGTGTCATGACAACGGTGTAATTACCTGAGCGGACTCAGCCTCCGGGGGGCCGGCTGCAGGCTCTTCGCCTCCGCGCGACGCTCGCGGGAGAAGATCCGGTGCTGCTGCAGCCTCATCCTCCTGGCCTGCTTGGGGGTCAGCTCCGGGGCGAGGTAGACGTCGGCCCTGACGACGGGGTGGTCGGTCATCCGCGGCACCGGCGCACCCCGGTCGGCGTAGTAGTTGGAGAACGCGAGGTCCTCACTGCCGAAGATCCAGTCGACCTGCATGGCCGACGGAGGAGCACAAGCGGAGCCGGTCGAGCCACCGTTGGCCGCCACCAGATCGGTCTGGCCGGTCATCGAGCAGAAGACGCCGGCGCGATCGTTGAAGTCGCCGGTGAAGATCACCGGAAGGCCCGTCTCCGAGCGCAACCGGTTGGCCAGGCCGATCTGGATCCCCATCCCGACGGCCCGCCACCGGCCGTTGTTGCCGAGGTTGGGGGTGTCGGCGGGGTTGTGGAAGTTGGCGAACCAGATCTGGCGGCCCGACGCGTTGTTCTGGAGGCGGACGTAGGGCATCTGGATGTAGCCGCCGCCGGCGTACGGCACGCCGACGCTCTGGGCCTCGACCAGGGTCCAGCTGTTGGTGTTCCAGGCGATGGAGAAGCGGATCGACTTGGGTCCGAGCTCGCGCCCCGGCCACACGGCGTACTCCGGCGCCAGTGCGCTGAACGTGGAGTACTGCGGGTCCTCGAACTCCTGAAAGCCGACGACGTCCGCGCCGATGGCGCGCAGGTAGCCGACGCCGGTGGCCATCCGGCTCCCGCCGGAGGCGAAGCCTCTGTGGGACCCGCCCCCGACCGTGTGCGACGCGCCGAGGACGTTGTAGGACGCCACGCGGAAGCTGGTCGGAACCAGCATGGAGGAGATCCGCTCGGCCAGCCTGGCCTTGCGGCGCAGCTGGTCGTGGTGGAGCCGGCGCTGGCGGGCCTTCTCGCGTCGCTCCGCCGCCGTCATCTTGGCGGGGGGCAGCACGTCGACGTCGGGGCCGGTGCGGCGCGGCTCCCGGGGCGTCGACGGCGCCGCGGCGGTGCCGATCTGTTCGGGCGGGATCACGCCGTCGAGCGGGAGCCGATCGGGCTGGGCGATCACGATCACCGAGGTGGTGAGCACGACCAGGCCGGCGATCGCGGACACGACCAGCAGGCGTCGTCTCGTGCGTCCCTGCAGGGTGCGCCCCTGCGGGCGGGCGTGACGACCCTGCCTCGAGTCACCGAACCTCGCCACAGACGCCTCTCAACGCGCACACGATCACTTACTGGCACTTACTGGCACTTACTGGCACTTACTGGGGAAGACATCAGGGTAGCCGGACCACGCCTCGTCGGCCCAACGAACGCCGGACGAGCGTCAGCCTCGTCCGCGGTCGCGCGCGGCCCGCCACCCGGACCTGCGCGTCACCGTCCCGGACCTCGGAGGCGGTGCCTCCGGCGGGGCCGCCGAGGGCAGTGGGAAGCGCTGCAGCACCTCGGCCAGCGCGCCCGACGTCACCTCGAGGAGCGCGGACTCGTCCACGTCGTCCGGGTGCGGCGTGCCGTCGGGAGGCGGCAGCGGACGGAGGTCGCCCAGGTCGCCGCTCACGGGATGGCCGGCAGCGCGGACCGTCGCGGACCACCGGTCGGTCGCCTCGGACAGGAGCGGGACCAGGGCGGCAGGCGTACGAGGTCGCTCGCCGTGCCGGCGGGCCAGGGCGTCCTCGGCCAGCACCCTCTTGACGATCTGCGAGTACGCCGGCTGGGGGATGCTGCCCGCGAGCGCGGCGTTCACACGCCGCAGGACGGCGATCTCCGCTCGCCCGAGAGAGGCGTTGACCGCGTTGGGCGGCACCCGCCCGGGATCGACGGCGTCGGCGGGTACGCCGGCCGCGTCGGCGAACCGGTGCCAGAGCTTGGAAGGCGCCGCACCCGGGGGCGGGCACACCACGAGGTGCACGCGCTCGAACGGGACGGCGGTCGACCATCGGCCCAGCGCCGCGGCGAAGTCCTGCGCGTGCCAGAAGTGCGGCCGCTCGGCCCCGGCGCGCACCAGGTCTTCGGACAGGTCGGCGCGGAACTGGTCGCGCTCGAAGTCGGCGAAGGAGCGCACGTCCCCGAGCTTGACCTCCTCCTGCCAGTGCGCGGTCGCCTGCCGCCCGAGGTCGCGCGCGGTGACGACGACGTGGACCTCGAGCCCCTCGAGCGGTGTCAGCGCCGCGGCGATCTCGTCCTCGTCGGCGCCGCCCAGGATCTCGTGGCTGATGATCGTGGTGCCGTTGTGCTCGCGAGCGCGGGCACACAGGGCGGCCCAGCTGCCCTCGATGGCGTCCTGGTCGAGCCCGAACTTCTCGTGGCTGCCGCGCACCTCGACGGCCGCGTGGAACATCCCACCCGGTCGCAGGAACGGGTAGAGCACGCCGCGTTCGCGCAGCGAGTCGCGGTGCTCGGCGAGGAGTCCCTGCAGGTAGGTCGTCCCGGTCTTGGGGAGGCCCACGTGCAGCACCACCCGCTGACCCGAAGCCGTTGCCACGGGCCCATCGTGTCACCCGATCGGGAAGCGACCGGAAAGGTAGCGTGTGCGGACGTGAGCACCACCCCCACGCGCGTCTTCGCGGCCCGGCTCGTCGGGCTGCCGATCTTCGACCCGCAAGGCGACCAGGTCGGCAAGGTGCGCGACCTCGTGGTGTCCCTCCGGGGAGCGACCCGCGCGCCGCGGGTTCTCGGGCTCGTCGGCGAGGTCTTCGGTCGACGCCGCATCTTCGTGCCGATGACGCGCGTGACGCACGTGGACAGCGGGCAGGTCTACACGACCGGGCTGCTGAACATGCGCAGGTTCGAGCAGCGCCCCACCGAGACGCTCGTGGTCGGCCAGATGTTCGACCGCACGGTCACCATCCGCTCGTCGCGGGTGACCGGCACGGTCTTCGACGTGGCCATGGAGCAGGCCCGCAACCGCGACTGGGTGCTGAGCCGCGTGGCCCTGCAGGAGCCCGCCAAGGGTCTGCGCCGTCGTGGGCAGACCCACGTGGCGGAGTGGGACGACGTCGACGGCTTCGCCACCAAGGAGGAGACCCAGGGAGCCACCCACTTCCTCGCCGCCCTGAACGAGATGAAGCCGGCCGACGCCGCCAACGTGATCCGCGACCTGCCGCGGGATCGGCGCTCCCAGGTGGTGGCCGCCCTGGACGACGAGCGGCTGGCCGACGTCCTCGAGGAGCTGCCGGAGGAGGACCAGGTCGAGATCCTCGCGCACCTCGAGGCCGAGCGGGCCGCCGACGTCCTCGAGGAGATGTCGCCGGACGATGCAGCCGACCTGATCGCCGACCTGCCTCCCGACGTCGCCGCCGCGCTTCTCGAGCTGATGGAGCCCGAGGAGCGCGAGGACGTGCGCCGGCTGATGGAGTACGGCGAGGAGACCGCCGGCGGCATGATGACGCCCGAGCCGGTGATCCTGCCCCCCGACGCCACCGTCGCGGAGGCCCTCGCGCACGTGCGCCGCGAGGAGCTGCCGACCTCGCTGGCCGCGCAGGTCTACGTGTGCCGGCCTCCCCTGGAGACGCCGACCGGCCGGCTGCTCGGACTCGCCCACATCCAGCGACTGCTGCGCGAGCCGCCCTCGACGCTCGTCGCTGGGATGCTCGACAAGGAGACGACCTACATCAAGGCCGACGCGTCGCTCCAGGACGTCGCCGTGCACCTGGCCTTCTACAACCTCACCGCGGCGCCCGTCGTCGACGACGAGGGCCGCCTGCTCGGCGCGGTCACCGTCGACGACCTGCTCGACCACCTGCTGCCCGACGGCTGGCGCGACCGCAAGACCGGGAGCTGGTGATGGCGGACGAGCGACCTCGCGGCAACCGGCTGGACACCCCGGTCGAGTCGCGCCGCGCGCTGATCGTGCGGCCGTCGTACGACAGCGACACCTTCGGGGTCTTCGCCGAGCAGTTCGCCCGCTTCATGGGCACCGCACGGTTCCTCGTCTACATGACGCTCTTCGTCCTGGTCTGGGTCGGCTGGAACGCCGTGGTCCCCGACGACTGGAAGTGGGACGCCTACCCCTTCATCTTCCTCACCCTGATGCTCAGCCTGCAGGCGTCGTACGCCGCTCCGCTGATCCTCCTCGCGCAGAACCGGCAGGAGTTCCGGGACAAGGTCGTGGCGGAGCAGGACCGGCAGGCCAACACCCGCGCCCACGCGGACATGGAGTTCCTGGCCCGCGAGGTGGCCTCGCTGCGGATGGCGATGGGCGAGGTCGCCACCCGCGACTTCCTCCGCTCGGAGCTGCGCTCGCTGCTCGCCGAGCTCGAGGACGCACGGGACAAGACCGAGGGTTCTGCGGACGACCCTGCCCACCACGGGGTCTCGCCGGCCGGTGCCGAAGCGAAGGATCCTGGCCCGCCCGCCTAGACTTCTGCGCATGGTTTCAGCCGACGTCGAGCAGGCGCACCCCGAGATCTGGGCGGCCCTGGCCAGGGTCCAGGACCCCGAGATCAAGCGCCCGATCACCGAGCTCGGAATGGTCGAGTCCATCGCGCTCTCCGAGGCCGGCGTCGCCGCGATCACCGTGCTCCTCACGGTGTCCGGTTGCCCGCTCAAGGACACCATCACGCGTGACGTCACCGGCGCCGTGAGCAAGGTCCCCGGAGTCACGTCGGTGGACCTCACCCTCGGCGTGATGAGCCAGGAGCAGCGGGCCGAGCTGCAGCAGAGCCTGCGTGGTGGCAAGCCGGCCAAGGAGATCCCGTTCGCGCAGCCCGGCTCGTTGACCCGCGTCATCGCGGTCGCGAGTGGCAAGGGCGGCGTCGGCAAGTCGTCGGTCACGGTCAACCTCGCCCAGTCGATGGCGGCGCAGGGGCTGAAGGTCGGCGTCCTCGACGCCGACATCTACGGCCACAGCGTCCCGGCGATGCTGGGCGTCGCCGACACCCGGCCCACGCAGGTCGAGGAGATGATCATGCCGGTGCCGACGGCGTCCGGCGTCTCGGTCATCTCCATCGGCCAGCTCAAGCCGCGGCGCGACCAGGTCGTCGCCTGGCGCGGGCCGATGCTCGACCGGGCCCTCGTGCAGATGCTCGCCGACGTCTACTGGGGCGACCTCGACGTGCTGCTCCTGGACCTGCCGCCCGGCACCGGCGACATGGCGATGTCGCTCGGCCAGCACCTGCCGTCCGCGGAGGTGCTCGTCGTCACGACCCCCCAGGAGGCCGCCTCCGAGGTCGCCGAGCGGGCCGGGACGATGGCCTCGATGATGCACCAGCGGGTCATCGGCGTGATCGAGAACATGAGCTACCTCGCCTGCCCGCACTGCGGTCCCGAGCACAAGATCGAGGTGTTCGGCTCCGGCGGCGGCGACCAGGTCGCGGCCACGCTGTCGCGCCGGTTCGGCTACGACGTGCCGGTGCTCGGCCGGATCCCGCTGGAGCCGTCGCTGCGCGAGGGTGGCGACGCGGGCAAGCCGGTCGTCGAAGCCGACCCCACCGCCCCCGCTGCTCAGGAGCTCGTCAAGATCGCGTCCGGTCTCGTCGGGCGCGGACGAGGTTTGGCAGGAATGCACCTCGGGCTCACCCCGACCAGTAAGTTCTGACCTGTGTTCGGCGTCGGACTGGCTGAGATCGCCGTCATCATGTTCGTCGCCGTGCTCGTCTTCGGGCCCGACAAGCTGCCCGACCTGGCCCGCCAGGCGGCCCGCTTCGTCAAGGTGGCCGGCCGGATGGCGCGCGATGCGCGCGACGAGCTGCGCACCGAGCTCGGCCCCGAGTACTCCGACCTCGAGCTGCGCGACCTCGACCCGCGGACGATCGTGCGCAAGCACATCTCGGAGGCGATGAAGGAGATCGACCTCGACGACGACGACGACGGCGAGCACAGGACCCAGGACGAGATCGCGGCCCGTCGTCGCCAGCGCGAGCAGCGCGAGCTGGCTGAGGGCGAGCTGCCGCCGTACGACGCCGAGGCGACCTGAGGTCGGCGGGTCTCGACTCAGCCCGACCTGCTCGCTTCGCTCGTACTGTGCACGCCAGCCAGGGCGGAGCAGGCGACGAGCAGCCGGCCAGCGCCGGTCTGCGCCTCGACGAAGTCCGCGCCGACCCGATGGAGCACGACGTCGTGGGCCGCGCCGTCACGGAGCCTGACCACGCAGCGGCGGCCGTCCTCGGCCAGCTGGCGCAGCGCCGAGCCGAGGCCCAGCTTGGCAACGGGCGACCAGGCGACCTCGGGGAGCGACCGCTCGCTGGCGCCCCGCACGAGGGCGATCGCGCCGAGGGACAGCACCCAGTCCTGACGAGGAAGTCCGGGGGCTCCCTTGTTGATGCTGACCGCGCACCAGTCCGGGCCCACGCGGTCCAGCCGCCCCGCGACCGCTCCCACGCCCGTGACGTGCAGCGCCACGTCGCCACCGACGGAGGCGGCCAGACGACTGGCCAGCGTGACGGCGGCGTACTCGGCGCGACTGCGATCGGCGAGATCGATGTGCCGTTCGAGGTCGTAGGCCGCCTCCGCCTGGGCCTCGAGGTCGTCCATGAGGTCGAAGATCTGCCTGGAACCGGTGGGGTCACCCGCGTCGGGTGATTGTTGCCACATCACCATCCCATCATGCCTGTGTACAACTGGTTGACATGACATCGAGTTGTCCCGTGAACTAAAGCAACCGCAGGTAAACGAAAGGTTCTCGGGATGGGTCGAGCTTCTGGGGCGCGTTGTGGCGCCGTCTGGTCAACCGCGACGATCGTCGCCGTCGCGTTGCTGGCGTGGCTGCGGCCGGACCGGGCGGTCGCCGCGCGCCCCGGATCGCTCGAGGAGGCCCTGGCCCAGGGCGGCGCCCTCACGGCCGCCGCGTGCGTGGTGTGGCTGTGGTGCGTGACGACCCTCGCGGTCGGCGAGGCCGTTGAGCTCCGCTCCCCGGCTGCCGCGCCCCGCTCGCTCGTCTCCCGCCTCGTGCTCCTCGCCTGCGGAGTCGCGCTCAGCGGGGCGGTCGCCGTCCCGGCGCAGGCCGCCGAGCCACCTCGTCCGACGCGTCACGCGGCCGCCGACGCCCTGCACGGGCTCGCGCTGCCAGACCGGCCGACCGGGGGCGGCTCTCGGCTCGCGCCGACGAGGCGGACGAGGCCGGCGATCGAGTCGACGGCCGATGCCGGCACCCTCGTGGTCGTCCAGGCCGGGGACACCCTGTGGTCCCTCGCGCGTGGCTTGCTGCCGAACGGCGCGGGCGACGCCGCGATCGACGCACTCTGGCGTCGGATCCACGCCGCGAACCTGGAGGTGGTCGGACCCGACCCCGACCGGATCCGTCCTGGGCAGCGGCTCGTCGTGCCGGGGGTGGCCCGGTGAGCGCGCTGGGGGTCGAGGAGATGCTCCGTCGCTACGACGGGGTGGTGCCGCTGTCGAGCATCCAGGGCACCCTCGCGCTCGATCTGTCGCGACAGCCGGGACCGACCCTCAGCCTGCCGTGCGCGCCGACGGCCGGCGTGGTCGACATCGAGGAGCCGCTGCGCCGCCGCGTCGAGCAGTGGGCCCAGCGCTATGCCCAGGCGGCAGTCGAGATCGTCGGGGGTGACCGGCCCGCGTCGCAGCTGGTGCGCTGGACGAGCCGCGACGTGTACGCCGACCTGTGCCGACGCGCCCAGCTCGTCGCGCGTGCCGCCGGCCGACCCGCGGGGCAGGGCAGGGCCTACGCGGCGATCCGGCCCCAGGTGGTCAGCGTGCGCGCCAGCTTCGTCACCCGGGAGATCTGCGAGGTCAGCGTCCGGGTGCGCCACGGCGAGCGCTTCCGCGCCGTGGCCGCCCGCTTCGAGGTCCTGCAGGGCAGGCTTCAGTGCACCGCCCTCGACTTTGCGTGACCAACCGACCGTGAGGAACGAACGGTCGGTGTGGGGTCACGCAGGTCGAGGGTCTCGACTTGTCGCTCGCTGCGCTCGCTGCTCGACCACCGGGGGGCGGGTCGGGACACGGTGAGACGAACGCCGACGGTGGGGACACCTGGCAGCCCCCCAGCGGGTCTCGTGACGGTCTCTGCGCGACCTCCCCGACCAGCGTGTGGTCAGTTGACGCGCGCGGTGAGGCCGGTCGGGCCGCCGGGGGCGCCGTGGCAGCGCTTGTACTTCTTGCCCGAACCACAAGGGCACAGCGCGTTGCGACCGACCGCGGCACCCGTGTCGGCACCCGAGGCCGACGCCGAACGGACCTCGGCCTCGCCGTCCTCGCTGGGCGCGGAGTACGACAGCTGCTGCGGCTGCTTCGGCCGTTCGAGACCCTTGGCCCGGATCTGCGGACCCGCGGCCGCCGGGGCGGCCGCGCCAGCCGGCTTCTCGAAGACGGAGGGCACCTCCTGGCGCATCGGCTCGAGGTCGACCGACTCGTCCACCTCGTCGGTGCCGTCGTCCTCGTCGTCCTCCACCTCGACCTCGAGGTTGAACAGGAAGCCGACCGACTCCTCCTTGATGCCCTCCATCATGGTGGCGAACATGTCGAAGCCCTCACGCTGGTACTCCACGAGCGGGTCGCGCTGGGAGTAGGCCCGGAGGTAGATGCCCTCGCGCAGGTAGTCCATCTCGTAGAGGTGCTCTCGCCACTTGCGGTCGAGCACCGACAGGAGCACGCGCCGCTCGAGCTCGCGCATGACCTCCTCACCGACCTCGGCCTCGCGGGCGTCGTACGCCGACTGCGCGTCCTTCTGCAGCGCCTCCACGAGCGCCTCGCGGGAGAGGTTCTCGCGTCCGCCGGCCTCCTTCTCCAACGCCTCGTGCGACAGCGAGATCGGGTAGAGCTGCTTGAGCGCCACCCAGAGAGCGTCGAGGTCCCACGACTCGGCGAACTCCGCCGTCGCACCGTTGACGTAACCTGCGACGACGTCGTCGATGAAGGTGCGCACCTGCTGCTCGAGGTCGGCGCCCTCGAGCACCTCGCGGCGCTCGGCGTAGATCACCTCGCGCTGGCGGTTCATCACGTCGTCGTACTTGAGGACGTTCTTGCGGGACTCGAAGTTCTGCGACTCCACCTGGCCCTGCGCGCTCGCGATCGCGCCGGTGACGCGCTTGTTCTCGATCGGCACGTCGTCGGGGACCTTCATCACCGTCAGCACCCGGTCGACCCACTCGGACTTGAAGAGCCGCATCAGCTCGTCCTGGAGGGACAAATAGAAACGGGACTCGCCCGGGTCGCCCTGGCGGCCGGAACGACCACGCAGCTGGTTGTCGATGCGGCGCGACTCGTGCCGCTCGGTGCCGACGACGTAGAGGCCGCCGAGCTCGCGGACGTCGTCGTGCTCCGCGGCCACCTGCGCCTTGATCTTCTCGACCATGGCGGGCCAGGCGGCGTCGTACTCCTCGGCGTTCTCGACCGGGTCGAGGCCCTGCTTGCGCAGCTCGTCGTCGGCGAGGAAGTCGACCGAGCCGCCGAGCATGATGTCGGTGCCTCGGCCGGCCATGTTGGTGGCGACGGTGACCGCGCCCCGGTGACCGGCGAGCGCGACGACCTTCGCCTCGTCGGCGTGCTGCTTCGCGTTGAGCACCGTGTGCGGGACGCCGCGGCGCTTGAGGAGGCCCGACAGGTGCTCGGACTTCTCGACCGAGACGGTGCCGACCAGGATCGGCTGCCCGGCGGCGTGGCGCTCGGCGATGTCCTCCACGACGGCTTCGTACTTCGCCTCCTCGGTGCGGTAGACGAGGTCGGGCTGGTCCTTGCGGACCATCGGCTTGTTGGTCGGGATCGGGACCACGCCGAGCTTGTAGATCTTGTCGAACTCGCTGGCCTCGGTCATGGCCGTGCCGGTCATGCCGGAGAGCTTGTCGTACATGCGGAAGTAGTTCTGGAGCGTGACGGTCGCGAGCGTCTGGTACTCCTCGCGGACCTCGACGCCCTCCTTGGCCTCGATCGCCTGGTGCAGGCCGTCGTTGTAGCGGCGGCCAGCGAGCATGCGACCGGTGTGCTCGTCGACGATGAGCACCTCGCCGTCGATGACGACGTACTCCTTGTCGTTGTGGAACAGCTCCTTGGCCTTGATGGAGTTGTGCATGAACGAGATGAGCGGGGTGTTGACCGAGTCGTAGAGGTTGTCGATGCCGAGGTGGTCCTCGACCCGGGTGATGCCGGGCTCGAGCACGGAGATGGTGCGCTTCTTCTCGTCGACCTCGTAGTCGACGTCGCGCGTCATCTTGGCGGCGATCTTGGCGAACTCGCCGTACCACCGGACCTCGTCCTGCGTGGGGCCGCTGATGATCAGCGGGGTCCGCGCCTCGTCGATGAGGATCGAGTCGACCTCGTCGACGATGGCGAAGTTGTGCCCGCGCTGCACGCACTCCTCGATGGAGCCCGCCATGTTGTCGCGGAGGTAGTCGAAGCCGAGCTCGTTGTTGGTGCCGTAGGTGATGTCGCAGGCGTAGGCCTCGCGGCGGGCGTCGGGACGCATCTGCGGCAGGATCACGCCGGTCGTCAGACCAAGGAAGTGGTGCACGCGGCCCATCCACTCGGCGTGGTACTTCGCGAGGTAGTCGTTGACGGTGACGACGTGCACGCCCTTGCCCGACAGGGCGTTGAGGTACGCCGGCAGCGTGGCCACCAGGGTCTTGCCCTCACCGGTCTTCATCTCGGCGATGTTGCCGAGGTGCAGCGCCGCGCCGCCCATGATCTGCACGTCGTAGTGCCGCTGGCCGATGACCCGCTTGGCCGCCTCGCGCACCGTCGCGAACGCCTCGGGCATCAGCTCGTCGAGGGTACTGCCGTCCTCGTAGCGCTTCTTGAGCTGGTCGGTCATCGCGCGCAGCTCGTCGTCGCTCATCGCGACGAAGTCGTCCTCGATGGCATTGACGGCCTTGGCGATGGTCTCCAGCTGGCGGAGGATCTTGCCCTCGCCGATGCGGAGCAACTTGTCGATGATGGCAGGCACTGTGCGAAGACTCCTGGAGTGTGCGGGCACGCTGACGCACCCTCGGGGGGCGCCCCGCCACTCTACCCAGCGCCCCTCAGGCGTCCCTATCGGCGCGTGCCCGCCGGGTCAGCCTCGGGGCTTGCGGTCGTACCACCTCTGGTGGCGCACGGTGACCGAGCCGAGACCGACGCTGCCACGCAGGACCAGCAGCGGCGAGCCGGTGGAAGGCTGCTCGGCGACGGTGCTCTTGACACTGCCGATGCCGCGCCCGACGCGGTCGATGTCGGCCGCCCAGCCCTCGGGCACGATGATCACCACGCTGCCCGCCGAGGGGACCACCTCCACGTCGACCACCGGGAACTCCGTCGTGGCTGCCCGACAGTCCAGCTTGATGCTGCCGAGGCTGGCGCTGAGCCGGAGGAAGCCTGGCACCACCCATCGGCCACGTTTGCGGGTGCTGCCGCTGCCGGCCGACAGCAGCATGGGGTCGGCGGCGGCGTACCCGCTCGCGGCCGGGAGAGTCGGTGCTGGGCCGCGGACGACGATGCCGGAGCTCCCCGGTCGGACCGGGCCGAGGTCGGCGACCAGGACGTCGAGGTCGGACTGGGTGCGCGCCGCGAGGGCGGCCTCGACCCGCTCGTCGAGCTCGTCGAGGTCGATCCGACCGAGACCGGCCGCGTCACGCAGCCTCTCGACAGTGCGGTCGCGCTCGGCGTGGCCGATGCGCGGCTCCGGGGATTGCGACACAGGAAGACTCTAGAGGCGGTCCCGGTCCAGACATTCGTGTCACTGTCCATTGACATCAATAGTACTTTGATGTGAACTGTAATTGACATGAAAACGACGCGTGCCTACACGATGACCGGACGCGCCAGGGCAGCCGAGCAGACCCGCAGCCGGATCCTGGACGCGACCGCCGACCTCGCCGGGGAACGGCTCGTCGCCGACATCTCCCTCGAGCTGGTGGCCCAGCGAGCCGAGGTCAGCGTGCAGACGGTGCTGCGTCACTTCGGCAGCCGGGCGGGGCTCTTCGAGGAGGCGCAGCGGTACGCCGAGAGCCGGATCGTCGACGAGCGGCGCGCCCCGGCCGGCGACGTCGGGTCCGCAGTGCGCGCCATCGTCGCCCACTACGAGCTGCGGGGCAGTGCCGTCCTGCTCATGCTCGCGCAGGAAGGGACCGAGGCACTCATGGCGTCGGTGACCGCCAGCGGCAAGAAGCTGCATCGCGCGTGGGTCGAGACGACCTTCGCGCCGCACCTCGCCGACGCGGAGGACCCCGACGAGCTCACCGACCTGCTCGTGGTCGCGACCGATGTCTACACCTGGAAGCTGCTGCGGCGTGACCGCGGCCTGAGTCGCGCCCGCACCGAGCAGCGCATCGACCGTCTCGTCCGGGCCCTGCTCGACACCCACTAGGAGAACCCCGATGTCCGAGCTCCTCTTCGTCACCTGGGACGGCGGCGGCAACGTGCCGCCGGCACTGGCCATCGCCCGAGTGCTGCAGGGGCGCGGGCACACCGTGCGATTCCTGGGGCACGAGAGCCAGCGCGCCGCCCTCGTCGAGGCAGGCTTCGAGGTCGAGGCGACCTCGCGCACGCGGACCTTCGACCGCCTGGGCGACACCAGCCCGCTCACCATGCTGCGCACCCTGGGCGACCGCGGCGCCGGCCACGACCTGCTGGCCGCCCTGGCACGACGCCCGGCGGACCTGGTCGTCGTCGACTGCCTCACCTTCGGCGCCCTCGACGCGGCGCGCGCGTCGGGCACGCCGTACGTCGTCCTCGAGCACCTGCACGACGCGGCGTACCGCGCGATGCTCGCCGGACCGCTCGGCCTCGTCGTGCGCCTGCGTCGGCTGCGACCGTCGCTGGCCCTGAGCCGGGCACGCGCGCGCATCGTCACGAGCCTGCCGGTGCTCGACCCCCTCCCGTCCGACGGGAACTTCGTGCAGGTGGGTCCGGTCGCCTCGTGGTCGCCGCGCTCGCAGCCGGTCGGAGCGGAGGAGCCCGCCGTGCTCGTCAGCCTCAGCACGTTCGGCTACCCCGGGATGCGCGAGGCGCTCCAACGGATCGTGGACGCCACGCACGACCTGGGTGCCCGCGTCGTGGTCACGACGGGACCGGCCATCGAGCCCGCCGAGCTCGCGGCGCCGCCGACGGTCGACGTGCGGCGCTTCGTCCCGCACGCCGAGCTGATGGGGTCGGCGTCGCTGTTCGTCGGCCACGGAGGTCACGGCAGCTCGATGGCGGCGCTGGCCCACGACCTCCCCGTGGTCCTGATGCCCATGGACCCGAACGCCGACCAGGTGACGGTGGCCCGGAGCGTGCAGGCTGCCGGAGCGGGCCGATCGGTGCGCAAGGGCGCCTCGCCCGACGACCTGGCACCCGTTCTGGCCGAGCTGCTCGCCGACGGGGCGCACCGGTCGGCGGCGGCTGCGCTGGGCGACGCGGTGCGGGCGATGCCGGGCGACGTGCTCGGCGCCGACGCGGTGGAGGCCGCGCTCAGCCGCGCGCCAGCCGCCTGAACACGACGTCGGGGTCCCAGTGCCCCGGGTCGTCGGTGGCGGCCCATTCGTCGACCTGCCCCCTCGCCCAGGTCGCCCACTGCAGCACCGCCTCCTCCTGACCCTTGACCAGCGCGAGCCCGATCGCGCCGAGGTGCGCGCGCTCGGGGAACGCCGGCTCCGCGAGCCAGATCTCGGCGAGCTCGGTCACCTCGGCGAGGCGCTCCTCGGCCTCGGTCGCGATCCGCTCCAACGTGGTGCGCAGCTGGTCGAGGGTGCCCGCATCGGCGAAGAACACCTTCACCATGGCCTCGAACTCGGTCGTCCGGGGAGCGGGCGGCTCGTCGAGCCAGTCGCGCAGCGCTGCGCGTCCCGCGTCCGTCGTCGAGTAGACCGTGCGCGGGCGCTTGCCGGTGCTCTCCTGGCTCGCATGGGCGAGGCCTGCGGAGACCAGCCGCTTGGGCTCGTCGTAAAGCTTGCGCTCCGCGCGGGGCCAGAACCACCTGAGGCTGCGCTGCACCTGCTTGGCCAGCTCGTACGTCGTCCAGGAGCGCAGCCCCAGCAGGCCGAGGATCGCGTGTCCGGTCGTGGAGGGCGGCGGGGAGGGCGGCGGGGAGGGCGGCGGGGAGGACGCGGGCATGACGCATCTTGACATACTGCCTTAGGCAGTATCTACTCCTCCTCTAGATACTGCACAGGGCAGTAAAAGAGAGGAGCTCCACCGTGACCACCACCTCCGCCGCGCCGTCCACGACCTCCCCCCTCGCCCACTCCGACAACGGGGTCGCCGCCGACCTGCCCGCGCTTCTCCACGTGCCCGGCTGGTGCGGCGACCGCGACGTGTTCGACGCCCTCCTGAGCCGCAACCCAGGACGCCGCGCGGTCTCGGTCGACCTGCCGGGCCACGGCGACTCGGCCGACCCGGTGACCGGGGGCGGCGACTTCGGGTACGCCGAGGTGCTCGACGCCCTCGTCGCCACGATCGACCACCTCGGGCTCGACCGGGTGGTGCCGGTCGCACTCTCCCACGCCGGCTGGGCGGCGATCGACCTGCGCGAACGGCTCGGGGCCGACCGGGTCCCCGGCGTCGTGCTCCTCGACTGGATGGTGCTCGGCACTCCCCCGGGCTTCGCCGACGCGCTCTCGGGCCTGCAGTCGCCGGCGTGGTCCGACGTCCGCGCCGGGCTCTTCGGCATGTGGACCAGCGGCCTCGACGTACCGGGGCTGCACGAGTACGTCGCGTCGATGGGCACCTACGGGCAGCCCCACTGGAGCCGTGCGGGACGCGAGATCGCCGCGCGGTTCGGCGACTGCCCCGTCCCGCTCGCCGCGCTCCAGCCCTGCCCGACGCTGCACGTCTACGCCCAGCCGGGCGACGACGCCGTGCTGGCCGCGCAGCGGGACTTCGCGTCCTCGCACCCGTGGTTCGAGGTGGTCAGGCTCGACGCCCGCAGCCACTTCCCGATGTTCGAGGTGCCGGACCGGATGGCCGAGGTGATCGAGACCTTCGCGAGCCGGCTGGGCTGCTGACCCGTCCTGCAAGCGGACTGCAAGGAGCCTGCAGGCGGCTGCGTCGACCTTGGGAGCACCACCCACCCGAGGAGACCACGATGACCACACGCCGTAGGACCCAACCCACCCAGCCCTCCCAACCCACCCAGCCCGGCCCCATCGACACCAGCGAGATGCCGACGGTGCACACGTTCTTCCGCCGCGAGTTCCGGCTGGCCGGCGGGGTCGTCCGCGGCGTCGCCGCCGGCGACTCGGCCCGCGCCGCCGAGGTGAGCGAGCACCTGGAGTACGTCGCCCGCTGCCTGCACCACCACCACACCGGCGAGGACGAGCTGGTCTGGCCGCTCCTGCTGGAGCGGGTCCCGGAGGAGCTCGCCCCCATCGTCCACCTGATGGAGAGCCAGCACGAGCGCCTGGACGCCCTGCTCGGGGAGGTCGAGAGGCTGCGCACCCAGTGGCAGTCGACGGCCGACGTCGAGGCGAGAGGCCGCCTGGCCGACACCCTCGACCTCGTCCACGCCCACCTCACCGAGCACCTCGACGCGGAGGAGGAGCGGCTGCTCCCCATCGCCGCCCGCACCCTGACGTACGACGAGTGGCACGCGGTCGGCGAGCGGGCGCGCCGCGAGAACCCCCGCAAGGAGATGTTCCTGACCTTCGGGATGATCCAGCACGACGGTGACCCCCAGGTCGTCCAGCGGATGCTGAGCACCGCTCCCCCGCCCGTCCGCGTGATCGTCCCGCGGCTGGCCCGCCGGGCCTTCCGCAAGCACGCGCAGCGCATCCACGGCACCCCTACCCCCTGAGCGACGCCTGACGAACCGCCCGCAGGGCCGGCCTCAAGACGTCCGCAAGCCGACCTCAAGTGGCCGACAAGCGGCTGCCCCGAGGGTCGACCCGACCGACCACGACAGACACGACCAGCAGAAGGAACCCGACATGCGCACCACGACCACAGCCCGGACCACGAGAGGTCTGACGGCCGGCACCCTGCTGGCCGGGCTGGTGGCCCTCGTCCCGAGCGCCGCCGATGCCTCCGCCTCCGACTCGATGACGTTCGGCGCCGGACGCGAGTCCATCAGCGCCGGCGCCAACGCGATGATCATGATCGACGGCTCGATCCGCTACGAGAACAACTGCCGCCGCGTCGCGGCGCGCAACACCTTCGAGGAGGACTGGATCTACCCCGCCACGGACGTCTACATCGTGCCGACCGGGTCGATCCTCTACGGCCAGGAGCTCAAGGACGCCGGCGGCGAGGGACCCAACACCATCGTCGGCACCGGCAGCGGCGCCTTCCTCGGAGAGCTCATCGCGGTGACCACACCCAGCGGCACCCTCGGCGACGGCGACTTCGACGTCGTCTTCGACACCTGCCAGGACGGCATGGTCGACACCGCGGACACCATCTTCAGCAACGTCATCCACATCGACGTGCCCGACGGCGACGTGCCGCCGGTCGACCCGTCGATCCGCCGGCTCAAGGACGCCGCCCGCGAGGAGTACGCCTCGTGGATCAAGACCCACGTCGCACTGACCATGCTCTTCAAGCTGGACGACGCCAAGTCGATCGCCGCCTGCCTGCTGGCGCCCAACCCGGCCTGCCTGCTCGAGGTGCTCGCCGTCATCCAGGACGTCGACCACTCGCGGGCACCCTTCGAGGACTGGATCGAGGGCATCGTGCTCGGCGAGGTGATGCAGACCGCGAAGAAGTGGGGCGCCATCTGGAAGGACCCGGCCGACCCCGACTTCGACACGCTGCCCGGCCTCACGGCCCCGGCCACGCCGGAGATCCCGGCCAGCGGGCGCGCCGTGGCCGACGCCGTGGGCGCGCTCGCCGAGCCGCTGGGCCGCGAAGGCGTGCTGGCCGAGGAGCTCCTGCACGCGCTCGAGCGCTACCAGGGCGCCCAGGAGGCGGGCGACGAGGCGTGGGCCCTGGTCCAGGCGCGGGCCGTCCGGGACGTCGCGGACACGCTGGACGCCCACCTGGCCGAAGACTCGGCCGCCGAGGACCTCCGCGCGGCGATGACGCCCCGTCTGGCTGCGCTGGTCGCCGCTGCCGAGGAGGGCGAGGCCCAGGTGCGCCGCATCCAGACGCAGGGCCTCACCCCCACGGAGCAGCGTCACCTCACCAACCAGGGTCTGGACGTCGGCGAGATCAACGACGTCGAGGCGGCGTACGTCGCCCAGGGCGTGCTGCACGCGCCCAGCGAGGCTGACCTCCGGGCCACCCTCGACGACCTGGTCGCCGCGCGCACCGAGACCCGCGCTGCCCTCCAGGAGACCGCTGCTGGCTGGGACGAGCTCGTCGATGCTCTGGAGTCGTCCGGGTCCGACGTGTTCCCCAGTGCCGCCGCCGGCGGCCCCTACCGCACCGACGGCTCCGGCCTCGTCCGGCTCGACGCGAGCGCGTCGAGCGCCGGCCGCGACGGCGCCAGGACGGTGTCGGCCGACTGGGACCTCGACGGGGACGGTCAGTACGACGACGCCTCGGGCTTCACCGTCGAGACCACCGTGGGGACGACCCGGACCGTCGCCGTGCGGGTGACCGATGCCGACGGCAAGGCGGGCGTCGACCTGGCGCACGTGTCCCGCACCGACGGCGACCGGCCCCCCGTCGTCAGCGCCGCGACACCGGACCCCGCCGTCACCGTGGTGTCGGGCGCGTCCACGTCGTTCAGCGTGTCCGCGACCGACCCCGACGGTGACCCGCTCACCTACCAGTGGACCCACCGCGGCGAGGTGGTCACCGGCGCGACCGGGTCGACGTACTCCCTGACCGCCGACGAGCTCGGCGCCGGTGCGCTGACAGTCCGTGCCACGGGCAAGGACCGCAGTGCCGTCCACACCTGGATGGTCACCGTGGTGGGCCCCGACGCCGACGGCGACGGTTGGTCGCGAGGACCGGACGCGGACTGCGACGACACGCGAGCCGACGTGCACCCGCAGGGCTACGAACGCCCGGGCAACGGGCGCGACGACGACTGCAGCGCCGCGACCCCCGACGCCCCGCTCGGCGGTCCGCTCGGCCGCGTGGAGGCGTGGGGTCACCCCTCGGGCATCGGCCTCCCGCCCCGCCCGAACGCCGACCTGCCCTACTGGTCGCCCGTCCCGGTGCCGTCCCTGGGCGAGGTGCGCGCCATCACCTCGGTCTACCGCGGCGGCTTCGCCGTGGACGACGACGGGGCGTTGTGGGGTTGGGGTGAGAACTTCAACGGTCGCATCGGCGACGACACCCAGACCAAGCGGTGGTCGCCCGTGCCCGTGCTCGGCATCGGCGGCGGCTCCGGGACCCAGCTGACGGGCGTGCGGTCCGTCGCCGGTGAGGGGACCTTCTCCCTGGCGCTGATGGGCGGGGGCAACGTCGCGGCGTGGGGGGCGAACGCCCTCGGGCAGCTCGGCACGAACGACCCGGAGGCGATGGGTCTCCACCCGCGTGTCGTGGTGGACGGATCGGGCGTCCCGATCGACGACGTGGTCCAGGTCGAGACGGGCGAGAACGGCTCGCTGGCGGTGCTCGCGGACGGGCGTGTCATGGACTGGGGCGTGGTCAGCTGCGACGACGCGTTCGCGGACACGACTCGACGCACGGCTGCGGTGAACCCCCTGTACGGCGACGACGTGCTGCAGGTCGCCGCGGGTGACCACGGCGGTTCCTACGTGCTCAAGCGCGACGGCAGCGTCTGGTCGTGCGGCGGCTACGACGACGCGCTCGGCCGGCCGTTCACCCAGGACGACCAGAACGACCTGCGGCCGGTGACCGGCCTCGGGTCCGGCATGGTCGACATCGCGATGGGCAAGAGCACGGGAGCGGCCCTCGACGAGGACGGCGGTGTGTGGCTCTGGGGTCGCAACACCAACCACGAGCTGGACGTCATCGACGAGCCCGCGACCGGGGTGCAGAAGCTGCCGGAGAAGGTGACGAGCCTGCCGGCCGGACCGCCGATCGTCGACATCGAGCTGGACACGACCAGCACCCTGCACGCCACCCGCGCCGACGGGTCCGTGCTGGTCTGGGGCGTGAGCACCAACGGCAGCGCCGGCACCGGTGGCACCGGGAGCGTGCTCAGTCCAGAGATCCAGCAGGTGCCGCTGGGCGATGTCGTGCCAATGGACGTCACGGGCTCGGTGTGGAACGGCCTGGCGCTGGTCCGCCCGAAGTCCGACCCGGACTTCGAGCCGGCCGTCCAGTGGGTCTCGGCCGAGGTCGCGGACGCGACGATCGGTGAGGCCACCGGAGGGTCGGCGACGCTGACCCTCAGCGAGGCGGCTCCGGTGGCGCTCTCGGTGGCCTACCAGCTCGCGGACCAGCCGGTCCGCGAGGTGGAGATCCCCGCCGGTGCGACGACGGTGACGCTCCCGATCTCGGCGGCCGACGACGCGCTCGACGAGAACGACGAGCAGCTGGCGCTGACCGTCGTGTCGATCTCGCGGGGCGTCCGGATCGACCGCGGCACCGCCGTGGTGACGGTCATCGACGACGACGCGGCTCCGGTCGTGTCGGCGGGCGACGTGACGGCTCCCGAGGGGGACACCTCGCTCACGGACGTCACGGTGCCCGTGCGGCTCGACGCCGCCAGCGGCAAGGACGTCGAGGTGCTGTGGGCCGCTGTCGAGGCTGGGGTGCAGGTCGGCTCGGGCCACGTGCTGATCCCTGCCGGGGACCGATCGGTCGACGTGCACGTCCAGGTGCCCGGCAACACCACGCCGGGTCCGGGCAGGTCCGTCGTGGTCACGCTCAGCGAGCCGGTCAACGCCCGGTTGGGCGGCGACGGGACGGTCACGCTGACCGACGACGACCCGGTGCGCCTCGAGGTGACGGCCCCGGCCGTGACCGAGGGCGACAGCGGGACCACCCCGGCGGCGTACTCGCTGCGGGTCGAGGGGCTGCCGGCTGGCGAGACCCTCGAGGTCCCGTGGGTGGTCGTGCCCGGCACGGCCGAGCTCGGCACCGACGTCCTGGCCGGCGACGGCAGCGTCACGCTCAGCGCGGTCACGCCGGAGCGCCAGGCGGTGGCCTCGGTCGTGGGTGACACCCGCGCCGAGCCACTCGCCGACGAGGTCTTCGGGCTGTCCCTCAACGAGGGGAAGTCCCTGAAGACCAGCACTGGCCGTGAGGTCCTGCTGCTCGAGGTGCCCAAGGCCGTCGTCACCGACGACGACGCGGGCCCGACCGTCGACGCGGGACTCCCGCTCGTGCTCGACGAGGGCGGCAGCGTCACGGTCAAGGGCACCTCGTCGGCACCCGCCACGTGGTCGGTCATCGGCGGCGGCTGCACGGTCGCGGCGCCCGGCTCGCTGGAGACGACGCTCTCCTGCACGGCCAGCGGCGAGGCCGAGCTCACGCTGACCGCGGACGACGGGGTCAACGACCCCGCCACCGCGACGGTCGGGGTGACGGTGCGCAACGTGGCGCCGTCGCTGCGGATCACCGCGCCCGCCCCGGGCACGGTCGTCCCGCTCGGCCAGGCGGTCTCGCTCACGGCGGTCGCGACCGACCCGGGTGACCCGGTGACCTGCTCGGTGACCTGGGGCGACGGCTCGGCGCCGCAGCCGCTCACCGACTGCGCCGGCACGCACACCTATGCCTCGACGGGGTCCTTCACCGCCACGGTGACGGCCTCGGACGGGCAGGGCGGCGACACCACCGCGACGGTGGCGGTGACGGTCCAGGGCGGCACGACGCCGCCGGCGTACCCGTTCGACGGGTTCTACGCGCCGGTGGACAACCCGTCGGTCGTCAACGTCGTGAAGGCCGGCTCGGCGGTCCCGGTGAAGTTCAGCCTCGGGGGCAACCGCGGGATGGACATCTTCAGGGCCGGGTTCCCGGCCTCGTCCCCGCACCCGTGCGGAACGACGGGAACGGCCGACGAGCTGGAGCAGACCGTCTCGCCGGGTGCGTCGGAGCTGACGTACGACGCCGGCAGCCAGCGCTACCAGTTCAACTGGAAGACCCAGAAGAGCTGGACGGGCAGCTGCCGGACGCTCGTGGTGACGCTCACCGACGGCCGGACCAAGACGGCCGAGTTCAAGTTCAAGTAGGAAGGCCGAGGGTGGCCAGGGACGCTTCGGACCTGGCCACCCAGAGCTCGAGGCCGGCGTCCTCGTGGGCCTTGCGGGCCAGCAGCAGGTGCTCACGGGCGGCCCCGGTGTCGCCCGCGGCCGCCGCGAGGTCGCCGAGCACCTGGTGGTTGCTGCCGAGAAAGGCGACCGGGAGGGTGCCGGCGCACTGGCCGGCGTACGGCGTGAGCGCCTCGCGCAGCGCCGCGACCGCCACCTGGTCACCCAGAGCCGACCAGATCCGGGCACGCACCGCCACGTAGGTCGTCCACAGGTAGTCCCAGGGCGGCTCCGGCAGGGCCGCCCAGGGGCCGATCACCTCCCGTGCCTCGTCCAGTCGGCCCGCCTCCACCAGGGCGAGGGCGTGCAGCTCCCGGAACAGCGGGTAGAACGACGCCGCGGCGCGAAGGTGGGGCTCCAGCTCGGGCAGGCGGCCCTCGACGAAGCGCAGCACGGCTCGCTGGCACAGTCCGATGCCCTCGCCTGCCACCGCGAGCGTCGCCTGCAGCGCCTCCAGCTCGCCGATGACCGCGTCGGCGTCCGCCAGGTCGCCCGCCATCTGCCGCAGCGTCGAGCGCGACCAGCCGATGATCAGCAGGTTTTGCGGGAGCCGGTGCTGTCGGGCCAGCTGCTCGGCGCGGTCGAGGTCGGCGCGGGCGCCGTCGAGCTGGAGCAGGTCCGCCCGGTCGGCGGCTCGTGTCGCCAGGCTGCCGGCCAGCACCGCCGGCTCGCCCAGCTCGGACGCCAGCTCGATCATCTCGTCGTGCAGGGTCAGCCGGTGGTGCACGAGATCGGGACGCAGCATCGCCTGGACCGCGAGCCACAGCACCCGCAGCCGGGTGGCGTCCCGGTGTCCGCGGCGCACGGCCGCCACGGCCGCGTCGGCGAGCTCGGTGGCCCGCCCCTGCATGCCGGGCTTGTAGAGGAGCTCGAAGGCCAGCGCCCCCTGTACCACCGGGTGGGCGGGGTCCTCGGTGGGCAGGCGGTCGAGGACCCGCGACCACAACGAGATCGCCTCGTCGTCCCACGAGCCCTGCGTGCGCCAGCCCCACACGCTGTCGACGGTGATCGTCTGCAGGATCCGAGCGGCCGCCTCGACGTCGTCCCGCTCGAGCGCGGACTCGGCAGCGGCGGCCACCACCGGCCACGCCTCGATGGGCCGGCCCAGCTGGACCAGGGCCACGGACCGACCGACCAGCGTCGCCTCACGCTCGGGGCCGGTGACGGCCAGGTCGAGCTCCTGGAGGTCGGCGGCCTCGCCGAAGAGACGCAACGCCTCGTCGTGCGCGGACTGCGCCGCCGCCGCCTGGGCGGCTCGCCGGGCGAACACCCAGGCGGAGCGGACGTGCGCCGGTCCCGCGAGCCGATAGTGCTCCGCCAGCTCGCCGACGTGGTCGAGCAGCCGTCCGGCGTACCGGTCCTCGAGGGCGAGCGCCACCGCGGCGTGCGTCCGCGCCCGCGCCGGAGCCGCGAGCCCGTCGTAGATCGCGTCGCGGACCAGGGCGTGCGTGAACCGGTAGCGACCCGGCTCCTCGACGTCGACGAGTCCGCGCATGAGGGCGGCCTCGACCGCCTCGTCGACCTCCTCGACGCCGGAGTCCGCCGCCCGACCCACGACGACCACGTCGAAGGAGCGACCCATCACCGCGGCGGTCGACAGGACGCGTGCGGCGTCTCCGTCGAGGTCGCTCAGGCGCTGGCGTACGACGTCACGCACCCCGCCCGGCACGGCTGTCCAGGCGGACGCATCGCGTGAGGTGAGTGCGCCCTCGCCGACCAGCAGCCGCACCAGCTCCGTCACGTGGAAGGGGTTGCCGTCGGTTCGTTCAGCGAGCGCGCTGGCGACCTCGTCGGTGACCGCGACGCCGGAGTGCTCGGCGACCCAGGCCGCGATGGCCTCGGGCGGGAGCCCGGTGAGCTCGACGCGGACGGGGTCGAGCCGGGCGATCGCCGCCAGCGCCTCGGCCAGGGCGGGACCGATCTCGGCCTCGGCCGACCGGGTGGCCATCACGACCACCAGCGGCAGGGTGTCGAGCTGGGTCGCCAGCCGGCGGAGCAGCCGCAGGCTCTCGGCGTCGGCCCAGTGGACGTCGTCCAGCACCAGCAGGGCCGGCCCTCCCGCGCGCACGGCCTCGCGCACGACGTCGGCCTGCCGGAAGCTCGCGGACGCGGCGTCGACGACGTCACCTCCGTCGAGCAGGCCGGCATCACCGGTCAGCTCGGTCAGGGCGTGGCGCCAGCCCCAGAGCGGCGGGCTCGCCTCGGGCTCCCACCCACCGGACCCGACCCGAAGACCCAGCGAGCGGGCCTGGTCGACGACAGCGTCGGAGAAGCGGGTCTTGCCGATGCCCGGCTCACCGCTGACGACGACCAGCCTGCCCCGACCACCGGCGGCATCGCGCAGGACGGACGTGACGACATCGAGGGGGGCCTCGCGGCCGAACAGGCCGGGAGCGGGTGCGACCGCCGCCTCGCCGACCGAGGGCGGGTGCGTCGCCGCCGGGGCGGCCGGCTCCGGCGCCCGCTCGACCTCGTCGAGGCTGGGGTCCTGACGCAGCACCAGGTCCTCGAGCCGGCGCAGCTCGGGACCGGGGTCGACGCCGAGCTCGTCGGCGAGGTGGTCACGCGCCCGGCGAAGGGCGGCCAGGGCGTCACCCTGCCGGTGTGCGCGGTAGAGCGCCCGGGCCAGCAGAGCCCAGAGCCGCTCGCGGAGAGGGTGCTCGCGGACGAGCTGCTCGAGCTCGCCCACCGCTTCGGACACGGCGCCGGTCACGAGGCGTGCCTCCCAGAGGTCCTCTACCGCGCCGAGCCGGAGCTCGTCCAGCCGGGTCACCTCGGCATCCAGGGACGGGGCGGCCGTGCCGGCGTACGCCGCACCACGCCACAGGCCCAAGGCCTCGGTGATCAGCGCATCGGCTGCCTCGGGTCGGGAGGTCAGCACGTCTCGCGCTTCGCGCACCAGGGCCGCGAACCGCCGTGCGTCGACGTCGTCGGCCGCCAGGTCGAGGGAGTAGCCTCCGGCGTGCGTCCGCAACCGCTCGGAGGGCCCGCGCACCGCTCGGTCGGGCTCGAGCGCGCGGCGCAGTCGCGCGACGTGGGACTGCAGCGACGCCTCGACCCTCGACGGGGGGTCCTCGCCCCACATCTGGTCGATCAGCTGCTCGACGGTCACCGGGCGGCCGCTCGCCGCGATCAGCAGGGCCAGCAGCGTGCGCGGCTTGGGACCGCCGAGGTCGATCGGCGGGCCTGCGTCGGTCACCACGACCTCAAGGTCCCCCAACACCCGCACGCGCATGGCGTGGATCCTAGGTGGAAGGGGGATGTGCGCGGGGTCAGACGCGTGCCGGGTCAGACGCGTGCGGGTGCAGGTGTCGTGGCGACCCGGGCCGGACGCGGAGCACCGGTCCATCCGGTCAGCAGCGCCCAGGCCGCTGAGCTGATCGCGGCGGCCGCGAAGACCGCGCTCACCTCGGTGTCAGGCAGCAGCAGGGTCAGCGGGACCGAGACGGTGTGCAGGACCCCGAAGGCCAGGCCTGGTAGGGCGGCCACCTTGCGCCATCCCTGCCAGGCGACGAGCTGGGTGAGGGCGAGCATGGCGACGGCGACCCCGGTGACGGGGTAGAGCACGATGCTCAGCAGGACGTGGGCGTACGCCACCGGCGCAGCAGCTCGCCGGTCAGCGAGTCGTGGGCGTCGCCCTGGGGGTGACGCGGGCCGCCGATCAGCATGGCGGCGCCGGACAGCACGAGGGCGATCCGCCAGCCGTTCGTCCGCAGTGGGCTCGTCGTGGTGGTCATCTGGGGTTTCCTTCCGCTCCGGGTGTGGGCACCACGGTCGGTCTGCCCTCTTGCAGACGCCTTGTGAGCTGCTGACAGTCCGTCCCGATCGGCCTGGGCGTCACCCAGATCGCCAGGACGACCAGCAGGGTGCTCAAAACGACGAAGGCCGTGGTCGGCAGCCACGCGGGATCGAGCGTCAGGATCGTCACAGCATGGCCTTCCTCGGGTGGTGGTGTTGTCACCACCGTCGAGGGCAGCCCTTGCAGGCTCCTTGTGGGTCGCTGTCAGGCCGTCTGCAAGTGACGTCGACGCCTGAGCGGCCTGGTGCCGTGGTGGTCGCGGAGGTATCGCATGCCGTGGGGGTCGGTCCAGCGCCAGCCGATGTCGAGGGGCAGGCGTTCGTAGGTCCAGGCGGTGTGGGTCTTGAGCCGGTGATGTCGCCGGCAGAGTGGGGCGAGGTTGTGGTCGCAGGTCTCGCCGCCCTCGGCGTAGGGCGTGCAGTGGTCCTTGTCGCACTGTCGGGCTGGGCGGGAGCACCAGGGGAACACGCAGGTGGGTTCGCGCAGGGCGACCCGCAGGGCCATCCGGGCGCCGACCTCGTACCGGTCGACGCTCACGGGCTGGTTGAGGTCGATGACCTTGGTGACCCTCACCTCCGTCTCGGCCCGGCCGCACCAGCTGGCGACCTGTTGGGCCAACACCGGGCGGCCCGCGCCACCGGTGGTGGTCTCAACCCGGGCGACCTCACCCCCGAGCGCACCGTGCAGGGACTGCTCGGTGACATGGACGAACAGGTGCACACCCCGCCGTGACCGCCTCGCGGCCCTCCCCGACCCCGCCCCCGGCGTCTCCGCGCCGAGCGTCTCCTCGGCGGGTGTCTGGGTGCCGGGTGTCTGGGTGCCGGCGGCGAGCAGCGCGGCGGCGTGGGCGGGGTCGGCGAGCACCCCGACCGCCCTGGCGCGGCGGGCCTCGAACGGCTCTTGGGCATGGGCGGGTTCGAGGCAGTGGGCGACCTCGGTCACGGTGGTGTCGAAGTCGTGCAGGTCGGCCCACGGGGCCCGGATGGTCATGTCCGCGACACCGGTGTGGTTGATCGACTCCTCGTGCAACGTCACCCCGGTCGCGTCCAACGCCTCGAGCTGGGCCAGCTCTCGCTCCTCGGCGTGCAGACGCAGCATCGCCTCGTCGATGAGCCGGTCGATCGTGGTGGTGCCGACCTTCTCCGCCACCGGGCCGACGTGCTCGTCGAGGTAGTCCGACACATCGGCCGGGCGCGCGTAGACCGCCCGGGCGATCCGCCGCGCCCGCCACGCGGGCACCTCCAACGCTTGGACGCGGGCCCAGACCTGGGGGAGCCGGTGCCGCAGCACCAGCGCCTCACGGATCAGCCCTTCCCCGCCCTGGGTCGA